>CAZRYS010000031.1:0-63058 GCA_964604365.1 uncultured Terrimonas sp.
AGTTCCAAGCTGGACGTTTTTCAAATACCCTGCCGAACGCAAAGCTGTTGAACGTTGTGCGCAAGCAGCTATTCCCATTTGAACAGATGAAGAAAAAATTTCAGTATTTCGGGCTCCTCTTCTTTTTGATTAGTTGTCATCAGAAGAAGCCATACATCTATATTGAGGCCGTAAAATTAGTGACAGACAAAGGCGACTCTGTTATAAAATATCGAGCTGGTGAACATATTTTTCAAGATTCTGATTCTGCTGCATATGTAGAAGCATATCGCAAATTTGTAATCTCTAAAACTGTCAGTGCTGATTTGAGTCTTAGCAAAGGGGGCATGTCCCTTAGACCTTTTGACTTTAAACTATGGAATCCAGAAGAAATTGATATTTCTAAATCTGTGAAATTTATTGGGAAAAGTAGTTTTGAAATGCGCATGGAGGAAACGATACGTGCGTTGAAAATTGAATAGACTTGAAGCAGAGATTTCTGGCAACCTAGGTTGATCAAAGAAGTTTTACTTAGATAGGTCTCTTCCATGCATGTGAGTACTTCGAACCGAATCGATAGACGATAAACTTTATCGCCTGCGCACAACCTGGTTTCTGCCATGCCGGTTTCAGAATAAAACATCAACAGCAAATCGCTAATCAGCTTTAGTTCCAGTAGAAGAATCACAGATCATCAAAATAATATATCTTCAACATCAGTAACAATATTGGGCTTATGTTCCGGGCTGGACGGATCACAGAATACCAGCACAGCAGAAAGCCCTTATCCGTTGGCAGCCATGTGGGGTGTACTTTTCGGCGAGAGATGCTTCCATAAACAATAATTCTGGGTTGGACAGAAAGCAATACCGATCGACATACTTCGACTACGATTGAGCGATAAACCAAGCAATAGAATTTATGGCAAGACAAAAAATGGTTTGCTTGAATCTGCACAATAGAACCAAGCGAATCCACGCTTCTTTTTTATATAGGTTTCGCAGGACAGTTTCCTTTTGGATTGACACAGATTTCTTCCGCAGCCGGACAGAAAAAAATAAAAAGAAAGAATTTTTTAAAAAAAGGTCTATAGGTTTTAAAGGACTAAGGGTGACCCAACGCTCGATATAACTCAACAGGGCTTGGCTCGGAAACAGGTTTTAGGTTTGCAGTTGTTTTGGGTTGGACACAGATTACAGTTAACACTTTATTGCGACCCGACACGCAGGAACATAATTGAGCAACCATTTTTTACAGGCTGGACACGACAAGCGACAGATAGTGAAACTGGAACTTTGATATAGATCCAAACTTTTGATTTTGTTCTGTCTTCCGACAGTACACGGCTGCCAACCTCGGTTTTGTGCAAGTGTGGCTTAAGAATATGTTCTCGGCCTTTGTTCACTGCTCAGGTTCGGTTTCAGCTTGACGAATAACTATCAACTTTTGTACGTAAATTCAACTATAAAATAAAGCCGGGCAGCGGTTCCAGGCAGACGGAATGCTATTCCACACCTGCACAAAGCCGTTAACCGTTATACCCAACCTTATATGGACACATTTCTCACTTTGAACAAAGACAAATTGAAGCCCTTTTTCTTGAGAATCTCTCTAAGTTTCTTGGGATTTGTTTGCATAGTTTTTGTAATTGCATATTTTTCTGAAGGTCGTCTACCAAATGGACAATTACTGTGCGCTATACTATTAACGGCAGGTATTGGTTTTCCTATTTTGGGTTTGCTTGTTGGATATATTGGTTGGACATTTAATCATAAATCTAGAAAAAAAGCGTTTTCAAAACCGCCTTTCAACAATATTGAGAGTATAGGATTCTACAAAGCTTTTATCGATGATAATTCAAAATGGGCATTAGCAGAAGAAATAAAAGAAGGAAAGCTTAATGGTTTCATACTAAAAATGGACATATCCAAAGAAAAAGGACGACATACAATAGAATTTGAGACAGCGGTAGAATGGAGGAAAATTGACAAATGTGAATACAAGCGTTTGACTGAAAAATTCAAGCTACACAATATGGAATTTAGAATTGGAAGTCTTGTTAAGTACTATAACACGAGACTTACAAAATTGAAAACTGTAGCTGATTTGGAGAAAGATTTGAAGCTATTTACAACACTTCTTAAACAAGAGGGGCTTAATCCAAAAATGGAATAAGGCTGGGTATAACCTGTGTTTTCTGCTATACTGGCTGAAGAACCAAACATCAACAGCAAATTACTAATCAACTACAGTTCCAACAGAAGAATCACGGATGAACAAAATAATATATCTTCAACATCAGTAACAATATTGGGCTTATGTTCCGGGCTGAACGGATCACAGAATACCAGCACAGCAGAAAGCCCCGAACCGTTATATGCCACTTTATGAGAGACCCTAAACGCATAAGACCATTTTTAGAAGAGTTAGAAAAATTGTGGACAGAAAACCCAGACTATAGATTCGGACAATTGGTAATGGTCATTGCAAGGACACAAGAACATAATCCATTGCTCTTTAACTTGGAGGAGGACGAATTTGGAAGAAGGCTGCAAGAGCTGAAATGCTTATTAAAGACATCAAAAAAAGAATGATTGCAAATTTTGAAATCATATCATTTACTGAAGTAAAATCCGACGGTGTTGAATATGACTTACATAACAATTTTGACTTCCTCGCTGACAGGACGGAAATATCAGAAAGTCAAATTCATTTATACTTTATTAAATCAAAAGGAAGTTGGGCAGACATTGTGAAATGTAATAGTCTTTTATTTATCTTATCTAATTATTCTTTTCTAAAGCAAATTCAACCAAGCAAAGAACTTTTAGAAGACGACTTTTGTCTTTCAGGAATAACATTTTTTGACAATGATTATAGGGAAGAAGATTATGGATTAATGGACAGATTGTTTCCAAAAGAAAATGACGACATTATTTTCACGTTTGAAAGTGAAAGAATGATTCGTGTTAATTGTGAAAGAGCCGAACTCAGAATTGAATAAAGCGGCATATGACCTGGGTTCCTATGCTGGCTAATGAATAAACGCTCAATTTTTTGTTCGCTAATCGGCTTTAGTTCCTGCTTCAGCATCACAGATGAGCAAAATATTTTATCTTCAACATTAGTTACAACATTGGGCTTATGTTTCGGGGTGGACGAATCACAGAATACCAGCACAGCAGAAAGCCCTTAAACGTTGGTGGCAATATCTTCGACAACTTTTCAGCACATAACGCAAACCGATCTAAAACTTGATAATGAGAGTGATTTTTATTTCCCTATTCGTTTTCCTTGCTACGACTTCTTGTAAGAGTAAGTATAGAAAGGCCGCTGATGAAATTGTAGCAAATGCACCAGCCCCGACAAACATGAATGTGGGTACAGAAAAGTATAGCCTTTATATTCCAGATGGTTGGACAACGACACATAGAAATAACTATGGCGTTGACTATTACTACATTTCGGCACCCAAAACAGAGGACGACCCAAATACAAGCGTTAATGTTGCTAATGAGTTTATGCAAAACTTAAGTTTGGAAGAATATTTAAAAGGGACGATTCGATCAATAGAAAAAGGAATTCCAAGTGCAAATATTTTAGCGGACGGAGAAATTCTTGGAGATGATTTAAAAGGTGTTTGGTATAGTTATAATATGGAGTCGCAAGGTATTAAAGCTACCATAGTTTCATATATTTATCCCAAAGACGGAATCGCATATATAATAACCGCTGGGACTCAAACCAAAGATGCTTTGAAGTACAGGGGGACTTTCGACAAAATTTCAAAATCATTTAAGTTCAATCAAGAATAGAAAACATTTTATCAGTTAAAGACTAAGAAATACTTCGCCCAACCTGGGCTCCTGGTAACAGGTGGACTTTTGCTCAAGTCATAAGCAAGCGGACACAGTACACGGTTTGACAATTACTGCAACCTTGACCAAAAAACTTTTGAGCAGCAAGACACATAGCAACAATTAAAATGACCGAAACTGTAAACATTAAATATCAAACTTTTTTAAAAAGGTTTGGAGCGACAATAATTGACGCAATTATTTTTCTGCCAGTATTATTTTTAAGTAACGAATTATTTGGACCGGAACCTGAAAAGTCAATTGGTTGGCAAATTATTCAAAATGGTCTCTATTATGCTTATTCTATTATTGGACACACTTTGTATGGACAAACTATTGGAAAGCGACTTACATCAATAAAAGTAGTTCAAAATAAAGACGAGACTAAATTTCTTTCTTTTTATCAAGCATTTTTGAGAGACAGCATAGGAGTTGTAATTTTTTTGTTACAACTTTTTATTCTTGCATTCAATTACGGTGACACAGAAATTGGAGAAGAAATTATATCGCTATCAACTTTGGTTTGGATAGTTGCAGAAATGGTAACAATGCTTTTTAGCAGTAAAAGACGTTCAATCCACGACTACATTGCAAAATCAGTTGTTATAAAAACTAAGGTCGGACTTGAAAAGTACGGCACATAATATTGAGTTTTATGCAATTTGGACACGACCGGCAAACATCAACAAATTGCAAATCCAGGCTGTGGTACGGGCGAGCCAAGCAAGTTTGAGCTTTAGTTCTTAATTTCATCATCAGCTTTTCAATCAGCAGCGGCTATGGGCACACGGAATTCTAGTTCCCAAGCTGCATAAAGCCCTTAAACGTTGCCTGCTATACCTAAACCGACCGAATGAACCGGCTAAGATTTACTCGGATTTCGAGTGACGGAGTTTATTATACTGACTTAAAAACAAGTTTGCGAAACTCTGTTAAATTTGACATATTTAATGCAGATGAACACATTGCAACTTTGATTACGAATAACAGAAAGACAATTTCTCTTTCAAAAGACAATACATTTCTTTCCATCGTTCGAAAGTGGAACTTGAAAAACGAATGGAGATTCTCAGTCTTCAAAACTGACACAATTCTTTTAGCATCAATTTACATTTATCGTCCGATAGTTCCAAAGTGGCTGGTCCCTGAAGTATACAATATAACATTTGCAGATACAGGTTTATCTTATAGTTTGACGCGGCGAAAGAGGAGAGAATTGGAGCACGCCCTTACTGTCTTTCAATACGACATAATCTTTAAAGGAGCAATTAAATGTAGTATAATAAATCAGATGAAACCTGACAGTATATTTGACTTTCCTACAAGTACTGAACTAGGGGGAGTTATTGAATACGATGACAGTTTTACGTTGGAAAAGATTTTATGTGTATTGCAATTTGTAAACATACATATAGACTTTGATTTTGGCGCCTGACAGATACAGCACATATGACACGATACTGACCCGGTTTTTCGAGCAGCCCTTCAATAATCTGTAAACGGTAAGTATTTCGGACGAAGCCTGATATTGATTTTTCTACAATTGCGTTAAAGCAGCAGCGCATCTAAAGTAATTGCTTAAATCTACCGAAAACCATATCAACGATTAGTACTCCTATCTAAATTGTACGGCTTTTGCGGGTTGTATCCGTCGGCTGACCATCGAGGGTATGAGCAGGGTTAATCCACAAACGATTAGTGTTCCAAGTACTACCAGACCCACCTGCCACCATACTATCTGCACTGGTACTATCAACATATAATAGGCATTTTCATCCCAAAATTTCAGGAAACCGGTTTTCTCCTGCCAATAACAGAGCCCCAGTCCCCCAATAAGTCCGATAATAATACCGAGGCATGCAATCAATATTCCCTGGTAGGTGAATATTTTTTGAATCGTCCAGTCTGTAGCACCTACAGCTTTTAGTACGCCGATCATCCGGGTTCTTTCCAGCACCAGGATAATGAGGCAGGTTACCAGGTTGATTACTGCAATAATGATCATTACCGCCAATACTACATCCCGGTTGGTATTTTGAAGGTGTAGCCAGTCAAAGATATTAGGATAGATATCTCTAATGGTTTTGCTGCCCCATTCACCCGGAAGGTTCGCAAATATTTCATCGTTGATGCCGTCCATATTTTTATAATCATCCAAAAACACCTCATACCCACCTATCTGATCACCCGTCCAATCGTTGAGTCGTTGTACCAGTTTCAGGTCTCCGATGGCATACAACTGATCATACTCCTCCATATTGGTTTTATACAGCCCTACAATTGTCAACCGGTCTGGCCGTGGGCGCTGATCTTCTCCCCGAAAAAAATAAATAAGCACCCGGTCATTTACATTAAGTGACAATTGTTTGGCGGTATATTCAGATATAACGATTTCCCGGCTATAGGTACTATCGGTGTATTCGATCCATCTGCCAATGGTGAGAAACTGCTGAAGCGACTGAAAGTCGTAACTACTATCTACACCTTTAAATAAAACCCCTTCAATAGATTCGGCTGCCTTCAATACGGCGTATTTTGTAGCAAAAGCCTGCACAGCTTTAACACCGGGCATTGCCTTTATTCCGGCAGCAATCGTATCATTTTTGTTGATCGGTGATTCCTCGGCAATGGCCGCTTTGTTTTGTTCGTAATGCTGTACACGGAGATGTCCCCAGAAACTAAATACTTTTTGGCTGACTGCATGCTGAAATCCATTTACAAATGCCAACGTCAGAATCATAACGGCTACGCTGATGGCCGTGGCGGTAACAGCCAGGCGGATAATGATTCTGGAAAAAGTTTTTTGTCGGTTAAATGCTACTCTTCGTGCTATAAATGATGCGATATTCAATTCGCCGTATTTTGTACTAAATTGTGAAGATAAATGAAATAGCCGATGTTTAATCGAAGACCCTCTATGCTATTGCTGACATTATCTCTTTTTTTTGTATGTGATGTAGTGGCACAACGTGAGCCAGACAAAATCTTTATGGACAATATTAAAACGGTACAACTAACGATGTATGGAGATCAGCTTGCCTATCCTGTTATAAGGCTAAATGGGGGCGATCAACTGCAACTTGACTTTGACGATATGGATGCCGACGTGAAAAACTATTACTACAATTTTGAGCTTCGGAATGCAGATTGGTCGGCTGTGCAAATGAGCTATTTTGACTACGCAAAAGGGTACCAGAATCAGCGTATTACCAGCTACAGGAATTCATCGCAAACCCTCACCAATTATACTCACTATCAACTCAACTTTCCAGACCGCAACATAGTACCTACCAAGGCTGGTAATTATGTTCTGAAGGTTTTTTTGAATGGTGACACTTCCCGATTGGCATTTACCAAACGATTCCTGGTAGTAGACAGGCAGATGTCTGTAGCTGCACAAGTGCAGCAACCTTTTAGTCAGCAGGTATTCCGTAGCCACCAGAAAATCAACCTGGCGGTAAATGCCGGCACGGTAAATGTAAGTTATCCGCAGCAGCAGGTAAAAGTGGTTATTTTGCAAAACAATCGTTGGGACAACGCCATCCAAAACCTGAAACCGAATATTATCCGCAACAATACCTATGAATACAATGCGGAGGCAGATTGTATTTTTCCTGCCATGCGGGAATGGCGATGGCTGGATCTTCGGAGTTTTCGGTTGCTCAGCGATAGGGTGCGACGTCAGGAAAATACCAATCAGGGCTTCGATTTGTATACGGTGCCGGATGTGAGCCGCGATGTGCAACGGTATGTGTATTACAGGGATTACAATGGGCTGTATGCCTCCATTACCAACGAAAATATAAACCCATTCTGGCAGGGCGAATATGCAACGGTTAATTTTACCTATGCACCACCTAACAATGTTCCTTATAAACAGGATCTGTATCTTGTTGGCCAATTAACAAACTATGGGAAAGATGAAGACGCAAAAATGATATGGAATGAGGGACAGGGGGTGTACCAAACAACCTTATGGTTAAAGCAGGGTTACTACGATTATATATATGGTCTGGCTGAAAAGAAGAATGGGCAAATGATGTTTCTCACAGATCAAACGGAGGGTAATATCTGGGAGACAGAAAATGAGTACACGATATTGGTGTATTATCGTGACCTTGGCGGTCGGTATGATCAGTTGGTGAATATTACAACACTTAACTCGATGACCAACCGCCCGGGGCAAAACCTGAATAGATAATATTATTAAACCGCGATTTAATGCGGTTTAGTTAAGCACAAATAGCTTTGTGCTGAACAATTATCCAAAAATAAGTAGGGAAATATCAGTCTTATGAAGTTTTGCAAATCTTTTTTATTCAGAGGTTTATAGTTGAGGCTACAGTAGTGCAAAAGCCTAATCAGGGCGTTCCGGGGAATTGGGTGTAATAATTCCCCGGCGGCTTTTGGATACTTTTTCCGCAAAAAGTATCAAGAGAATTGTTTGAAAGTTTTGAATTAAATCCTTAACTGAACGGTATTAAGTTTGGGTTAAATAAGAAAGGAGGCTGTTTCAAATGCTGAAACAGCCTCCTTTCATTATAAGCCCGCTTATTATTTTACAGCAAGTGTTTTGTCAATAATAAAATTGAGGTTGGTTCTGTGTGCTCTGGTTTGTTCGTTGGGCGACACAGCCGAACTTAATAATGTTTTCAATTTTTTTAATGTTGACAATGCTGCCGCTGTGGAAGCATTATCATAACGACTGCCGGGCGTTGAAGGGTTGGCGATTGCTGCCAGTGCCTTTACATACTCCGTTTGAAGGTTAGTGCGATAAAGGTTCACTCCCGACTTCAGGTCTTCGTTAAAAAAGTAGTTATTCAAATCGCTCAGGAGACTGGCGGTCGAGTAGGTGTTACCATATAAGCCGCTATTATTGATTCGCTGCAAAGTAACAGGATGCAGCAATTGTGTAAGCAAAGACAACTGGATGTTCGCTACGGTTGACTGTGGTTTATAATCTTCTGTTTTGCCCAAAAAGTTGAACCCTCTGCGCTGCATTTGCAGATAAGGAAACAATGCCGCATCAGCGTTAAATGTTGCCGGAGAAAAAATATATTTATTCAACAATGCCAGCGCCTGTTTTTGTTTTTGCACTTCCACGGGGGTGAAGGGTTTGTCAATTGGCTTTTGGTCCGGATATCCACGTTCTACATATACACCACCGATATATCTGCTCAATGCATCTGCCATTTGCATCCGTTGGCTCTGAAGCATCAGGTAGCGTTGACGTAGTAACTGGTAGCTTTGTCCGGGTTGACTATACTTGTCTTTCAATTTAGGAATCAAGGCATTTACCAATTTAAACCTGTCTTCCGCATAAGTTAACATATCACTACTCATATCACTAATCATCACACGAGGGTCTATACCACCACCGGGAGAACGCATATCATCAGCATCATTTCCGAACGCAAGTTGCGGCTCATTGCTGCGGACCAGTATTTTTTTCAACCCGGCCTCTTCTTCTGCCAGCGTATTAAATGATCTGTAGCCATATTCAATAGCCCAAAGATCATACGGTCCCGCTTTGGTTGTATAATATTCTCCTTGTTTGCTTCTGTCGAAGCTTACATTGATACTGGGGTAATCCATTACAGATCCAATCATTCCCAGCTTTTGTGTAATACTCTTATTGTGGACGTCCGCGGGAGACAACATTTGACTTGCCTTCATATTGTGATTCAGCCCGAGCGTATGTCCCATTTCGTGCATGATCAGGTAAATCAGAAACTCTTTGTGCATCTGCTTTACCTCAGCCTGGTTGTTATCCAGTGTTTCAAGCACTGTCAGCCCCGTAATATATTGTGCCTGTAGCTCTCGTGCAACATTACAATTATGGAGATGAGAGGCTGAAAAACTCACACGTGCCACATCGTCCTGTGTTTCATTCCAGGGCAGGTTCATTTTATCATTTGCTCCAGTATGTCCGTTAAAGAGGTCATCAAAGCTGTCCGTTCCCGCACCGCTTCTCCACTCTACGGTAATATCTGCGCCTAATATTTGTCCTGTTCTGGGATTAAAGAAGCTGGGGCCGATCGCTCCATATCTTTGTATCGGGCTACTTACCCATCGGATTACATTATAACGTATATCAGCCGGATCCCAGGTGGCAGTGTCTGGCATAATTTTCATCACCACAGCGTTTTTAAATCCGGCCTTTTCAAAAGCTTCATTCCACTTTTCGCCCGCTTCTTTTATAATCTCCCTGTATTCAACAGGTGTGGTGTTTTCTATCCAGAATATGATGGGTTCTACCGGCTCACTAAGTGTGGCAGAAGGATCCTTTTTCTCCAAATGCCAGCGGCTGATAAAATCCTTATAAGGTGTTGGTGAAATAGAAGTAAGGTCTGTCACTTCTGCACCAAAGTATCCCACTCTGGGGTCATCCCTGCGTGGGCGATAGTTGTTTTCCGGAACAGCCAAAAATGAATGCTGAATCTTAATCCGGTTGTAACGGGCATCTGTAATATCTCCCCCGCCTGTATTGATTGGCATAGGGTTATCATATACCAGGCTTACAAGTATATCTGTGTTATCCGGGTAAGAGCGAATAGTGTCATAAGATGATTTGGCATTGTTGAGCATCCCCAGGTTGAAAATAGCCTGTGGCGGAAAACCCGGGGGGTATACAGGTTTTACGGGATCCAGTTTTTCGCTGATAAATAATCCATCTGCAGCAATCAGGTATCCCAGGGAATCTTCTGCTACTATTTTTTCGGTATAAAAATTTGCCGGGGCAACATCCACATTGGCAGCTTTACTAACCGCATTAGCCGGGTCGTAGTAGAAGTTGGTGTTTTGGCTGGCGAAAGAAAGTTTGTCGAATGACTTGCTGATCTGAAAGATAAAATTGACGCGAATCATATTCTGATTGAGATACAATATCGTGGGGCCACCCATCGAAAAGCTTTGATAGATGTAGTCTTTACCCAACTGATCTTTTTTGATATATAATTGCGCACTACCTGTTGTGGTATCCTGATAAATAACAAAAAGTCCCTCTTTCTTTCTGCTGGATTTTATTTTTTCAGTTATCGTAGGTTTAGGAGGAGGCGCGGGGGGTGTTTTTTTGGTGGTATCCGCTACAGCAACCGGAGGGTTTTTATCCTTTTTCTTTTTTTTCTGGGCAAAAGCACTGGTGTTAGCAAATAAGCAGCCCACAGCTATTAGAACCAGGGGAATGTTTTTCTTCATAAAAAGTAATTTATACGCCAAAAATAGAAATAAGCTGGCGAATATTCTGTTCCATCTTTGTGTAAAAGGCACTATGGCGTTGTGGATGGTTGGGTTGCCGTGCCTGTGATCCTGTTTTTTTCGTATTCCTCCGTAAACGCTGTCTTCCATCGGTTATGACTCCAAAGATATATTTCCGGTTGTTTGCGTATCACTTCTTCCAGGTACCGCACATAGTCTAAAGTTAGTTGCCCTTCTTTTAGATCAGCCGGCTTTTCAGCGGCCAGCGTAGTTTCTACTACGTAATAACCTCTTTTAGGTTTGTAAAATCGTGCAAATACTACAGGTATATTATTGAACCGTGCATTTTTTTCCGGACCTTTCACAAAAGCGGTCATTTTACCGAAAAACTCCGTCCAGTATGCATTATGGGCATTTCCCGGATTTTGGTCTGCTACCAAAGCCAAAAGATATTGTTTATCCCTATAAGGTAACATTTCGTTCCGCATGTTGGTAGCCGCCAGCATGCGGGTACCGGTTTTTTGACGGAAATATTGAAATGCTCTATCTAACACCTTATTGGCAATTGGCATATATACCGCCAGATAAGTGAATCGTAACTCTCGTGCTACTCTTACATTTGCCCATTCCCAATTGAAGTTGTGCCCCAGATGTACCTGGCAGCTCTTACCGGTTTTGTGCAAATCATTAAATATGGAGGGGTCGAATTGGATTCTTTTTCTTAATGATTTTTCTGAAATGGAAAGTAGTTTCACGGCTTCCAGAAAAGTATCTGTAAAGTTTCGATAAAACTTCCTGATGATCAACTGCTTCTCCGCCTCCGTTTTTTCTGGAAAAGCGATAGACAGGTTTTTAATCAAAACCCCATGCCGGTATTTAGCTAAACGTAGAAAGAAAGCCGCGATATCAGATATCCGGTAAATAACCCATAATGGTAGAAATGAAACCAGGTACAATAATGCCAATACCAAATAATACATCGCGCAAAGATAAACTGATATACGGATCAAACTACGGTTGGTAGCTGTTTCAAGCGGTTTTAAACTTTAATTAAGAAGTTTGGGTGCATTTCAGAATTTCGCAGATGGGTGTCTCACACGTCTGTAGAACGCCCTGCCGATTGGTGTCCTCACCGATCGAAAAAGCATGCCCACACCGAAAATTTGAAATACACTTAGAAGTTTTAATATCTCTTTCTTATTTCGTAAATTAACTATATGGGAAACACCTTATCCATCCTGATGGCCTGCTTGTGTTATACAGCAGACTTTGATTCACCCGTAAGGCATGATATCGTGATTACGGAAATAATGGCGAACCCTGCTTCCGCCCCGTCGCTACCTTCTGTTAAGTACATTGAACTATATAACAGGTCTGCAAAGCCTGTAAACCTGCAAAACTGGACAATTAGCGATACCGCTACGACAGCAGTTATTACTGAAAGTTTCATATTATATCCGGACAGTTTTGTGGTCATCAGTTCTATTACTGGTGCTTCGCGACTTCCTTCTTTTGTTCCGGCTATGGGTGTACGGTCTTTTCCCACGTTAAGAGTAAATGGAGATAAATTAATACTCCGTTCAGATGCGGGAGCAGTCATACATGCTGTAGCCTACGACAGAAGTTGGTATGACAATGAGGTGAAAAGTGTTAGCGGTTGGAGCCTGGAAATGATAGACGTTAATAATCCATGTACAGGAAAAGGCAACTGGATAGCCAGTAATGACCCTTCAGGTGGAACGCCGGGTGCTGTCAATTCTGTAGCTGGTCCAAATCCGGATACCACACCGCCGCAGCTCTTGCAGGTGGTGGCCAATAGTAGGGATATAGAGCTCAGTTTTAATGAGCCGTTGGATAGTGTAAGTGCCGCTAACATAAACCACTATTCTATACAGAATGTTCAGCTTATATCAGCCAGGCCAATTGTCCCTTTTTTCAATAGTGTTGTGTTGAATATGCCGACATTACCGGATGCCAATACGCCCTACAGTATTACGGTGACGGGTGTAAAAGATTGTTCCGGCAATGCAATGCCGGCAACCACAATAAAATTTGGTCAACCGGTGATGCCGTCGGCAGGAGACATAATATTCAATGAAATATTGTTTAATCCACGAGAAAGTGGTGTGGACTATATTGAATTATTCAACAGAAGTGCTAACATCCTCAATCTTAAGGACCTGCTGCTCAACAATCGCACGGCAGCGGGTAATACGGGACTGCTACGACAGATCTCATCAGCCGATTATTTGCTCTTTCCCGGAGAGTATGTATTGCTTTCAGAGAATACAGTAGCCGTTCAACAGCAGTACAGCACTGAAAAAGCAGATGTTTTTTTGGAAATGACAGCTTTACCCGCTATGCCAAATACTGCGGGGCATATCCTGCTTTTTAACCGGCAAGGAGAAACAATAGATGCATTACAATACGAAGAAAAATGGCATTTTCCATTAGTGACCAATCCAAAAGGTGTGGCATTGGAAAGAATTGATCCGGATAAACCTACGCAGGATAAAAGCAACTGGCATTCAGCTGCGGCTTCCGTAGGGTATGGCACACCAGGCTATAAGAATTCGCAGTTCAAGGCGATAGTTGCTACAGAAGAGTTCAGCCTGACACCGAATATATTTTCACCAGACAATGACGGGTTTGATGACTTCCTAACCATTAGTTACCGTTTTCCAGCGGCAGGAAATGTTTGCAATATTTCCGTTTTTGATGCGCATGGCAGACCGATAAGAAAACTGGTTAACAATGCTATTTGTGGCACAGAAGGGAGTTTTCGCTGGGATGGGCTCGACGCCAATAACCAACAACTACGCATAGGGATCTATGTTATCATGATCGATTATTTTCATCCCGGTGGTAAAACAAAACAGATTAAAAAGGCAATTACATTGGCGCGGCGGGTGAGATGACCACTGATTAGACTGATTATGTGATTTTATATGTTGATAGAATTGATTTAGTGATTTACTATGATTACAAAAGAACAATATAAATATTCAGCTATCACAGGCAACATTATCGGGTGTGCCATGGAAGTACATAAAAACTGATTATATGAAGCGGCGTGGCATTGATGACAAATATTGTCAAAAGCGATTTTGCAGTATTCGTCTAAATTCAAAAGAGGTACAAAAAAAGCTTTGAAGAATCTCTTAGAAAAGTTACCAGATGTTTTGGATACAGATCAAAAGAAGAATTAAGTTAAAAACAACTTACAGTTACTTAGAAAAAACGGAGACATAGAGGTAAATGATAAGGTATGGACTTTGTCAAAAAGTTTAGACGAGGATTAGATATTTTTAGACGTGTTTTTAGAACTGATATATATAGTTGCTTGATTTACAATTGATTTTATCGGTTTTTTTAGACATTTTTTAGACGTGATTCCGAAAGATTTTACTAAAGAGGCAAGCCGAATTTACATATCTAAATGAATCAAACAGCCACTTTGCAGACACGTCTGCAGAATCTAATCTTAAGCAATTGATTGATAATACAGCAAGTTTCGTTCAACCATTGCGATCGGACTGTAAAATCGGCTCATTTCAGTGATCACCTCGAACTCTTCCTATCCAACAGGGCTGCACCAATGATGATGATACCTTTAATAATTTGTTGGTAATAAGAAGATACATTCAGTAGATCCAGCCCGTTGTTGATTACACCGATGATCAGAACACCTATCACAGTACCAGTGATGCTTCCTTTTCCGCCTAATAGGCTGGTGCCGCCGATTACCACAGCAGCAATCGCATCCAGTTCGTAGGCAATCCCGGCATTGGGCTGGCCTGTTGTAATGCGTGATGCCAGTACAATACCCGCTAATGCGGCCAATGTGCTGCAAATAATATAGGCGAAAAGTTTTACCCTGTTTACCCGAATACCGGAAGCTCTGGCAGCTGTTTCATTGCCACCTACGGCATATATATACCGTCCTAAGCGGGTTTTGTTCAGTATTATAATAGCCACCCCAATAATGAGTGCAAACAACAATATAGGAACCGGGATGCCCAACAAATCGCCCCCACCTATAAAATTAAAAGAGGGAGACAGATTGGTTACAGGTCGTCCATTGCTGAACACAAGGGCTAGCCCACGGGCAATCGTCATCATCCCGAGCGTAACAATAAACGGTGCTACTTTTCCCAATGTAATGGTTAGTCCGTTAACAGTACCCACTATCATACCTGTTAACAATGCCAGCAGCAGTGGTACAATCAACGGGAAGGTTTCCGGATGTGCAAAACTAGCAGCTACCACACCCGTTAATGCTATTACAGAACCCAGCGACAAATCGATGCCGCCGGCAATAATTACAAAAGTGACACCAATAGCGAGTATACCGTTGATGGATACCTGCCGCAATACAATCAAAAGGTTTTGCGCAGAAAAAAAGTTAGGCGTAGTAACTGATAATATTATACATATACAAATCAGCGAAAGTAGAATTCCGTACCTCGAGAAAATAGTTGAAACAGCTTTCATATCAGCAATCTATAGTTTAGTCAATTTTTTGAGTTTCTGTTTGTGGCTGGTCCCGGCTCGTCATAGCAAATTGCATAATCAACTCTTGTGTAGCTTCTTCACCCGTTAATTCTTTTGCAATTTTTCCTTCCCGAATCACTAATATTCTATCGCTCAATCCCAAAATTTCTGGTAGTTCCGATGAAATCATGATGATGGCTTTCCCATTTTTAGCGAGTGCCGCCATCATAGCATAGATTTCTGTTTTGGCACCAATATCTATTCCTCTTGTCGGTTCGTCGAAAATAATGATGTCAGGGTCATTCAGTAATACTTTTGACAGTACCACTTTTTGTTGGTTGCCTCCACTGAGATTGTTCACCAACTGTTCTGAGGATGGCGTTTTAATGCCAAACCTGTTTATTTGTTCCTGGCTGATTTTTTGCTCTGCCCCCCGATTGAGCAATACGCCACTCCATTTTTTTAACGAAGCCATGGTGATATTATGGCGCACAGATGCTGTCAATACCAATCCACTATGTTTTCTATCCTCACTGATCAATCCTATGCCGTGTTGTATAGCACGGGTGGGGTTTGACCTGTGAATTTCTTTACCCTTCACATATACCGATCCTGCAGTCGCTTTTCTTAGTCCAAAAACTGTTTCTGCAATCTCACTTCTTCCCGCACCCATCAAACCGGCTATGCCCAATATTTCGCCACGCCTGGCATGAAAATTTATTTCGGAGAATTTTTCGCCGGACAATCCTTTTACTTCCAGCAATATTTCTCCGGGTTGACTGCTTCGTTTATCAAACACACTACTTAACTCACGACCAACTATAAGATTAATGAGTTGTTCATTAGTAAGCTCTCCTGCAGCTTGTGTTGTTATATGCCTGCCGTCACGCATGACCGTTATGGTATCTGCAATCTGCAGAATTTCTTCCATTTTATGTGATATGTAAATGATGGCTATACCCCTGGATTTCAGGCTGCGTATAATATCAAACAGTATATTTACTTCTCTTCCGGAAATGGCAGAAGTGGGTTCATCCATGATGATAATATCTGCTTCGTTGGAAATAGCTTTTGCGATCTCTACCATTTGCATTTCTGCAATACTCAGTTCCTTCATGCGCCTCGTTTCCTTAATATCAACTTTTAACTCCTGTAATAACTTTCTGGCATCGTTATATAATTTCTTTTGATTGATCCAGCCGGAAAAGTAGACCGGCTCGCGGCCCATAAAAATATTTTCAGCTACGGTTAGTTCCGGAAAGGGTAACAACTCCTGGTGGATCATTGCAAAGCCAGCTTGCATGGCATCGTGCACCGAATGAAATTGAACCGGTTTGCCCCGAAGTGTCATCGAGCCTGCATCGGGTATGTCCATTCCTATCAGCATTTTCATGAGCGTGGATTTGCCTGCACCATTTTCACCCATTAATGCGTGTACCTTTCCTTTTTCTATATGCAGACTCACATTATCAAGTGCTTTTACACCGGGAAACGATTTTGATATATTGATAGCGCTGTACAGAAAGGTACTCATAACAAAAAGGTACAAGATAAAAAAAAGCCACGTCTTTTAAGGAAGTGGCTTGTTGAAATGCACAATGTGATTATTTTTTCTTGGGTGCTGCTTTTTTTGCCGCGGTTTTCTTCGCGGGAGCAGCCTTTTTACCAGGGGCTCTTTTAGCAGCAGCTTTTTTTTCTTTTTTAGTAAATGCGCCCGGAATTTCTGCTTCTATGAATTTTTTAATATCATCCAATGGAACATCCTTCAAATCTTCCGCTGTGTATTTTGTATCATCAGCCTTTTTAGGAAGCTTTACTATTTTTTTACCAAACTTGATAATAGGACCCCAGCGGGCATTTTCTACTGATATTTTTTCAGTTTCCCAGCGTTGGATATACCGGTTGCCTTCTTTCTCTACTTTAGCTTCAATCAATTCATCCATTTCCTGCTGGGTGAGCAACTCAAAATTGAATCTGCGGGGCACATTGATAAACATTCCATCCCACTTAATAAATGGTCCAAAACGACCACTGCCTTTAGTGATAGGTTTGCCTTCGTATGTACCTACCGGTGCTTCTGCTATTTTTTTGGCTTCGATAAAAGAAATGGCTTTCTCCAGGTCTACCGAGGAAAGATCTGTTCCTCTTGGGATAGAAATGAAGTCATCGCCCCATTTTACATAGGGACCAAAGCGACCAACACCTGCTGAAATCTCTTTGCCCTCGTACTCTCCGAATGTGCCCTGTATTTTGAAAAGCTCCATCGCTTCTTCAAAAGTGATCGTTTCAATACTTTGCCCGGCTTGTATTTTGGCAAAGCGTGGTTTTTCTTCGTCGTCCGCACTGCCAATCTGTACCATCGGTCCGTAACGTCCCATTCTGGCGACTACGGGTTTGCCGCTTTCAGGATCGGTACCCAATTCCCTTTCTCCCTTAATCCGCTCCGCATTTTCGATCGTATTATCTACATCCTTTTTAAAAGGAGTATAGAAATCCTTGAGCATTTTATTCCACTTCAGTTTTCCCTCTGCTACTTCGTCAAACTCATTTTCAATACGGGCAGTAAACCCATAATCCATGATGTCATCAAAATGCTGCTTTAAAAAGTCGGTTACTACCAAGCCGAGATCCGACGGAAATAACTTCGATTTTTCGGCACCGGTAGTTTCTTTTTCCGTCTTTTTAGATACCATGTCTTTCTTTAATAGGAACACACGATATTCTCTAATCACGCCTTCTTTATCTCTCTTTTCTACATACCCCCTTTTCAAAATAGTTGAAATAGTAGGAGCGTATGTTGACGGACGACCAATGCCCAGCTCTTCCAGTTTTTTTACCAGCGAAGCTTCTGTGTATCTTGGTAATGGGCGGCTGAACCTTTCTGTAGCTTTCATTTCTACCAATGGTAGCTGTTGCCCTACAGTTAACGGTGGCAACATTCCTTCCTGTGTTTCTTCGTCATCTTCATCATCTCTGCCTTCCCTGTACACTTTCAGAAATCCATCGAATTTCAGTACCTCACCCGATGCAACCAGTTCTTTTTTATTAGAAGAGATGAGAATGTGTGCCGTTGTTTTTTCCAATTCAGCATCCGCCATCTGGCAGGCCATGGTTCTTTTCCAGATCAGTTCATACAGCTTCTTCCAATCAGCTTCCGGCACCGTCAGGTTTTTCATATATGTCGGACGGATGGCTTCGTGAGCCTCCTGCGCACTTTCGTTCTTATTCTTGAATTTTCTGAACTGATGATATTCGTTGCCATACATTCCTTTCACCGTACGGGTAATATCGCCCAAGGCAGTGTCACTCAGGTTAACACTGTCTGTACGCATATAGGTAATGTATCCATTTTCATACAGCTTTTGTGCTATCAGCATGGTACGACTTACACCATAACCCAGTTTTCGGGAAGCCTCCTGTTGCAGCGTAGAAGTGGTAAAAGGCGGGGCCGGAGAGCGTTTTCCTGGTTTTACCTGAATATCCTTTACACTATAGCTGGCACCTGTGCAACTTTTCAGAAACTGTTCTGCATCTTCCGGAGAGTTGTATTTTGCTCCTTCTGCTTTAAAGTTGATAGGCCTTTCTGAAAGGTCTTTTGCTGTAAACCAGGCATCAATTTTAAAACTACTAATCGCTTCAAATGCGTTGATTTCCCTTTCGCGTTCCGCTATTAGCCTAACGGCTACGCTCTGTACCCTACCAGCACTCAGGTTGTTGCGCATGCTCATTTTACGCCACAATACCGGTGATAATTCAAATCCTACAATTCTATCCAGTATGCGTCGGGCCTGCTGCGCATTTACGAGATTCATATCCAACAAGCGGGGACTTTGAACAGCCGTCTCTATTGCAGGCTTTGTAATTTCATGGAAAACAATTCTTTTGGTGGTTGCAGGATTCAGCCCCAACACTTCGCATAAATGCCAGCTAATGGCTTCCCCCTCGCGGTCCTCATCCGTAGCCAGCCATACTTCACCACTTTTTTTGGCTAACCCCTTTAGGTCTTTTACCACTTTTTCCTTTTCACCGGGTACTATATAGCGGGGTTCAAAATTATTTTCGATATCAATACCCATATCGTTTTTCTCCAGATCACGGATATGCCCGTAACAGCTCTTCACTTCAAAATCCTTTCCGAGAATCTTTTCGATTGTCTTGGCTTTTGCCGGGGACTCTACTATTAATAAATTTTTTGCCATGGTATTGGTTAAACTCAAAATCTTCGGAAATTATTGTTTGCTAATTCCTAAAATCGATATAATGTGTTGAAAATCAAAGAACAAGGTACATAATGCCAATCTTCTGTTCCTTTTACCATCCTTATCAGTACCTTAAAAAGAAACTGCAATATTATAATAAACACGTAAAAGACAAAAAAATTAGCCATTACAAGAAATCCATAATCTCATTTTTAACGGAATCATCCCTGTAAATTTTGTTGTGCCCCAAACCCGAAGTTGGGATGAAACGAACATGTTGAAAACCGAAACTTTCTACTTTTTCTGCATCAGCAAAAGGTGTAATAGCATCATCGGTATCGTGCATCCACAAAATCTGTGATAGAACAGCGGGTAAGGCCCTGATAACAGAAAAATAACTTACCGGTTGACCGGTTTTTTGTTGAATAAGGTTTTGAAGTCTGTTTTTCACTTTGTTATTCAACTGTAATATCCCGCAAAAGCGGGTGATTAGTGAGCTGGCTTCTGTAGAAGGCGCAATAAGTACAACTTTTGCAGCCGACACATCAGGTGCGGATTCTAGAAAATGGATAATGGCAGAAGCACCTAATGAATGCCCAATATAGGCATTAAAAGGCCCATAGTTTTTATGAACGTCGGCTATATTAATAATATATTCCGGCAACGTAATTGTTGAGCCTGTACTGTTGCCATGGGCTTGTGCGTCAAAGGCAATAACCTGGTAACCTTTCTCCAACAGCCCGGTTACGTACCCCTCGAATTTTGCTGCGGCAGATTCAAAACCATGTAGTATCAGCACTTTTTTACTTGAATCGCCCCAGGAATAACCACTCAACTGCCACCCGTTTGACAACATGGTGAGTTTTGTCGATTGTTTAATTAAGGGCGTTTCCGGCAGGGAATAGCGATTAGGGGTAGAGAACAATCTAAGAGCACGTTTGGCAGCATAGGAAGGGGACACAACCGATAGCAAAAAATATTGCGTTCGGGCGGCGGTCAGGATCATCTTTTTTGATACACTCATTCCTTTACTTCGTTTTACATAGCTGTTCTTGCACTGATATCTGTATCTATGGCTGCAAACTGGTTCTCAAGGTATTTGTAATACCCGGTTATGGCAATCATAGCGGCGTTGTCCGTACAATATTCAAATGCCGGAATAAAAGTTTGCCAACCTTCTGTTTCTCCCAGCGACAAAAAGCTACTCCTAAGCCCGCTGTTGGCTGAAACACCACCCGCCAAACAGATATTTGAAATGCCTGTTTGCCGCGCTGCCTTTTTTAATTTGTTCAATAATATAGTAACGATACGCTTTTGCACGGACGCACAAATATCCGCAAGGTTGTTGTTGATAAAGTTTTTTCTTTCTGATTCTGTTGCCAAAAACTCTTCCTTATATACGTTACTGGTTCCGGCATTTTGCAGAAAGTACAGAATGGCGGTTTTTACGCCACTAAAACTAAAGTTGAGCCCCGGAATTTGCGGTTCAGGAAATTGAAATCGATCAGGATTGCCCTGCCTGGCATATTTGTCTACCAATGGCCCGCCGGGGTAGGGCAGTCCCAGCATTTTGGCTGTTTTATCGAATGCTTCACCGGCAGCATCGTCAATAGTTTCCCCGATTACTTCCATACTGATGGGTGAAGTACAAAGTACAATTTGGGTATGCCCACCGCTCACAGTGAGGCACAAGAAAGGAAATGTTGGCTTGGGGGTATCTATAAGATTGGCTAATACGTGCGCCTGCATATGATGTACGGCTATCAGTGGTTTATCTAAAGCCAGGGCAAGCGATTTAGCAAATTGTGCACCCACCAGCAGCGACCCCGCCAAACCGGGTGCATAGGTAAATGCGATGGCGTCCATATTTTGCAATTGCAGGTTTTGCCCCCATTTTTCTTTCGCCGTTTGTATAGCCGTATCTACCACCGGCACTATGTTCTGCAGATGAGCCCTGGACGCCAACTCGGGTACCACACCCCCATATTGCTCATGCACTTTTTGCGTGGCGGTAATATTGGAAAGTATTTTTCCATCAATACAAACACTTGCAGAGGTTTCGTCACAGGATGACTCAATGGCCAGAATAGTAGCTTGTGCATCTTGCATGACACAAAACTACAACTATTGAGGGAGCTTATTTTATGCGGACAACCCTTTCGATGTTGACAGGTATTATTTCACTGCCAACAACCAGTTTTGAAGAATCTACTTTGTAACAAACACTAACAATAGCTTCGGAATGGACCAGTACAACGTCCCTGGCAATTGTCTGGGGTGCCAGTTTTTTATTCTCTTCTGTCAAAATCAAAAAATTGAGACTGGTATCGTTGAGGATGATGACGCCCCTTGTTTCATTGCTGCATTGCTCCGTTATCTTTTCTTTAGAAAACACAAACAGCAGAAACGACACAATAAATAGTCCAATAATATAAATAAATTTAACCATCGGGGCTGTACGGTATATATTATAATAAACGCAATAGTGTAAAAAATATTATACTTTCCTGTAATCGATTGAAAATTAGCGTATTAAAATTGTATTGGTGGTATCGTCCTCCCAATTAACTTTACAAGTAAAATGGGCTATGGAAGACAAGACGCTTGCTGTTGTAATAGATATAGCTGCACCCCTACCTATTGTGTGGGAGGCATATAGCAACCCGGAAGACATCAAACAGTGGAACCAGGCCTCTCCTGATTGGCATTGTCCGGCCGCTACCGCCGAGTTCAGAGAGGGCGGCAAGTTTAGTAACACTATGGCAGCAAAAGATGGGAGTTTTAGTTTTGATTTCTCCGGGGTCTACAATAAGATTGTGCCACACCAAAGTATTGAATTCACATTGGATGATCATCGAAAAGTATTTGTATCTTTTGAAGACAAAGGAGATGGTACCCGGGTTACTACGAATTTTGAAGCTGAAAACGAAAATCCGGCGGATATGCAGCGTGATGGCTGGCAGGCTATTTTAGATAGTTTCAAACGACATGTAGAAAGTAAACACTAAAAAATTTTTGCCATGAAAATGCTTAGCTATACAATTGACATTAGTGCTTCTGCTGAAAGAGTGAGTACCGTGATGCTTGGTAAGGAAACCTACAGAGAATGGGCGGCAGAATTCAATCCCGGTTCCTTTTACGAAGGCGGATGGAATAAGGGAGACAAGATTTTGTTTGTGGGTATTAATGACGAAGGAAAACGGGAAGGAATGGTTGCCGAGATAATAGACCATGTTCCCAATCGACTGGTATCTATCCGACATCGGGGCGTTGTGGTGGCAGACCGGGAGATTACCGAGGGACCTGAGGTAGAGGGCTGGTCCGGCGCAATGGAAAATTACACTTTCAACGAAAATAATGGCATTACCACTATAATGGTGAACGTGGACACCAAAGAAGAGTTTGTTGATTATTTTAATGAAGCCTGGCCGAAGGCATTGAATAAACTAAAGGAGATGGCAGAGAAAAAATAGCCATATCCATTTTCTATACCCAAACTACACATATATGAAACGATTTTTTTTGGCGCTGGTTATATTGATAACAGCGAATTTTTCCTTCGCTCAAATAGAGCACGATAAAGATTACCTGGTAAATTATTATGAGCAAACGCTTGAAAACCTTGAAACGGCGGTGGAGAAGCTCAGCGAAAAACAATTGCAATTTAAATCCGCACCGGATAAATGGTCGGTTAGCCAATGTCTGGAACATATTGTATTGTCCGAAAAAATGTTACTTGAATATGTAAAAAAGACGATGGAACTCGCTCCGACACCAGAAAGAAAAGCTGAAGTAAAAATGACGGACGAAGGGCTGATAAACGCAATGACCGACAGAAGTTTTAAAGCGCAGGCGCCAAAAGAAATGGTACCCAAAGAAAAAGGAATTTATAAAACGGCAGCAAAAGCTTTGGAAGACCTTAGAGCAGAGCGTTCTGAAATACTTGAGTACCTCAATGATTTTTCCATTGACGATATGCGCAGCCGGATATCGGAGTCCCCGTTCGGACTGGTAGATGCCTATCATTCTTTCCTCTATATACCATCTCACACGGCAAGGCATACGTTACAAATAGAAGAAATTAAGGCAACAAAAGGGTTTCCGGCAAAATAATATTTACATAATCGGTCGTGCATTTTCGTTTGCTGTTCGCAGGTGATGAAAGTTCTTCCTGGTGCTGACGGTCGTCATACAAGGCATTTGGTAATTTTTCTACTTTTAATTTCATCAATCAAATAGGAAATGAAAAAGAGAGAACCAGTGTCAACTATAATGACCAAAGACGTTATAAGCGTATCAGAGAAAGGCAGCCTGGATGAAGTTGTTTCCATCTTCAAAAACAAAAGTATCAGGCATCTGCCTGTGAAAGAGGGCAACAAGGTAGTAGGCATGATCAGCCGTACAGATATAAACCGCTTAACATTTGGTGCTTTATTTGATAACCAGGAAGGCATTGATGCTGCGGTGCTTGACATGTTGAATATTCCGCAGGTGATGAGTGATAAACCCCGTACCGTTACCAGTGATACCACAATCAGAGAGGTGGCTGAAATTTTCAGTGAAGCTGAATATCACTCGCTGCCCGTAGTAGACAATGATGAACTTAAGGGCATTGTAACCACCACCGATGTGATAAAATATATGCTGGAGCAATATTAGCAGCAAACATAGTTGAAGCAAAGGGACCATAAAGGCATTAAGGAGCTGATCCTTTAATGCCTTTGGTTTTTTCCAACAACATCCAGGAATTTGGTTCGCAATAAAAATGCATTTATCTTACTTTTAAAATGCCGATCAATCGCAATGCCCTCATTCGCTATCGCACCATTGACAAATGCCTGCAAAACCGCAGACGTAAGTGGACCATCGAAGATTTGATTGATGCCTGTTCTGATGCTTTGTACGAATATGAAGGGACTGACAAACCGATCAGCATGCGCACCATCCGGATGGACCTGAAAGCGATGCGAAGCGAACAGTTGGGTTACAATGCACCGATAATTGTAGTTGATAAAAAGTATTATACCTACGAAGATGCCGATTATTCCATTGCCGATATCCCTTTAACTACACAGGATTTAAATATACTACAAGAGGTTTCTCATTTGTTAAAACAGTTCAAAGGCTTTAATCATTTCAATGAGGTAAATGAAATGATCAGCAAACTGGAAGACAAGATTTATAGCGAACAGCACCAGCAGGCCTCAGTTATAGATTTTGAGAAAAATGAACAGCTTACAGGGCTGGAATGGCTGGACCAGCTCTATAAGCATATCATTGAGAATACTACTATCACTATCAGCTATCAATCGTTTAAAGCAAGACGGCCGGGTGATATTGTTTTCTATCCCTATCTTTTAAAAGAATACAGAAACCGCTGGTTTTTATTGGGGATGCAAAAAAAAGATAAGCAGCTACTTACCCTTGCTCTGGATAGAATGGTAAATATTACACCACTACCGGGCGAGCCATTCCGAAGAAATAAAGAATTTAATGCACAAACCTATTTTGCGAATATTATCGGCGTTACGCACACCGGCACCAACCCTGTAGAGATTGTATTTCAGGCAGACCATCATCAATCGCCTTATATACGCACCAAGCCACTGCATCCTTCACAACAATTATTGGAGAGTAGCAAAGAAGGGGTTCTTTTCAGCGTCAGCGTTATTCCAAACCTGGAACTAGAAAGAGAGTTGTTGGGTTTCGGAGAGGGACTGAAGGTGATTTCACCACAATCTATTGTCAGAAAATTAAAAAAGAGAACAGCTATGATGTACCAGGTATACAACGACAACCAACAGCTATAAACTTTCCAGTAATTCTACCACTTTTTCACTCTTTAAAATAAAATACCCCAGGCGGTCATTGCTTACGCCATCTTTTAGCTGGTAGCTAAACTCGAGTTTATCGTTATGGATGTTGGTCTCAAAATATTTGAAAGCAATATTAGGTTTGTCTCTTATTTCGTCACCAATTTCGTAAAGGTGTGTGGATAATACAAACAGCGACCCGCGTATTTTTATAAGGCCATTTATCACCGCCAGGGAACAACGCATAGCATCCTGTACATTGGTGCCTTTAAACAATTCATCGATTAATACAAGCCATTTTTTACCATCGTTGATGGTAAGGATCGTGTTTTTAATACGCTGTACTTCGTTAAAAAAATAACTTTCCCCTTTTACGATATTGTCTACCACATTGATGTTACTCAATACGCCATCAAACAATGTGAGCTGCATTTTTTTTGCAGGAACCCCCATGCCCAGGTGTGCCAGGTATAGAGCCACTCCCAGAGATTTAATGAATGTACTTTTGCCAGCCATATTAGCTCCGGTTAAAAAAATAAAGTTGGTACGTGGCGATAAATGAATGTTGTAGGAGGTGGGCTTTGCCAACAGAATATGATAAATTTTTTCGGCATTAATGAAGGGCTCTTCGGCATCCAGGAATTCAGGGAACTCCAGATCATATTTCTTCACGGCCATTGCCATCGAATACCAGGCATCCAACTGATAGTAGATGTCTGCAAGTTCGATATACTTATTTTTGAAAGTGTATTTAAAATAATTGCCATAATGGAGGACATCCTGTATGTTGAGGTGTTCTTCCTTTATTTGTAAAAGCGAATTCAGGGTGGGGTCCCGCATAATCGAAGCGATCCGGCTGGCAAACAATTGCAATTTCGAAGGTGCTTGGGGTATCTCTTCTATTCGTTTTATCAGCAGGTACATCCCCGAAACAAAATCCCGGAAATGTTTCACAGAGTAGCGAATCAATCCATAATCGGGTCCATGAAACCATTTATAAGTCAGGGAATTCAGCAAATTGGGGCGTGTAGGAATTGTATCAACATTGGCATCATAAAACCGCTCCATTACCATCATAGTACCATTGCTGATTTTCAAAGTCCAGGCCTCTATATCCTCAATAATAACCTTGATCGTATTTTGTGTTTCCCTGATTTTATTCAGATCGCCTGCCGGCTGTGTCATCATCCAGCGCAATAGCTCCCGCCCTCCGACCGTGCGGGTAAAATCTATTTTATGAAATACCGAAAACTCCTCCTCGGGGCTGAAAATAGAAAGATCGTTGTAGGTGGTTTTGTCTATCTGCATAAAAAAACAGGACTATTTAAAATTACCTATCGAAACGGAGTCGCATGCCCCTATTAGATTCATCCCACTGTTGATTTCCATAACGATTGTATACCAGGTTACCATTAACAAAAGTATGGGTTATCTCCGCAGGTAGTGTTTGCCCTTCCAGTGGGCTCCAGCCACATTTATACAGGAGATCATCTACCCGTACTGTTGTAGCCTTATTGAGATCCACCATCACCAGATCAGCCCAGTATCCCTCTCTGATATATCCTCTTTTTTCAATATTAAAGCAATCCGCCACAGCATGACTCATCTTCTGCGCAATTTTTTCCAGGCTGATTTTTCCCTGCTTGTAATAATGCAGCATCAATAATAGAGGATGCTGCACTAAAGGGAGTCCGGCATGTGCATGCTCATAACTCACCCCATTTCTATCAACCAGCATTCCTTCAGCAGTTCTTTCATATCCCTTTTCTTCCAACGTATGTGGGGCATGGTCCGTAGCAATAACATCAATCCTGTCGTCCAACAACGCCTCCCACAATGCTGCCCTGTTATGTGAAGCTTTAATAGCAGGGTTACATTTGATGCGGTAACCAAGCTGAGTGTAGTCGTCTGCTGTAAAATGCAGGTGATGCACACATACTTCACTGGTTATCCGCTTTTCTTCCAGTGGCAGTAAATTTCCGAACAACTGCAACTCTTTTGCCGTAGAGATATGCAGGATATGTAAACGACTATTGTGTTTTTTCGCAAACTGAATAGCCGTAAAAGACGATTCAAAACAGGCTTCTTCATTTCGGATAACCGGATGATCTGCCGCTGTTAATTCAGGCTTAGAAGCTTTCAACGCTTCGTAGTTGGCCTTGATAATTTTTTCATCTTCACAATGTGTTGCAATCAACACTTCACTCTCCCGGAAAATTGTATCAAGTGTAAGAAAATTATCCACCAACATGTTGCCGGTGCTGGAACCCATAAATATCTTAACTCCGCAAACATTTCTTCTGTTATCATTGATCTTTAATACCTCCGAAGTGTTGGTATTGGAAACGCCCATAAAGAAAGAATAGTTTGCCAGGGAACTGGATGCCGCGATTGTATATTTGTCTTCCAGCAAGTCTACCGTTAGAGCATTGGGGACAGTATTTGGCATTTCCATATAAGAGGTTACCCCACCTGCTATTGCAGCCTTTGCCTCTGTGTAGATATTTGCTTTATGGGTAAGTCCTGGTTCTCTGAAATGAACCTGGTCATCAATTACCCCCGGTAGCAGATATTTTCCTTCACCATTTATTTCCTGTGCATCAGCATTTTTTTGTATTTGTGATCCTATCTTTTCAATTCGGCCCTGACTAATCAGAATATCAACATTTGAAATTTTTTGTTCGTTAACGACATTGATATTCTTAATAAGATATTTTTGCATGATGGATAAAAAGAATTATAATAATATGCAATTTAATTGAATACCTTTACTTTGCCGATATTAACCATGCAAAATACTTCAGGAATTTAATTTCAACTTTCTTAACTGTAGCAACAAATGAAGAAACTGATTGCATTGTTCCTCTCTACCTTCTCGTTTTTTCTTTTCGGTTATTCTCAAAAATCAACACTTGATCTGGAAAAGATTTGGAGCGGACATTTCGATGAAAGAAAGTACGTAGTACAGCTTATGAATCAGTCGCCGCGGTTTGCCTGGATACAAACTGACACAGGAACAGGTCCACAGGTAATACTCTCCCTTGATTTCAATACAACAAGAATTGTTGACACCCTTTTTTCAAACCAGATAAAAAGAGAAGCAGATTCTGTTGCCACCACATTTACTTATTTCCAGGATTTCAGGTTTTCTCCAGATGACAATAAAATTCTTATAAAAACACAGGTAGAACCTTATTTCTCCGTTTCAGAAAAGTCCTTCAACTACATATGGAACATGGAGCGAAAGAATCTGTTGGTTGTGTCTGCCAATGGTAAACAGTTACATTCATCGTTTTCTCCGGATAGTAAATACCTGAGTTATGTGTTGGGAGGCAATATCTACCTAATGGATGTTGAAAAAAACAAAACCATTCCGGTGACAGTAGATGGATCCAACGATCAGTTTCTATATGGCATGTCTGATAGGCTGTATGAAAATGGATTTGGCATTTCCAAAGCATATGAGTGGAGTTCAGACAGTCGCTATATTGCAATGCTCCGCTTTAATGAAAATGCTGTAAAGCAGTATCCTATTGCGTTGTATGAGCGTTCTTATCCAGAGGTGCGGAACCAGCGTTATCCGTTGGCAGGCGAAATGGTGCCGGATGTAAAAGTATATATCTACGATGTAGTAAACAATCTGTTTATTTCAGTAGATATTGGCGTTAATCCTGATCAGTATATTACCGGTATCAGATGGACGCCGGATGGTAAATCACTGCTTGTACAGCGGCTCACCCGCGATCAAAAGAGGTTAGACATTTTGAAAGCAGAAGCGGAAACCGGAAAGACCCAGGTGTTATATTCTGAAAGTGCTCCGGATGATTATCTGAAAGTGCATCCGGAAAACATACAGTTTATTGATAGCGGCAGAAACTTTTTGTGGCTGAGTGAAAAGGATGGTTATACGCATCTCTATAAAGTAAGTGCCGATTCGGGAAGCATTGCCGGCATTACCAACGGAAAGTGGGAAGTATTTAAGGTTGAGTCGGTTGACGATGACAAAAAGTTGATCTATTATACATCCAATGAAGCTAATTCCCGGCAAAAGCAGTTATATAAAATTGGGTACGACGGTAAAGGCAGAACCCGGATCACAAAGGGAAGTGGCTATCATGATGTTTGGATTAGTAGTGATAAGCGTTATTTCTTTGATGAATACTCATCTGTTAATTCACCTGCTACCTTTCAGGTTTCAGCTATAGATGGTGACGAAACTAAAAAGCTGATTGAGAATAAGGAGTTAAAAGACAGGCTTAAGGACTTCCGAATACCTAAGGTAGAGCTGTTTACAATGCGTTCAAACGATACGGTTTCAATAAACGGATGGATCATTCGTCCTACGCAAAATGTAAGATCCAGGCCGCCATTGATTCTGTATGTATATGGGGGGGCCAACAGGCAGGAAACGCTTGACCGATGGAGCGACAAATTCATGCTGACAATGAGCTGGTTTGCTTCGCAGGGGTACGCGGTCGCTTGTATAGATCCGCATGGTACACCCGGAAAAGGACAAAATTTTCGCAAAGCTACTTATAAGTCTCCCGGAGATGTGGAGATGCGTGACCTGATGGCAGCCAAACAATTCCTTGCCCGAAATTACCGCATCGATTCTTCCAACGTTGCCATTATGGGCTGGAGTTATGGTGGCTACCTTTCGGCATTGGCGCAAACTAAATATGCCGGTCACTTTAAAGCAGCAGTAGCCATCGCACCGGTTACTAATTGGCGTTTTTATGAGAATATTTATGCTGAGCGATTGCTATCGATGCCTGCCGAAAATGCAGAGGGTTACAAAAATGCCTCACCTGTCAGTTTCACAAATGAGTATAAAAGTGGTTTGTTTCTGGTGCATGGTACAGCAGATGATAACGTCCATCTGCACAATAGCATGGAACTGAGCAAGCAGTTGACCAATAATCGCAAAACAGATTTCGAACAACATTTTTATCCCGACAAAACACATAACCTGAGTGACGGCACTCCCAATATTTTGCGAATAAGCTTGTATACGCGAATCAACGAGTTTCTGAAAAGATCATTAAAATAACAGGTTGCTGCAATTAGCAAATTTTAACATCCGGCAGTAGTATATTGAAAAAAACTTTGATACCTTTCTTTAGCGTTTTTACTTCAATACTCTTACTATGATACACGACATTAAGGAAGGATATGTAAAATCTTTACTGCAAAAAGATATAGCCACTATAGAATTTTCTCATCCGGCAGCCAATTCGCTTCCGGCAGATTTGCTCCGGGGCCTCACACAAGAGATACATAGCGTTGCCATGGATCCCAATATAAGGGTATTGATTATCCGGTCTGGTGGAGAAGGGGCCTTCTGTTCGGGTGCTTCCTTTAAAGAACTGTTGGCGGTAAGTACGGAAGCGGAGGGCAAAGCTTTTTTCAGTGGATTTGCGAATGTTATCAATGCGATGCGTAAATGCCCGAAATTCATCATTGTACGTGTGCAGGGAAAAGCAGTGGGGGGCGGACTAGGTATAATTGCCGCCGCCGACTATGCTATAGCAAAAGAAGGATGTGATGTAAAACTGAGTGAGTTGACGATAGGAATAGGTCCTTTTGTGGTAGGGCCTGCTATAGAAAGAAAAATTGGTGCAGCATTTAGCCAGTTGGCTATAGACGCTACACTATGGCGTCCGGCAGATTGGGCACGACGAAAAGGGTTATTTGCAGAACTACATCCCAATACCGAAGGCATGGACGAATCCATAGAACGGTTGTCTGGCAATCTTGCTACTTCTAATCCCGAAGCGATGCTGGAAATGAAAAAGATGTTTTGGAACGGCACGGGACATTGGGACGAACTGCTGGCAGAAAGAGCGGCTATCAGCGGCAGGCTTGTAATGAGTTCGTTTGCGAAAGAAGCATTGGAAAAGCTGCGAACAAAAAAATAATCCGTTTTCATATTTGCTTTTCAAATCTGCTATTAGCTGTATCTTTGCGGCCTTGAAAGCGGTATTGACTTACCGGGACTTATTTATACGATGAACCTGAATGTGTTGCTGGAAGAGTATGCTAATGATCCCCGCATTTTTCAGATTGCGGACAGGCTGGTAATGTCCAAACCACAGCGGATCTATCTCAAAAATCTTCACGGAAGTAGTTCTCAGTTTGTTTTCTCAGGTGTATTTAAGCTGGACCTGGCATCGCAGCTCAACCATCTTATTATTTTGAACGATGCGGAAGAAGCTGCCTATTTTCACAACTCGCTTGAAAATATAACAAATGCATTAAATGTATTCTATTTTCCGTCCTCTTTCAAAACACGCAAAAACTATAAGCTGCTGAATCCCTCTCACGTGATGCTGAGAACGGAAACGCTTACCCGGTTTTCAACGGGTACCGGCAACAGAGTAGGGGCGGTAATTACGTACCCTGAAGCGCTGTTCGAAAAAGTAGTACTGCCTGCAACACTTTCCGGTAATATTATCACCATAAAAACCGGTGATGAGATCGACGTGACGGAATTGATGTCGAAATTTGTCGACTACGGTTTTGAACGAACGGATTTTGTATACGAACCCGGACAGTTTGCTTTACGGGGTGGAATACTTGATATATACTCTTTCGGAAATGAAAAGCCCTACAGGGTTGAGCTTTTTGGAAACGACGTGGATTCTATCCGCATCTTTGATCCGGAAAGCCAGTTGAGCGAAAGAAAACTATTACAGGTTACTATCATCCCTAACGTAGAAACACAGTTTGACACGGGAGAAAAAGTATCCCTGCTTGATTTTTTACCCGATAACACGGTTGTTTGGGTTCAGGATTGGGATGTGGTGAAAGAGAAATTGCTGGTGCAACAGGAAGATCTGGAGATCTTTTTTCGTGTACAGGAAACCAGCACCGGAAAATCTAATACTGGCGACGATAATGATCATCTTGAGAAAAAAGAGGTTTCTACAGATGATTTTGTGCCGGCAGCTATAATTGAGGAACAGCTGCAACATCGTCACCTTGTAGAGTTTGGCTATACCCCACATTTCGGTGGGATAGAAATGGCTTTTGATACTTCAGAACAACCGGCATTTAACCGGCAGTTCGAAATGCTGATCAATGATCTGAAAAAATGGGAAAGTAAGAAGTACAATATTTATCTTTTTGCAGAAAATCCCAGGCAGTTAGAACGGCTACATAGCATTTTTACCGACCTTAAAGCAGAAATCCAATTTACACCGGTGCCCATCTCCATTAATGCCGGATTTATTGAGCATACACAGCGATCTGTTTGTTATACGGATCACCAGATTTTTCAACGGTATCATAAGTACAAAGTAAAGCAGGCCTATAACAAGAATAAGGCACTGACCTTAAGAGCACTTCGCGAACTGCAACCGGGAGATTATGTTACACATATCGATCACGGGGTGGGTATCTATAGCGGGTTACAAAAAATAGAAGTGAATGGAAAACTGCAGGAAGCTGTTCGAATAATTTATAAGGATACTGATATTTTATATGTCAATATCAACTCACTCCACAAAATTGCCAAATATACCGGTAAAGATGGCACGTCGCCCAGAGTAAATAAACTGGGCAGTGATGCCTGGCAGAAGCTGAAGGAGAAGACAAAGACAAAGGTGAAAGAAATAGCCTTTGACCTGATTAAGTTATATGCGCAGCGCAAGGCACAACAGGGGTTTCAGCACAGCCTGGACAATTATATGCAAACGGAGTTGGAGGCGTCATTCATTTATGAAGACACGCCGGATCAAAGCAAGGCTTCCGCTGATGTAAAAAAGGATATGCAAACGCCAAGCCCTATGGATCGTTTGGTGTGTGGTGATGTTGGTTTTGGAAAGACCGAAGTAGCTATCAGGGCGGCATTCAAAACCTGTTGTGATAGTAAGCAAGCCGCGGTGCTGGTGCCAACCACTATCCTGGCATTTCAACACTATAAAACCTTCAGTGAACGGCTGCGGGATTTCCCGGTTACCGTTGACTATATAAATCGTTTTAAATCCGCGAAAGAAAAAAAGGCAACGCTCGAAAAATTAAAGGAGGGGAAAATAGACATCATTGTTGGAACACATGCATTGGTGGGAAAGGATGTGAAGTTTAAAGACCTGGGATTGCTGGTGATTGATGAAGAACAAAAATTTGGTGTAGGACATAAAGAGAAAATAAAAACACTCAAGACGAATGTCGATTGTCTTACACTCACGGCTACACCTATCCCTCGTACATTACAGTTTAGCCTGATGGGTGCCCGCGACCTTAGCATTATAAATACGCCTCCGCCTAACAGGCAACCGATACAAACGGAGGTACAGGTTTTTAACGAGGATGTGATCCGGGATGCTATTTATTATGAAACAGAGCGTGGCGGTCAGGTATTTTTCATTCATAACCGCGTAATCGGGTTGAACGAAATGGCATTGACATTGCAGGGGCTGTGTCCTGATTTAAGTATCGGAATCGCACATGGACAGTTGGAGGGACACGTGCTGGAAGAACGGATTCTTGATTTTATCGACAGGAAATATGATGTATTGGCCTGCACTAATATCGTAGAAAGCGGTGTAGATATTCCTAACGTCAATACCATTATTGTTAATAATGCCCACCAATTTGGATTGAGTGACCTGCATCAATTGCGGGGGCGGGTAGGCAGAAGCAATAGAAAAGCTTTCTGTTACCTGGTGGCACCGCCTATGAGTACATTGCCGGATGATTCCAGGAAACGGCTCCAGATATTGGAACAACATAGTGAGTTGGGCAGTGGTTTTCAGATAGCCATGCGTGATCTTGACATCAGGGGAGCGGGCAACTTGTTGGGGGGCGAGCAAAGCGGTTTTATGGCAGAAATCGGATTTGAAATGTATCAGAAGATATTGGATGAGTCCATCCGTGAGTTGAAACGAACCTCTTTCAGAGAAGTGTTTAAAGAAGAAATTCAGCAACAGGAAGATTATGTGCAGGATTGTACCATCGATACGGATTTGGAAATATTGATTCCGGACGCCTATGTAGAAAGCATCAACGAGCGGCTTTCGCTTTACACCCGTCTTGACAATGCGGAAAACGAAGAGATGCTAAAAGAATTTCATGCGGAGATGACCGATCGTTTCGGACCCATTCCCCCGGAAGTAGAAGACCTGTTTACCACTGTTCGTTGCAGAAGACTGGGGGTAGAGCTTGGTTTTGAGAAAATGGTGCTAAAAGAAAAAACCCTGCGCTGTTATTTCGTCAACAACCCGGATTCGCCTTATTTTGAATCGGAAATATTCAACAAAATGCTTACTTATCTGCAAACACACACAAACAAGGCGCGTTTAAAACAAACCGGCCGAAATTTCCTGCTGATTCATGAGGACGTAGAGGGAATGGAGAGTTTGCACACCTTCCTGAAAAGACTACACGAATACATAAAGGCGTAAATAAAAAAATAGCAGCCTGCGCTGCTATCAATTCGTTTTATAAACACTCTTTCGTTATCTTAGAAAGTCTTGGCAACGGTAGAAATGCCCATTGCAAACAAGTAGCATAAACCCATACAAAGTGCAGCCAATACGCCTAATTTGGCCACTATTTTCCAGGTAGACACTTCGGCATTAGCCTTAATAGCTTGAGTTCTCATTGGATTCTTTTTTTAGAATTTACAAAGGATATAAATGATAAACGTAAAATTAGTTGTAATTGGTATGCTGTGCAACCTAATTCAGCAAAAAAAGGACTGGTTACCGATATTTTAGCATTTATCAAACAACGAGGCGGCTATCAAATACCTGTTCAAAAGCCAGTTTTATTTTTTGCTTTACTGCTGATATATCCGGTTCGTACCCAAGTTCCTTTGCCAGCGATGTCACTTGTTTATTGGCAATGCCGCAAGGGATGATAAAATTAAAGTAACTGAGATCTGTATTAACATTGAGTGCAAATCCATGCATGGTCACCCAACGGCTACACCGCACTCCCATTGCACATATCTTTCGTTCTTTCCCGCTAACGGCTGCATCTATCCACACACCGGTTTCTCCCGGAGAGCGCTCACCTTTGATGCCGTATTCTGCCAGAACCCTAATAATGACCTCTTCCAGGTTGCGAAGGTATTTTCCAATATCGGTATAATATTTTTCCAGGTCAATTATGGGGTATCCAACTATCTGCCCGGGTCCGTGAAAAGTAATATCGCCCCCGCGATTAGTTTTAAAATAGGCGATTCCTTTCTCTGCACGGGCATACTCGTCAATCAATACGTTACTTTCATTTCCACTTTTGCCAAGCGTGTATACAGGAGGGTGCTCACATATTATAAAATAACAGGTTGTGTCCTCGTTAGCGCCCTTCTTTTGCGCAATTTTTGCCTCTACATTCTGCTGTAAGAGTTTTTCCTGATAGGCCCAAGCCTCTTCATAAGGAATGAGTCCTATATCTTTAAAAACGATCTGCTGCATATGCAAAATTAACTGATTCACTGTTCAAGTTGTCGCCTGTCCGTTTATCCATTTTTTTGATATTGTTCTGAGGAATCTAGTTAATTTTGGAAATGCTGAAAACACTCCAGATATTAATTGCGACTTTCAGGCTTGCCTGGGATGAGCTGAAGAATAACAAACTTCGTACGTTTTTGTCCCTGTTTGGAGTCACTATTGGGATCTTCTGTATCATCGGTGTTTTAACCACCGTTAATAGCCTGGAGCAAAATATTCAGGACAGCGTAAAAAGTCTCGGTTCTAATACCGTTTACATAGACAAATGGGAATATGGTGGTGGCGAAGGAGGGGACTACCCCTGGTGGAAATATATAAAACGCCCGGAGCCAAAGCATGAAGAGATGCGTTTCCTGCGGGAAAAAACAAATACAATTCAGAATATAGCTTTCAATCTGACTGCGCAGGGGCAGAGCGTAGTAGTAGGAAAAGATATGATTCAAAACGTGTCGGTATATGGTGTTACCGAGGAGTTTAATGTCATTCAGCCCTTTGAAATACAGTTTGGAAGGTATTTGAATAATTCAGACTTCGATCATGGATCCGCCAACGGCATCATGGGATTTGAGAATGCGGCCAAATTATTTGGCTCTGCAGAAAGAGCCCTGGGGAAGTCGGTGACCATCAAAAATAAAAGAATCAATATTGTAGGGGTTATCAAAAAACAGGGAAAGAGTTTGATGATCAGTGCCTGGGCTTTTGATGACTGTGTAATCATTCCATATCGCTTTTTCAAAAATATTTGGGAGGAGCGATATTCGGGTCCCAATATTATGGCACAGGGAAAAGTTAATATCTCCACCGATGCTTTTAAAGATGAATTGCGGGGAGCCCTCAGGGCTATTCACAGGCTACCACCGGGTACAGAAGATGATTTTTCATTAAACGCCGTTAGTGATTTTAGCGAAGCAGTTACCAAAATGTTTGCCGCGGTAAAATTGGGAGGTTGGTTGATTGGACTCTTAAGCCTGATTGTGGGTGCATTCGGCATCGCAAATATTATGTTTGTAACCGTTCGCGAGCGCACCCCTATTATTGGATTGAAAAAAGCCATTGGAGCTAAGAGCCGTACCATTCTTACAGAGTTTCTACTAGAGTCTGCCTTTATTTGCATCATTGGCGGAATGATTGGACTCTTATTGGTTTTTCTATTAGCCAAGCTCTTAAGCGGTCCTTTGCAGTTCAACGTCTATATTTCTTATGACATCATGATACTGACTGTAGCGATTTGTGTTATCATTGGAGTGGTAGCAGGTATTGTACCGGCTACCATTGCTGCAAGGATGAACCCGGTGGTCGCCATACGATCGAAGTAATTTTACCCGAAAATCTGAAAGTTTTTCGCGCAAAGTCACAAAGCCACTAGCTCGCAAAGAAAAACACTATGTTTTATTCCCTGGTATGTCTGATCCCCTTTGCGTTTGCTTTGTGCTTTTAGCGAAAATTATTTTTTCTTTCACGCAAAGCCGTAAAGAATCGCCAGGCTCGCAAAGAAAATTTTTGGTTCGCTACTTAATTCATACTCTCTTTTTTGCGTTCTCTGCGTAAACTTTGCGCCCTTTGCGTGAAATGTATCCCTAAAACTCCGCGTTGTTAGGCGTTCTCGGAAATGCAATGGCATCCCTGATATTGCTCATGCCCGTAACAAATTGCACCATTCTTTCAAACCCGAGTCCGAAACCTGCATGCGGTACTGTACCATAACGACGGGTATCCAGGTACCAACTGAGTTCTTCGGCAGGCACATTCATTTCTTTCATCCGGCGTTCCAGTACTTCAAGTCGTTCTTCCCGCTGTGATCCCCCGACTATCTCTCCTATGCCAGGTGCCAGGATGTCCATAGCAGCCACCGTCTTGCCATCATCATTCATCCGCATGTAAAACGCTTTTATTTTGGCCGGGTAATTGGTTACGATCACGGGCTTTTTGAAGTGCTTTTCTACCAGGTACCGTTCGTGTTCACTTTGCATATCTACCCCCCAGGCTACCGGGTACTCAAATTTTTTCTTTTTGTAAGGGGTTGATTGTTGCAGAATTTCTATTGCCTCCGTATAAGTAATGCGCTCAAACGGATTATCTAATACAAAGTTGAGCTTCTCTATAAGCCCGAGTTCACTTCTTTTATCTTGTGGTAACTGTTTTTCCTCTTCCGCTAGGCGATTGGCAAGGAAAATAAGATCATCATTGTTGTGCTCCATCACGTGGCGGATGATATACTTGATGAACTCTTCGGCAAGGTTCATGTCATCTTCAAGATCATAAAAAGCCATTTCAGGCTCTATCATCCAGAACTCGGCCAGGTGCCGGGGTGTATTGGAGTTTTCTGCACGGAAAGTGGGTCCGAAGGTGTAAATCTCTCCCAGGGCTGTTGCTGCCAATTCCCCTTCCAATTGTCCACTTACCGTTAGGTTAGTAGATTTTCCAAAAAAATCCTCTTTAAAATTGATACTGCCGTCTTCGTCTTTTGGCAGGTTATTTAGCGGTAAGGTGGTTACCCTAAACATTTCGCCGGCTCCCTCGGCATCGCTGGCAGTGATGATGGGGGTGTGCAGATACACAAATCCTTTGCTGTTGAAAAACTGGTGAACAGCGAATGCCAACGCGTGCCGGACACGGAATATAGCAGCAAAAGTATTTGTACGGAAGCGTAGGTGGGCTATCTCCCGTAAAAATTCAAGACTATGCCTTTTCGCCTGCAATGGGTATTTTTCCGCATCGCTATCGCCAAGCACTTCTATAGTTTCTGCCTTTACTTCCAATTTTTGTCCCTTGCCTAAAGAGGGGATCACCGTACCGGTTATTTTCAGTGCTGCCGATAATGTAAACCGCTTTACAAGTTCCTCGTCAAATTTACCCAGTTCGGCCACCACCTGTACATTGGTGTTGGTAGAGCCGTCATTGAGCATTATAAACTGGTTTTGCCTAAAACTTCTAACCCAGCCCATTACTGTCACTTGTTGATTGTTGGGCGCTAACTGTAACAGATCCTTTATCTTAATTCTTTGGTTAAACATATCATTTTATTAAAAATCACGTTAAATAACCGGCGAAAAGCATTTTTTTATGCCGGGTGGCAAAGATAGGAGGTAATTTTTTTTTAGATTTCAGAAAATAAATGTAACATTGCCGCAGGAATCTAGCTGATCAGTTCTTACTTTTGCTCCAGGATTCAATCAGTATTAGCCATTCCGCACCAATTTTCATTCAACCAAAAATTACATTTCAACGTTTCTCTTTCAACGCATTCGTTTTTGATGAGAACCATTTTTAGTATTCACTTTTATGTATGACATTTTGCAATTGAACGACATGCTCGTTCCCGAACTGCTTGATATTGCTGAGCAATTGAGTATATCCAATGCAAAAAAACTGGACAAGCAGGAACTGATATACAAGATATTGGATAAGCAGGCGGTAGACAATAGCGACACTAAACCCGGCCCGGAAAAGCCTAAGCGCAAACGTGTCGTGAAAACAACAACCTCCAATATTACGGAAGAGGCTCTTGTGGAAACCGAAGAACCCAAAGCTCCCGCCAAAAAGAAAAAGGCTGAGCCGAAGCCTGATAAAAAAGTGCTTAAAAAAACGAAAACGCCGGTAGAGGCTGAAGCACCTGCTGCTATAGAAGAAGAGCAAATAATAGAACCACCGATAGAAGAACCGGCAGCAACCGAAGAAGAAGAGGAAGTGGAAGCCCCTGAAGTAACAGAAGGACCCCAGGTAGAAAGAAAGCCGTTCATCAACAGAAAAGAACAACATTTTAATATAGAGTTTGACGGCGTGGTGATGAGTGAAGGCGTGCTGGAGATGATGCCGGACGGTTACGGCTTTTTGAGAAGCAGCGACTACAACTACCTTTCTTCCCCGGATGACATTTATGTGTCTCCTTCGCAAATCAAATTATTTGGATTAAAAACAGGCGATACTGTTTCCGGATCCGTTCGTCCTCCCAAAGAAGGAGAGAAATATTTTGCGCTGTTAAAAGTAGAACATATTAACGGAAAGTCACCGGAAGAAGTAAGAGACAGGGTTCCATTCGACTATCTGACACCGTTGTTTCCTTACGAAAAATTAAATCTCGTTACATCTCCTACTTTATATAGTACCCGTATCATCGATCTTTTTTCTCCTATTGGTAAAGGGCAGAGAGGTTTGATAGTGGCGCAGCCAAAAACAGGTAAAACTGTTTTGCTGAAAGATGTGGCAAATGCGATTGCTGAAAATCATCCGGAGTGTTACCTGATGATTGTGTTGGTGGATGAAAGACCTGAAGAGGTAACAGATATGGAGAGAAGCGTGAAGGCAGAAGTAATTGCTTCTACTTTTGATGAACCTGCAGAAAAACATGTGAAGGTTTCCACAATTGCTTTGCAGAAAGCCAAGCGATTGGTTGAATGCGGTCACGATGTGGTGATTCTGCTTGATTCTATTACCCGTTTGGCAAGGGCACACAATACAGTGGCACCTGCTTCCGGTAAAGTATTGTCTGGTGGGGTGGAAGCAAACGCTATGCAGAAACCAAAGCAGTTTTTTGGTGCTGCGAGAAAGATTGAAAATGGCGGTTCACTAACCATTTTGGCAACAGCACTGATTGATACCGGCTCTAAAATGGATGAGGTAATTTTTGAGGAGTTCAAAGGAACCGGCAACATGGAACTGCAACTCGATAGAAGGTTGGCTAATAAACGTGTTTATCCTGCTATCGACCTCGTTGATTCTTCTACCAGAAGAGAAGATCTCTTGTTAGATAAAGACGTGCTGAAGCGTATGCATCTGTTGAGAAATTATCTGACAGATATGAATACGGAGGAAGCAATGAGTGAATTACTGAAGAGAATGAGAGGCACCAAGGATAACTTCGAGTTTCTCGCCAGTATGAACAGTTAAGAAATAATACATTTCAACTTATACAAAGTACTCCGGCTGTCCTGGGTACTTTTTTTTGTCCGAAAAGATTGAATGGCTGTTTCTAACTATAAAGGCTACTGTTGCGGAAACAGGCGTCAGACAAAGCTGACACAATAATAGTTCAACGAAAGCTGGTGAGGAAAGTTTCTATTTGTTTGCGAACGGCACTGGCTGGTTGCGTATTGCCATTTACCATGCAAGAGAATAAAAGCAAACGCCCTGCCTTTGTATACATATAACCACTTAGCGTAACCACGCCATTTAAAGTACCGGTTTTGGCAAATAGGTATGGTGTATCACTTGCATAATAGTTTTGCAAAGTACCCACACCGCCTGCAGGGAACAATGTTTTCATTCTTTCCATCCCAAACTCATTCTTCAGTTTATCCAATATCCATATAAAGTCTGCGGGCGAAAATAAATTGTACCTGCTTAATCCACTCCCATCTGCCCAATTGGGTTTTTGGGGAAAGCCTGAGAGGTCATTTGCCAGCAAATAATGAATCATTTTTCGTTCATCCATCAATCCCAACTTATTTGAAGCAGCCATCAGAAGCGTTTGTTCTGCATAGAAATTATCACTTCTCTCCATCATCTTTTTGTACATGGAGTCGGCCGGTTGAGACCGGATGACGGAAGGTGTAGTCAGTTGGGTGGAGGTAGAATCCAGCTTTTTTTCCAGAGTTATCCCTAGTAGCTCCAGGGATGATTGAAGCCCGTTGGTGATAAAAGCCACCTCCCTCGTAGCATGCGTTTCCTTGCCTTGTGTAATAAAAAACTGGTTTTCTTCGTATGCTCTTTTTACGGCAAAGCTTTCGGCCGCTGTATCTGTATTAAACCGTACCCGCCAGTCAATGTCGGGCTCAGAAAATATAAAAGCTTCCTCTTGTATTAAAGCTGCCAGGCTGCTTGAGTCGCGGGTCTGTGTCCATCGCACAACGTTACCATATACCGGAAAAACACTTCGTTCAACCATATAGCCGGTGCCGTAGTCATTCCACGACCAGCCATTGCCTAATGCTACAGCCTGCCAGTTACCTCTATTGACTGCAATAGGTTTGGTTTGCTGCTTTAGAAAATCCACAACCGGTTGATGAATAAAATCCGCGTGCAGCAATGTGGGATCGCCTGTTGGTTGAATTAAGATTGAATCGGGTGTTTCCTGAAAATAGATACCGGTTAAACTGTCGGGTAAATACTTCAATCCAGCGTAGAGACTGATAATTTTTGTATTGCTGGCAGGTGTAAAATATTTTTCAGACAGATGTTGATAGAGGTATTCTTTTTTCTCCGGGTCATAGATAGCAATGCCCACGTGAGCATTTTGCAATATTGAATCGTTGAACAAAATACCATTTGTTTTTTGAATACCCCTGGGAGTAGCGCAGCCGGATAAAAACAACACTACAAAAACAACAATGGTTTGGTAAAACGACATAAATGGCATCAGAATAAAATGATCAACTTCTTTCCTGGGCCCGCAACCAACGTTCGGGAATTTCATTACTACTGGCTTGCATATAATCCTGATACGAGCACGCTATATAACTTTTATCAGGAAGTTGCATCCACCAACGCCCTGTTCTTTTGCTTTTTAAGAATACGGTATTCACTTCTCCAAAAACAGTATTGAATTCGTAGAAAAAGTCCCTCTCCGCAAGTCCCGCTTCATGTCTCCCCTGCCATCTTCCATCCACAAAATACCAGATCATCTGGGCAATTTGTTTCGCAGTCAACTGCTGCGTATCGTTCTCTACGCTGTATCCATATATGCCTAAAGAGGAAAGTTGAGCACTCATGCCGGCAAATCGGGTGAGCGTGCAAGCTTGTTCGCCGTCTAACCCATTTGGCGAAAGATAGTTGGATGGTGCGGCGGAACGCTGCAAGGCGCTGATATCGAAACTTGCCATATGGCTGCTGCGCAGCACAGGTTCCATTTCGTGAATATTTTCTTTTACCACCCCCAGGCGGTAGCAATCAAATCGCAACTTGTCCATCGTTTCAAGCATATGAGGGCTTACGAGGTAGCTTTGAAAGGCGATATGGTTATAGTGTTTAATATAGTTGGGGTCTGCAGTTAGCAAATCCATCAAAAAACTCCTGTTACGTTGCGGATTTTCAACATGAATGTCAATCAAGGCATCAATTACTGAAACCTCAATCACCGAACCATTATTTTTATAGGCATCGCTTTGTGCTAGTGTAAGGTCGTGACTGCCCCCCAATATTATTACTGTCTTACCTGCTCCAGTCAATTCTCCCACCACAGTTCTTAAGGCGGCATATGAATCGGAAAGTGATGCGCCGATTTTAATGTTTCCTATATCTGCTATCTTTATCTCCTGATGCCAGTAGTACAAGTCGTAGAATTGCGCCCTGATTACATTGGGTGCCAATGAGGGCTTGGGGGAACCAGCTCCCCTTTCCTCTCCACAACCCACCAACACAATTTCGGCGTCGTCTATTTCAGGCAATGTGTCTTCATACACATCGATCATTTTTCCTATTTGCCCGTCAAGGTATCCCTCATCGTGCGAAATCATGTACCGGTTTACCGGATCGAGAAAATCCGACATACTTAGCCAGTCAGCCATGCGAATGATTTTTTACAAACCTAGCTTTTTGTGCTTAGAAATTGAATAACAATATACTAACACCGTGTGAAAAAGTCCGACAGCCTATTTTCCCCGTTCCAGTTATTGAAACATTGTTATGAATAATATATAAGGACATTTACGGAATCTCCACGTTATATTCATAGCTTTTTCATAATTTCCCCACTAAACTACTCTTTCATGGATATTAGTCATCGTCGCGGATTTTTACAAAAAACAGGTTTATTGGCAATGTCGGGTTTATTATCTTCTATAACCACCCCGGCCTGGTCCAAAAACCTGGAAAGAGCGATAAAAAAGTCAGCCCATATCAGTCCGGACCAACTGGCAACAGACGAGGACTTCTGGCATTATATACAACAATCTTTCACCGTTTCGCCGGGCATTATCAATTTGAATAACGGCGGTGTTTCACCGGCACCTAAAACAGTGCAGGAAGCCATGAAACGTTACTACGATTTGAGTAACGAAGCGCCGAGTTATTTTATGTGGCGGATACTGGATCAGGGACGTGAGCCGCTCCGTAAAAATTTGGCCAGATTAGCAGGTTGTGATGCTGAAGAAATAGCCATCAACAGAAACTCGTCAGAGGGGTTGGAGACTGTAATATTCGGACTACAATTGAAAGCCGGAGACGAAGTAGTAGTTTGTAAACAGGATTATCCCAACATGATCAATGCTTATAAGCAACGGGAGAAACGTGACGGAGTGAAATTGGTTTGGATCAATCTGGACCTGCCTACAGAAAATGAAGATTATCTGGTGAACAAGTATGTAAGTGCGTTTACACCCAAAACAAAACTCGTACACATTACGCATATTATCAACTGGAACGGACAAATTATCCCGGTAAAAAAAATAGCAGCGGAAGCCCACAAAAGAGGAATCGAAGTGATTGTAGACGGTGCTCACAGCTTTGCCCATTTTGACTTTACGATTCCCGATCTGGGCGCAGACTATTTCGCAACCAGCCTTCACAAATGGTTGTATGCCCCCATAGGCAGTGGTATGCTGTACATAAAGAAGGATAAGATTAAAAAGGTATACCCTTTATTCGCAACCAGCGAAGACCCGCTGAAAGATGATATCAGAAAATTTGAAACCCTGGGTACACGACCTTTCTTTATAGAACAGGCAATAGGTAAGGCCGTTGAGTTTCACGACATGATTGGTATTCAACGCAAACAGCAGCGACTCCACTACCTGAAGAACTACTGGATGGAGAAAGTAAAAAAACTGCCGAATGTGAAGTTAAATACATCTCTTGATCCCAAATGGGGCTGTGCTATCGGCAATGTGTTGGTGGAAGGTAAAAAAGCGGGCGAGTTAGACGCCTTCATGTTTGAAAAATATAAAATACATACCACCACTATTGTTTGGGAAAATATCAATGGCGTAAGAATTACCCCCAACGTTTATACCACTATCAAAAATTTGGATGTGCTGGTGGAGGCGATCTCTGCATTTGCCAAAAAATAAAAGGTTGGATATGTTAAAGTTGTTTTAACAGCGCAGGTGTCAAAAAAAGAAACTGTATTGTAGCGCATTGCCTATACATGTTTTAAATTGCAAATATCTTTAAGGTATCTGATTCTGTTATAAAGAAATAGTACTATGAAACTAAGTGTGAGAAAATTAGTGTTTAGCCTGCTTTTCTTCTATGGTTTGTCGCAAACAGCGCAAGCGCAAAAAATAGAGCAGGCATTAAAAACGCTGGAAAACTTTCCCCAGGAAAAAGTATATGTGCTTTTTAGCAAAAGTAATTATGTAGCCGGAGAGAATATTTGGTTCAGTGCCTACGTCTTCGATGGATATAACCGGTCTGCTATTTCTACCAGCTTATTTGTGGAGCTGTATGATAGTGGTAAAAAGCAAGTGGATAAAAGAATAATACCCCTGTTTAACGGGGAAGGCAATGGCAGCTTTACACTTAACGACAGTTTACCCGAAGGTGCTTATTTTGTTCGTGCCTACACCACCTGGATGCTGAACTTCAGTGAAGATTTTCAGTTTGTTAAACCGATCGCCATTTACAATACCAAATCACCGCAGAAACTGGTGGCGGACACTACCTCTCCCTGGACGGCAACAGCGCATCCGGAAGCAGGTGTATTCCTGGATGGGGTTGCAACCAAAATAGCGGTGCGGCTTCAATCAAAAGGGCTTACACCCGCTGCATGGAGCGGATATATTGTTGATGTTGCTAAACCAACAGAAAAGATTTCCCCCTTTAGAGGATTTGACCGGAATGTGGGATTGGCAACCATGACTCCTCAGAAAGGAAAAAAATACCAGGTGGTGGTGGAAGATACAAAAGGTAAAAAGCAGACGATTGATCTGCCGGCTGTTGCAGAAAAAGGAGTGAGTTTACAGGTAAACAGCACAACGGAATCCATATATTATGCACTCAGGTTTGTAAACATGCCAGACAACATTGTAGGGCACAAAGTAATTGGCACTATCAATAACACACTGGTTTATAAAGCAGGGATCAATAAGTCTTCCCCCGAAGTAAGCAGTGCCATTCCGGCGGATAAACTGATTAATGGGGTACTCCGATTGTCTTTGTTTGATGCACAGGAAAACCTGGTAGCAGAGCGACTATGTTTTATTCAACCCGAACTACTGAATGTAGGACGCCCTTCATTTCCTCCACTCTATCTCAGCAAGTCGGCGAGGGGCCTCAATGCCTTTGATATTGCTCCCGACAGCAACTACCTCAACTATTCCATTCTGGTAAGAGATGGCGCAGTAGCCGATGATCTGGAGGACGACAATTTATTAAGTACACTTTGGCTTACAGGCGATTTAACCGGTAAAGTAGATGCGCCAGCCCGCTATCTTAGCATAGTAGGCGATATAGACGCTTTGGATGCTCTATTGATATCTGAATCCTGGAAACGATTTAGCTGGAATGATATCCTGCAGAATAAATTTCCACAGGTGAAATATATACCCCAGCCTTATATATCATACAAGGGGAAAGTAACGGCCGCCGGGGGGCGCACCGCCGCCAATTCGTCTGTTAACCTGATATTCTATTTTCCCGATTCTACCAACCAGATTAGCCAGGCTGAAACAGATGCCAATGGAGAATTTGTACTCAACAATCTTGTTTTCGATGAGCCTTTTAAGGTATATTATCAATTAAATTCAGAAAAGGGAAGTTCTGCTTCCCGCCAGACAAATATCATTTTTGAGCCCTTGTACATGTTTGTTCCTTACCGTAAGTCCCTACCTGCTTCGGGGTACAAAATGGAGAAACGACCTTCGAATGACAAAATACCGGATGATATAGCGCGGGCCCTGACGAACCTGGATAACCAACGGTTTAACGAAGAAAAAATAAAGACATTAGAAGCAGTAGAGATTGTTGCATCGTCAAAAAGTAATAAGGAAAAGCTGAATGAACAGTTGAGTTCGGGAATGTTTAGGACGATGAATGAAGATGTGTTTGATTTTGTAAATGAACACCCCGAAGCCGTTAGTTTTCCAAACATCTTACAATGGTTACAAGGGCGGGTAGCCGGCTTACAGATTCAGATGCAAAATGGTGTTTCGGTACCGATGATCCGTGGTCAGCGGGCAGGATTATTTTTGAATGAAATGCCTACAGACCCCAGCCAGATCAGTAGCTTACCTGTGGCCGATATAGCCATGGTGAAAGTAATAAAGAGTGGCTTTATGGGAGGTCCCGGCGGGGGCGGTGCGGGTAGCGCGGTTGCCATATATACCAGGCGGGGAGATACACAACGGGCAGGAACTGGCAACCAGCCTCCGGCAATGAACAGTGCCAGCTTAAATGGTTACGACAAGGTCGCTGCGTTTTATGCACCCAATTACAAAGAAGCTGCCTATAAAGCGCTGGAGAAAGATACCCGTGATGTGATTTATTGGGGACCACTAACCGAAACGATTCCTAATCGGCCGGTGACGGTTAAGTTCTATAACAATGATGATGCAACAAGCTTTCGGGTGATTATCATTGGCTTTGATAAAGACACAGATGTGCCGCTGTTTTACAATGATGTATTTAAGTAGGACTCAATCCACCTTTTCGAATTTTATGATATCACCGTGGGGAGCACCACAAAAATCACCGATTGAGAGTGTTTTGCCTTCTATTTTTGAAATAAAAAGTATTATAGGCAAGCATACCCTGACAGAATCCATTTTAATGGAATGCTGTCCTTCTTTTCGTGTCTGTATTCATATGGTCCGGAACGGGTAAGTCTGTCATTTGGACATCTGAAGTTCATAAAAGCCTGCCTCTCAATAGTTTCAAAAATGAGCGTATCCTTTCCCTGTTTTTGTTCAACCCAGATACCGCCGAGCCGCGTCTCCTTTTTACATCCGGTTACAACGATGATAAATAGCAATACGACAAGTATCCTCATTCAGACATTTTTATTTTGATTGAAAAGTCAGGGACTTCATTGCATTGAAACACGAATACCTATTCTTTACTAAATTCGTTCAAATTAACTGACATGAGCGAGCCTCGAGCAATAGTGATTGGAGCCGGTGTAGCCGGATTGGCTGTGTCAATCAGGCTTGCTACGCAGGGTTACCAGGTAACAGTGTATGAAAAAAACAGCACCCCCGGAGGAAAGCTGTCGCTGGTAGAGCAAGACGGCTACCGCTTTGATGCAGGCCCTTCTTTGTTTACGGAGCCGGGCCTTATAGAAGACCTCTTTGACCTGGCTGGAGAGCCCATTCAACCGTATTTTTCCTGGCAGCCTGTGCCGGTTAGTTGCCGTTATTTTTTTACCAACGGTAAGATAGCCAATGCATATACAGACAGGGTATCCCTGTTAAATGAGTTTGGTGAAAAGCTGGGTGAGTCGGCAGAAATACTGGATAAGTACCTGAACAATACAGCAAAAACCTATGATGCCATTGGCAGCATTTTTATGGGACAGCCAGTTCAAAAAAGCAAAACATGGTTACGCAAAACGGTCCTTGGTGGTCTTGCGGTACTGAACCCGTCTCTCGTTTATCATACATTGAATGAATACAACGAAAATAAATTAACAACCGGGGAAGCTATTCAGATTTTCAATCGATTTGCTACCTACAATGGCTCGAACCCATACAGTGCACCAGCCATGCTGAGTCTTATCTCCAATGTAGAACTGAACCGGGGTGTATTTTATCCCGACGGCGGCATGATCAGTATTACCAACGCTTTGTACAAGCTGGCTATGAAGATGGGAGTAGTATTTGAATTTGACAAGCCGGTTTCACGTATTATACATACCGGCACTGCCTGTAAAGGCGTTGTGGTTGACAACGAAAATATTTTTTCGGATATAGTAGTGACCGATGCAGATATTCATTTTGTATATAGCCAGTTGTTGCGACAGCCACGTAAGGCAGCCGCATTAGCAAAGAGGGAAGCCAGTAGCAGTGCAGTCGTATTCTATTGGGGAGTGGGAAAAAGATTTGACAACCTGGATTTGCACAATATACTTTTCAGCGGCGCCTACAAAACAGAGTTTGAGCATATTTTTTTACACAAGAACCTGTACAAAGACCCGACCGTGTATATCAATATAACGGCAAAAATGGAATCGGCGCATGCGCCTGCGGACAAAGAAAACTGGTTTGTTATGATCAATGCTCCTTCCGGAACTACCGTGGATTGGGAAGCACAAATACCACTGATCAGGCAACAGGTGCTGAAGAAGATAAGAGGTACGCTGAAAGAAGACATTGAACCATTGATAGAAACAGAAAAGGTATTACATCCCGGGCTGATCAGTAGCAACACCAATGCATTCCGTGGTGCGTTATATGGACAAAGTTCCAATACCAGAAAAGCAGCATTTTTTCGACCCGCTAATTATGATAAAGATTTTCCGGGACTCTTCTTTTGCGGCGGTACCGTACATCCCGGCGGCGGAATACCCCTTTGCCTGAAAAGTGCTGAAATAGTCTCAGAACTGGTTAGAACCAGTCAGTCGGTTCATTGATTGGGGCTCAATGTTGTTTAGTTAAGGCAAAAAAAGTTATCAGATATATTCAATCTGGCTGTAGAATTACTATTTGGTTATTACAAAACATAAGTCAGTCATAGCCTGCAAATTGCTATAAATCTTATGCGCTCTACCATTTTTTTCGTTCCTTTTGCTTGTGCAAAACGAACCCAAAAGCACACGCCATAACCTGTCTCGCCTCAGGCGTAGACGATGTACGGCCGTTTGGCGACCGCGTCGATCAACTACATTACTACTGTATACTCTGCTATAGTAATTACATCTACATCGATGAATGTCAAAAATACTGACATCAAAATAGACGCCAAGAAGAATCCTAATGCATAATCCCGGTTGAAAGTTTTGAAATAAATCCGGTTCGACTATAAATAAAACCTTAACTAAACGGCATTAGATTGGGGATAAAACTACACGGTTAGCTTCAACCGCTTTGCTGACCAACTGCTGGCAGCATAGGTAAGCAGTATAATGCCCAACGAACTGGAAGGCATAAGTATAGCTGCTATCAGGGGAGATAACGTACCCTGTACCGCAAAGTACAGCCCAATGATATTATACAGGATAGAATAAACGAAGCTGGCTATAACAATATTTCTATTGATAAAGCTAAGTTGTATTAACCGTGGTAACAGTTTCAACGCGCCTGCATCTATTATTCCATCGCTGGCCGGAGTAAATGTGTTAGTGCTTTCGCATACCGCTATGCCGGTATCACTTTGTTTTAAAGCACCTGCATCGTTCAGTCCATCACCCACCATCATTACCTTACACCCTTGGCGTTGTAATTCCTCTATATAACGAAGTTTGTCTGTAGGTTTCTGCTGAAAAAGAATAGTAGCTTTTTTGCCTACCAGCTTTTCCAGGTTTGCTTTTTCTGAGGCCTTATCCCCCGAAATAACGGAAATAGGAAACCTTCGTTTCAGCGAAGCAATCATTTCGGGAATAAAGGGGCGATACTGATTGCTGAAAATATAACGACCTGTGTTTCTATTTTCAAAACTGATAAATACGGAGGTCTGTCCATCAGTTGCACTATCAGTATCAGCCGCTCCTATCCTAACCCATGAGTCGGCTACAAAACCTTCTATACCTTTCCCGGGAATTTCTTTAAACCCCTGCACAGTCGGCTTTTCATCAATATTTAACCATTGTGCCAATGCCCTGCTGAGCGGGTGAGAAGAGCAGGCAGCGAGTGCCGCTATTTGTTGTTGTTGCCCCGGAGCCAAAGGTTGTCCTTCATATCTTATAGCCTGTTCATTAGGATTCGTAAGAGTTCCGGTTTTGTCGAAAACAATATGGTTAATGCCGGTGATGTTTTCTATTATTTGGGCATCCCTTAAATAAAGTTTGTTGCGGCTAAATATGCGCAGTATATGTCCATTGGTAAAACTGTTGGACAGGAGAAGTGCACAGGGGCAAGCGATGATAAAAATTGCCGTAACAGCCGGCCAAATTTTTGTTGCATCCTGCTGCCACCAGTAAAGGCCGGTGATAAGAGCAATCCCCAATACAGCTATGGTAAAATATTTACTTACCCGGTGTACAAAGGATTTATTTTTGTCTTCGCTGGTTTCGCTGTCTTTGTTCCAGAGTCCCGTCAGATAACTGTTGTTCACTTCTTTTATCACCATCACTTCTATCGCTCCGCCTACTTGTTTGCCACCCGCATATAACAACTCTCCTATTTCCCTGTTTTCCGGCAATGATTCACCTGTTACAAAGCTGTAGTCTATCAACGCCTTCCCTTTTACTACAATACCGTCCGCCGGAATAAGCTCTTCACTATGGATGAGAAGGGTGTCATTGATTTTTATATCTGGCAAAATGGTCGGTATTTCTTTTCCATTTTTTAATACAGAAACGGCTACCGGAAAATAGGAGGTAAAATCCCGATCAAAAGAAAGCTGTTTAAATGTTCTGTCTTGCAATACCCGCCCCGCCAACATAAAAAAAACGATACCCGACATAGAATCGAAGTAACCACCACCCGTACCTGAGAATACTTCCCATACACTTCTTATAAAAGTGATGATGATAGCCAGGGCAACAGGAGCATCAATGTTGAGAAAACGATGCCTGATACTTTTCCAGGAAGACTCGAAAAACGGGTAGGCACTGAAGAAAAACACCGGCAGGGCCAGTATAAAGTTCCCCCATCGAAACAGGGTCCTGATTGCTTCTTCACTTTTATCGATACCGAGGTACTCGGGAAAACTCATCAGCATTATATTGCTGAAACAAAACCCTGCCACACCCAATTGTACCACCAGGTTTTTATCGATTGCAGGTTTATGCTTATTTACATCATTTAAGCTTATATAAGGTTCGTAGCCGATACTGGTCAATGTTTCAGCCACATTACGCAAACTGGTTTCCCCCGTGTTGAAAATAATATCCGCTTTTTTAGCCGGAAAATTGATCCGGCAGGACGTAATCCCTTTATCAAACCTATGAATGTTCTCTAATAGATACAGGCACGAGCTGCAGTGTATCTGCGGTAGAAAAAAACTGATATGTGTTTGCTGACTATTATGAAAACTTATTAACTGGTCATGAATCTTTTTGTCATCCAGGTAAGCAAACTTGTTTTTTCTAACCACCACTCTTTGTGCAGCACCGGGACTATCATTTAGGTTATAATAGTTACATAGTCCGGTACTATTGATGATTTCATAGACCATTTTACACCCTTCGCAACAGAAGAATTTATCCTCTAGCCGAATCGTCTTTGATGGACAACTTTCACCACAATGACTGCAACGGGTGGTATGCAAAACGGAATTATTCATTTTAGCTAAGGTAATTGCTGACCAGAGCCTTCGTTTTGATTGCTGTCAATCGATAAAATGATTAATATCAGGTCTCCCGGCGTATCTTTGCAACCGCAACCTGTAGAAAGTACCCAAAAACCCATATTTGACTGACTCATAATCAAGCTTGTAATATGCCACAGCGTACTATTTTGATAATTGATGATAACAATGAGCTCCGGGAGAATACAGCAGAACTCCTCTCGCTGGGAGGCTATAAAACGCTTACTGCCGAAAACGGCAAAAAAGGCGTAGCCATGATATTATCCGAAAAGCCCGACCTCGTAGTATGCGATATTATGATGCCCGAACTCGATGGATATGGCGTATTACATTTGGTGCGCAAAAACCCTGAAATGGAAGATGTGCCTTTTATCTTTCTGACGGCTAAGGCTGAACGAAGTGATTTTAGAAAAGGTATGGAAATGGGTGCTGATGATTACCTGATGAAACCATTTGAGGAACACGAATTAATGAATGCCATAGAAAGCCGATTGCGTAAATACGAGGTACTCAGTAAAAAATATGCCGGATCGGTTGGTTTAACTCAGCTAGCGAATGACCTCCGTAGCAACGGGATGATCACACTGGATCTGGAGAAATATAGTTCGGAATCCTATGCCAAAAAACAAACGGTATATGTAGAAGGAAAACGGCCGAGGTTTCTCTACTACGTGGTTAGTGGTAAAGTAAAAGAGTTTAAGATTCATGAAGACGGCAAGGAATATATCGTTGACTTATATAGTGCCGGAGACTTTATGGGATATATGTCGTTACTCGAAGAGCGAAACTATGAAGAGTCGGCAGTGATTTTGGAAGATGCTGAGATATTACAAATACCCGCGGAAGAATTCATGGGTGTGGTATATGCCGATATTACAATTGCGTCGAAATTTATCAAAATCATTGCGCAGAATATTACTGATAAGGAAACCCGCCTGTTAAATCTGGCTTACAGTTCACTTAGGAAAAGGGTAGCGAAGGCATTGGTGGAGATCCATGACAAGTTCAATAAGGGGGAAGAAAATGCGGCATTGGAAATATCCAGAGAAGATATGGCCCATTATATCGGAACGGCTACGGAATCTTTGATTCGTACCATCAGTGATTTTAAAAGTGAGAAACTGATAGAAGTACGTGAAGGAAAAATAAGAATTACCGATTTGGAGAAGCTGAAAAACTTGCTGTATTAAGTTGCTCCTTTTTTATACTTTCACCTTGCCTGGTTAGAATATCAGGTTGCTTTTTGCTAAGTTATTCTGCATACGTTGGCATTTCTATTAAACGCATCCCGCGATATTTACAGTAAAGATACCTGATCATAATGGGCAGGCACGCCTTAACATAAACTTTAGCTAACGAAATGTATTTTTACCCTTTGTTGCTAATTTAACTTTTTTGCTATGGATCTGGAAAAAACAAGACTGCACGATCATTCATGGAGAAGATGGGGAACCTATATGTCAGACAGGCAATGGGGGACTGTACGCGAGGATTATAGTAAAAATGGTGACCCATGGGCATATACTACACATGATATGGCCAGAAGCAAAGCATGGCGTTGGGGAGAAGAGGGAATAGGTGGGCTATGTGACGAACAACAGATCTTATGTTTTGCGCCTGCATTTTGGAATGGGAAAGATGATATTCTCAAAGAGCGGTTTTTTGGCTTATCCGGCCCGGAAGGTAGTCATGGAGAAGACGTGAAAGAACTGTACTATTACCTGGAAGCAACGCCTACTCATTCTTATGCAAAGATGTTGTACAAGTATCCGCAACAGGCTTTCCCCTATAAAGAACTAATTGACGAGAATGCCAGACGCTCCAAAACGGAACCGGAATACGAATTGGTGGACACTGGCGTATTTGATGATGATGCTTATTTTGATATTTTTATAGAGTATGCTAAAGAAAATGCTGACAGCGTTTTTATTAATCTGACTATTGTTAATCGTTATAGTCAACCCGCTCCCTTACACATTATACCAACCTTATGGTTTAGAAATGCCTGGAGCTGGGATAATCAGTCTAAACCGAACTTATACGTTACCAGTAATAATGCCATTCGCATCGCACATCAGGACCTGCCTGCGTACTCACTGCACTTTGAGGGAAAAGCGGATTTCCTGTTTTGTGAAAATGAAACCAACCTTGAGCGGTTATATGGCACTGAGGAAACGAACAAATATTATAAAGATGGAATTAACGATCATATCATCAATGGAAAAAAAAGCATTAACCCACACTATAGTGGTACCAAAGCCGGGCTGCTCTTTAGCAAAGAAATACCTGCAGGCGAATCTGTTAGTATACGGTTAAGGTTAAGCCCGGATGATAATAGTGGCAGCTTTGAAAATTTTGATGCCGTTTTCGATTCGCGTAAAAAAGAGATGGAAGCATTTTACGATCCAATTCTCTCTACAAACATTAGTAAGGAAGAAAGAGATATACAACGGATGGCATATGCAGGAATGTTGTGGAATAAACAATTTTACTATTACAATGTAGCCACGTGGTTGAATGGAGATGCTGCAGAACCGACGCCCCCACCGGAAAGAAAAAATGGCAGAAACAGCCAGTGGCTGCACCTCAACAATGCTGATATTATTTCGATGCCCGACAAGTGGGAATTTCCATGGTACGCTGCCTGGGACCTGGCATTTCATTGCGTTACATTGGCCAATATTGATCCGGCATTCGCCAAAAGGCAACTGCGGCTCCTTACGCATGAATGGTACATGCACCCCAATGGAGAGCTCCCTGCTTATGAGTGGAATTTCAGTGATGCTAACCCCCCTGTACATGCTTGGGCGACGTACAAAATTTATGAAATTGACCGAAGCATAACGGGTCAGGCAGACCGGGAGTTCCTGCAAACCATTTTTCATAAACTTATTATCAATTTCACGTGGTGGGTCAACCGAAAAGACGATAGCGGTAATAATGTATTCGAAGGGGGATTTCTTGGCATGGATAATATCGGAGCTTTCGACAGAAGCACAAAGCTCGGCGATGCCACGCTGGAACAATCGGACGGCACCAGTTGGATGGCTATGTATTCGCTCAACCTGATGCGTATGGCACTGGAGCTGGCAAATAATAGTCCTGCCTACCAGGATATGGCGACTAAATTTTTTGAACATTTTATGTATATCGCCGGTGCTATGGCCAGCATGGGGCAAAACGATTCCAGCCTTTGGAATGAAGAAGATGAATTTTATTACGACATGCTTCGACTGCCCACTGGGAAAAGAGTACCTATTAAACTAAGATCCATGGTGGGGCTGATTCCGCTGTTTGCAGTGGAGGTATTGCATGATAACCTGCTTACCACGCATCCCGCGTTCGCAGAAAAGCTTCGCTGGTTTCTGGAGAACAAACCGGAACTGGCAAAACTTGTTTCCCGGTGGGGCGAAACCGGGGAGAATGAAATGCACCTCTTGTCCCTGCTTCGCGGACATCGGATGAAAAGAATCTTATACCGTATGTTGGATGAAAATGAATTTTTGAGTGAATATGGAATAAGGTCTTTATCTAAAAATCACCAATCAAATCCCTACAAGTTAACAGGCAAAGGATTCGATATTGAAGTGTCCTACTCGCCCGGTGAATCACCGGTTGATTTAATGGGGGGCAACTCCAACTGGAGAGGCCCCATCTGGATGCCGATGAATTACCTCATTATTGAATCGTTGCGCAACTTTCATTTATACTACGGCGATGATTTTAAAGTGGAATATCCAACAGGTTCAGGAGAGTTTTTTACGTTGCAGCAAATCAGCGATTTACTGGCCAAAAGATTGCGGAAGATATTTCTGCCCGGAGAAAATGGTCATCGTCCTTTTTTAGGGAGTCATTCAAAATTGCAACAGGACCCCAATTTTAACCAGTACCCATTGTTTTATGAATATTTTCATGGTGACTCAGGGCAGGGTTTAGGCGCTGCCCATCAAACAGGTTGGACAGGATTGATTGCTAATTTGCTGGACTGCTGAAGAGGGCTAGTCTGTTCAACTGTATCCTTTATCTTTGTCCAAATCAAAAAAATCAAATTACTATAATATGGCATTTCCTCACATTATACCTACTCAAACAACTGCCTGGAAAAAACTGACTGCACAACATGAAGCAGTTAAAAATGATACGATTGCAGGCTATTTCAAAGCTGGTAACGATCGGTTCAACAATTATTCGATTCAATTCGGAGATATTCTTTTCGACTACTCAAAAAATCTGTTAAATGATACCACCCGCTCACTTTTGCTGGATTTGGCAGTAGAAACTGGCGTAAAGGATGCCATAGAAGCCATGTTTACTGGCGAAAAAATTAACCAGACAGAAGGAAGAGCAGTTTTGCATACTGCCTTGCGTAACTTCTCTGGCAAACCGGTGCTGGCAGACGGTAAAGATGTGATGCCGGATGTGCAAAAAGTGCTGAAGCAGATAAAAGAGTTTTCTGCCAAAGTGCACAATGGAGATTGGAAGGGTTACACCGGAAAGAAAATAAAATACATCGTCAATATTGGAATTGGTGGTAGTGATCTTGGACCTGTAATGATTACAGAAGCCTTGAAGCCATATTGGGTAGAAGGCATTCAGCCATATTTTGTATCAAATGTAGATGGTACGCATATTGCCGAAACTTTGAAAAAAGTAACGCCGGAAGAAACGCTGTTCCTGATTGCTTCTAAAACCTTTACCACACAGGAAACCATGACCAATGCGCATACGGCCCGGGATTGGTTTTTGGCAACCGCTAAGGACGAAAAAGAGGTCGCCAAACATTTTGTGGCTTTGTCGACCAATGAAAAAGAAGTCGTGTCTTTCGGCATTGACAAGAACAATATGTTTGAGTTTTGGGACTGGGTTGGTGGTCGCTATAGCCTATGGAGTGCTATTGGTTTGTCTATTGCCCTCACAGTAGGATACAATCACTTTGAGGAACTTTTGAAAGGAGCCCATGCCACCGATGTACATTTCCGCGAAACAGCATTTGACCAGAATGTGCCGGTAATTATGGCATTAGTGGGACTTTGGTACACTAATTTCTTTGGTACACAAACAGAAGCTATTTTACCTTACGATCAGTATATGCACAGGTTTTCAGCCTATTTTCAACAAGGTAATATGGAGAGCAACGGCAAGTACGTAGACCGCAATGGCAAAAGGGCTGAGCAGGCTACAGGTCCGGTGATTTGGGGAGAGCCCGGCACAAATGGACAACATGCTTTTTACCAGTTAATACACCAGGGTAATATTGTAATCCCCTGCGATTTTATTGCACCCGCGATAAGTCATAATCCCATAGGCGATCACCATGCGAAACTATTGTCCAACTTCTTTGCTCAAACAGAAGCATTGATGAATGGAAAAAGTAGAGAAGAGGTAGGGGCTGAGCTAGGCAAATTGACGGAAGCTGAAAGAGAGAAATTGATTCCCTTTAAAGTGTTTGAGGGTAACCGACCAACCAACTCTTTCCTGATTAAAAAAATCACCCCTTATACTTTAGGGCAATTAACCGCTCTGTATGAACATAAAATATTCGTACAAGGTGTCATCTGGAATATCTTCAGTTTTGATCAGTGGGGTGTAGAGCTGGGTAAACAGCTTGCTAATAAAATTCTACCTGAATTAAAAGGGGATGAGGCCGTTGTTAGTCACGATTCGTCTACCAATGGACTGATCAATGCCTATAAACAATGGAGGAAATAGGAATTCAGCAGTTTCAGGTTAGGGCTTTTGCCGGCGGTGGGTAATAACGCCAACCGCGGGCAAAGTGCTTGTTCCCATAGCGATGAACAATAAAGGAAGGAATGATTATTGCTTGGGAGAGTTTAAAAATAATTTCCGGACTTAATGTCAACTGTAAGTAAAAAAAATAGAAGACATACCAACGAACCACTTATTACCAACTACCAACCATTTTGAAGCATCTAAAAGCTGTAAATAAGTATTTCCGAAAGTACAAGTGGCGATTGCTGCTGGGTATTTTCTTTGTAACCATATCCAACTATTTTGGTATCCTGGCACCGCAGGTAACGGGATATGTAGTAGACAAAGTGCAGGACAAAATGCAGCAACTGTCTGGTGTCATAACGGAAATGGTTAAGGGCACCAGGGAAGACTATGACCCGTTGGTAAACCTGTTCATTTCTGAGTTGGAAACGCGCCTTCAAAATCATGATTTCACGTGGCTGGTAATGGTTTGTGGTATTACGCTGCTGGCATTAGCATTGTTGCGTGGTTTGTTTATGTTTTTTATGCGGCAAAGTCTTATAGTGATGAGCCGCTTTATTGAGTACGACCAAAAAAATGAGATATACGAGCATTACCAGAAGCTCGATACCGATTTTTACAAAACCCATAGCACGGGCGACCTGATGAGCCGCATGGCCGAGGATGTAAGCAGGGTAAGGATGTACACCGGTCCCGCCCTGATGTATTTCACGAACCTGGTGTTATTGATAGGGTTCAGTCTTTTTTATATGTTTAAGAAAAACTGGGAACTGACAATTTATGTGCTGTTGCCGCTGCCGGTTCTGGCCGTTACTATCTATATCGTCAATACGATGATTCATAAGAAGAGCGAACACATTCAATCGCAGCTCAGCAATCTTACCACCAATGCACAGGAATCGTATTCCGGCATACGGGTAATTAAATCTTTTGTGCAGGAAAAGAATATGGAGCACTTTTTTGAGCAGAACAGCGAATCCTACAAAAAAAGTGCGGTAAACCTGGCAAAACTGGAGGCAATCTATTTTCCTGCAATTGCGCTATTAATTGGCTTAAGCACGTTGCTCACTATATTTATCGGCGGGATGTATTACATAAATAATCCGGGCAGCATCACCATTGGTACTATCACCGAGTTTGTTGTTTATATCAACATGCTCACCTTTCCTGTTAGTTCCATTGGCTGGGTGGCCAGTATGGTACAGAGAGCATCCGCATCACAGAAAAGATTAAACGAATTTCTGGAGACTCAGCCGGACATTCAGAATCCGCCACAACCTCAAAAAATAACATTGGATGGCTCCATCGAATACAAAGATGTTGGGTTCACTTACCCGCATAGTGGAATTGAGGCACTTAAAGACTTTTCGTTGACGCTGCCCAAGGGGCATAAAATAGCAATTATTGGCAGAACCGGTAGCGGCAAGTCTACTGTTGCTCAGTTGCTACTACGCATGTACGACCCGACCCGTGGTGCTATTTTAGTAAATGGGGTTGACATCCGGAATATGGATATGCGGGATCTCCGCAAACAGATTAGCTATGTACCCCAGGATGTTTTTCTGTTTAGCGACACCATAGCCGGCAACATCGGGTTTGGACTTGATGAGGTAGAGGACAAGATGGTTAGCCGGGCGGCGGAGCAGGCCAGCGTAGCTACCGAGATTGCCCGATTTCCTAAAGGATATAACACCCTGGTAGGCGAACGAGGGGTAACCCTAAGCGGCGGACAAAAACAACGGGTATCCATTGCCCGCGCATTAATAAAAGATCCCTCCATCGTTATATTTGATGACTGCTTAAGTGCGGTAGATGCCCGAACAGAAAAGGAAATTATCGGCAATCTGTATCAATATCTGCAGGACAAAACAGCCATCATTATTACGCATCGGATCTTTAGCCTGTTTAGTTTTGACACTATTGTAGTGCTGGATGAAGGTAGAATAGTAGAAAAAGGCACACACAAAAGCCTGCTGGCATTGGACGGTTATTATGCCGAAATGTATAAAAAGCAGCAGGAAAAGGAGGAGGATGAAGGCTAAAATGCTGCACTGTAGCGGATTATAAGAGTTTTAGTTAAAATTTTGTCAATTCAAAAACAATTTTATCTTTGTCATCTTAAAAAAGGATCAAGTTCAAATCATCTAAAACTATTAATTGTGGCGTACGATAACAATGACAAAAGGATGGAAAGTGTTTATAGCAAACGCATCCGTGCCGGAAAGCGCAGAACGTATTTCTTTGATGTGAGGAGTACCAGGAACCAGGATTATTACCTAACGATTACAGAAAGCCGTAAACGTTTTAATGATAATGGTTATGACAGGCATAAAATATTCCTGTATAAAGAAGATTTTAATAAGTTCATCAAAGCTTTAAATGAAGCGGTCGACCACGTTAAAACTGAACTGATGCCTGATTTTGATTTCGACGCCTTCAATCACGATACGCCTGAAGGAGACGACGGAGATATAGAAGTGGGGACAGAAGAAGTGGCTAGTGTGAATGTTTCTGCTGAGGCTTCATCTGAACCAGAGTCCCACGACAACGGAGCTAATGAGGAAGTAGATAAATGGTAATCTGACCAACTACAATATGAGTAAAACCCCGGCAAGCCGGGGTTTTACTGTTTTAGATAGTTGCTCTTCGAAACGTATTTTCAAAAAGAAATGGAGGTTTATAACTATGCTACCTGGGGACTTTCCACAACTATTTTGTCTAATTTCAGATTTACTGCATTAGAAAGGGTATCTCCAACGGGACATTTACTTTCCAGGAAACTAATAAAGGATGCTACATTTTCTTTTGATGAATCCGTCTGAATATAAAAAGTATACCGGATATCTGAATACCCCGGACGCACATCCGCTTTGTTGAAAAAACCATCCAGGTCCAGGTCGCCTTCTACCTCCACCCGGAATCCATCCAGTTTAACATCGAACTTTGGTGCATAAACCCGCGCTACAATCGACTGACAAGCACCCAACGCAGACAGTACTGCTTCTACCGGGTTCATTCCTGTGTCTGTTCCTCCCAAAACCGGGGGTTCATCAATAATGAGTTCAAATTGTCTTGCTTTTGCAATTACTTTTACACCTTCCTGTAATTCTGCTGTTGCCTTAAATGTTTGCACATTTGCCATGATAATGATAGTTAATTAAATGAAAGAAATGAATATAACGGTACTTTCAAAGGTTTGCTTCTGTATACTAACAGATGTATCTGCGAATATATCAAAAGAAAGCAGTCTACAAAACGCGTAGACTTGTTTCAATCTACATCCGACAGAAAAATTGTCAGATAATTTTTTACATTTAGCTTTTTAAAAGTCTTGTCATGTTATTAGGTATTGATATCGGTGGAACAAAATGTGCCGTAGTAGCGGGGAAAGAGAAAAAGGACGGTTCAATAGATATCCTTTTCAAGGAGGCTGTTTCCACAGAAGGGGCTCCCCGGGAGATGTTGGATAAACTATTTGTTATTGCAGAGCGATTCCTGGATATGTACCAAGTTCGGAGAGCCGACATTGCGGCGGTGGGCATTAGTTGTGGCGGGCCTTTGAGCAGCAAAAAAGGGCTGATTCTTTCGCCGCCCAATTTGCCTGGGTGGGATGCTATTCCGGTGGTAAAAATTTGTGAGGAACGCCTAGGAATCAAAACATTGTTGCAAAATGATGCCAATGCCGGTGCTGTGGCTGAATGGAAATATGGTGCGGGAAAAGGTTATTCCAATCTTATCTTCCTGACTTTTGGTACAGGTATGGGGGCCGGGTTAATACTTGACGGACGATTGTACAGTGGCACCAATGACCTGGCTGGTGAAGTAGGGCGCCTGCGACTGGCTGAATGGGGACCGGTTGGCTTTGGAAAATCGGGCTCTTTTGAAGGCTTTTGCAGCGGTGGCGGTATCGCGCAACTGGCACAGGTGAAAGTAAGAGAACAATTGCAGTTAGGCAGGCGCGTATCGTTCTGCGATAGTCTTCAGGATTTGGCCATGCTTACTGCCAAACGGGTGGCGGATGCCGCAGATGCCGGCGACCCGTTAGCCAAAGAGATATACAGGATTTGTGGCTTTTACCTGGGACGTGGACTTTCTCTTTTGATTGACATTCTGAATCCACAACTGATCGTGCTCGGTAGCATATATGGCAGGAGCGGCCACTTGTTGAATGAATACATGAACGAAGTGATACAAACGGAGGCCATCAGTGAAGCGGCAGCGGAATGTACTATTGTACCGGCTGGTTTAGGAGAAGCTATCGGTGACTATGCGGCCCTTTCTCTGGCCAGCCTGCATCAACATAGTTAGCTTTTCCATTTTCCGAAGTTTTTCAAGGGGTATAGAAGATGAGCTGTGGCAGAAATGTGTTTTTTTATCCGGGATTATGCATTAGGATTTTTCTTGGCGTCTATTTTCATGTCAGTATTTTTGACATTCATCGCTGTAGATGTAATTACTATAGCTGAGTATACAGTAGTAATGTAGTTGATCGAAGCGGTCGCCAAACGGCCGTACATCGTCTACGCCTGAGGCGAGACAGGTTATGGCGTGTGCTTTTGGGTTCGTTTTGCACAAGCAAAAGGAACGAAAAAAATGGTAGAGAGCGTAAGATTTATAGCAATTTGCAGGCTATGACTGACTTATGTTTTGTAATAACCAAATAGGAGACTATCAAAACGGTGTTTGATGCTTAAATAACTTAGTCTTTTGCTGACAATTAAAATGTCTATTGCATAAACCGGGTTTATGGCATGCGTATTACTTTTTGTTCAGACTTCCTTCTCTGCAAGACAATGCGAAATAGGTCATGAGTAATATGAATGCAGTCTTTATATTCGTATACAATTATTACAAGTTCCCGTTTAAGTCAATATTTAATGCCGTTTAGTTAAGGTTCTAATTTATAACTGCTGACGGGACTATTGTCAAAATTTTCAGCCAATTCTCTTGATACTTTTTGCGGAAAAAGTATCCAAAAGCCGCCGGGGAATTAT
>CAZRYS010000032.1:0-59904 GCA_964604365.1 uncultured Terrimonas sp.
AGCCGCCGGGGAATTATTACACCCAATTCCCCGGAACGCCCTGATTAAGCTTTTGCACTACTGTAGCCTCAACTATAGATCTCTGAATAATTGGGTTATTAATTTATATGAAGCTATTTGTGCTGAACTAAACGGCAGTAAACCGGGATTATGCATTAGGATTCTTCTTGGTGTCTATTTTCATGTCAGTATTTATGACATTCATCGATGTAGATATAATTACTATAGCTGAGTATACAGTAGTAATGTAGTTGATCGAAGCGGTCGCCAAACGGCCGTACATCGTCTACGCCTGAGGCGAGACAGGTTATGGCGTATGCTTTTGGGTTCGTTTTGCACAAGCAAAAGGAACCCAAAAAATGGTAGAGCGCATAAGATTTATAGCAATTTGCAGGCTATGACTGACTTATGTTTTGTAATAACCAAATAGGTGACTATCAAAAACGGTGGTTATGCTTAAATAACTTAGTCTTTTGCTAACAATTAAAATGTCTATTGCATAAACCGGGGTAAAGATAGATATCTCCCAAAAATATACATATTACGAACTCGGAAACTTCAAACAGCAGCTTTTGGCATACTTTGCGATATTCCTTTGCGTTTTCAACATCAGCCCCAACTCATTCAGACTTTTCTATTCAACCGGATAGGGAGTATATCTAAATCGCCTTGCACTAAAACGGAATCAGATCCATTTGCCAAATCCTATTTAACAGATGTGACGACCGATTTAATTTTATCAAGCCGTATTTGCATTATTGTTCTTCTTGATAAATGGTCATAAATGAGCTACATCAACGCAGCGGCCGGCCGTATGGAATTGTTATTTTTTAAGATTCACGATACTATAAAAGGCTGCCTTGGGTTGTAGTTTACGATCGAATAGCAATGGATGATTCGTACGTCCCCTGATGGGCCAGCCATTTAACCATGATTGACCATCGTCGACACCCCAAAACGTAATCCTTGAAATATGCGACTTGTATTGTAAGAAAAGTGTAAACAAATCCGCATATGCTTTTGCCTGTTGCTGAGCAACAGAATCAGGCAACCCTGCTGTGTAAGGATTTATTTTTTCTGATCCCTCAGCTGTTTTGCTAAGCTCAGCAGAATTTCCATCCCAGGGGTTGGGTAATACCCCCAGGTCTACTTCGGTAAACATTACTTCTATTCCCAGGGCACTAAATTCTTTTATGCTCTCTTCAATATTTTTCATAGGTACATCGTAAGATCGCCAATGCCCCTGGATGCCCACGCCATCTATGCGAACCCCGGCAGCTTTAATTTGTTTGATGATGCGGATGGCACCGGCTCTTTTTTTAGGTTGTTCTATGTTATAATCATTATAGTATAATTTCGAGGCGGGTGAGGCCTTTTGCGCTAATCGGAATGCCTCTACTATATAATTTTCCCCCAGCTTTTCTAGAAAAATAGACTTTCGCAGAGTGCCGTCTTCATCAAGGGCTTCATTTACCACATCCCAGGAGTCTACTTTTCCATCATATCGGGCGGCTACTGTGTTGATGTGATTTTCAAAAAAAGAGCGTACTGAATCAGCATGCCTCATATGCCGCATAAATGCCGGTAACTGGCTATGCCAGATAAGCGCATGTCCGTTAATTTTAATGTTGTACTTCCCGGCATATGCTACCAGTTGGTCTGCCAATTCAAAACTGAATGAATTCCAATCGGGCTGCATTTGTTCAGCTTTCATAATGTTTTCCGGCGTTACGGAATTGAAGTGTTTTACAATAACCTCATTTGCCACAATGCTTCGTTCCCGTATCTGAGCGGTATTTAAAGCAGTGCCGATAAGAAAATCATTTTTATACACATCTTTCAGAGAAGGTATATCCTGAGAGAACCCCACTCGACAATACATCAAACAAAAAAAAGTAAAAAGTTTTCTTAGCATACACCTATTTTAATGGATAATAATCAGCAGGCGCATTACGCTGCCGTCATCTGGGCCTGAGTGCTTATTGCGCATATAGTCCGTTACTTACCAAACAAGCAGCGGGTTGAAAAAACAACTGTAAACTTAACGAATTTCATTTTACAAACGTCCAGCCATTCCCCGGCCAAGCGGAAAATGGGTTTAAGCCAATCCCCCTATCAACAGGGGCTTTATTTTGGAAGTAAAGAGATGAAACATTCCCGTCCAATGTTAATTATCCTAAATGATTAGTGATGGGGGGTTACCATGATCCGGTAAGAATCTTTACTTTGCAGGACAGTTGAAAATAACCTGATCATTTTTTTTGAGTTTTTACTGTTACATTTAGCATACAATTAGTCTTTCGCGATCATTTTCTGCTTACTACTCACTATGGCCACAGTGTCAAAATGTATTGTTATACAATTTTAGGGCTTTTATTCAATGGGGGAAAAGCCATCATACTGTTGATAAAAAAACTTATGCTTGATTCATTTAAAATAATGATTGATGAAAAAAATGTTATGCTTCATCGTTGTATTGATTAATTATTCTGTTTATGCACAGAATCAGTCTATGCTGGCACCGGAAGGATTTGATATAGCCCGCCCCGGTATTGCAAAAGGTAAAATAGATACCATTATCTATGCTTCCAAAACGGTAGGAGTTAAAAGAAAGGCTCTGGTGTATACACCACCCGGATACACCCAAAAGAAGAAGTACCCGGTTTTGTATCTGCTCCATGGTATTGGTGGAGACGAAAAAGAATGGTTAAATGGTGGCAATCCCCCGGTAATACTGGATAATTTATACGCAGAAGGGAAGATAGAGCCAATGATTGTAGTCATGCCGAATGGCAGGGCAATGAAAGATGACCGGGCTGGGGGTAATGTATTTGACAGTGCCCGGGTACAAGCCTTTTCCACATTTGAAAAAGACCTGTTAAATGATTTGATTCCATTTATCGAAAAGAAATATCCGGTGCTGATCAATAGAGAAAGCCGCGCCATAGCAGGTTTATCAATGGGCGGAGGGCAGTCATTAAATTTTGGATTAGGTAATCTCAACAAGTTTGCCTGGGTGGGTGGTTTTTCGTCTGCACCCAATACCCAATTACCCGAAGTGCTGGTGCCCAACCCCGCGTCAGCAAAAGAACAATTGAAATTGCTTTGGATTTCGTGTGGAGATGCAGATGGATTAATGAGTTTCAGTAAAAGAACGCACGATTATTTGTACAAGCATCAGGTGCCTCATATTTTTTATGTTGAACCAGGCGGACACGATTTTAAGGTATGGAAAAATGATTTATATAAATACACCCAATTATTATTTAAACCAGTTGACCCCGGCACGTTTCCAACATATACAGTTTTGGGAATGCCCTCGGCGCTCAATGTTAGAAATGCGAAATACCCACAAGTATTGCCGGATAACCGCGTAATTTTCCGCATCCATGCTCCGGAAGCCCGAAAGATACAAATCAATCTTGGGAAGTTGTATGAAATGGCCAGAGATACCGGCGGCTATTGGAATGTAACGACTGACGTGATCAGCGAAGGCTTTCACTACTACTCCTTACTTATTGACGGCGTAGCAGTGGCAGACCCGGCAAGTGAAACATTTTATGGAATGGGCAGAATGGCCAGCGGTATAGAAATACCTACCGTTAATGGTGATTTCTATGCAATGAGAGACGTGTCCCGCGGCGAGATCAGAATAAAGAAATATTATTCAGCCATTACCAGGTCGTGGCGCCAACTATACTTGTATACACCACCAGGCTACGACGAAAAAACAGCTACCAACTATCCGGTCCTATATATACTCCACGGCGGAGGAGAGGATGAAAGAGGGTGGGCAACACAAGGTAAAACAGATATTATTCTCGACAACCTGATAGCAGATGGCAACGCGGTGCCTATGATAGTAGTAATGCCCGATGCCAATATTGGAACGCCTGGCTTCAATGCCTTTGGTGATGGAAACCTGAAGCTGTTTGAAAACGAACTCAAGCAGTCCATTATACCATTGGTGGAAAAAAATTATCGCACACAAAAAGATGCAAAAGGCAGGGCATTGGCTGGCTTATCAATGGGAGGACTACATACGCTGTATACGGGAATCAATAATACCGATCTTTTTTCTTCGCTGGGCGTATTTAGCTCCGGTTGGATATTACCTATGCAAAAAAATGTAGCGGAAGCACAGTATGCGCTAATGAAGAATAATGCAGATAAGATTAATAAGAATATTTCAACCTTCTTTATTTCCATGGGGGGACAGGAAGACATTGCTTTCGAAAATTGTAGAATCATGAGAAGTAAGTTTGATGAAATAGGGGTTCGGTATCTCTATAGCGAGTATCCAGGCGGCCATACCTGGCCGGTTTGGCGCCATGATCTTTACCGGTTTGCACCGCTTTTATTTAAATAATCAATATTGTCCGACTAAATGTATAAGATGCTTAATCTGCCTTGGACCGCCTCACCCCAGCCCGAACGGAGAGGGAGTAAAACCAATGCCACACCAGCTTTATCCCAGGCCTTTCAATTTTTAGCCAGACGGTAGTATTAAATAATATTTTATTGAAATACTTTAATTTATCAGTAAAAAAATAACAATGAATATCAAACAAGTAATCATGTTGTCTGCCATCCTTTTTACTACGCAGACGAATATTGCACAGGATATAAAAGAAGATTTCCAGCCATCTGTTTTAAATCAGCCTGGTCAGGAATACCCGCAGGTAAATTCCCAGGGGTATGCACGGTTTAAAGTTGTAGCGCCCCTCGCGAAAAACGTCAGGGTGAGCCTTGGATTGGGCGGACGCGGTGGCACTGTGCTTACCCAGTTGGCAGACAGCACCTGGATGGGTACTACTGAGGGACCGTTGGATGAGGGATTTCACTATTACCACCTTTTTATTGATGGCGGTAAATTTAACGACCCGGGCGCATTGAATTTTTATGGTTCCACGCGTTGGGAAAGTGGTATTGAAATTCCGGCCTCGGACAAAGATTTTTATGCCCTTAAGGATGTTCCTCATGGTAATGTATCCCAAATTCTGTTTCCTTCAAAAAGCACCAATACATCGCGTCGCGCATTTGTATATACGCCTCCGGGATACGAAAAGAGTTCTAACCAACGATATCCTGTGTTGTATTTACAACACGGCTGGGGAGAAGATGAAACCGCCTGGAGTAACCAGGGACACGCCAACCTGATTATGGATAACCTGATTGCAGAAGGAAAGGTTAAACCATTTATTATTGTAATGACGTACGGAATGACGAACGAAACCAAATGGGGCCGTATCAGAGACTTTAAAATCGATCATTTTCAAACAGTATTGGTAGATGAGTTGATTCCCTATGTTGACAGTCATTTTCGGACGCTTACCGGTCAACCTAACCGGGCTATGGCCGGATTGTCGATGGGGGGTATGGAAACCCGGCTCATTACTCTTAACAGACCTGATATGTTTTCTCACTACGCTTTATTGAGCGGTGGCATATATGCCCCGGAAGATATTAAAGACAAGTCCAAAGTGAAGCTAATTTTCTTGAGTTGTGGCAGCAAGGAAAACCCTGATCGTGTAAAGGAGGCCGCCGACAAATTGAAGGCAGCAGGGTTCAATATTACCTCCTATATATCCCCCAACACCGCACACGAATTTCAAACATGGCGCAGGAGTTTGTATCAGTTGGCACCCCTATTATTTAGGTAGCCGCTCCGCGACGAAAAACAGATAGAAAATTGAAAGCAGCCATATGCGTAATCGTATGTTTGGTAAAAATGCTGCAACGGGAAGGTCTTCGCGTTAATGATACTTTCAGGCAAGGTTGCCGAAAATTCTCTATCCTGAGGATAAGAGAAGATGCTGCTGACGCCTTTGCAATTGCCGGTTAGAAGTAATTATTGATGAACTGGATATAAAAGACTACCGACTGATATAGAAGCTGCGTTGTCTGACAAGTATGCTGAATGGTTGCATATTTTTTATAAACACATACATAAAATTGATAGTGGCATAGCATTAATAAAATCCTATTCTGCTGACCAGGGATCATAAAGCAAAGCCCGCTCTATATGCAGTAACAAAAGTTGCAGAAAGATAATGTTGTCCTAAAATTCTTGTAATGAATGATTCGAAGGTTTCCATAAATTTGAGTATGGGCCGAAAATGTGTTATTATTGCCATTTTAAACTATATATACAGGCAACAGGTTGAATGCATCTTTTAAAATACAAGCACCTCAGAATCAGGCAATAGATAGCTCCCAATGTAATCTTTTGCTCGAAATATCCCCCGACTACATTTTATCCGGGATTTTGCATCCACTAGAAAAAAAATTCATTTCACTAGAGTATTTTCGGTTGGATAGTCATGATTCCTTGAACAGTTTTAAAAGGGTGGTCTTTAATCATGAGTGGTTTTCGAAGCCGTTTAATGCCGTAAAAATTACATACAACTTTCCGGAGAGCCTGATAATACCGGCCGGCCACCACGTTCAAGATACTGTTAAAGACTCTTTGAACATCGTTTTTGGAGATGCTAACCAGGGGCAGGTATTTTCTGAGTACCTTTCTTATTGGAACAGTTTTAATGCATACAGGGTTCCGGAATCTTATGTGTCTGTTCTCAACGCGCATTTTGTTCAACCACAGTATGCGCATATGCATGCCGTTATTCTGAAAAAACTGGCGATAGATATCGAACAGATTAACGGAGACAACCTGTTTGTGTTTTTTTACGAAAGAAAGCTGATAGTTGCCTGTCTGAAAGATCGCAAACTGATGTTGATTCAAACTTACAGTTATGAAACAGCAGAAGATATAAATTATTTATTACTGAATATTTGCACCCGGTTTGAACTTGATTGCGAAAAAATCAATATTCAAGTTTCGGGATTGCTTGATGACCAGTCATCTGTATATAGCGAGATGAGAAAGTATTTTACAAATGTAATATTGAACGATCGCCCCGATACATTGGCATATTCTGAAAACTTTGAAGAATATCCGCCACATTTTTTCAACTCCGTATATTGGTCTGCCTTATGCGGATTATAGGTGGCACTGCCGGCGGCAGAAGGTTTACCCCCCCGGGCAATATGCCGCATACCCGCCCCACTACTGATGTTGCAAAAGAAGGACTATTCAATGTTATTGAAAACAACCTCGAAATAGATACCCTTAAGGTCCTCGATTTATTTGGTGGCACGGGAAGCATCAGCTATGAGATGGCTTCCAGGGGATGTAGGGATATTACCACCGTAGAAAAAGATGCCAAAATGCATGCTTTTATCAGCAATAATGCACGCAGTCTCCAATTCGAACAAATACGGGTAGTAAAAATGGACGTGTTTTCCTATATCCAGCAAAGCCGGGAACAATTTAGTTTTATCTTTGCTGGTCCACCCTACGCATTGGAAAATATTGATGATCTGCCAACTGAAATTTTTAAATACCAGTTATTGCTCCCAAAGGGCTGGTTTGTGCTGGAGCATACCCCCAGGAATGACTACAGCAAATTTCCCTTTTACAGAACTACCCGCAAATACGGCACCACCCTTTTTTCTATTTTTGTAAACAGCAACCCTGAATTGTAATTTATGAAGCATGACGAAAGCGGCACTCAGAAAAATATATAAAGAAAAAAGAAAGCACTTAGACCACCAAACGATAGAAAAGTTACAGGATCTGGTATTGATAAACTTCCAGAAAGTTCCGCTTCCCTTTTTAAATTATGCCAGCACATATTTGCCAGCACACCAGATGCAGGAAGTAGATACCTATCCCATTATCAATTATCTGCAGTTTTGTAACCCGGGTGTAACCATTGCCGCACCAAAAACAAACGGAGACAGGAGTATGCAGCATTTCAAGTACGATGAAGAAACCACCTTGCGTGAAAATGAATACCACATTATGGAACCGGTTGGCGGGCAAATAGTTGAGCCTGAATGGATAGATCTCGTACTGGTACCGCTGCTGGCTTTCGATGAAAAAGGCAACCGGGTAGGATACGGAAAGGGCTTTTACGATCGTTTTTTGTCCAATTGCAGACCAGATGCCATTAAACTGGGGCTATCTTTCTTTAGCGCAGAAATTGAAATATCAGATGCTGATGATTTTGATATATCTTTAGACTATTGTGTAACACCGCATCAGGTATATGAATTCTAGTTCAGTGTGGATCCGTATTGTAAGAGTACTACTTTTTCCCTTTGCAGCGCTTTATGGTACGATCGTAAAGTTTAGAAACTATTTGTTTGACAAAGACATTATCAAATCCGCCACATTTAATTTTCCCGTTATTTGTGTAGGTAACCTAACTGTAGGGGGTACCGGAAAGTCGCCCATGGTGGAATACCTGTTAAGAGTACTCGGTAAACAATACAAAGTAGCCACGCTCAGCAGGGGATACAAACGAAAAACCAATGGATATGCCCTGGCTAATGAGAAAACAACGGCCATCGATATTGGAGATGAGCCTATGCAGTTTCATACAAAGTTTCCGGAGGCGTATATAGCTGTTGGCGAAGAACGGGCTACTGCCATTCCCCTCCTGCTATTTGAAAGACCAGATACAGATGTGATTATTCTGGATGACGCTATGCAACATCGCCAGGTAAACGCAGGGCTGACAATTATGCTCACCGATCGTAATCATCTCTTTACAAAAGATTATTTTTTGCCGACGGGAGACCTAAGAGATGCAAGAAAAAGCTATAAGCGGGCAAACATAATTGTGGTAACCAAATGTGAGCCTGAGATGCAGGCAAAAGAAAAAGAAGAAATAAATATTCAAATAAAACCGCTAAACAGCCAACACCTGTTCTATTCATATATAAAATATGGAACGCCTTACCATATATTGAATAAAAGCCAAAAGCCCCTGACCCGGGACTCCTCCGTATTGCTGGTTTGCGGTATAGCCAAACCGGCAAAATTAACCGCGTATGTAACAACACAATCTTTAGAAACGGACGTAATGTACTACCGGGATCACTATATTTTTTGGATAGACGATCTTAAAAAAATAATCCAAAAATTTGAAAAAATAGAAAACAAAAACAAACTAATATTGGTAACGGAAAAGGATGCAGTACGGTTGCATAAGTTTCATGAACACCTGTTGGATTTACCGGTGTACGTGTTACCTATTGAAACAGACTTTCTATTTGACCAGGCAAAAGAATTTAATAGCCTGGTCGGAAATTTTGTAAATGAATTTAAAAATTGATCAGTAAGAATTTATGAAGAAAAAAAACCGAAAAACACAACATAAATCCAAAACTCAAACTTTAGAGGGAACCCTGGATGTTACGAGGTCTGGAATCGGATACGTGATCGTGCAAAATCAGGATAATGATGTATTTGTACGACCTCAACATTTCAATCATGCACTACATGGTGACAGGGTACATGTAAAAATCACCAAACACAACCCCCGAACCAACAAAATGGAAGGGGAAATAACAGATATAATTGAAAGGAAACAGACAGAATTTATAGGAAAACTTGAATTGGGTGAAGCCTTTGGTTTCTTTATTCCGGATAAAGCAAAGGGTATACCCGACATGTATATTCCTGCCGACAAAATAAATGGTGCCAAAAATGGAGACCGTGTTGTAGTAAAACTCACCGGATGGGAAAAGAAAAATAAAAGTCCAAACGGGGAAGTAGTGAGCGTGCTGAATGCTTCGGACGAAAACGATATGGCAATGAAAGAGATTCTGCTCGATGCAGGATTTACTTTGGAATTTGATGAAGATGCCCTTGAGCAGGCTGCCCGTATGCCAGATATTATCAGTTCCGCCGAAATCGGCCGACGCAAAGACATGCGGGATATCCTCACTTTTACCATTGACCCTGTAGATGCAAAAGATTTTGATGATGCCATAAGTATCAGAACAATTAAAAACGGCTTGTTCGAAATTGGCGTACATATTGCGGATGTCAGTCATTACGTAGAATCTGATACCGTTCTTGATACCAATGCCTACGAGAGAGCTACATCTGTATACCTGCCAGACAGGGTGCTGCCAATGCTTCCGGAGCATATCTCTAATGTATTGTGTTCATTGCGTCCAAATGAAGACAAACTTACTTTCTCCGCCATATTTGAAATCAACGCAAAAGGAGACATTAAAAACACCTGGTTGGGCCGCACCGTTATTCACTCCAATCATCGTTATACCTACGAGGATGCGCAGGAAATAATTGAAACAGGACAAGGTACTTATGCAAACGAAATATTACTGTTAAACGGTCTGGCACAAAAATTCAGAAAGAAAAGATTTGAAAAAGGAGCAATCAATTTTTCATCACAGGAAGTTAGGTTTAAGTTGGACGAAACGGGAAAACCCATTGGTATTGTGGTTAAAGAAAGTAAAGCTTCTCACCAACTGATTGAAGAGTTTATGCTGCTTGCTAATAAAGCCGTAGCTGAACACGTGAGTAAAATAAAAGTTGACAAACATCCGCTACCTTTTCCTTACCGGGTACATGATAAACCAGACGAAGAAAAACTACTCCCATTTGTTAGTTTTGCCAGAAAATTTGGGCACAAGTTTGACGTAAAGACACCGGAGAGCATTGCAAAATCATTCAACGATATGCTGGCAGCCGTTCAGGGCAAACCTGAACAACATGTGTTGGAGCAACTGGGGATACGTACTATGGCCAAAGCCTTGTACACTGAAAATAATGTTGGCCATTACGGACTAGGATTTGAGAACTATTGCCATTTCACCTCGCCCATTCGGCGTTATCCGGACGTGATGGTGCATAGAATTTTACAACAGGTATTGGATGGGAATCCGAAGCCAGATAAAAAAATGAATGAAAAGTGTTTTCATTGTAGCGAGAGAGAAAGAGCTGCCATGGAAGCCGAACGGTCGTCCAACAAGTACAAACAGGTTGAATACATGCAGGATTTTCTTGGAGATGAGTTTGACGGCATTATCAGTGGGGTAGCAAGTTTCGGCTTTTGGGTGGAGACGATCAATCACAAATGCGAGGGATTAGTGAGTGTCAATAGCCTGACAGACTACGATGATTTTAGGCTGATTGAAGAAGACTATACTCTTGTCGGTCGTAGAAGCGGACAAAAATTCAGAATGGGGGATAAAATCCGCATCAAAGTTATCGCCGCCAATCTTGGTAAAAGACAACTGGATTACGAATGGGTGATTCCGCAGGATGATACACCGAAAAAAGCAGCAAAAAAGCCGACCAACAAAAAGAAAAAATAAACGTATACGAATATTTTAGTGATTTACTATGCAGTCATTTGAGGCATTAGCCAGAACCTTTATAGAGAGATTTAATAGAAAACACTTTCCTGATTCATTACCCTCCTTATACGATCCGGCAGAATATTTTTTGTCTATTGGTGGCAAACGGGTACGCCCGGTAATGTGTTTGATGGGTAACGAATTGTTTGATGAAATTACGTCGGATGCATGGCATGCTGCGGAAGCTGTAGAACTGTTTCACAATTTCACTCTCATACATGATGATATTATGGACAATGCTCCTTTGAGAAGAGGAATGCAAACTGTACATACTAAATACAACACGCCCACAGCACTACTAGCCGGTGATGTAATGTTAGTAAATGCATACGATTCACTTAATGCACTTACCACTACACACCTGCATAGAGTGATAGCAGTATTTAATAAAACTGCCAGAGAAGTATGCGAAGGACAGCAACTGGATATGAATTTTGAACAAACCCCTGAGGTTCTATTAGATGAATATATCCATATGATTACGTTAAAGACTTCTGTACTAATAGCAGGAAGTCTGCAGATTGGGGCTATTTTAAATAGTGCATCTGAAGAACAGCAACATCATTTGTATGAATTCGGCAAAAACCTCGGCATTGCTTTCCAGGTGCAGGACGATTACCTGGATGCTTTTGGTGATCCGGAAAAATTTGGTAAACAGCCCGGTGGAGATATACTGGCCAATAAAAAAACATTCCTGCTGATTCAGGCCCTAACGGTAGCGACCCCTACCCAAAAACAAGCCTTGCTGCTGCAGTTGGCAAATAATGACACTGAAAAAGTGAATAACGTTTTGCAAATCTTCAGAGACACCAAAGTAGATGAGTGGTCTAAATCACTCAAGAATAAATACTACGATATTGCATTAGCCCATCTGAACAAAATAACGGTATATACTAGCCGAAAAACACCTTTACTGGCCTTGGCAGAATTTTTAATTCAGAGAGATTACTGATTAATATTCAGCCGATAATATTTTAAAAAAAAGGATTTAAGCTCGCATATCTTTTAATCGAACTCTTCCCATTTTTCTCATTTGTCAATATTCTGTATTCATTAATACATAATTATTATATATTTGTTTCCTCACCTAACCCCCAACAATGAGAGGAATTGCTTTTCTAATTTTTTGTTTTTTTTCTTTGCAAACTACCGCACAGTTTAAAGTTATAGCAGAAGGTCCTGTTTTTACAGAACCGGAAGAAGGATATGCAAAAATTATTAACATGAAAAATGGTAATACTATTTTTCTTCACGTTACCAAGAAACACGAATTTTCTGTACAAGTTTACACAGCAGCTCACAAGAAAAAGATAGATAAGACTGTTGATCCTTCCTTCAACACAAAAAGAGTTGTTGTAGAAGCAGCTTTCGAAGTTGGAGGTGATTTAGCCATCTTCGTTATGACTGGAGAAGGGAGAATTCCCGAATTAAATCGTATAATCATTGACGGTAAAAGTGGCAACCTAAAAAAGAACGAGAGTATCGCCCAACTAAGTAAGGTAACCATGGGGCAAGGTTATGCCATGGTTTTCGGTGGTGTACCTCCACCCTCTTTTTACATCAGAAAAGATCCTTACAGTGATAATTACGCAGTGGCAGCGTTTAATTCTTTTGAATCGGATCGCAACAAAAGAATTGAAATAATTTACTTTGACGGTTCGCATAAACAACTTGCTAGAAGTTTTTATAATTCACCAGAAGAAAAATATAAGTATTTAGTTTATGCCGACATGGCCATTATTGGTGCTGAAAAGGTTTGCATACTAACCTATGGATACAACACTGCTTCAAGTGGTGGTAAAGAAAGCGCTCTATTGATGGCTACGCTGTATTCAGGAGATAAAAATTTAAAGATGGATGAATTAGATCTGGCTAAAAACCTTACTACCGGTGTCCGCTTAAATTGGTTTAATAATCTTGGAATGGGTGCTATTACATTTGCGTTAACCAGATATAATCCCGTTACAAAAAAATTGATGATCCTCACTTCGGCAAAGCGGAAAAAAGAAAAAGAATATGAATCTTATATAGCCATCATAAACCCTGCCAACCATTCTATAGAATATTCGTCAACCATTTACCCATCAAAAGCAAATGCTAAGCAAGTAGAAGTTTTTGGCAGCAAGTCGGAATATAAGGGAATGCCACAAAACCTCTTTATTAATGACGATGGCAGTTTTACCATAGTGTATGAGGAAATAACGGTTATACATCGTGTTGCAATGAACAGTAATGCAAATTCGATTACTTCTGATTTAAACAATTTAGCAATTTCCAAGTTCGATAAGGATGCGAATGAAATAGCCACTTACCTGATTCCCAAAAGTCATAAAGTATGGAATGCTATCGTTAGTCCATACTATCATTCAGATAGAGAAGGAAGTGCACAGCTGCTTTCCAAAGGGAATCAATTCAAATCATTCGCCTATCTTAATGGAAAAGAAAACTCGTTCATCCTCTTTAATGATGCACAGTCCAACACAGAAAGCAGCAAAAAAGGAAAAATCACTACAATCCAGGGGGTTAGTGATAGCGATGGTTTCCTTTATAAACTATCAGGTGATCAAATATTCTTAAACAGAGAGTTTGTGTTCGGAAAACCAGATGATAAAAAAACGCACAATCTGGCACTTTTTGCTATCTCTGATTATGATCGGGAAAACGATGTATATGTGACGTTAAAACTGGAAAATGAGAGAGGAAACAAAGGGGTAAAGGTTGTTTGGCTTAAACCGCAGTAATCTCACTCCGGTTCAGGGTTGATGATTTGCCCAGTATCGCTACTATCGCTTTTAGTTCCGCTTCATCAGCAATAAAAATATCGCCTTTGTCTGTCACCAACGGATTCTGAAAATGCATCGGGTCGGGAAAAATCTTTCTTGCAGAAGTGTGAAATTCGTGTGCGCCAGACTGTTGTATTAACAATTCCAGGTTAGAGGACCGTACTCCTGCTCCTGGCATAATGCTGATTTTTCCACCAGCATGTTGCACCAACTTTCCCAGTAATTCGCCAGCTTCCGGTGCTGCACTCGCCAGCCCCGAAGTCAGTACACGTTCGCATCCCACTTTTACTAATGCATCCAACGCTTTGAATGGATCCGGCGTAGCATCAAATGCCCGGTTGCAGGTAACGCCCATTGGGTAAGCCCATTCTACGATTCTTGAAAACAAATCAACATCTATTTCTCCATTTATTTTCTGTACCCCTACAGAAACACCATCGCATGCCAGCTCTTTACACATTAAAATATCCTCTTTGAGGATATCTATTTCTTCTTCAGTATAAAAATAATTGCAGGAACGAGGCCTGATAATGGGGTATAATTTTAGAGAAATAGCTTCTCTTACCTTTTTTATAGTACCATAACTTGGTGTAGTACCACCTTCAATGGGATTATCGCAAAGCTCTACCCTAAATGCGCCCGCTTTTTCTGCCACCAACGCCGATTGTATATTAAATGCACAAACTTCCAGAACGCTTTTCATCAAATTATTTTGAGGCCATTAAAAAATACTAGCTGAATGGTATATCTTATCTTCTTTGTTGCTACGTACGGCATAGGAGAAGCCTTTCTGTAAAGCATAGGCGCCATATTGCCCTTTTTTATTTAGCGCCAAAAATCCGACTTGTATTTTCTTTGCCTTATCCGGACTTCTTTTAATAATGCGGCTCACAGCTTCCTTACAAGCAGCTTCCGGTTTATAGCCCTGTCGCATCAGTTCCACCACCAGATGCGAACCAACAATTCTGATGACTTCTTCCCCAACACCGGTGGAAGTAACTGCCCCTATTTCATTATCCACATATAGTCCGGCACCTATTATTGGTGAATCACCTACCCTTCCATGCATTTTAAACGACAAACCACTGGTAGTACAAGCCCCGCCCATATTTCCATTGGCATCCATTGCCACCATACCAATGGTATCATGGTTATCTGCTCCACCCGGCATGGGGTCTTTATCTTTGTCGAAGGATCTGTTTTCAATATTAATTTCCGGGTCGTATTTTGATTCTTTCAACCATTCTTTCCACGCTTTTTCGCTTTCCGGCGTCAACAGCTTTTCTTTTTTAAATCCATTGGCTTGGGCAAATTGCCATGCCCCTTCACCCGCCAAAACAATATGGGGTGTTTTTTCCATAACCAGCCTCGCTACAGATATAGCATGTGTAACGTGCTGTAATGCCATCACCGAACCACAGTTATAAAACTCATCCATGATACAGGCATCCAGCGTTACAAATCCATCTCTGTCAGGAAAGCCACCGTAACCTACCGTTTGGTTTTTCGGATCGGCTTCTGCAATACGTACACCTGCTTCCACGGCGTCTACTGCCCTACCCTTCTTTGACAAAACTTCCCATGCTCCGACATTGGCAACCTTTCCAAAATCCCAGGTTGATATCACTATCGGCTGATCTTTTATTAATTTAGAACGGGATGGTTCAGCAGCAAGATGATTTCCCGTAATCATTGCTGCAGATCCGAGTATTGATGTCTGTAAAAACTTTCTTCTATTTGACATTGTGAATGAATTTATTTGATACGATTATGTAATATTAATAACTGTGGGAGATTTGTAATACCATTCGACATCAGTTCAGTTGCTTCCAATACCGTATGAATATATGATCCCAAAACGATATCTTGGTATCCGTCGCTATTAAAATCAGCAACTTCCATTGTTAACCACTTCCCGAAAGCTGCTTCAGGAAAACAATAAGGTTGATATCGATTGTTATCGATATTCTCCAGATATATAAAATTATGTTCCGGCAATTGTTTTTTGGAGTACATAGATATCACTGCAATATCCAGATCACCATCATTATCAAAATCTACTGCCAAAGCCTTAGATGCTCCACTTAACGGAAAAAAGTATTTCTCACTGAATTTATTCTTGCCATTGTTCATAAAAATTCTTACGCCATGAAAGCTTTTTTCTATTGGAGAATAATCCCAATTATCTCCGTTAGTTAAAAGAATATCTAAATGTCCATCCTTGTTGAAATCCACTAACTCAAAGGAACTCACACCAAACAAAGGACTGAATTGCAATATTTTTACCTCTTTAAATGCTCCATTCCCAAGATTATAAAATATAACAACTTCCTCCCAAGCCTGAGCCATCAATGCAATAATATCTGGCTTTCCATCATTATTCATATCTCTTATTTCTACCATTCTCGCACCCGGAAGTGTTTTCAAAACATGTTTTTTCTGAGGATTAAATTCTTCGTACCAAACAAGCTCTCCCCTATTATTTCCAAAATTGCAGATAACTACATCTTCACGACCATCCATATTTAAATCTCCACTAGCAAACTGTACTGGTCGGAGCAGGCTGTCTATATTGACCAATTGATCCGAAGAAAAATTTCCTGTAGTATCTAATGATAGGAGTCTACCTTTTTTTTGGTCTGATGGTTTAAATGTCCCTATCGTTAACAGTCTTAACGGTTGATTAGCAGGAAAATCTATATCCACAGGTGGACTTTCTGTAAACCAGGCCGACCTGAATACAAAATTATCATTCAATACATATAACATATTCTGCAAATCACCTACATAGAGATTTCTTGAGACTGAATCAAACTTTAAAAGTGACGTTTGGGGATAATGTTGTTCACCAATGAAAACCACTTCTGCTTGAAACTGGTTTCCACTGACAATAAAATCATTTTTAGATTGTTCCAAATATGTTGGTGAGGTTCTTTCATAATAATCCACAATTTTTTTCCATTCCGCATTTGTTAATAATGCTTTTTTAGGATAAATATTCAACAATTGAATAGTACTCCGTTCCTCCGGTAACAAATCTTCATAGGGATCTTTTCCGTTTCGAATCCCAAGCCGCAGTCCCATATTCGGTAAAACATTCTCCAACCAGGTTTTTCTATCCAGCAAAGCAGGTTCAGGAAACAGATGACACATGCCACAATATAGCCTTGCCAATCGTTCTCCTTTGTCTATGTTGTCCTCCTGTCTGACAAATTCCAATCCGTCTTTTTTTTCAATCATGTCAATTGAAAATGAGAAAAAGACTATCAGTGACGAAATAGCAAACACTATTCTTATCATGAAAAAATTGATTCAGAGACTAAGTTATAAATAAGTCAGCCAAAAAAAGAAAGGGTGAAACTTTTTTCACCCTTTCGATACTAAGTCAAATTAGCCCTAATCTACATCCCAGAATATTTTGGTAGTCAGATTATCCTTTCCGCTAACGGTCTTATAATTTTCACTGTTATATGTCCTTTCAAGCGCTGAATAGTTCCATCTATTTGGAGGGAGAGTTTGAGGATTTGCGCTATCGACCCAAAAATCAAAGGCAGGGGCATTCAATCTTCTTACTTCCGACCAGTTTTCGTAAGACTGTATTACATTAAAATGCAGCCACTTTTGCATGGCAATCAAGTCAAGCTTTTGTGCCTCAGTTGTTGCTCCCGTCCATACAACATCTGCACTCGCTATATATGCAGCTATTTCGACTGATGTTGGCGGTGCTGGCTTAGCTATAATGGTGGCGTTGCTTATATCAGTCATTTCTTTGTAAAATTCGACAGATTCCGCAATACCTTTCTCATACGCTGTTCTCGCAGCTGCATCCTGCCCACCTTTCAACGCTACTTCCGCCAAAAGGAAACTAACTTCAGCGGCATTCATCAGCACCCCAGGAAAAAATTGATTTCTACTTAAGGTATACCTATTGTATATAGAGATGGTACCGCCATTTATTAAAGCTACCTGGTTCGCCTCATTAAGTGTCTGATCCAACCCGTTATACACTCCACCTGCGTTAGCGCCTGGTTCAAACAAAAGCCGCAACCTCGGGTCACTGGTGGCTTTCATAAAGTCAACCATTTTTTTGCCAGCGATATTTCCATTCCAGTCTTCAAGCCCAGTTTGAAAACCTCTGGAATTGATATCAGTATCTTGATTGGTTACATTCATCTGAATATTCTGTTCGTTTGAGATCACCAACGGGTAGGTTGAAGGATTAGAAACAATTTCGTTTAACTCACTCGCTACCCTGGACTGGAACTGAGAGACGCCAGATACACGTGTTAAAATTCGTAACCTTAACGAATTACAATATCGCTTCCAGTTATTCAAATCACCAAGATTTACGAAGTCCTGGATTTCGAATTGAGATTTTACAGAAGGAATAAGCGTCAAACTATTCAGTTCAGAGGCATATGCTTTGAGATCGTCCAGCATTTTAGTGTACAATTCCTCTGCACTATCATAAGTAGCAGCCGACCCAATATAGTCTCCACCATTTTCATGAATTAATCCTGCAGTAGAAAAAGGAATGTCACCGTATATATCTACCATTTTCTGTAATTGGTCATACAAATAAATTGTAGCAGTAATATGAAAGACCTTCTTTTCATCTTGTTCCACCTTGGGCAACCTTGCTAATGTATATTCTAGCTCTCTGTATTGCGTAAGCATTGTGTAAAAAAAGCTCCAACGGCTATCATTAGCAGATGCACCTGGCACATATTGCGACGTAGTGTTTGCATAACCCGTCGTTTGAATATATCGGTGTAATGTTGTTCGCAAAGCAACAAAATAATTCCAATATTGAGGCAATACATAATCTCTACTGGAATTTAAAAATCCAGCATATTGCCGCTCTAGTACTGCAGTACCAATTTTTGAAGGATCCGTATAGTAATCGGCAAATTCCGACTTCTTACAAGCTGCCATCTGTGCCAACAAAACAACGGTGACAATTATTAATATTTTTTTCATTTTAATCTTTTTTGCTTTCAATACACTTAAAGTATTTACAATAAAATACATAATTAAAAACTTGCTCTCAGCATCACACCCAGTGTCCTGGAGGACGGATTCGTACCAACGTTGTTTACATTCTGAGACCAACGTGAACCTGCCGTTGACTGTTCCGGATCTATTTCTTTGATTGTTCTGTATATGTAAAACAGGTTACGTCCAAAAACAGACAAAGTAAGGTTTCTGGCGCCCACTTTAGAAGTGATAAAATCAGGTAGTGAATACCCAAAAGAGAGCTCCCGAACTTTTACATAAGAATTCTCCTTTATAAATAGTTCATAACGTGTGTTGGGACTATACTGAGGTCCACCCCAGTTGTAGGTTGTTCTATAATAAAAAGCCTGAGAGATGATGTTGTCATTTGGTGTGCCATCTTGCAACGCACCTTCCATCAACATACCATCGGTATATACTTTCTCTCCGCCAGGTCCCTGATCGCCTGTTGTTGCAATTCCCTTGCCTGTTCCATCAACATAATACCGCAATCCTCCCCTACTTTCATTTGAATAGTTAAGAGATTCTTCAAGCAAACCGCGTCCTAACATCCAGTTAACCGCCGTTGGCATTATGTGTCCTCCAATCCTAAAATCAATCATCGCATTAAGTGTAAACCGCTTATAGCTAATTGTATTAATGAACCCACCTACTGCTTTGGGCATTGCGTTACCATACTTAACCATTGAGTTTTCGTCAACCCTGTATAATCCATTAGGGTCTACAATTTTTTCACCTTTATCATTTGTGGCTACCGGATGCGAGTAAATGTCTCCCAGAGGCTGACCAACTTTTGAAACCAGAATGGCGGCATTACCATCGTAATCAGCATGTAAAAGCTCATCCAATCCTTCTGGTAACTTTTCAACAGAGTTCCTGTTAAAGGCAAAATTGACCGTAGAATTCCAGTTAACATTTCTAGATTTGATAATATCACCTCCCAATGCAAACTCAAGACCTTTGTTTCTTAGAGTACCAACATTCCCCAATATTTTCGAAGCCCCAGTAGTAGGTGCTAAAGTAAGTTCCAGAATTTGGTCAACAATTTTTCCATTATAATACGAGATATCAAAGTTCAACCTATTATTGAAAAATTTTGTTTCCAAACCAAATTCATATTCATGTTTTTCTTCAGGCCTGATTCCGTCATTTCCAAAAGTCATAGACATATTATTCCAAAGAACCGTTCCACTCATCTGCGACCCGAGTGTCCCCTGACCGTATGCTATGTTAGCGATAAACGGTAGCGGGTAATTTCCAACGATTCCCCATGATCCTCGCAATTTGGCGTAACTGATTTGCGTTGGTAGTTGGAATGCCTCACTGATAACAAAACTTGAATTGACAGAAGGATACACAAAAGTATTATTGTTAGGATGCATCGTCGAAGTTCTGTCTCTCCGAACCGTACCTTCTAAAAAAAAGTAGTTTTTATAATTAGCATTTATGGTACCTATAAATGCATCTCTCAACAAATTAAGCCTTCTTTGACTGCCGCCAACCACATTATTGGAAGCCGACACATCAAAATTATTTTCTATACTTAGACCACCGTTGGTTCCCCTGGTAATCCAAGCAGAATTGTCTTTAGTTGCCGTATAGCCGCCCATCAAATTAAATTCAAAGTCCTGACCCACTTTTTGATTATAACTCAACAAGACATCTCCATATAAAATGTTGTTGCTGAAATTACTCATCCCGAAATAACCCGTAGTAGCATTTATGGAATTAGGAATTTCTGTGTGATTTTTTGATTCGGTGTACATCGAGGTATGATCTGAAGAAAATCTTGTTCGCAGATTCAAGCTCCTAATAATCTGCCAGGTATTCGTCAAACTAGCAATCACACGATTGCTCTGTTCGTTGTCATTCATCTTATTCACCCGCCAGAAATAATCAGCAAGATCTCCTCTGAATCCATTACGAATGATATTCTCATCTGGTGTTAAGCTAGGATTGGTGCCTGTAACATACTTGTATCCTCTGCTGGTTTGATATTTATTGAGATACCATTCTGGATTATCAAACGTACCAATCATACCCGCAAAATTGTTGGTAAGTCTATCGATGGAATAAGGACGATTTTTTGTATTCTGGTTAATAAAGTTAACCATTACATCTGTTGTGAAGTTTTTTCCCAGCTTAAAACTACTATTTAGGTTAGCAATATTTTTAAAGTTTTTTGAACCCAAACTTACTCCCTCGTTTGATTGTCTAGTTAATGATAACCGAATATTTGAGTTTTCTGCCACATGAGAAACAGCAACATTTACAGCGTGATTATGTGCTGTCTGAAACATATTATTGTAATTGTTCTTTTGCCCTACATAAGGTCTTGTTTGACCGTCCCAAGTCAATACAGGTTGTCCATCAAACCAAGGTCCATAGGTATAGTTATCATTAGTTACTCCCCTGGTCCGTACTCCATTAATATCGTAGTAAAAAAAACCGTCCGCATCTTGTCCCGAATTAATGATATGTGGATGTATACCTGGTCCCCTCTCATATTGGTATGGGGGTGTAAAGGCAACGTTGTCTACACTGTAGTTCATATTCGCATCCACGGTATACCCTTTTGAGCCCTTAGTTCCTCTTTTTGTCGTAATCAAAACAACACCGTTCACCGCTTCAGAACCATATAAAGCAGCAGCAGAAGCGCCTTTTAAAATTGAGATATTATCAATGTCCTCAGGGTTTATATCCAGCAAACCATTCCCACGTAACCGCTGGTCATTCCAGTAATTATCGTTGTTTACTTCTTCGTTTCGAATAGGAACACCATCCAAAACGATTAAAGGTTGGTTTTTTCCTGTGATAGAATTTATACCCCTGATATTGATGTTTACAGCACTGGTAGCTCCGCCGGGGGTAGCAGCTATTCGAACACCGGGTGCTTTACCATACAGAGCAGCAGCAAAATTCGGGGCACCTACTCGGGTAATATCCTCTGCCTTTACCGTCGCGGTAGCATACCCCAACGATTTTTGTTGGCGGGCAATGCCGAGGGAGGTTACTACAACCTCTTCCAATTGTCCTCCCCCCTCGGACAACTCGATGTTAACATTAGTTCTGCCGCTTACAGATACTTCTTGAGAAGCAAAACCAACAAAACTGAATGTCAGTATAGCATTGCTTGTTACAGATATCGAAAAATCTCCGGAGTCGTTAGTAACGACGGCATTATTTGTTCCCTTTTGATTTACTGTTACGCCGCCTAGCGGACTTCCGGAATTGTCAGTTACCTTTCCCGTAACTGTCTTTGTTTGTGCCATGGCTGTTATATTAAACAGACAAAGCATTACAAAGAGCAAACTTGTGCATTTCTTCATTGCAGTTGATTTTATTTTATAATTAAAAAAGGGTTAAATCGTTTTTAATTTGTTATTTCTAGGCTTTTCTTTTTACCGGAAACTAATTTTTCATATCTCTCCACCACTAATGCTGCGGAACCGATTAGTTGCGCATCACCTCCCAGCGTGGAAATAGAAATTTCGGTGTTTGCAGACAATTTTGGTATACAATGTTCATTCAATGCCTGCTGTATAGGTGCTTGTAAAATTTTACCGGCCAGTGAGCCTCGTCCGCTCAATACTATCTGTCCGGGATTTAATAAATGAATAAGAATGGCTATGCCCCGGCCGATATTGTAGCCCGCTTCTGAAAGCAATTCAACTGCAAATCGATCACCATTGTTTGCTGCGTTTACCACAGCAGCACTGGCTTTGTCGGGTAGATAACTATTTAATTGTTCTTTATTGAGTACAGAAGCCTTGCCGGAAGCAAGTCCTGATTTTGCCTTGTCAACAACAGCGCCCAACGAAGCCTCCGTTTCCAGGCAACCGCTTTTTCCACAGGAGCAAATTTTTCCATTCTGAAACAAAGGAATATGACTGAATTCACCCGCCAGCCCTTCATTTCCCCGAAACAACTCTTTATTAAGAATGAGTCCCAACCCAATTCCCCAGCCTACGTTGACCACCATCGCATTTTTCTGATTGACCGCAGCGCCAAACCGTAATTCGGCAAGTGCTATCAAACTGGAATCATTGTCAATATAAGCGGGTATCCCGCATTTATTTTCTACATACTCACTAATACCATTAAAAGGAGAACTTACAGGCAAAAAAGAATAGTTGACTGATTTTTTAGAATCAACAAATCCCGGCATACTCATGCCAATCCCCAATATCCTGCTCCTCTCAATTCCTGAACCGGCAATCGCTTCATTTATCTTCTCTGTTATTTCTGTTAGTGCATTTGCGTTGGCAGCAAGGCTGATATCCCAGGTTTCTATTTTGCCTATAATGTTATTGTGCATGTCCATGATGGCTACCCGGGTAAAAAACTGATCGATAGCAACAGATACTGTAAACATTACATCAGCCCTCAAAGAATACATCAATGGACGACGTCCACCGGACGAAGGCGCATATCCTTTTTCTTCCACCATGCCTTCAGATACAAGCTCATTTAAAATCTTGGTGGAGAGCGATAAACTCTTCCCTATCCGCTCACTAATATCTGCACAGGAAAGCGCCTGCGAAAAATATAAGTGATTGACAATCTTCTTGCGATACAAAGAATGCTTACCCGACATTGTTATACAAACATTAACTAAAGATAAATAAAATGTTAAATTAAAGAAACTTTTTAATTTTTTATAAAAAGTATAAAAAAAAAATGGAAAAGTTTTCACTTTCGAGAGTTTAAAAACACATCTATTAAATTTGATACAGATAAATTTTGGCACGAGATGCCACCCAAGGCTCCAAAATTCCGGCACCTGTGTTGTGAACCATGTGTGAAGCAGGTTCAAACCGGGGCTTTTAAGTACATTGTTTATATTTATAGCCCTAATAACAATGTATGCAAATCAATTCTAACGATTCTTCCGCACCCAAAACCGGGGGTGCCAATCTTTTTGGTATTTCGCTGATTGCCGCACTCGCCGGCTTCATCTTTGGCTTTGATACCGTAGTAATTTCAGGAGCCAATCTTCCCATTAAGGAACTCTGGAATACCTCTCCCCTATTTCACGGCTTTTTTATTATGTCAATGGCTTTATGGGGCACGGTATTGGGGTCTTTGTTCGGCGGTATTCCTACCGAAATATATGGACGTAAGAAAGTGCTGCTTTGGATTGGCATCTTATTCAGCGTATCGGCTATAGGTTCTGCACTGGCTATGGATCCTTACACATTTTCCTTTTTCCGGTTTATGGGAGGCGTTGGTATCGGCATTTCGTCTGTAGCCGCCCCTACCTATATTTCAGAAATTTCAACTCCTGCTACCCGTGGCCGCCTGGGCGCCATGTACCAGTTCAATATTGTATTCGGGATACTGATTGCCTTTTTTTCCAACTATCTTTTTCAGGGAGTAGGCGGTGCTAATGATTGGCGCTGGATGCTTGGCATCATGCTGATACCCTCCCTGGTTTACACATTCCTGGTATTTGTGATACCCGAAAGTCCACGCTGGCTGATAGCAAGGCGCAACGATATCAACGGTGCCAGAAGTGTTATGAAACGCCTGGAAACACCCAACGTTGATGAAATGATAAACTCAATACAACAAAACCTGGAGGAAGAAAAACAAAAAGGAAAAACGTCGGGTATATTTAGCCGTAAGTACTCAGCTATCTTGTGGCTCGCATTCTTCGTCGCGTTTTTCAATCAATGGTCTGGCATCAATTTCATACTTTATTATGCGCCTGAAATACTGGAAAGAGCGGGACTGGCTTCAAAAGATTCTTTGCTGAATTCTATTGCAATAGGTGGCAGTAATTTGATATTTACTTTTGTAGGACTTTATCTGATTGACAAGCTGGGACGCAAACAGTTGCTGCTAATCGGATCATTTGGATACATCGTAAGTCTGAGTTTGGTGACCTGGGCATTTTACAATAATGCGCAACCAACCTTATTACTTACCTTCATCCTGGCTTTTGTTGGCGCGCATGCCATGGGGCAGGGTGCGGTAATATGGGTATTTATTTCAGAAATTTTCCCAAACAAAATCCGGGCGCTGGGGCAATCTTTTGGAGCCAGTGTACACTGGGTATTTGCAGCCATCATCACTCTTGTCACCCCTTCATTTTTAGATGAAAAAGATGGTATTTTTAAGGACAATCCCTGGCCAATATTTGCCTTCTTTGCTTTTATGATGATACTCCAGCTGATATGGGTATTGACGAAAATGCCGGAAACAAAGGGTGTATCCTTAGAAGACCTGGAGAAAAAACTCATCAAAGATTAGGATATAAATAATAAACAGCTATGAATTTTAGAATGTACTTTATCCTCTTTTCCGCTGTCAGCTTTATCGCTTTGTCTTGCGGACAAAATACGACCGATAATTATGAACTGGTTTGGGCAGACGAGTTTGACAAAAATGGTAGCCCTGACACCTCAAACTGGAACTACGAATATGGATTTGTGAGAAATCATGAGCTGCAGTGGTACCAACCGGAAAATGCCTACTGTAAAGATGGCTTACTTATAATAGAAGCCCGCCAGGAAACTAAAAACAATCCCAACTTCGACTCTACCAGCAACGATTGGCGAACGAATCGGTCAAAGATAGATTATACGTCATCCTGCCTGATAACCAAAGGTAAAAACCATTGGCTGTATGGACGTTTTGAGTTACGCGCAAAGATACCAACGAGCAGCGGCATGTGGCCAGCCTGGTGGACATTAGGAATTTCCGAGAAATGGCCGGCAAATGGAGAAATTGATATCATGGAATATTATCGGGACACGCTGCTGGCAAATGTTGCCTTTCTTGCAGCAGATGGCAAAGCAGCGTGGTATGATAGCAAACATGGCTTACAAAATGTTGGGGATGAAAAATGGGCTGAAGACTTTCATGTATGGCGAATGGACTGGACGGAAAAGTCGATAGCATTGTATGTGGATAATCGGTTACTGAACGAAGTATCGCTGGAGCTGACCACAAACAAAAATGGCTCCAATTTTAATCCTTTTACGCAACCACACTATATGTTGCTGAACCTGGCCATGGGCGGAATGAACGGAGGAGAACTAAAAGATACCCCGTTTCCTCAAAAGTTTGAAATAGATTATGTGCGGGTTTATCAGAAGAAAAACTAACCTTTCCGTGCATGAAATAAATTAAAAATTTTCCATGTTTATGACATTATTGAAATATCTTTCAGTCTTTAACCCTCCATTACCAAAGGACAATGCCATATAGACGATGAAAGAAAAAATTGGAAACTACCGGTGGACCATTTGCTCTCTGTTATTTTTTGCTACAACCGTTAATTATTTAGACAGGCAGGTGTTAAGTTTACTTAAACCAGCACTCGAAGACGAATTTAACTGGAGTAATAGTGACTATGCAAATATTGCCGCCGCATTTCAGTTTACCTATGCCATAGCTATGTTGTTCGCCGGACGGATAATAGACAAATTAGGGACAAAGAGTGGTTATGCATGGGCCATTATCATATGGTCTGTTGGTGCCATCGTACACGCTTATGCCATTCCTATTGGGGAAACGATGCAGAGTACGTTGGGCTGGATCGGGCTGGCAGCAATACCAGCCTCTGTTTTAGGATTTGTTTTTGCCAGAGCATTTCTCGCTGTTGGCGAAGCGGGTAATTTCCCCGCTGCCATCAAAGCAACTGCGGAATATTTCCCCAAAAAAGAACGGGCATTGGCAACTGGTATTTTTAATTCCGGAACAACAATCGGCGCTATCCTCGCTCCTTTGTCAGTACCCTATATAGCAAAAGCTTACGGCTGGCAGGCTACTTTTGTCATTATCGGTGCGATAGGCTTTTTATGGTTGATTTTTTGGTACCTCTATTACGACAGACCGGAAAAGCAGAAAAGACTCTCTAAGGCAGAAGCAGACTATATCAAAAGTGATACGGATGAAACACCGGCTAATACTTTGAAAAGTAACGAAAAAGATGCAGAGAAAGTTGGTTGGTTAAAACTACTGGGATACAAGCAAACCTGGGCATTTGCCTTTGGTAAGTTTATGACTGATGGAGTGTGGTGGTTTTTTCTTTTTTGGGTGCCGGCTTACCTAAAAGACCAGTATCATATGAAAGATACCGAAATGGCTTTCCCTATTGCAGTATTATATGCCATCACTATGATTGGTAGTATAGGGGGTGGCTGGTTTCCGATGTATTTTATCAATAAAGGATATACGGCCTACGATGGCAGAATGAAAGCAATGCTCATGTATGCTGTAGTACCCTTGGTGGTACTGGCAGCACAACCGTTTGGTCATATTAGCTTTTGGGTGCCTGTTTTACTGATAGGTATTGGCGCCTCTGCACACCAGGCCTGGAGTGCTAATATTTTCACTACGGTTTCGGATATGTTTCCTCGTAAAGCTGTGGCGTCGATTGTAGGCATCGGTGGTATGGCGGGTGGTTTAGGCGGCGTATTGGTAACCAAAGTAGGGGGTGCACTATTTGATCACTACAAGGCTTTAGGGCATATAGAAACCGGTTATACCATTATGTTTACTTTTTGTGCCCTGGCTTACCTTATTGCATGGTCTGTTATGAAATCGCTTGTTCCCAAATACAAACCCATTAAAGACTTGTAAGTAGCGCTGCAATTCTATTAGTTTTGAAATTTATTACTTATCCTACAAGATAATTGGTTATTTTAGGCGCATTCATAATAAATAATTATTATAGATGTTATTGGCGGTATTGGCGGGCTTTCTTGTTTCTTTATTGTACGTTCCTTTGGGTAAATATTTAAAAAACAAATATTCCATACTGGTAGTATTATTACCAGTATCCCTTTTTATATACTTCGCATCTTATCTTCCCGGTGTGAGTGCCGGTGAGATTTTTGATAGTCATTATTCCTGGGTTCCATCTGCCGGAATTAATTTTGACTTTCATCTCGATGGGCTTTCTCTTCTATTCAGCTTATTGATTACCGGAATCGGCTCCCTGGTGTTTTTGTATGCCGTGGCTTATATGAAAGGGCATCCTTATCTCGATCGCTTTTTTGCCTACCTCAGTATGTTTATGGGGGCCATGCTGGGGGTGGTGCTGTCAGACAATATATTATTACTATTCATATTTTGGGAGCTTACCAGTATTAGTTCATTCTTTTTGATTGGGTTCAATAATGACAATGCAGCCTCCAGAAAAAGTTCACTCACAGCATTGGTGATAACCGGTGGCGGTGGCTTCTTGCTCATGGCGGGACTAGTGTTAGCTGGTTATATATCCGGCAGCTATTCAATACAGGAAATGATTTCAGCGAATGCAACTTTAAAGCAGCATGCGTTATATGGTTTGGTTTTAATATTTATTTTTGCCGGCGCATTTACAAAATCAGCCCAGTTCCCCTTTCATTTCTGGTTGCCCGGAGCAATGAAAGCGCCTACACCGGTTTCCGCATATTTGCACTCTGCCACTATGGTAAAAGCAGGTGTATATCTATTAGCGCGTTTATTTCCTGTACTGGGTGGTACAGATTTATGGAGCTACCCCTTATTGATTGCGGGGGGAATCACAATGTTGTATGGAGCTTTCTATTCAATTTTCAAAACAGACCTCAAAGAAATTCTTGCTTATTCTACCATTTCAGCATTGGGTGTGCTTGTATTTCTGATAGGAGTAGGAACGCACGAGGCTATGCTGGCCCTTCCGGTATTTATTTTGGTACATGCGTTGTACAAAGCGGCATTATTCCTGATTGCCGGCGTCATAGACCATGAAACGGGTACGCGGGATATTTCAAAACTTGGCGGATTAAAAAAGGTGATGTTTCCGCTTGCCATTGCCGGTATGCTGGCAGCATTGTCAAGTGCCGGGGTACCATTTACATTTGGTTTTATTGGTAAAGATCTTATTTATGAAGCCACTTTGCATACCAATCTGTTACCCTATATTTTAACAGGTGTAGCACTACTCACAAACATATTCCTGGTATCAGCCGGTTTTCTGGCAGGTATCAAACCCTTTACAGGAAAACTTTCTGAAAGTTACGCGGGTGTACATCTGCCCCATTGGTATATGTGGATTCCGCCGATTTTGTTAGCATTTCTGGGTATCGTGTTTGGTTGTTTTCCTGCATTGCCCGGATCCACCATATTGAAAGCGGCAACGGAATCTATGACCCTATCGGGTATTGACACCAGGTTAAAAATATGGCATGGTTTCAACCTCGTGTTGTTACTGAGTGCTGTTACAATACTTGCAGGCACAATGCTTTACTTTTTGAAAAGTCCTGTTTCAGGAAAGTCTGGTATCGGGGTAAGATTGGCGGAAATATTGTTCGCCAAACTTACAGGCTACGTAAAGAACTTTTCCGAATGGTATACCAACACCCTTCACAATGGTCTGTTACGCTCCTACCTTTTGCGAATTATTGTTTTCGCAGTATTAATCTTAGCATACAGGGTTATCAGGGGCGGCCCCATTGAAATTAGTTTAGCCAGAATTTCTACTATCAGTATCTACGAAGTAGTGGTAGCGGGTATACTTATAGCGGCATTGTATATGACCGTAACCAGTTCTTCACGGCTAACTGCGGTAGTAGGTACAAGCGTAATTGGCTATTGCATTTGTTTAATGTTTGTATTTTACAGCGCACCGGATTTGGCAATGACTCAATTTACCATTGATACGCTGACACTTGTGCTATTTGTATTTGTATTGTTTCGGCTTCCTTCCTTTTTGAATTTTGCCAATAGCAGGGTGAGGATACGGGATGGCATTGTTGCAGCAAGCTTTGGCATATTAATCGCCATTATTGCACTACAGGCTCTCCATCAACCCATCAAAACAGATATTAGCGAGTACTACGCAAACAATGCCTATTTGCTTGCCAAGGGAAAGAACGTTGTGAATGTTATCCTTGTTGATTTCAGGGGATTCGATACTATGTTTGAAATAGTTGTTTTAAGCGTTGCTGCGCTTGGGGTATTCAGCCTTATAAACCTGAGGTTGAAATCAACGGAAAAAGAGTAGCTGATATTGCTGTCAGTATCAAACCAAAAAGATCTAAATGAAAAGTATCATTTTAAGAACGGCTACAGAGTATCTCTTGCCCATTCTGTTATTGTTTTCGATTTTCATCCTCCTTCGCGGACACTACTATCCCGGCGGAGGCTTTGTAGGCGGACTTATTGCTTCTATTGCGTTTGTATTGCATAGTTTCACGCACGAAGTGAGGAATACCTTAAAACTGTTGCCCGTTCACCCCAGTGGATTAATTCCCTTTGGACTGGCTATTTCTGCTACAAGTATGATATTGCCCCTGATGACCGGCAAACCCGTGATGACCGGATTATGGATAGAAGAACCTGTACCTGTGATAGGCATGATTGGCTCTGCCTTATTCTTTGATATAGGTGTATACTTTTTAGTTATCGGTGTAGTACTCACTATTTTATTCAGCATATTCCAATACAGCGATTAATATATGGAAATACTGTTATTGATACTTATTGCACTCTTGTATTCAACAGGTATATATATGCTGTTGAGAAGAAGCATGGTAAAACTTTTGATAGGCATTGGATTACTGGGGAATGGCGTCAACATTCTGATTTTCCTGTTAGGAACAATCACCAAGGGCAAACCACCGGTAATTGATGAAGCTGCAAAAGTTTTTAAGGATATATACGCAGACCCTATTCCGCAGGCATTGATATTAACGGCAATTGTGATCAGTTTCGGCTTACAGGCTTTTGCAATTGTACTGCTAAAAAGGGTATATGTATTGGTAAATTCAGACGATTTGGATGACTTAAACACACCGGAGGAAGAAGATATATGATAGACAATTATATAATACTGCCTGTTATAGTACACCTGCTGGCTGCGATCGTCCAGTTATTTCTATGGCGTCGTACAGTAGCACATCGATTTGTGAGTATTACAGCCTGCATCATCGCTTTGTTTATAGCCATTCAATTATTCTCTAAAGTATATGGCGGCGGTATCCTGGTAATGGAAGCCGCCAATTGGAAAGCGCCCTTTGGAATAGTATTTGTCGCAGATCTTTTTAGTAGTACATTGGTGTTACTCACTTCTTTTGCAGCATTGGCTGTGTCGGTTTTTTCTTCTGCGGGCATTTCACGTTCCAGGGTTTTATATGGCTATTTTCCAATCTTTCATTTCCTGGTAATGGGATTAAACGGAGCCTTTCTTACAGGTGACATTTTTAATCTGTATGTTTGGTTTGAAGTTATTATTATTTCATCTTTTGTATTGATGACGCTTGGAGGGAGAAAAGCACAAGTGGAAGGCGCTGTCAAATATATGGCGATGAATATTCTTGCTTCCACTTTCTTCCTAACCGGTATTGCTATTTTGTATGGTATAACCGGTACGCTGAATATGGCTGATTTATCATTGAAGGTAGCGGCACTGGAAAACAGAAGCCTCGTAAATATTACAGCGTTGTTTTTTATTATCGGCTTTGGAATCAAAGCGGCCGTTTTTCCACTGTATTTTTGGTTGCCTTCTTCATACCACACCCCGCCATCTGCCGTAGTTGCCACTTTTGGCGGGTTACTAACCAAAGTAGGCATTTACGCCCTGTTCCGCATATGCACACTCATTTTTATACCTGACGAATTTACGAAGAACCTGCTGATGCTGATAGCCATCTTTACGATCCTGACAGGAAGCTTTGGAGCCCTCATCAAAAGAAATATCAGGCGTTTGTTTTCCTATCTTATTGTTTGCCATATCGGGTTTATGATTGGAGGTTTGGCGATGTTTACACAAGTGGCCATCACAGGAGCACTCATTTATCTCTTTCACGATATCATGGTGAAAACCAACATATTTTTGATCGCCGGCCTTATACGCCAATTAAGAGGCACCATGAATATGGACAAATTAGGAGGACTATACAGCGACTATCCAAAAATATCCTTAGTGATCGCTATAGTCTTGTTTTCTCTGGCAGGTGTTCCCCCCCTGTCCGGCTTTTGGCCTAAATTATATCTATTCGAAGCTGGTTTCGAAAATAATGATTACGCATTAATTGGTGCAATTATCATTGGTAGTTTTGTTACATTGTATGTAATTGCAAAAATGTGGGCAGATGTTTTTTGGAAAAGTGCACCGGAAAGTGATGGAACAGGAGAAAATATAAAAGATAGTTTTGTCAGTCAACCATTCTCCAAAAAAATAATGCTGGTGGCGCCTATTATTTTCCTTGCAGCCATTTCGGTTTATATAGGACTCGGTGCGGAGAATATAGCCTTGGTAGCCAAAAGAATTGCAATGGAAATGATGGATACCACAGCTTATATAGAAGCAGTATTGGGTAAACAATAGAAGAATGAATTATGGTTAAACAATTTTTAATGAACCTGTTGCTCGCCTTTACCTGGGTGGCGCTGACAGGTGCGTTATATTTTTCAAATTTTTATTTTGGCTTCCTGCTTGGCTTTTTTCTGTTATGGCTGACGAGAAGAAATGAAATAGATAAAAGATATTTTAACCGGGTACCTAAAATAATTGCTTTCATTTTCTATTTTATCTGGGAAATGATAAAGGCAAACATTCACGTTGCTTATGACGTAATTACGCCCCGTTTTTTTATGAAACCGGGTATTGTAAAGTATCCCTTAGTCGCAAAAAGCGATTTTGAGATTAATATACTGGCAACCATGATTTCACTCACACCCGGCACGCTGATACTGGATATTAGTGACGACAAAAAAGCAATATACATCCATGTCATGTATCTGGAGGATAAAGAGAAATTTATCGCCAATACAAAAAACAACCTGGAAAGACGATTGCTGGAGATCATGCGATAAAATATTAATAAATGAGTTTAAGTACCTATATCGACTATATCATTTTGCCAATATTGGCCATCTCACTGTTACTGGTTTTTATCCGACTCTTTAAAGGCCCCACCACGGTAGACAGGGTGATAGCATTAGACCTGCTAATTACCATTGGAGTAGGGGTGATAACGGTATACAGCATTAGTACGCGCAAGCCAATCCTAATGGATACGGGAATGATATTGGCGCTGATTGCATTTTTAGGTACGATTGCATTTTCTTATTATCTTGAAAGACAGAGAAAAAATGACTGATTTACTAATTATGTTTCTCAGTACTATTGGAGCGCTGAGTATTCTGTTTGCAGCCATCGGCATTTTAAGAATGCCTGATTTTTACCTGCGTTTGTCCGTAACAGTAAAGGCGGCTACACTGGGTAGCGGCTTGTTGCTGCTAAGTGCTGCTGTTTTTTTCCCGGAGGCCTACGTAACCACCAAGGTTTTTGCCATCATATTTTTTCTGGTACTTACAGCCCCGGTAGCGGCACATATGATCGGCAGGGTGGCCTATCTGATAGGAGCAGAAAAGTGGGAAGGTACGGTTAGGGACGACCTTGAAAAAATGTATGATAACGAAAACAAGGTTCTGCTTAGTGAACCTAAAGAAGAGAAACCTGACAATAGCAGCCATTAATTGTCAACGATTATCACGGTCGTTTTTTCTGTAAAAAGTAATACCTTTTGAAAGTTATGGATTCCGAAATCGTTTAATCCAATTTAGTTGCTTAATGGCGGTACCGCAGTTTTATGCTCCCAAACATCTTTCTCATAGCCAGTTGGATGAGTTTTTAGCCAGGGGCTGGTATCGCATGCATCAAACTATTTTTACTACCAATTATATTGTAGACGAAGAAGCCCATTACCGCGTTTTCTGGCTGCGCTACAACCTCCAATATTACATTCATACTAAAAGCAGTCGACAGTTACTGGCCCGAAACAGCGCATTGTCTGTCGTCATTCATCCTTTTGAGTTAACGGACGAGCTGGAAGAGCTGTATAGCCGGTATAGAAACAGCATTAGCTTTGACGGTGCGCCCTCCATTAAACACTGGCTTTTTTACGAGGAACAGGAAAGGAATATCTACGATAGCTACCTGGTAGAAATAAGATCGGACAATCGACTCATAGCTGCGGGTGTTTTTGATAAAGGTGCTCAGTCTATAGCTGGCATTATGAATTTCTACGATCCCGAGTACAAGAAATATAGCTTAGGAAAACACCTCATTTTACTAAAGGTGAATTATGCAATACAAAAAGGGTATAAGTACTATTATCCAGGATACCTTGTATACGGCTATCCAAAATTCAACTACAAACTTTTTGTCGGCGAAGAGTTTACAGAAACTTATATTCCCGAACTAAAGAGATGGTTTCCCTATACCAAACAACTGCTGGATATAACGGTAGACTCGTGATTTTATCCTGGCATCCGGCTGATATACTTTTCAATTTGCTTTATCTGGTCCACCACCTGGGGCGTTGTTGGCTTCTGGTCTTTGGCTCTTCTGAAGTAATCTTTAGCCGCTCTAAATTCTCTTTTATTAATAAAGATCTGACACATTTGCAGGTACGCAGCAGCAGCATTCTCTTTATCCGGCAAGCCCGCTTTTATCGCTTTACGGATGTATTCCTCCGCCTGCCGCATATTACTTTTTTGCATAGCAATGGTACCCAGTTGAAAGTAAGCAGAACCTTCAGTCTCCTTCATGGGCATACCTAAACTAAGGCTCTTTTTCATCATTGTTTCTGCTACATCAAAATCCTGCCCAAACATGGCCATGCTGGATTTAAGATAATAATATACGCTGCGAACGGGTTTGATAAGCAACCCCGGAAACCGAATTGAATCTAAAACCTTTTGAGCACCTTCCACATCTCCTTCCTCCATGTATCCCTGAACCAAACGCATCGGACCAATGATAAAATGACTCACAATAGCAATTAGTGCAACCAGGTATAATGTAAAAGCGGGCCAAAATCCGGAATAAACATTTACAATAACTGCCAACACTAAAGCTAATATTCCAAGCTGGAACCTATACCTGATCAAGAAAAGATAAAACTTCATAATACTTCTTTTTGGTCCGCCCTTCCAAAGATTTGGCGGCTGCAAAGATACAAAAGCCTGTGTGCCTAAAAGCAGAAATTTAATGAAATTTGACGCCGCTCTATTTTAACCTGCTACAAATCCTTCAAAAATTGATCTTAATTAATTTGTGCAACACAATAAAAAATATATAGCTATCAATAATCTAAACTAACATTTGTATTCATTTGATAACTAAAAAATTACTCTCTATACACCCTGATTGCGGGTTTTAAGCGTCAGACTTTTTCCTAAAAAATTAGAAGTATAAACAATTTCTCCCCTCCTGTGCGTTATATACTTACCGACACACAGTGTGTTAAATGTTAAAAAATTAGCGAACCTTATATCTATTGAAGAGTTTATTCTGTGAAAACCAATCCAAGATTCACATGTAAAAACCAAAATCCAATCGTCCATTGAGAAATCAGCTCCAGATCCTTTATCCTAATGAAGATCGGAGCTTTTTTCCTTTTTACCACATGCCTTTCAGGATATCAATCTTCTCCTTTGTTTCATATCGCACCGGGCGGGTAATATACATTCCCGAACGACCTACTTTTACTTTTCCTTCAAATCTTACCTTCAACGAATCTTTAAATGCAAAAGATAAAGCATTGGAAAATAAGTTGTTAGTTTGAAGATCAATTTTAACTGGAATCAGAAATGTATCCAGCTTCGGCACCTTAATCAGAGAATCCAAAACGGTTTTTCCCAACAAGCGATCTTCCACATAAATATCAAGATTACCGGATTTAAATGAAAGGTTCTGCTTATTGGGGTTGAAAAGCCTGACGTCTCCAGATAAGCTATTCAGTTTTCCGGCTCCCCCCAGCTTAATATTGTCCACATCAATCAACTCAGGCTCTTTTAGCTTGCCGACACAACTACTCAATAAAACAGCAAAAAACAGAAAGTATATAACACTGCGCATAAGGCATGCAAGATAGGGTATGGCTATTGAAAATAGTGTCAAAATACCAAAAATATTAACTAAATATATTAGCTTTAGCCACTGCAATTCTGTCAAAGTGTTCAAAAGTTGAATTCTAATATTTTTAGTTTGTATAAAATTAAATAAGTATTTAATAATCAGTAATTTATAAAATATAATTACTAAATAATAATACATATAAACGACCATATATGGGCGGCATTGGAGGAAAAATCCGATATATGATTACAAAACAGATTTAATTAATAAATAATGATATTAATAATTGAAAATCAATATTTATCACCTATTATTTCATATAAAATTTCAATTAATTGTTCAAATACCGAATTTGAACAATATGAATACTGGCAAAAAATGAGTTTTCGAAACCGTTGCACTATTGCAACGGCTAACGGACCCCTTGATTTAAGCGTTCCATTGGTAGGTGGAAGAAATGTGGATGCCCTGGTAACAGAGGTTAAAATTGACAACAATCAGCCCTGGCAAAAACGACATTGGCGATCCATTTTTTCGGCCTATAACCACTCCCCTTGGTTTGAATTTTATCGCTTTGAAATGGAACTTTTTTTTAATACCCGGTATGAGCTTTTGTGGGATTGGAACCTTGCTTTGAATCGATGGATTGTCGAAAAATTGGGGCTAAATGTAAATTTTTCATTTTCGCATGGTTATCATAAGAAAATTGAAAAAAGCGGATTTCTCGATTTTAGAAATCAGATACTGCCAAAAACAATTTCACAATTTAACAATTACGCTCCCCGATATACCCAGGTTTTTGAGGATCGTATTGGATTTATTCCTAATCTTAGTATTATAGATCTTTTATTTTGCGAAGGTCCCCGGGCAGCGGAATTATTAACCAAACCCTCTTTACAAATTGCAGAACTGATTTCAAATGACTGAGTTCTGCGATAGTTAATTATTTATATTTACAAGATATCACTTCACGAAAAAAATTATAGATGAGATCATTTTTCAGGCTTTTAATGACTGTTTTGCTTCCTCTAGCCCTCGCATCCTGCGGCGGTGGAGAGAATAAAGAAAACAAAGAACAAGCAGATGGCGAGCCAAAAATCGGTGGTTCAGTCGACGGATTTAAACTCGGTGTTCAGCTTTGGACATTCAGGCTTTTCTCTTTCACGGAATCTGTTAACAAAGTGGATAGTGCCGGTATCAAAAATATCGAAGCCTTTTGGGGACAAAAACTAGGTGGCGATTTACCAGGGGAATTTGGTCCTGCGATGTCTGCCGATACCCGTGCAAAAGTTAAACAACTGTTGCAGTCGAAAGGAATCAATCTGGTAGCCTTCGGCGTCATTTCACCTAAAGACGAAAAAGAATGGGACAGTGCTTTTGAATTGGCAAAAGACTTTGGATTAAAGTATATTACTACTGAACCGAAAAAAGAACACTGGGATTATATTGACAGTTTGGCAGGGATATATAAAATAAAAATTGCCATTCATGATCATCCCGCCCCTAATGCCTATGCTACCCCGGACTCTGTTTTGGCAGCGATTAACGGACGAAAAAATATTGGCGCCTGTGCCGATGTGGGACATTGGGCACGTAATGGGTTGAACCCCGCAGACTGCCTGAAACAACTGGAAGGATATATTTATGGCGGACACCTGAAAGATATAGTGGAATTCAATAACACGAAAGCAGCCGATACCTTGGTTGGGAAGGGCGTAATCGATTTTCCGTCCATCTTTGCTGAATTGAAAAGACAAAACTTCGATGGCATGTTATCTATTGAGCACGAATCAAACTGGGAAAATAACCTTCCTGATGTGATTGCTACGAGGGAGTACTACGACACTCAGGTAGGAAAACTAAAGTAGGAACACCAGGTTTAATACAAAGAGATAGAAACAATCAGCCCGATATCGGGCTGATTGTCGTTAGTATATCTGCCTACTTGTTTTTACCCCAAATAACAGAAAATGTTTGCAGCATGTGAAAAAATACTGCTGCACATCGATGAATCAACGTCATTGCCAGTAAGTGGATACCATTATTTAAAATGCCTTGATTAACAAAAAAGAAATTAGTGTTATATTGACTTAAATATCCGCCATATATGAAAACAAATCATATAAAATAGCCGTTAGATAATAAATCTCCGCTCATGCAGCAACTCCCAATTTCTAACGCTACTTCGAGGGAACAACATGTTGACTACTCCTTACCCCACATTGAAGAAAGGGAGTTTGCCGGACTATTGGAAGCTGCTGCCAAAATAAGTAATTGCCCGGTTGCGGTTTTATATATAACAGATAACAACAGCTTTTCATTTTATACAAAATACGGTTCCAGCATCAATGTAAATGCAGAAAGAATGCTGACAACTAAAGTTGCAGTATCTAAAAAGGACAGATACATGTCGGAAAACCCCAGTGAAGAATATTTAGATATTACTTTTTACGCCTCTATTCCGGTTAGTTTACCGCAATACGCCCTGGTTGGTGCCATTTCGGTTTTCGATACTGTACAAAAAAATATCTCGGGCGAGTTATCAGCTATACTTAAACTACTAGCCCAACAAGTGGAGCACACTTTAGAATTGCAATGGAAAAACACCTTATTGAAAGAAGCAAAAAAACAGGTTAGGCTTAAATCTAATGCGATAAAAAACAACCTGCTTAAGCAAGAAAAACAAAAACAAGAAATTGCCACAAAATTACACGAACAGTTGGCGCAGGAACTGGCCTCCTGTAAAATGTACTTGCAAATAGCCCAGGAAAGTGAGCAAATGCGCCTGCCCCTGCTCAGAAAAGTAAATGAAAACCTTGGAAATTTTATCGCCGAGATTTGTAAACTATCCGAAGATATTTCTCCTAACAGTTTAAATAAGATGCCGTTGGAAGAGTTAGTAAGAGACCTTATAACCGAAATAAAAGCTAAAAGCACTATTAATGTAGAGTTTACTATAGCAGGAGATATTGACAGCATTTGTTATGAGCCCCGAATGGTGCTATTTAAAATTATTGAACGTTGGACAAGAATGCTCATGTATAACAGGGAGGTTTCTAAAATACGAATCCAGATTTCAAACTTCGACACTACGATTGTTAAAATACTGGATAATGGTGGACATCATAATACTGCGGAAATAGCCAACGACACCACCACCATCAAAATGGAACATAGAATCGAAATGCTGGGTGGGTCCGGCAAATTGACGCACCTGCGTCCAAAAGGCAATGCCCTGACAATAGAAATTTAATCTTACACTCAAACCATTTGGCGGGAAAGAGTTTAGTATATTGGTTAAACTCTATAACTTCGCTTTTCGACCATACTAAACGATTCTAAATGAAAGGAATAATTCTGGCAGGGGGTTCCGGAACAAGATTACATCCGATTACCTATGCCATCAGCAAACAAATAATGCCGGTTTATGATAAACCGATGATATACTATCCGTTGTCGATGCTGATGTTGGCCGGTATAAGAGATATCTTAATTATTTCAACCCCTCATGATTTGCCAAACTTTAAGAAGCTTTTGGGTAATGGTAATCAACTGGGACTACAGTTTACCTATGCTGAACAAAAGGAGCCTAATGGATTAGCCCAGGCCTTTGTTATCGGCGAACAATTTATTGGTAACGACAATGTAGCGCTGGTATTGGGCGATAATATATTTTATGGCGCTGGTTTGGGAAGACAATTGAGCAACAACACCAACCCGGATGGCGGTATAGTTTTTGCTTATCGGGTAACCGATCCGGAAAGATACGGGGTAGTGGAATTTGATGAAAAAATGAGCGCCATTTCACTGGAAGAGAAACCACAAAAACCCAAAAGTAATTTTGCGGTTCCGGGATTATATTTTTATGACAATGACGTAGTTGCCATAGCTAAACAATTGAAGCCTTCGCCAAGAGGAGAATATGAAATTACCGATATTAATAAGGCATACCTGGAAAAAGGCAAACTGAAAGTATCAGTGCTGGATCGCGGAACGGCCTGGCTCGATACAGGCACCTTCGATTCGTTGATGCAAGCTTCGCTCTTTGTGCAGGTAATAGAGCAACGACAGGGAATAAAAATTGCCTGTATTGAGGAGATCGCCTTTAGAAAAGGTTTCATTAATGCAGATCAATTGGTTGCTATCGCACGCCCCCTATTGAAAAGTGGTTATGGGGAATATCTGATGAACTTAGTATCTTGAGTAAAAATCTTATTGTAATAAAATGAAGAAAATTCTGGTAACGGGTGGATGTGGTTATATCGGATCGCATACGATCGTAGATCTTATCGAAAATGGTTTTGACGTCATCTCCATCGACAACAATTCGCGGTCTACCACACATCTGCTGGAAGGAATAGAGAAAATTACAGGTAAAAAAGTAAAAAACTACAAAGTAGATCTTTGCGTATTTGATGATGTGAATGCGGTATTTGAGGAAAATCCCGATATTGTTGGTATCATACATTTTGCTGCTTATAAAGCAGTGGGCGAGTCTGTGGAAAAGCCCCTACTCTACTTCGAGAATAATCTTGGATCGCTGATCAACCTATTGAAATGTGTGGCGTCTTTCCACATACCTTACTTTGTATTCTCGTCGTCCTGCACAGTATACGGCAATCCCGACAGCATCCCCGTAACGGAGCAAACACCCACCAAACAAGCGGAGTCGCCCTACGGCTATACCAAACAGATGGGTGAGCAAATTATCACTGAATTTTCCCGGGCCAATAACACTCAATCAGTATTACTTCGTTACTTCAACCCGGCGGGTGCCCATGCCAGTGCGTTGATGGGAGAAATGCCTTTGGATAAACCACAAAACCTGGTGCCGGTAATTACACAAACAGCTATCGGCAAATTACCGGGCATTACGGTCTTTGGAGATAAATACGATACCCGCGACGGATCTTGCGTAAGAGACTTTATACATGTGTGCGACCTTGCACGTGCCCACACCCTGGCACTCCAATATATGTTGAGCGGAAAGCTTACTACAGTGACAGATATATTTAATTTGGGAACCGGATCAGGCATTACCGTACTGGAAGCTATTAAGACTTTTGAAGCCGTTACCGGTGTAACCACCAACTACAAAATAGGTCCTAATCGTCCGGGAGACGTTATTGCCATATATGCTAATAATGATAAGGCAAAAAAACAACTAGGATGGGATCCAAAATATAATTTGGAAGATATTATGAAAACAGCCTGGAAATGGGAGCAGAAATTACAAAATGACACAGAAATGTTTAACGGAAAAAATATTCAGCTGAATTAAGAATAGGGGCGTATATTCAAAAATTATTTTAATTCAATCATAAACTGTTATAATTAAACAATACAACATGCTTAAAGACATTCAAGTAAGTGGGAAAAAAGACACCAGAAGCGGATTTGGTGATGGTATGCACGAATTGGGTAAAAACAATCCCAACGTGGTTGCACTTACTGCGGACCTTGCCGGTTCTATGAAACTAAATGCTTTTATAAAAGATTTTCCTGAAAGATTTATTGAATGCGGAATTGCTGAAGCCAACATGATTGGTATGGCCGCCGGTTTAACTATTGGAGGAAAAATTCCTTATACAACTACTTTTGCCAACTTTTCTACTGGGCGTGTTTATGATCAGATTCGCCAATCTGTAGCCTACTCTGGTAAAAATGTAAAAATTTGCGCGTCGCACGCAGGTTTGACATTGGGAGAAGATGGTGCAACACACCAAATACTGGAAGATATCGGGATGATGAAAATGCTGCCCGGCATGACTGTTATCGTTCCCTGCGATTACAACCAAACCAAAGCAGCTACGATAGCCATCGCAGAACATGATGGCCCCGTTTATCTGCGTTTTGGCAGACCGGTTTGGCCTATTTTTACCAACCCCGACGAGAAATTTGAAATCGGAAAGGCGCAGTTCTTCTCTCAGGGAACCGATGTTACTATTTTTGCTTGCGGACATATGGTTTGGAAAGCTATTGAAGCGGGTGTGATCCTGGAAGAAAAAGGTATTAGCGCAGAGGTCATTAATATACATACTATTAAACCGTTAGATGAAGAGGCTGTTTTGGCTTCTCTACGTAAAACAAAAGCAGCCGTTACAGTAGAAGAGCATAATATCCTTGGCGGTCTGGGTGACTCAATTGCACAGGTAGCTGCCAAATACGCTCCCACTCCCATCGAGTACGTAGGTACTAAAGATACATTTGGAGAAAGCGGCAAGCCACTCGATCTGCTGAAAAAATACGGTTTGGATACGCCCGATATCGTTGCTGCAGCGGAAAAAGTGATCAAACGCAAGTAGCACAATGGCTGTAAGCTCCAACGACGACAATTTGTTATTGCAGGCTTTCAAAAGCCCTGATACCAGAGAAAAGGCTTTTACCGCCATCATCACCAAATATCAGGAAAAACTGTATTGGCATATTCGTCGTTTGGTTGTTCAGCATGACGATGCAAACGACGTACTGCAAAATGCATTTATTAAGGTCTGGAAAGGGTTGGAGAACTTCAGAGAAGACTCGCAGTTGTATACCTGGTTGTATCGTATTGCCACCAACGAGTCTCTTACTTTTTTGGAACAACAGAAAAAGAAAAACGCACTATCTATCGATGGAGACAATGCAGCTATTGTCAGTAAATTGAAAGCAGAAAAAGACTTTGACGGAAAAAAAGCGGAATGGAAATTGCAGCTTGCCATTCAGGAACTACCTGAAAAACAGAAGCTGGTGTTTACCCTAAGGTACTTTGATGAAATGCCTTATGAAGAAATGAGTAAAGTGTTAGACACTTCTGAAGGAGCCCTGAAGGCAAGTTTTCACCATGCTGTAAAAAAGATAGAAGAGTTTATCCTCAACAATTAAACTTACTTCTCTAAGCACAGTCTAACTGCTGATGAAACTAAACGAAGAAATAGAAGAGGAATTGAGGCGCCTTGAGGCGAATACCCTGTTAACAATGGATAGAACCCATTGTTTTACAGTACCTTCTGGCTATTTCAGTGATCTTACGGATAAAATAAGAAGCAATGTTGAGTGGGAGTCTTCCACTGTTTTATCACGAATTGGCAATCACAATCCATTTAGTATTCCTGATAGTTATTTTGATGGGCTGGCTGAAAATATTAAAAGTAATGTAATTGGTCGCGTGCCGGCTAAAGTCGTTCCGATGCATGCGCCAAAGATTCGGAAATTCAGATCCTACTTCATGGCAGCCTCTATCGCAGCCTTGTTAGGAGTTTTAGGGGTATATTTTTGGCAAAAAAATAGTTTTAGCAATATTCCCAATGGAAATTTTAGCACTGCTGGGCTGGAAGGTATATCAGAAGAGTCTCTTAACAATTACCTTAAGGAAACCAATTTTTCGTCTAATATCGCTGATAATCAAGAGATTTTACTTTTGAGTCACTCCTACGCAGAGAACAACCTGAAAGAATTGTTACATGAGATGCCCGAGGAGGACTTAGTATATTATACTAATGAGTTCTTATAGGTTTATTCTTTGCTAATAAATTGGGGATTTTAATAAAATATTATTAAAAAAACATTCAATATAGTTCGAACTTTCTTAACTGAAGAAAGTTTTTTTTAAAAAAATTAATATTTTTTCGTGAAAAAAGCTTTTTTACTTTTTCTATTTGTTACATTTGTGTCCGTAAAAACGGAGGCACAGCATTTGCCTGGTGAAAGAATGAGATCTTTGGAGATCGGGTATTTAACTAAAGAGCTGAAACTCACGCCAGAAGAAGCTCAAAAGTTTTGGCCCGTTTATAACAAATACAAACAGGAGTTAAAATCGCTGTCAAACTCCGATGACGAACTGGAAAGACAGCAACAAGTTCTTAACATAAGAAAAAAGTATAAAAAGGATTTCACTGAAATTTTGGACAGTGGGCGATCACAAACCGTATATGATGCTGAAGATCGGCTTCGGGTGATGGTCAAAAAGGAATTAGAGGAGAGGAGGAATAAACAAAAGTTTAGAAATAATAAATGATTTTTTTATTTTAAAATATTTTACCTAATTTTAAATTGGTGTTTTTCATAGGTTAGCAACGGCTGGCTCTTTCTAGGGCTGGCCTTATTTTTTGCCCCTACCCCAACTTCCGCTATCAACATCTTTGTTTAAATTATTGCCATCTCAGCAATTTCAATTTGTTAAACTTAGCAAACTTATTCTTCTGTTGACCAATACACAACGCTATTAGATTGCCGCTGGAAGTGAGTATCTTTCAAATTAAATAGATTTTTTAGCGTGGTAAACCTAACGCAGTACACCACTTACAACAACCGCTCCGCGCCTTCATTTATCACGGTATAAATGCTCCCAAAGCAATTAATTTATTTAACTTTAAGTATTGCTTGTCCAAAAATTATTGCATATGAAATACCTTTCGCTTGCACTTTTAGTGCTGACTTCCAGTTTTATTCCATCTACCCGGCATGCCGATGCTCCGCTGGAGGGCGCCTGGAAAATATCTGATGGTACGGTTGAGCAACTGCTTTTAATTGCTGGCAACTATTGTATGATTACCGAATTTGATAAGCCCGGCAAAAAATTCATCAATTCGATGGGTGGTCCGCTTGTTATCAAAAACAACGAGGTTTCGTTTAAAGTCCATTTCAATAGCGACGACAAAGCTGAAGTGGGAAAGGAACATACCGGTACCTTTAGTATCAGCAACAATAAACTCAGCACTTCTATTGGCGGGACAAATAAAACCTGGACCCGGCAGGATGACGGCAAAAATGCCCTGGCAGGCAACTGGCGTATTACCAAACGAAAGGTAAACAATGAAATGGCTGATATTCCATTGCGTCCCCGCAGAACATTGAAACTTCTTACCGGCAAATATTTCCAATGGGCCGCTATTAACATAGAAACGGGCGAGTTTTCGGGTACCGGTGGAGGCACTTATACCTTCCAAAATGGAAAATATATAGAAAATATTGAGTTTTTCTCCCGTGACAATTCTCGGGTAGGAGCTACGCTAAGCTTTGACGGGAAAGTAGAAAACAATGACTGGATTCATTCCGGTTTGAGCTCGCAGGGAGCTCCCATCTACGAAATATGGTCGAAGTTTAAAGAATGACCTGATAAACTTCAACAGCAATAACTCAAGTTATTGTTATATTTGTCCGCTCATTTTAAAATTAACCCGGGGAAAATCGATTGTCCTTCATTCGCGTACTACAATCGATCAGGTTTCCCCACACAATAAAAAAATGCAACACGAAGAAGATTTCGATGCCAACCTTGCAGGAGAAGACGCAGAGAGAGACAGATGGTTCAAGAGAATGAAAAAGGGCATTTTGACCTCTACCGCGGAAAAAAAAGAAGCGCCGGACGGGCTCTGGATTAAATGTCCGGAATGTAAGTATACCTGCACTATCCTGGAGCTGAAAGAGAATATTTATGTATGCCCTAAATGCAACTATCACCATCGTATTGGAAGCCATGAATACTTTGATATTCTGTTTGATAAACAGGAATTTGAAGAGTTGTTTACAAACGTTCGGTCGGTAGATTTTCTTAATTTCAAAGACCTGAAACCATACCATAAAAGACTGGAAGACGCTTACGGTAAAACCGGGTTGAATGATTCGTTGTCTGTGGCTACCGGCAACATTAACAATGCCGCAGTAGTGATATGTTGTATGGACTTCGAGTTTATAGGAGGATCCTTGGGCAGTGTGATGGGCGAAAAAATTGCCAAGTCGGTAGATTATTGTATAGCGTACAAACTTCCCTTGGTCATCATCAGTAAAAGTGGGGGAGCAAGAATGATGGAGAGTGCCTTTTCGCTAATGCAAATGGCAAAAACTTCGGGAAAACTGACCCAACTGGCGGATGCCAGGCTGCCATATGTCTCCTTGTGTACTGACCCTACATACGGTGGAACAACCGCTTCGTTTGCGATGCTGGGCGATGTGAATATTGCCGAGCCAGGTGCGATGATTGGCTTCGCGGGCCCAAGGGTTATCAAAGAAACCATCAAAAAAGACTTACCAGCAGGTTTTCAGAGTTCGGAGTTTTTAATATCACACGGATTTCTAGACGCCATTGTTGACAGACGGGAGTTGAAGGAAAACTTATCGCTTTTGCTAAAGCTTTTCCGATCTTAGTCGTTTTATTTTACATTATTTATGGCTAATATTCGAAACAGATCGGCCTACTTTGAATTTGCTATCGAAGATAAATATGAGGCTGGTTTGGTGTTAACAGGTACAGAGGTGAAATCATTGAGAGCTGGTAAAGCCAGCTTTAATGATAGCTATTGTTTTTTCAATAAAGGGGAACTCTGGATTAAAAGCTTGCATATAGCAGAGTATAGTCACGGAACCTATAATAACCACTCCCCGCTTCGGGAAAGAAAGCTTCTGCTAACCAAAAAAGAACTTCGCAAGATAGAATCAAAAATTAAAGAAAAAGGTTATACAGTTGTTCCCCTGGCAATTTTCTTTAACAGTAAAGGGTTTGCCAAGCTGGAAATAGGGTTGGGCAAAGGGAAAAAGCTGCATGACAAAAGGGAAAGCATAAAAGCTCGTGATACAGGTAGAGAAATTAAAAGAAAATACGGTGTCTGATTGATAATTTTCACATTAATTTGGTCCCCCTTACAGATATAATCACTTTATTTACAATACTTTTTACAATACTGCGTTACTTTGCAGTATCTTATATTGTTGCAATAGTTATACGATGCGGTTATTAGTCGTTTGTTTTATTTTTTCCATTATCCGGGTTGATGCGGCTGCGCAAATCAAAGGTAGTTGGTTTGGCAGTGCAGATGTAGTATTGGGTGGCTCACATAACAACTACTTAATAGAGCTGGATCTGAAACAGGAAAACAATGAAATCAAAGGTATCATCAGTTACTATTTCAAGCAAACCTATCAGAGCTTCTACGTAAAGGGTACATACAATGCCAGCAAAAGAGAGATACTGATTAAAGACGTTCCCATTACATATTTTCGTGCTTCTGCCGCCAATGGTGTGGAATGTATAATGGATTTACGGGCAATAGTAAACGCCTCAAGGGCAGGCACCAATATACAGGGGGTATTTTCTACACAGGGGAAATACAAATATACCTGTCCGGATATTGCATTCGACTTCGTATATGGCGAACAGTTAAATACCGATAGCTTATTTGATAAATTTGAGGCTATAACAAAAATATGGCATCCGTCTGAAGATGATGTGGTGATTGAAGAAGATAAAAAATATCTGCCCGATTCAGTTGACCTGAAGGTAAAAGAGCCCACACTGGAAATGATGGAAGCTAAGAAAATACTGGAACAATTTACTCGAAGAGAAGAAGTGGTTTCCAACGAAATATTAGTGGAATCAGATTCTCTACGACTCACCTTCTACGACAACGGAATCGTGGATGGGGATAGCATTTCGGTATTCTTCAACAAAGAGCCGGTAGCCATTCACCAGGCACTAACCGACAGGGGAATTGTTTTTTATGTGGTGCTGGATCCTACCAAGGAGTATAGTGAACTAAGTATGTTTGCCGAAAACCTGGGTACAATCCCTCCCAACACTGCACTAATGGTGCTTACAGATGGCAAAAACCGGTATGAAGTATTTCTGTCAAGCAGTCTCACGCAAAACTCTACCATTCGAATACGACGAAAGCCTTAATCACTTACGTCTTCGTTCTATTTCCTTCTTAATTAAAGAAAGTTCCCGTCCCGTTTGACCGGCAACAGAGCTATTTTCCTGCGCCCGGCGCATAAGATAAGGCACCACATCTTTTATAGGTCCGAATGGCAGGTATTTACTAACAGCGCAACCTGCTGAAGCGAGGTTAAAAGTGATATTGTCACTCATCCCATACAACTGAGAGAAATGAAGACGGGGATGATTGAGTGGAAGATCCTTCTCTCCTGCCATTTCAATGGCCAGTAAGTTACTTTCTTCATTGTGAGTAGCTACAATAACCGCAATTCTTTCTAAGTGATCGATGCAGAATTGTAGTCCGTCATTGTAATCCCTATCAGTTGATTTTTTATCCGGCTGTATAGGCGACCTATACCCCATTTCGGTGGCTCGTTTTCTTTCTTTTTCCATGTAAGCCCCTCTAACCAACTTCGTTCCCAATATAAAACCCTTAAGTTCTGCGGCTTCCAACGAGTCTTTCAAAAAAGACAACCGGTCGTGCCGGTACATTTGTATCGTATTATATACCACTGCCGTTGATTTATTATACCGATCCATCATCAGAATAGTTAATACATCTACCGGATCCTGTATCCATGTTTCTTCAGCATCTACTAACACCCCTACCCCTTTTTCGGCAGCCAGTCCACATATCCTGTTCATACGATCCTGTACCCGTTGCCACTCCTCCTTTTCCTTCTCCGTAAGTGCCTCTACCGACTGGTGGTACCGCTTCATCAAAGAGCCGCTATTGGCATCTACAGAACTGTCTATTTTTTCCAGCAGCCCAAAACGGGAAAAGCCGGTAACCTTGATACTGATAAATGGAATATTGGGTTGTGTAGCGGCATAGTTTATCACCTTTATAAATTCTTCTGTACTCTGGTCAAAGGCGTCTTCTCCATCATCCCCGCCTTCCACTCCGTAGTCCAGTATAACGGATACCTGATGTCTCGCCAGCTTTTCTACAACCGGCGCGGTGGAAGCCAGCGTTTCCCCTCCTACAAATTGTTCAAAAATGGTCCTTCTAATAATACCATTGATGGGTAATCCTGCTTTTATTGCCCAGGGGGTTAACCAAGTGCCTATTTTCACCAGCCAGGGTATTCCCATAGACGTAAATAAGAACCGGGCCTTTTTTAGTTCTGCATCTGTTTTATATGCAAATGCATTTTTAGTGTTTTCAAACGAAACGTTAACCCCCATGGCTTTTTTTTTCAAAAATAAGTAGAGAAATAATTGCCAAAACAACAAATATTTTTTTGGCAGGTACCATCATTACCCGCCCAGCTATCAAAGATCAATTAAACTCCTTACCCACCATAAATGGACAATTTCCGGCGGTAGTTTAAAAATTCAATTTATATTGCACGCATTTTTCAAAGGAAAGGCTTCCATTATGACATCATTTAAGAACTTTAACGTACCGTACGCACAGATAGATGAAAGATATACAAAACGTGTAGCTTATTTTTCCATGGAGTTTGCCACTCATCAGCCCCTGAAAATATACAGTGGCGGGTTGGGCTTTTTAGCAGGCTCTCATATGAGAAGTGCCTACGAATTAAAGCAGAACCTTATTGGTATCGGCATTCTGTGGAAGTATGGCTATTACGATCAGGCCAGAAACCAGGACCAGACCCTGCAGGTACAGTGGAATGAAAAAATATACAATTTCCTGGAAGATCACAATATCAAGTTCCAGATCAATATACATGACCATCCGGTTTGGGTAAAAGCGTATTATCTTAATCCGGAAACTTTTAAAACGGCACCGCTTTTTTTATTGAGCACCGATCTTCCTGAAAACGACTACATATCTCAAACAATCACTCACCGGCTTTATGATGCAAATGTGGCAACAAAAGTTGCCCAATTTATACTCCTGGGCGTTGGTGGTGCCAAACTGATTGACGAAATCGGCTTTAATGCAGAAGTATATCATTTGAATGAAGCCCATGGCTTTTCTGCCGCCTTCTACCTCCAGAAGAAATTTGGCAACAAAGAAGAAGTTAGAAAACGACTGGTATTTACAACACATACGCCTGAGGAAGCCGGCAATGAAAAACATGATATTTTTCTTTGTCAGAAAATGAGTTATTTCTGCGGGCTTCCGCTTGATGAAGTACGTAAACTAACCGGTAACTACGATGATCAATTCAATCATTCATTGGGTGCACTTCGCTTTGCTCGTATAGCCAATGGCGTTAGCGAATTGCATGGTCATGTCAGCCGTGCCATGTGGGAAAAGTACGAAGGCATATGTCCCATCACGCATGTTACCAATTCTCAAAACTGGCGGTACTGGGCAGACAAACAGCTTTATTTTGCTGCAGACGAAAACAATGAAGATAACTTTATAGATAGAAAATGGTTTCTGAAAAAACGAGCGTTTGATTCTGTAGCAGATCAAACGGGGAAATTATTTAACCCCAATGTTTTCACCATTGTTTGGGCAAGACGTTTTGCAGGATACAAAAGAGCAGACCTGATTACCAGAGATCAGCAAAGGTTTGAAGCACTTATTTCCAGCACTAAATATCCTATACAGATTATTTGGGCAGGAAAGCCTTACCCCGTAGATTATCCTGCTATCAGTGACTTTAACTACCTGGTAAATCTTAGTAAAAACTACAAGAACGTGGCGGTTTGTATCGGTTACGAATTAAATCTTAGCAAAAGACTGAAACAAGCGGCTGATGTATGGCTTAATAATCCCAGGGTTCCGCGCGAAGCTTCGGGTACCAGCGGCATGACCGCTGCCATGAACGGAGCTGTAAACTTTTCTACAGACGATGGCTGGATTCCTGAGTTTATTCATCATGGACACAACGGATTTGTTATTCCGAAAGCTGACTATGCAAATATGAATACACACGAGCAGGATGAATATGATCTCAATAAACTGTACGAAATACTCGAAAACGAAATTCTACCTACTTATTATGAGCGCCCGGATATCTGGCGACAAATTGTAAGGAATGGAATGGCAGATGTACGTTTCCGTTTTGATTCGGGAAGAATGGCAGATGAGTATTACCGCTTGCTGTACAACGCTTAAGTGTTAAACAATTTAGTTATGGAATCCTATACCAAACATCCGGAAGTACGTTGGGCCGATCTTGACCCTAATTTCCATATGTTACATTCGAAGTACTATGATCTGGGAGCTTACGTAAGGATGTGTTTTCTGACGGAACATGGTGTTACCGCTGCCGCTATGCAGGCGGAGCAAATGGGACCCATACTATTTAGAGAAGAATGTGTATTCAAACGTGAAATTAAGTTTGGCGACTATATAACCATTGATTTTGTAATGTTGAAAGCGAAGAAAGATGGATCCCGTTGGTCAATGCAACATCGTATTACAATAAACAATGAAATACTGGCTGCTGTAATAACGGTGGATGGTGCCTGGATGAATACGGCGAGAAGAAAACTGGCAAGCCCTCCTCCTGCTTTTGCTGATGCATTCAACAAAATTCCGAGGGCTGACAATTTTGAATGGATGGGTGAATGATTGGAAGTTTCGTAATCTCCAATCTTAGTTTAAAAGACAATGGGAAGAGCAAAGTTCTATTCTTCTTTTGCTTCCTCTTTTATCCGTATCTGTTGGTTCTAATGCCGCCTTTCTTACCACCTGCACTGTCGGAGACAAGAGTGCTTCCATTTTCTTCTGAATATCTGTTGTGCCGGTTTCCTTCGTCTGAATCTGATAATTTATTTGTTTTTCTTTGTCTGTCCTACATTAGCTTTTAGGTAAAAAACAAATATCCTACTAATAGTTTACCCGATTTTTCTGAGACCAGCAACTCCTATATAACTGTGGTAGTTTATCTTTCTATTAATCTTTTCGGGCTATCAAATTCCTGCACCCTTTAGAAAGTGAATTGCCTGTATTTTCCTTTACCTTTAATAATTAATGCCCGTTGGATAACAAAAATGTCGTTAGAAGAAAAAGCAATTAAAACCACTTATTTCAGTATAGCCGCCAATGCAGGATTGGCATTGGTGAAAGGACTGGCTGGTTTCTTCGGCAGCTCTTTCGCGCTGATTGCAGATGCAATAGAGTCTACAAGTGATATATTCTCCTCTGTATTGGTACTGCTCGGTTTAAAGTATGCAAAAAAACCAGCAGATGAAAACCATCCGTACGGACACGGTAAAATAGAACCCTTGATTACTTTTATCGTAGTGGGATTTTTGATTTTTTCCGCCATTGTAATCGCCTATCAAAGTATCCAAAACATTCAGACCCCGCACGAAGCACCAGCCCCATGGACTTTGATAGTACTTGCTGTCATCATCTTATGGAAAGAAATGTCTTTTCAACTGGTGCTGAAAAAAAGCAAGGAAACCAATAGCTCATCCCTGAAAGCAGACGCCTGGCATCACCGCAGTGATGCTATTACTTCTGTCGCAGCTTTTATTGGTATATCCATTGCTCTTCTTTTTGGCGAAGGATTTGAAACTGCTGACGATTGGGCAGCACTGTTTGCGTCCGGTTTTATTCTCTATAATTGTTATCTTATTTTTCGCCCGGCCTTGGGCGAAATAATGGACGAACACGTATATGATGATCTGATTAAAGAAATAAGAGCAATTGCCAATACAGTAGAAGGAATTGCCGGAACAGAGAAGTGTTATGTACGCAAGGCAGGCATGAAATATCTTGTAGACCTGCATGCTACTGTAGACGCCAACCTCACTGTACGAAAAGGTCACGAAATTTCGCATCGTCTGAAAGATACCCTTACAAAAAAGCTACCCCAGCTCAGCTATATTATCATCCATATAGAACCTAACGATCTAGGGATTCAAACTGTTACCTTCTGAATTTACGGTAGCAAAACAAATGAGTGGTATTGTAGAATGAGATGCAATGAAACTTAGCTCCATTCTTGCCATTCCGAGTAAATCATTAGGAAAATCAATAAAAATACGACATATATCTAAGCGGGAATTTGTTCTTTAATAATCTGCCTGCTCAAATATCAATTCCGCAACAGTTTCTTTCTTACTTTTTTGTGGAAAAAAGTAAGGCAAAAAACCACCCGAAAACTTGTCTCGCCTCAGGCGTAGACGATTACCGCCGATTTCGGGAACACCTTGATGTTACTGTAGAATTACTGTGATCTCATCTATAGTTCCTTGATATTGGGGAGCTTTTGCAATAGTCATCCTGACGACCGCTGGGAGGAAGGATCCCGCCAACAATAGCACAGCTCGGATCCCGTCACGATATTGAAAATCCTAATTGAAGTACCCTGATAGCAAACCTGTCATCAGAAATGATTGTTGATTTGTCGATTGCTGATATGAAGTCAAATCAGAAATCAGTAGATCAGAGATCAGAAATGATCAAAACTTGAAATTCTTCCTTTTTCAGGGAATGATTAACTTTGTACTTCTTAAACAGCATAATGAAAATCGCTTTTTATAAATACCAGGGTACAGGCAACGATTTTGTGATTATTGACAATAGAAATGGAGCCTATAGTCACTTGACAACAGCACAGGTAAACCGGCTTTGCGACCGCAAGTTTGGCGTGGGCGCAGATGGTCTGATGTTGTTAAACAACCACGCTGATTACGATTTTGAGATGGTCTATTACAACGCGGACGGGAAAGAAGGCAGTATGTGTGGGAATGGAGGCAGGTGCCTGGTAAAATTTGCCTCGCACATGGGCATTCCTGGCCCCTCCTATCGCTTTATAGCCACAGATGGTCCGCACGATGCCAAAATAGATGAAGACGGCATTGTAAGTCTGAAAATGGGGGATGTGAATGGTGTGACGACAGAAAACAACCACAAAGTTTTAAATACTGGATCTCCGCATTATGTACGTTTTGTCACTGATATTAAGAATCTGGATGTGGTAGCGGAAGGCAAAGCCGTTAGGTATGGAGAAGCATTTAACAAAGCCGGCATCAATGTAAACTTTGTAGAAAAACGTGCTGACAACAGTATATTTGTACGTACTTACGAGCGGGGGGTGGAAGATGAAACCCTTAGTTGCGGAACCGGAGTAACAGCGGCCGCCATATCGTTACTGTCCAACCCGGAAGGATTCAATGCTGTAAAAGTAGAAACCCCTGGTGGAAAATTATCTGTGGAGTACGATGCTGTCAATGAAAATTCTTTCCATAATGTATGGCTTATCGGCCCTGCTGAAGCGGTATATAAGGGAGAAATAACCTTGAATTAATATTGGACATTACTCACCCAAAACCTTTAGATTTGTCGGGTATCTTCCTTTCATGATTCAGTACTTCAAAAATATAAATGGCGTTACTACAGCTATCGATCACCCCGACGATGAAACCTGGGTAAATGTTTTGCCGCCGCTGAAACATGAAGAGTTCCAACAGATTTCTGATTCTTTGGAAATCCCCATAGAATTCCTTCAGGATTCACTGGATATAGATGAAAAGTCGAGGTTTGAGCTGGAGGACAATGTTAAGCTTATCGTTATTAAAACCCCAACAGAAAACAACTCATTCAATGAAAGTGACGCGTTTTACATTACCATTCCAATTTGCATCATACTAACGCATAATCACATTGTAACCGTAAACTCCTTTGAAAACGGAGCCATCAAGAAATTCCTGAGTACTTTTCAAAACCGTCGGGCAGATAAGAAGAATATGATGGTATTGAAGATTTTTGAAAAGATCACCCAGGCATTTATGGAATATCTTAAAGAAATTAATCACCGGCGCAATATCGTAGAACAGCAATTGTATGTTTCTAACAGAAATGAAGAATTGCTGGAGTTGATGCGTATTCAAAAAAGCCTGGTATACTTTGTTACTGCACTTCGCTCCAACGAAATGCTGATGATGAAACTGGTGCGCACTAACTTCCTTGGTTTAAACGAAGACGAAAAAGAAGAGTTGAATGACCTGGTGGTAGACATGTCTCAGGCGCTGGAAATGGCCAACATATATGCCAACATTCTAAGTAGCACACTGGATGCTTTTGCCAGCATTATTTCCAACAACCAGAACTCAGTATTAAAGAGATTAACCTCTATTACCATCATTTTGCAGTTTCCGGTATTGATTGCCAGTATCTATGGAATGAATGTACCCATCCCCTTCCAGCACAATGCCCATGCCTTTTATATCCCAGTGGTACTAGCTTTAAGTATATCTATAATCATGGGTATCTATTTCATGAAAAAGAAGTTCTTCTAACAAATGACAAAAGGTTTATTTAATGTAAGAGTATATGGTTTGCTGGTAAACGAAGCAAAACAGGTGCTGGTTAGTGATGAGTATATACGTGGCGAATATTTTACGAAATTCCCAGGTGGCGGTCTTGAGTTTGGCGAAGGTACCCGAGATTGCCTGGCACGGGAGTTTATGGAGGAAATGAATCTGAAAGTGGAAGTAACAGATCACCTATATACAACCGATTTTTTTCAGATGTCTGCCTTCTCTCCAGGGCAGCAAATTATAGCCATCTATTATAGCGTAAAAGCATTAGAACCCATCACGGTTCCGTTGCGCAATATTCCTTTTGATTTTGATGTTAAGCAGTTAGAAACATATGAAACAACGGGTGAAACAGAAACGTTTCGATTCATTAATTGGGAAGCGTTTTCGGGCGATGCTGTAACACTACCTATAGATAAGGTGGTGGCAGATTTGATGAAAGTTGGCTAAAAAGTTCATTTTAGTCAATATATGCAACGATTTTTCCGTTTGGGATCTCAGCAACATATTAACCAAATCTGATATGAATTTCGTTCAAAAACTGGTCATCATTTATGGGGTTATCTTCTGTAGCCGTTTATTTAGCTCCTGCTGCAACTGCGAAGCACCCAGAGAACTTCGCTATACCGACAATGCCATCATCATCAACAACATTGACAATTCTGGAAGAGAACCGATTTTGGTAAGAACGGAGGATCTCATTAAAACTGCTTATGGCATACAACTTCAAATATTAAGTATTGAAGTGGCCCGGCAGAATAGTTGGGGATTTGCTACTGCTAATGCATATTCCTGTGGCTGTCGTCCTTCTATTATCTATAATCCAAGAGATAGTATAACCGCCATCAATATTATTTCTCTAATGCCATTTGATGCGCTGGCTGCAGGTAGTGATGTTACCAACCACTTTATGGCAAACAATTATTCCGGGTTTAATACGGTATCAAATTATGTGATAGGCTCCACACCTGAAATCAATTACTCCCTTGACCATGCCCGCACTACTAATCTAATGCTTATGCAACCTCCTGTAAGCTCTGGTGCTTATCAATTTGAAGTAAGGGTATATCTATCAGACGGTAGAGTATTAAGTCAGCGTACCAATCCCATAAACCTGATTTGATATGCGTATATTAACTATACTGGCTTTTATGCTGCTATCACTTCATTCGATGGCCCAAAAGGAATTTCGAAAAACCCGAACCATGCTGGGCGTAGAACTTGGACCCATGCTGACGCTTACGTCGCAAACCGGGTTGCCAGCCTTTGTACCTACCAGCAATGCAAATCGCTTTTTCTTCGCTCCTACATTTAGCTATTTTCTTAAAAACAACCTGGGATTTACTGTAGCACTTCAAGTAATTCCAGAAGAAAAGACTATAGGTAACAAAGATTTTGAAGCCTGGGACCAACAACATTATTCTAAAGAAGGCTTTTATAAACCAGGTTACAATTATAGTCAAGGAACATCCAATGTAGCCTTTTATGGCGGACTATCTTATAAAATAGAAACCCAAAAATGGTTACTAATACCACGTATATTAGTTGGCGTAATTAGTACTTATAAAGAACAATATAGAACTACTTACAAACTAAAAAACGAGCATTCATTTTATGAAGTAAATTTACAACCCAAAGATGAAGCAGACGGTAGCGCCTTTTCTGCACAAGGGGGTCTTACTGGATATTTTCGTATCAGAAAGCTTTTCTCTGTTAGCGTGGGCGCTATGTTGCATTATCAAAACGAGCAATATAACTATCGCTACGAAAACAAATTAGTGCCATCAGGAGAAATCTATAGAGAAGAATACGAATGGGACAAACCCAATATTTCTGCCCGTTTATCTGCTGGCGTCTCGTTTACATTTCCTGGAAGAAAAAGTAAAAGATAAAAGCTGCTAATTGTAAGAAATATGAAATCCCTGTTGTTAATCACCATATCCCTCCTCCCCGGTCTGCTACATGCACAAAAAAAGGAGTCTTTGATTTTCTATGATCAAAAATGGGAAATCTGCAAAAAAGAGGAAGAAGCTAGATATCTCTGTGCAAAAGAAAAGATGAATGATACCACTTACAAATGGCAGTACTACAACATCAATGGTTCCATTCGCTCTATAAAAACCTCAAAAGATGCTGATGGAAACATATTAAACGGCTACCTGGCCTATTTTGATGCTGAAGGAAAAATTGATTCAGCCGGTCATGTTCTGTCTGGCAAAAGAAATGATTGGTGGTATTTTTATACGGACACGCTAAGTATATGGGTGAAAAAGAAATACGAAAGTGGTAAATTGATAGAAGTGCTTGATTCTACTGCTATGCGTTTAAAAGATGAAGCGGCGCAAAACAAATTTGATTCAACAGATGTAATGGTAGCAGCCAGTTTTGCTGGGGGCGATAAAGAATGGATGAAGTACATTCAAAAAAAGTTGAGCATACCGAAAAGAACCCGAAAAATTGGTGTAGGGGGTAAAATCATTGTTCAATTTGCAATTGGTTTCAGTGGTAAAATAGAGGACGTGATTATTTTGCAATCGGTGGAATATGCAATAGACAGTCTTATCGTGGAAGTAATAAAAAAGGCACCGACATGGACGCCAGCATCTTTAAATGGAAAAGAGGTAAAAGAATATAGGCGACAGCCAATTACTATTGCATTTTAATGCATATAAAAAAGCCCCGATATAATCGAGGCTTTTACTACTAATTCTAATAACTTATACGATCTTCTCTACCTGCATGTAGTTCAACTCTACAGGTGTAGCACGACCAAATATTTTTACGTTCACTTTCAATTTCTTCTTTTCATCGTTAACATCTTCAATCACACCGTTAAAATCGTTGAAAGGTCCATCGATAATTTTGATTGTTTCACCAACAATGAACGGCTCACTCATTGTAAAGCCAGCATCACTCATCTCATCTACCTTACCCAGCATTTTATTTACCTCTGCTTTACGTAATGCTATCGGGTCATCCTTTCCAAGAAAATGGATAACACTGTTTGTGTTTTTGATGGTAGCGATGATATCATCATTCAGTTTTCCTTGCTCTACCTCTATCATCACGTAACCCGGATAAAAGTTCCTCTCACGCATTACCTTTTTTCCATTCTGCACCTTATACACTTTCTCTACAGGCAGAAAAACCTGTTTCACCACTTTTCCCCAATCACTCCGGGAAATTTCCCGATCAAGTAGTTCCTTCACCTTCCGCTCCTTACCGCTCACTACGCGAAGTACATACCACTTGGTCGTTTCCTGTTCATTTATTACTTCTTCCATTATTACTTAAGTAATGAGTACACAAATTTTAAAATTGAGTTACTGGCAAAATCCATTGTCCACACAATGGCAGTAATTATCAAAGTAGCAACCAATACAATCATAGTAGATTGTTGCAATTGCTGCCAAGTAGGCCAGGTAACTTTTTCCAGTAACTCCTTATAAGAGTCGCGGAAATATGCGCTTATTTTATTCATCAAAATAAAAATTAGCACGGGCACTAGGATTCGAACCCAGATCAAAGGTTTTGGAGACCCGTATGCTACCGTTGCACCATGCCCGTAAATCAAGATTCCCGAAGGAAAACTTGAAGAGATTAAAGAACTTTTAAAATTACAAAGTACCCAAGCTTACAGCCCAAGTACTTTGCAAAAGTATTAAAGCTTTTCCAAAGTCCTCCTTTTGGGAGGATTTAGGTGGGCTTTTATTTTAAGATTTCAGTAACCTGACCAGCACCTACGGTACGTCCACCTTCGCGAATAGCGAATTTAAGACCTTTTTCCATAGCGATTGGTTGAATCAACTTCACAGTTAATGAAGTATTATCACCAGGCATAACCATTTCAGTACCAGCAGGCAATTCTACTTCACCTGTAACGTCTGTAGTACGGAAATAGAATTGAGGACGATATTTTTGGAAGAATGGAGTGTGACGACCACCTTCTTCTTTGCTCAATACGTATACTTCACCTTTGAATTCAGTATGTGGAGTGATAGAACCTGGTTTCACGATTACCATACCCCGACGAATTTGAGTTTTATCAATACCGCGCAGCAATAAACCTGCGTTATCTCCAGCCTCTCCTTCATCAAGAAGTTTACGGAACATCTCAACACCAGTAACTGTAGAAGTCAACGGTTTTTCCATCAAACCTACAATTTCAACACCTTCTCCTACTTTGATACGACCTCTCTCAATACGACCTGTAGCTACTGTACCACGACCTGTGATAGAAAATACATCTTCCACACTCATCAGGAACGGTAAATCAACCGGACGTGGAGGCAAAGGAATATAATCATCAACTGCTGCCATCAATTCGTCGATAGCACCAACCCATTTTTCATCACCTGCAAGGGCTCCTGTAGCAGAACCTTTGATGATAGGTGTGTTGTCACCATCAAAACCGTAGCTGCTTAACAACTCGCGGATTTCCATTTCAACCAGTTCCAACAACTCAGGATCATCAACAAGGTCTACTTTGTTCATGAAAACTACGATACGAGGTACACCTACCTGACGAGCCAACAGGATGTGCTCTTTAGTCTGAGGCATTGGACCATCAGTAGAAGCCACAACCAGAATAGCACCGTCCATCTGGGCAGCACCTGTAATCATATTTTTTACGTAGTCAGCGTGACCGGGACAGTCTACGTGAGCGTAGTGACGGTTTGCTGTTTGATATTCTACGTGCGCAGTATTAATTGTAATACCCCTTTCTTTTTCTTCAGGAGCACCATCAATTTCATCATATTTTCTAACCTCCGCTAATCCTTTTGAAGCTAGGATTGCAGTGATTGCTGCTGTAAGAGTAGTTTTACCATGGTCTACGTGACCGATAGTACCAACGTTAACGTGAGGTTTGTCCCTCTTAAAGGTCTCTTTTGACATCTGTTATCTGTTTTAAAGTTGCGGTTTTAAAATTAGTTGCATCCCGCAAACACTACAGGCTGCAAACCTATTGTTTTCTTTTAATAATTTGTTAGCATCTTCAATTCGTCTCACAACCACGAATCATGCCAAAACTTTAGACTCTTCTTAAGTGGCTTTGAGACAAACCTCAAACAACTTTTGAGCCGTTGATGAGAATTGAACTCACGACCTCTTCCTTACCAAGGAAG
>CAZRYS010000033.1:0-58064 GCA_964604365.1 uncultured Terrimonas sp.
AAGTTTTGAATTAAATCCTGTCTCGTTTAAATTAAATCCTTAACTAAACGGCATTAAATTTGGGTTTTTTTACGGCATTTTTAAGTCGTAGATATGCTGTCGCCTACAGATAATTCTTTAAGTTTGAAATTTAAATAAACATTCCGGCTATATGAACATAGATTTCAAAGTGTTTTTACAGGAAAAAACCGGAATAACTGATGAACAGTATTTGTTGCTGGAGCCACACATTGTATTCAAAAAAGTAGAAAAAAACACCATACTGCTTCATCAGGAAGATGTATGCAGTGAAGTGTATTTTGTAACCAACGGGCTGCTGCGAGCATATACAATAGATGAAGAGGACAAATTGCATGTAATTCAATTTGCACCTGAAGAATCGTGGATTACAGACCGAAACAGCTTCTATTTTAGTGAGCCGGCATTATTTTTTATTGATACATATGAAGATTCGGAAGTTGTAATTTTAAAAGCAGCTTTTTTTGATCAGATTGCTAGAATGGCGGAATTCTTCGGGTTTCAAAGTAGATTATTGCACAATCATATCAGACAATTGCAAATTAGAGTGAATATGTTGTTATCAGCATCTGCCGAAAAGCGATATCTGGACTTTACCGACAGGTATCCCAACCTTACATTGCGGGTTCCACAGTGGATGATTGCCACTTATTTGGGTATTACGCCAGAGTCGCTGAGCAGGGTACGTAAGGAGCTTGCCAGGAAAAACTTCAATAAATAATTTGTCCAAATATCAACACTGTGAGAATACTAACATTTGGTGTACATTAAAGCTTTAACTTTAGCCCCCTTAAATAAATTCTAATTATTATTTGTATTAAAACATATCTACAATGAGTATTGTTGCAGGCAACCGGGAGTATTTTCCTGGCATAGATAAGATTCCGTTTGAAGGTCCTCAGTCTGATAATCCACTTGCCTTTAAATGGTATGATGAAAACAGAATCGTAGCGGGAAAAACGATGAAAGAGCAGTTGAGATTTGCAGTGGCATACTGGCATACCTTCTGTGGTACTGGCGCAGATCCTTTTGGACCAGGCACTAAAAATTTTCCATGGGATGAAAATACTGATGCAGTGCAGCGTGCAAAAGACAAGGCAGATGCTGCGTTTGAATTCATTACTAAACTGGGTGTTCCATATTACTGCTTTCACGATATAGATGTGGTAGATGAAGGCGGTTCGCTGGCTGAATATGAAAGTCGTATGCAAACGCTTACGAACTATTTGAAAGAGAAACAAGATGCAAGTGGTGTAAAGTTGCTTTGGGGTACCGCCAATGTGTTCTCCAATCCAAGATACATGAATGGAGCATCTACCAATCCAGACTTTAATACGGTAGCGTGGGCTGGCGCACAAGTAAAAAATGCCATTGATGCTACTATTGCTTTGGGCGGCGAAAACTATGTATTCTGGGGTGGCAGAGAAGGTTATATGACCTTGCTGAATACCGATATGAAAAGAGAGTTGGACCATTTGGCTCAGTTTTTAACTGTTGCTAAAGATTATGCCCGTAAAAACGGGTTTAAGGGCACCTTCTTTATTGAACCGAAGCCTTGCGAGCCCACCAAACACCAATACGACTATGACAGTGCTACCGTAATTGGCTTTCTGCGTCATTATGGTCTTGATAAAGATTTTAAATTAAACCTGGAAGTGAACCATGCTACGCTGGCAGGGCATACTTTCCAGCACGAACTACAGGTGGCGGCAGACAATGGTATGTTGGGCAGCATTGATGCCAACAGAGGAGATTATCAAAACGGATGGGATACAGATCAGTTTCCGATCAACCTGAGTGAATTGACAGAGTCGCTGTTGGTGATTCTGGAAGCTGGTGGATTTGCCGGCGGCGGTGTAAACTTTGATGCAAAAGCTCGTCGTAATTCTACCGATCTGGAAGATATCTTTTATGCACATATCGGTGGTATGGATGCATTCGCCAGAGCATTGGTAATCGCTGATAATGTTTTGCAGAAATCAGCTTACAAAAAATTCCGCAAAGATCGTTACGCTTCATTTGACAGTGGCAAAGGAAAAGATTTCGAAAATGGTAAATTTTCACTTGAGGACTTAAGGAATCATGCTGCTGCTTCTGGCGAACCTACGCAATTGAGCGGTCGGCAGGAATGGCTTGAAAATATAATCAACCAATATATTTAAGGACAAAACCCACGTGGTAAATCATCTTTTTGGTGTAGGTTTGTTCGCTTAAAAGGCGAAAATGCATCAGAAAGATGATTTTTTGTATGCATATAAGCGGTAGATCAGTATTAACAACAGGGATTTAACGCTGCTATTTGATAAAACAACAGCCGTAGCAGGCAAAAAAAGACAGAAATGAAACTCTCATCAAGATTACAGAAGTTCAACGAACCAGAGACATTAAAAATGGCAAAATTGGGCAGGGAGCTAAGGGCTAAAGGTATTGATGTAATTGACCTGAGCCTTGGTGAGCCTGACTTTGATACACCGGATCATGTAAAAAATGCAGGAAAAAAAGCCATTGACGACAATTTTAGTCACTATACGCCAGTGGCGGGTTTTGCAGACTTGCGTGAAGCGGTGTGTACAAAATTGAAAAGAGACAACAAACTCGATTACAAACCCGAAAATATCATTACTTCTACCGGAGCCAAACAAAGTCTGGCGAATGTAATACTTGCTGTTGTAGATGTGGATGATGAAGTAATTATTCCCACACCTTTTTGGGTAACCTATTCGGAGTTGGTACGCCTGGCCGATGGGAAACCGGTTTTTGTTCAATCTTCTATTGAAAACAAGTATAAAATAACACCAGATCAACTGGAAAAAGCGATTACTCCGAAAACAAAATTATTCATGTTTTCTTCTCCGTGTAATCCTTCAGGGTCGGTATACTCCAAAGAAGAATTGAAAGGGTTGGCAGATGTTTTCCGCAAGTATCCAGATATTCTAATCATTGCGGATGAAATATATGAATACATCAACTATGTAGGCGAACACGAAAGTATTGCCCAATTTGATGACATTAAGGACAGAGTAATATTGGTGAACGGTTTGAGTAAAGGTTTTGCCATGACCGGCTGGCGCCTGGGTTATATAGCCGCACATCCGGATATTGTGAAAGGATGTGAAAAATTGCAGGGACAGTTAACCAGTGCTACTTGTTCGATTACCCAGAAGGCTGCAGTTGAAGCGCTTACCGGCGATCTTTCTCCCTCTAAAGAAATGTTGAAGGCATTTACCGAGCGTAAGAAGCGTATACTTTCCCTACTGAGTGAAGTACCTGGTGTACAGTGTGCTGAACCAGACGGAGCGTTTTATGTGTTCCCCCGAATAGATGCTTTTTTGGGCAAAAAAGATCCAGAAGGGAATGCCATCAATAATGCAGATGATCTTTGTATGTATTTATTAAATACAGCGCATGTGTCTACCGTTACCGGTACAGCCTTCGGCGAACCAACCTGTATACGGATGTCTTTTGCTACCAGTATGCCTAAAATTGAAGAGGCGGTTGCTAGGATTAAAAAAGCACTCACTGATTTGAAATAAAAACTGATCAATAGCTATTGTGAAAGCTCCGGAAATCCGGGGCTTTTTTGTTACAGATTAAAGAATGGAATTCTTGGTACTTATATTTATTTATTCGCATATGCTTCAGCCGGAAGCCCTTGTTGTTAAAAGGCCTACGGCTGAATATTCGAATTTACTTTTACACTATCTCTTCAGTACCAGTCTTTCATATTCCCAGTTGTCTCCATTTTTGAGCATCAGTGTATAGGTTCCTTCAGCAAATTTACCAAGGTCATTTACATAAATGATATTTTGACCAGCTTCTGCATTATAACTTTTCTTCATTACAATTTTTCCGGTAATGTCCATCAATTGATAGTCTACTGGTCTTCGGGATGAAGAATAGAATGTAATGTGCAATACAGATGATGCAGGGTTGGGACTGATGCGAAGTTTTTCTGTAGATATTTTATCCAGCCTAACCGTCAATACATTGGTGTATTTGTTGGTACCTAGTTTTCCGACAGCTTTCACCCGGTAGTATATTGTGTTGGAAGCTCCTGTCATGTCGGTGTCGGAATAGGAGAAATTTGCAGTAGTGTTGGCTGAAAGAGTCTGCTGAAGCTCTCCAATTTTTCTAAAGGATTTACCATCGAAAGAACGCTCAATTTCGAAATGACTGATTTGTTCAGAGGTGGTAATCCGCCAATTGAGGTCTACCGATTTCTCCCGCTGCACTGCATTGAATTGCAGGAACTGAATGGGTAATATCTCGCAGGGGATGATTGTGACAGTCGCTTGTGCACAAGCGGTGATATTACAATCTCCTTCTGCCCGTACATAGTAGGTAGTAGTAGTGGCAGGGTTTACAATTATCGAGCTACCGACACCCACAGGTGTTCCTCCGCAGCTACCGGAATACCAGCGCCAAACGGCATTAGACCCTCGATATCCACCCTGTACTGTCAGGGTAATAGGATTTTCCGGGCAAGTGGTGAAAGCAGGGTTGGCCGTAATATGTGTTGGTGCGCGGGACGTATCTTTTGCCTGTAATAGGAATGAGTTAGATGTATAACGACAACTCGTATTATCAATTTGTCCCGCTGCTGCCACCATCACTCTGTAGTATCTACCTACATCCGTAGATTGCAGGGGGTTAATAGTATAAGTTTGATTTGTAGCACCCCCGATAGCCGTCCAGTTAATATTGTCATTACTTCTTTCCCACCTGTAATTTAATGTGCCAGCGATAACGGTTGGATCACTTAATGTAGCATCAAAAGTGGTGATACCGCCTACACAACCTGCTCTTGGGTTTGCCACCACGGTTGGCGTTGGATCACAAAGTCCGAACTGGATATCATCTATGGCAAGGTCATTACCACAACCGCCTGGTGCAGCATTACTGATTTCAATCTCAATCTGGGTAATTCCTGACGGCATTATAAATTTCATACCAAATTGTGTCCAGTTAGGGCTGGTGATGTCGGGGGTTGTTAGGTTGGTAATAATATTACCGTTTGCCGCATTGCGGACAGTGAAAACCAACTTCGGATAATTCATTTGTCCGAAAGCATCCTGGCAAAAGGTTTCGTATGTGGAATTGCTAATGTTAGAAACGAAAGCAAACAATGAATATCTAAGATTGCCGCAGGGCACATTTACCCTGTCTCTGTATATAACGTTACGATGTACATCCGCATTAACCACCATCATTCTTCCCGAGCCTGTTGTATGGTCTGTTCGGCTAATCCATCGACTGGGATAACCGTTATTGGCATTATTGGTGATAGCATATCTCTCTACTCCCAACGGTTGACTGGTGGCGCCGTTGTAAGCGGTATAAGGAGTGCCTGCACCTCCGGTAACCGCCGGGATGGCAGTAATTAAACCATTACCAGCGCCACTGCCAAAGTTTTGTATATATAACACTCTATTCAGGGCTTCGCATGGTGGCATTTCTGCTGTAGTCAATACTACAAATGGTGTTGGTTGGTCTTCTCCGGGGTCATCAGGTTTAGCATTACTGTTAAGATCCGGGTTGTCTCCATTTGTTGATAGGTCAACAACCCTTGTATTTAAATAACCGTATCCGGAAGCAGTTACATTATTGTTGTATACTTTTCCTATCTCAACACCGGATAGACGGAAGCATACCCGAATGGTAAAATGATTATTAGCGGCCGGCGATGCAGGAAGGTTGGACAGGTTGGTATTGAGCAATTCTCTATTTGTTGTTCCATTAAAAGATGGGTTTAGAACAACCCCGGCTGGATTATCCAGAAGTGTAACAGACACATTACTTACGTTGCCGGCATTTATGATTCCCAGGTTTTCTGTAACACTTACTCTATTCAACGGCCAGTTTCCATAGTTTTGAACATAGATATCATAACATAGGTCGTATACGCCCGGGCTACCGGTGGGCGTTGCTGAACTTAGTTTTTTAGCGGCACCAATAGCCGTATTGATATCCGTCATGTCTGTACTAAAATAGCAGGGAAATGTTGTTATTGGTATTCTCTCGCCATCTACAATGCTTATTTCGTAATAGTTACTTCTGCGTCTCCCCGCGCCACCGTTGTACGGTGCGTTGGAATAAGAAGTATAGTAATCTGAGGCTACCAGCTTACCGTCAGAATAAGATAAACCGATGATGGTATTACCAGGAATGACGCTGATCAGTGTGGCATGTAAAGGAGCTACATTGTAATCCTGGTGATTGATCGTTATATAGTTATTATCGAGTATGGCCATAAACTGACCATTGGGCATAATCACAAAGTCTCCGTTCCCTTGTAAGGCATTCATACCGGGAGGGAGGGATACGGGAATAATCGGGCCAAATGTGTTAGTAGCAAAGTTAACCGTTTGTAGGGCTAACCCATAAGGGGCGTTTCCTGTATATAACAATTGATAACCTAAGCCGTTTGCATCGAAAGTGAGCCCTATGACATAGGTACTATCGTATTTAACAAGGACCGCTGTAGATGGGGGACAGGCTGTACCCGGCATCCATCGCCATACATAGCTATGGGGTGAAACGTATCGGGTATAATATAGATTCTGATCAGCGGGATTAAAGGAAATACCTGCACTATATTCGCTAAAGCCAGGATATGCTAATCCGGAAAGGTTACAACTGGTAGGAGGAACCGTGCTAAGTGTAAGGTTGTTAGAGGTATATCTAAATTGCATAAACCCCTTGGCCACAGTGCTTGAACAGGGAATACTTCCAATGCTCACAGGAACAGCATAGGTAGCAGACTGTGCATTCGCGTCAACACTCACCAGCGATGTTATACTTGCTAGTATGATTACAACCAGCTTGTAAGTAATAGGGTAGAGTTTCATTTTCATCGTACAGGTTTTACTTCCTTAGAATAAGTATTTACAGTGCAAAGCTATACGTGCATACACTTGTTTTTTTTAGAATTCGACCATTCAGTTTTTTTTTTCGATTAACATGTTGATTGTTAACATTAGTCAATTTCTGTAAGTGCATACACTTAACTGGAGTCAAAACGGAGTTATTAGGACAGAAGTATCCGATTTTAGATCACTCATCGAATTTTACACAAAAAAGCCCGGGATTTTACCCAGGCTCAATTGCATTATCTTATTTAGATATATTTATTTCAAGGTGCCAATTATATTACTGGCGAGTGCTGTCATCTTTTTGAGTCCTTCTTCCGGAAGATTTCCTTTTTTAAATTCTCCCAATACTTCTGGTAGTTTGTTCTCCATTTCCAACAAGAAAAGGTCTTCAAACTCTTTAACCTTATTTACGGGCAAATCTCTCAGCAAGCCCTGGGTTCCCAGATATATGATTGCCACTTGTTTTTCCACAGCAAAAGGTGTATACTGTGGCTGCTTCAATATCTCCACGTTGCGGGCACCCTTGTCGATTACTGACTTAGTAGCGGCATCAAGGTCACCACCAAATTTGGAGAAAGCTTCCAACTCGCGATACATAGCCTGATCAAGTTTCAGCGTACCGGCCACCTTCTTCATTGACTTGATCTGCGCATTACCACCCACACGACTTACTGAAATACCTACGTTGATAGCCGGACGAACTCCTGCGTTGAACAGGTTGGACTCCAGGAATATCTGTCCGTCGGTAATGGAAATAACGTTGGTGGGGATGTAAGCAGATACGTCACCAGCCTGCGTTTCGATAATAGGAAGGGCAGTAAGCGATCCTCCACCTTTTACCAGGTGACGAATGCTATCGGGTACGTCATTCATTTGTTTTGCCACCGTATCATCATTGATGACTTTAGCGGCACGCTCCAGCAAACGACTGTGAAGGTAAAATACGTCACCAGGGTAGGCTTCACGTCCTGGAGGGCGGCGAAGTAATAATGAAACCTCGCGATAAGCCACGGCTTGTTTACTCAAATCGTCATACACAATCAGTGCCGGGCGACCGGTATCACGGAAATATTCCCCGATAGCAGCACCGGCATAAGGAGCGAAGAACTGCTGTGGCGCGGGATCAGAAGCAGAAGCTGCAACGATCACGGTATATTCCATCGCTCCATTATCTTCCAACGTTTTCATTACGTTGGCAATAGTAGAAGCTTTTTGTCCACAAGCCACATATATACAATACACTGTTTTACCAGCTTTGTGAAACTCCTTCTGGTTGATGATGGTGTCGATCGCAATCGCTGTCTTACCAGTTTGACGGTCCCCAATAATCAGCTCACGCTGACCACGACCTACCGGAATCATGGCATCAATGGCCTTGATTCCTGTTTGAAGTGGTTCCTTTACCGGCTCACGAAAGATAACACCCGGTGCTTTACGCTCCAGGGGCATTTCGTATAATTCTCCGGTAATGGGGCCTTTACCATCAATTGGATTTCCCAATACATTTATTACACGCCCGGCAAGTTTTTCACCTACTTTCAAAGAGGCGATTTTACCGGTTCTTTTTACTTTGTTACCTTCTTTAATACCATTGGACTCACCCATCATTACCACACCCACATTGTCCTCTTCCAGGTTCAATGCAACAGCTTTTACACCATTTTCAAACTCTACCAGTTCACCGGCACGCACATTGTTGAGTCCATAAATACGTGCAATACCATCACCCACCTGCAAAACAGTACCAACCTCTTCCAGATCTGCACCAGGATTGAAGTTGCTCAATTGCTGCCGGAGTATGGCGCTTATTTCGTCGGGCTTAATATCTGCCATATTTAAAATTTGTAGTTGTTAAATTGTTTTTATTATCTGATACTCTTTATATAAACATTGTCCCTGAATTGTTTGCGTATGTCCTTCAGGTCGCGCAATACACTGGCATCCACCAGATTGTTATTAAATTCCAGCACAAAGCCACCTATCAACTCATCCCTTACACCCGTTTCTAATTCTACGTTTGCCAGACCTGCTTCTGTTTTCACTTTATCTTCTATTGAAGTACGCAACTCATCACTGATTGGCTGGGCAGTAGTAAGTTTTACTTTGTAGATTCCTTTGATCGCATTGTATTGTTCTATAGCGGCATCCAGAATCTCCGGTAAAATATTTTCTCTGCCCTTTTTTACCAATAAATTATTAAAACTAGCAGTTAGCTTGCTTATTTTTCCATTAGTAATGGCTTCCAGTATGCTTATCTTCTTATCAGCGGCAATAATCGGGCTCTTGATCACAGCAACCAAATCTTTACTTTGCTTACAAAGCGATTGCAAAAATTTCAGGTCGGTGTGCAAATTTTCGAGTTGATTCTGCTCCACAGCCAGATCAATGATACTCTTGGCATACCTGGCAGCTAAACGGGGATGAAGCATTGTATTAATTTGAAAATTTGAGAATCAGGACAGAGTTGAAAGCACTTTCAACTCTGTCCGTTAATTAATTAAGTTTAATGTCGTTGGTCAGTTCTTTGATGAACTTTTCCTGTTCTGATTTATTAGAAAGTTCACGACGAATTACTTTTTCTGACACCTCAATGACAAGGTTACCTACCTGGTTCTTCAGGTCTATAATGGCCGCCATTTTCTGGTTTTCGATAGCCTGGTGGGTATCTGCCATTATTTTAGAGGCTTCCACTTTCGCCTGCTCCTTCGCTTCGCCAATAATCTTATCCCTGATGGCTTTAGCCTCGTTTAATATCTGGGTTCTCTCTTCACGGGCAGCAGCCAGCAATCTCTCGTTGTCATTTTGCAACTGAGCCATTTCTGCTTTCACTTTCTCTGCACTGGCTATTGCATCATTGATACCTTGCTCCCGTTCATTAATTGCTTTCATGATGGGTTTCCATGCAAATTTACCCAGCACAAACAACAGGATCAGGAACGCAAGTGTAGACCATACAACCAGACCCGGATCCGGCAGTACCAAAGGATTTATTTCTAGTAATGTAAACATATTAATAAGCTTTAAAAGCGATAATTTTTTAAAAGAAGTACAGATCTCGTCGCCCTGTGCTGGAAACCTGTACTATTTCGTTTACTGATCAACTGGGTCGCTTATCCGTTTCCTAACAGCGATACCACCACAGCGAACAGGGCAACCGCCTCTACCAACGCCGCCGCAATAATCATGTTTGTGCGGATGTCGTTAGCAGCTTCCGGTTGACGTGCAATACCTTCAACAGCGCCTTTACCGATCTGACCGATACCTATACCAGCACCGATTGCCGCTAAACCAGCACCAATTGCAGCTACACTTCCTACTACCATTTTGTTTATATTTAAAAGTGAATAAAAAACTTTGTTATTACAATGTAATCCTAATGGGCATCACCATGATGATGTTCCTCTATTGCCATGCCGATATATAGTGCTGATAACATTGTAAAGATAAATGCCTGTAAAAATGCCACTAGAAACTCGATAGCATAGATGAATACCGCAAATGGTACTGCTACTGCAGAGGCCGCTACCGACTTGAATATAAATATCAGGCAGATCAAACTCATAACCAGGATGTGACCGGCAGTAATGTTTGCGAACAACCGGATCATCAGGGAAATAGGTTTAATAAAAACGCCGAGCAACTCAATCGGTGCAAGGAAGATCTTCATCACTACCGGCAATCCTGGCATCCAGAAGATGTGTTTCCAGTAATCGCCATTGCCTTTTACATTCACAATGATGAACGTAAACAATGCCAACGTCATAGTAAATGCAATATTACCGCTTACATTGGCGGCGCCTGGGAAGAAGGGGATCAACCCCAGCATATTGTTAATCCAGATAAAAAAGAAAACGGTTAACAGGAAAGGCATATAACCTGCATACTTATGACCCAAGTAGGGCTTTGCTATTTCGTCGCGAACGAAAATAATAATTGGTTCAATAAAGGATTGAAACCCTTTGGGTGCTGACGTAATCCCTGTTTTTTTGTAAGCATTCGCTACTCCTAAAAACATTACGATCAGTAAAAACACCGTTAAAAACATGGAAGCCACGTTTTTTGTAATAGAGATATCAAATATCTTTTTTGAAGCCTCTTCATCGATACTGCCATCCGTACCAACGATTTTTATTTTTCCATCAAATGATTGATAGGGATAGTTGCCATTGTAAACCACTGGCTCATGATGTTCTCCCATCAATTTGGCTGAGGAGAAAACTTCGAAACCTTTGTCAGTTTTTAAAATCACTGGTAATGAGAGAGATGTGTGCCCCCAGAGGTGCCAGCTATGGTCATCCCGGATGTGATTGAGGATGGTTGCCGTAACATCAAAATCCCCTTCAGTAGCACCATGTTCCTGTGCAGTAGATACATTAGAATAAAAAGAAATAAATAAGCTGAAAACCGCTACCAATAAGGATTTAATGCTTTTTTTACACATACGACCCCGAAAATTTGCGCAAAGATAGGGGTTGAAGCCCATAAAAAACTATATATAAAATACGAAATAGGGAATTTTTTCCACCGCTTTTAACCATTTTCGACCACCTATGTTTTTTACCGGCAAAATTCCCGTGTTTACCGGGAATTTTGCCTTTACAACCTATTTCCGTTAGGCAGTTATAGCGTCTGGAGCTAGCTTTATACGAATATTCAGATACATATGACCAAAAGTGTGAGAAATATTAGAAATAAAGGCAATCGCGACGCTATATTGACAGGGGTTATTTTGCTAATGGTTGGTGTTGCCATTATCATTAAGCAAACAATTGAGGACTTTCCCTCATGGTTGGTAAGTTGGCCAATGATATTGGTGGTAATTGGAATTTTTATAGGAGTAAAGCAAGGCTTTCGGGGGCCTGGCTGGATCATACTGATTGGATTGGGATGTATCTTTCTGGCAGACAAAATAGTACCTGGAGCCAACCTGCAAAGATTCACTCTTCCCGCTATCATCATCGGCATAGGCTTGTTCCTGATTTTTGCAAGATCATCTCAGAGAGCAAGATTATACAAAGACGTAGGGATGGGGGAAGACCCACAGGTTTCGGAAAATGGAGATAATGAATTGTTAGATAGCGTTGCGATTTTCGGGAGTGCCAAAAAGGTAATCTTTTCCAAGAGCTTTAAAGGAGGGGAGGCTGTTAACATATTTGGAGGGGCTGAAATCAATTGTTCGCAAGCCGACATCAAGGGCGTAGCCAAGCTGGAAATCGTGCAGGTTTTCGGCGGGACAAAAATCATTGTTCCTCCTACCTGGACGGTAAGATCGAATGCTGCTTCCATATTTGCCGGATTTGAGGATAAAAGAACACATCACAATGGTCAACCCGACCCGGAAAAGGTACTGATTATAGATGGGACGTCTATTTTCGGTGGAATTGAAATCAAAAGTTATTAAAACAGATGATTATGGATTGGTTTCTGGCTAAAATCGTTTACAGAATTATTTGTGGTGAGGGTCAGCACACCCCCCAGTTTGATGAACAGTTAAGGCTTATTACTGCTGCGGATGAAAAAGAAGCTTTGGAGAAAGCATATGCTTTGGGCAAGAGAGGAGAAGATAGCTTTTATAACAACCGGCAGAAATTGGTACAATGGCAATTTATTAATGTGTCTGAGTTACACAAAATTGTAGCGTTGATAGACGGTGCTGAACTATATAGCCACATTGAAGAAAAGGATAATGGTGAATTGTATGCGGAAGTGGTACATAGGAAAGCTGAGCATCTAATAAATAACACCAACCTCCAGTTTTTGCAAACATACTAAGTCAAAAATTGGGTACCTATCTACATAAATTTTTGTTCCTTATCTTTTGGTTCTTTTGGACAGCCGTGCATGCTTTTGTATTGTTTGAGTGGGGCTACTCCACAAAAGAAGCGTGGACAGATGCATTGGTGAGCAATATTTGGCTGGCAATCATGTGCGCAGCGATCACCACTTCCTTCTGTTATTATCTGCCGCTGAAGAGTCGCTGGTCTTACCTGCTGCTAGCAGGAACAGGGTGTGCAGTTGTGTGGAGTGTAGTAGCCAGGTATACCATCCCCTGGTTCGGAAATGAGGAACTGACTAATCATTTTAGTGACAGCTTGTATCTTCGCACCGCTATTGCCTGGCTTATTATTATCTGCGCAATCATGATAAATGTATTACGGTACGGCCAGGAGGAGCAAAAAGAGCGGGACAGAAGAAACAATGAGGCCGAGCGAATGGCAAGGGATGCGGAGTTGTTTAAACTACGACAGCAACTACAGCCCCACTTTTTATTTAATAGTCTTAATTCTATCAGTGCGTTGGTCGTGTCCGACCCTGTCGCCGCCCGTACTATGGTTCATCAGCTTTCGGACTATTTGCGCAATACTTTAAAAAAAGAGGAACATAAATGGGTAACTCTTTCAGAGGAATTAGGCTATTTGCAGTTGTATCTCGACATCGAAAAAGTGCGTTTCGGTCATCGACTGTCTGTAACGATTGATAGTGTTGATGAAAGTCTTACAATGAAGTTGCCCGCATTGCTGCTGCAGCCTGTGGTAGAAAATGCTATTAAATTTGGGCTGTATGATACTGCCGGTAATGTTGATATTAGGATTTCTACTTCCATCGAAGATAACATGCTTGTTGTAATTGTTCAAAACCCGTACGATCCGGAAACAACAAAGCCAAATACAGGCACTGGTTTTGGGCTTAGTTCTGTAGAACGGCGATTACATTTGCTGTTTGGCAGACCCGATTTATTATCTGCAGAAGGAAATGGAGAGGTGTATACGACCAATGTCAAAATTCCACAGGTATGATCAGGGTATTGATAATTGACGATGAGTCGCTGGCAAGGAGTATTGTGAAAGAATATCTCGCAGTGTATGAAGGGGTGACTGTTGTACAGGAATGCAACGATGGATTCGAGGGCGTAAAAGCTATCATGCAATATCGTCCGGATTTGATTTTTCTGGACATTCAAATGCCCAAGATTAATGGCTTTGAAATGTTGGAATTGCTGGAAAACCCACCTGCTGTTGTTTTTACCACGGCATTTGATGAATATGCTATCAGGGCTTTTGAAGCGCAGGCTGTCGATTATCTATTGAAACCATTTAGCAAAGATCGGTTTGATAAAGCCTTTCAGAAATGGCTGGTGGCTTTTCAAAATGAACAGCAGTTGGTGTCGCCCATAAAAGCTATATCGGAACAGTTGCAGGTGAATACCAACAGGGTGGTTGTAAAAACCGGCGGAAAGATTAAAATTATTCCGTTTGCTGACATTCATTTTATAGAAGCTGCGGATGACTATGTGAAAATTCATTGCGAAGAAGGAGCATTTCTGAAAAATAAAACAATGGCGTATTTCGAACAGGCTTTGGATAGCAACAGCTTTAGTCGGTCTCACCGATCATACATCGTAAACGTGCAAAAGATTACCCGACTTGAGCCATATGAAAAAGAAGGTTACCTGGCAGTGCTGGAGTCTGGTACCAAAGTGCCGGTGAGTAAAACCGGTTACACCAGGTTGAAGCAGGTCTTGGGACTATAAAGAACAGAACGTCGGACGAGTTAAGGAAAGGTATTTATCCTGCATGTATATACCCTGGTATCGTAGTGAATGGTAATGTGTCCATCCTGCTGGTACTGATCAAATAAATACTTTAAGTCTGCTATCATTGTATCAAAGCCCGGCTCTGAAGTATTCGGCATATAAGAAGACGAACGTAAGCGGCCTTCCAGCCCATTGTAGTCGAAAATTTGTTGGTTGGCAAAATTCTTGAAATGAACAGTGTGGGGTGCAAAGAAAGATTGAATAGCTGTTTCGTCAATATTTCTGTGATCGATAGTTTGGTACTCCCGGCCGTGTTTTATAATGAGTGCTTCATATTCCTTTTCAAAAGGTGTATTGACAAGTCGTTCGTTCCAAATCAATACTACTAAACCAGGTGATTTTAGAATCCGCTTAAATTCGATGTTTGTTTCATACCTGTCGAACCAGTGAAAAGCCTGTCCTGCAACTATACAATCAATGCTTTGAGCAGCCAGGTTCGTGCCCTCAGCACTGCCATCAATGGCAGAAAAACGGGGATACTCCTTTAGCAGCATTTCACTTTTTTCCCGCATTTCTTTATTAGGCTCCACCCCAGTGACAAAGTAACCATTCTTCAAAAAAAGTTCAGAGGAAATACCGGTGCCGGATCCAATGTCCGCTATTTGCATGGATGGACTAAGTGCATGGTTCTGCTACAGATACAAAACAATACTTTGCGGATAATGAGGGCGATATTTAACGTAGTCCGCTACCCTGTTGCTAAATCGCGTAGTACTATTGTGCATCTAACTGCGTTTTCCTCAAAATTAGCCTGAATCGCCTATCGCATCTAAAAACAGCGTCATAATATTTTTAAAAAAATATGTTGTGTCAATCACACTTTTATCAGTTTGATTACCTTTATTGAAAGATTTTAGTGGATGAAAAATGTTTGTGTTATTCTAACGGTGCTCGTTTTATTGATAGCCTGTAATAGTCGTCCTGCAAATGACCCCTTTATTCCGCCGCCGGATTCACTGGTGCAACTCAAAGGACGGGAGTTTGATTCTTCGCACCTGGCTCTTGTAGGAAAGTATGAAGGCGTTTTGCCGTGTGCCGATTGTGGTGGTATAAAAACTGAATTAACCTTTTACCAGGATATTAGTAATGATGAAAATAATGTGTACATATTAAAAGAAACTTATCTCACAGATAAAACCGGAGATACCACCTTCACCAGCCAGGGTAAATGGGATATCCTGAAGGGGGTTCAGGATAACGATACCGCTACTGTTTTTTCCCTTAATTACGATGAACCGGATGATATCACGTATTACTTGCTGACCGGCACAGATATTATGTTGCTTGATAAAGATCAGAAGATCATCGATTCAAATTTAAATTATACCCTAAGACGAAAAGAATAAGTCTTTTTGGTTTGCACTCCTACCTCATACTATCTTGCATATTTAAATTTTTTAGCCACATGAATTATGATGCCGCATTGGAACAATTAATTACAAATGCTCTTAAGGAAGACATCGGTGATGGAGATCATTCTACCTTGTGTTGTATAGACCCGCAGGCAACTGGAAAAGCGGTACTAAAAATAAAAGAAGATGGCATTCTTGCCGGTATGGAAGTAGCCGAAAGGATCTTCCGGTTTGTTCAATCTGATATTCATTTTGAGCGTTTCAAAAGTGATGGAGAAGTAATGAAGGTTGGAGAAGTGGCTTTTGAAGTGGTAGGAAAAGTACACACGATTTTGCAATGTGAACGCCTGGCGTTAAACTGTATGCAAAGAATGAGCGGCATAGCGTCATTAACCAAAAAGTACACGGATAAACTCAAGGGGCTCCATACCCGACTGTTGGATACACGTAAAACAACGCCCAACTTTCGCTTGCTGGAGAAGGAAGCGGTAAGAATCGGAGGAGGAATGAATCATCGGATGGGGTTGTATGATATGATTATGCTGAAGGACAATCATATTGATTATTGTGGAGGTATTGAAAATGCTTTGTCAAAAGCCTATCAATATGTAGACAAAAAAAAGCCGGGGATGTTGGTTGAAATTGAAACCCGCAATATTGATGATATAAAAAAAGTGCTGGCATTCGGACGTGCCGACAGAGTGATGTTGGACAACTTTACGCCGAATCAGATAGTGGAAGCGTTGAAGTTGATCAATGGGAAATTCGAAACAGAGGCCAGTGGCGGTATCAATCTCGATAATATTACCGACTACGCGACGACGGGAGTAGATTATGTAAGCGTAGGTGCGGTGATACATCACGCTGTAAGTGCCGACCTTAGTTTGAAAGCGGTCCTATCGGATTCCTCTATAAACCCATAAGGTTTGAATCGCCGAAATGCTGCGCGGCAGACCTTATAGGTTTTTCGTTGTTATTATAATTTCGGGTTCATCTATCAACCTTTGATCAATTAAATTTCTAAACAATGTCAAAAAAAAATAAGCCGGATAGCAGAGGATATGTTTACAGTACCGATCCCGATTTCTTACAATACGAAAAGCCGGAAGAAACACCGACGTTACCGGCGGATAAACAACTCTTAAAAATTATACTGGAAACCAAACACCGGGGCGGTAAAGCGGTAACAATTGTATATGGTTTTGAAGGGCTAACACAAGATATTGAGGAGTTGGGTAAAAAGCTGAAAACGCATTGTGGCACCGGTGGTGCAGTAAAGGATCGTGAAATTATAGTGCAGGGCGACCACAGGGATAAAGTATTGCAATGGCTGCATAAAAATGGATATACAAAAGCAAAGAAAATTTGATCCTCCTATAATAATATCGTATCATTTTCGCAACGAGTTAGATCTTCCTGCTGGTGGCTGTTTGAAAAAATCTGAATAGCAAGGCAACGTTTGTATGCAAATGAATCTCATCTTACCATAGTATCGTGCCTCCTAAATTTTTTACTATAACAACTTATAATGAGATTTTCTTTTGTATACCTTCTTGCATTTAGCCTTACAATATTCAGTTGTAAAAAAGAAAATAATACTCCTGTAATTAGCATACCGGGCATCAATATGGACAACTATCCGCGTGTAGATGGCTCTACTTCCACAGACCCGCTGAACCGACTGATTGCGAGTAAATTGCTTGGTTTTAGTTATAAATGGGAAAGCGCGGTTTTTATGAATGATCTTTGGTATCTGGCAACGGATCTTCCATATGAGTTTATCGGCGAACGTTTAAAATCTTCTCAAACACATAATTCAATTATTAACCTCATAGATGATAAAGCTGACATTATTTTGTCTGCTCGCCGTATGTCGTCCGACGAGCGAAATTACGCCAGTAATGCTGGTGTCACCTTAATAGAAACACCTGTTGCCCTGGACGCTTTTATTTTTATTGCTAACCTCGACAATCCGGTTGCATCAATTACCGCGCAACAGGCGAAGGACATATATACCGGGAAAATAAAAAACTGGAAAGAAGTGGGCGGCAGAGACGAAGTGATGAAGCCCTACACCCGCAATCAGAACTCCGGCAGCCAGGAACTCATGGAGAGCCTGGTGATGAAAGGAGAGGATATGTCTGATATAGATGTAGACTACGAACCAGAAATTCCCAGTATGTCGATGGTATTTACCCGGCTAAGATCCGAACCCAATGCTTTGGGCTACACTGTGTACTATTATAAGGAACAGATTGTAAGAGGTAATTTGGTAAAAACGATGGCTATCAATGGGGTGCAACCTAATAGCCACACAATAGCCAACAGAACTTATCCTTATGTGGCAGAAGTATACGCAACTATCCGTTCGGATCTGGACAGAAATTCAATGGCATATAAGCTTTACGAATTACTTCAGTCCGAAGCCGGTAAGCATGCAATTGCTGAAAGTGGCTACATCCCTAATTAATAGAAATGTAGCCATATTAGTACGTTGTTATTTTGCACCGGGTGGGCAATGCTTTAACAAATACGCTGTAAATAGTTTTTTGAGGTGTTCATTGGTTCCTTCTCCCTCTCTTATACTGTGGGAACGATTGGGGTAAGCCATAAACTGGAATTGTTTATTGTGTTTAATCAATTCGTTTAATAGCATCTCTGCATTTTGATAATGAACATTGTCATCTGCTGTTCCATGAATATATAACAGGTTTCCTTTTAGATTTTTGGCATGTGTAACAGGTGACCCATTAACGAAGTCTTCCCGGTTTTCCTGTGGTAGCCCCATATACCTTTCCTGGTAAATATTGTCGTAGGTAAGTTGATTGGCGACAGCCGCAATGGCAATACCGGTTTGAAAAATATCCGGGTATTGGAAGAGCAGGTTTAGTGTAGAGGATCCGCCGCCACTCCATCCCCAGGACGCTACCCTGGAAGCATCAAGATAGGGGCGTTCCTGCAACAGCTTTTTAATACCCATTGCCTGGTCACGGATGTTTATTTTTCCGATGCTACGGTATATAGATTTCCTCCAGGCTGCACCTTTCAACGTGGGCGTACCTCTGTTGTTGAAAGACACATAAAAATAACCCTGATCGGAAAGATTGCCATCAAAAAGCCGGTTGTTACCAGCATAATAAGTATCTTCTACCGTGGCGGAGGCAGGTTCTCCATACACATACAACAATACAGGGTACTTTTTAGTGGGATCAAAATTGGTTGGTTTAGTGATCCATCCGTCCATCGTCGTACCATCTTCGGTCGTCAACTGAAAGAATTCAATATTACGCCTGGTATCGGGTTTCATATTTTTGGTAATGCTTTCTTCCTGCTTCAGTGGCTTATGGTCCGGAAGCTGAATCCACTCATATACCATGGGGGTAGTTCTGTTGGTAAACGTATGCAGGGCAAGCTTTGCTTCCGGAGAAACTTCATAACCATGTGTTCCTTTCAGATCTGCGGGTGTTACCAGTTCGTATTTCCCCTTACCATCCATTTTTGTTCTGTACAAATATCGTTGAAGCGGATTGTCCGGCGATGCAACAAAATATACAAAGTTGTTTTTATTGTCAACGGCACTAATGGTTTCAATGTCGTAGTTCCCCTTTGTTAATAAGGTTTCTGACTTACCATCTGCTGAAATTTTGTAGATATGACGCCAACCATCTTTTTCGCTTACCCACAGAAAGGCTTTGCCGTTTTCTATCCAATCCCAGCCTCGGGGGTCGTCATCATTCCACCTCGATTTAATGTCTATCCAGGCTTTGTCAGCTTCTCTATATATTTCCAGGACACTTCCGGTTAATACATTGCCATTGTATAGCCTGGTTTCGTTTTGTTTTCGGTTTAGTTGCTGCACCACTACGGTTGTGTTGGTATGCCATTCCATACGGGGCAGGTAGTTTTGCCGGGCATCGCCGGGAATATCCAGCCATCGTGTTGACCCTCCTTCCGCACTTACCACTCCAATTCTAACCATAGAAGGTGGTTCTCCCACTTTAGGATACTCTACAGGAATGGTAAAGGAATAAATAGAGTCTGTATTGTTGATCATCAAAAAGTCCCTGGTCTGCCTTGCATCTACCTGCCAGTAGGCAATATTTTTACTGTCAGCACTCCAGCGAAAACCATCTCTGCAACCAAACTCTTCCTCATACACCCAGTCAAACGTACCATTAATCAGTTGCCGGTTGCCATCGGTTGTAAGTGCGGTAGTTTTGCTTGCATTCACATCTTCCACATAAATATTTCTATCACTTACATAGGCTACTTTTTTACCGTCCGGGGAGAGTTTTGCATACATAAGGCTTTGAGAAGGTTGATCCGCACCTATTTGTTTCAATGCGCCGGTTCTTCTGTTCAATAGCCAGTAATCTCCGCGGGTATTATACCGCCATACCCTTACCGTATTTGTAAAGATTAACAACAGGTTTTTATCGTCACTAATTTCGAAACCTGCCACCTCCAGTCTGCTTCCTCCTGTGGGGGTATATTCCGATGCCGGTACTAAAACAGTAGCAGGCTGCGGAGCAGTGGGCGTCACAAGGAATATACCGTTTTCGCTCACCTGATAAAACCCGGTGCCGTCTTTTGTCCAGGTAATTTCTTTATTTTTAAATTGAGCGAATAAACCGATGTGAATGGTTAGCAGGCAAAGGCTATATGCCACCCGTCGAAAAATAGATAGAATCAGCATAGATAGTGTGTAATTTGAAGGATAAAATAAAGGAGAAAAACAACAGCCGCCAAAGTTTTTGGTGAAACTATTAACAGTAGAGCCCTTTATTATCAAAAGAGGCAACTTAAATTGCAGTTATAGTATTTGTTTATGGCAGAAAATAAAGAAAAGTTACGATTAGATAAGTATTTGTGGGCAATCCGGGTATTTAAAACCCGTAGTATGGCTGCGGAAGCTTGTGATAAGGGAAGGGTAAGGCTAAACGAGGAACAGGTAAAAGCCTCCAGGGCAGTAAAAATCGGGGATATATATGATATAAAAGCGGAGGCTCGACGGTGGAAAATAGAGGTAGTGGCACTGTTGCCCAATCGTGTGCAATATAGTGAGGCTATTAAGTATTACACGGATATAACACCTGAAGAGGAAAAAGTTCAGGCGTTTCAGGCAGCAAGTTTTCATACGGGGAAACGTTTGAGTAAAGTAGGACGACCCACAAAAAAAGACAGGAGAGATATAGAGGACTTTATTGGTGAGTGATAATGTTGTGAAAAATAATTAAATTACTGTCATGAATAAGCGAAGATTTATAAAATCAACTTTGTTGACGGGAGCCGCTGTGCTGGCTAAATTTACTCCTGCATCAGCAGGGGAGGAGCAGAAAGTAAAAAGGAAATACTGGTTATGGGTTCACCCCGATCCAAAAGATACTGATGAAGAACTGAAGCAGCGATATACAGCATTAAAAGCTGGTGGGATAAATGGGATTTTTTTTGAAGCAGACAGTGAAAGGCATTATCGGTTGGCAAAAAAAAGTGGGTTAGAAGCACACAGGTGGATGTGGATAATGAATAGGGGAGAGAAAGAATTGTTGCAATCACATCCTGAATGGTATGCAAAAAATAAGTTGGGTGAAAGTTGCGCAGATAAGCCGCCTTATGTAGGCTATTACAGGTGGTTATGCCCATCTCGCCCCGAGGTGTTGGATTATCTGAAAAAAGCGGTATCTGATACACTGGCAAAAGATTATGTAGACGGAATTCACCTGGATTACATCCGTTACAGCGATGTTATTTTGCCGTTTAATTTATGGGATCAATACAAAATTGAACAGACGAAAGAGCTACCGGAATACGATTTTTGCTATTGCGAAGTATGTCGCGAGAAATTTAAAGCCTTAAAAGGAGTCGATCCCCTGGAGCTCACTTATCCGGATCAAAATCTTTCCTGGAGAAAATACCGGTATGACGCTATAACAAAAGTGGTGAATAGCATAGCGGTAGTGGCAAAACAGCGAAAAAAGCCTGTTACCGCAGCGGTTTTTCCAACACCGGAAATTGCCAAAAGAAATGTGCGGCAGGATTGGGTGAACTGGAACCTGGATGGCATATTTCCGATGATTTATCATGGATTTTATAAAGAAGATGTACAGTGGATAGGAGATGCTGTACAGGAGGGAGTCGCAGCATTACATGGAAAATTTCCTTTGTACGCCGGAGTGTTTCTACCGGACTTTAAAAATGAAGAGGAAATAAGAACTGGAATAAAAGTGGCACTGCAAAATGGGGCAGCCGGTATTTCTTTTTTTGGCAAGGTAGATGAAAAAGTACTGGCAATTTTAAAGTCGGTTGAGTAAGTATTACATAATAAATGCTTAGAATCAGTGCTTTTGCCAAATGAACAGGGGTATAGAAGGCCCGGGAGACGAAACGTACTGAAATACGAACCGTAATCGTAGTTGAAAGGGAAAGTAACATAAAAAAAGCGGAGCAAAACTCCGCCTTTTTTATGTTACTTTTTCATTCTGTATTTCTTGTTCACCTTATTACTATTGAAGTACTTATCCAGATCAGCATCGGAATCTTCAATCTCTACCAATGGCACTTCTACCAATGCAACCTGAATTAGTCTCAGTTCTGTCCTCAGCGTTTCTGTTTTCTTTAAAATATCAGGATCTTTATCGCCTACCAGGTTGTTATTAAACAATCCATATTCAAGGCGTTTAATGTTACTTCTTACCAATGTGGCTGACGATTGTTCTGCCTTTTTTTGAGGCGAAACAGATTCTTTCACAGGAACCATTGCTACACCTGCACTGGGAAGAATTTTACCGGCAGTTTTTTGACCGTCAGTTGGCAATGAGGAGAAAACAGTTCCCCCCAAAGCTGTAGCGGCGGAAGTCAATTCAAATGATGTACGGCTACGTCCATTACGCCTTACTTGTTTATCAAGTTTCATAAATGTGGCCTTCAACTGGTTGATATACCTGGAGGTAGATTTTCGAACATCGTTGAATTCCAACACTTTTTGAGGGTAGTTAATATTTTCCTTCACCACTATATTTACAACCGCAGTATCCCTGACATTGAATTTATTAACGCCTATAAAGTTTACGACTACCTTTTTTTCTTTTCCTGGATCGGTACTTTTCACAAATCCAAAAGGTGGGCTCCAAACGAAATCGTCTCCGCACTGTGACACTACCCCGATTGTTTTGAGCGGGTAGTTACTGGTCATCGTAATTTTTTCTATAGGAAAGCTTCCTTCTTCGCACTGCACTTTAAAGGCAATACTATCACCTTCGTCAACATACAATATGTTATTAACCGCTGGTTTCACTTTTGAAGCAATGATTTCTGTATTATAGAATAACAAAGTGAAAGAAGTGTCTATTTTATCTTGCGGATTGTCCAGATTTTGTATACCCAAACGTACTTTGTACTCCTTATCATATTTCAATCTGCCCGAAAGAAAAAAACCTTTATCTGCCTTAAAGCTCAGTAAGCCAGTATTGCGATTGATCCTAAGCCCTACAGGTGCATTCATCAGGTACCAATAATAATGCGACTGATCCTTGTTAATTTCCAGTTCGTATTGAAGTGAAGAATCTACATGAAGCGTTATATATGGATTCAAATTCCTGATCCTTAATTGCGAGTCTTCCTGTTCGATCACTATTGTAGCATGGTCGGAAGTGTCGCTGGAGTTGGTCACCGTTGAGTCGGGGTGGGGGACTTTTAGGGTATCCGCCACAGGCACCTTTAATGTGTCAGGCTCTTGCGCAGAGGCCGGAAAGGTAAAGCCTATTGATAGCGCCAAAGCCCAGATCAAAATCTTATTGAGCAATTTTCCAGTCTTTAAGGGTTAAATAATTGAATGCAAAGGTAGTATATTCTCTAGCAATTAAACTTGGAAAGGCTTCTAATATTGTTTATAGTAATGCTAAAAATAAAAAGACATGTATACATTATAAATATGCAACATGCCTTTTTACTAATCCAACCTCAATTCCATACAAAGTTTAACTAATTGAAATCTGGCGGCTTGAGGGCTGCACCTCTTCTCTTTTGGCTACATGCACCTTTAGTATGCCATCCTCATATTTTGCCTGAATAGTTTCAGGATTAATTTTATCACTTAATGTGAAACTGCGTTTAAAACTTTCTGCACTGAACTCCCTCCTAATGGTTTTGTAATCTTCGCTACTGGTTTCTTCTTTTTTCTCAAAGGAAATCGTTAGCAGGTCCTTTTCTACGGCTATGCTGATATCCTCCTTCTTAAGTCCGGGAGCACTTATTTCCAGGTGATAGCCATCCTTGGTCTCATGGATATTAGCAGGCACTTTACTCAATGTGCCCCAGCTACCGTCTTTCCAGCTTTCGTTCAGCAGTTCATCAAAAAAAGAACCCCATACCTTAGGAGAAGCTGTGTTGTTTACTTTCAAAAGTCTCATAGTCTTATTTTTTATGGTTTTTAATTCTGTTTGATTCTGTTGTTCAAATGCCGTTCCAGTAGAATATTTTGAGCCAGGATGACAATTAAGAAAAAAAAATATAGACAAAATGTCGCATTTGCTTATTTTTAGATGACAAGATGTCCCTGATTGTTTGCGATCAAGCTTCTTAACTTTGCATTTAAATTTTTGAAACATGTATCCAGCAGAAATAGTACTTCCAATGAAGGAGGAGTTAACAGATTACGGCTTTGATGAGCTACTAACTCCCGACCAGGTAGACAAAGCATTAGAACAAAAGGGAACCACCCTGGTAATGATAAACTCGGTATGCGGCTGTTCGGCAGGTAGTGCCCGGCCTGGCGTGTTAATGGCGGTGCACAATGCTGCTAAAAAGCCCGATCATCTGACTACCAGTTTTGCGGGGTTCGATTTAGATGCGATTAAGCAACTGCGAGAGCATTTGTTGCCTTATCCGCCTTCGTCACCTGCCATTGCTTTATTTAAAGACGGTCAATTAGTTCACTTTATAGAGCGGCATCAGATAGAGGGAAGGCCGGCACAGTTAATTGCCAATAATCTGATTGCGGCATTTGACGAGTTTTGTAACTGATTTGTGGGTGTTAAAAAGTAGGTTGCAAGTTACAAACAGCAAGGAGCGGATTTACCGCTGCTTGCCGTTTGTAACTTTTGTTTTTATGCCCTGTGGGCTGAAACTTGTGTCCCTAATCCATTATTTTAGAGTAACATTGCGTTTCAATAAAATCAATACATGTATCCCAACCTATATTTTTTTCTGAAAGACACATTGGGTATAGAGCCCTGGGGCTGGACTAAGTTTATCAACTCATTTGGCTTCTTTGTAGCAATTGCCTTTGTAGTGTCTGCAGTGGTATTAACAAAAGAGCTCAAAAGAAAAGAGCGGTTAAAGCTCTTGTTTCCGATAGAGGAAACAGTAGTTGTGGGCAAACCGGCAACTATGGGAGAGTTGATTTCCAATGCTATTTTGGGTTTTCTCATAGGCTTCAAATTATTGGGCATATTTTTCGGTAACCACGGACTTTCTCCGCAGGAATATATTTTTTCATCCCAGGGCAATCTGATTGGCGGACTTATTTTAGCCGCATTGTTTGCCTGGCTCAAATACCGGGAGAAAGATAAACAGAAGTTGGCAAAACCTGAGGAACGGAAAGTGCGGGTTTGGCCACATGAGCGGGTAGGAGATATTGTGGTGTTAGCAGCTATTTTTGGTTTTGCAGGAGCAAAAGTGTTCGACAATCTCGAAAATTGGGATCGGTTTATACAAAACCCCATAGAGAATCTGTTATCGGCAAGTGGACTCACTTTTTATGGGGGGTTGATTTGTGCTACCATTGCTATTTTATGGTATGCCCGCCGGAAAAAGATATCCATAAGGCACCTGGTAGATGCGGCAGCCCCTACGTTGATGATTGCATATGCCATTGGAAGAATCGGATGCCAGGTGAGCGGGGATGGAGACTGGGGAGTACCTAATAGTGCATATATTACCAGTGCCCAGGGAAAGGCAGTATTAGCACAGCCGGGTGATTTTGAAAAAGCAGTAGAGCAGCATAAGGCAATTTTTACCCGAGAGTTTGGCGCTGAACCCATTCCACACATTTATACAAAAGCTCCCTCCTTTTTACCGACCTGGACAGTTGCTTATCCTTATGCAAATAATGTAAATGAAGAAGGATTTAGAATTCCAGATTGTGAAGGTGATTATTGTACCGCTTTGCCGGTGCCTGCTTACCCTACACCGTTTTATGAAACGGTCATGTGTGTTATTTTGTTTGTGGTATTGATGGCATTGAGAAACAGGGTAACTATAGCAGGACAGCTTTTTGCCATCTATCTGGTAATGAATGGCGTCGAACGGTTTTTGATTGAAAAAATTCGTGTCAATACAAAATATGACATATTTGGATTTCATCCCACACAAGCCGAACTGATTTCGGGTCTGATGATCATAGTGGGCGTGATTCTTTTCTTTTGGTTGAAAAAGCTGCCCCCTCCTTCGAAACGCTAGGGGTGCCAGTTCGTTTTATTAGTGTATTACTGCCCACTCGTATGTGGAATTCCGTTATTGCGGTTACCAGGTTCTTGTAGTCAATGAACAGGCGGTATATATTGCCGTTTTAGCCATCTGGTATAACTTCCTGTATATTTTTCTAAAAACCCATTGTTGTTTTTTAGAAAACGCACTCGTGTTCTTATCGAGCATACTCAATAAAACAGATTTATTAAAAAATAATCTATTTTTTGAGTATAAGCCTTTAAATGCCCCTCTCCTTTTAGACTATGGAGGAAAATGGATTCAATCCAGGCTATGAATCATATAGTGAGGAAGAATTTGCTGCTGATGAGGCATTCCAGAAATGGGTATTAATGCCTGATGAGGACAATGATCATTTTTGGAATTCATTTCTTACACAGTATCCCGATCAGCAAATAGCCGTTGAAAACGCCCGTAAACTCGTAAAGCACTTGGCAATTACAGGATTTCATATCCCTTTTTTAACTGCTCTAGAAAAGCAGTCGATCAAGTCCAGCATCTTTGATGTAATTGGTCATGAGGAACCGCTTGTTATTAAAACCAGTAAAAGAAAGTGGTGGTGGGCTGCAGCCATGCCGCTTGGGGTGGCGGCTTATTTGTTGTTGTTAACCGCTGAGAAAACGCCGCATAGCCAAACGGTACAAACAAATACCGAGATGAGAGAAGTAAAGGAGGTATTGCTGCCGGATGGATCAGTAATTGTGTTGAATGGAAACTCTTCAGTTAAATATGAAGAGCCGTTTAAGCCAGGTGCCAGAGAAGTATATTTGAATGGGAACGGATATTTTAAAGTGCAGCATCTGGACGGGAAACCTTTTATCGTGCATACACCACAACTTGCTGTCACCGTTACCGGCACAGAGTTTAATGTAAATGCACGAGCATCCGTTACAAACGTTGTTCTTACGGAAGGAAGCGTAGATATAAGTCTTAGTGAAAATGAAGGAGTTCATAAAATAGGTTCGTTATCGCCAGGAGATAGAATTAAGTATAATTCAGCGAACAGGGAACTTGTCAAAGAGAAAGTGGTGGTGGATTTATATACTTATGCATGGGATCAACAGGAATGGCATTTTGATAATACACCATTTGAAACGGTGATAGAACTGATGTTCCAGTTTTACGGAACAGAAGTAGTACTCAACAACCAAAATTTAAAAAATTCAACTATATCGGCTATCGTTTCAGTAAAAGACCATTCCAACCTTATCAAGGTAATTGAAAGAACGTTAAATGTGTCTATTACAGAAAATCATGGTCAAATTTTTATTAATTAAGCAACCATTAATTTTTTTATTTATTCACCATCAATCAAAACAGTTATGATGAAAGGCCGTTTTTTTTCAAAACGCTGCTTAGGGGCAATCTCTGCAATCTTTATGTTGCTGACGATTGTAACCGGGACTATGGCGCAGGATGCGCTGTTGTCTCAACCCGGCGATCAACCAGCTTTAGTTTCGGAGGCAAACGCTAGAAGAGCGTCGCTCGAAACTTTTATGAGAGAATTTAAAAAAGCGTATAGTAATGTTTACTATAGCTATCAGTCAAACACTTTAAAAGAGATAACGGTTTCCTATACCGGACTGGATGCTCTGAAAGAAAGCGACCCGGACATCGTGTTGCAGAGTGTTTTATATCCTGCAGGGTTGGTTTTTGAGAAAGTAAAGGAGGTATATGTTATAAGAAAAGATCAACAGGTTTCTGCATCTGGACAAATTGTGCCTACAGCAAATATCAGTGTGGTGCTTGCAGATCATACTGTTCGCGGTAATGTTACTGATGCCAATGGAGTGGTGGTTGGTGTAACTGTTACAGAAAAAGGTACGAGTAATGCTACAACCACTGACAGTGACGGAAACTTTGTATTAAATGTTACAAGTTCTTCAGCTATTTTGGTGATTTCCTCTGTTGGATATAAAACACGGGAAGTAGCTATCAGTGGTAAGAGCAATGTGAGTGTGTTTGTTGAGTCGGATGCCCAGGAACTGGAAGGTGTGGTAGTTACTGCTTTGGGTATAACCCGTGAGAAAAAGTCTCTTGGTTATTCAATCGGAACGGTTAAAGGGGATGATATGACGCATGTGGCGAATGAAAATATGCTGACTTCGATGGCAGGTCGTGTGTCTGGGGTTACTATAAACCAAACCAGCGGGGTCGGTTCGTCTATCAGTGTTATTATTAGAGGAGCAAGTTCTTTGATTAACAACCAACCTTTATACGTAATAGATGGTGTGCCTATGGGGAGCTCATTACAGAATGTAAGTGACAAGGGGAGTGGAAATCGTGTTGACTATGGTAATGCTATTTCAGATATCAACCCTGATGATATTGAAAGCATATCGGTATTGAAAGGACCTAGTGCATCGGCTTTATACGGTTCACGAGCAGGTAATGGCGTAATATTGATCACTACGAAATCGGGGAAAAAAGGAAAGGGTTTTGGTGTTTCTTTTTCTACTTCTAATGTGTGGGAACAACCTTACCGTTATCTTGATCTTCATTACAAGCACGCAAACGGAGAGCGTCCAAATCAAATGAACCCAGCCTCGGCTTATTGGGGCGGGGTAGAACTTGACAAAGGAAATAAAGCTGTGCAGTGGAACAGCCCATTGGATGCAAGTGGACAGCCAATAGCTACAGATTTGGTTTCATATAGAGATAATATGAAAAACTTTCTGAACACAGGTTTTACCACAACAAACAATGTGTCTGTGGGTGGTTCTAATGATAAAGGTGCATATAGGATTTCTTACAATAATATGCGTAATCAGGGCTTGATACCAGGTCAGGATCTAAATAGAAATAGCATTGCATTGGTGGGCTCTTACGATATTAGTAAGCATATTTCAATAAGCAGTAATATTACCTGGTCGCGTTCTAACTCCAATAGCCGTCCCAATACAGGCGAGCGAAACGCCAACCCGTTGGAAGCAATTTATGACGCAGCTTATATTGATATGACTGAGTTTAAATCTATCTGGAAGCCGGGAATGGAAGGGATTGAGCAAATAAAATATGCCAATAATAAGAATAATCCGTATTTCCTTGCTTTAGGTATCCAGAATGGTTTTACCAGAGACAGGCTGATTGGTAATGTGAAAATAGATTTAAAACTGACTAAAGACCTTACAGCTTTTGTACGTGGTACATTGAATACAAGTAACGAACAAAGAGAGACAAAAATTCCCTGGAGTTATACCTCATTGCCTACAGGAGGATATTATCTCGACAATTTGTTTGGTCAAGAGGTGAACACAGACTTCTTAATTAGTTATAAAAAGAAGGTCAGCGACTTTGATTTCAGTGTTTCAGCAGGTGGGAACTATATGCAGGCAAATTGGAGAAACGCTTCTACTGGCGGGCGGGATCTATCGGTTCCAGGATTATATAACATACAGAATGTAGTAAATCTGGATCGTCAGAATACTAATATCACGGGGAATGGACGTGGTAGAAAAAATATATATAGTTTGTATGCCATGGCATCCGTAGGCTACAAAGATCAACTGTATCTGGACTTGACTGCTAGAAATGATTGGGCAAGCACCTTGCCGGTAGCAAACAGATCTTATTTTTATCCATCAGCTTCCTTAAGTTGGTTGGCTAACAAAACGTTTGACTTGCCTTCAAATATTTCCTTGTTGAAGTTTAGAGGTGGTTGGGCACAAGCTGGTAATGATACGGATCCTTATACATTGTATCCAACATTGAGTATGGGTTCTTGGGGATCTCTAATAAGTGGAGGGATTCCAGACGTTCAATTTAATCCGAATCTCAAACCGGAAATTTCCACTTCTATAGAAGGTGGAGTCGATTTTGCGATGTATAATAATCGTTTAAGGTTTGATGTTACTTATTATGACTTGAAAAATAGAAACCAAATATTTAATATCGATATGCCTGCTTCAGCTGGGTATGTAAGGAAGAGAGTAAATGCAGGGATGTTGAATAGTCGCGGTTGGGAAGTTGGCTTAGGCGGTACTCCCATACAAACGAAAAACTGGACTTTGGATTTAAACGCTAATTTCACCAGAAATCGTGTTTATCTGAGTGAGTTGATGAACGGAGTAGAGTTCTTCTCATTCTGGGGGGAAGCGAGTGCAGGGGCATATACCTTCGTAGGCGAAGAGATAGGAGATTTATATAGTCGTGGATATTTAAAAGTGGAGGATGAAAAATCTCCCTATTATCGTTGGCCAATCATAGAGTATGATGGCACCCCCGATTCTGACGGAAGTATGCAATGGCAGGAATTGCCTGGCGGAAATGGAAATAAGAACAATGAAAAGGTCGGCAACTATAATCCAAGATTCCTTATGGGGCTACAAACAACACTGTCCTATAAACGCTGGTCACTAGGGATGAGCTTTGACTGGAGAAATGGTGGTAACTTTATGTCGTTCACATATAGATACGGTGAATCTGACTGGAAGTCTCAAAGACAATTGGACAATTTGATTCCAGGTGGCAAATATAGCAAAGAGGAATTGGTTGCTTTACTTAAATCGGATCCTGAAAAGTATATCATTCCGCAAAATGGTAACTTTCCACGGGTTGGCGGGCATACACAGGAAACTGGTGGCTTCCCATTGTCTGATGGGACTACTACGCTGCACGATGGGGTATTCGTTCCTGGCGTGTATGTTGGAACTGACGGTGAGTATCATGAGTGGTTGGGTGGCGAAGGAACAAAATATATTCCTTTAACTGATGCCTATCCTTGGAGTTTTAACAAGCAGGTTACTTTTGATGCATCTTTCATTAAGTTGAGAGAAATCACTTTGAGTTACAGAATTCCCAATTTGTTCAATATTACCAGGAATGCAACATTTTCTGTTTACACCAGAAACTTAATGCTTTGGAACGCAGCGAAAATCGGAATAGACCCCGAAAGAGCTTATTGGGCTGACCCTGGCGCTGCTGGTGGTGGCGGTTTCCGTCAAGGTATTGAGCGTCAGAATGTGATGCCGTGGACTATTCCATTTGGTTTTAAATTGAACGTTGACTTCTAAGTAAAAATTAAAAACAGTTGAAAATGAGATTAAGAAATTTAATAAATGCTGTTCTCATTTGCTCAATCTTTGTTCTGGCATCATGTGCTAAGAAGTTAGATGAGTTTAATGAAAACCCTAATGGGATTGACCCGGCCAATGCCAATCCTAATTTAATATTGCCTACCATATTAAGTGGCACTGCTAATAGTTATTTAGCCCAGGGATATGGAAAAATTGGTGGCACCATGCAACATATGCAAGAAGATGGCTGGCATAGCTCTTACAACTCTTATGATTGGAGTGAAGAAGACTGGAGTGGTTGGTATGGGATCCTAAGAAACAACCAGTTTCTTTACGACCGAGCCACTACAATGAACTATACTCTACACCAGGGAATAGCACAAACTATGAGGGCTTTTGTATTCGGAACTATTGCGGATCTTTGGGGAGATGCACCTTACTCTGAAGCGTTAAGAGGTGCTACTGATATATCTCACCCTGCATATGATAGCCAGGAGGAGATTTATAAGGGCATCATTGAAGAACTTAAAGTAGCTGTTACTACTTTAAATGGCGTGGGCGATGCTTCAGGTTATTATGCTTCAGGTTATGATTTGTATTATAATGGTGACGCTACTAAGTGGAAGAAGTTTGCGAATTCATTATTACTTCGTTACGCAATGAGGCTGTCTGACAAGCTTCCAGAATTAGCGAAGTCTACTTTAGAGCAAGTATATGCTTCTGGCGACTACATTAAAGCTACTAGTGAAGATGCGACGATGGGATTTTCTACTTTGCCTACCACGCAAGCTAATAATGCTTGGCCTGGAAACAAAGATAAGGGATCAACTGACGCTCAGTCTGAATGGAGAAGAAGAAAACCTTGCTCAACCTTGCTCGATAAGTTGACACTATTTGGCGACCCAAGAAGAGAGGTGTGGTTTCAACCAGTCCACTGTCGTTGGGTTGCTGATGCAACGCTCCCTACTGCTGTAGATCCGTTTATCAGAAGAAATGGTGTTTTAGTTGCAGATCTTGTTTCTATGACAGATATCCAGTATCGCGAAGCGAGCGCAAGTGATGTTTATACAAGACGGTATAATCCAACTACATTTGTTGCCAATCCGCCGTTTACTTCTACTGCACCTAATACAAATGAATATGTTGGTATACCACCAGCACTTTTGTATCCAGATTACTTTAATAACAATCCTACTCCGGGTCAAAGTGTAGAAAATCAGCACGTTTCTCAGTTATCAACTGTTTTTATGCAAGCAAACGACGGAGCTAACGGAATTTTAAAAGCTAGGTTGTCAACCGCTTCAGAAGTCGCATTTATTTTAGCAGAAGCGGCTCAAAGAGGTTGGGCAGCAGGAAGTGCGGAGACTAATTACAACAACGGAATTCGTTATTCACTTGAGTCTTGGAAAGTTGGAGATAAATACGATGACTATATCGACAATGCCGGCGTCGCTTACAATGGCACTCTGGAAAAAATTCTAGAACAAAAGTGGATAGCGGGGTTTGCAAACGCTTTAGAAGCTTGGTTTGATTGGAGAAGAACGGGGCTTCCCGTGATGGCTAGTCCAGGTAACGGATCTATTCAGCCAGTGCTGCCAGTTAGATTTATATACAGTAACAATGAAATCAACGTAAATAAAGCTAATGCTGATGCTGCTATAAGCAAAATAGCCGAAACAACTTATAGTACCTTAAGAGGCAAAAACAGCCAATGGGCTAAACCCTGGTTGTTACAAGGTACTGGTAAACCTTGGTAATCTCTTAAAAGATTTACTAATTCCTAAAAAACCTGTGAGGCTTGCATCCGCAGCCTCGCAGGTTTTCCTTTTAAAATATATTGATGACACGATATTTGATATTTTTACTGTTACTGCCTTGTTTTGTTGCGGCGCAGGATACGGCATTTTTAGTAAACCCCTATGTTCAGTATGTTACACAAAACAGCATAAGAGTTCATTGGGAAACCAACAACAAGAGCAATGGATATGTTATATATGGTAAAGCAGCGCTCAACAGTGGCAAAGCATTGCTTACATCGCGCTCCAATTCGTCAGCGAATGCCAACATTCATCAGGTAGAATTGGCGGGGCTTGAATCGGAAGCAAATTACTTTTACCAGGTAATTGCTGTTTTCGGCAGTGGTGACACTATCAGGTCTTCCATCAACACTTTCCAAACTGCAGTAAATGATAGTTCGGCTTTTGCTTTTGCCGTATTTAGCGATTCGCAAAACGACTGGAAGGATCCACAAGCTTGGAAGCGGGTAAGCGAACAGGCATACAAAGAGCGGCCCAATTTTGCGTTGCATGCCGGTGATCTGGTAGACCTTGGCTATATGAAAGACGATTGGGTAAATGAGTTTTTAGGTCAGGGGAACCTCTTTATGAAAACCATCCCCATTTTTTCTATACCGGGCAACCATGAACACGATGCAGCTTTGTACTACCAGTATATGCATGTGCCCAAGCCGTATTTCTATAGTTTTAGATATGGCAACGCAGAATTTTTTATGGTGGACACTGACCAGTACCAGGAGGAAGGCACGGATATGTTTAATGCGTTAGAGATGGCGTTGGCGAAATCAAATGCCTACTGGAAATTTGTTGTTCATCATCATCCTCCTTTTTCTTCTGATGACGATGATTTTGGCAATACTTATTTTGAAGCGTCCACTTTAGGAGATGATGAAGTAAAACAATTGGTGCCATTATATGAGAAGTATGGTGTCGATATTGTATTTTATGGACATATCCATACGTATGAACGTACTTGGCCAATATTACAAAATAAACCCGTGACGGAAAATGGCGTGTTATATGTTAATGTCGGTGGAGCAGGCGGTAGTCTGGAAAATCCGGCGCCTACGCGGTCATGGTTTACACAAAAGCTAAGAACGGTGCATCATTTCGGATATGTAACCATCAACCAAAATGAACTACACTTTCAGGCGATAGACGAAAATGGTGATTTATTTGACCAGTTTTCATTAAATAAGAGTAGAAAACAATTTATAGTTAACATCACTCCTGCGGCGCCTGTTGCCCACACCAGCCAGCGTATATTTACAGATCGACTGGAGATTCAATTGCTTTCGGCCTCTCCGGATGAGGTAATATATTATACAACAGACGGAACAGAACCCGGCTCTGCTGGTCCGCGCTATACCACCTCTATTCTGTTGGAAAAGACTACGGAGGTAAAGGCAATCGCCGTGAATAAGGCAGGTAAAAGTCGAACGAATACATTTCGGTTTACAAAAGAGAGAACTTATAAAAAAGTAATAGGGAAAAAGTTTTTGAAAGGACTTCAATATGGATATTTTCCTGGTGAGTTTGATGATGATAATAATACTTATTTCAGCAAAACAAAATTTACGCATACAGGTACGGTGTCTGAACTTGATTTGAATCAGATATCACACCAGGAGCAGTATTGGACGGCTGTTTTTAGTGGATTTTTCTATGCACCTAAAACAGGGTATTATCGATTTGATGGTCATGCAGAACATCGGTTACGTTTGCATGTTCACGATAAGCTGCTTTTTGATGAGAAGAACAGGGAGATTAACTATGCTGGCGAAATATATCTGGAAGCTGGTTATCATCCGGTAAAAGTGGAGTATTATAATAAAAGAAAAGGACGGGTTTTCCTGGAGTTGTACTACGCCGGACCAGGAATGGAAAGGCAGCCTGTTCCTGCATCGGCCTGGTGGAGATAGGAAAAACAATGCTACAAAAAATCATCTTCTGATTATGCGTATAAAAATCATTGCAACAGTTGTGGTACTGACTTTTGTTAAGAATAGTGTAGCGCAACTTTCATTGCATCCGCAAAAGATAAGCGACCACTCTTTTTGGCAAGAGTACCATATACCACATTTTCCGGTAAATCTGCAGCAGAAAGCTATACGTAGTTTAACAGTGGACGAGTCGTCGAATATTTGGATAGCGACAGTGGAAGGTGTATTTATGAAAAAAGCATCAGATAAAAGTTGGCGGCGGATAGATGCAGGGTTGACAGATGGTCCGGCGTATTCTGTTGTTACTGATTGGACTGGTACCGTATGGGTGGGTGCCTGGGATGGACTGTTCCGCTACGATGGGAGCCGATTTTCGAAAGTAAGCGTGGTGCAGGGGCCCATATCCGTGGTTTGTGCTGCTAAAGAAGGCATGTATGCCTTCGGTCCGTTGGGTAGTTGGCTCTGTACAGGAACGGCAGTTAAACATTTAGATGCGTCGATAGCCCGGTCTGTTCGTGTAGCCGTTTCAGATACAACAGGAAGTGTGTGGGTTGGGTCAGATGTTGGTTTACAACACTATACTCCTGATACCACTATATATTATTTCGATACTACTCATCTCAAAAGTGCTTATGTAAAAGGATTGGCATTTCAGAACGGGCAGTTATGGTGCGGAGGTTTGGGTGGATTGGTTTCATTAAAACAGGGAAAGAGGCACGCTGTTATAGGAATAGAAGAAGGATTGCCTTCTCAGTACGTCAATTGTATTACGGTTGCGCCAGACAGTAGCATATGGGTAGGTACGGATGTAGGGATTGTCCGGCTTCATCCCGATGGTAGCCGGTCGTTACGGTTTAGCCGCAGGTGGCTGCTGCACGACAAAGTAAACCAGATTATTTTCGATAAAGATGGAACAGCCTGGGTGGCAACAGAAAACGGGGTAAGCGCCATTCATAAAAAGAAAATGACTTTGGCAGACAAAGAAAAATATTTTTATGGGGTAACTATGCAGCGGCATATTCGGGAGCCCTGGATTGTTGGTCAATGCCGGTTACCCGATCCGGATGATCTGACAAAATGGGAACCGGAAGACGACGATAATGATGGTGAATACGGCGCTAATTATTTAGCAATGGAAAGTTTTCGGTATGCCGTTACGGGAAATACAGATGCAAAGGAAAAGGCGGAGAAAACGTTTATTTTTCTAAAACAGTTGCGGGAGATAACCGAAACAGATGGTTTTTTTGCCAGAACGATTGTTCCGGTTTCCTGGGGAAATGAAGTACATGACAGCAACAGAAGGTATACTGAAATAGAGCTGGCAGAAGAACTGGTAAAGGAGCCGAGGTTTAAGCCGGTAGAGCAACGCTGGCACAGATCGAAGGATGGAAATTGGTTGTGGAAGGGAGATACCAGCAGCGATGAATGGTGTGGGCATATGATCGGGTATTTTCTTTATTACGAGTTGGTGGCAGACAAAAAGGAAAAACAAGTGGTGGCCAAGCATGTTGCTAAACTGGTGGATCATTTGATCCGGAACAACTTTAACATGGTGGATGTAGATGGAACACATACCCGATGGAGTGTATGGAACCCGGATAAATTGAACCGCGATACCGAGTGGCGTCCGGATAGAAATCAGAATTCAATGGAAGTGTTGGGTTTTTTGAAACTCGCTTATTATATGACCGGTAAAGCAGTTTATCAACAGCATTACCTAAGACTAATAAAGGAGGAAGGGTACCTTGATAATATGAAAGGTATTTTGGAACAGAATCCCGCCTGGTTTATATATTTTGATGTAGTACTCCAATTGTATATTTATCCAATCTTGATACACTGTGAGAAGGATCCTGAATTGCGGCGTTTTTATGAAACTCATTTTGATGAATGGATGCTGACAAGAAAGGGAGATGAGAATCCTTTAATAAACTTCTTCTATAGTTATGCCCGGAAAAAGAAAGTAGAGTTGTCGGCATCGGTGACGTTTTTACGTGATACACCGCTTGATTTGGTAAACTGGGGAGTCGATCATACCAAAAGAGAAGATGTAAAGATGGTGCGGTTACCGGTAATGGATGACTTGCAGGTAAGCCAACTACCGCCGGCCAGTATAAGGGCTACTGTGCGATGGGACAAAAATCCCTGGGCCGCGGTGAATGGTCAGACAAATATGGAAAGGGAACCCGTATTTTGGTTGCTCCCGTATTGGATGGGCAGATACCTGAAAATGATAGAAGAATAGTTTGACTAAATCTAAATTTTCATAATTACAGTAGTACAAAAGCTACATCAGGGCGTTCCGGCGAAGTGGCTAATAATTCCCCCGGCGGCTTTTGGATACCTTTTGCGCAAAAAGTATCAAGAGAATGGGTTGAAAATTTTGATAATAATCCCGCCATCAGTTATAAATTAGAGCCTACTTTTTTCCACAAAAAAAGTAAAATGAAATAGCAATAGAATAAATTCCAAAACCGGGTTGAATATTTCTGATAACGCCTTTGAGCCTAACTAAAACAGTATTGAATCCAAATCAAAAAATGTTTATCCCCCTGCCAGTGAGGCTTCCATTGCTATGGATTTTGGAAACAGGATGTTATTTTCCAGGTGAATGTGCAGATGCAGGTCTTCTTCAAATTCTTTAATTAAAGAAAATGTTACCCGGTACGTACTGCACGCATCGGCAGGCGGTGTATAGTTGTCGGTCAATTCCGCTATTTTACGAAAGCGTTCTCCTTCTCCATCGTGTTCGTGCATCATCATCCTGATAGGATTTTGAACCGTTCCGAATGGTGCCTGAACTGCTGTTCCATGTACCTTTGCTTCCACCATTTGGCGGATATATGGGAAAAGCATCAGCTCTTCTTTCTTCATATGTTGGGTAAGCTCTCCGGCAGATGCTTTAAATAATTCCTCTACTTCCTGTAATTCGGGATGGCGGTCACCGTGTACACGCACCACTTTTTCCAGGAAGGGTGTAATCTCCTGTATCTTCTTTTCCACATAACGGTGGTGTTTTTTTTCAACATAATCTGCCAGCAAATCCAAAGGCCAGGCACTGTAATCTATACCCGAATCTTGAGTTTGTGTAGTAACAGTTTTCAACTGAGCGATAAGTGTGTTGCTATCCATACTTTTTTGTGTACAGGCATCTTCAATAGTCCTGTTGCCATTGCAGCAAAAGTCTATTTTATTGTCTTTAAAAACAGCTGCTGTGCGGTAGTCTTGTGCTACCAAATTCCCGATAATGCTTTCTTTTGTGATATTCATATTCTTAATTTTATAGTTAAATATTGTCTTTTTGCTCCTTAATTTGTCAAATCACTATTGTCGCAGAATTCAGCAATAAACTATGGTATCGGCTTTCCAGTAGATACGTCCAAACAGTTAGTCGGTTGAAGCATTTTGGTCCATCTGAAATTTAGTTCGACCTTTTTATTGATATTTTCTGTGTTCATTTATTGTATGATTTTAAAAAGGGAAATACCAAAGATGAAAAGGGCGGTTGTTTTTACAACTTCAAACCCAACAAACCAAAAATGAAGATTGGAAGGAGGTACAGAAGCTCCGTCTATATGCAGCTGGGCTCTTTCATCTAATTCGGGCAAAAGCCATACTGTTTGAATAGTGAGTAGGACCACGGGAACAAAAAAGAAAATATTCTTCCATTCGTCGATTTCCTTGTTGAGGAGGAGATTGAGCAATACGGCAATGGCAAATATCCATTCAATCTTATTTAATGCTCCAAACACCAGCTTACCTATACCCAGCCCCAGAGGAACGGTAATGCCTGGCGCCCGGAACTTGAGCCAGGCTTCCATAAAGCTGATGGCGCATACAAATCCTATCCAAAAAAATGTGGCAATTATGGCTACAGGCATTTTAACTGTTATCATATCGATGGGGGTGCATTTTGATCTCTGTAATAAGTGATTTTTGATAAAAATATTTCTGCCATTCTTTGTCCCTGCCATTTAGCACGCTCTGCTTTTACTCCCGTAAAATGTTCATCTACTGTTCCATTAAACAATAGCAGCCAGCGGTTAAAATGTTCTTGCTTCACGGGCAACTGGGCGTGCGGCGGAAACGGAGTTCCCTGGTAGGTATATTCTTCCAATAATACGGTTTGCCAAAACGCGTACATCTTTTCCAGGTGCTGGGGCCATCGGTCTTTGATAACAGCATTGAATATGCCCCCCAATAACATATCTGCCCGTATTTTGGTATAAAAACTATCCACCAGGGTTTTGATGTCGTTTAAGGTTGTTATGTCGTATTTCATCTGTTGGATTTTTTAGAGACTAAAATTTGTAATCATATAGTAGGCTGCCCAACCGAAAAATCCAATTACTATTATCCACAACCAGTTAGGTATGCTTTGAGGTGTTTCGCTTCCTTCTATTATAAATTTCTTTTGGTTGCCTTTATCGTAAGCGTTTATCATCAACGGAATCGTTCCATCAACAACCTGGTTTTCTGCAAGCCCTTCTATTGCAATAGCGGGACCGTTTCTCACAATGAATTTTATTTTTCTGATACCCTCTCTGCCCGTTGTTGATTTGCTCACTAATTTTAACGTATGCTCACCATCGGTTAGTTTTCGGGTGTCTAACTCAAATTGTACAGGAGTATATATTTCCACCACGGGTTGCAAATCATCATCTACAAATAATAGTACTTTGCTTTTTTCTTCTTTCATCTTAATTATTATTTAAGATTAATTGCTTGATATGGTTGGTGTTTTTCTCTCCCGGTTTGATTAGGTATTTCAGAGAGAAAATGAATGTCAAAATCGTGATTATAGTGATAATCGCAATAATTACCCAGTCCCAATTGCTTTGGGGACCTGTGCCGTGCGTTAAGCCTTGCGTGATTTTGGGTTGTTGTTTTTCGCAAACAGGGCAAGCCATGGCGACCAGCTGTAGCAACAACATAAACAACAAGATTGAGCCCGCTCTAATTTTCATTAGTTGTATTATTTAGCCGTTGATTTTATAAACTCCACGATCTTCTTTACTTCTTCTTCGCTAACTGGTTTTGCATCGTTTCCCCAGCTTGTTTTTTCGTGATTGATAATTGCTGTTATTTCTTCCGGTGTCAAATTATTGTCCAGTCCTACTGCATTCATTACTGCATATTCCGGTCTTGCATCATAGCCTTTCATAATGATATTTACAAATAGTTCGAGGTCGTTTCCTAAAACAATTGAGCTGCCTTTTAATGGAGGGAAAGCTCCCTTCAAGCCTTCACCATTTGGTTGGTGGCAGCTTGCGCAGTTTTGTGTGTATAGCATTTTTCCATCGGGCAGGTTGGCCGCGGGGTTGCCTGTTTTTGTACTTGTTTTTTCTTCTTTTTTATAAAGAAACTCCATTGGGTTTTTCCCGTCAGGTAATGGCGTTTGTTTTAAACTTTGCAAATAGGCTACTAACTCAAGTGCTTCTTTTTTGGCAACAATCTTTCCTTTTATTCCTTTGCGGAACTTATCAGGTACAATAACTTCCACCTCATTTTTGTCCATCTCATTTTTAATATCAAAAAGCCAGGGATAGGCAGGCATAATTGATTTGTCTACGACTGCTCTTGGTTGATATAAATGCAGCAAATTCCAGGCTAAACTTGATTGACGCATTCCCACGTTGGTGAGGTCTGGTCCCGTCCTTTCTGTTCCCATTAGCGTGGCGGTGTTTCGCCAGAAATCAATTCTTTTCATTCCTGCGTAATCGGCAGCAATGCCCGGTCTGCTGCCCCAAACTTTGTCCATATCCACATTTCGTACTTGTTGTGTGTGACAGCCAACACAGCCCTCCGAGATAAAAATTAGTTTTCCTGCATAGGCTGCTTCGTTTGACGGCCCGGCATTGTACAAAGGAGCGTTGTTATGCTGATTTTCAATAGCAGGTAAAATAGCAACCACAATGGTCAAGCCTACAAATAACCCGAGTGCGGTTCTGAACAATTTTTTATGATTATCAAAAAAATCCATTTCGTATTGCTTAGTTTGTTATTTGATTATCCATTGCTTCCTTAGCTTTTAAAATATCTATGGCCGATTTTGGAATCGCTATTTCTTTCTTTCTTTTTACCATCACATAGAAATTATATGCAAATAGAATATGCGATAACCACATTAAGGAACCGCCAATAGCACGCCATAGCCAATAAGGGGCCATCAGTTCTACACTGTCGATAAATGGCTTTCCGTCCATCCACATTAAGCCTTTCAGGGTGGAGCCGTACATTAACGGGAACGTATAAAATAACAGTCCGATTAATGCCAGCCAAAAATGTGCACCGACTGTAATTTGAGGCGGCTCTTTGCCTGTTAATCTGGGAACAATTGTGTAGACAAATCCCCATAGCATGAAGCAGATAATGCCATACATGGTGAGGTGTGAATGGGCGACCGTAAAATCGGTAAAATGCCAAACAAGGTTGGTAAAACGAAAGGCTTCCGCCGTTCCCTGTAAGGAACCCGTAAAATAAAATATAATACCTATCAAATAAAATGGAAGCGTGTAACTGCCCGAGAGTTTATTCCACGAACCCTTGAAGGTCATCAGAAAGTTAGTGGTTCCGGCAACCACCGGTATGATCATTCCCACACTTCCTACAATAGCGAGAGTTTGCAGCCACCAGGGAATGGCACTAAAAATAAAATGATGCGTTCCGATGAGTGTGTAAAAAAGAATTTGTGTCCAAAACGCCAAAATACCTAAGCTGTACGAATAGATGGGTTTGTTTAATTGTTGGGGCAAAAAGTAATACATCAGCCCAAGATTAAAAAGCATAAACCACATACCAACCCCCTGGTGCATATAGTAGCCCTGTACGATAGTTTCTCCCAGCCCGTTTTGCCAACTTGGCCAATAGGCTACCACAGCAATTACCAATAAAAACATCATTGCAGAAATAATGTACCAGTTGGAAACATAAATTTCTTTAGTCGTTCTTCGGGAAATAGTTTTGAGGAAATTTGTGAGGGATATAATTACGCCAATACCAAATAATGCCATAACCGGCCAGATATATTCTCTGTATTCTCCACCGCCATTATTGATACCTGCCATTAGGCATATAGTTCCTATAATTACCGATGCATTGATTAAAATAAGAGAGCGATACCCTGTTTTTATACTTGCAATAGGAACGTTGCTCACTCTTGGGATAACATAGTACGCCAAGCCAATCATAGCCAGCGACGCCCAGCCCCAAAATACAGCATTCGTATGAACAGGTCGGAGCCTTCCGAAACTTAACCAACTCAGATGATCTGTATCGGGAGATACGAATTTAATACCAAGATATTCTCCCACAGTTGTACCAAACAACAACCAAAATGTAGCACAACCCAAATACCATAAAATGAGATTGGTCAATTCAGGTTCAATGTAGGGTCGGGGATGACTCTTCTTCTTTTGTTGAACAAAGCGAAGCGTGTATCCACCATCTATATTTTCAATCAATCCTTTACTATCAACAGGATGCAAGTTCCCCGCCAGTTCATTGTTTGAAATAGAAAATTCAAGCTGCTTTTTTCGCTGCTCCAATTTCTGAATTTCCTCGGGCGTTAATTCTTCCAAGTGTTTGTTGAACTCTTCTAATTTTTTTCTTTTTTTATAGCGTTCTATGACCGCGTAGGCTTTCACAATTACAATAATTGATGCCATAACGATAGGTATTGCAATCAAAATAATGGTGATGATTATTCCCCATTCGCTGAATATGTTTTTATTTTCCATTTCTTAATATTGGATAAAATTGTCCACTATTATTTTAAATTTTTTTATCTCTTCAAAAAAGTTAATCCTTTTTCTAAGTCCGGCGCCAGGGCTTTTATAGTTGTTGTTTCAAGCATTTCTTTTAGTTTTTCACGTATAACTTTGAATTGATTGTGTACAGGGCAAGGTTTTTTTTCGTTACATTTTTTCAAGCCCAAGCCACAGCCGGTGTATATAGTGTCTCCATCAATTGCCGATACAATAGAACTTAGGGTTATCTTTTCAAGTTCTTGCTTCCCGATAGAAAAACCACCTGTTGGTCCCTTATCCGAGTTAATGATATGGCTTCTCACAAGTTGCTGTAATATTTTTGAGGTATAGGCTTCAGGAGATTCTATCGCTTTAGCAACATCTTTTAAACTTACTTTTCTATCACGAAGTGACTGCTCCGTAATGTAAATGGATGCTCTTATACCGTATTCACACGCTTTTGAAAACATATTGCCTTATATTGATAGAGCAAAGATAAGGGACCGTTTTTGATAATGGATAAATATGTCCACTATTTTATAAAAAATTACCCATGGGCGGTTTGTGTATGTATTATTAGTGAGATGATTGGTAAAATAAATGCAACAATTTTTAAGATGAGAGCTCAGTCTGTTGTTTTTGGGTAATTCGAGCCTGGTTTAGGATGTTTTGCTCAGTGTTATGTGACAAAACATTGTTGCCACCAGTTACGATGGTTGTTTTCCCTATTACATCAGGCATGCCTTCTTTTCTCCCCATTGTGCCACTATTTAATGTTATTAATTCGCTCGCTACAAAAATTCCAGACAAGCTGTACATTTTGCTGACTATAATATTTTTTTGAAACATGTTTTATTTTCTTGTTTTCAAAATATTTTCCACTAATTGATTTTACATTTTCAGCTGTAGCCAGGTAAATAATGGTTTCCGCTCCTTGTTCCGGTGTTTTAAAAAATGGACGTACGAGTTTTCCAAAGAAATTCAACAAACTGCCTAAATTACTGTTCACCCCAAAATTGGTCGCCACCGCTCCGGGATGCAAGGTATTTACCGTGATATTTTTGAAATGATCCCGAATGAGTTTATCGGAAAGGTATTGGCTTACCCAGATCAGGAATAGTTTTGCATTTCCATAAGCAGTAAGCGGACTATAGTTATTCTTTAATTCTATGTCATTAAAATAGGGCTTTGCATTCAGTTGGTGGGAATTGGATGAAACGTTGATGATTCTGCCATCATTGCTCTTTTTCAGCAGATCCAATAGTAATTCGGTAAGCAGGAATGGAGCCAGCAGATTCACTGCGATAGTCGCTTCTACACCTTCTGCCGTTTCTTTTCGGTCTTTGCTCATAATGCCGCCGGCATTGTTGATTAGGATATCTAAGCGATCATACCGTGTTATGTATGTCTGGGCTACTTTCCGGACCTCGCTCATTAAAAATAAATCGCCAATGATAAAATCTATTTTGTCATTGCCAGACAGGCTTTTAATTTCCTCACAGGCAGCAGCTGTTTTTTCCTTATTTCTTCCGTGTATGACCACACGATAGTTTTGTTTTGCTAAAGCGACGGCTGTCGCTTTTCCGATTCCACCCGTTGCCCCCGTTATTAATACAGTTCTTTGTTGATTCATTGTTCTTTTGTAATTGAGATACAAAATTATGTATATTTACTAACCATTGGTTAGTACTAACCTGTTGGTTAGTGCTAACATCGGAGTTAGTAAAGTAATAGATATGGCAAAAACTAAAGAACATTTACCTTGCGATGCAACTACCTTGCGGGCTATCAGGGATGCGATGGAAACTTTAAACGGAAGTTGGAAGTTGCCCACATTGTTAGCCTTGAAAGGCGGAGCCAAGCGTTTCCGGCAAATTGCCAGAGAAGTAGAGGGTATCAGTGATAAGATGTTGTCCAAAGAACTGAAAGACCTGGAAACCAACTTATTGGTAAAACGAACGGTTTATGATACGTTTCCGCCAACCGTTGAATACGAAATTACCGAATACGCCGACACTTTACAGGAAGTAATGCTTGCTTTAACCAAATGGGGTAAGCTACATAGAAAAAAAATCACAGGACTATAGTCCTGTGATTTTTTTCTACCGCTTTTTATGCAAGACATACCCGGGTTGTATCTAGCAGGAAGCGACTGATATCTTTGGTTTATACAAGAACTTCGTCAGATTCAATAGTTTTCGCACTTGACACAAATCCGATTTGTTTTTAATGCAGCTGCTCAAAACTGTTACTGCCACCTAAATCCTGTTCAATTTATCTTTCATCGTTCGTCCTGCGGACGCTGCGAAGATTTAGTTATTTTGTCCAGTGTCTCTTTTTACCAAGTCCATTTTTCCAATAGTTTAATTATTCGAAAACCTTTGTTTTAGTTTTTGAAAATCCGAAATTCACGCCCGCCATAGCAATAATATTGTTTACATCAGTAAAATTCTTTCCAAAAGTTGAAGTAATAAAAAAGTTTTCTGAAATCTGATAACTACCAATAGCAGCAATTCTATAATCAAAATTACTTTTACTTGTAAAAGTAAGTCTATGTAGATATTCCAATGAAATACAGAATTTATTTATGTCATAATTGAGCCGGGTCCCCACGTCCACCAGGTTAGCCATCATAGTGTATTCTTCAAACCTTTCATTATTTATATACCTTGTTAATGCTGTAAGGTAAAAGTCGTTTCCTTTTGGACTGTAGTTAAATGATATCCACGCCGCCCACCTATTAAGCTCTAAGTCATTAAATGAATTTGTTACAGAACCAGCACCGACCGCAGCTGCAACATCAATCGTAAAAATTGGCTTTGAAATTAAATTAGAATAGTCTGATTGAAGTTTTTTAATTTTTTCCAAATTTAATTCGGCTAGTGCATCTTCCAGTTCTGCTTTGATAGTATCTAATTTCCCAATATTACTTTTGCCATATGTTTGAAATATTCTAGTTCTAAAACCGCCAGCCATGTAATTGGAACTGTCAGACTTAACTGTCGCAGCTGAAAATGAAAAATTGTAAAAAATCGGGAACTTATTTTTATACATTTTTTCTGCGGTCAATTTTGCATGTGTGGTAAGCCAAAAAGGAGCAAATTCCATAGCTCCACCAGTTCCTTGAAAGAAGCCTAAAACACTTATCCCAAAACCTTGTGGTGTTGTAGGTCTTTCTATTGATGAAGGCGCATTATCTAATAATATCAAACCTGGAGATGAAGGTGTTTCTAAATTTTGAAACTTAATTTCATTAATTGTATTTTGAGCAAATAGATAGTTTGTAGTAAATAGAATGAAAAAAGCAATAATCAACAGGTTTATTATATATTTCCCTTTGAAACTGGCTATTCCATTTTCAGGTGCTTCCCCTTTGTCTATTCTAGTAAAGAGAACCTGATTTTCTTGATTGTAAAATTTCGTTGTTAAGACGCACATATTGGTAAATGAATTCACATCCAATATGTTAGTTTCGACTTTTATTTCATTGTCTTTAAGTTCTGATACGTTACCAATAAAAGTTAGTTCAGTCAATTTCCCTTTTGCCAATAATTTTTCATTTTGAGATACTTTACTACCGCCAACTTGTCCATTCCCAATTTCGATTGAAATGTAAATTTCATCTGACTTTTTCGAACCTTCCAATACTCTTGGATTGGGTTCCAGTTGATGTTCTTTGATTTCCATTTTCTTAAAGTTTTACTTGTCCTACTCTTTTAAATGGTTTTCGGGTTCCCGTCGCCTACTTTTTAAAAGTCATTTTCAGTATTTGACTGGTTTTTTTAGCATTGGGTATAGTGGGTAGAGACTTTCTGCTGTGCTGCATGTATTTGGTAGGACTACAACTATCTCCTGTTCTCCAATACTTTCATTGTTCATCTTGCGGACACCGCGAAAGCGTAGCTATTGGCGTATGTCCTTCTTTCATTCGTTTATTTGCTTTCATAAAAGAATTGTTTCAATGCATCGCCCAGTTCCGGGTTAAGCAAATATTTTATGTCCTCTTCAATCCCTTCAAGTTGGTCTGTTGAAGTCTTCCATTTATTAAAGTCCTCCAGAGTATTTATGTAAGAATTGTCGTCATTTACTAACTCGATTTGGGTTATATTATTCATTGTCCTTTCGATATTGTTTAGGGCTACTTCTATTATGTCACCGAGTTGTTCTTTCATGTGGTCAAACCAATATGATTGGTAATGCCAGAATGCAGATTGCAGTAGTTTGAACTCGCTTGCTTGTCTTAACAAATCTGCATAGTCGTTTAGGAATTGGATGTATTTTATAAATCCAAATAAAGAACTATTCAATGGATGGGCATTGCTTCTGCTAAGCTTATGTCTTATAGTTTCTCTGTTTGATAATACATCCCATAAGTCATGTATTGAATAAGCTTGGGTGATCCCATCATCTAAGAACCATAGGAACTGATCAACATCCTTATCTGATTTTATGGTCTGATTTAATACCAGAAATTTTTCAAATAAATTGCTTTGAATTTTTGTTAAATCATCATTGGTGGTTTGGTCTTTAGGAGATGAAATATTTTTTAAAAGCAATTGAGGTAGAATAAGAGGGTAGTATTTTGAATAATATCTTCTTACATACTCATTGCCAAGGATTTTTTCTACTTCATTTTTTAATGATGGCGGCAAATTGTTCGGAAAATAATTTGCAATAATTCCGATTTCCAAAATTGAATAATAGTCAATCAGAAAATCAATATTATCCCTTTCATGTACTAGATGATTTTCCCAAATAGGTTCGTATTTATGGTCACGCAAAATGTTTTTCAAAGTCCGTGTGTCGTTTTTTGAAATCAAACTTGAAAGATTTTGGTATGCTTTGCTGGCAGCGCCTTTTCTTCGATACTGATTAGAAATTATTTCAAGGTTAAATTCTTGTCTACGCATTGTGATATAATTAAAGTGCTTCCGTAACAATTTCAAATGGTCTCAGAAAGTTTAGGCTGTTCGGCTTACAAACCTTCGTATGTGTTTTATTATCAATTAAAATAGCGATCGGGTCTTGGCAAAATCGCTCATTGCGAACAATAATTTCGTTGTTAGCCCAAACAACCTTATGAGCAATGGTAAAATTACCCTGATTATGTTGTAGCAATTGTTCTGTCTCCTCAATTAGATTAAGAATTGTAAGAGAGTTCTCCCGTAAATCGTCCAAGACAGGAATTGTAATAAATCCTAAACCTGCGAAAATTTTTCCTAAAGTTGGAAGGCTTTCGGTAAGAAGGTTTTGAATTCTTGCACCACGATGTGCCGGAGCAAATAGAATCATTTGCGTGATAGAAAGCCACGGCTTGCTTTCTGCATTCGCATTTAACAATGCTCTTCTCACAATGATGGAACCCAATGAATGTGCGACAATTAGAATCTTTTGGTAAGCAGCGTTACCCTTTCTTGAATATCCTATTTTATTCGTATTTCCCTCTGCAATTACCTGGAGGAAATTATAGAACCTTAAAGCATTATTATTTGCTTGTCCTTTCAAACTTTCATATCCATAAAAGATAACATCGGAGTGTGCATATTCTTTTGTTTCTTTTATTAGTGCGGGAAAGTCATTCCACGTGTCAATGGCACTACCGTTGAAACCATGAATGAATATTACCAGGGTTTCAGGATTTGATGTGGTAAAATATCCGACGGTATTTTTGCCATGATTAATAAATATTGGTGGGGTGTGGATCATATCTATTTTATTATTTTGTTATGGTATTCTAGTCTTTTTTAATGCCATTGGTGATGAAATGAAAGGCTATTCATCCAATTGCCCCTGCAGCATTGTCAGTATGATCTCTATGACAATAATCGAGGTCGGTTGCTGCCAAGTCGTTATGCGGATAAAGAATCAAGATCAAAATAGTATTGAGGGCATCGACGACTTTTGCAATTTGTTTTTTGTGCAGTTATATCCCTTGTCGGTGGTGTGTAACGCAGAAATAGAAGTCCGCCTCTAAACAACGCAAATCCTAAGGGACAAAGCACAAGTGAGTAGGAAGTTAATTCACCTGAATACTTTCTGAAAAAAATCATTGTTAAAAACAAGCCCAAATAAAGTGTAGACTAAGATTCGTTTCCACATATTTTTAAGGTTCGCTATAAAGTAGTAGCCAATGTTAGTCTGCGTTGCGATGGTGTGGCAATAGAATCCTGGCATTGGAGTTTTATTTCAATGTTACACATAGTCCCAATAAAATTGCAAAAGTTGAGAATATATTCGTCGTCCCGCCATATTGCCAATGCATTACTAGGCGGTTTTTATTTTTAAAGTTTTCAATAAATGGCATTTAGCCAGATAGAGAAATCGTCTTGAAGTCTTGATGCAGATGTTTTTTTACAAACACCCAGAATCAAAGATTCTAGGGAGCGATAATTAGCAATATCTAAGACTGTGCTGTCTCTTTGTAACAGGGCTTGATACAATTCGAGGAGTTGGTTGTTATCCTGTAAGTAAAGTAAAAAGTATCGAGACAAGGCATCTTTATAAAGTGCTACTCTATTAGTGAGAAAGGCTGTAAGAACGACATCAAGTTCTTTATGGTGATCGTCGTACAACCATTTTAAATTTCTATCTCCCTGGCTGACTCTTTCAATCTCTTTTTTATATTTTTCACGCAACATTATAAGATCGGATGTATTGAAATCAATATCTCTATTTGCAAAAAGGTCGCTCAGACTATAGCTTATAGGTGGTTCTTTAAGAAGAATACCACGCCAATTTTGTTTACCTAACAGGTTTAAAGATGTATCAAAGATGGATTCTTCATACAGACAAGCCAAACCCTCTTCAAACCATTCCGGTACCAGGTTGAATTTGGATTTCAACAGCAAGTGTATTAATTCATGTTTTAGTGTTCCTACGGTATTTTCATTGGAAATCCAGGCAACCATACTATTGTCGTAAAAGTTTGAAAAACCTAAAGGATCAAAATTTATTCTGGTAGAATATAGTCTTTGAATATTAGATCTTACATCTAGATAATTATTAACCAGATAAATTACAATATATTCTTTTGGACTTTCTAACTGATATGTTTTTATGAAAAAGTGTAGCACCTTTTCCATATTCAAAGCCACTTCTTTTAAGCTGGTGTTATTCACTTTTGAAGAAATAACCAGGAAATTATCGCTAGCCCAATATTTAGAATTATTTCCAAATCTCAACACCGCTTTTTTGATGCCAGCAGTATCCGTTTTTGTAATTCGTCTTTTTAAGTAGGAATTTATCAAGTTATCGTTCAGTCTCTGAAGTGAATCCTTCTCGTATTTCTTAGCGTCAATAATTTGACTAATTTCACGCGCATCAATTTTTTCCAAAATCCCGTTCTTTTTGAGTCCCTCACCAACAAGCATATAGGTCTTAAATTTACTCGATGTTGATGCCGAGCGTTGTGAATGTGCATATTGTCGTATCGGAAGTTTATCAGAGACTGTAAAATCGGGATCTTGATTTTCTACACATATATGGTCAAATCCAGCTTCCATTAACTCATAATCTTTCTTGAATAATCCAATGTAATAGTCCTTTAAAATTTCTTTGATCTCTATACAGGCATCTGAGCGTGGATCTGATTTCATGCAAATACTAGACAAAATCATATAGTCTAATGCGGGAATACCTCTGCCTTGAAGTGTCTCTCTGTACTTTGAGCCTAAATCAATTACTTCATCATATTTTTTTTGTTTCCATTTTGATTTAATGGCTTCTAAATTACTTTGCCCAATTGTTTGGCTTGAAATTAAAACATGGAGAATAAAAAGAATTATTGATTTCATATAATTTACTTGTGTTTATTTATAAAATCGTCAAGCTTTTTCTTTTTAGTGGTATCTATGTCATGTTGTGAAGTGTTGATTTGCTTTTGGAATGATTCCTCAATTGTTTGCGGCATAAATAGAGGCGCGTCTGAAACATTTAGTTCAATTTTTGACATCATAGATATACTAATCACTACTATTCCGAAAAAAGAGAGAATAATTCCTGGTGAACTTGACGCTAACTTTAAATTCATATTTTCTCGTCCACCTTCGATGGTTGTGGAGTCTTCAGAAAATTTGCCTAATATAAAAATTGATCCTACAAAACAAAGGACGACACCCGTGAGAAAGGAAAGTGAAATCATCAATAGACGACTCCTTATAATTAACCTTGCATTATAATATCTATTTGTTATGGAAAAACTTTCTAAGTCTCTTAAGTCATTCCATTGCGTGAGGTTTTGGTTGGCATTTACTTTTGATGAAGATTGAAATTGAGGAGAACTTTCCAGTGCTTTTTCAATGTTGCTTATATGTATGAAATAGAAAACGATAAAGCAAACTGCAAGAGCAGATATAACTATCACTAAAAACGGTAGTAGTCTTTTTTGCCAGGTAGATACATTCATAAAAATAAAATTGTTTAACTATAAAAGTTTTTATGACGGGTGTCAAATGTTGCCTGATAGGTAAATACCTTTTGCGGTGCTGGCATTCATCCGGTCCGCTACAATAGCCCAATATTGTTACTAAAGTTGATATTGAAAACTAGTCACTTAATTGAATTTCGGCTGCCCGAACTGTGCTGAATAACGATCGAGGAGAGATACACTCTTCAGCGTCACTATTGCCAATGCAATGTTGAACGAAGCCGACGGTAGCGTTCCACGCTATCCGTGACTTTAGTCCTCAACAGAACTTAAATTGTGATTATAGAAGAATGCGGAAAGCATTGAGATGGAATAAATATCTCAACCAAGTTGAAGGTTGCAGTCGTGATCGCTTATACAGATACGGGATGGCAGTGCTTACCCTTCTCTCTCAATGCCTGCCCACGCAGTTGGATACGAGGCAGGTTAAAGACTATTTGTAAGCACTGGAGCAACGGAGCAAAATATTTGCTGAGATCTTTTTCAAGATGCGACGAAGCTTGGTTACTGGCGGCTACTCTTATCTTTGTCTCGGTAGATTTTTTACAGTCCCTTTTTACCTTCCAACCAATAACCCTGTGAATAAATGTTTCCCTGCGTTTTGTTTTTTATAACTTTTCTGAATGTCTGAACAGATTTGACATTTCCTACTAATGCGAAATTTGCCGCGTTCCATTCGTTTGTTTGAAATAGCCCCAAATTACTTGTCCATTTTTCATTTCTAAATGAATTGCTTTTTGAAAACACTGTGTAATTTTCCATCCCTAAAAGCTCAGGGGTATCTTTATTCATCTCATCTAATTCAAAATAAAAATGAAATTGGTACTTGTTATTTTTCAGTAGTGGTAACAACGAACAAGCAATACCTAAAGAAGTTTCATCGCCGAAAAAGAATTGTTGCTTTACGCCTGGGTCATATAATATTTTTCCTCGTGGTGCGCTGATAAACAATTCGTCATTCTTTTGCAATGTGTCAATGTATTTGCTTCCAATTCCGTTTCCGTGAATGTGAAAAATAATGTCAAAAATTCCTTTTTTTGTATCGTAGTGAGCAATCGTATAATTTCTAAATTCTGTTTCACTCACACGAACTACACTTGCGTAACCGATTTGAAAACTCCATTTTGATATATCGCCTTGAAAGCGAATTTTCTTTATCTGTGGGCTGATGTAGGAAGTTTCTAAGACTTTCACATTAGGTCGCATTGCATTGCCGAATAAATTGCTAACCCATTTTGGTATGCTTGAAATCATTGTTTATTACATTAAAATTGAATGCAAAGGAACAATGAACGTTAATTTAAAACAATGCAAGAAAAAGGTAAGTATTGGACTAATCAAGGTTTTTGTTTCTGAAAACCAAAGCCGACATTCCTGTGACTTTTGAAAATACTCTGGAAAAATAAGGATAATCATCATAGCCCAATTCGGTTGCAATTTGTTTTACCGATTTGTCAGAATGATAAAGCAGGCGTTTGGCCTCTAAAATTATTCGCTGTTGAATGTGATGTGATACAGAATTTCCGGTAGTATTTTTTACACATTCGTTTAAGTAAGGCGAAGAAATGTTTAATTGCTGTGCATATTCTGCCGGACTTTTGGCTGTTACAAAATTTCGTTCCAGTAATTCCTTAAACGCTTTGGTTACGATTTCAAATCTTGATAGTTTCTCAATCGGTTTTGATTGAACTAAATACTGTGAAATTGCCAATCCGATTAAAGTATTACAACTTCCGGTGAGTAGGGAATGGTAGAGTTTTTCGTTTTTTCGTCCCGATAATTTTATGCAAAGTGATACGGCTTCGGAAATAATCAAAAATATTTCTTGCTTTAATATCAAAGGTTTTGCAGGCAAAATGTCGTCCAATAACTTCAAATATTCGGGATTTATATTTTCGTTGCTGATTGCCCAAATGCTTACCGTTGCATTCTTGAACGACAAAGTTCTATGCACTTGGTTTTGATGAATATAGACTATAGAAAGTGGTTTTATGGTATATTTTAGAAAATCGATTTCAATAGTTGTTGTTCCTTTTTCCTGTAAGAAGAACAAATGATATTCGTCTCTATGTGATTGTTTAATGTTATCAAATCCTTCAAGATTTTCATACAAATGGAAATCTTCACTTATCATTTTCCTAACAAAAACACCTTCGCCTAATTCGGCGATCATCGGATTTATTGGTATTGAATTTTCTTTTTTTGACATTACTTTTATGCTGTCCGCGAATTTACAAACAAATATTTCTTATTTGTCTTTTGATGGCTGTATGTCAATGTTTGCATGAAACGGAGCAAACCGCCTTCCCAAACCTATTTCAAACATACTGTTTATGGGCTTCCATTCTTATTAAAGACTGTAGGACTTTAAATTTTATTGTAATAGAACTTATATGCTCCTGCTGGACTTTCTAAGGTAAAGTCATTGTCACTTCCGTTGTTTTGTCAGCTGTTGCGTCAGCATTTTTAGAAAATGTAATCAAACTATTATCAGACTTTGTAGCCTTTATTTTTATCAAATGTGGCTGTAGAGAGACGTTTCTAAAAATTATGGATGTGGTAGCTCCCAATTTTAATAACGGGGCATCGTCTAAACCTATTTCAATGTCCTTGTAGTTCGAATAATTTTCAACGCTAACAGAAATGTTTGCAAGTTTGACCATTTCATTTTGCTTCTGTTTAAATAATTCATAAAGCTCTCCCGTTTGAGTTTGAAATTCAGTAGCCCAGGCACCGGTTTCAACTTGAATTATTGTAAATACTGCTTGCCTGAATTGTTTCACGGTATTGAGCAAAGCCAATATATTTTCAACAGTCATTGGCTTACTTGCCTTTGCCGTTTCAATGTTCCAGTTTTCAATAAAATCCAGCGTATTTTTCTTAATATCAAGCTCAGCAATGTAAAACCTTACGTAACCAGATGAAATCCCTAGATACTTGTCTAGAAGAAGTAAAAGACCTCCTATTGCGAGGCTCAAATAGCCATAGTTAAATATAGTGGTATTTTGAACTGTTTTATCGGCACTTAGTACGGGCCAAAGTATTCCAAATGCAAATAGTAAAATAGCCAATACTCTAATACTCCTCGAAGAGAAGGAATGTCTTGCTCTATGCTTTACATACCAGATCTCTTCGGTTTTCATTGCATTTAAAATGTTAGTCTTGATGGAATCTAAGGATTCTTCCGGGTTTGTCCAGTCATATGTCATAGCGATATATTTTTGGGATGATGACTTTTCTGGTCTTACAGGCAACGGGTAAGGACTTTCTGCTTTGCTGGTATTCTGTGATCCTTCTGCTGAAACTAATGCTGATTAACGATTTGCAGTTTATGTTTTAATCTTCAGACAGTATAGCAGAAAATACAGGTTTAACTAAACCTACGGTAGCCTTTCCCGCTATCCGTAACTTTAGTCCTCATTAAAAACTTTAAATTATGACTACTAAAAAAAAAAGCCGGAAGAACGGAGATACAATAAAACCTACATTGAGCCTGTCGTGAAGTTACAGGATTTACAGAACTGTTAGGGCGCTTTGTCAGCATCAGTCACTATGGGACACAGAGCTGCAGTTGGAAACAATGTAAACTGCAGGCATTACAACAACAACTGAAAGTTGTAAGAAAAGCACCTGCCATCAAAACCCAATTACGTCAATGTCTCTGTTGCGAAACCGGAACCCTGATAACCATTGATGTGTTTGGCAAACGAGGCCCACCAAAACAATATTTATTGGAAAACCATAACTGTGCCTGTAAACTAGTTTTATGGGTAGGGAAGTTATATACTTCAATGTTCAAAATCCGATGAAAACCTAAACATTAATCGGACTCCTTTTCAAAGCAGACGCTCCCAACTGCTTACACAACCAAACTCAAAGTTCGACAATTCCATAGTGCAACACCAGCACCGTAGGTTTACCTTCGGTGAGAATAGTTCGTTCAACAACACTTTCATTTCTTGTCTTGCAGGCAAAACGAAAGCTTAGTTATTAGCTGTTGTTGTTATATTCCTAATGTCACTGAAAAATTTGATTTTACTCCTGAAATAGTTTCTTGAAAAAACCTCTGATAACCTATTTTTATGTTTAAATGACTTGTCTCAGAAACTTTAAAAATGAAATAGGATTGTAATGAGGTAACGTAATTCTTTTCTGTTTTAAATAAACTTGAAATAAACTCCTTGTTTCCTGTTGCTCCTTGTAAAATTACTGAAATGGAGTATCTGCCTGGGGCATATTCACCATTAGAGTTATATGTACCTGCTGCCCCGTCTCCTTGATATGTTAAACCGATACCCCCTGAACCAATGAAATCCATATTGTAACTATTGCTTTCTGGCTTATAAACATTTACTCCCCTGATATCTGTATAAAAGCCATAGTAGAAAACATCATTATAGGTGACAAATGATTTCTTAAAAGAAGGCATTATTCTCAGTGTAATAGGAGCAGCTTCATAGTCCAAAACATCAATTGCACTAGCAGCATTTATTGAGTCGTAAGAAGTAGATAGCTTAGTAACTACCAATAATGGAATATTATATCTATTTATTCTGTATCTGTTCTTTTCATTAGGATTTGCTACAAATAGTTTATAGTGTAGTACTTGAGAATTGACTGACATCCTATTTAGTCCTTTGTCAATTAAATTCAAAGTTAACCCGTTGTTCTTAAAAAAGTCAATATCGTTTTTCTTTGTTTCAATAACACTCCCGTCAGATAATCCTTTTGAATCACTTACAATTCTCTTCACTTCAGACGAGTCTGTTACTGCTATTAGGCGTTCTGTATTGTCGAGATTTAGCCTTTTCTCTAAAAATCTTGGCTCTTTCACTAAGGTTGTAAAAGGAGCTTGTCCAAATGATTCAAATGAAATCATTATTAGAACAACTATTATAAAGTTATATTTCATATTATTTTGAGTTTATGCAGTTGGTCGTTTTTTACAATAACAGCTAACGGTTAAGTATTTGCGATGGCATGGCAATAGAAAATTATCTGCCCGGAACAAATGCCCAATTTGAAAACTACAATTGAAGATAAGCACAAACGTAGAATAGCGTACTATCTGCCCGAACAGAAGCTGAACAATGATTTGCAGCCAAAGTTTATTCCGTCAGCCATGCTATTGCAAATGCACCTGTTGGCTGTAGTTTTATTTCGTGAAGAACCAAACTTTCTCCTCAAATGGGTCAAAAATTACTTTCTTAGCATCAATTAAAAAAGATGCTGCTAATTGTGCTGCAGGGATTGTCCAAGTTCCAATGCCACCGCATGATTTAACTTCCAAAGGTGTTTCTTTCAAAAAGATATTTACATCTGAATGAATAATGATTGGGTTTCCATCTATTCCTAAAATAGAAAAATTTATATTCGTTGGCAGCTTGAAAGCCTTGACATTTTCTTTAATTCCACTTACACAAGTACTCAAGCTAAAACTTGCTTGTGGGTTTTCTATTAAAGTTATTCCGTTTTCCTTAATCAACTTGAAAAATGCTTGATTGATATTTATTGAATGCCTGTATAGCCTATCATCATATCCGGGGTCAATTTGTGCAACTGCATTAGCGTTGCCGATTTTTATAGGAACCGTTGGGATATTAGGAGTACATGTATTATTTAGGTTTTGCAAATCATTCGAATAGAAGCCAGCTGTAGAAACGGGCTTAAAGCCTTCGTAATTCAAAGTACTGTCACTACATTGTAAGTCACTGTTTCCTCGCAAAAGCTGTGAATTCGTGTAATCCAATAAGAATGTATTAAAACAAAGAAAGTCGGTACCTATTATTCCCGCTTGTTTAATAGTACCCAAGCCTTGAATATTGGAATGGTCTTGAATTTTAAGCATAACTGTTCCCCAAGAGCCAAAAAAATCAAAATTGTCGAACTTGTTTGTACTATTGGCAGCTAATAACGGCTTGGCTCCAATGAAATTATTTGTATCAATAGTTGATGCTGTAGTGCCAAAATCAATTAAGAAATAGCCTTCTGCATGTCCAACTTTTACCTTTGTATAAGGCATTAAACTTCCTGTCTTTAACTCTCTTGTTTCATTAAAACAAGGCAAAGTTTGGCAATAAGTTACCCAACTATAAATCAAGAATGAAAAAAATAAGATTAAAGTTCTCATGCTATCAAAGTGGTTGTTTTATTGAATAAGTTGTTTCAAAAAAGTTTTCTTTTCGGCATATTCTTTAACTTCTGATAAACAGATTTCCTTTACTAAATAGGCTGTTCCAACTATAGTACTGTCGTTCAAGTACTGGCCCTTTATCATGAATGCACGTTCTTTCACATAGCTTTTGGGTTGTTGCTGTCGCATTTGCGGCGGCATTTGCGAATTTTCAGGGCATCGTGGTTGCAATTGATTTACTGGAATGCCGCCAATTGGTTTTCTTAAATCTATGATTGGTAATTCTCCAGGGTTTTTTATTTCAATATATTGTAAAACAGTGTCGCCCGTTTTTACTTCAATTAATATTTTAATTCTGTTCTTATTTTGATCTAAAAAATATGATGTGTCAATTTTAAAAGCAGGGATAGGTAAAGCATCAACCTCAGCACGTGGATTATTCGAAACGCCGTCTTGCACATAATGGTCATACCTAATCACCAATTTAATGTCACTCGTATCAACTTGACAAAATGTATTTATAGAAAAAGTTGTCAGAAAACAAAATATCATATATAAATATTTCATTGATTCATAGTTTTAATTAATAAAAGTATTTTATTTTGACCACGAGGCTACTTTAAAATTACAGCCAACGGTTAAGGGCTTTCTGCTGTGCTGGTATTCTGTGATCCGTCCAGCCC
>CAZRYS010000034.1:0-45419 GCA_964604365.1 uncultured Terrimonas sp.
GTTTTGAAATAAATCTCATCCCGTTTAAATAAAAACCTTAACTAAACGGCATTCAATCTGGAATAAAAGTGAAGAGAGGACTAAATGATGTGTCCGGGTTTAGTACGCCTCTATAGAGGAAAATTAAACGAGAAACGGGAAATATGAAATTGTCCGGTTTCTCGTCTGCCTGATATATTGTAAAGCTGCTTAGCTTTTTTGCCTCACCACAGACAGTATGTGATAGCCTATGGCCGCTGCCGTACAAACCACTACCGTACTTACAGGGATTTGGCCGGATGCTAAAAACTGCGTGCTTCCAATAATAAAAAGTGGTATGTATAATAATACTCCTGTAATAACGCCGGGCGAATATTTTTTCAACTTAATTACGCCCAAAATATGAAAGCAGGCATTTATAGCTGTACTCAGCGAAATGCAATACCAGAAAGAAATACCTGTAGCGGTATCACCATAATACAAGGGGAAAATGCAAACACCTATCATCACTGTATTTATCCAAACGAGGTAGCTGGCTTTTATACCAGTTGTTTTGGAAGGCATAAACTCCTTATACCATTCCATAAACCCGCCAGGAAAAAGAAACTCTTCAGTAACATGAAAAAAAATAACAATAGGAAGCAGCAATGTTAAAGTGGAGAACGTAAACATGATTTTAGATTAATTGTGTTGATTTATTAATTGCTTATTTATAGGGTACAAAATTGGACCTATAAAAACAGGGGAACTATTTACCATGTTGCAGTTAGTATAAGGATTGTTGCAAAAAAAAAGGCGCAACAAAGAGTTGCGCCACGCTTTAAGAAGTAAAAAATGTTTTATTCCGGTACCGGCAAGCCGTCAAATGTCGTGGCGAGGCAGGAACCTCCCCAGATCAAATTACAACCTGCTATACTTATAGCTAAACCTGCAACCACTCCTTTTTGGGTCGGGCTAGGCGGTACAAAATTAAACGCAATAGCATAGAAAGGAGAAAGTAAGCCACTTAGATCGAAAAAAGTACCTCCAATGCAGGAAACGATTGCGTTTATGTCAGCAGGCACAAACTTTCCATGCTCCTGTAGTTGATGCAGCAGCTCGAAAACTGTGGGAAACTGCCAGGCCACATTCAGATAGCCATCCATTGAAGGACCTACCACCGCCCCATAGGGATCACCGAAATTTGCCGGCAACATCGGTGAGGCAGCATCTATTACGGCTTTAACCACTGACAGGTAAGTACATAAATTGTTCATCCCTTCAAACCAGGTATCCTTTGTATATGCGGCTAACCCTCCCTGCTTAACACCGTCAATCATATCGGGCAACACGTATCCCATAAAACCTACACCCTGAATTACCGAAAGTACTTTATTAGCATTCACTTCGGCAGGGGTAGGTATCCTTTCGAAACCACTTTTTATAAGTACACAAAAGTCAATCACAATTGCACCTACTCCGGCTGTTATACTACCTACAATGTTTAAGACATTTTTGCCGCTGCCTCCGTGGCCCACGGTACCTGGCTGAACGGAAGAAAGTGTTGGCAATGCATTTACAGCCTGCTGAAGTGATGCCATATCGGTTGCATTATGAAGCGCAATTGTTGAAGGATCTTCTGAAGAAAATGGCGCTTCTTGTTTTACGGCTTTATATATTACCGTGACGGGGATAGCAGCAATAAGGCAGAAAAGATCCAGTGCAGAAAGTTCATCTCCGTCTGGGTTATCATTGGTTTTTGTCATCTTTTTATAGAAGTAAGATATAACCGGTATATTGAGGGTAGCATTCAATACATCTTTTATTTCTGATAACATAACTTCCATTACCTCTACAACAAGTTGTAGAAAATTTTCGGCTGAATTCAGTGCCAGGTCAACTATTGCAGCCAACACCTGCGAAATAGTCTCAGTAAAAGGGGCCGTTGTTAAATTTTCAGCTATTATTTTTATTTGGGCGCCGAGCGTCTTAAATGCTTCCTCCTCATTTTTAGCCGCTGCTACAATATCAGTTAAGATGGTTTCCAGTGGAGAGTAATTAGAAGAGTAATTGCTGGTTGAATTCTGCCCATTGTTTTTTAGGTGATGTGTGCCAAAATTTGCAGAGGGTGATTTGCTACCGGCCGGCGGTGTACTTGTTGCCATCGCTCCGGCATAAGTTTGGGTTGAAGGCGGCAGCCCAACATTCGGCAACCCTGTTTTGGCATCGATCTGGCTTTCTAATGCATCAAATAAATTGGTAATGTAGTCTCCCAGTTTGTCGAAATTATTCTCGGCATAATCAATGTAAATGTTGATGATATTTTTTAGAACTGCATGTGTTGTAAGGATGTCCTTGAAGTTAAATATCATGCCAATCCATGCTACCATATCCTTGAAAGCCGTTTTAATGGCATTAAGCACCGTATGCACTACATTGACAATATCTGTAACACATTTGGCTACAAAATGGTATATGTCTCCGGCAATGGTAATCAGGCAATCAACTACATCATCTACGACAGTTACAATTACCTTTTCAATTTTATGCGCTTCACTTTTCAGCCATTTCACCACGTGCCCTATCTTGGCTTCAATATGACTTAAAACACCTCCCAAATCGGTAGCCGTGGATTGGAGTGACAAACTGCCATCTGCATTAAGCACAATACCCAGGGCTCTCACCCCTTCAATGCCTTCATGGTATTTTGCATTTTCACCAAATGAGCAACCCCATATTTTATCTTTTTTAGGATCGAATCGCAAATGTTTGAATCCACGGTCTGCCCGGGCGAATTTTTTAACAGGGTTAACAGGTGCGGTATAATTTGCGTTAGCACTCGGCGCGATGGCATTGGCCACAGGTGAAACAATTTGACTACCCGGGTTTTTAACTGCCTGGATAGCGGTAGCCGGGTTGGGCCAGCCACCCGCCTTCACCTGGTCGGAGGTAAGCCCATCCTGACTTACAGAGGCATTTTGCTGGCAAATAGTATTTACCAGGCTAGAAGTGCTGGCTGTTTGAGAATTATAATCACTGCTTACCAAAGGTGACTGATTGCCGTATTCATCTGCAACCTGGGCACCCTGCAGGTAATCTTTGTTGCCATCGGGCACCCTGGCGTTAAGGTTGGCAATACTTACCGCCATAGGATTAACCACTTTTGTATACCACTGCTGAGTGTTGGGATCCTGTACCGCTATATTAAAGGCAATTCCGCCAATGGCATCAACTGCTTGCATGATGGTAACGTTACCAGAAAAATCAGTTTCAAATTTTGCTGGGGTATCAAATTCCAGCGTAAAATAACCTGCTGTATTAGTGGCATCTGTTACGTATACGCTACAGGGGCTGGATGACCATACATACACTGGTACATTTAGCTGTGGTATATTATTATCATCGGTAATTTCTATGTGTGTAGAATAGGTGGTTGTTTCATACACTTCTGTAATGGTATTGGGTACTACTAACAGACTTCGTTGCTGCCACGCTGTGGTAACAGGGTCCTGAAACAGTTGTACCAGTGTGCCATCTGCCTGGTGGGCGAACAATACGTTGCAGCTTCCATAGGCGTTACCATTTGCAGGGTCAACAGAACTGTGAGAACTGTAATTATTATTAATATAGGTAGCTGAATTTTCTACATTAAATAAAAGCGGTATGGGGCAGCTCCAGGCATCTGCATTAGTTTCCTGCCCCGCCACACATTCCATAATAAACAACTGCGAAGTACCAGACCCATCGGTACTCAGGCTTTGTCCCCATAAAACGATATTGTCATTCCAGTTTTCTACGTGTATACTTTGGATGTTCTGCAATAGGTTGTGAGTGTAAATTAGCTCAGGAGTAGCATTGGAATTCTCGCTATCAATCTGGTCTCCATTGGCTAAAAAATAAAGACCGCCCCGGACGTTGCCACTACTGTCTGTATAGTTCGATACAAAGAACAAATCAGTATAGGGCGCAGTGGCTGCTGGCGCAGATACAGCCATTGCCATATATTGAGTGTTACACGCAGCGGGCAAATTGAAAATGGTTGATTCTGCATATGCTTCAGGATATAGATAATTACAGGTGGGCGTATAAAACAATTGCGCTTCATCCCCTACGGTTCCTAGTACATATACACCGCCTACATTATAATCATTATTAGGCCCATCATCAGGTCCGCAGCCCAGCAACGAGGTTACCTTGCCAGCCTCAATGGTAGCCTGCAAATTATGCGGTAGCCACGCGTAGCCATGCTGTTGACTAACATCTATATAAAACCTTGAAATTGTTTGTGTAGCGGCGTTGCTCACGAGATCCACTATAATGTATTGCATACCGCTGCCGTCATTGCTGTCCAATATCTGTACGTCGTTAACGGGCATTGCCTGAAATGCATTAATATCATCTCCAGGATAATCAAACTTAAGTTGTTCGAATTGGGGCACATTATTTGCCCAGTTGTCGAGCGTATTGGTAAAGCCGGTTGCTAGATGCAGGTAATCGATACCATTTACTGTTACTACCAGTGCTATATCCACCGTATTGGTTTCGGAGAGATCCTGTGCAATGTCAAACGTTTTCGCCTGTACAACGGCTCCGTTGTAGCAGGAGGAAAGCATAGAGCTTATATCAACCCGTACCCAACCATGTGTATCGCCGGGTACCTCCCGGGTACAATATAAAATACCAGCCGTACCTATCGAAAACAACAGCGAGCTGCCTTCTATGGTTTGCAGGGCTTCAAATTGTTTATCGGGAACTACAACGGTTGATGCTTTCTGATTAGTCATCAACTCGGTTTCATTTAAAATTTTCATTGTTATATTTTTTTGATCGTCAGGGACCGTCACATATCCTAAAAACCAGGTGCGGCTCAGGCTATAGTGTATTCTTTTGTATACTTATTTGTGGGGGAATTCTTTTAAGATTCTTTTTTATACGTTACATGACATACTAAATCTGAAGAACCAACAAATTGTGCATCCTGGAAAACAAAGGCATTACCGCCAGGAAAAACAAATTGCTGCGGCAACGTAAATGGAAATGCTGTAAAGGATTTTGCGGCTAAAGATTGTACGTAGGCATCTGTAGAATCCCAATCATTATCAAATGGAAGATCTACATTTGTCGATAGATCGGTATTTTGGCTAAGCGCTTCGTTCCTGTTAAAGAGCATTCGTCCCTGATCGTCAACCTGCATATTAAAAACATCTTTATATTTTTTATTTACCGGTGAGCCGTCATAGGACTTGCTACTGCAATTGGCGGTTATCTGTAACTGAAAATTCTGCTCTATAGTTAGCCGGTTGGTAGGAATTGTATCGCCATCTCCCAGGGTAACACTCAAACTGAACTTGCAAGTAACACACATGGTATCATCGGGGTTGTTGCTTTGCACAATGGGTAAGTTGACTTTTGCATTATACCAATAAAGCAATAACTGATCAGGATCACCGAAAATAACGTTATTAGGATTGTAAGGTCTGAAAACGTCACCGGGAAGCGCACCTAAACTAAAAACCAAGTCTCCGTTCCCTGTTTCGCCTGGATCAATATAGGGTGCCCAGCAGTTTTGCTGTGCATAACTGTTTAATTGACTTATAAGGTATTGTGCAAATGCATCCCGATTAATAGATATCGCTCCGGCATACTTATTTACATCAGCATTGGAATCCAAATCCGGATTGTGGCTGCTGCCATTATCCTCCAACCAGTTCCAACTAAACTGCGCCACAGTAGGGAGGCTGTTTCCATTAGTGGCAAACAGGTAGTTTAGTGTAGCCAGGTCTTGCTGATCCTGAGTAGGGTTAGCAATTGCATTGCCATTGCTATCAACAAATGCACCTATATTCCAGTTCATCTCCGTTGGTACGAGTGACGATGTATTCTTTGTTGTTATTGCATAGTTTAGCGCACCACTTTGTGCCATATAGGTACTGAAATATGTATTAGCAAATTGTTGCATTAAAGGCTTGAAAACAGAACAGGTGTTATCAATATTGTCAAGCGTACTATTGGGGTCTACCACAGCGCTATCAAGATCAAAAATCAATTGCTGAACGTTTACATCTGTCCCACCCAACGTATCTACCGCTGCTTGTATTGCTGGATTCAGGTTAGTATTATCCAACACATTTTTCAGGTTGACGTCGGCATAGATATTAAATTCTTTCAATACCATTTGTTTAATGCCAACCCATGTATTGTTATCAGGGTTCCAGAAAGCCACCTGCAATGTTTTACATAAAAGATAATACCGCACGCTACTGCTGCCAGGGTTAAGCGTAAGGTACTTGACGTTCGCTGCATTCTGAGGATTCCCTATTATAAAACTGAAGGCAAAATAAAAACCGGTGGTTGAAAGTGCTTTTTGCTGTGCTGCCGACAAGGAGGTGCTAAGGGGGTCAATATTATTAGTATAATTCTGCAATAGATTAAGCTTGTCAATAGGCTGCGCATTACCGGAACTATCTTTTATAAAATAATACGATACCTGCGAGAAGGTTTTCGCATTAGAATAATAAGTTGATATGCCCACGTTCAATCCCTTTTGCGTAACTGCGACTACCGTGTCATACCCATATTTAGATAAATTGGAATTTTGAATACTCATAAAATTTATTTTTAATTGTGTTGTTTGATTATTATTAGCGGCATACTACACCAACGTATTTTGCCGTCTATTTTTTGAAATAGTGTTTGCTTGTATTCGCACTTCATGCATGAAAGCGCTGGCATACGAAACCTGAAAGAGGCGTTGTTTTCCCGATTAATCAGATCGTCCTTTCCGGGAAGACAAAGCTGGTTAATGATTAGAGTTTGTTATCAAATGCGATAGCAAAATTATTATGGGTTACTATTCGTTGCAATAGCTAAAACAGGCTATACCCATGGTAGCAATTGCAGTGTAGGTTGATAGTGTATAAGAGACTCGTTCAAGCATCGCTCACGGCCTATTGATATATTAATATTGTATAGAAAGCAATAGCCTGTTTTAGCTATTGCGGTACTTATTTTTCTATTGTAGCTTTGCTCACAATTTTCCCTTCCAGCCTGTAGAATGGGGCCAGGTTTACTATTTGCAACACCTGTTATAGGCCCTGCAACATATTTGAAAGTCGCTGCCTCAATTTTAATAGCTTCCGCAACAACGTGTATAGCCACCCGGCATATTTGTCCACAATTTTGCATCACAATATTCAACTGCGCAGTTCAATCATCACAAAACAGCACCTAAAAAACCCCAAATCATTTTCTCTTATCATTAAAACAATTATTTTATTTATGAAAAAGTTGAACAGAACCTTTTTAGGTTCATTGATACTAGCGGTGGCAGCATTAACATCGTGCAAAAAATTACCGCCTGTAAACAATCTCTCCAGCGATTTTGTGGTTGAAACAAAATATGACACCGCTGTACAATTCACGAATTACAAAACATTTGCTATACGTGACACTATAACGGTGGCTACTGAAAATCCGAAAGACTCCGTTTGGTACGATGCAGACGCACAAGCTATTATTAATGAAGTCTCCAAACAAATGAAAGCCGCCGGCTATATCCAGGTAGCCCCGGAGGACAAATCAAATATTGACCTCGGAATACAACTGGTCGGCATACGTAACAGGATTATTTACGGTGTAACACCTGGCTACTGGTGGGGATTTCCGGGTTACTGGAATCCTTATTACTGGGGAGATTACAATCACTATCCGTATTGGTACCCTTACTGGTATAACTATACCATCAAAACCGGAAGTCTTATTATTGAAATAGCAGATCTAAAAAATGCCGCCGCCAAACAAAAGTTAAACATCATATGGACAGGCATCGGTAGTGGGCAAATAGGAAATTCAAACAGCTTCATTCTTGATCAGTGTATTAAAAGTGTCGACCAGGCTTTCCTACAGTCTCCATACATAAAACAAAACAATAAATAACCAGCATAACTCACATTTTTATGAAAAAAATAATAGCAGTTTCATTGGCACTTTTTGCAGGCATTGCTTGCTATGCGCAGCAAAAAGGGGACTCAGATGCATACATTAATTGGAATTTGGGAACGCCGCTCAACAATAGTTTTGTTAAGGGGTTTAACGGAAGCGGTGCTAACGCAGGGTATAACAGATTTATCACAAAAAACCTTGCCGTAGGGGGCGCCCTGGGTTGGAACAATTACAACACCTATTACGACAGGCAAACCTACGTTACTAAAACAGGCGCTATTACTACGGATATGTATACCTATATTTTTGCACTGCCGGTTACCGCAACCATTTCTAAGTATTTTGAATGCGGTAATATAGTTTTTCCTTATGTAAAAGTTGGCGCAGGCGTTTTATACAGCGAACAAAATCAGTATTACAATATTTATGAGGATAAACAAACGAACTGGGGTTTTACAGCTATCCCGGAAGTGGGCGCCCGAATCAGCCTCAAACCCCAAAATAACTGGGCTATTAACGTTGGCGCACAATACCTCTACGGAACAAACAAAGCAGACAACTATGGCTTAAAAAATCTACAAACATTTAGTGTCAATGTAGGACTTAGCTGGAAACTCGTTAGAAAAAACTAATCTCTTTTATCAATATTTAAATTAATTTTTATGAAAAAAGCAATAATGGCAGCAGTAGTAATCACTCTGTCTTCGATAACATTACACGGTACGGCACAAACGGCAAAAAAAGCATCAACCCAAAAGGAAGAAAGAGCGATACGTAAACACGAAGTAGATAGCAGAACCTTGCAACAGTTTTCTGTTGATTTCCCGGGCGTAACAGTAGTATCCTCTACCAGGAACGAAACAATTTCAGAGATTAGCTTTACACAGAATGCTGTATTGTACAACGCGTTTTACGACCTGGACAATAACCTAATTGGTACTACAACGCAAAAGCAGGTTTCAGACTTGCCCCAGGCGGCCTTAAAAAGCATCAGCAAGAACTATGCAGGTTACACGATCAGTAAGGTCATATTTTTTGATGACAATGAAGCCAATGACAATGACATGTGGTTATATGGAAAACAATTTGCCGATGCTGATAATTATTTTGCCGAATTGGTGAATAAAGGTAAAAGCCTGGTATTGCAAATAACGAAAGACGGAACGGTTTTCTTTTTCAAAAATTTGTGAGAAAAAATTTAACCCGATGAGAGAAACCGGCTCGTAAGCCGGTTTTTTTTAATATAACTCTCGTCTGTCCGGATTGCATCAATCATATAAGAAACCCTTCCACGGTCTATCACCTGGGCCAAAGATTCGGCAATACGGATTACTTCAGTCATGAATATGCGAACATCCGTTTCCGCAAATGACTATAATTGTATCCCCTTCCTTCACAAACCGGTTCCCAAAGGCAAATCAGCACAGGCTCTGCCAGATAATATTCAACTTTATTTAACGCACTTTTGCCACTGCCTGCTAAAACGACCAGACAAGGCTAATAATCAAATCCTATACTTTTGCTAATAGTTACAGGGATCAGCATTTGGAATCATCAGTTTGGCTGCAGCCCTCGGCTTAAACCATAATCATTGTCGGTGAAGGTGAGTTGTTTGATATACCTATTTTGATGTTGTATTTGCAAGATATTAGCAATTGAAGCCGGTGCGTTATCATTTACTTGCTTTTTAGTGGTAGCCGTTCATAGCCTGAGAACTGATTCAATTCGGCTGCCATTTTTGTTCCTTCTCGCTAAAACGGGACGAACCAAAAACACACGTCAAAGCCTTTTTGGATGATGCACGATCGGCTTAATATTAGTTACCTGCTCATAGATTACAGCCGGATAGGCTGAAAATGGAAAATTTGCCAAAAACCTTAATGCCTGAAGCAATTAAAAAAACCCGGGTTAAAACCCGGGCTACCCCATGAACCACCGTTTATATAAACTCTTGATAAAATAAAAGTATTCCTATAATGTACCTCCCGTACACCCGAATAAAGTTTCTATTAAAATGATACGGGTTTGAGTGATGTAAAATTAATTCTGCCAGTCAGCCCATGTTATATGATATGTTGCAGATGATATCATTTTTGATTAAATCATTATTTTGTAGCCAATTTTTTCAACAAGGCTTTTGCTGAAATCGTAAGCATTGGTTTTTCGGAAGGATCGTTTACCAGCATATCTATTTGTAATTGCTGCCCGGCTATCACATAGCGATCAATAAAATCAAGAATTAAGGGCACTTGTGTGATCATAGGAATGACAGACACCTCGTGCCCCAGGTTTTTTGCTCTGTATATATAATAAGGATACCCTCTCTTTTTATACGAGCCGGCAAGGGTTGATGAACCAAATAAACCTTTATTGAATAAACGAACTGATTTGTAAGGAACGATTCTATCCCCAGTGCCATGGAAAAACAGCGTGGGTGGCGGCGTTGTTTTGTAAGCTGGTGTACCCGTGTAACTAAGCATGGCGCCGGAAAAAGCAATCACCCCTGCATAACGGAATGCCGGGGGCAGCCGGCTATTGGCTGCTTCCCTGTTGGTATTATATAAAGCGGTTTGTAATATCGTTACAGCTCCGGAACTAGACCCTGAAAGAATTATTTTAGCGGAGTCTATATTCAAGTCATTGCAGCGTTGCAAAATCCAGGTAGTAGCGTCCTGCACATCTTCTACCGCCATATCAATTGCCTTTTTTAAAGGGCTGCTGTGAAACACTGAAAGATCGGTAACACCTTTTAAACCCAAACGGTAAGAAATCGAAACCACCTTAATGCCATGTTCTGCCAATCCGGTAAAATAATGATGGTAATTAGTATCGTTCCGGTCGCCTCCAACAAATGCGCCCCCAAATACAAACAATACACAAGGTGTGGAAGCGGTCGTTGGCTGTTGTGTGGAGTACAAGTCCAGCGAAAGACTATCCGCGCCCTTTATAGAGTAGACAAAGCTCTCCTTACTTATCTGTGCATAGCCGAAGTGCAAAAATGAAAGGATAAGAAATGTTAATGATATTTTCTTCATCAAATTTTAATTTTCAATATTTAGAATACAAAATAGCCTGTGATTACCGCTACTAAAATCATATCATATACCAGGTTGAACCAGCCCATAGTAGTGGAGGGTCTTTTAAAATCATGTTGAAAGCCAACCAGCCCTATATATATACCAGCAGTGACGGCCGCCAGCAAAGAAAAATTGCTTTTCATGATACATGTAAAAGACAGTACGGCCAGTAATATTTTAACCAATCCTATACTTCGTCCGAAATGCCCCGCTTTACCTCCCTGTAGTAAAATAGTGCTTCCACCGCGTCCGCTCCGCATTACCTGCATAAATCCAGTTGCAAGAAACCGGGCACTTACCGACCAAAAAATAAACCATTTGCCTGCCAATGCCGGACTAAGGCTAACATTCCTAAAATGATGTTCTGCCGCCAATGAAGTAAAAGGAAGAATAGTTATAAATAATACATTAGCCAGGACGGTAATCGTTTGGCGGTTGATTAAAAGGACGTCGGCTGACTGATAATGATTCGCTTGAAATGACATACGGCTGGTTTATTTGAGTGCGGGATAAAGGTACCCGGCCCCATGCTGGACGTCTATACCGGTTGGAGAAATGAATATAAAAATTGTTTCAATGTCGCTTCCCGTGGTGGTGATGACACATCGGTTATAGTGGCTGGAACAGGTTTTATAGCTATTGCAATTAAAACCATATTCCGCATTAGCACAAAATGACGAAGCGTTTTAAGAAGCTACCGGTTTGTTACTCCTCTTTTGCCCATTCTGCCCAACCACCAAATAAGCTTGTTGATTAAACAAAACTTTAATGCCATTTAGTCAAGGTTAAATAGCTTCATATTAAGCCATTCTTCAGGGTACTATAGCCGAAATTACAGTAGTGCAAAAGCCTAATCAGGGCGTTCGGGGGAATTGGATGTAATAATTCCCCGGCGGCTTTTGGATACTTTTTCCCAAAAAAAGTATCGAAGAAGAATGATGGAAAGTTTTGAAATAGATCCTGTCCGTGGTTTAAATAAAAAACTTATCTAAACGGCATTCAAACCTACTTTAATCTGGGCTACAACCAAAAGCTCGTTGGTTTCTTTAAGCTGCCGCAAATGATGAAACGACCAGAACCCTGAAAAATGATACTTTTAATTTGAATTACGATTCCAGGTGGGCAATTCTAAAATCAGTTGTTGTCAAATTCTCCCGATGCGGCATTGCAAAAAACTCCGTAAAAAAGAAGTCAATTGGTAGAGATATCCTGTTGAGGTTATTATGAGAGCAGTTCCTGGCCAGGTTGCCTTTTCAAGATTAGCGCAGATACCAGGTCCAACCGATCGCAAGATTTACCTAACAGATCTGGCAAATCGCTTCTTCCAGCTGATGAACAAAATCGGGGACTGCTTACAAGCCGCCTTTTCAGACAAATAGAAATCAATTTATATGTAACGAAGTTACCCCAGTGTATATAAACACCATCCCATAAGCCCGGCACCAGCGTACTACAATCCGGTGATGCTGAGATCGTCTTGTGAAACCGCCTTCCCCCATAATTCATCGTCAGTCAGCTCCGTTTCTACCAATTCGACCGGCACTCCGGCATTATTAATGATTGCAACCCGGTATCCCGGAACTGGCTCATAAGGACCGAGCAATAACTCCTCACCCAACACTGCCGCATCCAGGTCGTCTACCAATAAAGCAACATGAACAACTGTTTGAATGAGTGAATGCATCGGGCTATCCTTTTCAAAACGGTGAAACTGAATTCTGAAACGTCCGGGATGATCAGCAGTATACATTTTAAAGTGTGCACTATAACGCTCACCGGGCTTTACTTCATCAGTAGGAATCCCCAGGTGATGAAAAGAATATCTTGATTGTTTGGACATATCTTTTTATTTGACTATTTGCAGAGCGGTTATTGCAGGAGGTGAGTACTATGATCATACGGACACCCGGCTATCAAATATCTATTTTTATACGACTATTTATAAGTTATCTCAATTCGTAATATTTTCTGTGACAGAATGTAAAGGTTGAACATTGCGTAAGTTCTGGCTATCGCTGATGTAGCAGATGTTATCAATATTGTGTCTTTTGGGGTTCAATTGTACGGAAACGGGTTGCCTTAGTTTTTACTGAAGGAGTTCTTACGCAAAAGCTCTGCATGCCCTGATTCAAGATATTGCTTTGCCCCCATTTGTGCTGTACAGGCTCCAATTGTTGGTATACTTGCCTGTTATACTGCCGGCCGGCATGCAGACGCCTCAGTCCGGCCGGTTCCAGATTATAGGAAGGTTAGCGCCCGGTTTTCTTTAAACTTTGGGATGCGTACTATTAGCTTTAGCCTGCTTGTATGCCTCCTTCCAACTTCTTGTTTTAACCCAACCTTAATGCCGTTTAGTTAAGCACAAATAGCTTTGCGCTGAACAATTATCCAAAAATAAGTAGGGAAATATCAGTCTTATGAAGTTTTACAAATCTTTTTTATTCAGAGGTTTATAGTTGAGGCTACAGTGGTACAAAAGCTACGCCCGGGTGTTCCGGGGAATTGAGCGTAATAATCCCCCGTCGGACAAGTATTCCCTATGGAACTTTTGGATACTTCTTCCCAAAAAGTATCGAAGAAAAATGATTTGAAAGTTTTCAAATCAATCCCATCCGAAGTTTAAATAAAAAACTTCACTAAACGGTATTGAAAACCGGCTTAATGGCTGTTGCAATAATTTGAGTTGAATGACTGCATTCTTTGGCTGCATTCATAGTATACTATGAATGCAACCGGTACTCTGTAATGCTTCTCCAACCGGAGGATTGATTGAACACTTGCTGCGGAAAACGAATCAATTCAAAATCACTTTTCTGAAACGATAATCAGGCAATCGCTTTTAGGGTCCAGGGTGATGGGTTCGCCCTCTTTTAATATTTTATGCTCCTGGTATCCTTGTATGCCGGGCATTGTCATAGTTACTTTACCGGACCGGATGCCCATTGCTTTCCAATCCAGGGTAAGCCGCACACTTTCCTTTTGGTTACTCCAGTTGCCCAGGGCTATTAAAGTTTTACCTTTATTAATATAGGCTGTGGCAAAAATGTTATCACTACCAGTTGACACAACAGGTTTCTCATTCCAATATCCAACAACCCTTGCGTCTTTAATATTAAAATCATCCCATAATTTCCACATCGCCGGAAAATCGCGATGTGTCATGCCATAGACCATTCCTCTTTTATTATTCACACTCATGTGCATGAGAATATCATTGCCAATGCCAAAAGGAATGCCGCTCACTTCTGTAAACCAAAAATCTGCAGGCATTAAGTCAAAATTGAACCCTTCGCCAAACCATGTCCTGTCTATAAATGGAAACATTTCCAGGTTTTGATTGGCCGACCCCAGCGAAAAAGCGGTATTGGAGTGCAAGTCAATCATGGCATCTTTTTTTGAAAGCTCCATTACCTTGCGAATTCGTTTTAAAATATGTCGGTCAAAGGAGATATCATCCAGGTAGAGCCCGTCAATATCCATATTTTTCATCAACCAGTGAAGACCTTCCACATAATAATTATACCATCTCGATTCACTCCCATTCAGTATGGCAGCATCTACCACCCCATCTCCCAAATGAGTATACCACTGCGGCGTATAACCGGTTACCAGGTGCTCCTGCAACCATTGGTAGCCACCTCCATTTCCTCCGGAAAGTATTTCGTCGCCCAGGCTGCGCAGTGCCCATATTTCGGTAAGATGATTGGTAAGCTCTCTAACGGTATAGTATATCTTCACTTTCCAGCCTTTTTCATGCCATGCACTTACCAGGTCTTTCATCTCTTTTTGTGCAATAAAAGGATAATTGATATAGGGATTATACTTGTTGGCATGATGCACATTGATCACATTTCCATTATTGGCAATCGCTTCGGCGGAAGGAACAACCGTACCTGAATTATGAACATACCGTTGTGAGAAATGATCTTTCCAATCCATTTCTTTAACAGGTGTAATCTGAAAATCAAATTCGAATGAGACAGCCTGGCCTTTAAGCATTTTCCTGGCGCCACTATAGGCTGTAGCAGTTACCACCTGTTGATCTGAATCTATTCTGAAACCACCATTCACGCCATTAAACCAGGAAGCGGGCGGATTGGGTTGATAAAGGTTTAATAACGGCCCATGGTATGCGCCGCCTCTCAATTCACATTGTATACCCCCATCTTCCGTACCTATCCAGAAACTATCTTCTGTTTTCTGCCATCTTGAAATATGACTAGCAGGCGTACGTCCGCCCATTCTTCCCATACCAATCATATAAGTGGCTGATTCCTTCTTCAACGGAATTTCCAGGCGGATATCCTGTATATGAATATCTGATTTCGACTCTACCGTATATTGATAACGCATCCTCCCATCGAACTCCATACTGCCATTGCACGTAATTGTAAGTTTATCATTCGCGGCCTGGGCTGACCACGTTATCAATCCGGATTTATTTTCTTTAAACTGAGACTGATACCCGTCCAATTGGACGATTTTATTTTCCATTTCTACCGTAAATCGTATAGGGGAAGAAAGAATATTGACCGCGCCGGCTTTTATAGCAGAAGGTAAACCTGAGGAAGCTATTCCAACTTCCTTGTTGGTGGCTGTGATGGTGTTACCATTGCGTGTCATAGCCTGATAAGCTAATGTGGGTTGATCGTCAATGCCCAATGTTGAATTTAACCAACGCAACCTGGAATGGCGCCAGGTTTCTCCATCGCCCCTGTCTGCCAATAAGGTATTTTCAATGGTGATTTCCACCGGCACCGGTTGATTGCCCGCATTAGCAGTGCTTATCGTTGCTATGCCTTTGTATACACCCGGGGCCACATTTTCGTCAATATCAACGCCAATCCATAAAGCCTGCACCGCTCCTTTTCTTATATTCACTCTTTTTACAAAACGCTTTCCCCTGGTATCCACGCCGTCTGTATTAAAGCAGGTAAGCGCAGCAGCAGGCATTACATTGCCCGAAGTACTTTTTAGATCGGTGAACGACACCCGCACATCTGCGATATCTTTATGAGTAGCTACAACGCCCAGCTGCAGCGCATAATATTCATTTCTTTGTGCTACGCCGCTAAAGGGTACTCCTGTTTTATATTGAAGCCATTGTAACGGAATGGCTTCTTTCATGCGGATAGGTCTCGTTCTATCTTCCGGGAAAACAAGAAAACTTTTTTGAGGATGCCGGGCAACAAGACTATCAAATTCCATTGTCGTTGCCGCAACTTCCATGGGAAAAAAACTATCAAATGATGAACGTGCCTGTATTTCTTTAACGTTTATCATTTTAATAACACGCAGCTGCGTACTGTCTTTTTGCCAGACAGCACTCTTAAGCCAGTCTCTATCCGGTGCCGGCTCGGGCAAAAGATATTTTCCGGCAACATACTGCACGGTTTCGGGCGCATAGGGTAAGTAATAAAAATGGTAAATACCGGGTTTAATAACGGGTCCAAAAACAAGTTCGCAACGCTCCTTACTAATATGCAGGCGATGGATATTTTTTACCTCTTCGCCTGTTGCGGCGTTAATGATCATCATCCTGCGCATTTCAGGCTGCAGATCATTTCTACGCCATAAGAAATTAATCCTGACGGCCGTTGCCGGTTGTGTTACTTCCAATACTGCCCTGTGGTTACCATATTCTTCAGACCACGACTGACCGGGTACTGTATAAGAAAGGTATTTGTTCTGGGCTATTACTTTGCTTACTCCTATTAATAAAAAAATGGCGATTAAAACTTTTTGCATCTGCTATTATCTAAGTATGTTTTACAAATTAATATCAAAGTAACGGTTTATCATAGTCGTATTACAAACCAATTAATGCTTCCATAATTCTCATATCCACATCTTTTTCACCAGCCGTTAATCCGGGATAGAGAATTTTCCTATAGGTACTAATCGCCCAAGCTATCTTTTTATCTTCCGGATTTGCGTTTAATTGTTCATCCAAAAACGAAAGACCCTTACCTTCCCTCCCTCTACTTTGTTCATCAAACACCCAGGCCTTTACCAATTTACTTGCCGGATTATTCCTGTAACCAGCCTGCAGATTTGCTATCTGGTTTAATGCCTGTTGATATTGCAAATGCTGCCCCAAGCCCTGGTAACAAAGTGCTAACAGATAGTCCTGCAACTGAACATCTATAGCGCTATCGTATGGCTTTCCTGCACCCAGGTTGGCAGGCCATGTTTTGGATTGTTGAATAAATGATAAAGCTTTTTTAAATTGTTTTTTGCGCATCAATTGCACGGCTTGCATTATTTTGGCCTCGCGGTATAATTCATGTCCATCTGTGGCGCCTTCGTAGGGCAAAATAGTCAAGCCCGAAAGTATTTCATCCGCTTTCTTATACTGCTTATTCAGCAGTAAGCTACGGACATATAACATGCCCATCTTATAGTCACCCGGATATTTTCGGTGATAGACAGACGTTATTTCCAGCGCTTTTGCATACTGCTCCCTTTCAATAAAATATTCTGCCAGTAATTTTTGATACCGCCAGTTAGAAGGATCGAAGGTTACCGCTTTTTGAATATGCTGTAAACGCTGGCTTGAATCAGCTTTTATATACTGCATGCGGGTGATATAGAGCGGCGCAAAATCGGGTTCGTCTCTGCATTGTTCCAGCAGCCTGAAAGCTTGTTGATTGTTATGTGCCCTGTAAATAAGTGCCAGGTAATATTTGCTTTTCCACGAGCCCGTTTGTGTTTGCGCCCAGTCCAGTACAACAACACTCTCCTGGCGGAAAGGAAAAACAAGATGAGGGGACAAACCATCAGCTTTTTTCAAAAGCTGCAAAACGGTTTCAGTTTTTTCGCGGGAAAGCCAGGCAAGCCAATATAATGCTTCAGCACTTTGTGGCAATCTTTCCAGCAATGCTACTGCTTCCTTCACAAATCCCCTCGCCTGGTACCGGATCGCTAATTCCAGTATCGTTTGTTCAGGCATTTCGTTCTGCAACCGGGACGAAAACGTATGATAGGATGTCCGGACACTATCCAGCAAATACTTTTCGTATACTGCAAAATGATTCAGCGGATCAAGTGCCAGCAGCGAGTCTGCCGCCGCATTAGCAGGTGCAGGCATATTCAAATACCGGTATGCCATCAGTTTTATTTCAAGGCCGCTGATATTTTTTCTATTTACATCAAGTGCTTTATCAGCATACGCCAAAGCAGTTTCATATTGTTGTCGTCTAAGTGCCATCTCTGCCAATGCAGTATAGGCTGCTCCCTGGTAAAGAGTCGTAAGCGTAGCCATACTGAATGCATCCTCAGCATCGTGCCATTTGTTTAACTGCAGGCTCGCCAATCCAAAAAAATAGTTAGCTGCTCCGTCGTAGGTATCCAGCGCCAATGCCTTGTATGCATAGTAGGCCGCTGAATCATATTTCATTTCGTAATACTTCAGTTCAGAAAGACTGGTTAATGCCGGAACCAGGGCGGCATCTTTAAGTAAGGCCTTTTGTAACAGTATGTTTGCTTCTGCATAAAACCGCTGTGCAAGTCTATCGGCACCCACACGGTACAAATGATAAGCACTTTCCTCCAGTTGTTGTGGACTTGACAACGGCCGGCTTAATGTGTCAGACGCTTGTTCTTCTCTATACACCATTTTATTGCCTCCAATCCTGATCTCAATTTTTAAAGCAGGATCATCAATTGTTACAGAGTCAGTAAACACATCAAGGGGATTTAACCGAAGTAACTTCTTATAGAGCGGTTTATCATTGCCGTACAAAACAAGGGTATCCGCCAGCTTGCTAACGGCCGAAAAATAAACGTGCACTTTACGATTCGATTTTTGTACATGTAACGTACCCAAAGGATTCGCCATACTGATGCCACGGGTTTGCAACACCGGAAACCAATACTCAACCCAACCCTGGGTAGCATAAGGCATAAAAGAAATTTGTTTGAACGGGGTATACGAACTGCGTTCCACATTCTGATTCAGCAAACGCCCGGATTGTACTTCAACATATTGCCCATCGCGGTCAGATAAAATATTTTCCCAGATCATTCCCTGCTCAGACAATCCCCAGATAAATAATTTTTTTCCTGGCTTTTCGTCTTTCGCGGCATAATGTGCCATACCCCTATTTTTTTCATGCCAGTATCCTCCAAAAAAATGATCGTGTCTTCCCAAGACATGATAGGCTTTGTATTCTCCAAAATCATTCTGCTCATAAAACGATAAGTCTTTTCCATTGTCAGGATGCATAGGCCAGTTTCCTGTTTCACCCTCATGCCCTATATAGCTATTACCCGGCGCAACAAACTCCAGGTTGCCTTCGGATGGAATAGCGGCATTTGACCAGTGATAATAAGGTTGCGGCATACCATTACCATTATGCCAGAAAGAACGGGTAGTAAAATATGCCTTATCAGCAGGTAAATTAATCTCAACCCGCCAGTTCGTACGAGTCACAAGATCCAACGTTCCCACAATACAACTCACACTTCCGTCTGCATTTTTGCGTGTAAGATAATCTACCGGTGTAGCACAGTTGGGTGTATGTCCTATAATACCATAATTAAACTCTATGCCACCACTCGTCCATGCGCCACGCATGGCCACATCTCTGAACTTTACCACATGGTTGTAATATAAAAAAGGCTGACCTGTTTTCTTTTCAATCGCCGCCCACACTTTGCCTCCTATTTCCGGAAAGATCAACACCCTGATATAGTCATTTTCCAGTTCGACAACTTTCCATTTCTTATCAATGGCCTTATCCGTAAACCCGTCGAACCTGTAATAAGGATACATATTCGGGTATTCATTAACGGCACTTGCTACCGGATTAGGATCAGAAAAAGGATAAGTAGGCATTGTCACTTCCGTTTCTGTAACACGAGCCTGCTGTGTAAATCCAGGAACAGTTATACCAATCAACAACAAGACATATAAATTCTTTAACACACGCATAATTTTAAAAGATGAATCCAATTGAGGTAAGACTACGCCAAAGCATTTTATTCCACCGTGAACCATTTTCTCAAAGCCAGGCAATTTCCTGTAGCTTGCATCAGGTAATTATTGGCTTCAGTATCACCTGGAATATCCACTTCAAAAGAATAAGCATCGCCTTTTATTTTCCTGGTGCGAGACACAAAACCCGGCACTTTCAATTGAAAGTTTTTAGCAGCCTTATGAAGGACACGCTTATTCCAGGGAGCAAAGAGCCGAACGTTCGCTTTCAGCACCTGCCCTTGTTTTACTTTTTGTACCGCTTCAATCAACGGCAACGAAGGACAATCCGGTGCCGGGAAAAATACCAGGCTCAATGGTTGATCTAATCGGATAGAAATTTTGTGATTGGTTCTTTCGATTTTTACCGGTTTCATCTGCAGTGTCTTGATATCAAAAGCGTAGGCATACCTGAATTTTTCCGGTAACTCGGGCAGCAGCACTTCCACTTCGCCCGAAGGCAGCGGCGTAAGATCTTCGTGACCACCCGTTAATATCCAGTAAGGATTGGCTTTCCACAAATGTCCCGCCCATTTAGCATCAGTGGGTGCATAAGGATCTTTATCTGTAGGATCAGCATGAATAAACGCTTCGGAAAAAGCGGGATACAATTCGTAATAAGGAAGCGAAACACCGGGCCCGGAAGGATAGTCCGGTGGTCTTTCTGCACCTATATGACCCCATGCCCAATCCTGGCGATAGGCGGCTGTTTTGCCCATGATAGCGCCAGTTACCATTGCTTCCGCGGCCCCGGCATGGTAAGACATTGCCAAATAGCCGGGCATCGCTACTTTCATCGCATCCAAGTCAGCGCCACTACAATCCATTACCAATGCCCCGTTGGTATAAGTATGAAAATAGTCCATAAAAAATTCAGTGGAAATCACCAGCTCAGGATTAATCCTATCCATTGCTTCCCGAATCCGCCGCAGAAATTCGCGTGTCCATAGATGTGAGTCATACGGACTATTATGATGATGCACCTTATTAAAACAAGGCTTAAAAGGAAAGCCTATTTCATCCAACCTTATTTCGTCTATGCCCGCTTTTGCAAGCATCGTACAAACGCGAATGATATTATCCTGCCAGGGCTTATAGCCCACACAATTAAAAGTGCCATAAATTTCTGAATCCTTCTCACCGCGATAGTCAAAATTGATTTTACCTTCTTCATTATCAACAATGGCCCAGTCTTTCCATTCTTCATTTTTGAATAAAGGGCTGCTGGTGCGAATGCCATACCCGGCTACATACATGGCCACCTTTCTGCCATACTGGTGTACCTTTTTTACACCGGCCTCAAAAGCAGTTTTGCCGCCGAGGTCAGAACGAAAGTCCAGTAAGCCGGAGGACATCCAGGGACCATAGGTATCCGGCCAGAGATTTACCTCCTCATTCCACATAGCCATTTCTATGCAGTCGGCATATCCGCCCCTATACAATTGCGTTAGTTTCTGAAACGAAGTAAAACGATCTGGTTGCCCGCTTGCTTTAGCTTGTTCAACCGCTTCCTTTGTGGGGATCCAGGCGCTTCCCCTGATGGCAACTTCATTTTTATACCATGCGGGAACAGGCCTCGGCTTAAGATTGACATCGCACCAGTCCTTGTATAATTTTGCCGCCGTGCGCCAATTGCCATTAAACACAGCAATCCTGGCGGCGGGCCATTCTATTGAATGACCCGGCTCTATATCCTTCTTGTCAAAATACAGGTTCTGCATACCCCCACCCGGAAAACAGGTTAGTATCTTATTGCTGAATGCTGTATCCATTGCAATAAAGGCCAGCCCTTCATTCAACGTGGGTTCATACACACATTGCCATTGCATGGATACGTCACGCCCATATACACCGCCACTATTCTGTTGCCAGGCTTTGATGCCGGGATACCCGCGATCCCACATGTTTACAGCAAGATTGCTCTCCTTATTTTTTCCAAGTTCAACACCGGAAAAATAGGGAAAAGACGCATATACATTTCCTTTGACAGTACCTGTATTTTCCGTTTTTAAAAAACAATCAAAATATTCCTTATCCTCCTTCAGAACGACCATAAGATAAATATCAAATGACTGACCCCGGTTTACCAAATGCAACTGTAATGTTGTTGCCTGGTTGGCTTTGGTAACCTGGTGATCTTTCAGTACACAATCCGCAGGTTCAATAATTGCGCCCCCGGCAGCATTATTGTGCGGCCCTGCTGAAAGATTGGCCATCCGGTTCGTATTAGCGTAGAGCCGGAACAGGTTACCCCCCTTGGGCGTTTTCAAATAACTATCTCCAGTCTTTTTATTAGTCATGGCTGTTAATGCGCCTGTAGCACCATCAAAAGTCAAAATAATAAGACTGTTTTCTATCCGGATATTTTTGGGGCTGTGCAATGGTTCACCCGCCGCACGAAATCCTATAAAGTAAAGACAAAGAAATGCTATCAATATACGCATGGTATAAATGAGTTAAATGCTTAAAGAAAGAGAATGTTACGAACCTAATCCTTTACATAACGGGCTGACATACCTACACAGGTTGGGTATCCATCAACGTTAGAATCCTGCCGGAAGATGCCATTGTCCCAACCAGCCAGCATTCTTCTGAAAAAAGAATCGTAAGGATGTCCCTCTTTTGCAGCCCAGTAATGCGACCAAACACCTAGTTCCTGGAAGGCGCCCCCACACCACTGTTTTCCACCTGGCATCAGGTTAAATTGCAGCTCGTTGTTGGCTCCATCCCAGGCTTTTAATCGCCGGGCATTGGCAGGTCGCCACTCGGCGGCATCAGCGCCTTCAGCGGTAAGCGCACCATTGGAAGAAATGATTTCTAATTTTTTCCACTCTTCATCCGTAGCAAGATGCCATCCTTCAGGAGCCAGGTCGATAGCCTGTTGCAGGTTATACAACGCACCATAGGTTTTATACTCCGCGGTAGCTTTGGCTTCTGCAATACTGCTACCCATGTATTCCTGTACCCAAACGCCAGCTGCATTTCCAATATCCGGCAGGTACCTGAAGTTCTGGGTCATCCAGATTACACCACCATATTGTTTCACCGTATATACTTCACCATCGCGTGTGTCTGTAAATGTAGGTGGAATAAAAAGTATAATCAGCGGCTCGCTGTAGGAAGTCCCTAATGCACTCACGGCATAGGAATGAATGTAATATTTCACAAATAGTTCAAGATCGGGTATTTTATACGAGAACTTCCCCTGTCCTGAGCCTAGCACCATTTTATTGCTGTTGAGTGCGGGGTTTTCATCCCTGCCCCAGATAAATCCACGCTCGGTCACTTTTTCACCACCCACCGCCGTTACCTCGGCTGAGGCTTGCACCGCTGAATCCCCGAAATTCTCATAGTCCTGGCTGATGATAACGGTGGGGGGTACCATTTTAGATGTGCGGAAGGAAACCGTTTCTCCATAGGTAATGCCTTTTGCATTAGTAGCATAGGCTTTTACCAATAAAACAGTATCTCCATCTAACCCGGTAATTTCTGTTGCGAAATCTCCTTTGACATCAGATTCCACTTTGGTACCCTGTTTAACAATAACACTGTCAGCGGTTGACAAACTAACAGAGCCGTCTGCGTCGGATACAGCATCTGTTTTATACATCCATAAAAAACCGCGTGAAACAATATCACCACCACCATTGGGTGAATCACCAATGAGCTCAGCACTGGTGGCAGTTACATTGATGGGATATTTTGTAGCCACCGCAGGTGTGACTACCGGATTAAGATCTACTTTTTTTGTACAGCCCGCCAATACCACAACGGACAATATCAGTATGCATATTTTTTTCATAATAGTTGAAATAATTTGTGATCCGATCATTTTCTTTTCACTTTAGTACCGTACACGAAATCCGATATAGGATTCTGTTGTTTCCGGTGAACGGGCATATCGTGCCGTTGTAGTAACAGCAGCCTGCATGAATGATCCACCCCGCAATACCTTTGTCGTTCCCGAAGAAGGACCGGTAGGGTCAGTTGTAAAATTGCCAGCGTAATAGTCGGCGCCGTACCAATCCTCGCACCACTCCCACACATTTCCATTCATATCATAGGCGCCTAGTTCGTTGGCTATTAAACTACCTACCGCATGCGTTTTACCACCGGCATTCTCACTAAACCAGCCTACTGCTGTGGCCACATCACTTCCCGCATATATAAACTGGTTACTCATTAACCCGCCACGAGCGGCAAACTCCCAACTGGCTTCTGTAGGCAATCGCAAACCATACCAATTGCAATAAGCTTTGGCTCCATACCAGGAGACTTCCACCACGGGGTGTTGTTCAAAACCTGCTTTGGCAATAAACTTATCACCGTTATATACAATCTGCACATCCTCATCTTCCAGGTCTATGTACATCAGGTTGCCAACCGTTCCATCCATTGATAATTGACCGGCACTGTCCAGCGCATTCAGGAAACGGGAGTATTCCATATTTGTAATTTCTTTTTCTCCTATAAAATGGTTCGGTAATACCACGGTATGGATAGGTCCTTCATCAGCCGCTCCTGAATAAGTTCCCATACTAAAACCTTCCCCTGTTCCCTCAATAAATCCTTCTACAAACACGGCTCCTGCAGGCAGAGCGGGGGTGCGCACCAGCACCGGGTAACTGTACTGAACCCCTTCACTGTTGATGGCAAAAAAACGGGCATAATAAGCCGTATCGGGTTGCAACTGGTTAATGCGTAACGCAATAAAACCGGTCCCCCCATCCACATTCAACGTATCATCATTAATAGTGGCAAACTGAACTTCTTTCGTATCTCCGGCAGAAGTTTTTAACTGCCAGCAGGCGCCTCGCTGGGTAATCGGCGAACTGCCCTCCACATAAATGCGGCCCTGTATATCCGCGAAAGTGGGGCCTACTCCTTTCAGTGTTGTTTTTGATAACTGCGGCAGTTCAACCTGTTTTTTGCAGGCGATAAAAACACCAGGCAACAAAGCTGCCAGTATAAGATATTTTAGTTTTTTCATTGTATACATTGTTAGAAGCTTTAGACATTCCCGTATCAACATGTTACGGGTATTCAGGCAATCATCACGGCATTGGCTATCCGCTAATTGTAGCCGGGATTCTGTATCATATTCTTATTGGCATTGATCTCGCTTTGGGGTATCGGCCACAGGTAATCTCTTCCCGCATTAAAAGCCCTTCTATCAATCACCATGGGCTCATACTGCCAATCAGGAGATAGTCCTAATCCGTCGCCGGGATAGGTTTTCAATTTTGTATTATCGTAACCAATCGCGTCAACCATTACCTGCTCCGCTATTTTCCACCGCCTGATATCTGCCCATCTTACGCCTTCAAAAGCCAGCTCTATTCTCCTTTCATTCCTGATCACCGTGCGCATTTGCTCTTTTGACAAGCCGGGCATTGCTTCTGATAAGGTTGTCATATTCACTCGTCTGCGGAGTTGATCAATCGCTTCATATGCATTTTGAGGACCTTCCGACTCATTAATGGCTTCAGCATAGGTAAGCAGCATTTCTCCATAGCGCATGAAGTATTTATTACGTCCTTCTTTTTCAACATTGCGCAAGGTTCCGTCAAAATTTTTCTTTGCCCTGAATCCGCTTTCATTCAACAGCCATGTAGGAATGGTGATAGAATCGGTGGATATATTCGGATCCGGTGCACCAATGATATAGTTAAGATACCTGGAGCCCGGATAAAAAATAGATGCCTTCAATCGCGGGTCCCTGTTCATATATGGATTTGCAGGATCAAATCCCGACAGGGGATCTGTAATCGGCAAACCGTTTTGCATGTAGTAGGAGTTCACTAATTGAAGCGTTGGGGCAAAGGCAGGATAAACGCCAATAGGATAATAAATAAACGATGGCATGATATCCGGTGTGTAATGCACCTGTAGCATGATCTCCTGGCGGGCACCCGCCTCATTTTGTTCCAGGAACAAGCCATGATAATCAGGAAACAGGTTATACACTTTAAGATCCATGACCTCCTTAGCAGCAAGAGCAGCTTCCGCCCATTTTTCATTGTACAGCAGTACCCTTGCCTTTAACCCTAATGCTGCACCTTTGGTGATACGCCCCCGATCTTCATCTGCCGTGTACTGAGTGGGCAAATCAGGTACTGCTTCATCCAGGTCTTCGAGTATCTGTGTAATGATTTCTTCCTTGCTGTTGCGCAGAGGGAAACCGTTACTAAGGTCACCGGGTAGAAGTATGAGGGGTACACCCCCGTAGTAGGTAACCAGGTCATGATAAAACCAGGCTCTCAGAAATTTTGCTTCGGCGATATACCTGTTTTTATCGGCAGAAGGAAAGGTAGCCTTTTCCATTCCGTCGATGAACACATTAGCCCTGGAAATACCTCTGAAGTCAAGATCCCATTTCCACCTCGCCCAGGGGCTGTTGGCATTGCCTTGCCCACGCGCCCACTCGGTGGTATTATGCCAGGGTTGTGAATCATATACATCATCGGTGGTTGTTTCCAATTGCAACGGAAACATTTTTTGATTTTCGTTGCTGGTACCTATAAAATCGAGACTGGCGTACACACCGCTCAGCAGTATTTTAGACTGTGCTTCATTGGTCAGATAATTATCGGGCGAAATAAAATCCTGTGGTTTTTCGTCGAGAAAACTTTTGCTACACGAAAAGCATGCAGCTACCAACAATAATATAATAGAATGAAATTTGTATTTCATAATAATTAATTGCTTTAAAATTTAACATTCACACCACATGAGTAAATACGTACCTGTGGGTATTGCAATGAATTAACCGTGGTTGATGGCTTTTCCGGATCAAATCCAAAACGCATTTTGGTCCACGTAAGGGCATTTTGAACGTTCGCGAAAATCCTGAGCCTTGTATTGGAAGGATTCAATCCCGCTCTTCTAATAAGATTATCTGGTAAAGAGTAACCAATCTCCAGGTTTTTTAACCGGAGATAAGAAGCATCTTCCAAATAATAATCTGAGATGATATCATACCGCGAAGGATCTGAATATACGCGCTGTATGGTTTTACTCGGCCTTTCCTCTGTCCAGGCGTCCTTATACCATGCACCAGTATTGGCTGAACCACCGTGAAAAGGTGAAGTAAGGTACCCCTGGTTCAATGAGTTTATACCATATACCCCCTGGAAGAAAAGCGAAATATCTATACCCTTCCAATCAGCAGATATAGTGGAGGAAAAGGTCCAGTCAGGATAGGATCTTCCGATGATCACTTTATCGTCTTCATTGATAATACCATCCCTGGATTCGGGAATGCCATCGTGATCGGCGTCTACGGTTAACTGATCTTTAAAACGGATATCGCCCGGCGCAGGCACCAGTCCTACATAAGGGTTGGTTGAATTGCCATTTTGATCCGTCAGCAATAAGTGTTTATTGATTTCATCCTGCGACTGGTATATACCTTCTGTTTCGTAAGCGAAAAATGAATTAAAAGAACTGCCTTCTTTCCATATGATACTGCCCATAATGATAGGACTTCTGCCCGCCAGGTCTGTGATCCTGTTGACAACATGCGAGGCCATCGCACTAGCGCCAATACCTACCTTTCCAATACGGTCATTGTATCTTGCCGACATTTCGATACCATGATTTTTCATTCTACCTGCGTTCTGGTAAGGCGTGGTTGTAATGCCCAATGTACTGGAAACCGGTACCTGCATCAGGATGTCGTAAGTTTCTTTAATGAAATAATCGGCCGTACCAGATAGTTTTTTATCCAATACACTAAAGTCCAAACCGAAGTTTGTCATTTCTGAAGTTTCCCATGATGTACTGCGGTTAGCCAGTTTGGTAACAGCACCTGCAGGATATAGTGTGTTATTGAAATTATACAACAGGTTCAGACTAAGTTCGTCAGAAGCGGCATAAGACTGCCCTATACTTTCATTACCCAGTCTTCCCCAGGAAGCCCTGATTTTAAGATCTGACAGCCAATCCACATTATCACGAAGAAAATCTTCCTCCGATATGCGCCATCCTGCGGAGACTGAAGGGAAAGCCCCCCATTTATCCTGGAATCGGGAGCTTCCATCATGACGAAGATTCGCTTCTAACAGGTATCGCCCGTTATAGTTATAATTGATTCTGCCAAACTGTGAATACCACGCCAACCCTGAAGCACTGCTGTTATTAAGTTGTGTTACGGGATCTCCAAATCCGAACTGAGGAATATTCACAGACAGGTTGGATCTTGAAAGGGAATAGCCCTGGTTATTGGACTGTCTTGCTTCCATACCCACCATGGCGGAGAGATTGTGTTTTTTGGCCAGACTGATGGAATAGTTTGCGTACGCATTAAATACGGTCAGTATCGACTGCGAACTATTGTAAGAAAGAGACGATACGGCAGGCGTGGGCGTAGTGATGGTGCCATCAGGGTTTAACGCAGCCAATTGTACAGTGGGTCGAAAAATCTTTTGCTCCCTGTTGTTTTTATAGATACCATAAGAAGCAGTCATCTCAAGCCCTTTTACCGGGTTTAGCGTAACAACGCCCCTGAGATTTAGCGGACCTTGTTTGATCCTGTTCATACCACCTGCGTCTTGCGCCCCGTAGCTGTAAGCATAATTACTATAACCCACCCCAGGTATTACCATTCTTACGGTGGGCGGCGCTACATAGGCAAAGTAAAATGCAGTAGTCATTCCATCTACCAAATCATTAGTAGTTTGCTCATGGCCGGACGCCATGATACTGATATGTAATTTATCTTTTAGAAAATGCGAATTCAGGTTGGAGCGAAAAGTAAGCTTTTTGCTGTTGTTACCAAAAGCAACGCCATCCTGGTCCAGGTAACCGACAGAGGCGGAATATTGAAACGCTTTTGACCCACCGGAAACGGATACATAATGATCATGCATACTAGCAGGACGCAACAGAAAATCTCCCCAGTCGAAATCCAGGGGATACACCATCGGATCTACATTGTTGCGGAAATTATCCATGTATTCGTCTGTATACCATGCAGGGTTTCTGCCGTTGATGTTGTAGTAGGCCTTAGCACTGAGTTCCAGGTAATCTAACCCCTTCAATACTTCCGGCATAGAGGTTACCTGCTGTACACCGTAATAGCCCACATATTCTACATTCATTCTGTCGCTGCGCCCGCGTTTGGTAGTAATTAATATAACGCCGTTAGACGCACGGTTGCCATATATAGCTGAAGAAGCGGCATCTTTTAAAACGGAGATGGATGCGATATCCTTTGGATTCACATCGCTTAAACTGCCTTCCATCCCATCAATCATTATCAAAGGCGAAGTGTTGTTAAATGTCCCCACCCCTCTTATGAGTATCCGCGCATTGTCGTTACCCGGTTGTCCCGAATTCTGGGAAATAAAAGCGCCGGCCACTTTACCTTGCAAAGCCATGCTGGCATTACTTAAGGGTCTTGTTGCCATATCATCCACATCAATTGTTTCCACTGCACCGGTCAGGTTTACCTTTTTCTGGGTACCGTATCCCACTACTACTACTTCGTCCAAGCCTTGTTCAGCAGGTTTCAATTGCACGTTGATAGAAGTTCGGTTACTCACCACTGTTTCCATCGTTTGATAACCCACCATACTGATTACCAATACATCTTCGGGAAGCACATTTTTGAGTTGAAAGAAGCCCTGCTCGTCCGTATTGGTACCCGACGTCTTTCCCTTAACCATCACACTGGCCCCCGGCAGCGGTTCATTGTTTTCGTTCAGTACCCTGCCAGACAAGTCTAATAACAAAGGAGCGATCAGGGAATCCCTGTGTAAGGAAGTGAGCCCGGGCTTCACCACAATTACTTTGCCGATCATTTTATATTGCAGTCCCTGAGTAGGGATGCAAGCATCGAGTAAATCCGTTAGGGGTGCATCGCTTACGTTAACGTCTACTCTTTTGGTTTTGCGTATAACCTCCTGATCAACAAGGAAGGAATAGCCTGTTTGTTCCTTGATGTGACTAAATAATGTCTCAAGCGAAACGTTCTTTAATTGCAGAGTAACACTCTGCGTGAATCCTCTTGCACTTACCTGCAGGCAGGCAACGAGTAAAAGAAGAGCCGTAATTCTCATAATTCGCAGCGTTTGGGTAAATCCTGCACCCCAATGCATATGAGTGCGGGAACAAAGAGCATTTAGCATAACTTTGCTTAGGTTTTGGTTAATAAATAAAGCAGTCTTCCCTGACCGTTTGTTTTGATTGACCTGACTTATTTACGGGGGAGTGGTACAAACACTTCCCTGTTTTCGTTCAGCTCAGAAATTTATTTGTTATTCATATACAGTTTTAATTGGCGGTTTTCAAGCCTGCCTTTAATGTCATATTCTTCCAGAGATTTTAAGACGTCGTTCAAACTGATATCCCGGCTTAAAGCCCCTACAAACTTCCGATCCGAAAATTTTCCTTCATATGAAACCTCCACATCGTACCACCTGGCTACCTGGCGCATAATAGAATACAGGTCTGCCCCTTTTAGCGAAAAGTATCCGTTCTTCCATGCCACAGTCGATTTCAGGTCCACCTCTTTTACCAATTGTATGCTTTCGGCCACCACTGCCTGCTGTCCGGGTTGCAATAAAACCGCCGCATTCTCCTGTCCTGCTTTCTCCACCCGCACGCTTCCTTCCATCAGTGTCACATCGGTACTGGGTTCATCCGCATAGGCCTTAATATTAAAATGAGTACCTAAAACCTGTACACGGGTGATACCGGTTTGCACCACAAAAGGCTTCTTTTCATCGTGTGCTACTTCGAAATAAGCCTCTCCTTCAACGCTAACCTGCCTTTCTTTACCAATGAAAACAGTTGGATAGGTAATAGAGGATGCTGCGTTCAACCAGGCGACCGTACCGTCCGATAAAACAAGTTGAAGCGGACGGCTTCCCCTGGGCAAAACAATGGTGTTGAAAACTTCTCTTTGGTCACCGCCCATATAAACAATCCTGCCATCTGCACCTTTGGCCATCTTCACGCCGCCATCTGCAATTACATCCCCTTCACCCAGGCTATCCAGCAGTATCGTTTTACCAGAAGAAAGCGTAAGTACAGCCTGCGAACGTATGGGCGCAGCTATATTTTGCCTTTCTTTCTCTGCAAATGAAATTTTATTTTCTTCGCCAGGATATTGCAGCCTTAAAAACCAACCGACCGCCACAATAACAATCACTGCGGCGGCTAGCATAGCCCATTTCCTTTTACTTGACCTTACCGAGAAAACTTCTGCGCCTGTCTTCGGCGCTATACTGCCGATCACTTCTTTTATCTCCGCTACCGATTCTTCATTCATTTTTACCTCTTGTCTCACCTGGGAAAAAGCCGCCTCCACCAAATCCTTAAACGCCATTTCATTTTCCGGATCAAGTAAGAGCATTTGTAGTTCTTCCTTCTCTTCGGAAGTAGCGCTCTTTTCAATGACTTTATTAAACAAAAAAGATAATCTGGGATCTGCCATAATAATGCTCGGCATTCCTGTTTGGCAGGAAACCATCTATAAGACGCATTAAAAGAGGTGATGGGGTAATGTAAACTTATAAATTATAAAAAATTCCAGAAAAAAAGCAGGACAAGGTCGATGCCACGACGGGCAATAATATAGGCCCGGATACTACGTATCGCCAGTTGAAGATGTTTCTTTACAGTTTGCGTAGAGATGTTCAACTGCTCCGCTATAGCCTGCTGCTTCAGCCCTTCTTCTTTATTCAAAAGATAAACCCGTTTGCGCTGCACGGGCAATTGATCCACGGCCTGGCTTAGTAATGCCCGCAGTTCTTTTTCTCCTATGTTATCAGTAGAGTCCTGCCAGACACCAGCCAGGTCCCAATTTTCGCCTACATGACGCTGTCTGTTGCGGATTTTGGCGGATTCACTGCGCAGGTAAGAAAAAACCATATTTCTGGCGACTATAAAAAGCCAGGATTCCATTTTTTCAACAGCGTGCAGTTCCCCGCGTTTTAACCAGACTTTTACAAACACGTCCTGAACAATTTCCTCCGCAGCCTGCTCGGATTCGGTAAGTGCGAGCGCTACCGTATAAATTCGGTTACGATAATAATCAAACAATACTTCAAATGCTTTTTGATCACCGCTTGCAATTGACAAAACAAGTGCCTTTTCATCAAAGGGTGGTAAACTATGCATCCGTTTGCGTAACTTTTTATAATTCAGTAATATAAAATGAAGATAACATAGATTACGGGAACTGGCTGAAGATAAAAAGGCTTATAGCTACGGGTAGCACCCCGGCTTAAAATTATTTGAAAGTCATACGATAAAAGCTGACCGGCTTTATCCTCCACCAGACTTCGCTTGCAAAGCGTTCGGAGGACGATACCCTTTGCAGTAAGCCCTCATTAATTCCACCTACTCGTGCCTTTGAAACATGGCTGGTTACAGCGCACAGTTTCATGGCTAGCTGGATGTTTGCATTGAACCTGGACGTCCTTTCAGAAAAGCAATGGCTATTTTTCTTATCCTGATACTATGATTGTTCGGAACAGTCTTTTAACTCGATAAAATCGCTTTCCCCTATACCCTTTATATATAGCGGCAACGAAAAACAGCCACAACAAGAAACGGTTTTTAGATACCATGATTGGTGTAAATAGTACGTCAATTGTGACATTGAATAAGCAGTAGAAAGATCGGGAAATGAGACACTTTTAAAAAGCACCGCTTCGGGGCACTCCGCCTATAGCCGCTCCCCGGGCTTCGAAAACGCCTGGGGAAATAAATGCTTTGTTACCAGGGAATTTCACCTGTCTGAGGATTGGTTTCTTCACTGATAAATTTTCCCGTTACCCCGTCTTTGTCCAACATGGCATATTGTATGATGCGTTTTGCCGCTACTTCTACTTCGCCACCGTTGTGGCCTGTAAAATCAGTCCTGGTATAACCGGGGCAAACGGCGTTGACTTTAAAGGCCGTATCCCGAAGCTCATATGCCACTTGAATGGTGTACATGTTTAACGCCGCTTTTGACGCACCGTAAACCGCATATTTTGCATAGCTGTATGCCGGCCAATCCGGATCACTTTGCAAAGTCAAAGAACCCACACTGGTGCTTACATTCACGATTCTTGGTTCGGATGAGTTTTTCAGCAAGTCAATAAAAGCTTTTGTAACCCTTGCTACGCCCACTACATTAGTGTTGAAGGCGGTAAAAAATTCATCGGAACTGGCTTTCAATGCAGTATAGGGCGCACTTCCACCGTTAACACCTGCATTGTTGATCAAAACATCCAGGCTGCCCGTTCGCCTGCCGATTTCGGTCCTTGCCCTATTTACAGATTCCTCATCGGTCACATCTAACTGCACGGACGCTACATTGGCTAGTCCTGCTGATTTTAATTTTTCAGCAGCTTCCAAGCCATTTCTCACCTCACGGGACCCAATGTAAACGAAAAACCCCTTTTGCAATAGTTGTTTTGCTGTTTCAAAACCAATCCCTTTGTTGGCTCCTGTAATTAATACTGTTTTCATTTTTATTTGATTGGAGATTTACAGCACAAAGGTTAACCGATAAAAAATAGCGCCATTTACCATTTGGTAAAAAGGCGCTTCAACGAATATTCTTTCTAATTCGGCTCAGCGATTGTTGCGTGACGCCCAGGTAAGAGGCAATATGAGAAAGTGAAACACGGTTGGTTAGTGTTGGGTAGTTTTCCAAAAATTCTAAATAGCGGGTGGTGGCATCTTGTGAAATAACAGGACCCTTTCTTGATTTTTGGTACATACATTGTTGCACCATTTTGTTCTTAATGTTGACCCAGCCAACGATGGTGAGTGAAAGTTCTTCCCAATCCTGTTTTGAAAATACCATAAGTGTACAATCAGTGCTTGCCTGCAGGTATTCTGTTGAAGTTGCACCAGCTTCAAAATTTACATAGTCTACCGCCATATTATTTTCCAGAATGAAGCAACGGGTAATTTCTTCACCTTTATTGCTGTAATAGCAACCGCGGATAACTCCTTTCACAACAAAGCCCACCTGGCGGGGGATTTTGCCCGCTTCTGAAAAATACTCGTCTTTTCGGAGTTCTACTGCCTTTGCCTTGCTTGTAATAAAGTTAAGCTGTTGCTGATTTAGATTGCCGAATTGTAAAATGTAATCAATAAAATCTTTCATCGCTACAAAGTTAGTAATAGTTGTATGGTGGTACTTATCATATGGTAAAAACGGGGCTAGTTTTACACCCAGGAAAGTACTATTGTTGTTTCAACTGTTGGAACTTCCTTTTATCGCCCCATCCCGAACGTATTTCCTCCTCGTCATCCCGACGATAGAAACACAATTTTAGCTATATATACCTGATCGAAGCGTCCGGCAAACAACGCCTAAATGGGATAATCCCTGGCTCAATGCCATTTAGTTAAGGCAAAAAAAGTTATCAGATATATTCAATCTGGCTGTAGAATTGTTCTCATTGCTATTTCTTTTTACTTTTTTGTGGAAACAAGTAGCGAAGAATATTGATTGAAAGTTTTGAAATAAATCCGGTTCGAGTATAAATCTGCTATTCAGCATTAAACCAGCATATTGATTCCATTACCATTTTCGGATTAAATGGCAATCCTGGTAACAGGAATAAAAAAAAGAGGTATTTGAAATAACTGCGTTAATTTCACATTCAGTCTGTCGGTAAAACAAACCTCCATCATTCCTGCACAATGAAAATATTAAACCGGCTTTTTCTAACCTTTTTTCTGGTAGCAACTTTTGTTGCCCAATCATATGCTACATGGTCAATTATCATTATTGACCCTAAAACTAAAGCAATAGGAATAGCAGGCGCTTCCTGCACAAATAGCGTTTACGGTATTGGCGCGATTGCTCCGGGAAGAGGAGCAATTATTGTACAGGCAATGAGTAATAACAAAGCAAGGGCAAAAGGGCTGCAAATGATCTTAGCGGACGCATCACCTGATGAAATACTCACTGCAATCAAAGATCCAAAGTTTAGACCGGAGGAGCAACAATATGCCATAATATGTATTGACTACCTGGAGACCCCTTTAACCTATACAGGCAGTTCTACCATACCAGAAAAAGGAGCACTGGTGGCAAAAGGCATTTCGGTGCAAGGCAACACATTGGTGAGTACTGCAGTTTTGCAATCCGTATTGGATGCTGCCATAAAAGCGCAGAAACAATTGCGTCCTATAGAGGAAGTGTTGATGCTGGCATTAGAAGCCGGCGCAAAACTTGGTGGCGACAAAAGATGTGGGGAGCGAACAGCATCAAGCGCCTTTCTAACAGTTGCCAGACCAAATGATGATCCGGAAAATCCATACCTGAATTTAATCGTGTATGGACCGAATGACAATACAAATGCAGTGGAAACTTTACGTCAAAAATTCAACGATTGGAAAACGATAAACAAGTAACCCTCTACAGATTCCTCACCCGATATTTCAGGATCAGCAATCTTACCCTCCCATTTAAAACTTCGGATTCACTCGCTATGCAAAGTCGCTGACTTCGTATTAGTATGGTCTTTTCCGATTCTGTCGGTATCAACACGCAATGCCTGCTGAATAAATCGGGATTCAATGCCGTTTACTTAAGGTTTTTACTTAAACGGGATGAGATTTATTTCAAAACGTTCGGTAATTTTTCTTCGATACTTTTTGCGGAAAAAGTATCCAAAAGCCGCCCGAAAACTTGTCTCGCCTCAGGCGTAGATGATTACGGCCGATTTCGGGAACGCCTTAACATAGCTGAAGTACTACTGACTTCAACAAGAGTAACTCTGGTAAAACAAATCTGTTATAATTAACTGTAGATCATGGAATAGCTAAAGTACAATTCACAGCATAAAAGACGATGGAAGCGCCGGCAAACAGCTGTATATTGTTTGCCGCGTGCTTTTGGATTCGTTTTGCACGAGCAAAAGGAAGAAAAAAACGACAATGACTATAAACTCAGTACAGCAGACAAAAATAAAAAAACATACACTAACGGAAATGAACACATTAAAATTTGTTATTACAAAAAAACTCACTATCTTGAAGCACGCTTTTTAATCCTTTCTTTATTTTGATAACCCGCCACAACCCAGGAACCCGAAGCAATAGTTTTGGTGGCTTTCATTTTATTTATTTCCGGAACTAACCGGACTAGCACCTCTTTGTCTGCACTTTACCGCAATGATAACACCGGTTATTTACAATAGCTAAAGCTAAGTATTACTACCGGGTGTACTGTGCCGCATAGCGAACAAGAAGGATAAGGACAAGAGCCTGCCCGCCGGGGCGGGGAGGCGACGGAACTGAGGGCCGAAGCTGTGCATAAACCCCTATATACGGATAAATTATTTTGAATTAGCGCTATAAACAATACAAAGTCTTTTATACAAAATATTTGATTTTCATTCTTTTCAAAAACCGGAATAAGAGACAATAACATAAATACAATCGTTGGTGGCAATGCTAAGTGACGACACAACAAGACAATGAATAACGAATTAAACGGATATGTCATTTACGGTAAGGACTCTGAAAGAGAAACACCTTTGGGCGTTGTTTCCGACACTTATGACTGTCAAGCTATTTCAGACTATGTTCCAACTCGTTTAAAAAAATTCGTTGTCGAAATAGAAGACAAAAGATTTTATAGTCATAATGGCATTGACTTTAAAGGAGTATCTCGGGCAATTGTTGAAAATATAAAGGCAGGTCGTATAGTTCAAGGTGGCAGCACTATTAGCCAACAACTAGCAAAAAATATCATTCGTGACACTAGCAAGACAGTAACAAGAAAATTAAAGGAAACCATTAAAGCAATTCAAATTGAAAAGCAATATTCAAAAGATGAAATTTTGAATCTGTATTTCAACAATGTTTATTTTGGTAAAAACATTTGGGGATTAAGAACAGCAGGTCTTTACTACTTCGGTAAAGAAGTCGAAAAGCTAACCCAAACTGAACTGCTCTATTTACTAACAATTTTACGTGGCCCAAATTACTACTCAAAGAGACCGGTAATTACTGAAAAGAGATATAAGACCATAAACAGGATTTTGCTTGACAGAAAAATAATTTCAAAAAGCAGATTTCAAAAAAATGAGAAGTCTAAAATCATTGTTAACGAAACCCAACTTTCAAATTTTAAAAATGCTTCCATTCCGTTTATAGCAAATCGTATTGATGACAAAAAAAAGACTATAACATCTTCCATTGACTTTAAAACTCAGGAATTCGCAAGAAAATTTGTTGCTGAATCAAAGTATCCTTTGTCAATAGTTGCCTTGAGAAAAGGTGAGATTGTTGGCTTTGCTAGTAGTTATGGGACAGACTATCCTTTTATATCAAAATCAAATGTCGGTTCAACTTTAAAACCATTTTTATATTGCCACATACGAAAAAACGGAATTTCGGAATTTGAAAAATTTGATGCCTTTAGAAATAATTTAAATTGGGAAGTAAGAGAAGCAGGCTATTACAAATCACGTTTAAATCTCCAAGAAGCATTATTTTACTCAAACAATAACTCATTCTTAAATGCTGTTGGAAAAGTTGGATTTGAAAATAGCTTAAAATTTTTGTCTGACATTTTTAATAAACCTGACACAGATTTTTTCCCTTCAAGTGTTTTAGGTGCTACGAAAAATGGTATTTCTTTATACGAATTAGCATTAGCATATTCAAATTATTTTAATTACGAGAATTTAACTGATACTAAAACCGAATGCCTTTCAATCCTTAACAAAGTATTCTACAAGAAATTGGGGATTAGGATTGAAAATGCCTTTCTTAAAACAGGAACGACTAATGACAACAAAGAAAGATATGCCGTTTTGGGTAATACTGACTTGGTGTATGCTGTTCTAAGAAATGAAAACGAGCTGAATGATGAATCGAAAGAAGGAAGCTTTATGAATCAAATTTCAAGGTGCGTATCTTCAATGTTAAAACCTAATTTGAACTTCGCATGGATATAAAGACAATTATTAAAGAAGCAAATCCAGACATAGTAATATTCCTATTAACCACATTAATAGCGTTTATTTCTTGGCTTGTAAAAAGTTTAGTTGAAAAGCCTTTGACAGAATCTAAAAATACATTCACGAAATATTTTGACAAACGCATTGAAATTTTGACCGAAGTAAAAACAAGACTGAATTTCATTGCTTACTTTCCTGAAGGCGAAGATAATTTAGAATACAAAAATCAACTACAGACAATTCTACTTACAGACGGCAAAGCGGCTTATTTGAGCAAAGAAGTATATGACAATGTTCTAAGGATATCCATTGACCCCAAAACAGATGAAAAATTACTATTGGCAACTATAAAAAGTATTGACGAAGAACTTTATAAGAAAATTTCAAAGGTTCAAGACGAGATTAACTTTTATAGACGCTTTTCAAACTACAGTCCTTTGAGACGTTTTGTTGGCATTACAATTCTTTCTTTACAATATGTTGTATCATTAACAATCGTCATTTCGCTTTTACTTTTAATGACAACGACATTTTTCAATGGTAGTATTTATATAAAGATTGGAGTAATACTGACAGGAATCCTGGGACTGTATTTGATTGACAAATGGCTAAAGAGATGAGAAGCACAGCCACCAACACGGGTTTTGCGTCAGGCGGGCTGAAGTGCAAACTTGGAGTTTTGTGCTTCTATTGAACTTTAGTAATAAATTGAAACTTTGTGCTCCGAAAACCGCCCGAACGCAAAGCCCCGAACCGTTAGCGGTCATTGTAAAACGACACCAACTGACAATAAAAAAATAAATGGAACCGGCTTTTAGATGTGGAACAAGAAAAGCAATTGACGAGTTAGCAGAAGAACTAAATCTGCCTAACGACTTGACTATGCAAGATTGGTCTTACGAAATTGCAAATCCAAACGACATCGACAAATACATATCCCATTACAGCTCGACAATGGATGATGACAAGAAATTTGTTCTAATGGAGATTATTATTCAGGCGACAGAGGAACAAAACACAGAAGAACTTTTAAAAAAGTATTGTGAAACAATTAAACCAATTTTAGAGACTGACTTTAAACTTCACGAATTCACAATTTATTATTGGGCTTGCTTTGACAACGAAAATCTTGAAGATTGCTGGAAAATTGCACCACTAATTAGACGAATTTGGGAAGGCAAAAAAAATCAACTAAAAAAGATGGAATAGCGACAAGAAAATGACTGAGAAGCAAAAAATATTATACAAAGCAATTGATGAAATTCTATGGAAAGATTGGGATCCAATTGGACTAAATGACATTGAAGAAGTAAGAGACGAATATCAAGGTTACACGCCACACATTTTTAGTTTGACAATTCAAGGTGCAGACAAAGTAAAAATTGCAAAGCATCTTTATGAAATGGAAACCATAAATATGGGAATGATTGGGAATAAAATTCATTGCGAACAGATTGCTGAAAAAATATTAAAGCAAATTGAGTGACAAAAACAACGAACCGCTAACAAGGGTTTGCCAAAAGCGGGGCTGACAATCCTTTATTAAACTGACGGATGTGATTGAGCATTTGTAGCTCCATTGAACTTTTGTGCTTCTATTCCTTCACATTCGGGAATACCCTAACCATTGTGTGCTATTTTTTACAGCATTTTTCAGACATATGAGACTTGAAAGAAAACAAGAGAAAATTAAAGGAAGGATAAGTAACCAACATTACTCCAATATATTATTTGATGAGCTCCAAGTTTCAAATTCGAAAATAAGTGATTCAAAATTTGATAATATTCACTTTAAAAACTTTAAACTAGGCGACAATTCCACCTATACAAACTGTGAATTTAAAAATTGCAAGTTCTGGGGAATGTATTCCAGTTTAGGACATAGGACAAAATATATCAATTGTAGTTTTGTAGACTGCAAGTTCACAGGAGTATTACTTTTTTCAAGAGCCGGGTTTTATAATTGCAAGTTTTCAGGAAAAATTATAAATGCAATTATTCAGGACAATAAGGGAGGACTTTTCTCAAAAACAACAGTTACATTTAATAACTGCGATTTGAGTGACATCATTTTTGAGAATCTCAGTTTGTATGGACGGGGGTTTAATAATTGTGTTCTTCCACTTAATGGAATCCGTAAATTTAGAAACGAGAATGATAAATTGATTGAAAGAGCCGAGACAATTTGTTCAGGAGTTGACAGTAACGACAAAATTGAATCCGAAGTAATATTCGAGCGTAAAAAGAAATGTGGGCAGAATCCTATAATCATTGATACACATTTTTTGGATTCCTTTTTCAAATCTTCAAAATCTAAAGAAATCTTTGACTTAATTGTCGGCGGTTTTGAGATTCATAACGACTAAACAGCAGCCAACATTCGGTTTTGCAATAGTGCGGCTGGAAATCATATCCCGAACTTCAAATTTTTATTTATCTTCATTTCGTGTTCAGCTGACGGTCCGCTATTCCCGCCCGAACGCAAAGCCCCAAACCGTTGTGTGCAACCAATCTGAAACATTCCTAAACTTAAAATCGTTATGACAAAAATCTCAAATTTAGACGAGTTATTAAAATCAGACGACATAAATGGAAGCATTATTGAACTTGACAATTTTATTGGCGAACTCTGTGACTATGGCGATGACTTTAGCAAGTTGACAGACCATCAAAAATTATTTTATCTGAACCAAAATCTGGAAAGAGAAATAAATAATGGTGGGTTTAATCAATATTTCATCAATTCAAGTGGCGACAATGCACACGAGACAATTCTATCACTCAACGCAATTGGGGCAGACAAGACAGCAGACATTTTACAAAAAGCAATTGACCAATTTCCTAATAAAACTGTTCCAAAGGACAGAGGTGAACGAACAGAAATAGTTGAACGAATTGAAGAAGTTGCAGACGAAGTTTGGAACGACCTTGACCAGAAGTTTTATGAATATGAAGACGATTTAAATACTTTAAATATTGAGTACGTTAATAAATACAAAGACTTTTTCTAACAATAAGTGCCGACAAAAAACATAGCCAAATTTCGTTTGACAAAATTTGGCTGCACACAATAGCGGTATTGCCAAAAGCGGGGCTGAAGTGCTTCGATTGGACATTTGCGCAAGGTTCAACAGTAGTTCTTCGATTGAACTTTTGTGAAAAACGAACATTTGTGCTTCGATTTCCTCAACTTCGCCAAGCCCCAAACCATTAGAGGCTAGCGACAACGACCCCAATGACGATATCATTATATGACAGCGACAAATGAAATTAAATTAGAACTTTTTGCCGACTACTTTCAATTTTACATTCAAGACGAAAAAGTAGACGGGAATTTAAGTGACAGTTGGACAACGAAAGCGGTTGACCTTCTTTTAGCAACGACAGACGGAACAATTGGAGTTGGAACCGTTAGGAATATGGACGTTCCCGTAACAATTAAGACTTTTGACATTGAGCCGCCATTTTTGATCGACAACGAAAATGCAATTGGACAAATAAATGAGTGCGATATAGAAATTAGTTCAGGAAAAATAGCAATCGCAGGTTGCACGGACTATTTTCCAGACGCAAAAAGAATTGTACTCAAAAATGGAATTTATAGAGCAAGAATTTATTACGGCAATCTTGACAAACTAAGTGAGGACGGACTTGACGGAGAAGACTTTTATGAAATTCACTTATGGCAAACCGACAAAAAACAAGACCTAAAAATCATCAAGGACAGACACGCCAGCCGCTAACAAGGTATCCTATGTATCACTAAACTGGTCTAGGGGTTATATATAAAGTTATCGATTAAAACATCCCTGCGGAGAAAACGTTGGGTCGTTCATTTTTAGGCGATTTCTTTCAACCGCCGACACAACATTTTATACACAATCTCCAATCTAAAATTTCGGATTCACCCCGGTATAACTAAACGGTGTAATCGCTTTTAGTTCTTTCTTCAATTGGGCAGATATTTTCAACCCGCTGATAAACTGGTGGATGGTAGCCGGTGTAATGCCTTCCGCACCGCGGGTGAGTTCTTTCAGCGCCTCGTAGGGGTTGGGGTAATTTTCCCGTCTCAGGATTGTTTGTATTGCTTCTGCTACTACCGCCCAGTTCGCATCCAGGTCTGCTTTAATTTTTTGCTCGTTCAGTATCAGTTTGCCTATGCCTTTGTCGATAGACTTTAAGGCCAATATGCTATGCGCAAACGGAACACCTATATTTCTCAACACGGTAGAATCTGTAAGGTCTCTTTGTAATCGTGAGACAGGCAATTTACCGGCTAAATGCTCCAGCAAGGCATTGGCGATACCCAGGTTGCCTTCGGCGTTTTCAAAGTCGATGGGATTTACTTTGTGGGGCATGGCGGAAGAGCCCACTTCGCCTTTTTTTACTTTTTGCCGGAAATATTCCATTGAAATATAAGTCCAAATGTCGCGGCAGAAATCGATAAGGATATTATTGATGCGTTTGATACCGTCGAAATGCGCTGCCAGGTTATCGTAATGTTCGATCTGTGTAGTAAACTGTTGTCGTTGCAGACCCAATGCGTTATTACAAAAATCGTTGCCAAACTTAATCCAGTTGGTTTTCGGGTAAGCTACATGGTGAGCATTGAAATTGCCGGTGGCGCCACCAAACTTGCAGGAGTAGGGAACCGACTGCAACAATTCCAATTGTGCTTCCAGTCTTTCCGCAAATACCGCAATTTCTTTTCCCAGGCGGGTAGGCGATGCCGGTTGCCCGTGGGTTCTTGCCAGCAGGGGAATATCCTTCCAGGAACGGGCCATTTTTTTCAGTTGCAGGGTCAAGGTAGCAATAGCCGGATAGAATTCATTCTCCAGCGCTTCCTTCCACAACAATGGCACCGAGGTATTGTTTACATCCTGGGAAGTGAGTCCAAAATGGACCCATTCTTTCAGGTGACCCAGTGTCAGTTTTTCCAGTTCGGCTTTTATATAATATTCCACCGCCTTCACATCGTGGTTGGTGGTTTTTTCGATGGTTTTTATGTCCAGCGCCTGTTCGGGAGAAAAAGTTTCATATATTTTTCTCAGGTTATTCATGTCTTTGGCGGTAAGGGCGAAGAACTTCTTTTTGCCGAGGGCGATAAAGTATTCCACTTCTACCAGTATGCGGTAACGGATCAGGGCATATTCTGAAAAATAAACATCCAGTTGCTGCAATTGGTTTCTGTAACGTCCGTCAATAGGGGAGATAGCTGTAAGCGCCGACAAATCCATAAATATTGTTTAATAAAATTATCAGCAGGATTATCCTACTTTTGCGGGCAAATCTACAAGAAAAACTATTGTTTCCGGCATCGGGTAGCAGAGTAAAAGGCAACTATACCATGAGCAGCAGCATACGAGTGGGCATTATTAATTACCTGAATGTACTTCCTTTTTTATACGGGTTAAGGGATTCCGCGGTGGCTACCGAGATGGAACTGGTAGAAACCTACCCGGCGGAACTGGCCCGTTTGTTATTGACAAAGCAGGTAGACCTCGGCATTGTGCCGGTGGCCATACTGCCTGAAATGCAGGAATACCATATTGTTTCCAACTATTGCATCGGCTGCGACGGACCGGTAGCTTCCGTGTGTTTGTTCAGCGAAGTACCCGTGGAGGAAATCACCACGGTATACCTGGATTATCAATCCCGTACTTCGGTAGCATTGGTGCAGCTATTATTGCAGGATTACTGGAAAGTAAAACCGGTTTTGAAAGATGCAAAAGGCGAAGATTTCAGGCACCAGCTAAAAGGATCCACCGCAGGCGTAGTGATCGGCGACCGGGCTTTTGAACAGCGGCAGCACTCCACTTATATATACGACCTGGGAGAAGCCTGGAAAGCGCATACCGGCACTGGTTTTGTATTTGCCGCCTGGGTAGCCCATAAGCAACTACCGGATAGTTTTGTACAGGCATTTAACCAGGCGTTGGAGAAAGGATTAGCACAGGTGGATACGGTGGTAGCCGAAAATCCTTACGCGCTTTTCGACCTCAGCACTTATTACCGGAATAATATCAGCTATCATTTTGACGCGTCAAAAAGGAAAGGCATGGACTTATTCCTGTCTAAATTGAAAACAGGAGCAGATATCTCAGCAGAAGTGTGAAATTTATTAGCTGGTTGATGGTTTTTTGCCCCGCGCAATCTATATTTAACTAATTATATTCCTCATTTATGGAATGGTTGTCTACACCAGAAGCATGGATTTCACTACTCACTCTTACCGTACTGGAAATAGTATTGGGTATTGATAATATCGTTTTTATTTCCATTATTTCCGGCAAACTGCCGAAAGAAAAACAGAAAAAGGCGAGACGCCTGGGACTGGCGCTGGCCATGATCACCCGGGTGCTGTTGCTGCTGTCTATCAGTTGGGTAATGACCCTGACAGCGCCACTATTTAATGCGGCGGCCTGGTTTGGCATAACCGAAGGCAGCACTTTTGAAAAATTTGCAATTTCCGGGCGGGACCTGATTTTGTTGATAGGCGGGATGTTTCTGATCTACAAAAGTACTTCGGAGATCCATGCCAAAATTGAAGGAGAGCATGAAGACGATATAAAAACACCCAGGGTTATCTCTTTCAGTCGGGTGATCATCGAGATTATCATATTGGATATTGTATTCTCGCTGGATTCCGTCATTACAGCAGTAGGTATGGCGGATCATATAGAAATAATGATTGCAGCCGTAATAATTGCTGTATTTATCATGCTGATATCGGCCGAAAGCATTAGCAATTTTGTGAATAACCATCCAACGGTGAAAATGCTGGCATTGTCCTTCCTGTTGCTGATCGGATTTTCGCTGATTGCTGAAGGGTTAGATCAGCATATTCCCAAGGGATATATATACTTTGCGATGGCCTTCTCCGTTTTTGTGGAAGTACTGAACCTGCGGGCCAAAAGGAAACAAAGGCAAATATAATTTTGCCGTTCGCCCTGATATGCTAACTTTGCATCTCTTTAAAAACAGGTACGGCAAAATCCGTGCGCATAAAACATTGATTATCATGAAAAAAGATATCCATCCAAAAGGTTACCGTTTTGTAGTGTTCAAGGATATGAGTAACGGAACTACCTTTTTAAGCCGCTCTACCGCTGCTTCTAAAGAAACAATTCAGTGGGAAGACGGCAACGAATATCCCCTGATTAAGCTTGAAATTTCAAGCACTTCTCACCCTTTTTATACGGGTCAGAAAATGCTGGTAGATACAGCAGGTCGTATCGACAAGTTCAACAAAAAATACGCAAAGAAGTAATTACTTCGTTGATCATATTCAATCCCTGGCTTTGCCGGGGATTTTTTATGCCTGGTAATCAGCGTGCAAGCGAATTGTTTACACAACTGCTTTGCAGTTGAAAAATCATCACAACTGTCCATTTTCGTCTACTTCAAAATCTGGCGCTGATAACTTTCACTTTTCCGGTCGGTGAAGACACCAACCGGTAGGCATTTATAATCCCTGTTGGTCATCAGGATTGCCCGTTTAGTACTACTGCAATTTCGGCTATAGTACCCTGAAAT
>CAZRYS010000034.1:45519-57832 GCA_964604365.1 uncultured Terrimonas sp.
ATGAAGCTATTTATGCCTTCACTTTTCCGGTCGGTGAAGACACCAACCGGTGGGCTTTTATAATCCCTGTTGGTCATCTGGATTGCCCGTTTAGTACTACTGCAATTTCGGCCATAGTACCCTGAAATGATTGTTAGGTATGAAGCTATTTATGCTTAACTAAAAGGCATTGGACCGCTTATGCATTAGGTTTTTTGGATTTACTTGTCAGTATTTTTGACATCCGTCAATGTACAAGGTAATTACGATAGCAGAACCCAAAGCCATGTAGCTGATCGAAGCGGTCGCCAAACCGTATATGGGCTAACGCCGGGGGACCAGACAAGTTTTTGGTCTGCTTTTGGGCTTCGTTTTACACAAGCAGGAGGAACAAGAAAACAGGCAACAAGACACAAAATTTACAAGCAGTCTTCAGACCCTGAACGACCGTTGTTTTATAAGAGCCTAAATGGTTACGCTATAAAATAGTGTTATCACTTAATGAACATGGGTTTTGGCAAATAATTAAAATTCTATCGCATAGTTTGGGTTAAATTGCCGCTTTAACAGATGGAAGCAACCATGAGTGAGAAAATTACAAGAGCCATGATTTTTGCGGCAGGTTTGGGCACCCGCCTGAAACCCTGGACGGATCATCATCCCAAGGCGTTGGCGGTAGTAAATGGCAAGCCCCTACTCCAAAGGAATATTGAGTACCTGAAACAATTGGGTATTACCGAACTTATTATCAACGTGCATCATTTTGCAGACCAGGTAATCAATTTCCTCAAAAAAAATGACCAGTTTGGCATACAGATCGAGGTGTCGCATGAAGAGGAAGAGCCACTGGAAACCGGCGGTGGGCTGCAAAAAGCAGCCTGGTTTTTACAACAGGCTAACCCTTTCCTGGTAATGAATGCCGATATCCTCACAGACCTGGATATCAAAGCCATGCTTTCGTTCCATCAAAAACACAACCCGCTGGCTACGCTTGCCGTCACCAATCGCTCCAGTTCGCGGGCCTTTCTGTTTGACGATAAAGCCCGGTTGTCTGGCTGGCAGAATAGCAAAACCGGGGAGGAGAGAATTGCCGTGAAAGCAGCAACATATACTCCCAAAGCCTTTAGCGGTATACACCTCATCAACCCGCAGCTTTTTTCGTTACTGACGGAAAGCGGCAAGTTTTCCATCGTGGATGTATACCTGCGATTGGCCTCCGCTTACCCGATTATGGGATATGATCACAGCGGCACCAAACTGATTGATGTGGGCAAACCCGAATCTATAGCAAAAGCAGAAGAACTTTTTGGATAGTGCAGCCACCGGTAAAACATACAATCGGTGACCAAACCCTATGGCTCTCCGCTCAAAGAACAATTTTTTGGGAACAGGAAAAGGCATTGATAGTAGCAGACCTGCACCTGGGGAAGTCCGGGCATTTCAGAAAATCGGGCATCGGTATCCCCCAAACCATTTTCAAAGAAGACATGCAAAGGCTGCTGCAACTCATACAGTTTTTCAAACCTGAAAAAATGATTGTAGTGGGAGATATGTTTCACAGCGAAGCCAATAAGGAGTTGCATTTGTTTAGCCGATGGAGAAAAGATGTGGCTTGGCTAAAACTACTATTGGTAAAAGGCAATCATGATATTTTGCGGGATAGTTGGTACCAGGATAATGACATCACCATCTACAAGGACCGTTTGGATATAGGAAGTTTTAGCTTTCAGCATGATTATATTCCCGGGGAAGCATCCGGCGATAGCTATGTATTTTCAGGACATATTCATCCGGGTGTGTCGATAAAGGGTATGGCAAAACAACAACTCAGTTTTCCCTGTTTTCACTTTACACAGCAATGTTGTACACTGCCGGCATTCAGTCTCTTCACGGGTTTTATCCCTATAAAAAAACAACAGGGGCAGGTTGTTTTTGCTATCGTAAACAACACCCTGATGGCGATATAGGCGGGTTGTATAAAGGACACTGAAATATGGTATCAGGGAGAATATACCTGCTGACAAAGCTGGTTGCCAACAGATATATTATACATTCACTTATTTCGCGGGCTTGAACAATACCCGGTTGCTGAGCGTTCCAATTTCATTGATGGTAATATGCACCCAGTCATTTTCCTGCAATGTAAAGTCGTTATCTGGTACCAGACAGGTTCCCGTCATCAAAAAGCTGCCATAAGGGAAGTCCATTTCCCGGTACAGAAAAGAGGCCAATTCCGGCAGTGTTCTTTTCATCATACTCAGTTTAATGACCCCCTCGAAAACGGTGGCACCGTTGCGCTCTATCGTCATAGCAATGTTCGTATCCGGATTAATCGGTTTTTCAAGCACCAGCAAACACGGACCGACCGCAGCGCTTTTTTCATACGTTTTCGCCTGTGGCAGGTATAACGGATTCTCGCCTTCAATGCTGCGGGAACTCATATCGTTACCAATGGTATATCCCTGAATACTACCGTTGCTGTTGATGAATAAGGTCAGTTCCGGTTCCGGCACGTTCCAGGTGGAGTCTTTGCGGATATACACGTCTTTATTGTGCGGCACCACTCTATGGGCGACAGATTTAAAAAACAGCTCAGGTCTTTCGGCAACATATACTTTATCGTAAAAGGTAGCCCCACCCGATTCCTTCGACTCTTCCATGCGTGCATCGCGGCTGCGCATATAGGTAACGCCGGAGGCCCACACTTCCTGGTTCTGTAAGGGTGGTAGCGGATTGCCTGTCAGGGCTTCGGCTTCTTCTTTTGTAATTGATGAAAAGTCCTGGCGTACAGCAAGGTGTGCGAAAAGATTATCCCTGTTGATGAGGGCATCAAAGTCGCCGGTATTAAGAAACCAGCCATCGTTGTGTTCCAGTACATTTCCTTTGATCGTTCTGTAAAGTTTCATAATGTTTTATGTGTTTATATTTATTTTTTTATACCTGCCACATGGAATTCACTCAGGTTATCGTACTGTTGGGTATGCGTCTCTTTAGCCCCATTTCATATTAACAATGCATTCGTCTACAATACGATTCACGCATGGGTGTGCAAAAAAGCCGTTTTACTTGTCTGATGGAGACAATTACAAATGTGAGATACTATGCTGTATGCTTTAAATGATCAGGGCAATTTGGCCTTATCCAAACTAATACCCAGTAGTTTTTCTGCCAGTTTGTTTAATGACGTATACTCTCCTTCAAAATGACAGGTTATCTGTTTGTATACCAGGCTTTCACCAGCCTTCAGTGGTTTGCCGGGTGAAGAAGACTCCAGTTCGTAAAAAGGTCCCATTTGCCCGCCGTCTTCCAGCGGACCATCGTTATACGCATTTACCACATCGCCCCGGTAAGGCTGCTCCTGCAGTTCCCATTTAGCGTTCACATAACTGGCAGCAGTATCAACCGAAAACAGGATGCAGGTGAGGATATTTTTCTTAAAATCGAAGCTACCGGCCACCGGTTGGGCAATAGAAGGAGATAGTCCAAGTTTACTTCTGTATTTGCCATCACATTTCAGCAACAAAACACTGTCCTTCATGATCAACCTGTCCTTTGGAATTTCGCCGAAGTAGTTGTCAGTAATATGTTCTTTTATATCGGGTGCATTTTTAAACGGTATGATCGCCACGGTTTCTTCGGTGGGCGTAAACATGCCGAGTAACCAAACAGACAACAACCCGTTTTCTTTTGTCCACTCATTGCTGCCGGTATTTTTTACCACATTTTCTGTTTCGTAAGCTACCCATTTTACATCCCCGGGAATTTCTCCTGCTTTTTCCGCCAGCGTTACAGCATTTAGTAAGCGAATGGTTCTGTTCACCTCGATATCAAACCTGGTGCCGGAATAGTTTTCAATGGACGCGGTATGGGAAAAAACTATTTTATCTTTTTCAGCCGATACAACGGCATAAGGAAGGGTATCAATGAAGGCGGGTACCTGCCAGTTCTTGAAATCAAAAGCATCTCCTTTTTTAAAATAAAAAGAATACTGCCCACCCTCGGGTCCAATCCAAAAACGTTCTTCGCCGCCCACAGGATTGAATTGCGGCTGCATTTGAGCCTGCCCGATCAGTTTATAATTGATCCACCCAAAGCTGTTGCCGCTGTCTCCCGCAGCAGTACTGGTCATTACCCTGCCCTGGTAATCGCCTGTCACCAACACTTTTGCGCCATCGGCATTGGAGAGTTCTGTTACATGGTTTAAATGTTGTTCCAGGAAAGCAAGATCGAAGCCATAACTGCCTTTGGCAAATTCGCTGGTTTGTTTATTGGAATTGCAGGACATAGTCATACACATTAAGCTCAAAAAAAACGCTATCAATATTGCAGAGAACCCGAGGTCAGTATTATTTCTTTTTTTCACGTTTTTTATTTTTTTCGCGTTCTGCAGTGATACCCGGTTTATCCATAAAATCCCGGTAACTATCGTTGATGTATACCAGCATTTCAGCATGACTGTTTTTTCTGCAAAAATCATATTCCGGACGATATTGCCACATAAAGGTTCTGAGAGAGTCGCCTGTAAGACCTGTTATCTTTGAAATATGATTGTAAGGAAATTTGAAATCAATATAATATTCTTTTTCCTGTCTTTCGTAGTTCTTTTTAAATCGCCGGAGATTCTTTTCTTCTTTTGAATAATGGCTAAGAGGGCTAAAGGTGACCCCCACGCCATCTGTTGGCGCATTGCCTTTTCCGCCCACCAGCTTTGTATTGGTACGGGTGAGTATGTGCTCAAACTCTTCTCTGCGGCTGATGGAGTCCACCTGGTAAGCATTCAGTTCGCCTACATTCACTTCCTCCAGCAACACCACTTTTCTCACCAGCGCAATATCATAGGTTCCGCGCAGCATGTCGTGCGTAACGGTGATACTGTCCGGCAGAAAGCCAATTGATGAAAACAAAATAATATCCCCTTCATTCGCTGGAATGATATAGTTGCCCCCCGCATCAGAGCGGGCGTTTTTGCTTTGGTTTTTATTAATAATGCTGGCACCCATTACAACCCTGTCGTACATATCATCTACGACCTTTCCTTTGAGTACGGTTTGAGCATTTATTTGAAAACATCCTATCACAAGAAGACCTACTATCAGTAATCTCAATTTCATGCAATTCTATTTTAGCATTCACAAATCTTCTGCCCATTTCCCTGAATTATTGCATAATCAGTTTCTGAGCTCTATGAAGTTAGGAAAATTCTATTTCCCTTTTATTTCCAGGTATATCGGACAGTGATCACTATGTTTCACATCCGGGTAAATTTCGGCGTCCAGCAATCTACTCTTCAGGGGTTCGGTAACAGTAAAATAATCAATACGCCAGCCTTTGTTATTGAGCCGTACGCTGGGAAACCGCTGGCTCCACCAACTGTAGCGGTGCGGCTCGGTATGGAACTCCCGGAATGTATCTATCCAGCCTGCCGCCAGAAATTTGTCCATCCAGGCTCTTTCTTCGGGTAGAAACCCCGAAGATTTTTTATTGCCTTTCGGATCATGGATGTCTATTTCTTTATGGGCAATATTATAATCGCCACAGAGGATCAGTTGGGGATGCTTTTTGCGTAATTGCTGCACGTAGGTATAAAACTCATCCAGCCACTCGTATTTAAATGTCTGCCTTTCATCGCCGCTGGTGCCAGATGGGAAGTAAGCATTGATGAGTCGCATATCGCCGAAATCGGCCTGTATTACCCGGCCTTCACTGTCGCTCACCGCATGACCAGTACCGTATATTACGTTGTCCGGTTTTATTTTAGTAAAAATAGCCACGCCACTATACCCTTTTTTTTGTGCACTATACCAGTAATCCATATACCCCAGGTCGTTAAAAAGCTTATGGTCTACATTTTCTTTTTGAGCTTTTGTTTCCTGTACACAAATAATGTCAGCAGGATCTGTTTTCAGCCAGTCTAAAAAACCTTTGTTGATGGCGGCGCGAATACCATTGAGGTTATATGAAATAATACGCATATTAATAAAGATGATACTGCAATATAATTTAAGAATTGCAATTTGCGTTTTGTAGTTACATACTGTCCTTAGCAGGACTTTTCAGAATCCGGAATGCAAATCCTAGCTTTGTTGCAACATCAAATATCATGAAAACGACCACCCGAAGGGTACTAAAAAAGATACTGAAAATTTCAGGCATTGCGATTGGTAGCTTGTTGGCCTTACTTTTTGTATTACCCTACATTTTTCCCGATACCATCGCTGAGAAAATAAAGGGTTGGGTCAACCAGTCTATTACCAGTAAGCTGGAGTTTTCGAAAGCCAGGCTCTCCTTTTACAATCACTTTCCATCCCTTACCCTCACGCTGCAGGATGTATCACTTACAGGCTCCACTCCTTTTGAGAAAGATACACTTGTGCATGCCCGGGAGATTGCATTGGGCATTGACCTGACTACCATCTTTTCCAGCTCCATAAAAATCGACAAAATATTCCTGTCCGAGGGGGATGTGGTAGTAAAAGTGAATAAAAAGGGTCAGGCGAACTATAATATTTATCAGGCACCTGCCACCGAAGACAGTACAATAACAAAAGGCGGAACCGGCTTGCGCTTAAAGAGCATCGTATTGGAAAATATGAATGTTCACTACGAAGATCAGTCTATCCCCATCGCTATTGAAGCTACCAACTTCAATTTTAAGGGCAGTGGTGATTTAAATGCAGCCATTTTTGACCTCAGTACCAGGTTATCCGCCGATTCTTTCAGTTTTATATATGATGGAGAAGCCTATGTAAATAAAAAGCCCATACGGGCCCGATTGACCACCAGGGTCAATACAAATTCCTTGTCGCTAATATTTGAGAAAAACCGGCTTCGGGTCAATCAGTTGCCCATTCAGTTCAACGGGCGTTTCGATTTTCTCAAAAACGGGTACAATATGTACTTTCTTTTGGAGTCGCCTAAGGCAACCCTCGATCAGATTATTAGCGCAATACCTCCCGATATGGATGGATGGCTCGCCAATACAAAGGTGAGGGGCGAAACGGCCTTTCGGGCGATATTAAAGGGAGATTATATAGTGGAAACAGCCAGTATGCCCACACTTGAAATCTCTTCCAGCATTAAGAACGGGTATATTGCGCATACGGGAGCTCCGGTGCCGGTAAAAGATCTGTACCTGATTGCTCATGCAAAACTGCCTTCTTTGAATACCGACAGCATGGAGGTAAAAATTGATTCATTATATTTTATCATGGGCAAAGGTTTTTTCAATGGACGTTCGCATACCATTGGATTGGCACAACCCTATATAAAGTCGTCAATTCAAACCGACCTCGATCTGGAAAACTGGGACAAAGCACTGGGCATTGAAGCATTTGATCTAAAAGGCGGACTGAAAGTTGAACTAACTACAGAGGGACATTTCAAACAGATACAAAATCCCCGGAAATGGAAAAAAGACCTCCTTATCTCCAGTATTCCGGTGTTTAACCTGAAGGCTGCCTTAAAGGATGGTTATTTCAAATATAGCCAACTGCCTCAACCTATAACCGCTATTAATTTTTCCGTAAACAGCCATTGCCCGGATAGTATTTACCGACATGCCCAACTTACTGTTCAGGATTTGCATGCTACAGCACTAAACAGCAATATTAAGGGAAACCTGAGCATTACCTCACCTGAAGAACCGGATATCAATGCCTCCTTTTCTACGCATATCAACCTGGCAGAGTTGAAGGAGGTAATACCTATGGATAACATTAATATTTCAGGAGCGCTTAGCCTGGTAGCGGAAGTGAAGGGTAAATACAATACAGAAAAGAATAAATTTCCGACATCCAGTGTGAAACTCCAGGTGGAAAACGGGCAGATCCAAACACCCTATTATCCCAATGCCATCAAAAAAATTCAATTAAGTTCCGAAATTGTAAATAGTACAGGGACCTTAGCCGAAACCAATATTTCGATCAGACCGATCCATTTTGAATTTGAGGACCATCCTTTCACCGCCCATGCACTGTTTCAGAATCCGCAAGATTTGCAATATGATATTGGAGCAGACGGCATTATTGATTTGGGAAAAATCTACCGGGTATTTGCTATTAACAAATATGATCTGGATGGAGAAATTACTGCCCGGCTTTCATTGAAAGGAAAGTTGGGCGATGCCAGCGCTGGCAGGTATCACCTGTTGCAAAACCAGGGAACACTCGCTGTAAAAGATATTGTGTTTAATGCCGACGATTTCCCCAAGCCATTTTTTATTAATACCGGACAATTTAGCTTTCGCCAGGATAAAATGATGTTTGATGCTTTTGAAGCCAGTTACGGCGCAACTGTATTATCGATGAATGGCCAGTTGGATAATGTAATTAACTACCTCACCGGTAACAGCGAAGTATTGCGGGGCAACTTTACCCTCCGTTCTCCCAAAGTTGATCTCAAAGAATTTACTGCCTTTGCTGATCAGCCAGCATCGGAGGATAGTACCGTTGTATCCGGATCAGGCGTGATTATGGTGCCGGGCAACCTTTCCGTAAAATTAAATGCGGTAGCCGACAGTGTTGTATACGAAACAGTGCTGTTAAAAAATTTTAAAGGTCAGCTATGGGTGGATACGGGCGCTGTAAAGATTGTGAAAACCGGCTTTTCGCTGGTGGATGCGCCATTTGTGTTTGACGCCGGTTACAAAGGATACACTCCCCGCAACGGGCAATTCCAATTTACAGCAAAAGCCACCTCGTTTTCCATCGCCAAAGCCTACGATGAAATACCGCTTTTCAGAGAAATGGCTTCTTCTGCAAAAGGGATAGAAGGTATTATTGGGTTGGATTATAGCCTGGCGGGCAGATTGAATGAACATATGGAAGTGGTATTGCCTTCCTTAAAAGGCGGGGGCGTATTATCTCTAAAAAAAGTACAACTCAAAGGCTTTAAACTGATGAATGCCGTGAGTAAAAGTACGGAGTACGAGCAGTTGCAGGATGCAGAGGTTGCCGGCATAGAGATAAAATCGGCAGTAGAAAACAATATACTTAATATTGACAGGGTGCGGATGCGTATAGCAGGGCTTCGTCCCCGCTTTGAAGGACAGGTAAGTCTTGATGGAGAACTCAATCTGAAAGGAAGACTTGGATTGCCACCCCTGGGTATATTCGGTATCCCGTTTATGGTTTCCGGTACCAGTGACGATCCGGAAATCAAATTAAAACGAGACAGGTCTGGTAAGCTCCTGCAGGAAAAAGAAGACAACGGAGACACTGCTGAAACGGAAGAAGAAAAAGAGAAAGAGGAGACTGCTACAGAACCCTTGTAATTGCCCAACTGACAATAGCCTAGTTTATTGTTTTGCTAGATCTAAACAACGAACTAACAGCCTATCGTACCTGAAAATTTGTGATTCCTTTAATAGGTTTTAATAAATATTTAAGAACCATCTAACACCTTAGGCATTATTTTAGCGTTCTATATCTTTCCTTCCGTTTTTGATCACTCAATTAGTGTAGGTTTTTCGTATGAAGCGTGTTTGTACCGTCTTTTTGCCACTATGCCTTTGGGCATTATGCAGTTTTGCTGCTCCCGTCCGGGATACGGTCGTATTACCGCTGCAGGTGAAACTGATCAACTCGGCGGTACAACTCAATTGGATGACAGGTATTTTGCACGACAGTATTGATTTCGTCATTGAACGATCAAAAAATGCGCAGTCTTTTGAAGTGCTCTCTACACTTAAGCTTTCGCGAAAAACAAATGACAGCAGTTACTTTTTTACGGATCATTTTCCCCCTGCAGATAGCGGCTTTTACAGAGTAAGCTGGACGGACCAGGATAAAAACCAGGTATTCACCCAGGTGTCGGGCGTTCAGTTCCCGGTTCAGCCCAAAACCGAGTTTAACATCATGCCTAATCCGGTGTTCAACAACGCCACCCTGATTATATACCACGAAGAGTTGGGGGAGCTAAGCTGCACGTTATACGACTTAACAGGGAAAACGATACGCAGCTACCAGCTTAAAAAGACAGCTCCATACATGCAGCATATATTGGATATGTATACGGTACCCAAAGGGAGTTATATTCTTAACATAAGAGGAGTAACAATCAACGAGAGTAAAAGGATTCTGAAGCAATAGATGAGTTATCTTTGCGCGCATGAGTAAAAAGTCTCTTCTGGCGATAGGATTGGCAGCCCTACTACCATTAGCCTGTTATTTTTTAGTGGATTATTTTGGCACCCGGGCGGTTGAGATGCCCAGGCGATACTTTTACGATTCTGTTGTTACCCGCACGGACTACGGAAAAACCAGCCAGGATACGATCTGGCACCAGGTGCGAAACTTTAGCCTTACCAATCAGTTGGGTCAGCAGGTTTCTCTCAGCGACCTGGATGGAAAGATTATCGTAGCCGACTTTTTCTTCACAGCTTGTCCCAGCATTTGTCCTGCGCTTACCCGTAACATGAAGCGTCTCCAGGATGCGTTTAATAAAACCGATACCGTGGTTCGTTTCCTGTCCTTTAGCGTAGATCCTGTAAGAGATACGCCTGAGCGGCTCAACAAATATGCACAGAAATATGGCATCAATAGCGATACCTGGTGGCTACTCACAGGCGATAAGGATGAAATTTACGATATAGCCAAAAAGGAGTTTAAGGCGAACATTGCCGATACGCAGGTAGATACCAACTTTATACATACAGAGCATTTTTTTATACTAGACAAAGAAAGAGTGGTAAGAGGCTGGTATAAGGGATTGGACAGTCTACACCTGGACCAGTTGGCAGATGATGTGGTACTGCTGATGTTGGAAAAAGATAAAAAGAAGAAAAGAAATTTATTCAGAAAATAGAAACCGGAAAACATGCTTCAGGCACAAATAAAGAAGAACGATAAATTGGCATGGGTACTTATTGGGGTTGTTTCCTTTGTTGTTTTTGCAGCAGTGGTGATACTGTCCAAAGTGAAAGTGGATGCAAACCTCGGTTTTGATGTCCATGTTTTTGCACTCTTTAATGCCATCATCAATTCCATTGTATCGGTGTTGTTGATAGCTGGGTTAATTGCTGCAAAAAAGAGAAATTTTGTGGTACACAAAAAGATAATGATGGGGGCTATTTTGCTATCAGTACTTTTCCTGGTATCATATATCTGTCATCACTTGTTTGCCGGCGAAACAAGGTTCGGAGATGTGGATGGAGATGGCATTGTTACAGAAGCTGAGAAGGCGGCTGCCACCGGCAGAGGTCTTTATTATTTTATTCTGATAACACATATTCCCCTGGCAGGCATTATTCTGCCATTTATTTTATTCACCGCCTATAGAGGGTTAACTGCGGAATGGCCCCGGCACAAAAAAATAGCCCGCATCACCTGGCCGGTATGGTTATATGTATCCATTACAGGGGTACTGGTATATTTGATGATTAGTCCTTACTATTAGAAACTTTTGTTTCAGGTACAATACCTGGCATTATCTCCAGTCAATGGGATATTCCGGGCAAAAGAAATAGCAGGCTTATACAACCTGCCATTTTTTGTGTTATACTTTTTTATCGCTATCGGTCGCAATTGGCTGTCCATACCGCTCCATCTTTGGCGTAAGCAATGTTAAGCTTACTCGCAGTAATTCTAATCAACTTCGCTGCATCTTCATCTATAGATATCACGGTATTATCTCCTTCCTTTTTAAACTGAACACCTGTAAGATCGGGTATACCATCGGAAAAAATAAAATTGTAGTTGTTGCCAACTTTTACAACCGTTACTTTTCCAGACTCTGATGATTTGTTTTCCCCTTCTTTGACATAACCCACCGAACCATTATAAGTTCCTACAAAAAGATCATTGTCAGCAGGGTCATCCTTTTTGCTACAGGATGCAAATACAATAACAGAGACTAAAAGAAGCGAAAATATTCTGATAAAATTTTTCATACAATGTAATTTTTGTGTAGTCTAAAATGAATTAATACAAGCTTAAAGACGCTCGATCCATTCTTTTAATTTTTCTTTTGCTTCGCCGGTTTTCTTTTGCAGACGCCCCAGCAACTCATCCTCTTTTCCCTCTTCGTATAACAAATCATCATCTGTCAGATCTGCATACTTTTGTTTTACTTTACCTTTTACTTCGTTCCAGGTTCCTTTCAATTTCAGCTTCATGCTTTCCATAGCTTTTACTTTTACTAGTTAAAAAAATAATTCTGTTTAATAGAAGTAACAAAACCATGCCAAGGGATAAGAGAAGTTTTCACTTTTAACAAACCGGGCGCAAAACCCTTCACCATGCGGTGTTTAAAAGTGTATGACTTTAACTTTTAAGCCGGTTTAATGCCGGTTAGTTAAGGTTTTTATTTAAACGGGATGAGATTTATTTCAAAACGT
>CAZRYS010000035.1:0-57624 GCA_964604365.1 uncultured Terrimonas sp.
TCAGGCGTAGACGATTACGGCCGATTTCGGGAACGCCTTGATATGACGGTAGAATGACTGTAAACTCAACTATAGTTTCCTGATATCAGTAGCGGACACGTTAATCAATTAATCAGGTCTTTAGTTGAGTATACAGTATCACAAAAGCTACATCAGGACGTTCCGGGGAATTGGGTGTAATAATTCCCCGGCCGCTTTTGGATACTTTTTCCGCAAAAAGTATCCAAGAAGAATGATTGAAAGTTTTGAAACAGATCCTGTCCGTGGTTTAAATAAAAACCTTATCTAAACGGCATTGGAATAGGATATACCTGAAGCAATAATGCCAATCGCCGCCAATACAGTATGTTCTTTATTGATTTGAATCTCCAAATGAACATACTTTATCAGGATCATTTTTCAACTCTATTTGACTCCAACATCTGCCATTACTTTTTTAATTCCCTGCTGAATTTTTTCTTCCACATTGTCTTTGAAGGGACCGGGCATTACATAATAAATCATGCTGGAGTTGGGTTCATAGCCACCTTCTCCAAGAATCCGTTTGGTAGGAATGTAACACATTACTTCATTGCTATACCCGGCCACAAAAATCTGCCCGCTTTTCCCAAATTGTTTTTTTGTCCATAAGGAGTAATCTACTACTGTCTCACCCGCCAGTGCCACAATGGACAAAGTTTTTCCAAAGCGAATAGCTTGCACAGGATAAGGATATTTGCTAACGTCCCATCTTTTATTATATGCATTCAACATTAATTTAGCCCTGCGTTGCAGGAACTGATCTTCGCTCAGAATTTCTTTTTGATATTGTTGCAAATCAAGTGTGGGAAACTCTAATGGTACTTCTACAAAGCTGGACTTTATTAACCCATTGACCGGGCTCATTTTTTTTCCGATTACTTCTTGCACAGAGGCAGACAATGTTTTTCCATGCTGAATCGCAAACTCCAACGATCCCCTGGGTTCGGGATTGATGTCGCCACCACAACCCTGGAAAAACAAAGCAGTAGCTCCGGGATATTTGTGCTCCAGCTCTATCTGCGCATAGCCGGCATAGTCACCATTGATGTTCATGTGATTGCCATCTAATGTTGTATTGTGACAAGCGTACCCGAAAAGCACCGCTTCCAATTTATCCTGCATATTGCTGATCGTCAGCACGGGTACATCGTAATCCACGGGACGTGTTTTGAGATTGGGATCGCGCCTGTTTTTGGCAAACCCTGCCGTGCCGTTGCCGCTACTAACTTTTGCAGGATGTATGTTGGCGATAGCCTGATCTATGATTTCCAAAATATCGGCTGTGAGTTTATGACTGTATTTGGCAACAACAATCATGTTTTTTGTATCGTAGTCAAACATGCCGGCGGAAGGCCATACCATCGGTCCTGAATGGGTATGGGAGGAGTTCAGCATGAGTTGTGAGCGGGGAATATTATATTTCGCCTGCACTTGCTTTGCGATATCTTCTGATATCTCGTGTGATAATCCCAGGACATCGGTGGTGACAATAATGACTCTCTTTTTATCGGCATCTTCCAGCACAATTGCCTTGGCCCATAAGTCGTGGTCTTTGCCAGTGGCAGGACCGAACCTCGCACCGGAGGCATAGCCATTCAACCATGCGGGATCTTCCGGGGTAATAGCCTTTTTGGCGATTCCAGCTTTTAGTGCTTGTGCTTGTACGGTTTGGGAGACAATTGCCAGAGCGATAATGATTGAGAGAAGTCTTTTCATGCTTTTGTATTTCCTTGTGGTAATGGGTACTATAATCACCCGGGAATCAATGTAGATTCCCGGGTGATATATTAAAATTACTTTTTTGCGATTTCGGCGGCGTGTTTTTGAATTTTGCGCATCGCTTCTGCTATTTGTTCCATGTCTTTTTTGGTTCCAAGTAACATGTTCTGAAACAGCCATACAGATTGCTCAGATGTAAGGGCGTCATTTTGCGGACAATGATTTTTTTCTAACCATTCTTTCATTGTTTTTTCTCCATAGATCTTAAGATAGTGACGGTTAGAAGCCAATTCAGTCACGTAGCTGCTTTTATTCATTTGACCGTAGCCCACAGAGTTAGGAACGCCTTCAGCATTTAAAGCCTGCAAAAATTTATCACGGCTCAAGCCGGCGAAATGATTTTTATCATACCTAAACATGTAGAGGTGGAATGCACTCTTGGTAGTGCCAGGATATAATTTGGCCGGCGTGATACCCGGTATGTTTTTTAATAGCTGAGAAAGGTACTGTGCATTTTCCCAACGACGATTACTCTGCTCAACCACTCTGGTCATTTGCGAAAGCAACAGGCTTCCCTGAAACTCCGTCAAACGAAGATTGGTACCACGGGTACCACTACCTGTAGAAAACGAAGTAGAACGCCCTCCTTGTCCCTGATTGTGGAATGTATAACAGTTGGTAATAAAGCCTTCATCATTGGTAGTAATAGCACCACCTTCTGCACAATTTAGATTTTTGGAAGACTGGAAGCTAAAGGCGCCAGCCAACCCAAGGTTGCCCACTTTGGTACCTTTCCATTCTGCCAAATGAGCCTGGCAAGCATCTTCGATTACCGGTATATTATGTTGTTTACCCATCGCTACAAAAGCATCTAAATCTGCCGGTGAACCACCAATATGTACCGGCATAATTACTTTCGTTTGTGGTGTAATGGCTGCTTTCGCTTTGGCTGCATCTATCTGAAATGTTTCCATATCCGTATCTACAAAAACCGGCAGTGCATAATTAAGCACTACTACATTATAGGTAGCTACGAATGTATATACCGGGATGATAACTTCATCCCCGGGGCCAATATCTAAAGCACCCAGAATAGTCGAGAGTGCGCTGGTGCCACTGGAAACACCAAGACTATGTTTTGATCCCATTAACTTGCTGTACTCCGCTTCAAATTTGGCGGTGACGCCACCATTCAGACGTCCCCAATTTTTACTTTTCAGAACATCTACAATTCCTTTTTCTTCAATAGCGTCTGCTACCGGCCAGGAAGCAAAACTACCGGGATGTGCTTTTGGACCACCAAGAATGGCGGGTTTGGTATTATTGGTTCCTGCAGAAACGATATGTGGCACACCTAATGCCATGCCGGCACCAGTAATCGCCATACTGTTGATAAACTTCCGACGGTTAAAAGAGTTATTCATAATAATGTTTTATCGGTTACTAAAGCTAGTTATATTTTGTGAAGATTTTTTGTTTGTAAAATAAAACCCGGAACCTTCTCTATTTGAAAATCCCGGGAGAACCAACTGCTACGGTTTAAGTTCAACTTGATGTGAATAGTTAAAAAATGCACCCGCATTATTGGTACGGGCATACGCTCTTATGTAATACGTTTTACCGGGTACCAAGCCTGTTAATTCGTACTCTTTTTCTCCTATTGTATAATTCATTGCTGATACATCATCCAATATAGTAGTACCACCTTTGTACACAATTCTGTTAGGATTTGGATAATCGGACCAGGAGATACCCAACACCAGGAACTCTTGATCTGCAGCGAGCTTATCGTAGGCTACTTTGTAAACCGCCTTGTCGCCAGATGCAGATACCTGGCTAAGCGTTAAACGAATATGAGGGATTACCGGTATTTCTATTTCGGTATTGTTGGATACTGTCACGTTTTGGCGAGCGGAATTCACCAGCGTAAAAGCGCCTTCAGCTGTGTAAGTGTAGGATCCGTTAAATACCGCTTTATTGGTAAAAGTTCCATCGGGGAAAGTAACATAGTTCAACGGCTGCGTTTCATCATACTGATAAAAGCGAACGATGGTACCGGCTACCGAACCGCCGGATGGAATAAGTTCGCCGTTTTGGCTATCGACTATTTTTCCGTTTATGGTTGCGTTCGGTGGATCGTAGTTGTCAACTTTACAATTGATGAAACAAAGGCTCAGTAAACATATATATAGTAGTTTGTTCATTGTGTTTATTTTAGGGATTACCAACCTGGATTGTTTTCAATTTTTTGATTTGTGCTGATATAACCGGAGAGGTTACTGTAATAATCTCTTTCCAGAAATACTCTCGATTGTCCATTGTCGATAGGGGCACCGCTTTTTTTCACAAAAGTCCATTTGTAATTACTGCCACCTGTGTGTTTTAGATAGGGCCAAAGTCCACGCACATTTGTGTTTTGGAAAAGAGTGGTGGCTATTCTCCACCGTTTGATATCCCAGAATCTTTTATCCTCGTATGCCAGTTCCACTTTTCTTTCGTTGCGTACCCTTTCTCTGGTGAAATCTATCGCAGTTAATTCAGGCATTCCAGCACGTTTTCTAATCGTGTTGATCGCATCTAAACCTTCCGCCTGATCGAGGCTTCCTTCCAGTGATGCTTCTGCCAATGTCAGGTACATTTCTGCTAATCTGAAGTCGATGTAATTTTGATAAGATTGGCTTTCAGGCGTAATTTCAGAAGTCGTGAGATATTTTTTCACATAAAAACCTGTTTTGCCAACGTCCCCTAAGGTATAAGGACCGTCTACACCTACCTGTAGTTTAGATTGATCACCCGGAAAAGACGTGTTAGCTACTTCGTGCAAAGTGCCCCCTTGATCGTAAATACCCCTGTAGATCTGAAGCGTTCTACCCAGTAGCGGACTTTCTGACCTCATAATCGTACCTTCAAAACGGGGATCTTTTTTTGCAAACAGTTCATCCGGAGAATTAAACTCTTTGCCTGCTACGTCCAGTGTACCATTGGTATTGTCAGTAAATTCGAATGATTCTACCATCTCTAAAGTGGGTGCCTGTGCATTACCGCAGCAGCCGGGCTTAAAACTTTGGGGGTAGTTATACGTATCATAAGAATGCATCTTATCCGGTTTACTATAACTTTTCTGAAAGATGATTTCTTCGTTGTCTCGATCTGTGAAAATAGCAGTGAAGTTCGCGGAGGCATCACCTGTAGCGGCTTGTGGATCATACTGTTTTGTGTACAGGTTGTATTTTCCACTTTCGATCACCGCTTTAGAAGCGTTAAATGCTTCGTTGTAATAAAAGGCTGCCCGATCTTGCGGGATACCTACCAGGCCATTTAATTGTACTACACCAAATTTTGCTATAGAAGCCGCATACAGAGCGGCTCTGGCTTTCAGTGCCAAGGCTGTTGTTTTTACCGCACGATTTCTGTTGGCTGCATTTCTTGCCGCTGGCAGGTCTGCAGCTGCAGCATCTAATTCCGATAATACAAAACTGTATACATCATCTTCTTTGTCTCTGCTTACCTGAAGGTTTTCGAGTTCATCATCCTTACTCTGTGGTTCAGTAATGATGGGCATGCCACCATATTTTTTCGCCAGATCAAAATAAAGATAAGCTCTCAAGAATCTCGCTTCGGCTGTTTGTTCCTTTATTTGTTCTTCTGTTAAAGTACCGGTGCCCAGCATTTGCAGGTAATAATTTACTCTACGGATAGGGACATATGCGCCTGTGTTTAGTGCCAGCGACTGGGTACCGTAGTTGTTTACCACTGTAACGCCTGCATAAGGCTGAGAAGCTTCATCGGTCATATTTGATTCGTGCACAGAGCCGCCTCTGTCGAATCCTATCGGAAGGGCATTATATATGGGTACGAGGTATAATTCAGCCAATGTTATAGAATACCATACATCCGCATCTGAAATTCTATTAAGCGGCTTTCTTTCTAAAACGTTTTTGAGACAGCCCGTAAAACTAAAGGCTATTGCTAATAATAATATTTTATATCGCATAATGATTTTGTTTAGAAGGTTACACTAATACCAGCGTTGTAAGTTTTCATTAAAGGATAAACTGATAACCTTCCTGAAGGCGTTTCAGGATCCATATACTCCAATCCGGTAAAGGTTAAGAGGTTTTGACCGCTTACAAAAATATTGATAGCTTTCATTCCGGCTTTGCTCAACATGGGATGATCAATCGTGTAACCGATATTCAAAGATTTTAATCTGAAATAGGAGGCGTCTCTTAACCAATAGGTGGAAGCTCTGTTATTATTAGGCGTTCCATCATTCCTGGTTGCGGGATATCTGCCTGGAATCCATTCCGAATTGGGATCTTTTGGATCTGCCCTGCGCCATCTGTCTAACCAGTAAGCATAGGTGCTCATATCATTGGCAAAAGGTTGAATCAGGAAGTGTTGTAAATGTACCTGGAAATTAGCAGCACCCTGCCAGTTCATGGCTACATTGAATTTCTTCCAGGAGAGGTTGATGTTTAAGCCATACATAATTTCGGGCGTTGTTCCCAAGCCAGTAGGTTGAATGTCTCGTCCATCAATGATGCCATCGCCGTTAAAATCTTCAAATTTAAAATCACCTGGTAACAATGTCCGGTTGCCATTTCCATCCTGTATAGGAGAGTTGTCAATCTCCTCCTGGTTTTGAAACTGGCCGATGTATTTTACGAAACCAGTAGCTCTATTGGTATATCGTCCATTGACGTCATTCATCCACTTATCGTAGTCTGACGTGAAGGCACGCGTTTCAAAATGATCCCACTGTCTTTTGGCAAAAGATACATTGGCGGAAACATTGTAATTAACCTGGTTGATATTGTGATTGTGTCGAACAACTACTTCAAAACCTTTTACAATGTCAGAGTTTATATTTTCAGCAGGGAGTGATGCTCCAAAGGTTGAAGGTATTTGTGTTGCTCTTGTTCCAAACAATCCTGACTGGTATCTCTTGAAGACATCAATTTCTACTTCCAGCATCCGGTTCCAAAAACCCAATTCTGCCCCTATGTTGGTTATTTTATTCTCTTGCCAGGTTACAGCGGGGTTGGGTATACCTGCATCCGTAAAGCCTTGGGAAACAGTAGTTCCTCCATAAATATAATTGCCTGATGGGTAATTATATCCGGCGATATATTGGAATGGAGATACAGTGTTGTCAATTCCTGTAACGCCATAAGAAGCCCTCAGTTTTAAGAAGTCAAGCACTTTTACATTGTCCTTAAAAAAGTTTTCGTCAGACACGCGCCAACCACCGGAGTAGCCGGAAAAATAACCCCAACGTCCGGCTTCTGGAAATAGAGGAGAACCATCATAACGGAAACTATATTCCAACAGGTATTTACCAAGATAATCATAGGTAGCCCTGCCCACATAACTTCTTCTTCCATTATCGCTCGCTGACCCGCCAGTAGATTGATTTAATGACGGTCCGGCAAATATCTGGTCTATCGGTACTACATAACCGATCCGCTGACCGGACAATGCCGTGTTGCGGTCTTCCATTTCTTCATACAGCAGTAAGCCGGTTACATTGTGTTTTTCTGCAAATTTTCTGGCGTAGTTCAGGGATCCCTGAAGGCGGGTTCTGATGGCTTTACTGTTTTGCATGTTTAAAAAATTGGATTCTCTGGATCCTGTTCTTACAGATACATTATTCACAGGATCCCAGGCATATAAACCGTATTCTTTCATCCAATGTTTGTTGTCGTTGATCAACAGGTCGTGGGCGCCGGTTAGTTTTGCACTTAAACCCGGTACAAATGGAATTTTGTAATCGATCGTTACATTTGCCTGGTAGGTATTAATACGGTTTTTGATGTAACCGGTCATATCCTGGTCCAGGTAGGCAATCAAGCCATAGTTGGTATTTTGGATTTTTCCATCTGGCGTATAGGGGTTATTGATCGGCCATTGGTATTGCATCCAGGAAGCCATCAGGTAGGCATCCTGTACCAGGTTATTTCTGTCTTCCGTTCTGCCCCCAAGGTCTACGCTTATCAGTAAGTTTTTACCTACGTTCGCCTCTACATTGGAGCGGAAATTATATCGTCCGTAATTTTGATTACCACCGCGCCACATCGCTTCCTGATCGAATTTGCTAACATTGAAGAAGTAACGAATACTTTCACTACCGCCTCTTACAGACAGGTTATGTTGTTTTTGTGGTGTATAGTCCTTAACGAATAGTTTGTAGTAGTCGATATTGGGAAAGTTGATGGGGTCACTGCCATCTTTAAATTTCTGTATATCCTCATCTGAAAACACTGGTGTACCACCAATATTGACGGCAGCTTCGTTTTTGAGTTCTGCAAACTCCGCTGAGTTTACCAGGCGGGGATAACTGGTGACTTTTTGTACGCCGTAGTTGAAAGTATAGTTAAACTCCGGTTTACCTCTTGTCCCCTTTTTGGTGGTTACCAATACCACACCGTTTCCTCCATTTACTCCGTAAACAGCGGTAGAAGCTGCATCCTTTAAAATACTGATGCTTTCAATTTCGTTAGGATCCAGCCGGTTAAAATCTCTTCCTACAATCCCGTCCACCACTACCAATGCATTGCCAAAACCACGTATAGACAACTCCGGGTTGTCGTTACCGGGTTCGCTGCTTCTTTGTACAGCAATCAAACCTGGCAATTGACCTGCCAACAAGTTTGCAGTGTTACCAGCAGGTACAACCGAAAGTTGTTTAGCCCCCATTGTTGCAATGGCACCGGTAACATTGGCTCTTTTTTGTTTTCCATACCCAACCACAACTACTTCATTCATCTTTTCCGTTTCACGATTGGGTTGAAGTGTTACAGTAATGCTTCTCTGATTGCCTACCCTGATGTTTTGACTGATGTATCCGACAAAATCGATAGATAACATATCGCTTTCGCTTTCCACGGAGATACTGAAAACCCCATTTTCATTGGAAAGGGTGCCGCCGGATTTGCCAGTCACCTGAACGGTAGCGCCCTCCAGGGGCGTGCCGTTTTCGTCAAGGACGGTTCCGGTAACAGGAAAGCCTGATTGAAAATCAGGAACTACATTGGTAGCAATCATTTTGTCTGCATGTTTAGGGAAAATGCTTCCTTTTGCTTCAATTACATGCATGTTTAGAAACAGCACACAAAATACCGGAAAACAGATACGTCGGCATTGATTGGATAAAATTTCTTTTAAACTCATTACTGTCAAGGTTTTGGTAAAGAATTATGTGAGTTTATAAAAGCTGTGGACAATCAGTTTTTTGCTGTTTTGTGCTTTTATTGAGATAAAATAAAAGCATAAAATTGAAAATTCCGAATTTATTTTTTGGCTTTTTGCCACACGGGATAGCTTAAAAATTATATTTTATATATAATTAATTTATTATAATATCGTGTGATAAATGGTTCTGAGGGGTCCATGAAACGTGCGATTATTACTTTTTATACTTTTTTATCTATTTTATGTCTTATTTATTTCAGGCAAAAAAAAGCAGCCTAATTGATACGAATATGTTACTATTGTCCATATGTTAAAAGAAGAGCGTCATAAATTAATCATGCGGGAAATCAACCTGCACAACAAGGTTTTGTCAAATGATTTAAGTGTTCTCTTAAATGTTTCGGTAGATACCGTTCGGCGGGATTTGAAGGAGTTGGTGGATGAGGGAAAAATCCTGAAAGTACATAGTGGGGCTATCAGTAAGTCTTTGGTAGCGCCTTTCAGGGATAAAACAGATGTGTATTCGCAAACAGCCAAACAAAGAATAGCGGAGAAAACCCTTAGTTTATTGAAGAACGATATGATGATTCTTACGGAAGGGGGCACCACTTTGTTAGAGTTGGCTAAATCTATTCCGGACAATCTGCATTGTACAATCCTGACGATTAGTCCGCATGTGGCCATCACATTGTCTGAACATACGAACCTGAATGTAATCACCATAGGTGGCAAGTTGAATAAAAATGCATATCTGCATATCGGTGCCAGTGTCGTCAATCAATTGTCGGAGATAAAAGTGGATCTCTGTTTGCTGGGTGCCAACGCTTTTTCGGTACAGGATGGATTGACTGATATTGACTGGGAGGTGGTACAGGTAAAAAAAGCGATTATTCGGTCCGCAAAAAAAGTGGCCATATTGACCATTGCTGAAAAATTAAATACGGTACAGCGGATGAAGATTTGTGATTTTAACCAGGTAAACTATCTGGTAACAGAATTGCCGCCGGATGATAAAACCCTGGCGGCATTCTGGAACAATAATATTAATATTATTTAACGGAAAGAGCGTCCAGTGCTGCTTTTACGCTTCCCTTATCAAGCAGAAGGACTTTAGCCTGTTCGTAATCTGCAATACCTGATTGCTCCATCAGCATTTTTACTGCACGGTCAATTATTTTGTTGTTGATTAGTTTTACATTTACCATCCGGTTGTCTTGTACCCTGCCCAGCTTTATCATGGTGGTGGTACTGATCATGTCAAACAGCATTTTTTGTGCGGTGCCGCATTTCATACGGGTGCTGCCACTTATAAATTCTGGTCCTGTTATCACTTCCACCGGATGGTCTGCATAGTCAGCTATCACGCTGTCGGGATTACTGACTATGCATCCTGTTGTGATATTATTTTTCCGGCATTGCTGCAATGCACCCAAGACGAAAGGAGTGGTGCCGCTGGCAGAAATCCCAACAACGATGTCCTTGTCTGTTATTTTATGCTGCACTAAAGCCTGCCATCCTGCTTCTTCTTCGTCTTCTTTTTCTTCAAGGGCAAGCGACAACTTGTCGACGCCTCCAGCTAGGATTACATTGACAACCCCTTTTTCTATGCCGTAGGTGGTGGGTAGTTCGATGACGTCCAGGACGGACAATCTGCCACCGCTTCCGGCACCCACATAAAACAGGCGGCCGCCAGCTTGTATTTTACGCACTATTTCATCTATTAGTTGGTTAACTGCGGGAAGGACTTTGTTAATAGCAATTGAAACGCCGGCATCTTCTCTATTGATGCTTTCAGTGATTTGTTCGGTACTCATCGTTTCAAGGTGACGGTACCGTGATGGCTGCTCGGTAATTCTGGTCATTGTATACTTGTTTGCTTTTTTATGCTTTTTTGAAACAAATATACAAGCAAAAAAACGAAAGTAGAAAATCAAAGATTTTTATTAGGGTTCGCTTAACGGCACAGCCTGACGCAAACAATGGATGTTATTGCTTGTGTCAGATTCTGTAAAATTGGGTAAAACGGCGGTTAATTTTCCGCTGCTGAGGTGTCGGGAACTGTATCCCTGACAACTGGAGTCGTCGAATTACCGGGTGGGGTAAAATTGTCTGGTAAACTATCTACTATAGATTTTGGACCACCGCCTCCGCCACAGGCAGTCAGGATCACTGCGGCCGCAAAGATTGCAAAACATTTTTTCATTAAAAGTACTTTTAAGCCTGTTGGTTTCAGATCCGTACGGCTAGTTTTCATTTTCAAATTGAAAGAATATACAATTTTATCGAAAATCGCTGTATTTTCATAAATACCACCAAAGTTTTCTGTTCCCGGTCCATAGGTAAAACTGGAATCATTCAGTGTGAGATACAAGGGGGCTTTGTTAGCCATCAGTCCGGCAATTGTTTGTGCCGTACCCATGCTGTAGCCGATCATCAGTACTACATTTTTTTGCCTTCTTTTTATGAGCGTGCATTGTGCTTTGATAAAGCTAATATTTACCAATAAATAATGACGATCGCTATTCTGTTTTTGTCTTGAATGTTTTTTTCATAGCGCGGATCATAGATTCAGGGCTCCAATCGCCGGGTACTATCATGCGTCGGATAGTATAGAGGGGTTCCTTTTCATCTATTTTAGTAGACAATTGGAAAGCTACTTTGATATCTCTCTGTTTAAGTTCGGGTATGCCTTCCTGTGTCCACACACCAAAAGGATACGCGAGGTAATGTACTGGTTGTCCTGTAATGGCTTCTAATTGATTGCGTGATTTAGTAATCTGTTCATCCCAATCGGTGGGTTGGTATTTTTTCAGGTTTTGATGCGACCAGGTGTGGGTTTCTACGGCGTGTCCTTCTTCTGCCAGTGCTTTTACCTGGTCTTTACTCATATAAATAGAGCGTCCCAACGAGATGGTCATTATAAAAAAAACACCCTTGAATCCGTGTTTCTTCAATGTAGGTGCGCCAATAGTATATTGGTCTACTACGCCATCATCAAAGGTGATCATCACTGGTTTGGGTGGAAGGGGGGTGCCCTTCGTAAGATAATTGTACAGTTGATCCGGTAAGACTGTTTGGTATCCGCTATCGGCAAGGATTTGCATTTGTGCTTTAAATCTTGCAGGCGGAACAATTACGTCTTTTGCCAGCCGGGACTCATTGCCTTTCCATTCCCTGATCTGGTGATAACAAAGTATTGGTACTTCTATTCCCGGAAGTGCTATTGTATCCTTTGCGGGGATTGCTTCTGCAATCGGTTGCGGTTGGGTAGAGCTCGTGTCTTTTTCAGGTTGTTCATCAGGAGTAGTTTTACCACCGGCGCTACAACTTGCGATAAAAAAAGCACCTAAAAGAAGTATGTTCTTCATATACGTGAAACGATAAACGTTATAAAAAGGTATGCAAGGTAGAAACAGTTTTTTTATGTAACAATAAAAAGCACAATACGGTAAATTTGCAAAAAGCTTGTTATGGATTTGTCACTTATAGGAAGAAATGCCGTGGTTTGCGGAAGTACCCAGGGAATCGGGTTGGCCATAGCCCGTGAATTGGCTGTAGCTGGCGCCAATTGCATTCTGTTTGCCAGAAATGAGGCGCGTTTGCAGGAAACAATCTCGGGTTTAACAAAGTCGGCAACACAGCAACATAGCTATTGCGTGGCCGATTTTTCAGATCCGGAAATTGTTAAGGTGGCAATAGAGCGTGTCGTTTCAGAAAAAACGATCCATGTATTGATCAACAATACCGGCGGACCTGCACCGGGTGCTATTACAGTGGCAACCACAACAGAATTTGAAAAAGCCTTTCGCCAGCATATTGTAAATAATCAAACTTTGGTACAAGCTGTATTACCGGGGATGCAAGCGGCCGCTTACGGAAGAATTATTAATATTATTTCTACATCGGTAAAGGTACCGCTGCATAATCTTGGGGTGTCTAATACCATTCGGGCTGCCGTAGCGGGTTGGGCAAAAACACTATCCAACGAAGTAGGTAAATATAATATTACGGTCAATAATATATTGCCTGGATTTACCAATACGCAGCGGATCAAAAGTATTGTAGAGGCGACGATGAAAGAGGAAGATATTTCTGAACCCGAAGCTATTGCATTCTTATCGGCGTCCATTCCGATGAAACGGTTTGGTGAGCCCGAGGAAATCGCAAACCTGGCCACATTTCTTGCCTCTCCGGCGGCATCCTATATTACGGGAACCAGCATACGCGTGGACGGTGGGAGAACGGGCGCCATTTAAGGGGATATAGAAACGCTTACTATACTTAGGCTCAGACCTAAATTTAGTTTTCGGTTAATTCTTTTAAACATATTTCCAGGCTGTTGCGCCAGCCAGGAATTGGAATGCCGTAAGTATTTTCTATTTTTTTTGTACTCATCACCGAATACCGTGGTCTTTTGGCCGGTGTTGGGTAGTCTGATGTAGGGATAGGGTGTATCGTACATTTTTTTCCGGCAATTTCCCTGATGGCTACTGCGAAGTCGAACCATGTGAGATGACCTTTGTTGCTATAATGATATACACCTGGAGTATCAGCCCCTTGTCGTATCATTTGTAGTATGGCGTTTGCTAAATCTCCGGCATAGGTAGGAGAACCGGTTTGATCAGATATTACGTTGATCTCAGGGCGGGTAGTCATAAGGTGTAACATGGTTTTTACAAAGTTTTTACCATGTTTACTGTATACCCACGAGGTGCGGATAATGATACTTTGCGGATCATTAAGCAAGGCGAGTTCTTCTCCTTTTGCCTTGGATGCGCCGTACAGGTTTACCGGGTTGATAGGAGCGTCTTCTTCGTACGGTGTTTCCCCCTCTCCACTAAAAACATAATCTGTAGAAATGTGTATGAAACGGGTAGTATATTTTCGGCAGATACTGGCCAACCCCCCAACAGCCGTAGCGTTGATATCAATGGCATCCTTTTGGTTGGTTTCTGCAAGGTCTACTGCGGTATAAGCAGCACAGTTTATACAGAATGTTGGTTGCAGAGATGCAAAGATCCGGTCTGTGATTTCCGGCTTCTCCAGCGGCATTTCAATCCTTGAAAAAAAATGGAATGTAAAATCGGAAAAATGCTTTGCAACGTCTTTGATAGAGGCTCCCAATTGTCCGTTTGCTCCTGTAACTATGATGACCGGTTTTGACATGCCTATATATTTTGAAAAACAAATGGGCTGTCGAAGTCCGATAGGAGAGGGTTGATCTTGTCTTTTTCGGAAAGTATCACATCCTTTTCATCTACCTGCCAGTCTATATTTAAAGCCGGGTCGTTGTACAGAATACCTTTTTCCAGGCTGCGGTCGTAAGAAGCGTCGCATTTGTATAGTACTACTGCTTGCTTACTTAAAACTGAAAATCCATGTGCAAAGCCTTTAGGTATGAGCAATTGAAGTTTGTTTTCTGCACTAAGTTCTATTGCATAGGAACGGCCAAAAGTAGGAGATCCTTTTCGGATGTCAACTACAACATCTTTAATAACACCCTCCAATACTCTTACAAGTTTAGCCTGTGCCTTAGGTGGTAGTTGAAAATGTAAGCCCCGAATAACTCCATAAGAAGAGGATGATTGATTATCCTGTATCCATTCATAGTGGAGTCCTTCATTGGCAAAAAACTGTTTGTTATAACTTTCAAAAAAATACCCCCGGGCATCTTCAAAAACCTGGGGTTGAATAATTTTCAAATCGGGAATTCCAGTTTCAATGATTGGCATGAGGGTTTAAGTTGTATCTGGATGGGTGAAAATAAAACATTCTTACCTTTTGTGATATTGTGCGTTATAATATTGTTGATAATTGCCCGAAGTGATATCATCTATCCAACTTTGATTAGAGAGATACCAATCTACCGTTTTTTCGAGCCCTTCTTCAAATTGTAAGGATGGTTTCCAACCCAGCTCTTTCTCCAGTTTTGTTGCATCTATTGCATATCTTAAATCGTGTCCTGCCCTGTCTTTCACGAAAGTGATTAATTTTTCAGAAGTGCCAGGTGAACGTTGTAATTTTTTGTCCATGATACGGCAGAGTAACATTACCAAGTCTATATTTTTCCACTCATTAAAGCCGCCAATATTGTATTTTTCGCCAGTCTTACCCTTGTGAAAAATAGTATCTATCGCTTTTACATGATCCTCTACCCATAACCAGTCTCTAATGTTTTCTCCTTTTCCGTAAACAGGGAGTGGTCGATTGTGTGTGATGTTGTTTATCATTAGCGGAATTAATTTCTCCGGAAAATGATAAGACCCGTAGTTGTTAGAACAATTGGAGAGCACCACCGGTAGCGTATAAGTATGGTAATATGCCATTACCAGGTGGTCAGAAGCAGCTTTGGATGCAGAGTAAGGGGATCTTGGGTCGTAGGGAGTTGTTTCGGTGAAAAACCCGGTTTCGCCTAAAGATCCATATACTTCGTCTGTTGACACATGGTAGAATAACTTGTCTTTGGTATCCTTCCAGTGTTTACGTGCCGTATTGAGCAATACCCCGGTTCCCATCACATTGGTTCGTACAAAAGCCAGCGGATCCATGATAGATCTGTCGACATGGCTTTCCGCCGCCAGATGAATGATACTGTCTAAATTGTAGCTGGAAAACAGTTCTTCCATCTTTTCTTCGTTACAGATATCTGCATGTTCAAAAACATAATTCTCCCTACCCTCAATGTCTTTCAGATTGCTAAGATTACCTGCATATGTCAGTGCATCTATATTTACAATCTTATAGTGAGGATATTTGTTCACAAACAGCCGTACAAGATGAGAGCCGATAAAGCCGGCGCCCCCTGTAATGGCAATAGTTTTATTAGTATAAGACATTATAGACTCCAGTATGGAAGTTTTGAAAACTTATTTCTAAATAGTCCTTTAAGGTCTGCAAATATAGCCCCGGGATTGGTAATGCTGATCAGGTAGTCTTCCGTAAGGTTCTTATATTCATCGTGAGATACACCCAGGATCACTGCTTCATAATTTTTGCCTATCGCTGGTGCTAAAGGCAATCCATATTCATGCTGCAATTCTTCTGTATCGGCATGGGGGTCTACTATATCTACATTTAATGAGAAGGATCTTAATTCCTTAACAACATCAATGATTTTAGAATTGCGGATATCGCTCACATTTTCCTTAAAAGTGGCGCCCATCACCAGTACTCTTGCACCAGTTACTTCTTTTGTGGTTTTAATAATATGCTGCACTACTTTCTTAGCAACATAAATGGGCATTTCATCATTAATAACTCTTCCTGCCAGAATTACCTTAGAATCATAGCCCAACGCACTGGATTTGTAGGTAAGGTAGTAGGGGTCTACGCCAATACAGTGCCCGCCCACTAATCCGGGGTAGAATTTCAGGAAGTTCCATTTGGTGCCTGCGGCTTCTAATACTTCGTAGGTATTAATGCCAACTTTGTCGAAAATAATAGACAGTTCATTCATCAAAGCGATATTCAAATCGCGTTGTGTATTCTCAATAATCTTGGCAGCTTCGGCTACTTTAATAGACGAGGCTTTGTGAACACCAGCTTGCACTACTATTTCATAAACTTTGGCAATTTCTTCCAGAGCTTCTGCATCAGAACCAGAAACCACTTTTGTAATTTTAGCCAGTGTATGCTCTTTATCTCCGGGGTTGATACGCTCCGGAGAATATCCCAATTTGAAATCTGTATGAAGCTTCAAACCGCTTAATTCTTCAACAATAGGAAGACAATCTTCCTCTGTGCATCCAGGGTATACGGTCGATTCATACACTACATAGTCTCCTTTCTTGATTACCTTTCCTATTGTCTCCGATGCCTTTTTCACCGGGATCAAATCTGGTACATTATGTTTGTCAACCGGCGTAGGCACTGCTACTATGAAGAATTTGGCTTCGCGTAATACATCTAACTCATTCGTGAAAACGATATCACAGTTTTCAAATGCCGAACTATCCAATTCGTTGCTTGGATCGATGCCGTTTCTCATCATATCAACACGTTTGGCATTGATATCAAAACCGATAACACTTACTTTCTTGGCGAATTCCAACGCAATAGGTAAACCCACATAGCCTAACCCAATTACAGCCAATTTAGCTTTTTTGTCAACTATGTCTTTGTAAATCAACATGATGTTCTATTTTTTAAAATCTTTTGGCAATTTATACAGCTCTTCCTTCGGTAAAGATTTAAAATATTCGTATGTTACCCTCAATCCTTCTGCCCGGTTTACTGACGGTTGCCATCCCAAAATTTCTTTTGCTCTGGAAATATCCGGTTGGCGTTGTTTGGGATCATCTACAGGTAACGGCTTAAAAACGATTTTCTGATTTGTGCCTGTAAGTTTTATGACTTCTTCTGCAAATTCCCTAAGACTTATCTCATCAGGATTGCCAATATTAACCGGATGTGGATAATCACTTTGGAGCAAGCGATAAATGCCTTCCACCAGGTCATCCACAAAGCAGAAAGAACGGGTTTGTGATCCGTCACCAAATACGGTCAAATCTTCCCCTCTGAGCGCCTGCCCGATAAATGCGGGTAAAGCTCTTCCATCATTTAGCCGCATTCTGGGACCATATGTATTAAATATTCTTACTATTCTCGTCTCTAGTTTGTGATAAGTATGATAGGCCATGGTGATGGCTTCCTGGAACCGTTTGGCTTCATCATATACACCTCTTGGCCCCACAGGATTTACATTACCCCAATAATCTTCCGACTGGGGATGTACCAGCGGATCACCGTACACTTCCGACGTAGACGCGATGAGTAGCCGGGCACCTTTTTCTTTGGCGAGGCCCAGACAGTTGTGTATACCTAAGGAGCCAACTTTCAGTGTCTGGATTGGAATTTTAAGATAGTCAATGGGGCTGGCTGGCGATGCAAAATGCAACACATAGTCGAGCTTACCGGGCACGTGGATGAATTTTGAAACATCGTGGTGGTAGAATTGAAAATCGGGGTGGGGAAAAAGATGTTCTATATTCTTTAGGTCTCCCGTAATAAGGTTATCCATCCCAATTACTTCATACCCTTCCTTAATGAATCTATCAGATAAATGTGAGCCGAGAAATCCGGCCGCACCAGTAATCAATACCCTTTTTTTCATCCTTTTCTTTTTTCGTTCAAACTGAACGGTGAATTTATTGCGTTAATTAGCTGCCTGACGGCCCACACTTTCATAATGAAAACCTAATTCTTTTATTGCGTTAACATCAAAAAGATTACGACCATCAAATATTACTTTACTTTTCAGCAAAGAAACAATTTTTAAAAAATCAGGTGTTCTGAATTCATTCCATTCCGTAGCGATAATCAATGCATCTGCTCCTTTCAGGCAATCATATTGATTTTCAGCGAATTCAATTTTATCCCCAACAACTTCCCGCACATTATTCATAGCTTCCGGATCGTAGGCGGTCACCGAAGCGCCTTCTTTAATCAAAGCATCTATTATGTATAAAGCGGGTGCTTCTCTGATATCATCTGTATTGGGTTTGAAAGCCAATCCCCATAAGGCAAATTTTTTGCCAGCTAAACTGTTATTGAAGAATCTTTTAATTTTCGGCAGCAAATGAAGTTTCTGTAATTCATTTACATTCATAACGGCAGTTAGGATCTGGAAGTCGTAGTTAACTTCCTCAGCACTTCTTACCAATGCCTGCACATCTTTGGGAAAGCAACTTCCTCCATAACCAATGCCAGGAAAAAGGAATCGTTTTCCAATCCGCTCGTCGCTGCCAATTCCTTTTCTCACCATATCTACGTCGGCCCCCAATTTTTCGCAAAGTTGGGCTACTTCGTTCATGAATGATATTTTAGTTGCCAGAAAGGAATTTGCTGCATATTTTGTTAATTCAGCCGAACGAACATCCATGAAAATAATCGGGTTGCCCTGCCTTACAAAAGGAGTGTAGAGATCGTTCATCATCTTCTGACTTTTTTCTGAGGATGTTCCGATTACTACCCGATCAGGTTTCATGAAGTCATCTACCGCAACGCCTTCCCGCAAAAATTCCGGATTCGATACAACATCAAATGCCCCCGCTTTCTTGAGGTCGTTTCCGTCACCAAGTACTTTTGCCGAGCTTTCTATAATAGCTGCTTCTACTTTTTCAGCCGTTCCCACAGGAACAGTACTCTTATCAACAATTACTTTGTAATCTCCGGGTTTAATGATTGTACCTAAATCTTTAGCTACACCCAGAATATATTTCAGGTCTGCAGAACCATCTTCACCGGGGGGAGTAGGTAAGGCCAGGAAAATAATTTCGGCGTTTTTAATGCCTTCTGCAAGGTTTTGTGTAAAGTCAAGCCTGCCTTCTTTTACGTTTCGAAGAAATATTTTTTCTAATCCAGGCTCATAAATAGTAATAATTCCGTTCGAGAGCTTTGATACTTTTTTTTCGTCAATATCAATGCAAGTAACATGATTGCCTGTTTCAGCGAAACAGGTGCCTGTAACCAGTCCTACGTATCCCGTGCCTACAACAGCTATTTTCATTGCCTAGAGTATTATGCGTTATTAATGAATGCGATTACTTTTTCCGAAATATGTGCCAACTGATCCTGCTCAAGTTCTGTATGCATTGGGAGAGATATGACCCTGTCCGTTAACCAGTCGGTTACAGGAAGCGTGTGAGAAGCGCTTCCCAAAGCATCAAACATTTTTTGCCTGTGGGCCGGTACGGGGTAGTACAGCATTGAGGGAATATTAAAAGAGGCCAAATATTGGTTCAGACCATCTCTGCTTACGCCTTCCAGCTTTAGTGTATATTGGTGAAATACGTGATTAGTATAGGGAGCAATATACGGGGTGGTGATAGGCGAGATTCCTTCAAAAGCCTGGTTATAAAAAGAAGCCGCAGCTTGCCTTTTGGAAATGTATTCGTCCAGTTTTTTTAGCTTGATATTTAAGACGGCAGCCTGTATCGTGTCTAAGCGGGAATTGCAACCAACAAGGTCATGATGGTAGCGGATACCTTGCCCATGATTGGCAATCATCCTGATTTTTTCAGCCAGTGCGGAATTATTTGTAAAAAGGGCGCCGCCATCTCCGAAACACCCCAGGTTTTTTGATGGGAAAAAAGAAGTGCATCCAATAGTGCCGATGGTGCCCGTTTTTTTCTGTGTGCCGTCAGAGAAAGTGTAAGTGGAGCCAATAGCCTGTGCGTTGTCTTCTACCACGTGTAAACCGTGTTTTTCCGCTATCTGCAGAATAGCTTCCATATTTGCCGCTTGTCCATACAGGTGTACAGGAACGATAGCTTTGGTTTTAGCTGTTATCGCTTTTTCGATAGCGGCAGGGTCAATGCAAAATGTTTGTGGGTCCACCTCCACAAAAACAGGTTTGAGGTGCAATAAAGCAATTACTTCAGTAGTGGCTATAAATGTAAAGGAAGGAGTAATGACCTCGTCGCCTGGTTGGAGTCCCAATGCCATCAATGCTATTTGTAAAGCATCCGTTCCATTGGCACAGGGAATTACATGTTTTACATTAAGGTAGCTTTCCAGATTTTCTGCAAACTGTTGAACCGGTTTACCATTTATGAATGCGCAACTGTCTAACACTTCGTGGATTGCGTGGTCAATATCTGATTTTATCGACAGATACTGTGTTTTTAAATCCACCATTTGAATTGCACGCATCAATTTTTTCTTTTGTGGGTGCAAAAATAGCGAAATATGAACATGTTAACGGTGTGAACATTAGATTTGTATCAGGAAATTAATATATAACAACTGTGTTGAGCTATTTGTATAGTTTTTTTATCATTTTGCTAGAGACGGGTATACGCATAGCATCAATTTGGAACCCCAAAGCCAAACTTTGGATAGCTGGTAGAAGAAATGTTTTTGATCATATCCAGGAAAAAATAAAGGTGTTTGACAATGTGTTGGGTCCAAGAATCTGGATGCATTGTGCTTCTCTTGGCGAGTTTGAACAGGGGAGACCCTTGCTGGAAAAAATTCGAAAAACACATCCGGACGCTGTGATCATTTTGAGTTTTTTTTCTCCATCCGGTTATGAGGTAAGGAAAAATTATGCCGGAGCCGACCTTGTTTGTTACCTGCCTTCTGATCGCTTAAAAAACGTGAAAAGATTGTTGAATCTGATACAGCCGACCCTCGTCCTTTGGATACGATATGAGTTTTGGCATAATTATTTGCGTGAGTTAAAGAAGAGGCAAGTATCTGTTTTACTGGTATCGGCACTTTTCAGAGAACAGCATTTGTTTTTTAAATCCTATGGTGGTTTTTGGCGTGAGACATTGCAGGTTTTCGAGCATATTTTCGTGCAAAATGAAGATTCAGCGGACCTGTTACTTGAAATTGGACTTAAAAATAATGTAACTGTTTCAGGCGATACCCGTTTTGACAGGGTGACGGAAATAGCCGATGCTTTCGAACCGATTCCTGTTATAGAAAGGTTTTGCGCCGGGCATAGCGTGGTGGTTGCCGGTAGTACCTGGCAGGAAGATCAGGAAGAACTGGTGCATTATGCAAATACAAAACGGGACATTCGGTTTATCATCGCACCACATGAAGTGGATACAGAAAATATTCGGGATATGCAGAAAGCTTTTTTGGGCGCAGTTTTGTATTCGGAACTAAAAGATATAATGGACAACAATGAGGCACATATCCTCATTATTAACAATATTGGCATGTTGTCGCGGTTATACCGGTATGCAGACATTGCTTACGTTGGGGGGGGATTCGGCGATGACGGACTGCATAATATTCTTGAAGCAGCCGTATATGGCAAACCTGTTCTTTTTGGTCCTGTTTTTCAAAAACATTACGAAGCCATCGATATGATAGAGGCAGGAGGGGCTATAACAGTAGAAAATGCGCTGGACCTGGAAATGGTTTTAAACCGGTTGTTGAATGACCCAAACGAATTAAAGGAACGCGGTGACGCTGCAAAGTTGTTTGTAACTAAAAATGTAGGTGCCACCCAAACAATTATGGACTACATTCAGCGAAACCGTCTTTGTACTAACTGATCAAACATTTTCACGGAAGTAAGTTCTTCATTCCAGCCAAGCTTCAATTTAAGCTCCCTTTGAATCCAGAATTCGGCCTCTGCGAATATGGAGAAATGATTAATGGTTTTTAGAGAGCGTTCATACATCGCTTCATCGCCGCGGAAAAGCTCGGTAATAAAAATATAACGATCGTTCAGGCTGATGGCTTTTTTGATGTCTTTTAACGGTTCACTGTTAATGGAGTCTCCTATCTCTCTCCGGAATTCGCTCAATTTCTCATTTAATGATAGCTCCTGGCTATTCATTGCGTCATTTAGTTCTTTCGATGTCGGTTGATGGGCCAAGGTAGGCACTTCTTCCATTACATTAAATCTCCTGACTTCTTCTTCTATTTCCGCACCCTTCATTTCAGCCACAACTACCTCCACTTCGGTTTCCTTTTGAGGAGGCTGAAGGACTTCTACAGCTACTTTTGCAGGTTCTTCTATAACAACCGTCCGCGTCTCTACCGGAATACTGGCGGGCATAATGACAGCAACTTTTTTCCTCTCTTCAACTTGTTGTTGCTGCTGTTTTGCCTGAAACAATTCAGTTTGTAACATTTGTGTTACGCTAAGAATTTGTTCGGGTGTGGCACGCTGCGTATATAGTTCTTGTAATTTATTTATTAAAACACCGATACGTTCCATCGAATATGGTATTTTTGTCGCCTTAGCATATAAAGTATTTTTATGCTAAAAATTGTTCGAAGGTACAAACTCCTTGCCATAAAAAACTCATAAAATGTTTATTGAACCCCATATAACAGGTGTAAAAAGGGGCTGGATAGAAGTAATATGTGGTTCGATGTTCAGCGGCAAGACCGAGGAATTGATTAGAAGATTGAAAAGGGCTAAAATTGCCAACCAGCGAATAGAGATTTACAAACCTTCGATCGATACACGTTATCAGGAGGGGGAAATAGTCTCTCATGACGAAAACTCCATTCCTTCTATTCCCATTGACAACGCTGCCTCTATTTTGCTTTTGACACAAAAAGTGGATGTGGTGGCAGTAGACGAAGCCCAGTTTTTAGATGATGGGCTTATAGATGTTTGTAACAAGCTTGCTGTAGAGGGTACAAGAGTAATCGTTGCCGGGTTAGATATGGATTATTTGGGAAAGCCTTTTGGTCCATTGCCAGGTTTGTTGGCTACAGCGGAGTATATTACAAAACTGCATGCCATTTGTGCCCGCTGCGGTAATATAGCCAGCTATTCATGGCGGAAGACACCTGTCAACAAACAAATAGTACTTGGTGAGAAGGATGTTTATGAGCCCCGATGTCGCCACTGTTTTCATTTAAAAGATTGAGTTGATGAATCATATTTTCACATTGTTGAAGAAAGACTTGTTGCTGGAACTAAGGCAGCAATATACTTTTTATGGTGTACTGCTGTATGTAGGGTCTACAATATTTGTTTTATATCTTGCCATGCAGCAACCTGATTCAAATGTATGGAACGGACTTTTTTGGATGATACAATTATTTGTATGTGTTAATGCAGTTGCCAAAAGTTTTCTGCAGGAAACCCGGGGCAGAATGTTGTATTTCTACTCTATCGCCGGTCCGGTGCAGTTTATTATTGCCAAGCTACTATATAATAGTATCATTATGCTGCTGATGAGCAGTATCAGCCTATTGCTTTTTCAATTGTTGCTGGGCAATCCTATTGTAAACTTTTGGGAGTTTTGGGGCATTGTTTGTCTCGGCGCGGTTAGTTTAGGTTTCGTATTTACTATGTTGGCAGCCATTGCCTCCAAAGCTCAGCAACAGGCTTCGCTGATGGCTATCATGGGTTTTCCAATTATTATTCCGCAATTGTTACTGCTGATAAGAGTTTCCAAGGCCGGACTGGGGGAGGTGTTTAAAGATTCTGCGCTGTCGGATCTGATATGGTTGCTGGTTGGATTTGACGTGTTGGTTGTCGTTTTAGCAATTATTCTGTTTCCTTTTTTATGGAAGGAGTAAAGCCTGTGCAAGTAAGATGACTATATTGTTGATTGCTTTATTTAACGTAGGTTTGCTATTAAACTTTTTGGGATGAAACTATCCTGGTGGAAGCTACTTTGCATCGTTTTATTGTCGTATACGTTAGTGGCCGGTTTACTGATGGAGGTGCCGCGAAAAGCCATTCTAAATGAAACAATACGGAATATATATTTCCATGTACCCATGTGGTTTGGTATGATGGTGGTGTGTGCCTGTTCGGCTTACCACTCCATCATATACCTGCGCAAACAGGACTTGCTGAGTGATTTTAGGGCCACTTCTTATGCCGGTGTAGGCGCTTTATATGGATCGCTGGGTTTGGTAACCGGAATGATTTGGGCGAATTATACCTGGGGTAAGCCCTGGAGCAACGACATAAAACAGATTTTATCGGCAATAGCCCTGCTGATCTATGCCGCCTACTTTGTGTTAAGAAACTCAATCACCGATATAGACAAACGGGCAAGAGTAGGGGCAGTTTATAATATTTTTGCCTTTGTGATGTTGATACCTACTTTATGGGTTATACCCAGGATGATGGACTCGTTGCATCCCGGCGGGCAGGGTAACCCTGGTGCAGATCCCCGCGATATGGATAACAGAATGAGAATGATTTTTTGGCCCGCTGCAGTACCGGGGTTTATTCTCCTGGGTGTTTGGATTAGCACACTGTCTATTCGCTTCAAAAAAAATTCAGATAAAAATCTACTCAATGCATAAGCTGATGGTAAAGTTTATTTTGTCTCTTTTATTACTCACCTTTTCTCTTGCTTTGTCGGCCCAACAGGAGGTTGAGATGGCAGACACCATGCGCTCAAATGGCAAGATCTATGTGGTGGTCGCAGTGCTGCTGGTATTGTTTGTTGGATTGTTTATATACCTGCTCAGCATCGATCGTAAAATCAGCCAGCTCGAAAAAGAAGAAAAAAAGCAATAATTCTATTGCTTCTCAGTTGTAAAGTTCTTATAAAAGTATTGCTACCTAAAACGATTGTCATATGTCAGCACATCCTGAATACAAATTTTTTGATGCCGTTTCCGCCAGTTTTGATAAAGCAGCCAGATTTACGCAATGGGATCCGGGTATACTGGAGCAGATAAAACAGTGTAATTCTGTTTACCGGATGCACTTTCCCGTAAAAGTGGGCGATAAAGTGGAAGTCATTAAGGCTTATCGGGTACAACATTCCCACCACAAAACGCCTTGCAAGGGAGGGATCAGGTTTGCTACTGCTGTAAACCTGGATGAGGTAATGGCGTTGGCGGCGTTGATGACCTATAAATGTGCCATTGTAAATGTTCCTTTTGGTGGTGCCAAAGGCGGAATAAATATTGATCCCAAAAAGTATACGGTATATGAACTGGAGAAAATAACCCGCCGTTATACACATGAATTAATCAAGAAAAATTTTATTGGTCCTGGTACCGACGTGCCGGCACCAGACTATGGCACCGGAGAAAGGGAAATGGCCTGGATTCTGGATACTTATACCAGTATGAAACCTGGAGAAGTAGATGCACAGGGTTGCGTAACCGGTAAGCCGGTGTCACAGGGGGGCGTAAGGGGTAGGAGAGAAGCTACTGGTTTGGGTGTGTTTTTCGGTATCAGGGAAATTTGTAATACACCGACGGTGATGGAAAAGCTGGGGCTGCCACTGGGTATAAAAGGTAAAAAAGTGGTGGTGCAAGGTTTGGGAAACGTTGGGTATCACGCCGCTAAATTTTTCAGAGAAGGCGGGGCGGTGGTTGTAGCCATTGCAGAACTTGAAGGGGCTATTTATAATCCTGAAGGATTAAATGAGGCGGAAGTATTTCAGCATAGAAAAAAGGAAGGCACTATTTTGAATTTTCCCGGAGCAACTAATATTTTACACTCTCCCGAAGCTTTAGAACTGGAGTGTGACATACTTATTCCTGCAGCGCTCGAAAATGTGATTAATGGAGAAAACGCTTATCTTGTAAAGGCAAAGATTGTAGGCGAAGCTGCCAATGGTCCTTTAACCCCCGAAGCCGATGAGTATTTTATTAAAAGTGGAACATTGGTGGTGCCGGACATGTATTTAAATGCAGGTGGGGTTACCGTAAGCTATTTTGAATGGCTTAAAAATCTTAGCCATGTGCGGTATGGCAGAATGGAAAAGCGTTTTACGGAAAATCACAACGTTACCATGCTCTCTCAATTGGAGTCTTTAACCGGTAAGCAAGTGTCCTCCGGCGACAGGAAGCTGATAACGCAGGGAGCCGATGAGATTGATATTGTTTACAGTGGATTGGAAGAAACAATGATAGGTGCCACCAGGGAAATTCTGGATATGTGGGAGCTTCACCCGGAAATTCCCGATATGCGTACTGCTGCCTATGTGGTAGCGATTAACAAGGTGGCTACCAGTTATGCAGAATTGGGAATATTTCCGTAAAATAAATTGTTTCGAGAGACATTGATTATATGTTTGGGTAAATGAACCTTTTAAAGAGAAGAATCGGCTGTTTATTGCCTGAAATTCTATTATACAAAAGCCGGAGAAAAAAGAGGTTTTTGTGCTCCGGCTTTTAATCAATCCTTTTATCACAACAATAATAAGCATAAGCTGCCAGAAAACAGGCGGTTTGCGGAAATTTAACACGAATGCTCCTATCATGATTGATCTGTCATTCACTTTTATATATGATTGCCCCGTATAATCAATAAAATGCATTTCACTGATTATACAAAAGGAACTTCCCTGTTTGGCAGATAATCATCCCTTTTTTTTATTTATGACTTATTTTTGGAGAAATTTTTAAACAACAACTACTAATGAGACAACAAATAGCCGCTGCAAACTGGAAAATGAATTTGACGCTATCCAAAGCAGAATCTCTTTTGAACGAACTGCTGGAAAAGCCAGACACACTGAATGATCATCAAAAAGTTGTTGTTGCTGTTCCTTTTCCTTACCTGCAATTAGCACAATCAAAATTAGCCGGCAGAAAAAATACCTTTGTAGCAGCACAAAACTGTTACAGTAAAAAATCGGGCGCGTATACCGGCGAAGTATCGGTAGAAATGTTGCAGTCATTGAGTATTCAGTATGTAGTGCTGGGGCATTCGGAAAGAAGAGAGTATTTTGGTGAATCGAATGCGCTTCTTGCTGAAAAAGTGAACATAACATTGGAATTCGGGCTCACGCCTATTTTTTGTTGCGGCGAACCGTTGGATATACGGGAAGCAGGCACACAAAACGAATATGTTGCCAAACAAATTGACGAGAGTTTGTTTCATCTTTCTGCAGAGCAGCTTCAGCAATTGGTAATTGCCTATGAACCTATATGGGCAATCGGAACCGGTAAAACTGCCAGTGCTGATCAGGCACAGGAAATGCATGCTCATTTGCGGGCCACATTGGCTGAGAAATATGGATGGGACGTTGCAAACAAAATATCCATATTATATGGTGGCAGCGTAAAAGGAGCCAACGCAGCTGATATATTTTCTCGTGCAGATGTTGACGGTGGTTTAGTTGGCGGTGCATCGCTGGTAGCGGCTGAATTCGGACAGATTATCGATGGGTTGAAAAAATGAAGCTCCGCAGCCTGATATATCAAAGTGTCTTTTGGCGAGGGATATATTTTGGCTCTGTTCTATTACTAAATATTATGATAGCCCGCTATTTCGAAGCATCGCATAGCGGGCTAATTTATTTTGTTACCAATAGTTTTGCTTTAATTGTCGCCATATCCAGCTTCAGCATGGAGTCTGGTGTCGCTTATTATTCAGCTTCCGGAGAGGTTCCGATCCTTCGATTAGCAAATTTTTCTTTATGGTGGACGCTGATTGCTACTACCGTTGTATTTGTTGTTCTGAAAGTAGCCGGATATTTCGAGCTAATTCCGGAATCCTACAATCAACTTTTTTTTCCGGCCGTATGTTATGTTGCAGGCTGCCTGCTTGTTAATTTTTATATGGCAGCTTTTTACTCCAGAAAGAATTTTCGTTTGCCCAATATTGTACTGATTTGTGTAAACCTGGTTCTTGCTATTCTTGTTCCCTTTTCTACCGGCATGTTATTTAGTATTCAAACTTATGTAGATATCTATTTTCTCGGATTTCTTTTGCAAGGGTTGCTGATAACATTCTTCTTTTACATACGGTACGCGAAACCTTCATTGTTTCAATTGCCTTCAAGGACAGCATTTTCAAAACTTGCGAAGTATAGCATGACTGCATTTTTAGCGAATGTTCTTTTTTTTTTAGTGTACAGAATTGACTATTGGTTTGTTGAATACTATTGCACATCGGATGCTTTGGGGAATTATATACAGGTCTCTAAGCTAACACAAACACTTTTTATTTTACCGTCGATGATAGCCAGCGCTGTATTTCCGGCTATTGTTAGTTCAGCAGAAAGTCGGATAAGCGAAAAGGTGGCAACAATTGCAAGAGTTTTGCTTTTAATTTATTTGTCAATATGCCTTCTTCTGGCTGCAACAGGCTATTGGTTGTTTCCCTTTGTTTTTGGAAAAACATTTGGAGATATGTATGCGGCTTTTTTACTGCTGATACCGGGAATATTAGTATTGGTAATGATGTTTCCTGTGACTGCGTATTATGCGGGCGTGAAGAAAATAAGATTGAATGTAATAGCCTTGTTTTTTTCATTAATATTTATAATTATGGGCAACCTTATGTTAACCCCGCAATATGGCATAAATGGTGCTGCATTAGCCAGCACTGTTGGATATATCGTGTACCATGTTTTTCTGGTCTTTTTTTTCCTGAGGGAGAACACCCTTTCATACCTGCGTTTTTATCGAATCAAAAAGTCAGATTTTTCACAAGTAAAAAAAATGATCACCGAAAAGAGATCACTAAGTTATGAAGGCAAGTAGTAATGATTTCTACACTAGAGGTGAGTACCTTAAACATAATCAAGCGTGGAATATTGAGGACTCGGTATGGAAGGCAAATTATGTGCATAAGCTTTTGGTTAAACATGGAATAGTTACGAATGATGTAGTTGATGTGGGTTGTGGGGCAGGGGGCATTATTGAAGAGTTAGCAAAAAAGATAGATACAGCCACTTTTACCGGTTTTGATATCGCCAGTGATGCTATTGATATGGCCAAGGCCAGGAGCACCGGGAGGGTTCGTTTTGTGAATGAGGATTTTGCCAAAACCAATTATCCCCAAACAGATTTGTTGTTGTCAATCGACGTTATAGAACACGTGGATGATTTTTATGGTTTTTTGCGAGGCTTAAGGCACCGGAGCAGGTATTTCGTATTTCATATTCCGCTAGACCTATGCTGCCGATCCTTACTAAAGCCACACATATTATTTCAGCAAAGAAAATCTGTTGGGCATATCCACTACTTTTCAAAAGAAATGGTACTTTGGTTCTTGAACGATCTGGGATATACTGTTATTGATTTCGTGTACACAAAACCAGATATAGATGTTCATCCGGCGAAATCAGTTAAGTCGTTTCTGAAAAAGTATTTAAGGAAAACAAGCTTTTTATTAAATCGGGAATGGAGTATTAAACTATGGGGTGGTTATTCGATGATGATTCTGCTAAAATCAGATACTTAAATGAAAGTATTGTGGCTGGCAAGTTGGTATCCTAATAAGATGTCTCCACTGGATGGAGACTTTGTACAAAGGCATGCGCAGGCTGTTTCCGAGTTTGTATCTGTGTCCGTTATATACGTTGCTCAATATGGGGAATTTATTACAAACCCCTCCCTCGAACATGTAGAAACAAACAATGGGCAGGTGAAGGAACTCAGGGTATATTTTAATTCGTTAAAAACCGGCATTAAAATACTGGATAGGTTTTTATACAACTGGAAATACTTTACAGTCTATTTGTCTACTATAAGGTCCTATATTTTAAAAAACGGCATGCCAGACCTTGTTCACGTACACATACCAATGAAAGCCGGAATAATCGCCAGATGGATAAAATGGAAATGGAAGATTCCTTTTATGATAACGGAACATTCAGGTACTTATGTCCCGGGACCTCCGGATGAATTTAGTAAAAGGTCGTTTTATTTCCGACAAAATGTAAGAGCTATATTTAAGAATGCCTCGGCTTCCACTTCCGTATCAGCACATAATGGTGAGATCATAAAAAATCTTTTTAAGTTGAGCCATATGCACGTCATACATAACGTGGTTGATACCAACAGGTTTTTCCACCAACCGGATGATACAGGCACTCAATTCAGATTTATTCATGTTTCAACAATGGGGTATAACAAGAATATAATCGGAATATTAAATGTTTGTTCGAAGCTAAAGGATATCAGGCAGGACTGGGAGATAGAGTTAATAGGTCCCGTTAACGAAGACGTGCTCCGCTACATTGAAAAGATGAAATTGAGAGACCTTGTGGTACTTAAGGGAGAGATGTCTAATACAGCTGTGGCCGGCAGAATGCAAAAAGCGAATACATTAGTCATGTTTAGCAGGTCAGAAAATTTTCCCTGTACTATAATAGAGGCACTTTGTTGTGGTTTAACGGTCGTATCCAGCAATGTGGCGGGTATACCAGAGGCGGTGAATAGCTCTAACGGTATTCTGGTAGAATCAGAAAATGAAGATCAATTATTGTCCGCAATGAATGATGCCATTGACCGTAGAAATGAATTTGATAGGAGGGGTATAGCCGCCGCGGCTTTTCAGAAATACAGTTATCACCACATTGGGAAACAATTCTTTCTGGTGTATAATAAAGTATTATTCGAATAACTCCAGCCTTGTTTTGGGTCTTCGGGCTTCTTCCCAACGAAAATTGCGAAACCGTCGCCGCTCCTCCGGTACTTCCTTTACAGGGTACATTACACCAGACACTTCATTTATCCAGGTAATTTTCTGTAGTTCTTTCTTTTCCAGGTACAAGTTAATCAAGTCTGCCTGGGCATAATTGGCTCCGGTATAGGCGCTATCTTCGTCCTGCAGGTAATAGAGACTTTCAGCACTTCCCTTAGCCCGTATATGTTCTATATCGCCATCTTTAAAAAAACCGTTGATGGCATTGCCTTTTAGTTGATTATAATATAACTCTCCACTTTTGCTGATGCTAAATGCATTTTCCCATACTTCTACTTCTTTCGGTTTTTTATCCCTGGTATGCAAAAAGATGGTATCACCAATGATCTGGCTTTCCTTTGCCCACATAATAGGATCCGTAAACATCCGGAAAATAGAATCCGACCCCGAAAAATACAAACTGTCGCAGACGGCCTGCATGGAGTCTGCAAAAATCCTCACATGATGGTAGGCCCGAAAAAATCGAACGCTGTCAATTCTATCAATATCAGCATTTACAATTTCGGTTATAGTATCCTTTATTATAGTTACATGAAATAACGAACTGTCTATAGCAACCGGTGGCGGTTTTGCAATAGTGCTATCTTTTGCAATAGTACTATCTGATAAATTGCTGTCTGCTGCTGGTTTGGTTATAATTCTGTTACCAACTGTTGGCAAGCGAGGTAACCCAGCAATTTTCGATTTGGACAGGCTGTCTGTAACTGTACTATCTTCTTTAGGAATCAACACTTCCCGTTCTACAATTTTTGTAAGCGTATCTTTTTTGTAGACCGTATCTATTTTTATACCGGAATAGAGTGTATCACTGGCTACAAAAAGAGAATCGTTTTCTTGTTTAATAATCATCACTGGTTTGGATGAAGCCAGAAAGGTTTTCTCAATATTATTGAAAAAGCTTTGTCCTGACATGACGGTAACACCCTGCGCCGTGTCTTTATATATAAAGTTGCCTTCGGCAAAGCCTTCTCCACTATGTTTATCGAACTGTATTTTGTCAGCCGTAATATGTTGGGTACTGTCCTGAATAATGGGACGTTGACCAAAATTGGCATTACCATTTTTCATATCATAATAGCCATCAGAAGTATAGATAATGGACCTTCCGTCATTTATAGTGGTAGGTGAGATAAAAGTAGCCTTTTCTGTATCAGCGTTATACAACAATGTATCGGTTGCCATTGTGTACTCAGGGTCAATCATTTTTACATTGGTAGTAAAGTAGGCATCTTTGGTATCGGCATAGTAAAAACCTTCTTTACTGGTGAGAGTTGATTCGCCATTTACAATTTTACCGTTATTGAGATAGCTGCCTGTCTTGGTGTTGATGTCGTACTCCAGCGCTTCGGTGGTGAGTGTGGCTTTTTTGTCTGTTAGTTTCACATTCTTTTTCAGGTAGGCCAACCTGGTATTGCCATAATAAATCAGGTATTGCGAAAAAATGTGTACGCTGTCGGCATCGTTGATATGAATGTTCCCAAAAACTTCGACAATATTTTTCTGTTTATTTTTTACAATACTATCACCCCGGAAATACGTATTACCCTGCTTTAATTGTGCATCACCTACTAATATTTCTAATGTAGTACTGTCGTTGGGGCTTTCTTGCCGCAATTCATCTGCCCGGATAAGTTCCACTAATTTTGAGGAATCTTTTGCAGGCAGTTTTTTTTCAGGCGTTACCTGTCCGCGTGTCAGCAGTGTGCCTGTAAGAAAAATTAAAAGGAAGACGAGTCTCCTGATTGAGTCCATTACCTTTTTTTATCCTTTGCCGGGGGAACAGTAAGCGTATCCGGCAACGGAGTCATTAATGGTGCCGATTTATCTTTTTTGCCAAACACCAATCCACCAGTATACCGCCGGGGATGAATTCTGAAATCCTGTAACAGTACATTCAGACTGTTGGCCGTCGAATTCAGATTGTTGTATAGGGCTTTGTCATTCATCAGCAATCCCAGTGTGCCATCATTGCTATTTACTTTATTCAAGGTAGTATTAAGTTCACTTACGGTTGATTGCAGTTTTGTTAAAGTCTCCTCCAGTTCAAGGTTGGCCAGTTTACCGGTTGTCTGATTAAGATTGGAGAGTATGTTAGTGATGGTATCGTTGTTGTTTTTTAGGTTACCGGTAAAGCTGCTGGCGTTGCTAAGCGTCTTAGCCAGGGCACCGGTCTGCGCATTCAGCAGTTGAGTCAGGTGTGCTGATGAGGTTGCCAGGTTGCCTATCACACTCTGGAGATTATTTTGCGTGCCGGGATCAAAAATAGTTCCGATAAGCTTTAAAACAGAGTCTAATGATCCTAAGGCTGCATTTACTTTTATAAGGGTTGGGTCCAAAGAGCCTTTTACCTGATCTATAAGTCCCATTTCTTCATTGCTGGCAATAGATTCGCCATTTTTTACAAAAGCGGGAGCGTCTCCCATGTCAATAACGATAGTAGTATTACCAAGAAGACTTCTGGAAATATGAGCTTGGGAGTTTTGAGGGATATTGATGTTTTTAGTAAGATTAAGTGTCACTATTACACCGCTTAGATTAGCATCAATCTCCTTCATATCGTATACCTTACCTACCTGCAAACCATTAATCATTACAGCATTGGAAACAGAAAGTCCCTCCACTGATTTGAATGTTGTATACAGCTTAAAGGTTTTCTCAAAAATTGGTTTACCTTTTAAAAAGTTAAACCCAAGAATGAGTAAAGTGATGGCTATTGCGGTTAGTACGCCTACTTTGGTTTCATTCGAAACTTTAATCATCTGACATTTTTTTACTGGCTTCGTTTTCCATTGCGCTCATTCATCAGCAAAGCCATCTGGATGAACGGTAATAAGTATTGCTTATTATTCAAAATCAATACTTTCGGTGCAAAAATATAGATTCTTGCATTATCACCGTGTTATTAACCGTATTTCGGAGTTATTTTGACTCGGTAGAGGTTGAGGAACCTACGCCATTTATTAATTTTACATAGGAAACTACTGCCCGGACCATTGCTTCAGACATTTCTATTTGTCCCTCCGCACTGTTTAGATAGTTTTCTTCTTCTTTGTTGGAGATGAAGCCGGTTTCTATCAATACCGCAGGCATATTGGTTGCCTGTAGTACCCAAATCCCCTTTTCATTTCTTTGCTTTACGCCCCAGCTTTTTCTTCCGATTTTGGTAAACTCATCCTCTACCAGGCTTGCCAGTCGAACACTGTTTCTAAAATACTGTTGCACCCATAGCCGGCTTGCTATCAATCCCTCGGGAGAATTGATGTCCGGAATGTCCATAGTGTCTTCGGCAGATTCAAACCGTTCTGCAATGGCACCGGCTTTGGCTACATCCCTGTCTGCCGCCCATACGTAGGTTTCTGTACCAATCCTTGGGTTAGGGGTAGTCCATCTTCGATAAATCGGTTCTTTTTTCACGTGTTTTTTGCGGTTGGCTCCCTTTCCGGTGTAGTACACCCGATTTCTGTGGCCTGTTATTTCTGAATGCCGCATCGGAGGAGCAGCATTTACGTGAATACACACAAACAAATCGCCATTGTTTTTATTGGCGAAATCTGCTTTCTCTCTTACGTTGTGAAAGACATCTGTAGTGCGGGTTTCAATGATGTTGATTCCCTGTAGCTCATCCCTGAGGAGTTCAGCCACTTTTAAAGAAAACTTCAGTGTCAACTCCGCCTCGGTAGAATAGGCACCTCTGGCACCCGGTTCTCTACCGCCATGTCCCGCATCTACAATAATGGTCCTTATTTGCTTTTTAGCTTGCGAGAAACCTGTTGGGAGAAATGAAATATTTAAAAGAATTATGGTTGAAGCAATTAACCACCTATGCATGCCGTTGTTAATTTTTTTAAGGGTTAGTAATTCTAAATAATTCTTCACGTTTTCTTACCGTCAATATGGCTATTTTTGCTGCCTACTGTATGTATGAAAAATAAATATCGCAAATTTACGCGAAATTATATATATATCTTAACCTTACTACTGCTTTCGTCTGCAATAACGTATAATGGGAAGGCAAATGATCAATTGATATTTGCTTTTGGGAATACTTTAACAGCATTTGCAGATACCATACCCCGTACCGATACCCTCCCTTCTACAGATTCTACCATTCGATCTGATTCGCTCCGTACCGACAGTTTGGTGGTTAAATCGGTGGATTCGTTTAGTGTAAAAATCTCAAAAGATTCCATTGATGCGCCTATTGAATACGAAGCAAAAGACTCCATGGTACTGGATGTGATTGGCAAAAAGCTGTATTTGTATACAGAAACGGATGTGAAATATAAAGATGTACACCTCACAGCGCCGATGATAGACTTTGATCAGCAGACCAATATGGTAAAAGCGAAAATGCATAAGGACTCGATAGGCACGTCTATAGGTAAGGCTAAGCTGGTACAAGGTGATATAGTAACGGAAAGTGATAGCCTGGAATTTAATTTCAAGACGCAAAAAGGACTTACACATAGTAGTTATTTTCAACAGGCTGAATTATTTAACTATGCGCAGATTGTAAAAAAGGTGGATGCGCAAACTATTTATGCTTATAAAGGCCGATTTACGACCTGTAACCTGGATACGCCTCACTTTGCCTTCAGAGCAAAAAAGGTAAAATATATTGCAAAAAAAGTGGCGGTAACCGGACCGGTAGGAGTGGAGTTTGAGAATGTGCCCGTTTTGCCCATACTTGCACCCTTTGGCATGTTTCCTATACAAAATGGTAGAACATCGGGCTTTATCGCCCCTCAATTATCCGTAGTAAGTACCTACGGCCTGGGTTTAGAAGGACTGGGATATTATAAAGTGATCAATGATTACTTCGACTTCACAGTCCGTGGAGATGTATACTCCTATGGTAGCTGGCGATTGAATTTTGCACCTACTTACAGGGTGCGTTACCGTTATAATGGTTCATTGAATTTCAGTTATCAGAATACACATACGGGTATAAGCAAAGGAGACAGAGACTACAATAAAACCAAAACATTCATGGTTAACTGGAGTCATCGGATGGACAGCAAAGCCAGACCCGGAGTTAGTTTTTCCGCCAGCGTCAACGCAGGTTCCAGCAGGTATGTAAGAGGGGTAACCGCCAATTCTTTTGTTGACCAAAATAACGGTGCGGGTAAAACCTATTCCCAGCCCCTGAATTTTACCAACCAGTTGAGTTCCTCTATTTCCTTTCAGAAAACATGGATTGGTAAACCCTATAACCTTTCACTAAACCTTGGACACAACCAGAATAACCGAACCAGCCAGGTAAATATTAATGCGCCGGATATTAATTTTAATGTAAATACACTTTATCCCTTTCAGCCCAAAGAGATGGTGGGTAGCGGTAAATGGTATCAAAAATTGGGTATTGGATATACTGGTGGCATGAAGGGACAAACTACTTTTATTGATACCACCTTTAGCTTCCGCCAAATGATAGATACTTTCCAATACGGTGCCCAGCATAATATTCCTATTACGCTGGCTCTTCCGCAAGTGGGATCCATACAAATTTCACCCGGTTTCAGCTACCAGGAAAGATGGTATTCTCAAAAATTTATCAGAAGGTGGAATGATGATACCCGACGGATAGATACTACCATACACAAAGGATTTTATACCGCCCGGGATATATCCATGTCCATTTCTTTCAGTACTTCGATGTTTGCCACCTTACAGATGAAGAACAAAAATGCCAAAATGCAGGCCATAAGAAATGTTATGCGTCCGCAGATGAGTATTGGCTATAAACCGGATCTGTCGGGCTCTTACTATCAAAATGTGCAGGTGGATACGCTGGGTAGAAAAATGATGTTCTCCGACTACCAGGCAAGTATTTATGGAAGTTATGGATATGGACGATCCGGAAGTATTGGGTTTGGTTTGGATAATTTCATAGAAGCCAAAGTGCGCAAAAAGGTTGCCGATAGCACCGCTACAGATGGAGAGGATGATGTGAAAAAGATAAAACTGATAGATGGTTATGGCATCACCGGTAGTTATAACCTGTTGGCTGATTCGTTTAAGCTGTCTACCTTCAACTTATACGCCCGGAGTACACTCTTCGAAAAAATAAACATTACAGCCAGCGCCAATATAGATCCTTACCAAATTGATCCAAGAAATGGATTCAGGATAAACCGATATGCCTGGCAGGACGGGAACATGTCATTAGGAAGAATTACGAATGGTAGTCTCAGTGCATCAACCAGTTTCAAGAGTAAGCCTAAAGATGATAAGAAAGCGAAAGAAGAACAGCTGGCATACGATAATTACGACAACCTGACGAACGATCAGATACAGGCGCAGATGGATTATGTTCAGAACAATCCTTCCCAATTTGTTGATTTTAATATCCCGTGGTCTATCAATTTATCTTACTCGCTTAGCTTTAGCCGCATTATGCGACGAGACTACTCCGGGTTTGATACGCAAGTGTCCTCGAATGTAAATTTCAACGGAGATTTTAGCCTTACGGAAAAATGGAAATTTGGGGCCAATGGTTTTTTCGATTTTAAAACCTTGAAAATACCTTCTTTTTCTATGTTTATCACCCGCGAAATGCACTGCTGGCAAATGTCCATCAACGTTACACCATTCGGGGCATGGCGGTCATTTAATATTTCTATTTTTCCTAAATCAGGTATGCTGCGTGACCTGAAAATCAACAGGAGCAGAACATTCCCGGGAGGCAACTAGACCTTTAGTTGTTGTTCGGCAAATGCGTACATAATATGAAATACCCTTTCTTTAAGAGAAGCAACCGTGTCATCAGGCAATACTTCTACCGGTGCTAAAAAAAACATCTTGAGATGAGCCGGCCAAAGAAAAAAAGGCTTGCTGCTACCTGGTAGCACTTTACGGGTATTAAAGAGTAAGGTAGGGATGATGGATTTACGGGAATCAATAGCCAGCCGAAAAGCACCATCATGAAATGGCCGTAATGGTTCGTTGGATTTGTTGCGGGTACCTTCAGGATAAATACACATATGAAGACCCTGCTCCAGCACTTCCTTCATTTTCCTGATACTGTCTTTTCTGCTTTTTTCACTTTTTCGGTCCACTAGTATAGACCCTCTCTGATAAATGGTGCCAAAAACCGGTATTTTGGCCAATTCCGATTTTGCAATAGTTTTATTAGGACCCGGTATGAAAGGGGTTGTCAGCGGAATATCCATAAACGAATTGTGGTTGCAAACAACTATGTAGTTTTCGTTGCTCGCAAAATTCTTCTTGCCTTTGATGGTAAGCCGGCAGCCTATCAGCGTAAGAAATATCCGCATCCAGGCATTGGAAATCCGACGGAAAATTTCTGTTCCGCGGGGTTCTTTTATAAAATTGGTGAGCCAGATAGGAATGACAACAATAAGTAGGGTAGGTACAAATACCAATGCACCCCATAAAGCCCAAACGCGTCCCAGGATATTTTTAATCATAACTTTCTATAAACTCCAATTTATCGGGTCTTTACCCTGTTGTAATAGTAATTGATTTGTTTGGGAAAAATGTTTGCATCCAAAAAAACCTTTATCGGCAGAAAACGGTGAAGGGTGCGCTGCTTTTAATATGTGATGGCGGGTGGCGTCTATCAATAATTGTTTATCCTGTGCAAATTTTCCCCAGAGCAAAAAAACAATCCCCTCTTTTTCTTTGTCAATCTTTTTTATAACTGCGTCCGTAAATTCAGCCCAGCCAATTTTAGAATGACTGAAAGGCTCGTTTGCACGTACAGTAAGTGCCGCATTCAGTAATAACACACCTTGTTTTGCCCAATTGGTTAAATCCCCTTTGTTCAATGGCATTTTTATGCCAATATCTGCTTGGATCTCTTTATAAATGTTTACCAGCGATGGGGGTGGCTTAATACCGTCCTGCACTGAAAAACATAATCCGTGGGCCTGATCAGGGCCATGATAGGGATCTTGTCCTATAATAACTGCCTTCACCTGATCGAAAGGAGTCTGCTCAAAGGCGTTGAAAATGAACGGGCCTGGTGGATAAATTGTTTTACCCGCCATTTTTTCTGTTTTAAGAAAATGTACGATTTGCTCGAAGTAAGGTTTTTGAAACTCATCTTTCAGGGCATTTTTCCAGCTATGCTCAATTTTTACTTCCATAAAAATCTAAGCTAGCGAATGTTTGGCTGAAAAGTAAAAAAAACTATCTTTGCCAACCTTTAAAGGACCGGTAGCTCAGTTGGATAGAGCATCAGCCTTCTAAGCTGAGGGTCATTGGTTCGAATCCAATCCGGTTCACTTGATAATCAAGGCTTCATATTTTGAAGCCTTTTTTATTTGCCCGTGATTTGCAGATAAAAGTTGCGTCGGAGCTTCCGACCAGAAAGTCGAAAATATCTATTGGCAGGTATTGCAAAAGTAACAGGCACGGGGCGCGAAGATGAAGGGGCGGAGTTCAACAATTGCAATAAATTGTTTCAAAAAAGAAGGAGCGTTCACATAGCTCCGATTTTATCTCATCAAAGTTAATATTGTCTAAAACCTCCCGAACCTCCCGCTCCATTTACTTGCTCACTTTTTTCGCTGCCCGTCCTCTCTTCTTTGCTTGCCCCACCGTTTCAAATGCTGGCGTTTGTCAAGGGTAACCAGGATTCCGATGCTGTTTAATTTGTTATCATTGTTACCCATATAGAGCAATGACTCTTTTTCGGGAAAAGCAAATCTTTTAAAATTCTAATATTTTAAAAAAATCCTGGGGCATTTTTATATATTTTTTGGTAGGAAAATGAAAAGAGTAAAAAAATATTGTGTGCAGGCGAAATTTCACGATAGAAAGCTGGCGATCGTATTATAAGAGTATTGCAATCGCCGAATACCAGATAGCAGTAGTTACAAAAGCAACCAGTATACTGATGGCGACGACCAGGCTGGATAATTTGGCATTTAACTGGTATTGCGACGCAATAATGCCGGCGGTAATAAAAGATGGCATAGCAGATTCAAAGATTGTAACAGTGGCTACTTCTCCCTGGAAACCTAATATTAAGACAAGCAACAGCATCAATACCGGTGCAATGATCAACTTATAAAAAAGAGCTACTGAAATATGCCGGATTTCTGATCGCCAGCCATCAAACTTTAGCTGCATACCTATAGAAAACAGTGCCATGGGGGCAATAGTAGCGGTAAGTTTGTCGAACAAAGGATCTAACGCAGCAATATCTATCAAACGGGGAAGGGTAAGTGCTACGATTGTAGCGATAAAAGGGGTGAAACTGAATAGTTTCTTTAATACAGCTTTTACCGAGAGTGAATGACCGTCCGCGGCGTTGAGGGCTACAATAATACCTGCAGTGGACAGTAACATGAATGTGACCTGATCACAGATAACAGCGGTTCCCAATGCCTGCTCACCAAAATAGGCGGTCACAAGTGGAAAACCTACAAAGGAAGTATTGCTGAGGCTGGTTGTCAGTTTTAATCCAGCTGTTGTTTTTTTATCCAACCGGCTGATACGGGTGTATGCCGTTATATAAAGCCAACCGCCAAACCAAACAACAAAAGGCATCAACACAGGCAATGCCAGATCGTTGGACCATTCGATTTTTGGTAGGTATTTGAATGCAGCCGCAGGTAGAGCCAGGTTGATTACCATGGCATTAATACCTTTGTGCGAATCTGAAGGAAGCGACACATATCGTTTCACCAACCATCCTGCCAGTAAACAAATGCCGATCAATAGAAAATTGCTCATCAGAGCGCGAAGATAGTGCGTTTGACTGTAGTTAACTCTTTAAAATGCTACTTGAACATTCGTATAACAAAGCGAAATAGTATGTTGCTAACAGTTTTATTTTTGGAGAAAAATTTCGATGGAGCCCTGTTTTCAGCCTAGTGCGGCTCGGGAATTTTGTGATATTTTTTTTCTTTCCTTTCCACTTAGACGGGACGAATCTACAAACAAATGGCAGAATTAGTATCGTCCTCTTAAGAGACGATATATGGACGTTGGGAGACCACTCCCATGAACTGTATGGCTATTGTAATCTCAAGCATATAGCCCTACACATTATGCGATAATGCAACCGCTTTTCAACGCTTCACAGTTTGTAAAATTAGCGATAAAAGAACTTTTGAGTCGAGCTTTCAGGTCAAAAGAAATAAACTTGAATTTTATTTCCCAAACATCCGCTCCAGGTAATCCAGCTTAAAAGCGATATAAGTAGCATTGCCGGATGCTGTTATATTAGGCTGATTACAGTCGAATAATTCTTTTGCCAGTTGGCGCATTTCTATCACCGTTAGTGCTTTGCCTGGTTTGACAGCATGTTGCCAGGCGAGGCTTCGGATTAGTTTTTCCCTACGGGAAAATTTCACTTCGCTGTTAAAATGTTTTACCTGTTCGAGCATTTGTTCGATAGCATTTTTTTCGTTGCCGTTGGGTACATCGGCGGGAGTACCTTGTATAACGAAAGTGTCTTTTCCAAATTCTTCAATCTGGTATCCTAACAGCAATAAATCGGGAATCAGCTCCTGCAATAAAACGGCGTCGGGTGTTGATAAATGAATAGTGGGGGGGAATAGACTTTTTTGTGTAGCAATAGGTTTTTCACGGGCGGCTACGATATACCGTTCGTATAATACACGTTCGTGTGCCAATTGTTGATGAATCAACACAAACCCCTGGTTGGTACCTGCTACAATATAAGTATGGTGCAATTGCAATAGCGGTACATCTTCCAGGAGTGCCAGTTTTTCTTCTCCCGATTTTCTGACAGCGTATTGTTCGTATTCAAAACCAGCTACCGCCTCTTCCTGGTGGGCGGCCAGTATACTTTTAAAACCGGAAGTGCCGCTCTGTTTGGGCTCCGGATAAAAATCTTTCCAGTTTTTTAATTCACTTTTACTTTCGATAAAATGAGCCTGGTTTTTTTGCGTAAAAGTTTTATACAACCCGGAAGCAGCCGTTTTTTCCTCTTTGTCTTTGGTAAACGGGTTGCTCACCGCATCCAGTTGCTGAATTTCGGGATCCAGGTCAAAGTTGAGCGTGGGGGTAATGCTGTATTGCGCCAAAGCATGTTTGATAGCCGACTGCACAAAGGCATAGATAATTTTCTCGTCTTCAAATTTTATTTCCTGTTTGGTAGGGTGCACATTGATATCGATCTGTGCCGGATCCAGATCAATGAACAATACATACATCGGAAAACTTTCGGAAGCAATCATATCCTGGTAAGCACTCATCACGGCATGGTTCAGGTATGCACTTCTGATAAACCGGTTGTTCACGAAAAAATACTGATCACCACGGGTTTTTTTGGCAGTTTCTGGTTTGCCGGCAAAACCGTAAATGGTCATGTAGTCGGTATTCTCCTGCACGGTTACCAGTTTTGCCGCATAATTGTTGCCCAACAAGTGAATAATCCTTTGTTTGAGTGTCCCTTTTTCGAGGTGAAAAATTTCCTGCCCGTTGGCCGTAAGCGAGAAGAAAATTTCCGGAAATGCCATGGCCACCCGGATGAATTCTTCAACGATATGCCTCATTTCTACCGGGTTGCTTTTCAGGAAGTTACGGCGGGCTGGCACATTGAAAAACACATTTTTCATAGCAATGCTGGTACCTTGTTCCAAGGCTACCGGCTCTTGCTTTTTTACCAGGCTGTTTTCAATTTCTATATAGGTGCCGGCAGTATCTTCTTGGCGCCGACTTTTCAGTTCTACCTGTGCCACTGCCGCGATAGATGCCAGCGCTTCTCCCCGAAACCCCATGGTCCGTATCCGAAATAAGTCATCAATTTTATTAATCTTAGACGTGGCGTGTCGTTCAAAGGCCATGCGGGCATCGGTTTCACTCATGCCACTGCCATTATCGATTACCTGCACCAATGCCTTACCGGCATCTGCCACAATTAGTTTTATTTCCGTAGCACCTGCATCTACAGCGTTCTCCATCAGTTCCTTAACAGCACTGGATGGCCGCTGAATCACTTCACCCGCTGCTATCTGGTTGGCAATATTGTCTGGCAGTAACTGTATCTTATCTGGCAACTTCTTCCTCTTTGATTAAACTACAAAAATAAGCTTTCGGTCGTGAATGGCATTTGGTGCCGGATATTGTGGATAAGTTAACGGCAATAATTGGTTTTGTCCGGATACAATCGAACGGCACAGGTCTGGCAACAAGAAATGACGGGCTACTAAACTTGAACCGGCTTTTTGATGAATACTTTGATTTGATTACCCGCCCGAATCATAATAATTTCGCCGGTACTACCAATTCAAATGCACATGAAGTATTTACTGATATTGTTTTCTTTTATATGTCTTCATTTGGAAGGTATCGCCCAGAAATATACCCTACTGACGGCTGATCAATGGGCTGATAGTGTGTTGACAACGCTTTCTGAGGATGAAAAGATTGCCCAGTTGATGGTGATACGATTGTCTGGAATTGGCCCCAACCGCCAAACCATCTTTTATGATAAGGAAGTGTTGGAAGCTATTAAAAAATACAATGTTGGCGGCGTTTGTCTGTTTCAGGGTGGTCCGGTAAAGCAGGCAACAATGGTAAACGAGTTGCAGGCGGCGGCTAAAGTACCGCTGCTTGTTTGTATAGATGCCGAAAATGGAGTGGGTATGCGGTTTGATAGTGTGCAGGGGTTACCCCGTCAGATGATGATGGGTGCGGTGCAGGATCCTGCCATTATTTATGAATATGGGAAATGGGTGGCCGAACAATGTAAGGCGGCAGGTATACAGGTTAATTATGCACCGGTATTAGATGTGAATAACAACCCTGCGAATCCTGTTATTAACGATCGCTCTTTTGGAGAAGATAAATACAGAGTGGCGGCGCATGGTGTACAATATATAAAAGGTATGCAGGATGCCGGCGTAATGGCCAGTGCCAAACATTTTCCGGGTCATGGCGATGTAGCCGTTGACTCGCATTATGATTTGCCGGTGATCAATAAAAGCAGAACAGAACTCGACGCCCTGGAACTCTATCCTTTCGTGGAAGCCATTAAAGCAGGTGTAGGCAGCATTATGATTGCCCATCTTTCGATACCACAAATTGACAACACCGCTAACAGGGCTTCTTCATTATCTCCGGAAATTGCCACTAAGCTTTTACGCGAGGAACTTGGCTTTAAGGGGCTCACGTTTACAGACGGATTGGAAATGAAAGCGGTAACTAAATTTTTTCCTGATGGAGAAGTCTCAGCGCAATCTTTGGTGGCGGGTAATGATATGTTATGCTTACCGGGTGATATTCCCAATGGTATAAAAGAAGTTAAAAAAGCTATTCGTAAAAAGGACCTCAGTTGGGAACAGGTTGATGCCAGTGTGAAAAAGGTATTACTGGCAAAATACACTCATGGATTAGCGAACCGGCAACCTATTGCTACCAGCAGACTGACAGAGCGCTTGAATGCCCGGACACCCGAAATCACCCGCCGGGTAACAGAAAATGCGATTACCTTGTTGAGACCTACGGATAACATGATCCCGCTTCAGTCCGCAGACAGTACCAAAAAACTTCGGGTAGCCTACCTGGGTATAGGTATCAGTAAAGACAATGATTTCGCTCGTAAACTCAGGGAGCGATACAATGCAGACGCTTATTACTTTAGATATAATGAAGATTCTCGTCGGATAGCTTCGCTCACCACTACCCTGCAAACTAAATATGATGCTGTTGTAATAGGGGTACACCAATACAACCGTTTCCCTGCCAACAATTTCGGTATTAGTACCCATGCGGTGCAGTTGATCCAACAGGTGCAGGCATTACCGGCTACCATCACATTTGCTTTTGGTAATCCTTATGCGATCCGGAATTTCTGTGATGCCCGCAATATAGTCGCCTGCTATGATGATGGACCGATCACACAGGAAGTGGCGGCTGATATACTGGCGGGTGCATTGCTTACAAAAGGTAAACTGCCGGTAACCATCTGTGAAAGTTTGCCCGCGGGTACAGGTATTACGCCTGCTATGTCTGCACCAGCACCTTTGCCTGTAGACAATAAATTTAGGGAGATCGATTCCCTGGCTGCCAACGCCATTCGGGCGCACGCCGCACCAGGAATGACAGTGATGGCTATAAAAAACGGGAAAATTGCTTTTTATAAATCATATGGTTATCAAACCTATGACAGCACAGAGAAAATAGACATCGAAACCATTTTTGATTTGGCATCTGTTACCAAAATATGTGCTACTACTTTGTCTATTATGCGTTTGTATGATCAGGGAAAAGTATCGTTGAATAAAACGCTGGGAGACTACCTTCCTTCTGTGCGGGGTACCAATAAAGCCCGGTTGAAAGTGGAAGATATTTTGTTACACCAGGCAGGCTTGAAAGCGTTTATTCCTTTCTACCAGGAAACTATTGATACCGCCAGCGGTCTTCCTAAACCCGGTTTTTACAACGCCCGACAAAGTCCGGAATATAATATCAGACTGACGGATACTATGTATATGAAAACTGCCTGGGCGGATACCATTTACAATAGGATATTAACCAGCCCGGTTGGTCCTAAACGGTATGTATACAGCGATAACGATTTTATTTTTCTGGGTAAGATAGTGGAAGCGGTTTCTGGCATGCCGCTGGATGAGTATATACAAAAAGAGTTTTACCGAAAGTTGGGGTTGAGTGTGGCAGGCTTTAAACCTTTGGACAGGTTTGAGAAGGATCATATCGCACCTACAGAAAACGAAAAGGGATTCCGCCGGCATCTTATCCAGGGAGATGTGCATGATCCAGGCGCGGCAATGATGGGCGGCGTGGCAGGTCATGCGGGATTGTTTAGCAATGCTTACGACCTGGGGGTGATGATGCAAATGGTATTGGATGGTGGTAAATACAATGGCTACTATTTCTTTTCACCGGAGACGGTAAAAAAATTTACCGTTAAAAGTAGTAAAATCAGTCGTAGGGCATTGGGATTTGATAAGCCGGACATTTTAAGTGGTGAACCTTATCCCAGTCAACTGGCATCATCGGCCACTTTTGGTCATACTGGCTTTACGGGCACCTGTGTCTGGTCTGACCCGGTTGCCAATATGACTATTATCTTTCTGAGCAATCGTGTCAATCCGGACATCAGCCCGATTTTGTTGCGGATGAATGTGCGGGGAAACATACAGGATGCTTTATATAAGGCGTTAAAGTAGGAGAGGGGAGGATATTATTGTTGTCAGCATACTATATAAGAATATTTTTTGTTTTGTTTCATTGTTATATCTCCCAATGAATCTGCGTTTAATGCCGTTTAGCTAAGCAGAAATATCTTCATGTTAAGCAATTTCAGAGTACTGTCGTTGAAATTACGGTAGTACAAGAGTTACATCAAGGCGTTCCGGGGAATTGGGCGTAATAATTCCCCGGCGGCTTTTGGATAGTTTTTCCGCAAAAAGTATCGAAGAAAAATGACTGAAATTTTTGAAATAAATACTGCTTGCGGTTTAAATACAAACCTTGTCTAAACGGCATTGAATCTATATTAGCTAGTTTTTGGAAGAAGAAGCATGGTTTGCAAAGCAATCTGCTTATCGTACCTTGCGCCATGAAACCTGTAATAGAAAATGTCTGTACTATCGGATTGGAATGATACCATTGTAGCGCTTGCCACAGCGCCGGGAACGGGTGCTATTGCCGTGATACGGTTGAGTGGCGATCAAAGTATTCTTATCGCCGATCAATTGTTTAGAAAGAAGAAGTTGGCAGATCAACCTACGCATACATTGCATGTGGGCTTGCTGGAAATAGATGGAAATATAATTGACGAAGTAGTAGCTGCATTATACAAGGCGCCACGGTCCTATACGGGCGAAAACATTGTGGAATTCAGTTGTCATGGGTCACCCTATATACAACAGCAGATACTGGAGGCTTGTGTTGCCAAAGGGGCAAGATTAGCCAAGCCGGGTGAATTTACCCAAAGGGCTTTTTTAAATGGAAAGATGGATTTGGCGCAGGCGGAGGCCGTTGCTGATTTGATTGCTGCAGACAGTAAAGCGCAACAAGAAACAGCCTTGCAACAGTTGCGGGGCGGATTTTCGGGTGATCTTTCTGAACTGCGGGACCAGTTGATCAACTTTGCAGCATTGATAGAATTGGAACTGGATTTTTCGGACGAAGATGTAGCGTTCGCCGATCGATCGCAGTTTAAGAAGTTGATTCATACACTAAAAGTCCAAATCGGGAAATTGCTGGAATCTTTCCAATTGGGTAATGTTATAAAAAATGGCGTAAGTGTCGCAATTATAGGAAAGCCCAATGCCGGGAAAAGTACATTGCTCAATGTTTTACTGAATGAAGAGCGGGCTATAGTAAGTGACATTGCCGGTACTACGCGCGACACTATAGAGGAAACGCTCAACATTAAAGGAGTTCTGTTTCGCCTGATTGACACGGCAGGTATACGCCAGCATACTACTGATAAAATAGAGAGTATTGGTATAGAACGCAGTCGGCAAAATGCTGAAAAAGCAAATATTATCCTACACCTGATAGATGTTACAGACCCCGATCAGTCTGCCATAGATTGGTTACAACCTTTTGCATCCAAAACCATTGATGTACTCAACAAAACGGATCAGACAGCAACACCGAAAGAGCCCGCAGTATCAGCCATTTCCATCAGCGCCAAAAATAATACCGGTATTGATACGCTTCGGGAATTAATGTTTGAGAAAGCAATTGGCGGTACTATCCGTACGGAGAATACAATTGTAACCAATGCCCGTCATTATGATGCGTTGTTGCATATGATGGAGAGTTTGCGAACCATAGAAGAAGGATTGGATCAGCAGCTTTCCGGCGATCTTTTAACAATCGATATCCGCCGGGCACTACACTATCTCGGAGAAATAACAGGTCAGGTTGAGATAGACCGCGATATACTGGGTGCTATATTTGGCAAGTTCTGTATTGGAAAGTAATTATCTTTCCCTTGTGCTTGTTATTGCTGCCTATAACTGGCAAACGAGTTTTTTGCGCTTTTGCAGACTTTGTAGTTTATTGGCTTCTTGCTTTAACCCCTTTAGGGTATACAATCGCTTTTTATATTTTAAACTATACCCTATCGGGGACTATTGAGCTTATTTTATTATATTTACACCTTATAGGGTATAATTTATTATAATCATCATTTCATATGGCTGAATTTGTAGTTTCTAAAAATACCAATGGCCTGTATTATTTCAGGTTGAGGGCTAATAATGGCCAATTATTATTAACGAGTGAAGGATATGTTAGTAAGTTTGGTTGCTTGAAAGGGGTGGAATCGGTTAAATCAAACGGCAGAGATCAAAACAGATACGACAAAAGAACAACTTCCGACGGAAAGTATTATTTCAATTTGAAAGCAATGAACGGTCAAATCCTTGGCGCCAGTGAAATATACGAAACTGCTGCTTCAAGAGATAACGCAATAAAAACAGTTCAATCAACTGTAACCGATACCTTGCTGGATGATGAAACTGTGATGCAATTAATCGACTTGGTAAAAGAAAAAAGAAAACAACTTGGCCTCACGCAGCCGCAACTGGCAGAGAAGGCAGGTGTAGGTTTACGGTTTTTAAGAGAAATGGAGCAGGGAAAAAATACACTCCGCATAGATAAGATAAATCAGGTACTAAAATTATTTGGCTATGAAATGGGGCCAGTTTTAATCAACAGAAATAACTTGCTCAATGAAGAAGGCTGAAATAATAATACAGGATACCATTGCAGGCTGGCTTACCCAGGATGAGAACGGCTATCAATTCACATATGATTGCTTACCTCAATACCAGTATGCCGGAACCGGTAAGCAAAACTTTGCCGTTGCAAGCAGATGCTTTTCACAGTAAAAACCTGTTCCCGTTTTTTGATGGCCTGATACCCGAAGGATGGCTACTGGACATAGCAGAAAAAAACTGGAAGCTTGATGCTAGGGATCGTATGGGCTTACTTTTAGCCTGCTGCAAAGATTGTATTGGTGCGGTAAGTGTTCACCCTGTAAATGAAGAAGCAGATGCTGGTTAATCGTTGTTTATATTGCTACCTGCCGTTACAGGAAGGGCAAACCGATTTTCACCCGACTTGCAGCCGGAAAATATTTGGTACATCCACAGCGCCAATCTTACCCTATACCGAAGAACAGATGAACGATCTGGCATTACAGATAGTGAAGATCTAAATGACCATAACAGGCGTGCAGCCCAAGTTGTCACTCGAAATAAATGATGAAAATAAAGCAGGTCCAAAATGCTTTACCATTGGAGGGCTTTGGGGCGGTTACATCTTAAAACCTCCAACGCATAATTACCCACATCTGCCCGAAGTAGAAGATCTTACCATGCACCTGGCAACTATCGCAGACATTAGCGCCGTACCGCATAGCCTCATTCGTTTGCAATCGGGCAGCCTGGCATATATTACCAAACGCATCGATCGAAATAAAAAAAACAAACTGCACATGGAAGATATGTGTCAGTTAACTGAAAGGCTTACAGAAGATAAATACCATGGTTCTTACGAACAGGTAGCCAAAGCCATTTTAAAATATTCTGTAAACCCGGTGCTGGATACGATCAATTTTTTTGAGCAGGTATTGTTTTCCTTTCTCACCGGCAATGCAGATATGCACCTGAAAAACTTTTCACTTGTCGGCCTTCCGGGCATTGGTTACCAGCTTGCTCCGGCTTATGATATGGTGGCTACAGCATTGGTAAACCCTGCCGACGATGAAGACCTTGCCCTTACACTCAATGGCAGGAAGAAGAAAATCAGGCAAAGCGATTTTGTAGCTGCTTTTACTACCGTTAAGCTTGATGCCCGACAGCAGGAAAACATGTTTAAAAAAATGGATAAAGCAATACCTCAATGGATTGCTTTTATTGATAATAGTTTTCTGAATGAAGAAATGAAAGCTACTTACAAGAAATTAATTATTGAAAGGCAGCAAAGATTATTAATCAACAATAAGTAACAGACCAATAATATAATAAAAATTTTGTTTCATTTGTCAGAATGCAATTTTACTAAAGTGGCTAAAAAGTCTTTGCAAGATATACGAAGAGATTTCCACAAACATTGTAACATCTTCTCTCCATCTACGTATATAGCCTTCATTGTCGGAAGTATTCAAACCGTTTAAAAGTCCTTTTTGGCGTTTAACGACAGTTTAAACCACTCACAGGGAATCTACTTTCTGTGATGCTTACCGATTATATTTTTGATTACAATTTATTAGGTATGAAGTATTGTTTGGCTGTAGTGTTGACCGTTTTGATTTCTTATGCATCTGGACAACAGATATCAGGCAACGTATATGATTTGTCCGGTAAGCCAGTATCTAACGCTACGGTTATTCTGTTGGCAGCATCAGACTCTACTGAAATAAAGTATACTGTAACCGATGATAATGGTCATTTTGGTTTTTCAAATCATCCTGCTGCACGCTATCTTACCAAAGTGAGCGCCGTTAATTATATTACAACGTTTTCGGAAATTTTTGAACTCAGTGATAGCAATATAGAATTGCCCACTTTAATTCTTACTGATGCCAACAACACCTTGTCTGCGGTGACAGTGGTAGCCAAAAAGCCCCCGGTGGAAGTAAAGGCAGGCAGGACATTGGTAAATGTAGATGCTTCGCCTACCAATGCAGGTTTAAATGCACTCGAGATATTGGAAAAATCACCCGGTGTTTCTGTCGATAATGACGGAAATGTAAGTTTGAAAGGAAAAGGTGGTGTGATTATTTTGATTGATGGTAAACAAACTTATTTAAGCGGTCAAAACCTGGCCTCATTTTTAAAAAGTTTGCAGGCAAGCGGGCTGGATCAGGTTGAAATTATGACCAATCCACCAGCAAAATATGATGCGGTAGGCGGTGCCGGAATTATTAACATCAAAACTAAAAAAGGTACCATTCGGGGTATGAACGGAAACGCGAATTTTAACTACGCACAGGGTATGTACCCAAGGTATAATGGCGGAGCCAATTTTAATTATCGTAATAAGAATATAAATGTTTTTGGTGGGTACAATGGTGGTTATTGGAATGAAGTGGGAGTGCTTACCCTTAAGAGAAATTTTTATGCAAACGGAAATGCTGCCGGACGCTCGGAGCAAATAACCAACAGGCATAATAATGGTAACTGGCACAATGCTAAAATTGGCATGGACTATAATATTACCAGTAAGGATGTTGTAGGCTTTGTAGTAAACGGCAATATGAATACCTGGAAAAGCTTACAGAAAAGTACCTCTTTGTTGAAAGACGCAAAGGATGATTTTCTCACGGAATTTATTTCAGACGCTTATAATGGAAGCCGATCAAGGAATATAACCACCAACATCAACTACAAACATAGCTTTGATTCTACAGGGAGAGAATTGACTGCTGATGTGGATTACGGATATTATAACAACAGGGGAAAGAATCTATTAGAAACGAAAGTGCTCAACGAGGATAAGATACAACAGGGAAATAACATTTATCTGGATGGTGTCTTCCCCTCCATAACAAAGCTGTATACTGCTAAAATTGATTATGTTCATCCTTTTAGTAAAACCACAAAATTAGAAACCGGTGTAAAAACCAGTTTCGTAAATATTGATAATGATGTTTTTTATAAGAGAGATACGAGCACGGGTTGGTTTACCGATGTAGATAGAAGCAATCAGTTTGCTTATAGTGAGAATATTAATGCTGTATATACAATAGTGAGTACCAGCATTAAAAAGTGGGAACTCAGTGGGGGGCTTCGCTTAGAAAATACCAATGCAAAAGGTAGGCAGGTGATTGGCGATTCTAGTTTTACCCGCCATTATGTCAACTTATTTCCGAACGCTTCTGTTCTGTACAGTATGAACGACAACAATCAGTGGGGCTTGAGTTATAGTCGTAGAATAAGACGTCCCAACTATGATGATTTGAACCCTTTCCTCTTCTTTTTAGATTCGCTCACTTATGGCCAGGGTAACCCCTATCTGCAGCCGCAGTTTTCTAATAATGTAGAGTTGAGTCATACTTTTAGTAAGTTTTTTACGACTACGCTCAATTATACCCAAACAGACAATATCATTACAGAGATATTGAAGCAGGACACTGAGCGGAAAACGTTGTTTCAAACGAAAGAGAATTTTGCCAGTATGCGGCAATGGGGGGTAACAGTCACAGCTAATAAACAGATTTTGAAGTGGTGGAACGCCAATATTTATGCTAACGTCTTCAGCAATTCTTTCAAAGGGTCCTATATGCATGGTTCTAATAATGTTCCTATCACACTTACTGTAGCGGGTTTTATGGGCAACATGACCAATAGCTTTTCTTTTGGTAAAACCTGGACTGCAGAAGTGAGTGGTTGGTTTACCAATCGTATTTCCGAAGGACTACTGATTGGAGGCAATATGGGCGCACTGAATATGGCGGTAGCAAAACAGGTTTTTAAGAAGAATGGAACTATTAAAGTGGGGATACGCGATATCTTCCGGACACAGAACTTTAACGGTTACTCCCGGTATGCGGATGTGGATGTAGATATTTTTAATAATAGGAGAATGGACAATCGGCAGGTTAATATTTCTTTTACTTATAAGTTTGGTAAAAGTAGTGTGGCACCGGCCCGTAATAGAAGAGGTAGCGCTGATGACGAACAAGGACGTATTAAGAGCTGATTTTCAAAGAAAGAATCTTTTTTTTCTTTTAGTTCTGGAAAAAATTCCGAAAGATCATAAAGCACATTATCTCTGTTTGAACTGATTCTTTAGGAAGCGCTTTTAACCAGAACCACATCTTTGCAAGCTTTTACTACTATGTATATGGTTTCCGTATTTAATTGGATTCCACTTCAGGTACTTTCTCCTCAATTTTCGGGAAAATCGGCCTGGGTAGTTTGCTAAATCTTTTTACGGCCGACTAGTCCTGAAATTCAGTACTGCCTGTTGGATAGTATAGTTGCAGAAGGTAGCGGTAAGAAGGAATATCGTGGTTAAAGTACTTTTTTCCTAATTTTTCAAAATAGGCGAAATAATTATCGGTTGCCATTAAGGAAATAGGGACGCCTGGTCGGTAAAAGTTGGTAGAAGGAACTGGTGGTGGGAGTATAAGCCCCGGTGTAAAATTCTTCAGGTAGCCACCAACGTATTTACCAAGGTATTTCTGATAGGCTTCCGATGACTTACGGGCTCTTTTTTCCATTTTATTGAAGGCAGATTTTAACACCCAACGTTTTAAAAGCGGAGCCTGATTAAATCCTTTTTTCAATATCAGCAATGGGTTAGGTTCATTCATATCAATTGTCAATTGCTGTGTAGTGAAGGGCATTTCCGGCACCGGGTCAGAAGAACTGATAACACTAAAAGACCATTGGGAACGGGTTATATTGTCGTAATCGTTTACAAAAAAGGTATTGCCCGTCTTAGGCGGAGCGGTTGCATAGGTTTTAACCATAAGATCCGGATATATATTGTTAATGCGGAGGTAATGTAACCAGGCACTAACATAGTAACAGAGAGAACCACCCTGGCTGTGCCCGCTAACAATGATGTTGCGGATACCTTTATCATACAATGAATCAACTCGGGGTGCCAGTTCTCTAACAATATAGGCGAAACCCATCAAAAAGCCTGCGTGTACAGCGGCTTTAGGATGTTTTGCCAATTGATAGGGAAAACTGTCTGCTGCAGAAAAGTATATGGTGCCGGTTGCCGGCATCATTTCACAATATAAATCTGAGAGTATTGATTTTATGTCTGCAGTGGTTCCCTGCAATAGTATGACTGGTATAGAATCTTCCCGTAACCAAAGTTGCCATGCATTGTCCAATCCCAGAGAATCCGATGAATGTAGTCTGCTGAAGGAATACATCCCCGTCTTATTGAATTTTGAAGCAGCGGCGCTATCAACGGTAAATTGATTTAGAGACATGATAGCATCACATTCCGGAGCATCAAACCCCGGTAGTAAAGTGGAAGATATTTGCGCTTGTGCCTGATAGTAATAAAGAGATAAGGTTAAGAGTAGTAGGGACCTCGTCATGTTGTTTTTGAATTATTGCGCAAAGATAACATCTAATTACAGCCAGCCACAGTAAAGTATCTGTCAAAATGAGGGATTTCGGAGTGTATGCTGAAGGTTAAGTTTTCATCTCAGATAAGGCCAGTGTGCAGAATGACCTTCGTATTATACTTACTAAGAAAATTTCCCATATTATAAACAAAGAGGCTGCCGAAAGGCAACCTCTTTTATCAAAACACTCAGAAAAACTAATCTATAAATCCTACAACCTGGTATCCTCTACCGTACCTGTTGTTTATTTTATCGTACAATACACCGTTATACTCATAAAATATACCACCATTAATCACTACTTTTTCATAGTCGGCAGGTAAAGCTGGTACTACTGTACCTATTTCGGGATTTACTACTTCATAGTATCCATTACGGGGAAAGAAGAAGGTTCCTTCGTAGAAATAATACAGATTATTGCCAAACCAAACATTGGTATATACCGGTGGAAGGGTTCTTACACGTATACCCCTTAAAGGAGATGCCTGCATATAACGACCGTTATTTTCTATATAGAAGCGACCATCATAGTAATCATAATTCCGGTTATTGTATATCACACGTTCTGAATACATTGGTTTTTGGCGTGTAACGGTTACTCTTGTTTTCTCTTTTTTAAACTGCACATTACTTCTTTCTATAGTACCCACGTTCCGGTTGTTTATTACAGGGTTAGCTGCCTGACGGGTGGGACGGCTATTCGCTACGGTCGGTCTGGCATTTGCCTGGTCTCTGTTCCGGGTTTGTGCGGAAACGCTAATGGTACCGATTACCATCGTAATAAAGAGAACCATTCCTGTGTACTTATTCGTTTTCATAACCTGAAAGTTTAATTACATATTGGATGGTTTCTTTGATAAAGAGTTTATTCCGATGTTGTTAATTAAGGTTAATAATGACGACGTTGATATTTGATAATAATAGCCTTATGCGTCAGATGGTATTCCAGAGAAGCAACAATAAGCGATTGTATTTGATGTAAGGAACGTAGATGTTAGAGGAACTTGGTATTCGTAAGTGTTTCGGCTATTCCCCAGGCTTTTTTTCTATTTTCATCAGTTAGGTAGGTGGCTTTAGGCGGTACGGCTTTTCTACGTACAAAATATTTTCCTGACTGGTTTGATAACACTTCATCGGTAGCCAGCCAGATACCGGTGTCAGCGCCCTTTTGCGGACTGATAAATAAGGGGCTGACCAGTTGAAACAGGAAACCTAATGTTGATTTGCTATTGTTGGCAAAATTTGTTCTTACACCACCGGGGTGTACGGCATTGACTGTGATATTTTTGATGCCTGCTTGTTTGAGTCGGTTTTCCATTTCTTCGGTGAACAGTATTACGTATAATTTGGCATTACTGTATGCACGAAGCAGCTGGTAGCTTCTTGTCATCATAAAATCGTTCCAGTCAATCTTTGCAAACTTATGCATGGCCGAACTATAGTTTACGATTCTGGCTGCTTCACTTTTTTTTAGTGAATCGAACAGTAATGCTGTCAGATAGAATGTAGCAATGAAATTTATTTGGATAGTACTTTCGATTCCATCGGCTGACTCTTCGCGATTTTTATGCATCATAGCCCCCGCATTGTTAACCAGTATATCCAGATGCGAAAACTGGCGACTAAAATTATCTGCCAGCTTTTGTACACCCTCTAGTGTGGATAGGTCTGCCAGCAGAATAAATATATGATCGTTGCCGGTTGTTTGCTTAATGTCTTCCGCAACTGTGATTGCTTTTTCTTTATTTCTACCATGTACTACTACCGTGGCTCCTCTGGCTGCCAATGCTTTTGCAGTTTCTTTTCCTGTGCCGGAAGTAGCGCCCGTGATAAGGCAGATTTTGCCGGAAAGATCTTTTACATTCATTTTCGTTAAGATATATTTATACTAAAATGCTTCTCCTGTTATAATATAGAAGCCCGGACCTTCCCGGGTAAATCCAACATCGAAACGCAGGTAAATATCTTTTTTAGGAAACAGCAGATAACGCAAACCACCACCTGCTGCAAATCGGATATCTTTTAGCGCCAATGAACCCAATTTGGGTGCTACAGCCCCCGCCGATGCAAACAGCGAACCTCCAACACGGGAACTGAAAGCGAAGGGGAGCAGCCGGTATTCTGTTTGTGCTGCAATCATATGTTTATCCCGGTATCGTCCCTGGTAATAACCACGCATCATCATTTCTCCTCCAATCATGGAAAGTTGATTGAAAGGAATTTCTCCCTGCAGAAAATTACCCACTACCTGCCAGGCAAACACATCTCTTTTGCCTAACTGATGATAAGAACGAACATCGGCATAAAAATTTCTGAAGTTATAATTACTTCCCCAGGCAGGACTGTATTGTAAAATAGATAGTTCACTAAAAAGTCCTTTTCGGACATTTAATACATTGTGACGGTTGTCGTAGACCAGGGCTATGCCCGCCCCCAGATTGGAAGTGCCTGTGCTTCCGGTTGGAAGTGGATAATGGTGGTTGTTCGGTTGTCGGAAACTAGGTTTGGATAATAACTGATAGTCCAGTTCCGGACCCAGAAAAAGATTGGGAACCAGTTTGCGCAATGCCCGCTGACGCAGCAGTACATAGTTAGCGTCTACTACAGCGGGTTCATGGCCGTTGGTGTGTGGTCCGATTCCGTAGTATAATAATGGAAAGTGTTGGAGACGCGTTCTGCCTAAAAAAAACCACTTATCGTTGTCGGTATAGATTGCATTGTCTGCCCAAAGCCCATATTGCTTTTCCAGCGTAATGAATGTAAAAGCACTTATTTCACTCAGGCGATTGTTAGGATCGTCTTTTGCACGAAAGAGGTAGAGTGATGAAAAACCAAATTCAAAATTGGTTTCGGGTGCATAGGCGATGGTGGGATAGATTCTGAAGCTTTTCTTTTCCATATCGCTGGTATCTATTACCATTTTATACAGAAGCCTTTTAAACCAGGAACTGTTTTCGGAAGAAGCCGTTTTTGTGCTGTCCTGACCGGACACTTGGTAAGTAAAAAATAAGGAAACTATAAGCAGAATATTTTTATACCCCATATTATACCTGCAATGATAGTAAAAAACGTACCGAAAAAACCGGAGGATATAAATATTATCATTATTGTCCGGTTAAAAATTTCAAAAATGTGAGACAAAATCAATCTGGTATTGGTCTACTTTCGTCTTATGGAGAGGGTTTGGGTGAGGTGAATCAGGGCGGACAAACGCTATCATACATTTAATTAACCAGGCGTGCCAACGGGAGGCATTGACACGCATCCATCCTCTACAAACAGAAATGTTCCTATGTGACTTTTGCCAACCATATATACCTCCTTGCCGCTCCCATACGGGCAATTGGTCAGTAGATATTAATTGGAAAGAGGAGGCTGCGTGTTTTAGGGGGCGCCTGGTGGAATTTGATTTTCCTATGGAATTCAAAAAGCGGTACTGGAGCTATCGCACATACAAACCGAGAAGATATATAGTTGCCAACATGAAAGGCAAAAAATATCGAAACAATAAGGGAATGAATTGAAATCCTGGCCGTAACCATTCTAAAGCATAATCTGGGCTCAATGCCGTTTAGTTAAGGTTTCTATTTAAACTGTGGACCGGATCTATAGCAAAACTTTCAACCAATTTTCTTGATACTTTTTGCGGACAAAGTATCAGTCTTCGGACGGACAAGTTCCAAAAGGTGGGAAAATCCTGTCCGCCGTGGTGGATTACGCCCAATTCCCCGGAACGCCCTGATTAGGCTTTTGCTCTATTATGTTCTCGGCTAAAGACCCCCTTATTAATTGATTAACTTGTCCGCTACTGATATCAAGG
>CAZRYS010000036.1:0-57423 GCA_964604365.1 uncultured Terrimonas sp.
GCCGCCTAAAACTCAAATTTATCTAAAAAACTTTGGATCTTAACACAGAATCTGTATCCTCAACTATAGATCCCTGAATAATTGGGTTATTAGTTTATATGAAGCTATTTGTGCTTAACTAAACGGCATTGAACGCGGATTTAATCTTTATTGTCTGTAAATATAACACATAAAAAAAGGCACCTGCTTGCAGGCGCCTATTTTACAATAGTTTGAAAATCAATACAATCTGCGAACCTTTATTGTTTCTTTTATTTCTTTTAGCAGTTCCATGGCTTCTTTAGACAACCCTTTATTTACATCCAGTACTACATATCCTATATCATCATTTGTTTTCAGATATTGACCTACTATGTTGATATGATGCCCTGACAAACGGCTATTGATTTGAGAGAGTACACCCGGCACATTTTTATGCATATGCAAAATGCGGTGTGAGCCCTCCTGCATGGGCAAAGCCAGTTCGGGAATAGTATGTGAGCCGATTGAAGTACCGGTTTCGAGGAAATTGATTAGCTTATTGCTTACATCCTCTCCAATATTAGCCTGGGCTTCTTCTGTAGAGCCTCCGATATGGGGCGTAAGAATAACATTGGAAAGATTTTGCAGTGGTGTATAAAAAGTATCTCCGTTCTTTTCTGGCTCCTGTGGGTAAACATCTACTGCCGCCCCCTGCAAATGCCCTGATTGCAAAGCTTTGGCCAATGCCTCCAGGTCCACCACCTCGCCACGAGCATAATTGATAAACAGTGCACCTTTTTTAAAATGTTTGATATTCTGGGCATTGATAAGGTTCTTGGTCTGCTTTGTTTCTGGTACATGCAGTGTAACGATGTCTGCTTCCTGTAAAACATCCTTCAGGCTTTTTCTTGCCTGGGCATTGCCGAGCGGTAAACGCGTTACAATATCATAAAAGATAACTTTCATGCCCAAAGCTTCCGCCAACACACTTACCTGCGCACCGATGTTGCCATATCCAATAATACCCAGCGTTTTGCCCCTTAACTCATAACTTCCTTTTGCTTCCTTTAACCATTTGCCTTCATGCGCTGCTCTATTTTTGTCCGGAATCCGGCGAATCAACATCACGGACAATCCGATTACCAGTTCCGCCACCGAACGCGTATTTGAGTAGGGAGCGTTAAATACTGCCACCCCTTTTGACGTAGCATCATTCAGGTCCACCTGGTTTACACCAATGCAAAAACAACCGATTGCCTGCAATTTTTGAGCAGCGGCTAATACGGCGGGCGTAATCTGCGACTTGGACCGGATGCCTAAAAGATGTACATTCTTTATTTCTTTAATTAAGTCAGCTTCCGGAAGGGCTCCCGCTACTTTCTTTACCGAACCGTAGCCCGCTTCCTTAAAATTCTTTACAGCCAGATCGCTAATATTTTCAAGGAGTAAAATATTAATCTTTTCTTTTGGATAACTGGTCTTATTTTTGTCAGTCATTGTATAATTTAATATTGTTCTAAATTTTGGCAAAAGTAATAACTAATTATATTTCGGCGTTCTTAGGCTGACTAAATCCCATGAAAGATTATATATTATCCATATTTTTATCCCTATTACTGCTTCAAGGCTGCTACTATACCACTATAGACAAAAAAAAGCAGGTGGTGAAAGTCGTAGATTCCACCCCTCCCCCACTCATTCCGCCAACCGATTTTGAGAAATACTATCAGGCTGCCGACGATTTTTATGAGTCCGTTCTTAAAAAATCGAATTTCAGCGGTGGTTTTTTGGTAGCCAAAAAGGGGGAAATCATTTACGAAAAATACGCCGGCGTTTGCCGTCCGGGTTCAAAAGACTCTCTTTGCCAGACCAGTGCTCTTCACCTGGCTTCTGTTTCCAAAACCTTTACCGGAATGGCTGTTTTAAAGCTGTGGGAAGAAGGCAGGCTAAACATTGAAGAGGAAGCTTCCGTATATCTTCCGGGATTCAATTACCCCGGCGTAACAGTCAAAACACTCCTGAATCATAGAAGCGGATTGCCCAACTATACACATGTGATGGAACAACATGGCTGGCAACGAAATACTACTATGTACAACAAGGATGTACTCAATTTCCTTATCAATGAGAAAAAATCGTTGCCGGTGGGTCGTCCCGACCGATCGTTTAGCTATTGCAATACCAACTATGCTTTGCTGGCACTGATTATAGAAAATGTAAGCGGACTGCCTTACCCGCAATATATGCAGGAAACATTCTTCACGCCACTCCACATGGCAGATACTTACGTGTTCACCATGTCCGATTCGGCGAGGGCTCTTCCTTCGTATAACTGGAAAAACCAACAGGAGGCATTTACCTATCTCGACGCAGTATACGGAGATAAAAATATTTATAGCACCACGCACGACCTGCTAAAGTGGGAATCGGCATTAAGTTATGGACAATTGTTTAAGCCGGAAACGTTAGCAGCCGCTTATACCGGCTACAGTCGCGAAAAGAAAGGTGTCAACAATTATGGACTGGGGTGGCGGATGTTCGAATATCCCAATGACGAAAAAATAATTTTTCACAACGGATGGTGGCATGGTAACAATACTGTATTTGCCAGAATGATAAAAGATTCTGCTACCGTGATAGTTTTGGGTAACAGGTTTAACAAAAACATTTACCAGGCGCGTAAACTCTTTCCTGTACTTGGCAATTATACCGAAGTAGAGTCCGACGAATAATCCCAAAGTATATTTTTAGTAGCTTGTAGAAATTTTTGCAGGTGAAAATACTTTCTGCCAGTCAGATCAGGGAATGGGATCAATACACTATAGAGCATGCGCCTATTACATCTATTGACCTGATGGAACGGGCTGCTCAAAAATGTGCCGAATGGGTTGAGCATAATATCTCATCTCAGAAAACTGTATCCGTCTTTTGCGGTCCGGGCAACAACGGCGGAGATGGGTTGGCTATTGCCAGAATACTGTCAAAAAAGGGAAGAGCCGTCGATCTCTTTATTCTGAAAAGCGAGCAATACTCCCCGGACTTTTCTACTAACCTGCAAAGATTAGAATCAACCCTTATTAAACATTTTATCAGCACACGGGAAGACTTTCCGCAGCTTAACGCCGGCAACTTTATCATCGATGCCCTATACGGCGCTGGATTAAACAGACCGCTTTCCGGTGTGGCCGCGGAACTCGTTCAACACCTCAATCATTCCCAAACGACTATTCTTTCCATTGATATCGCCAGCGGTTTATTTGCTGACAAAAGCCAGAATAATAACCCCGCAATCCGCCCCACTCATACCCTCAGCTTCCAGACGTTTAAACTGGCTTTCCTATTACCTGAAAACGAGCCTTACACGGGCTTAGTCCACATATTGGATATAGGGTTACACCCGGCATTTCAAGCTCCGGCTGTGATGGAGTTGGTTACAGCACAACAAGTACAATCGTTGTACAAACCCAGGAAACAGTTTTCTCACAAAGGCACTTACGGCAATTTACTTTTAGTAGCCGGGAGTAATGGAATGGTGGGCGCTGCTGTACTGGCTGCAAAATCCTGCCTGCGATCTGGAGCAGGTAAGCTTACCTGTTATATACCAAAATGTGGGTATCAGATTCTGCAAATAACGGTGCCCGAAGCTATGTGCATAACCGATAAAGAAGATAATTATATCTCCGACCTATCCCTTTCCGGCAAATATGATGTTATAGCTGCTGGTCCTGGTATCGGGCAGCAAATAGATAAAACATTATTGGAGCAGTTATTTACAGAAAAGACACCGCTCGTTTTGGATGCAGATGCGCTCAATCTGCTGGCTGTCAATGAACACCTTCTTGCCAAACTACCCGCCAACACTATACTGACACCACATCCTAAAGAGTTTGAACGACTGTTTGGAAAAACAAAGAACCATTTTGACAGACTTCAACTGGCATTGAATAAAGCAAAGGAACTGCGGATTTATATCATTCTAAAAGGGAAATATAGTTTTATAGCCACCCCTTCTGGCAAGGGTTACTTTAATCCTACCGGCAATTCCGGAATGGCCACCGGTGGAACTGGCGATGTATTGACGGGGATATTGTTAGGACTGCTGGGACAGTACCCGCTATTTGAAGCAGTTTTGCTTGGCGTGTACCTACATGGTCTGGCCGGAGATCTTGCGGCATCTAATCAATCAGAAGAAGCCATGATAGCGGGTGATATATCTAATTATTTAGGGGCAGCTTTTAAGCAGATAGCTGGTAAGCATGATTAAAATTGGTATTCACAAATAAACTCCCCGCTTGTGCTCTACCAAAACCTTTCTACCCTTACAGGAACAGGCTTCCTGAAATCAACCTGACCAGATTCTGCGTCCTTTGTGTAAACTTTGTGTTCTCTGGGGGAAAGCTTGCATCCTTGCCGTGAAACCCACAAAATGCCGATAAAAACACCTTCGAGCCAGTATCAACAAGGCACTATTTGCCTCATACATATATGCAAAATACCCGCCTGATTTCCCTTGACGCCCTTCGTGGGTTTACCATTGCCGCAATGATATTGGTAAACTTTCCCGGAATGGAAGCTTATATATATCCAACGCTCCATCATTCCAAGTGGAATGGGCTCACTTTTACTGATACCATCGCCCCCATCTTTCTTTTTGTCATTGGAGTTTCTATCGTCTTCGCCTACACACGCCGCCTCACGGATGGCACCCCCAAAAACGGACTCTATAAGAAAATAATTTTCCGTTCACTGAAGATATTTGCCGTAGGCATGTTCCTGAATATGATGCCGGACTTCGATTTTGCCAATATCCGGTGGACGGGCACACTACACAGAATCGCATTCGTATTTATGTTTTGTGCTTTTATTTTTCTGAATACCACCTGGAAACAGCAGGCCTGGCTCGCAGGCATAATATTAGTGGGCTATTGGTTATTGCTAACATTGGTGCCAACGCCCGGATATGACAAAGCCATGTTAGAACCCGGTATCAATATAGTTGCCTGGTTCGATTCCAAATTCCTTCCGGGAAAAATGTGGCAGGGCACCTGGGACCCGGAAAGTATTCTTAGCACTTTCCCTTCTGTGGCTACCGGCATTACAGGCATGTTGGCAGGAAAAATATTAATCAGCCAAAAAGACCCTATCGAAAAAGCCATACAGCTGATGAGTGCTGGGTTGCTTTCTACCATCATCGGTTATTTCTGGAGTTTGATTTTCCCGGTAAATGAAGGCATTTGGACCAGTTCCTTTGTACTCGTTACTTCTGGACTAGGTGCTATGCTGCTGGGTGCTTTCTATTACCTGGCTGATATTAAAGGGCATATAAAATGGACCAAATTGGGCGTTATATTTGGTTCAAATGCTATTGCTGCCTATGTTTTAGCTGATTTTTTGGCATTGGTATTTTATATCATGAAAATCAATGGTGAATCCCTGAACGAAAAAACAGTTAACGGGTTGATCAATATTGGTGTACAACCTGCCTTTGCCAGTATGTTATATGCTGTATTCTTTGTGGGGATCAACTTTATCTTTATTTACGGCTTGTACAAAAAGAAGATATTTATCAAATTGTAATAATTTCCAGGAAAAGAGAATCGGCAAGGAAGATAGATTGAATGTTCCCGAAACTACGAGAACCCTGACATATGATTTCGGTCGCCATACAAATTGTTGCCCCCTGCGCCCGAACAATCACTTATACGGATGATGCTGCCAGCAATCGCAACATACGATTACTACTACCAAAACTGGTAAATTTTATGAAAGGCTCAGTTGTTGCTGTTTATATTGTAATAGTTTTTTTTGGGGCCCTTGCTGTCATAATAATGAGTTCCCAGATTGCAAATCTTGTAATGATAAAAGACTGAAGACTTGGAAAAAATCATCTGATACTTTGATAGTAAAAATAGACTTTGACTTCTATAGCTAACACGTTAACATTACGCCACCTTATTATGGACTGCCTGATTTGGTGATTGACCCCACGGGAAAACCAAACGTTCAGGCATAGCGAAGTGGTTCTGTCTCTCTGTGCGGAGAGGGATAAGAAGGTGAAGTTATTAAATCAATGCTGGTCAGCCGAAGATTTCTTAGCACAAGACTGATAAGAACCGGGCGTAATGCCCTCCATCTTTTTAAACAATCGGACAAAATAGTTGACATCACTAAAACCACATTGCATGGCTATGTTGCTTATCGAATCCTCCCCGCTTAGTAACTGTTTGGCATGCTTTAACCGCTCTCTATTAATATACTCAACGGGCGTTATTCCAAATTGTTCTTTAAACCATTTGAAAAAAGTATTACGGCTGAGGTAAGCTTTATTGCTTAACATATCAATGCTTATCTTTTCTGCAAGGTGTTGTTGAATATAATTGAGTACGAAGTGTAAACGGGTGGCGTTGGATTTATCCCTGCTCTCCATATTTACCTGCTGCAAATGCTGACTTTGAACAAGTCTGATAAGCAGTTCCTTTAAATTCAGATCTGCGTAGATATCTTTAGCTACTTCTTTGCCACTGCATATTTTGATAATCTTATTGATCAGGTCGCTTATTTCAGTGTCGTTTGCAAAATGATACTGATTGAATCGAATAGCCCATGCGTGCTCTTCTTCCTTATTACTATTATAATATCCATTCAAGTACTGTAATGTATTATCCAGGTAAGAAGCATCAATTGCTAAGGCAATACACTGTGTTGGATTATTCAATTCTGCTTCCGGAAAATCTATTTTAATGGTTTCGTTAGCAGGTGCAATAACTGTTTCTCCTGGCTTGTATTCGAACGATGGCTTGTTGTCAAGATGCATAATCTTTTTTCCCCGCACCATACTGGTGATCACAAAATCATTGAAGGTAAGAGGCACCTCAAAAGCCCGCTGATAACTTTCGAACACATTCAATTCACAATTTTTCAGATTAAAAACCCGTCTGTTCTCTACCAATGTCTGAAGGTATTTGGGGTGCGTCAGATCAATCTTATTCAGGAAATTATTCTGTGGCACGATAATTCAATTTTCTACAAAATAAAACAAATACACCGATTCTGCAATACCACCGATAAGAGCGTCAGTGTTAAAGCAACATTAACAATACGAGTTACAATTGTGCTACAGAAAAGTACAATTCTGCGCTGGATTTAGCTGAATAATGGAGAAGTTTAAGGTATTGTTTAACGAAAAAAATCTTGCGATATGAGTACTGCCACTGTTGCTGCCCCAAAACCAAATCTGGCAGCGAGACCCAGGTTTAAAGATAAATACGATCACTACATCAACGGAAAATGGACCGCTCCTGCTAGCGGAGAATACTTTGACAACCTCTCCCCTATTGACGGAAAGGTATTTACCAAAGCTGCCCGTGGCAATGCTGCCGACATAGAAAAAGCCATTGATGCGGCCACAGAGGCTTTTAAAACCTGGAGCAAAACTCCCGCTACTACCCGCAGCAATTTGCTGTTGAAAATAGCACAGGTAGTAGAAGACAACCTCGAATACTTAGCCACTGTTGAAACTATAGACAATGGTAAAGCCATACGTGAAACCAGGGCTGCTGATATTCCACTGGTGGTAGATCACTTCCGTTATTTTGCGGGGGTTATCCGGGCTGAGGAAGGCGCCATTAGCGAACATGATGAAAATACTGTAAGCATATTATTGCACGAACCGTTGGGCGTAGTAGGGCAAATCATTCCATGGAATTTTCCTTTGCTGATGGCTGCCTGGAAAATTGCACCGGCCCTGGCCGCAGGTTGTACTATTGTTGTAAAACCAGCGGAGCAAACTCCCACTTCTATTATGGTATTGATGGAGTTGGTTGGCGACATTTTGCCTCCGGGTGTACTGAATATTGTTAGCGGTTTTGGAGTAGAAGCAGGTAAACCATTGGCTACTTCGCCTAAAATCAGCAAAGTAGCCTTTACCGGAGAAACCACTACCGGTCGTTTGATCATGCAATATGCTTCGGAAAATATTATTCCTGTAACCATGGAGTTAGGCGGAAAAAGCCCTAACATATTTTTTGAAAGTGTAGCCAATGCCGATGATGAGTTCTTCGATAAAGCTGTGGAAGGGGCGGTATTATTTGCCCTCAACCAGGGAGAGGTCTGTACCTGCCCGTCCAGGATACTGGTACATGAAAATATCTACAACAAATTCATGGACAGGGTGATTCAACGAACCCAGGCCATTAAAATGGGCAATCCCCTGGACGGCACGGTAATGATGGGTGCACAGGCAAGTGAAGACCAATACAGAAAAATATTGAGTTATATAGATATCGGCAAGCAGGAAGGTGCGGAAGTACTGACAGGTGGTGCCGCTTTTCACCAGAATAGCGGATTAGAGAATGGATACTATATACAGCCAACCATATTGAAAGGCACCAACAAAATGAGGGTGTTTCAGGAAGAAATTTTTGGACCGGTAACATCTGTTACCACTTTCAAAACAACCGAAGAGGCCGTTGCTATAGCAAATGATACACTGTATGGCTTAGGTGCCGGGGTTTGGACCAGGGATGCACATGAATTGTATCAGGTTCCCCGCGCTATACAAGCCGGGCGTGTGTGGGTAAACTGTTATCATGCTTACCCCGCACATGCTCCATTTGGTGGTTACAAAAAATCAGGATTTGGAAGAGAAAACCACAAGATGATGCTTGGTTACTATAGGCAAACTAAAAATATGTTGATTTCCTATAACAAAAATAAACTTGGTTTTTTTTAGCAACCGGCAATAGGAATTAATGAGAATGGCCTTTGAAAAGTCATTCTCAATTCCTTATCTGATTTCCTGTCATCAAATAATTGCGATGCTTGTCAAACGAATTACAATTTCTGAATCTGCGAAAGAATTGATAAAAGAGCTGAAAAACCAACATGGTCCTTTAATGTTCCACCAAAGTGGTGGCTGCTGCGATGGAAGTCAGCCGATGTGTTTTGCCGAAGGCGACTTCAAAATTGGTAGCAGCGATGTTTGTCTTGGAGCAGTTGAAGGGTGCAGGTTTTATATGAGTGCCGACCAGTTTGCGTATTGGAAACATACACAACTTCATTTGAATGTAACACCGGGAAGAGGTAGTAGTTTCTCGCTGGAAATTCCCTTAGGGGTTCGTTTTTTTATTGAATCCCGGGTATTTACGGAAGATGAACGAGCCCAACTCGAACCGGTCAGTTAGTTGTAATAACGGTTAACTACACCTGTATTCTTCAACCCCCTCCCTTTATAAGCTCACGGAAAAACGACTCCTTAATTAGTCAAGTTTCAATACAGCCAAGAAAGCTTCCTGTGGCACCTCTACACTACCAATCTGCCGCATACGCTTTTTACCCTCTTTCTGCTTTTCCAACAACTTACGTTTACGACTGATATCACCACCATAACATTTAGCGGTTACATCCTTGCGCATAGCAGATATATTTTCGCGGGCAACAATCTTTGCCCCAATGGCGGCTTGTATAGCGATCTGGAATTGCTGACGCGGTAATAATTCTTTCAACTTTTCGCAGAGTTTCCTTCCAAATTCTTCCGCACGGCTGCGATGAATCAACGCACTCAGTGCATCCACTTTTTCGGCATTTAATAAGATATCCATCCGTACAATATCGGCGTCGCGGTACCCAATAGGATGATAGTCAAAGGAGGCATATCCCCGGGTCTGGCTCTTCAGTTTATCGTAAAAGTCAAAAACGATTTCCGTTAAGGGCATTTCAAAAATCAATTCTACACGTGTAGTGGTAAGATAGCTTTGGTTGATAAGCATTCCCCGCTTACCAAGACAAAGCGTCATAATATTACCAATATAATCAGGCTTGGTAATAATCTGCGCCTTAATAAATGGTTCTTCTATCCGTTCTATTTTCACCGCTTCCGGCATCTCCGCCGGATTATTTACTATAACCTTTTCGTTTTTGGTAGTATAAGCTATAAAACTAACGTTGGGAACCGTAGTGATTACGGTTTGGTTAAACTCCCGTTCCAGTCTCTCCTGGATGATCTCCATGTGTAGCAGTCCCAGAAACCCGCATCGGAAGCCGAATCCCAGCGCCTGAGAAGTTTCCAGTTCAAATGTCAAAGAAGCATCATTCAACTGTAGTTTTTCCATACAGTCGCGTAACTCTTCAAAATCTTCTGTCACTACAGGAAAAATCCCGGCAAATACCATTGGTTTTACCTCTTCAAATCCCTTAATCGGCTCTTTCGTTCCATTTTTGGCCAGGGTGATGGTATCCCCCACTTTTACTTCCTTCGCATTTTTGATACCAGTAATAATATATCCTACATCTCCACACTCTACCACCTTTTTTTCCGTCATTTTCAGTTTCAATATTCCGATCTCATCCGCTTCATATTCCTGGTCAGTAGATACAAATTTTACAAGGTCACCTTTTCTCAAACTACCATTCATTATACGATAGTACACAATTATCCCCCTAAATGAATTAAAAACGCTGTCGAAAATCAAGGCCTGCAGCGGAGCTTCCGGATTTCCGGACGGAGCAGGTATTCTTTCTACGATGGACGTCAGTATTCCTTCTATTCCGATACCTGTTCTACCACTTGCCAGCAATATTTCCTCGGGCTTACAACCAATCAGTTCAACAATTTGATCTTTTACTTCCTCTATCATAGCGCCGTCCATGTCTATCTTATTAATAACCGGAATAATCTCCAGATCATTGTCGATAGCCAGGTACAGGTTGCTGATCGTTTGCGCCTGTATTCCCTGCGCCGCATCTACCAGCAACAAAGCCCCTTCGCAGGCAGCTAAAGCACGGCTCACTTCATAACTAAAATCCACGTGGCCGGGAGTGTCAATCAGGTTAAGCGTGTATTCTACCCCATCTGTATGTTTATAGGTTATTTGAATAGCATGACTTTTGATGGTAATGCCTTTTTCCCGCTCCAGATCCATATCATCCAATACCTGATCCATCATTTCCCGATCGCTGATGGTATTGGTTGTTTGTAATAATCTGTCTGCCAAAGTACTTTTACCGTGGTCAATATGTGCTATTATACAGAAATTCCTGATATTCTTCATGTACGTTCCCGTCGTTTTAAAGACGGGCAAAGGTAATAAAGATTAGCCGATATATAACAGGCAATATCGGGCTTTCGGCCCGGCTTATTTTAGCGGAGTTTTAAATAAAAAATAACTTTACCGCACTTATAATCAAAGTAATAGAAAATATATTTTCCATGTTTTTTACAGAGTATGCCGTTAAAAACACCACACTAAAGCAAAACTTAGTATTAATTTCACGCCGCCAGATCTCTATATTATGCAGATAGTGCCATACCAGGATTCCTACAGAACTCAGCTAATGTCAGTTTGGGAGCAATCCGTCATTGCTACGCATTCCTTTCTGGCAAAAGAAGATTTTATACATATTAGAGATTTTTTAGGTCGTTTTGATTTTTCGCAATTACAAACATTCTGTTTGCAGGAAGACAGAAAAACGATTGGTTTCATCGGGGTGGCTGATTATAAAATTGAGATGTTGTTTTTGCTGCCCCAATATTTCGGACAAGGCTTGGGAACAACCCTTGTTAAATTTGCTATTAACGAATTACACGCCAACAAAACGGATGTGAACGAACAGAACGTTTCAGCAATTGCTTTTTATACGAAAATGGGGTTTGAAACTTATGAACGAACCGAGTACGACGATCAGGGAAAGGGTTACCCCCTGCTGAGAATGAAATTAAAAACTCTTTAATACAACAAGATGAATGAGCGCTTTTTTGACATCCGGAGTATTCAAACTGCCGATAATAAACGACTTGCAGCACTAATCCGGTCTGTATTTGAAGAATATAACGCCCCCAGGCAGGGAACCGTATATTCCGATCCAACGACAGATGACTTGTTTACACTTTTTAAAAATCCCTCGGCTGTATGCTGGTTGGCTGTTCAGGAGGGTGAAATCCTGGGCTGTTGTGGTATCTACCCTACGCCAGGCTTGCCGCCCGATTGTGCTGAACTTGTAAAATTCTATCTATTAAAAAATGCCAGGGGTAAAGGGATCGGTAAAGCATTGATGGAAAAAAGTATAGCCTCCGCTAAAGACCTGGGATACACCTCCCTATACCTTGAAAGCATGCCAGCCTTTTCCGATGCTGTGCGGATATACGAAAAAAACGGATTTCAACGACTGAAGCACCCACTTGGAAATTCAGGACATACTTCCTGCAATATCTGGATGCTCAAAAACCTGGACTGACAAATACGTCACCTCCGTATTTTTGCCCGAAGTTTCGATAGCGGCTACCAATAACTGGTATCATCTGGAACAATGCGTACTTTTGCCGCTTATGGCGACAAATAGCAAAAATCTGGCGGATGTATTGCCCCTATTTAATATAAAGGAATTGAATCCAATGCAGGAAGCCGCAATGGCGGCAGCCCGCAGCGATAGCGATCTGTTATTACTTTCCAATACAGGTACAGGAAAAACCCTGGCCTTTCTGCTGCCCGTCTGGGAATTTCTGGATCCAGGCAACAAAGGAACACGAGTTTTGATAGTGGTTCCATCGAGAGAACTAGCCTTACAGATAGAAAAAGTATTCCGGCAAATGAATACAGGCTTTAAAATCACAGCTTGTTATGGCGGACACAAAAGAGAAATAGAAGAAAATAATTTGTTAGAAGCACCTGCAGTAATTGTGGGTACACCCGGCCGGCTGGGAGACCATATCCGCCGTGAAAATATCAAAACGGCTACTATCCAATGGCTGGTAATGGACGAATATGACAAATCCCTGGAGCTGGGATTTACGGATGAAATAAAATTTATTGTTGCCTCGTTACCGGCAGTTCAAAAACGATACTTTACGTCCGCCACAGCAGCAGCGGTAATCCCAACGTTTATTAATACCCACCAACTGGAAACGCTGGATTTTTGCTCGGGGGAAAAGCCTCCTGAACACAAGTTAAACTTTCAGCAACTACTGATCGGGGATACTGACAGACCAGAAGCTTTATTCCAACTGCTTTGCCATATAGGCAATAGGTCCGCCATCATTTTTTGTAATCACAAAAGCGAAATTTCCCTGGTAAATAAATACCTCTCGGATAAAGGTATCATCCATGAGTTTTATCATGGATCGATGGAGCAAAAAGACAGGGAAAACGCCTTGAGTAAATTCAGAAATGGCACCGTTGACTTTCTGATTACTACCGACCTCGCAGCCCGGGGGCTTGATATTTCTCATATTCGTTATATCATTCATTACCAGCTTCCCGATTCAGAAGCAACATTTACCCACCGCAACGGGAGAACAGCAAGAATGGAAGCCAGTGGTACCGTTGTGCTAATGGTGAACCATAAAGAATATCTCCCGCCCTATCTCAGCGAAGACACAGAAGTAATTACGATAGCTTCCCCGCATATACTACCTGAAAAGCCATCGTGGGCTACACTTAATTTTTCACTGGGCAAAAAAGACAAGGTGAGCAAAGGGGATATTGCAGGCTTTATCATACATAATGCTGGTATAAGAGGCGAAGACCTTGGCTTGATTGAAGTAGGCGATTTCAATGCGTTTGCCGCCGTAAAAAAATCGAGAGCCTCGCATACCCTGCATGCACTGAAAGATAAAAAAGTAAAAGGGAAAAAAGTAAAAGTGCAAATCGTAAAAACTGCTGACCAGCAGAACGCACAGTAGAAAGCTATGCATTGAAAATTAGAGGCTGCAGTCTCCGGAAGAACATAATAAATGTAAAGTATCCTATAGTCATAAAGACTATAGGATAAACAAATTTTTCGATTTGCAGTATTTTCCTTTGTTACGTGAAGGCATCCGGGGATTTACTAAATACGGTTGCATTCATTCAGTACATCCCCAAAAACAGGTTGCAAGCCAACTATCTGCTTCACTCCTTCCAGATTCGTAAAAATTCTCTGAACCTATTTTGCTTCTGCTTTTACAAACCCTTACAGCCTGAAAAATATTTTCTTTTTGTATAAGAAATAACATAGCCACCATTCCAAGCCAAATATTACCAGGCAGGTAACAATTTTCATCAATAATTCAGGAAACCCTGCCATGTCCATCAATCCATTAGTAACCGCTCCTACATACCCATTGAACCAGCGCGAACCTACAATTTCAAAAAACAAATAAATAAAGATAGAGTTCATTCCTACTACCGTAAAAAAGAATAAATACTTACGATGATTTTTTATATCTATCCACCAATAACAAGCTGCCAAAGCCAACAGACACCAACCCAAAGATGCCAGGGTAAATGAAGTGGTAGCGATTCGTTTGATGATGGGCGTAATATGCAACCAGTCAAGCGCAAACCCCACCGCCAAACATATAGCCGCCCAAAGCAATAATTGTTTTGTTTTATCGGCTCTTTGAGACAATAGGAGTTTTCCTGCTAAAGCACCAGCAATAGTATGCACAGCAGTAGGTATACAGTTGATTGCCACCCAGCCACCACCGTTAATCTTACCCATCAATACCTGGTCCATATAATTACCAAAATTATGCTGATCAGTAAACGGTTGATCAAAACCCGGAACATTGGTAAAACGATATAATACTTCTGTAAGCAATAAAATACCCACACAAATAGCAACCTGGGTTTTAACGCTTAGCCTGAAAATCAGAAAAGCAACCAACATAGTAAATGACAACTGCGTCAATACATTCCACAATTCAAAGGCTAATCCGTCCTTCTTTACAGCATAGTTTAACACCCCCCAGAAAAAGAGCCACCAGCTTCGTTTGAGTGCCTTCTTAAATGAGTCGTTCCAGGAGGCACCGTTTTCCCACTGTTTGTGCAGGGAATAGGCCATGGCAGTACCGGCTATAAACATAAAACCCGGCTGAACCAAATCCCAGAAACGAAGTCCATTCCACGGATGATGACGAAATTGTTGTGCAATTGAATAGAACCAGGAGCCTTCGGAATACTTGTTCATAATTCCGTATAGTCCGGCTGCTTCCAATGCCAGCAGCACCATAACTAATCCCCTCAGAAAATCTAATGATTGAAGTCTTTTAAGCATTTGTTTGGTTTGAATAGAAATATTCCGAAAAAATAGGTTAAAAATTTTTTATTATCAAAAAAGCAATGATATTTGTGGCGCAATGATGAAATATAGTAACAATAAATATTGGTGGTGGCATACAAACTCTTTCAGGGGCTTGTAGCTGCTATTGTATTTTGTTTATTAAAAATATATTAAAAGCCCCGGTACTAGCCGGGGTTTTTTGTTGAATCTACTGTAACTAATATGAAGAAGATTAATATACGCACCCGGTTTAAAAAGATGCTTTCGGATATACATACCCCTGTTGGTATCTATCTCAGGCTTCGCGATCGTTTCAGAGATACGGTATTATTGGAAGGCACCGATTATCATAGCGCGGAAAACAGCTTCTCCTATATCGGCATCAATGCTATAGCCGGTATGGAGATCACAGATCTTCAAACGGTTGAGTTCAAACTGCCAGGGCAAAAGCCGGAGAAACAGCCGATTACCACCCCCACTGAAGTGCCAGACATTCTCTGGGGGTTTATGCAACGTTTCAGCGCAGAACCCACCGGCAATAAAATAGTGACGGCTGTACAGGGACTATACGGCTACTCAACATTTGATGCCGTACAGTTTTTTGATACCGTACGGTTTAATAAACAGAAACCGCATACTGCAGATATACCTTTAATGAGGTATCGTTTATACCAATACGTTATAGCTATTAATCATTTCAAAAACGAAATGTATCTCTGTGAAAACGAAATTGATGGCATTAAAAGCGATTTGGCAGCAGTAGAATCTATTATTAAAAGTAAAGATGTACCTGTATTTCCATTTTCACCGGCAGGTGACGAAACTTCCAATATGTTGGATGAAGACTATCGTCAAATGGTACAAAAGGGTATTCAAAGTTGCTATCGTGGCGATGTTTTTCAGATTGTATTGAGCCGGCGGTTTGAACAGAAATTTACCGGCGATGATTTTAATGTGTATAGGGCATTGCGTAATATCAACCCCTCTCCCTACCTCTTCTATTTTGACTATGGAGACTATAAGGTATTTGGATCCTCGCCCGAAAGTCAGCTCATTATTGCCAATGGCAAAGCCATAGTGCATCCAATTGCAGGCACCTTTAAAAGAACCGGTGACGATGAATTGGATCAGCAAGCCGCTGAAAAATTATTGCTGGATGCCAAAGAAAATGCGGAGCACGTGATGCTGGTGGATCTCGCCAGGAATGACCTGAGCCATCTTTGTGACGAAGTAAAAGTAAAACACTATCGCCAGGTACAATACTACTCCCACGTAATACACCTGGTAAGTGAAGTGAATGGCAACGTAAAAAAAGGCACCAATCCTTTTAGGCTGTTAGCCGCCACTTTTCCCGCTGGTACACTCAGCGGGGCACCTAAGTTCAAGGCGATGCAATTGATAGACCAATATGAACCTACCGCACGAACTTTCTATGGCGGTGCGATTGGTTTTATGGGATTTGACGGAAGCTGCAATCATGCCATTATGATACGAACTTTCCTCAGTAAACGAAATACGTTGATTTCTCAGGCGGGTGCCGGTATTGTAGCTGCCTCACAACCAGAGAGTGAATTGCAGGAAGTAAATAACAAATTAAATGCTTTGAAGAAAGCGGTGGAAGCAGCTACAGATGTAGTGCCTTCTCCAGCGCAGTAGTACCCAAATTAAAGAATAGTAAGATGAAGATACTGGTATTTGACAATTATGATTCCTTTACATATAACCTGGTACACCTGGTAGAAAAAATTACACATACTAAAGTGGATGTGTATCGCAATGACCAAATCGCATTGGAAAAGGTGAATGACTATGATAAGATTATTTTATCTCCAGGTCCGGGTATTCCGGAAGAAGCAGGTCTGTTGTTGCCTTTGATAAAACAATATGCTGCTACAAAATCTATTCTTGGTGTCTGCCTGGGGCATCAGGCAATTGCTGAAGCGTTGGGTGGAAAACTGGCAAACCTGAGTACGGTGTACCATGGGGTAGCCCTTCCTGTTACCAAGGTAGCAGGGACGCATAGCAAACTTTTCGATGGGTTGGGTGATAGGTTTGATGTAGGCAGGTACCATTCCTGGGTAGTAACGGATGAATCCCTTCCTGCCACACTGGAAGTTACCGCCAGGGACGACAACAATTATATCATGGCTTTGCAACATAAAGAATACGATGTACAGGGTGTACAGTTTCACCCGGAAAGCGTACTAACACCGGATGGCGAGATTATTCTGGCAAACTGGTTAGGGGTGTCAAAATAAACTGAACAGGACATAATGTAATAATATAACCAAGCACGCATGAAAAAAATACTGCAATATTTGTTTGAATATAAAACCTTATCCCGTCAACAAGCCAAGGAGGTATTGATTGATATATCCAGAAATACCTATACGGAAAGCGAAGTAACCGCTTTTATGACGGTGTACCTTATGCGTACTATCACTATCGACGAGCTCCAGGGTTTTGCAGATGCATTGATGGAGCTATGCGTGCCTGTTCCACTGGAAGAATACAACGTAGTAGATATTGTAGGTACCGGAGGGGATGGAAAAAATACATTTAATATCTCTACACTTTCCTGTTTTATAGTAGCGGGAGCGGGACAAAAAGTAGCAAAACACGGTAATTACGGTGCTACATCGGTAAGTGGTGCGTCTAATGTGATGGAAAGATTGGGGTATAAGTTTAAGTCGGATACCGGACAATTAAAAAGAGAAATAGAAGAAACAAATATTTGCTTTCTACATGCGCCAATGTTTCACCCTGCCTTAAAAGCGGTCGCTGTGATTCGCAAAAGCCTGGGTATTCGTACTTTTTTCAACATGTTGGGACCGATGGTAAATCCTGCAAAACCAGCTTATCAATTGGTAGGAGTTTATAATCTTGAAATGGGAAGAATTTACAATTACCTGTTGCAGCAAAAAGGAAAACCTTTTACTATTATTCATAGTCTGGATGGATACGATGAAATATCGTTAACCAACGATACCAAAGTGATCACTACAGCGGGTGAAAGTGTAATGACGCCTGAGCAATTGGGCAAACGCCCGGTGACTGCACAGGATATCCATGGCGGTAACACGCCGGAAGAAGCGGCGCAAATTTTCCTAAACATCATTGAAGGAAAAGGTACCTGGGCACAAAATGCCGTAGTGTTGGCTAACGCCGCTATGGCCCTGCATTGTACGGGTGCCTACAAAAATTATAATGATGCGTATCTTGCAGCCGTAGAAAGTCTGGAATCCGGCAAAGCGCATCAGGTTTTGAAAAAATTACAACAATTGCAGGGGTAAAAAAGTGAACGATGACAATTTTAGATACAATTATAGAACATAAAAGAGAGGAAGTAGCACTGCGAAAAAGGGAGATTTCTGTGGAAGAGTTGAAACAGTCCCCGCTATACAATCGTCCAACGCTTTCGCTAAAGCAGTTTTTATTAGACCCTGAAAAAACGGGCATCATAGCTGAATTCAAAAGAAAGTCTCCATCCAAAGGGTGGATCAATGCTGGCGCGGATCCCGTTATCATAACCGGCGCTTATGCTACACATGGCGCTTCTGGTGTATCCGTACTTACGGACGAGCATTTTTTTGGTGGCACCGCGGAGGACTTACGGAAAGCAAGGGTACATCGGGTGCCAATTTTAAGGAAAGACTTTATGATTGACCCCTATCAACTGGTGGAAGCGAGGAGTATCGGAGCAGATGTAATTTTGTTGATTGCAGCCAACCTGAGCCCCACGGAAGTAAAGGAATTAGCAGCCGGTGCAAAAGATTTGGGCTTGGAAGTATTACTGGAGATCCACAATGAAGAAGAACTGGAGCATATATGTGAGGCAGTAGATATTGTGGGGGTTAACAACCGAAACCTTAAAACCTTTGAAGTAAGTATTCAAACATCTATAAACCTCGCTAAGCAAATTCCATCTGATAAACTCAAAATATCTGAAAGTGGTATCAGTGAGGTTAACACCATCAAGGAACTGAAATCACATGGATTTGAGGGTTTTTTGATTGGTGAAAACTTTATGAAAAACGCTGACCCCTCGATTGCTTTTGCTGCATTTGTAGAGCAACTAAAACGCTGACAATTATGCGAATCAAAGTATGTGGAATGACACAGATAGATCAGGTGCACGTGTTGGAAGAAGCAGGCATCGATTTTGCAGGCTTTATCTTCTATCATAAATCGCCCCGGTATGTAGTCGGAAAAATTCAACCGGAAGACCTGGCCAAATCCAGATTGAAAATAAACAAAGTGGGGGTTTTTGTTAATGCAAGTTATGACGAGGTAATGCAATATGTGGAAGAATACGGCTTATATATGGTGCAATTGCATGGTGATGAATCTCCCAGGTTTTGCGAAAAACTCAGCGAGCAGGTGCCGGTGATAAAAGCCTTTCGCATAAAAGAAGGAGACAATATCGATTGGAAAGTAAGAGAATATAGTCAGGTTACCGATTTGTATTTGTTCGATACAGATTGGGCCAATTATGGTGGCAGTGGAAAAAAGTTTAACTGGAATATTTTGGAGGCAGCAGAGATATACAAACCATTTTTGTTAAGTGGAGGCATTGGAGTAGAGGATGTAGCCACCATCCAACAATTTGCGGAGGGAAAACATCAATCCAGGTTGTTCGCCGTGGATGTAAACAGCATGTTTGAAACCAGTCCGGGGGTGAAAGATATGGAGTTAGTAAAAGAGTTTGCGGCGAAGTTGAAGTAATGCTGTTCGAAGTCTCCGACTTCGTAACAAATATGTTCTATAAGTTTCGAACTTTGTAACGAAAGCTCTTCGAGGTCTCTGACTTCGTAACTAATATGTTCTTTAAAGTTTAGAACTTTGTAATGAGTATAAAACGGTGTGAGACGGAAAAGAACATAACAAGTCCTAAGTGCGCAGACTTAGGATAGCATAAAAACAGATATGATCAATAGAAATATAACATTGGCACAATTCAAGGGAACATTTCAACAGCCGGATATATTCGGATATTATGGTGATTTCGGCGGCGCATTTATCCCGGAAATGTTACACCCGAATGTGGAGGAACTGAAATCAGCCTACCTGAAAATAATATATGAAGAAGGCTTTCAGAAGGAATTCAGGGCTTTGCTAAAAGATTATGTGGGACGACCTTCGCCCTTATACCTGGCAAAAAGACTCAGCCAAAAACATGGCACCCATATCTACCTGAAGAGAGAAGATCTGAACCATACCGGTGCGCATAAAATTAATAATACCATCGGGCAGATTTTGTTGGCTAGGCGATTGGGTAAACACCGTATTATCGCCGAAACCGGCGCCGGACAACATGGGGTAGCTACGGCGACGGTATGCGCTCTTATGAATATGGAATGCATCGTGTACATGGGCGAAAAAGACATAGAGAGACAGGCACCCAATGTAGCCCGTATGAAAATGCTGGGGGCTACGGTAATCCCGGCGATCAGCGGCAGTAAAACCTTAAAGGATGCTACAAACGAAGCCATCCGCGATTGGATCAACAACCCCGTGGATACATATTATATTATTGGAAGCGTAGTGGGACCACACCCCTACCCTGATATGGTGGCTAGGTTTCAAAGTGTGATTAGTGAAGAAATAAAGTGGCAATTGAAAGAACATACGGGAAGCGAACTCCCTACACATGTTGTTGCCTGTGTAGGTGGAGGCAGTAATGCAGCCGGTACTTTCTACCATTACCTTGAAGAATTTAGTGTACAATTGGTGGCTGTAGAAGCGGCAGGTCATGGTGTTAAAAGTGGTTTGAGTGCGGCAACCACACAACTGGGAAAACCGGGGATATTGCATGGCAGCAAAAGCTTACTGATGCAAACGGAAGATGGTCAGGTGGTAGAACCGCACAGTATTTCGGCGGGGCTGGATTATCCGGGTATAGGTCCTTTACATGCCCACCTGTTCGAGTCTGGTCGTGGCATTTTTCTGAGTGCTACTGATGCAGAGGCGTTGGATGCAGCGTTTGAACTTACCCGATTGGAAGGCATTATACCCGCTTTGGAAAGCGCTCATGCATTAGCCGGACTAAATCAACTCAAACTAACAGAAAAGGACACCGTAGTTGTTTGCCTGAGTGGAAGAGGGGATAAAGACATGGGGACCTATATGGCAGCTATGCAGGAAAGAGAAAAATAACGAAAAAGATAACTAACGAATAATGCAGGAAAGAAGATTAGGAAAACTGTTTGCTCACAAAAAGAACCAGGTACTGAATATTTACTGTACTGCAGGATTTCCGCAGCTCAGCAGTACCATACCGATAATGCAGGCACTACAAGCAAATGGAGCGGATATCATTGAATTGGGCATACCTTATAGTGACCCTTTAGCGGATGGTCCGGTAATTCAGGAGAGCGGTGGCATAGCTTTACAGAATGGCATGTCCATAAAGATGCTTTTTGATCAATTGAAAACAATGCGGTCTGATGAAGGATTTCCCAATATCACCATACCTGTTATACTGATGGGTTACCTGAACCCGGTATTACAATATGGCTTTGAAAAGTTTTGTAAAGATGCAGCAGCGTTGGGCGTAGATGGTTTCATTTTTCCAGATATACCTATCAGGGAATATGAAACAATATATGAACCGGTAATGAAAAAGTATGGGTTGGATTTTATTTTTCTGGTAACGCCTGAGACCTCAGAAGAACGGATTAGAAAGATAGACGAACTCACGAGTGGTTTTATTTATGCAGTTTCTTCGTCGTCCACCACCGGCAAGGACAAAGATTTTTCCGACGTAGAAAAGTACTTACAACGATTGCAAAATATGCAGTTGAAAAATCCCGTGTTGGTAGGTTTCGGTATAAAGGACAGAAACACGTTTGATTCTGCCTGTAAATTTGCCAACGGTGCGATTATCGGTAGCGCTTATATAAAAGCTTTGCAGGCAAACTCTGATATCAAACAAACAACAAAGACTTTTTTGGAAGGAATATTGAAATAATAGAATATGGAGATTGTAATCATAAAATATAATGCCGGGAATATTCAGTCGGTTTTATATGCGTTGGAAAGAATTGGGGTAAAAGCAAAGGTTACAGACAACGTAGATGAAATTGTTGCTGCCGATAAAATTATCTTTCCTGGTGTAGGAGAAGCCAGCAGTGCAATGCGTTATCTAAAAGATCGGGAATTAGACAAAATAATAAAAGGACTGACGCAGCCCGTATTAGGTATATGCCTGGGCATGCAGTTAATGTGCCGCTTCTCGGAAGAAAACAGTGTAGATTGCCTGGGGATTTTTGATGAAGATGTAAAATTCTTTGGTGCAGTCAAACAAAAGGATGATAGAAAAAAAATTCCGCAGATAGGCTGGAATACAATTTATAATACGCAATCGCTTTTGTTCCAAAATCTTCCCGAAAAAAGTTATACTTATTTTGTACACAGCTACTATGCTGCATTGGGTGAGCATACCATCGCCACCACCGATTATATCACCCCTTACAGCTCCGCCCTGCACAAGGATAATTTTTATGGTACACAGTTTCACCCTGAAAAAAGTGCGACTGTTGGAGAGCAAATTTTAAAGAATTTTATAGAACTGATCTAAGCTCGAAAGCTTTGTAGACTTATAAAGTTATGCGCTGTTATTGGGTCAAAAGCCCAGGGCTAAATCAGCCTGAATACCTTTAGAAATGTAATCTGAATCGTACATGACGAACATCATTCGCATATATTTTTACAGGCGATAGCTTTTTCATATCTTGATGGCTAACATTGTTTTGCCATTGTATCCCACTATACATATCAAAAGAGTATACGATCAACCGATTGTGGCTGATGGTTATAGGGTATTGGTTGATCGTCTTTGGCCAAGAGGACTCAACAAGAAGGGCGCTGCTATAAACGAGTGGGCTAAAAATCTGGCGCCCTCTCCCGACTTAAGAAAATGGTTTGGACATCTTCCTGAGCGATGGTCGGTCTTCCAGAAAAAGTACCAAGAGGAGTTAGTCAACAATAGGGCGGTTGACGATTTTGTAAATACTCATCCAAAAACAGCATTAATTACATTAGTGTATGGTGCTAAGGACGAAAAACACACCCATGCCCTGGTGTTACAATCCTATTTAAACCAGTTGTTTCAGTTAAGGAAACCCCGTTTGAGCTCATGAGTTGTAGAAAATTAAGTGTCTTTATCCTACCTCTGGCATTCGTTTTCGGCAGTATGTTTCTTATAGAGGCCTGCCGTGATCCTAATAAGCAATCCAGTGTCAGCAGGAAAAAAGAAGCAGACCGAGGAAGCATTGCCGCTTTACCGTTGGAGTTTTTATCTCCGTCTGATAACCCAACAACACCGGAAAAAATAGAACTGGGAAGACTCTTGTTTTACGACCCTCTACTGTCCGGCAATAGGGATGTATCCTGCGCTACTTGTCATCACCCTGAATTTGGCTATGCAGAAAGTCTTGATTTGTCTATTGGTGTTAATGGAAGCGGTCTGGGGCAAAACAGGACCTTCAATAAGCCCAATGACATCCCTTTTACAAAACGAAACTCTCAATCACTGCTTAATATCGCTTTCAACGGTATAGATGAAAAAGGGCGTTATGAACCTCGCACTGCACCTATGTTCTGGGATCTTCGCGCAGCCGGATTAGAAGAACAGGCTCTGGAGCCAATCAAAACCCTGGAAGAAATGCGGGGACTCGACCTTGGAGAACATCAAATTTTACCGGAAGTGGTAAAGCGCTTAAATGCTATTCCCGCATATAGAGAAATGTTTCAGAATATTTTTCCCGATGACAAGCATATAACTGAACAAAATCTGGCAAAAGCGTTAGCAGCATTCCAGCGATCACTTACGGCCAACAACTCCCGTTTTGACCAATATATGCGGGGCGACAAAACGGCGATGTCTACCCGCGAAATAGAAGGAATGCAGTTGTTCATTAGTTCTGGTTGTGCTCGCTGTCATAGCGGACCTATGTTGTCTGATTTCAAAACACATGTTTTGGGTGTAGCAGAAAACGATAAGCTCGCCTTTATCGATTCTGGTTTTCAGCAAAGTTTTGCTTTCCGAACCCCCACACTTCGAAACCTGAGGCGCACCCGCCCCTACATGCATAATGGAAGAATTCAGAGCCTCGAAACTGTATTGACATTTTATGAAGATTTACAAGGAAAGGAGCTGCAGAACAAAAACCTTACACGGCAACACTTAGATACCCTGGCAAAACTGGTGCGTGTCGATTTTAAACACATCAATACCATTGTAGAGTTTCTGAATACCCTTAACGATGATGATTATGATAGAAAAATACCCGGGAAAGTACCAAGTGGTTTACCCGTCGGCGGATTCATTCAACGGTAATGATTAAAAGAAGTAATTCGGGGCTAAAGACCCTGTTCTTCTTAAATTTGCATCTATGTCTACACCTTTAGCGGAACGCCTTCGACCAGAAATTCTCGACGATCTTATCGGACAGGAACACCTGACGGGACAAAACAGCGTGTTAAGAAAGGCTATCGAAAGCGGCAAAGTACCTTCCATGATTCTCTGGGGACCACCGGGCGTTGGTAAAACTACCATTGCCAATATTATAGCGCATACCCTTGGGGTGCCATTTTTTACCCTCAGTGCTATTAGTTCGGGCGTAAAAGAAGTGAGGGAAGTGATAGAAAAAGCGAAACTTCTTCCAGACAGTATTCTTTTTATAGATGAAATCCATCGCTTTAACAAAGGACAGCAGGATGCTTTGCTCGGAGCTGTTGAAAAAGGGACGATTACGCTGATAGGCGCCACTACTGAAAATCCATCATTCGAAGTAAACGCGGCATTGCTTAGCCGATGCCTGGTGTATGTATTAAAGTCGCTGGACGAAACAGCCTTACGGAAGTTACTCACGCATGCGTTAAACAAGGACAAAACCCTTGCATCCAGAAATATTGATTTAAAGGAAACAAATGCACTCCTTAATATATCCGGAGGAGATGCCCGAAAGCTGTTGAATCTACTGGAAATTGTGGTTAATTCGGTGCCAGACAATGTCGCTGCTGTTATCACAGACGAAATGGTGATGGAAGTAGCGCAAAAAAAAGTGGCACTATATGACAAAAGTGGAGAACAGCACTATGATATTATATCTGCTTTTATCAAATCTATTCGTGGCAGTGATCCTAACGCTGCTATTTATTGGCTGGCTCGTATGATTGAAGGCGGCGAAGATGTAAAATTCATTGCGAGGCGGCTGGTTATCTTGGCAAGTGAAGATATCGGAAATGCCAACGCCAATGCACTGTTGCTTGCCAATGCTACATTTGAAGCTGTCAATAAAATAGGGCATCCGGAATCCAGGATCATACTCTCTCAATGCACCGCCTACCTGGCATCTTCTCCTAAAAGCAACGCATCTTATATAGCCATCAATGCTGCTCTTGCTGCGGTTAAGCAATATGGAGATCTACCGGTGCCTCTGTATTTGCGCAATGCCCCTACCAAGCTAATGAAAGATATGGACTATGGAAAGAATTACCAATACGCACACGACTATGATAAGAATTTTTCCGGGCAAGAATACCTTCCCGAGGAGTTAAGTGGCATCGCTTTTTATAAGCCAGGCAACAATGCCCGGGAAGAGGAATTGCGAAAATGGTTAAAGACATTGTGGAAAGACAAATACGGCTATTGATTTTTTTTAATTGATGCTTTCAATATCTATATTGTACTTACGCAATAATCCCGGCAAGCCATCAACAGAAAATTTAGCTTTTTTGATGCCATTTTTTTCAGGATCTATTGTATAATTAAACGCATTTCGGAAATCAACTTTTTCCAATATTGTACCGTCAAACACGGTCCGATTTAAATCGCAACCGGAAAAAGTGGAACCCGTCAGGTCGCAAGCTGTGAAATCTGCCTCTAACAATTGAGAGTTGATGATAGTTGTTTTTTTCAGCTTAATCTTGAAAAAGGTAGAATGATTGAAGATGCAATCGTTGGCTGCAAACGCAATAACGCCACAATCTTCGAAATGTAACCCCGTTAATTTACAACCTGAAAAAACAATATCTCGGAACACTGTTTTTGTAAGTTTTGCAAGGCTCAAATTACTATCATAAAACTGACAGTCTATAAAAGAGTAACCCGATAAATCTGTCTCAGAAAAATCACAATTTCGAAATGTGCACCCCTCGTACTCACCAGCAGGTAAGGGCTTGTCAACAAAAGAATGATCTTCAAATATTACATCTTCTGTGTACATTATTTAAAACGTTTACTCACGACCAAATCTTTGCTTCCTGCACTATAGATATAAAACCCTTCTCCTGACTTAACGCCTAACTTGCCCGCTGTTACCATATTTACCAGCAAGGGACATGGGGCATACTTAGGATTTCCAAAGCCTTCCTGTAATACTTTTAGTATGCTCAGACAGACATCCAAACCGATAAAATCGGCTAATTGCAATGGTCCCATAGGGTGTGCCATTCCGAGCTTCATAACGGTGTCTATTTCAGCAACACCTGCCACACCTTCGTACAAACTATAGATGGCTTCATTGATCATCGGCATCAAAATGCGATTGGCAACAAAACCAGGATAATCATTCACCACGCAAGGAGTTTTGTTCAATTGCCGGCTAAGATGTTGGATGGTATCAGTAGTTTCGGCTGAGGTATTGTAACCATTGATAACTTCTACCAATTTCATAACCGGCACCGGATTCATAAAATGCATCCCGATCACCTTTTCAGCTCTTTTGGTGGCGGCGGCTATAGCAGTGATGGAAATTGAGGATGTATTGGTAGCTAAAATAGCACCGGCTGGTGCAGCAGCATCCATTTCGCTGAAAATATCCAGTTTCAAACGCGTATTTTCTGTGGCGGCTTCCACTACCAGGTCTGCCTTTTCCAGCCCCTTCTCAAGGGATGAAAAGGCTGCAATATTTGCCAGAATATTTTGCTTATCCCCAGCGGCTATAACTGATTTGGCTACCTGTCGGTCCAGATTTTTAGCTATGGTTAGCAGTGCTTTCTGCAATCTTTCTTCGGAAACATCAATCAGCGAAACGTTGAAACCGTATTGCGCGCAAACATGCGCTATACCATTTCCCATGGTACCAGCCCCTACGACTGAGATGTTTTTGATCATATGCAGAATTTAATGAGGTGTCAGTCTCAATATCGCAAGCGACAGGCCTTCAATCGAGGCTAATATTTTTATAACCAGAAAGTTATACCATTCAACTATTTCTTCTTCTTAAAGTCGCCCCGCTTCCAGGCCTTCACAAATTCGTTCCAGGCAAAGGGGTTAAAAATATTCATGGGTGGGGCCTGCCCTGTATAATAATGAGACCGGGCACTTCGGGTTAATGCGTAATTAGAGGCTTCTCCCCCATCGCGAGGTAAAGAGCGCATCAAAGCCGATCGCACTGCTTCGCTCGTATTTTGACGGGCAATTTCAATACCATCATCCGGCACGTCCATATTAACGAAATCCCTTTCAAATTGCTCGCGTGTAGGCCTTGGCGTAATCACCACATGCGATAGATAAACAGTATCAGCAGCCAGCAGCTTAATCATACTAAACTGATTACCCTCCAGGTTGGTTGGTATTTTATCGCTTTCCTTGCGGTAAGACACATGGGAGAACTCTATTTCATCACCTTTTAACACTACAATAGAGAATACACCCTGAGCATTGGATTTTGTCCCCCTGTTTTGTCCTTTAATCATTATACTCACGTCGGGTACGCCCTTCAGGCTGTCATGGGTCATCACTATACCATATAGCATTACTACAGAATCCGACAAAGACTCAAATTGAGCCTTAGCAGAAAAGGGGGAGACAAGCAGTAAAATAAATATATTACGTAAAATAAACTTCATTACTCTATTTATCAGTTCTGCAATAATACTTTGAACAAACGAAAAAAACAAAGTAAGGATTTATGGGGTTAACTTTGCATTTTATAAAACCTTTTTAACAAAAAGTTCGGGATGACTGAGAATGATGTATTAAAGGCACTGGGAAATGTAATAGAACCTGATTTGGGTAAAGATCTTGTAACCCTGAATATGATAGAGAATGTTGTAATTGAGGGGAATAAGGTTTCTTTTACAGTTGTTCTAACCACTCCCGCCTGCCCTCTGAAAGATGTGATAAAAAACGCATGTATAAATGCGATTCATTTACTGGTTGATAAACAGGCAGAAGTAAATATAAAATTTACAGCAAATACTAATAGTAATCGTAAAGACAACAAATCCGTTTTGCCCGGTGTAAAAAACATCATTGCGGTGGTTAGTGGAAAAGGAGGCGTGGGAAAATCCACCGTAGCGGCCAACCTGGCATTGGCTTTATCGGAAGGCGGTGCTAATGTGGGTCTGATGGATGCTGATATATACGGTCCAAGTGTACCTATTATGTTTGGCGTTCGTGGCGAAAAGCCACTGATGCAGGAGATCAATGGCAAAGGCATGATCATTCCGCTGGAACGTTTCGGAATTAAACTCATGAGTATCGGGCTGCTGGTAGATGATAAGCAGGCCGTGGTTTGGCGGGGACCTATGGCAAGTAGTGCCATACGCCAGTTTATTACAGATGTAGCCTGGGGCGAACTCGACTACCTGGTGATAGATATGCCGCCCGGCACCGGAGATATACACCTGACGATCGTACAAACAGTACCAGTGACCGGTGCGGTAGTAGTGACTACACCGCAACCCGTAGCATTAGCGGATGCCAAAAAGGCGATTGCAATGTTCGGACAGGCGCAAATCAAAGTACCTATTATCGGCATTGTCGAAAATATGAGTTGGTTTACACCGGTCGAGCTGCCAGACAACAAATATTATATTTTCGGAAAGGAAGGTGGTAAACGAATGGCGGACGAATTTGAGATTCCTTTCCTTGGACAAATTCCCTTGGTGCAGGGTATAAGAGAGGGTGGTGACAGTGGAGTGCCGGTGATGATGACAGATGACCAGGTTACCAAAAAAGCCTTCTGGAATTTTGCCGGTCAAGCCGTCCGGAGTATTGCCATGCGCAACGCTAACCTGGCAGCTACAAAAGTGGTTGAAATAATGGCTTAGCTTTCTTATCTCAACAAAATATTGAAACGAAAGGAGAAATAACCTTCCATGACCATACAACAACTCACTCAAGAAATTCATAATAAAGAATCGTATCTCTGCATTGGACTTGATTCTGATATCACCAAAATTCCGGCTCACCTTCAATCATTGCCGGACCCCGTATTTGAGTTTAACAAACAGATTATTGACGCCACGAAAGACCATTGTGTAAGTTATAAAATCAATACAGCTTTCTACGAAAGCCTGGGTGTTCGCGGCTGGGAAAGCATGGAAAAAACGGTTAATTATATTCCGGATACCCATTTTACAATTGCCGATGCCAAGCGGGGAGATATCGGGAACACCTCTTCGCAGTATGCAAAAGCATTTTTCGACACACTCAATTTTGATGCAATAACGGTAGCACCCTACATGGGGGCTGACAGCATCAAACCCTTTCTTGAATACAAAGAAAAATCTACGATTGTATTGGGACTCACTTCTAACAGCGGTGCCCAGGATTTTGAACTATTGACCACGGGAGAAGAGCGCTTATACGAAAAGGTATTAAGAACTGTTTCCGGCTGGGGCAATACCAATAACCTTATGTTTGTTGTTGGGGCTACGCAGGCAGACGAATTTGTCAATATCCGCACAATTATACCGGATCATTTTTTGCTGGTGCCGGGTGTAGGCTTCCAGGGCGGTAGCTTGAAAGATATTTCTGAGAAAGCCATGAATAAGAATGTTGGCATATTGGTGAATGTATCCCGTGCGATCATTTTTGCCAGTGAAGGAGAGGATTTTGCGAAGGAAGCGGCAGTTATAGCCGCACAGTATCACGAAGAAATGAAACGATACATCCGGTAGAGCATTCCAAAAGTAAGTTAGTTTTTACCTATTTATTACAAAATAATCGTCCATATAAACTGCGCTTATGGTATCTTTGCGCTTTTTATAAGAATTTTGAGTATGTACGTTATCCTGACCTTCTTTTTTGCGCATTGGTTTCTGTCGTTGTTTTTCCATACTTTTTTTCTGCACCGTTTTGCATCCCACCAGATGTATACTACCAGTAAGGGCATGGAGAAGACCTTTTACTTTATGACCTGGTTTGCGCAGGGATCATCCTATTTGGTACCACGTGCCTATGCAGTAATGCACAGGATGCATCACACTTACAGTGACACCGAGAAGGACCCCCACTCACCGCATTTTTTTAAAGATATCTGGCATATGATGATGCATACAGCAAAAATATATGCCGCCTTCAATACTGGAAAAAACGTACCGGAGCCTCAGTTTACGGTAGATTATTTGCCCGTCTGGAAATCTATGGACAAATTTGGTCATCATATGGCAACCCGTTTAACGTTTGCGGCTATTTATACCGGCGTATACATTGCATTTGCTCCCAATTACTGGTGGTTTTTGTTGCTCCCTATCCATTTTCTGATGGGCCCCATTCAGGGAGCCATCGTAAATTGGTGCGGACACAAATACGGTTACAGCAACTTCAAAAACGGCGATCATTCTAAAAATTCTACCCCTTGGGGCGTATTATTGATGGGAGAACTGTTTCAGAACAACCACCATTATGCGAAAGACGATGCCAACTTCGCTAAAAAATGGTTCGAATTCGATCTTACCTATCAAATAATGCGGGGAATGCATTTTGTGAGATTAATAAAACTAAACCCGGCACCGGCACCTCAATCGGCTATCGTACATAAACAAATGGAGCCGATTTTACCGGACAATACAATAAAAACAATCCGACAAGAAAATGCAGCGGTAGAAGAGGTGTGATTTTCCGTCGAGTGATTAATCATAAATCCTTATAAGTTAAAATCCCGACTACTTTGAGTAGTCGGGATTTTAATTATTCCTTCAAACGAAATTAGTAGCCAATATTCTGCTCTACTGCACCAGCACTTCTATCAATCTGATTTTGTGGAATCGGAAAATAGTTATTATGCGAATTAATAACAATACCACTATAAGCTGGAAGAAATTGAGATTCGAAAGCCGAATAGCTCTCTATTACATTTTTTGCTATGCCCCATCTAACAAGATCGTAAAATCGATGTCCTTCAAGAGCCAACTCCAGGCGACGTTCGAAACGAATTGCATTCACTGCATGGGTTTTATCTGTAAACGAAGTATATTGCCCCACCTGATATTCTGCGGCGTTATTTCCGTAAAAAGTCTTTTTTGCCGCGAGCTTACCCGCCCTTTCTCTTACTTTATTAACTAAATCCCGCGCTTTATCCAGTTCTTCCGCTTCGGCATAACACTCTGCAGCCATTAAATATACATCACCCAACCGTATCAGATTGACATCTAAACTTGTAATGTAATTTTCGCCAGGTTGCGTGTTACCAGCAAACTCTGACATATTGATAGTATGCTTTTGAGCAAGAAAAGGTCCACCAAACGCCGGATCTCTTATCCATCCGTCTCCCGGCATCAATCCCCAATCTCTAAACATAACACCTCTGCGTGCCACCGTATAATCCAGCCTGGGATCCACTCTTAGAGTGGTGTCCAGTTTGTAAGTTGACTTATCGCCTGGAGACAGTAGATCTGAAACATTAGCGTCGGTTCGGTAGGAATTATCCAACAAAGGCAGTCCATTAGCATCTACTTTAAAAGCGTTTATCAAATCAACTGTTGGCTGGTAAAAGCCACAGCATGTTACGGGTGCGCTTCCATAGTAACCAGCAAGCATATCACCCACATTCGCATTATCGGCAACGCCTGAAGCTACTTCATGTTTTACAGCAAAAACAACTTCGGGACCATTTTCCGTTGCGATCTGGAAATTATTCTGAAAGGGCATGTTTACCAGATCGCCAGAAGCGTCTATCACATTTTCAAATAAAGGTAGTGCTTCAGAATGCCTGTTCTGATATAATAATACTTTGGCAAGATAGGCCTGGGCTATTTTTTTATCGACACGTCCTACTTCCCCAAAAGGTTTTGCAACAGGAAGATTATCGACTGCATACTTTAGATCGTCCTCTATTTTTGTATATATATCTGTGTTATTAGGAATCGAAGGTGCTTCTGCTATCGTTACATTTTCATCTAAGTAAGGAACATTGACAAATACCCTCCGCAATTGGAAATAATAATGTGCCCGCAGTAATCGTGCTTCAGCCTGTACTTCTGTAGCTCTTTGATCGGTAAATTTAGGACCGTTTGTTGCTTGTAAAGTGGCCAATGTGGATAGTGTATTATTACAACTTATAACGCCCTCGTAAAAACGAATCCAGAATGTCTCCAATTCGCCATTGGTACTATTAGGCACATGCCTCTCAAGATCATTCATAGCAGTAATATCATCATTATTGCTGCCTTTGTGAGCATTATCAGATGTTACTTCACCCAGTAGCCAGTTACTGGGCGCAGAGGCGTAGTTTCCCCAAGTCCCGGATCTGTTTCCATTGAGCATCCCATAACTTCCGATCAGCAATTGCTCTACTCCACTCTGAGACACCAACTGTTCAGGAGTTAATTGTCCTTGAGGCGTGAGTTCAAGAAAACTTTGTTTACAACCTGTAATAATTACAACTAACGTACTCGCTAGGATTACTTTTTTAATATTTATTTTCATAATTACTTTAGTTATTAGTTCAGAAAGCTGTTATACACTCGGTATTAAAAACTTACAGACAATCCTATTAAATATTGTCTGGATACTGGGTAAATACCGCTGTCTACACCTGGCGCAGAAAACGTACTGCTCAACTGGCTTACTTCGGGATCCATACCGGTATATTTAGTGATGGTAAACAAGTTAGTAGCACTCACATACGCTCTTAATCCTTTAATATGCGTACCCAGTATTTTTTCACCGAATGTATAGCCTAACTGCAAATTTCTCATTCTGAAAAAACTACCATCTACCACATAGTAAGAGTTAGAGTTCATTTCCATGGCCGGCCGAACATTGTAAGGTGACGGTACCGTACTATTTGGATTACTGGGACTCCAGGCATCAAGTAAACGGGTAGAAATACTTCCAGAAAACAAACCAAAATCAGTAAACTGGCGAGTGGCTTCGTAGAGATCATTCCCCTGGGAACCGTTAAAAAACATTAACACATCAAAATTACGCCAGCTAGAATTTAGGCTTAAAGAATAGATAAAATCAGGATGCGGAGAACCAATAATTGTACGATCGCGGGCATTTATAACACCATCTGGTCTTCCATCGGGACCAAATAAATCAGCATATTTCGGTCCACCCACCCTTGCACCGGCATAGCCTTGTGCGGCTTCCGCCTCATTTTGGTAAATGCCGGTTATTTGATAACCGTAGAATGAGCCGAACGGAGCACCAGGTCTTAACAAAGAAATTTGCAGATTTCTATAACCCAGGTAAGCTTGTTCGGGAACATTGGGAGCCAAAGCAGTAAGAGTGTTGATGTTACGAGAAAAGTTAACACCGGCATCAAATGTAAAATCGCTGCTATTAGGTTTATTGTAACGGTAGTTTAAAGAGATTTCAAACCCCTTATTATTCATTGTACCAATATTCACAAAAGGTGAACTACCCATACCACCTGCTATCGCAGCCATTGGCACCGGATACAACATATCTTTTGTATCCCTGTTGTACCATTCGATACTGCCGCTGAACATATCATTTAGTATACCGAAATCCACTCCAATATTTAACGATGCTAACTCTTCCCATTTAACACTGGTATTTTCGTTGGCATTTCTCCATAAACCCGGTGCAAGTGTGCCTCCCGCAATAGGATAATAGGAAGCATTCAATGCTTGACTATAACGAGATATATACTCGAAGGCCCGAATACGCTGGTTTCCTGTAACACCGTATCCTGCACGCAGTTTCAAATCGTCCAGCCAGCTAACATGGTTCAGAAAGTTCTCTGCGGAAAGACGCCAGGCTGCACTTATTGCCGGAAATACTCCAAACTTATTTTCTGGGCCGAAGTTAGAAGAACCGTCCCGACGTACTATAGCACTAATGATATATTTACTGTCGTAGCTATAATCCACTTTACCAAAAAGAGAATATAATGAACTGAGAGTCCCCTGACTGTTATTGGTAATATTTGCTGCACCTGCACTTAAATAGTAATAATCCATATTTCCAAGTACAAAAAAGTCATTTCGACCTCCATTCAACTGGCGCCAGTTTGTTTTAATAGCCTCAGTTCCTAGTAACACCCCCACGCTATGTCTGTCAAAATTATTTTTGTAATTCAAAGTATTCGTCCAGGTCCAGTCGGAGCTGTAACCTTGCGACTCACTTAGTGAGTTATTAACTATATTCCCCTCCGAATGTTCGGGGTTAGGATATGATACCCCAAATCCATTGTAACTTTCCAACCTTACCCCAAAACTACTTTTTGCAGTTAATCCTTTGAAAAGATTTGCTTCCACAAACACATTGCCTATCAAACTATTGCTCAAGCTATAATTATCTTTAGCTCTATATAACAGAGCCATAGGATTCTGAGCATTTCCCAGTTTATCACCCTTTGTTCCTGCAAAATTGCCTCCTTCATCATATACCGGCACTATGACTTGCGTTCTGTAAGCAAACCCTATGGGAGATCCTTCTCCCTGATAGTCCCCTGCAGTGTTAACATTCGCTCCAACACCGTTTGATCTGGTTCTGGCGAAAACAAAATTTTCTCCAATGCGAACTTTGTTGTTGAAAATGCCAAAGCTGGTGTTCGCTCTAAAAGTATATCGCTCAAATCCTGTATGTTTTATGGTGCCCTGTTGATTCATATAGCTGCCGGAAACTGCATAGTTTGAATTCTGCCCCCCTCCTGCTACACTCAGCGTATAGTTTTGTATGGGTGCATTAGTCGTCATTTCATTGAACCAATTAGTACCTTGTTGGTTTGCCTTTGTAATTTGGTAAAATGTCGATGGGTCTCTACTATAGTTATACTTACTCATATCTGCATCTGCAGCCGTTACATCATGTCCGGTAGTGGAACCGGCAAGTAAATACTCAGGTAATACAGGCGTAGTACCTGTACCATAGTTGGTGCCAGTGGTACTTCCCAAACCAGGAGCTTGCGCAGGATCATTCATGTTGCGAAAAGAAGCATATGCATATTCTGCAAACTGTTGAGAATTCATCATCTTGGGAAAAGACTCTCTACGAGGAACCTGCGTACCTACGTAAGTGTCGAAGCTCACCCTTGGCGGTGTTCCGGATTTCCCCTTTTTTGTTGTAATGATTACCACTCCATTATTTGCTCTGGCGCCATATATAGATGCGGCAGAAGCATCTTTCAATACCTGCATACTTTCTATGTCATTCTGATTGAGCCAACTCAATTTTCCTTCAATCGGAACATCGTCTACAATAAATAGAGGATCATTGTTATTAATTGTACTAAATCCACGAATTCTGATCTGCGGTGTAGAACCGGGAGCACCATCATTAATAATGTGTACTCCTGTTGCCTTTCCCTGTAAAGCCTCCACAGGGCTGGCAACCGGTTGTGCTTTCATCTGCGCTACATCTACCACAGCCACAGAACCCGTCAGATCCTTTTTACGCTGAGAGGTATAGCCCGTAACTACTACCTCCTCCAATGCATCCATCTTCTCTACGAGTGAAACTTCAACGCTATTTCTTCCACTTACGGAGATCTCTACTGCTTCGAAACCAATAGAGCTAATGACCAGAATAGCATTTTCAGATGGTACATTTAGAGAAAAGCTACCGTTGGCATCCGATACCACTGCGGATCTTGAACCCTTCACAGCAATACTGGCACCGGGTATTGGACTTTTGTCTGCACTATTCAGTACCACACCTGATACCGTTTTTTGCTGCGTAAAAGCCGAAAACCCAATAAAAAAACAAAATAAAAATAGAATGAACTTGATTCCTGTTTTCTTCATGGCAAGTTTGTTTTCTTGGTTAATAAATGGAAACCGTTATGCAAATACAAATACCTTATGTATGCCTACGTATTTTTTTTATTCATTTGAGAGAATAGAATGTAGCCTCCTCTATTTGAAGGAGTGTTCACAGGCAAGCTCATTTTAGACAGGAGTATAGGAAGTAGTTTCAATGAATCTACTTCAGTTGTTTCATTAAAAATCCTTTTTGGTTGACATAGAAAATCATCAACCAAATACAATCGGATATATTTTATCTTCTTTAGGGAATTGACTTAGGAACAGAAATTATAGAGCGGAAAACGCTCCGTTTGATGGATACATTCATAGCAAGGTTCGTTTTGGTTTTTAATTCTTTTCTAATTTTCAGTGTTAATTGGCACTGAAAATCATATAATACAATGTTAAAAAAAATAATCTAGATAACAAATTATTTTTCTCAGTACCAATTTGACTCGTTCTGATACAGCAAGAACTGAAGGAGAAAACTTAATATTGAAATCATCGTCCAATAGTTATATTTACTGCTAAGGTTATCACTATGGTGAAGGGAAAAAAGAATACCAATCAAACAATTGTCAGAGATATAAGCTGGTTAGCGTTTAATGCGCGGGTGTTACAGGAAGCAGCAGACCCCACTGTTCCTCTAAAGGAGAGAATAAAATTCTTAGGAATTTTCTCGAACAACCTTGACGAGTTTTTCAGAGTGCGGGTAGCGGCCTTAAAGCGCATGTTAGCATTGGGGAAAAGATCAAGGATGCACCTCGAACAAAATCCGCAAAAAATACTGGATCGAATTAACGTAATTGTATTGCAGCAGCAAAGCGAATTTGACAGGATTTGGAAGAATATTTTGACCGAATTAAAGAAAGAGAATATTTTTCTGGTCACGGAGAAGCAATTAAATGCCGAACAAAAAAAATTCGTTCAGAATTATTTCGATGAGGAAGTGTCTCCGGCAGTCATTCCGATGATGATAGAAAATATAGCGGACTTTCCCTACCTCCGGGAAAAAGCAATCTTGCTGGCCGTTGTAATGTCAAAAAAAGATTCGGCTTATAAAAAAAAGTACTCTCTGATAGAGGTTCCAACAAGGTTGATGTCCAGGTTTATTTTACTACCATCAGCACACGGAAAACATAACATCATGCTGTTGGAGGATGTTATCAGATTTTGCCTTCCACAGATTTTTTCGTTTATGGGCTTCGACAGCTATGAGGGATATGTGGTGAAAATTACGAGAGATGCTGAGTTTGATGTAGATATGGAACTTGATGCAGGATATACTCAAAAAATAAAGAAAGGATTAAAGAATCGAAAAAAAGGAAAGCCGGTGCGTTTTATATACGATAAAGCGATAGACGCCTCTTTACTTGAGTTCCTAACCAAAAAACTACATCTTACACAAAAAGATGCCATTATTCCGGGGGGCAGGATTCACAACTTCAGACACTTCATGGACTTTCCCGGTTCTGTATTTCCGCAGAAGAATATCCGAAAAAAACCGATAACCCATCCGGCACTTAAAAACACCCCACGGGTAACAGAAGTGGTGTTGAAAAAGGATGTGATGCTGCACTTGCCTTATCACTCATTTAATCCGGTGATCAGCTTATTGAAGGAAGCCGCAATGGACCCCGACGTTTTTGAAATAAAAATCACCGCTTACCGGTTAGCACCTGCTTCAAAAATCATCAATGCACTGATCAATGCAAAACGAAATGGTAAAAAAGTAATCGTGATGCTGGAGTTGAGAGCCCGCTTTGACGAAGAAGCCAACCTGGAATGGAAAGAACGATTGGAAGATGAAGGTGTTACTGTATTGATAGGTGTTTCAGACATGAAAGTACATGCTAAAATCTGTGTAATTAAACGCAAGAAAGGCGGCAAGATTATTCAGTATGGATTTGTAAGTACGGGAAATTTTAATGGTAAGACTGCTAAGTTCTATGGCGATCACTGTTTGCTAACCAGTAATACAAATGTCATGCAGGATATCAATCGTATTTTCAGCTATCTGCAACAACCGAAAAACGGAGCTCATTTTCTTAAAGCTTGTAAGACACTATTGATTAGTCCTGACTATATGCGCAATACATTGCTTACGCTAATCGAGCAGGAAATAAAAAATGCCAAAGAAAAGAAGCAGGCAGAGATTGTATTGAAATTAAATTCACTTGCAGACGAAACCCTTATCTTAAAACTATATGAAGCAGCCCGTGCTGGGGTCAGTATCAAAATGGTGATAAGGGGTATATTCTGTATGTACAGTGAAAATAAAAAATTCAAAACCAAGGTACAGGCGATAAGTATAGTGGACGAATACCTAGAACACGCTCGTGTAATCATCTTCCATAACAATGGTAAAAACAAAATATTCATTTCATCGGCGGATTGGATGGTAAGAAACCTCGATCACCGGATAGAAGCAGCTGTAGAAATACAAAATCCGGAAATTAAACAAGAGTTGAAGGACATCATTAGTATTCAATTGCACGACAATGTGAAAGCCCGGATATTGGATAATGAACTCAGCAATGAATATGTAACTACTAGAGGAAAAAAAATCCGCTCACAAATTGAGATATATAACTATTTATCCAAAAAATAAACGCTGTCGTTTTTCAGACATTCGTCGCTAAAAACGATGATCGTCAACCGTATATTCTTTAGGGGTACTATTTTTTCCCAGAAAGAGGAGAACCCCATAATGTATCTTGTTTACTATCCCTGAAACAGATTTACTATATTCAGTGCATAAAAACTCTTTTACATATGACTTCTTCAAAAAGTGGCTGAATGGCTTTTTCAATAATTCTTGTTCCTTTTGAGATACTCCTTACTCCAGAAAAGAGATCGGAGCCTCCTACTAATATTGTGACTTTAGTATTTCTCATATTCAATATAAAAATACATATTTTATTAGCCATGAATGGAGGGAGCATTTCAAATTTTCGCTGTTCATACTTTTCCGATCGGTGGGGACACCAATCGGAAGGACGTCTACAGGCGGGTGAGACACCCGCCTGCGAAAATTTGAAATGCGTCGAATTTAATGAAATCCTTATTCTAGAAAAATATCTCTGTACGAAGTCGGAGACTTCGCACAACGTCTACTGAATAACTTTTTTTAGTGTCTAGCAGCGTTACGAACGTACAAGAGTGCGACGCAAGGGACGATGATCGTTTTTCTACTGTTGGTTATCTCAAAAAATACTCTTACTACCTAACGCGATAGCAATACAAACGGGTAAAAAAACCAGTAAAAATGCCAATGAGAGACTTAAGTATTTTGCAGCATTTTTACCCAACCCAAATGGGGCAAACACCACCAATGTAATAATCGTTACCACCAGTGCGATGATGAAATTTACAACAATGCTAATGCCGGTATATAGTACAGCAAAAAGCGCTGGCTGTATCACAATGCCCGATATCAATCCGTATAACAATCCACAAAGAAAGGCCGCAGCCAGCAGCATCAGTGCATATTTTAATCCTTTACGAAAATAAAATTTGCTATAGCTGCCTAGTGGTAACTGGCGAATAGCTGCCAGCGCTTCATCTTCTTTAGTGGATCTGACAGATCGTTCTGGTTTTAATTTTTGCCTTTTATAACGCGGCCACCAGATGATAAATCCGGTAATATACAGCAGCAGTGGTATGAGTCCGCCAATCAAAGCCAGTATACGTGTGGGCATGCCGCCAAATGTTCCATAGTGAATGGGCGTAAGCCATGACAGGTAGGAGTTTCCGACATTTGGGAAATCCTTTTCGCTGTTAAGCAACACTTCGCCACTATACTGATCTACCATTACCATAATACGGTTACCCGTATGCGCTACGCCATCGGATTTCATGTCAAAACGGTATACATTCTGTGGTGTGAGCGGTGGCGCCAATGCCAGAATTTCTGCATTCGGAAATGTTTTCTGTGCAATTGCAGCCACTTCACCAACAGTTAGTTCTTTGGCTCCTTCTACGTAGGAGGATTGCTTACCAAAAATGCCTGCTACTGATTGCGGAGACTTTCCGGTAAACACGAATAGAAAAGCAATAAAAACGGTGCTAAAGGTGATGGCAAATCCGCTTAATGCAAGCATGATAACAACGGGAGCCGAGTAAAAGCCCAAAACATTATGCCAGTCGTAATTCTGGCGTTTAAATCCAGCCCTGAAATTTACTGTCAGTACTGATTTCCATTGTTTCCACTTTTTATACTGTTGCGGCACCCAGAGCTTCAGTCCGCTAATCGTAAGGATGAGCATACACAATGTACACAACCCCACTATGTATCTTCCGGCCACGGGTACTAACATCGTACGGTGGATATTAGTAACCACTCGAATAAAGCCACTGGTGAAGAGGCGTTTACCACTTATTTCACCCGTATAGGGATTCACAAAAAACTCACCAGCCTTATCAACTTCTGTTTCGGTATTGTAAAAACGGTAGGTGCTGTTGGGATTGTTAGCATCACTTACCAATACATAGCTAAATTTTTTATCCGGATACTTTTCACGAACGAGAGGGATGATCTCTTCTATTTCATATCGTTTTTGTCCCTCCATGGCGATAAACAAATCCTTGTTTAATGCCCGGTCTATTTCATCTTGAAAAACCAGTATACTGCCCGTAAGACCGGTGATGCAAAGTACAGCTCCCGCGATAACACCTAAATAAAGATGCCATTTGCCAAACCATCGCTTTTGGTGTTTAGCCCATGTCCATCGTTTTTTTTTAGTATCAGTATTCCTTGCAGCAACTGCTTGACGGCTTTTGATTTCTTCAAGCAGCTCTTTGCATAACAATATATTGACAACTACAATTAAAGCCAGCAGGACAACTTGGCGTATTTCGCCTGGTTCGTGCATGACTGTGCTTACCCAATGCACGAGGTTCAGCATACACAATATCAATGCAAAGATATACGAGAACCAAAGCAGGCCTTTTCTTACCCTGAATAGAAACCATATACCCAATACCAATGGTATTATTTCTACAACAGTACTAAACAAATGAGCATTGATTGGAACTTTACCAGTGGCGCCTTCTATTTTAATATCTACACCAAAAAAAAGTTCTGCCAGATGGTAATAGCCATGCATTACAAATGCAAAAGCTATTACCAACCACAGTATTGTTATACGAATAGTAACAGGCATACATTAAAATTTAACAGCAATACTGCCTATAAACTGACGTGGCATTTGCGGACTAATGGCGGAACTGCCCGTCCACATATTTTCATCCAACAGATTGTTGACCCGCACCGCAAAAGAATAATTGTTTCTGTCGTAAGATATTTTTGCATTCACCAATGTATATTCTGGTACAATGAAACCACCGTCCGGATTCTGTATAGTAGCGAATGTTTGACCAACATAGTTTCCTCCAGCACCGATGCTGAAATTGTTCAAAAAGCCACTGTTTACAAAATGATAATGCAGCCAAATATTAGCTTGATTGTAAGGTCCTGAGGAAATGGGGCGCAGTCCATTTACCGACTCGTCAGCTTTCAATAGCAGACTATGGTTATACGCATAACCCAGCATTACGTTAAAGTTTGGCAGGGGCTTGCCCAGTACTTCTGCTTCGAAGCCGCGACTGATCTGTTGCCCATCCTGTATACTGAAGAATATATTGGTGGGGTTCTGTCTTACTTTATCATTAACCGTAATATCGTAATAGCTAACCGTGCCTGTAAAGTTTCCGTTGAATAATGCATATTTCAAACCGGCTTCCCATTGAAAGGAATGCTCTGGTTTAAAAGGGTTGCCTTCTGCACTTACGCCCGCAACATTATTAAACCCGGTTTGATAGTTAGCAAATAGCGAGAGTTTGTTTAAAACCGGTTGATACACCACACCAAATTTTGGAGATACAGCATTTTGATTGTATCCGCCAATCCACACATTCGTTCTGCCATCATAACTTCCCTTATTTGTAAAACGATCGAACCGTACGCCTGCGTTCGCCAGTAAAGCTGGCGTAATGTTCAGCACATCATTAATATAGGCACTATATACGGTGTTTTTTGAGCCATAAGAAGTCTGAGATATCTGTTTGGTGGCGAGTAATTCATCCACTCTGTTTTTTTCAAAGTTATAATAGTGGGGAACCTCACCTTGTAAAGGTATTACGTCAAAGAATCCTTCGTATGGTACGGTAAACAATGTCCCCATGAAGTTTCTCCAATTGGCATTGCTATAATGATGGTAGTAATCCAATCCTACCACCATACGGTTACGCATACTGCCAATTTTAAAATCTCCAACAAAATTTTGTTGTACCTGATGCGTACTTAAGGTTGACTCAAATTTTCTGGAATTCCTACCTAAGTAATCTGCACCGGGCGTACCAAAACTTACATTACCTGTTGGAAGGCTATTGAGCAAAGCCGGCACCACATTGGGCAACAATACCAAACGTCCTTCATATCCATCATCGTTACCCGAGGTAAAAACAGCTGAAGTATTAGATGTCCAGTTGGGTGACATGATGTACTGCACATTCCCTTGCACATTCATTGATTGTGTTTTGGATCCCAGGTTCTTATCCATATAAGAGCGAAACCTGTCCAACCCTAACTTGTTGACATTTTCAGTACCAAAAGCTTCTTTCACGGTAGAAGGCATTTGCGCAACTATAGCGTTAACATTGGCTTCTGGCAAACCCATACCATTCAGTATTTGAGCAGTATATTGTTTTACCGCACTAGGCAGTAAGGTAAACATTACACCCATCGGTATGCCAGCTACCTCAGTGTTGTAGATTTCACTGCTAAGATCAATTTTTACCTTGTCAGACGCTTTGTAGGTGAAAGAAGGAGCAAATAAAATGCTCTTGCTATAACCACCATTGTCCATAAAAGTTCCCTGGTTGCTCAATGCTACATTCATTCTGGACAACAGCGTCTTTTCTTTGTTTACAGGAATATTGGCATCTATTCCTAAACGCTGAAAATTGAATGAACCAGCACTCAGGTCTACAGCCACTGCCAGGTCATCATAAGGTTTTTTGGTTACCCTATTTATCAAACCACCGTAAGAGGAAATGATGCCTCCGAATAAAGTGGCGGAAGGTCCTTTTATTACTTCTATGCTGGATACATTTTGCACATCAGACGGCATTACAATATTATTGGCCAATCCGTTAAGGGCTTTAACCTCTGTATTAAAACCACGACTCACATAACCGCCGCCCCACATTACACTACCTGGCCAGCCATCAGCCCCCTTACTAATACCTGGTGCATTCCGCACTACATCATCCAGATTGTATATTTTTTGTTGTGTTATCAATGTGCTGGTTATACCTGTATACACTTGTGAGTTCTCCAGATTACCCAAAGGCATTTTACTTACATACTCACTCTTGTTAGCAATTACAGATTTTACACCGGTAATATTAACCTCATCAATCGTTCTAACTAATGCATTCAGCACAACATCTATTTCAATAGATGGTTGATTGAGGGTAAATAGTTTACGAAAGCTTTTATCACCCAGATAGCTCACTTCCATTTCATATTTTCCATAAGGAAGATTATCGATATGATAGAATCCGTTTTCGTCTGCCACCGCAGTAAGCTTATCGGTAATAGTGATTGTAGCTGCTACAGCCGGACCACCTTCGGCATTTGTAATTTTTCCGGTAATTTTTCCGGTTTGGGCTTCTACGAGAAAAGAGATAAAAAGAAAAATACACAGAAAGACAATTCCTTTCTTAGTCATTGTAAAAATAGTTGGTTGAAAATGTAAAAAGAACCGATGATTATCACTAAATAGCCTTTCTTCTTTAAAGAATTCAGAAGAATTCGTATGGGTGATACTGATTATTTGCGTGCAAAAGTGGCTTTAGGAATGCAGTTCTGCTATCGCAAACAGGAAAAACGGTTTTCGAATTAAGGAATTTTAGACAAGGTTTGGATTTCTGATTAGAGGATTGGTGATGTTGTACTTGGTGTCTGTTTAAAACGGAGAAGAACATATTAATTCGAAATTGAAAACTTCGGATAGTTGGACAAACCATTGGGTAGAAATAACCATCTCCATCTTTTAGAGAGGCGCAATCACTTACCTGTCTCCATTTTACGTTGTCCCATTCGCTTGTGGTGGCTAAATGAATGCCCACATCCGCACCAGGGTTTTTCGGGCAATAGTTTCACCGCTTCTGGAAACCAGGGGGGTACAATCGCTTCAATAGAGGTGTTAATACCTTCTTTAAGTGAGTTTTAATGAGCGCCAGGTTGCCACTATGTGAAAATCCCATATTGTCCGAATGATTAAACGCAGTTGCTGTGCTTGCAATGAAAAGGTAAGGACAATCAGTGTAAACAAAAAACTTATCTTTTTGCCTACGAATAAGGCAATATTATTTTTTGCCGCTAGCTAATTAAATTATTTTGCAACGAAAAATATTTATCATTTCTTTCCAGATCTGATTTCTTCAAAGGATTTTGCTTCTAGCTTAAGATAGTAATCAGGACTGTTTCCATGCCCGTCTTTGAACTGTAATAGATCCTGAGGACCAATATTGTCCTTTATTATTTCTGTGACAATGATCTGTCCGGGCATTAATATATCCCAATAAATGAAGGTCTTGATACTGAAATCTGCTTTTCCGTTAGCTGGTTCCATACTTACTTTTCCGTCAAACTTCACGCTCAATTCAAATTCTTTGACTTTGAAATCACCTTTGAACGTACGCCTATATTCTGATTTTTTACCAGCAACAATCCCTATAATATTGGATCTACTCCGACTGTTAGATCTTGATAATACAGGTTTTAGATTTTTCCATTCTTCTTCAAACAAATCGAAGCAGGCATTGAATGTTTTATCGTTTTCACTTTTACCAAGGATGAATAAAACCGAGCCCCAGTTTTTATGATCAAATATTAGGTGTTTCACATCATTAGTGTCCGGTAAAAAATAAAAATAGTTCTTTGAAAGTCTTGTTGGATAAAGGTTTGATCAAAATTTAGTTTGGTGACGATTTGAAATGAGCCATTTTCTAACTTGCTGAAAATCAGCATAGTTATTAATCACGGCAAATATGTCTTTGCACAAGCAGTTACCTTTCTTCCCGCCCGAATATTTGATCGTTGTGTACGTAAGTATCAAGGCGATAAGTGGGTAAAACATTTTACGTGCTGGAATCAACTGCTGTGTATGATGTTTGGACAATTAACTAACCGCGATAGTCTCAGAGAATTACTTGTTTGCATAAATGCACATCAGCCAAAGCATTATCATTTAGGATTAGGAAAACGTATATCCCGGTCTAATCTCGCTGAGGCGAATGAGAAAAGGGACTATCGGATCTTTGAGATATTTGCTTATGAAATGATTGCCGAAGCCCGTAAATGCTGCATACCTGATAGCGATTTTGATTTGTCTGTCCAGGGAAACGTATATGCTTTTGATAGCACTGTGATAGATTTATGCTTAAATATATTCTGGTGGGCCACTTTCCGAAAAGCTAAAGCCGCTATTAAACTGCACACGTTGTTTGATATAAAGACCTCCATTCCTGTTTTCATACATGTTACTGCTGCAAGCGTGCATGATATAAATGGATTGGATAAGCTTGTTTACGAAACTGATGGATACTACATCATGGACCGTGGCTACGTTGACTTTGAAAGACTTTACATTATTGACCAGCATGAAGCCTTTTTTGTCACCAGGGCCAAGAGTAATACTAAGCTGAAACGAATATCATCTTCAAAGCCAGACAAATTGAAAGGCATAATGTGTGATCAGCGGGTAATACTTACGGGTCATTACTCTTACAGATCCTATCCGAAGCAATTTCGGCGGAGAAAACTTTATGATGCTGAGCAAAACAGAACGTTTATCTTTTTGTCTAAGAATCTTACACTTCCTGCTATCGAAATCGCTATGTTATATATGTATAGATGGAGAATAGAACTGTTTTTCAAATGGATCAAGCAGCACCTCAAAATAAAATCTTTTTGGGGCACTTCTGCTAACGCAGTAAAAATACAAATCTACATTGCCATCATTACCTACACGATGGTAGCAATTATCAAAAGCAAGTTGAAGTTGAAGCAATCAACCTATGAAATCTTACAGGTGTTGAATATATCTCTTCTAGATAAAACGCCTTTAAGGCAGCTTTTTGAAAACACTTCGCTATAAGGACCAAAATCTAAAACGTTCCATAAATCAACCGATTTCTAGCCAGCCAGCCTTAGTTTGTATCTAAAATAGTTAGCGGTTGATCCCAAATACTCTTTACTTAGAGTAATATATCTGATACTTTTGTGCTCTCCTGTGTAAAAAACGACCCAACTTTTAAAAAATTGAAACAAATTACCCAATAGTGTGTTTACAAGGAAGACCAAGTATTTCATCGGAATATTTTTAGAGCGATACAAATAATGTGACGGTTAACAATTCCTGTTAACAAAATGGAGATTATTTTCTAAAAAATAAAATAAAACAAGTTAATATCAGAAAAAATATATTATTTCGTAGTCTAATCTTTTGAAAAATGCTAGCTGTTAAACCAATTCTTTTTGGACATAAGTGTCTAAATGGTACTTTTTTCTTTCTTTTTATATTTTTTTTGTATCCTTTATATAGTCAAAGTCAGTCGACTACTTACTCACCTCTCTTTACCAATTCTACATTTGACCGATCCATTAACACTTCAAAACCCGTAGGTTCTACAGGGGGATCAGCTTCCGTAACCATGAATGGAAGTAGTGTTTATTCAATTCCTATTTATGCTCCTCCAGGTTCAAATGCTTTACAGCCGTCTATTAGTCTTAATTATAATTCTCTCATTCAAGACGGAGTTGCCGGTGTTGGTTGGAGTTTATCTGGTTTGTCAGCTATAACAAGAAATGGAAAAAACTTATATAATGATCCTGTTGTTTCCCCTGTTAGTTTCACAAATGAGGATAGATTTTACCTCGATGGTTCCCAATTGTTAGTGATCTCCGGAGAAAATGGTGGAAACGGCTCTGTCTATGGATCTGAATCAGAAACCTTTTCTAAAATCATCTCTAATACCACAGCAAACAATGATCCTGACTGGTTTTTAGTGATATCTAAAGATGGTACTCTATTTGAGTTTGGACGTACTACTGATGCTCGCTTTTTAGCTAATAATAGTAATAGTGTTATGATGTGGAGACTGAATAAAGTTGTAGACATCAATGGAAACTATATAGAATATAAATATTTAAATTCCGATAGGGATAGCCGTATCGATGAAATAAATTATACTGGTAACTCCATCACAGGTCAGCTTCCTTACAATAAGCTTAAATTTTCGTACACTGTTAGGTCTGATGAAACTATTAACTTCAATGGTGGTGCGTCTACTTCTAACAAGTATTTGTTAGATAAAATAGTAGTTACCCATAATTATACCGGTACGCCTGAAGTTGTTAAGACATATAGACTCAATTATGGTTATGATAATACATCGTCTTTTTTGAAAGAATTTTTAGAAGGTGATGGCACTGTAACTCCAAATACTTTTAATAGTACAATTTTCCAGTACGGAGATAAACCGCTAGGAATAAAAGTTCAAACGACGACTTCTTTGATAGGTGGGTTTGATTTTTTTTCGGGCGACTTTGATGCAGATGGAAAATCAGATTTACTCGCTGCTACATTGTATTATACTGATGGCATCAAATACCATTCGAAATATGAGTTGCAAAGCAATTTTTCGGAAAGTTCTTCAACCGTTATGTATTCTACAAACTTGCCAACAAAAAATTCTGTGAAGAATGAATATAACAACTTTTACAATTTTTTAAGTAATGACTATAGTGGAGATGGGAGAGATGATATTCTGTTGGCAAAAACTGAAATAGAATCAATAGACAATGCTTTTAAGATTGCATCTGTCAACATAAACATTACAGGTAGCCTTAATTCGTCAACGGGCTATACGAACTTTAACACAATAAATTACGCGTTACCAGCTGCTCCAACCGCTGGTCAATACTATCAATACACAAAACATGATAGGTTTTTAATACCTGGAGACTTTGATGGTGATGGAAACCATGATTATATCCTTGTTGCAAGCACGCTTCCTTCAAGACCATCGGGTTCGCGGCCTGGCACCGCATATAATTATAGCTACAAAGCTTTTTTTACAAACCCCAAAACAGCGGTTTTTAATAAAGAAATCGTCAATTTTGGGATTACTATTCCAGGAATAAGAGATTTTGGAACACGGTCTCCTGGCTCTTTAGTGGACGCCAAGTTACTTTTGCCGGCCGATTTCGATGGGGACGGAAAACAAGAAATATTAGTGGTGAAAGATCAGTTAGCTCACGTTCTCGTTATTAACAAAAACACTGACGGATCTATGAAGGCAATTCTAAGGGATACATTGACTACTATTACCAAAGACAGTAAAGTGTTTCCGGGTGATTTTAATGGAGATAGAAAAACTGATTTATTAGTAAGGAATGCAAATGGAAGCTGGACAATTATGTTTAGTAATGGCATTTCTTTTAATCCTGTTCCATTCTCATTCAATCAGACGGTCAAATTGAATGATACTTACAGTGATGATAAGGTAATCGTAGCCGATTTTAATGGAGATGGAAAAACTGACATACTTCATGGGTTTAATTATTTTCAGGGAGGTGTTGCTTCAACAGCGAGATTTTCAATGTACTACAGTCAGAAATCGACACCGACCTCTGCTTCTTTTTTTTACGAGCAATATCAGTACAATCAATTACTTGCAAACTCTGAATTGGTTACAGGAGACTTTAATGGTGACGGACGAACAGATCTTCTGAATAGATATCATGTCAATTCTCCTGCTGATTTTATTTCGTTTAATGAATTCGGAAAAGAGAGATTGTTGATTAAAATTACAGACGGTTATAATAATACGACCAGTTTTGACTACAAGTTGTTAACAGATAGAGTAAACCCAATATACAACCGTGCAACTTCTTTAGATAATACTTCCAATTCAAATCCATATAACTATGTCCAATTACCTTTATACGTTGTCTCATCGCACTCTGTACCAGATGGAATTGGGGGAAATAGCGTAACAACATTCGCATATGAAGACGCAGTGGTTCACCGATGGGGGAAAGGATTATTGGGTTTTAAAAAGGTTAGTTCAAAAAATGCCTCATCGGGAACAACGACATTGACAGAGAACAATTTCAATACTCAATTTGCCGCACTTTATAATATTAAGTCTCGAACAACTCTTACTTCAAATAATGAATTACTTTCAGAGTCCGTCCCATATATTTTATTTACAAATCTTCCGGTGGGAAATCAAAAACGTTATTTCCAGAAACTAGATCGAATTGTGAATTTTGACAATCTTTCTGGGGCTGCTACCGAAACCATAAATACCTACGATAACTTCGGAAATATTACCAAATCGGTTACTAATTCAGGGGCTCTTTCGGGGACTTCGGTTGCAGCTATTGAAACCAAAACGACCGATATACAATACGCAACAATAAATAGTCCGGTTCCGGCAAGACCGACCAAAGTTACAGACACTCAAATCAGATCTGGTCGCTCTTCACAAAGTGTTGTTACGGACATTACCTATACTTCTGTTGGTCTTGTGTCTACTCAAAAAGTTTTTTCGGGGCTATCAAAAGCTGTTACTACTACATATACTTATAATTATTTTGGCAATCCAACTACAATAGTTCAATCTGCAGCCAATGAGGCAGCTCGAACTACAAATTTGACCTACGAACCTAAAAACAGGTTTGTTATCAAAAAGCAATGGATGGGAGACGCTAATCCTTCAGAGTCATATGTCATTGATGGAAAATGGGGAGCTGTGGTGTCAAAAACCTCATCAGATTGCCTAACGACGACATTTGAATATGACAGTTTTGGAAGACTAAAAAAAACAAATTTACCGCAAGGATATTCCGTTTCTGCGAGTATGGTCTGGGATATTCAAGGTAATAACTTATATTATAGTTTGGTCGATTTCCCTGGAGGAAGTCCAGATATAAAAACCTGGTTCGATAAATTAGGAAGAAAAACTAAAGAGCAGACCCTTGGCTTTAACAACCAGTGGTTGACTAAGGTAACAACTTATAATGCCAAAGGACTCACTGCTAGCCAAACAAATGAGTATTACTCATCAGAATCTCCTATAACTACAAATTTCGGATACGATGTTTACAATAGATTACAGGCAGCGTCTAATCCAATGTCTTCTACGAGTTATAGTTACACAAAAATTACGGGTGGACAACAGAAAATAACGACGAATACTGCTGGCGTCACCACTTCTAAAACATTAGATGCGAGTGGAAAAATAATTTCGTCGACAGACAATGGTGGCCAGTTGGATTTTGGCTATGACAGCTGGGGAAACCAAACTTCTGTTAAACATGGAGGAAACTTTGTCGTTAGTATTGTAACCGACGCCTATGGACGACAATATAGTTTAACAGATAAGAATGCTGGTACCATAACTTATGAATATGACGCATGGGGGCAACTAAAGAAACAAATAGATAATTTAGGGAATATCTATACCATGACATATGATCAACTTGGGAGAGTAACAAGCCGTACCGGTGCTGGTAGTTCTCCTGATGGACTAACAACCTTTGAGTATTATAAAGCAGCAAACGGGTGTAGCAATAACAATCTGACCAGGGTCACAGGTGGCAATGGTGTAAAAAAGGAATATGTTTATGATAATTATGGAAGAACTATCTCTGAAAAGCTAACAGTAAGTGGCACCGCATACACAACAGCTTTTAGCTACGATCAGTTTGACAACCTAATTAAAACGGTATATCCGTCCTCTGTAGAAGTCCATAAAACTTATGACATAAGCGGCAATTTAATGACGGTTACCGGAGGAAATGCAGGAAGCTTAAAACCCATTTTTACGGCTACAGCAATGAATGGTTTTGGACAATACATTAATTATACACTTGGAAATGGGAAAGCCTCAAGTCATACGTATACAAACGGTTTTCCAACACGATATAATACACCTGGTGTTCAAGATCTTAAAATGGCATACGACTATGCAAAAGGGAATCTTTTGAGTAGAACGGATGCAATAAAAGGAATGACCGAAAATTTTGAATATGACAACCTTAGTAGATTAGTTTCAAACAAAGTAAATAATACGCTTCAGGTAGCCACTGGTTTTGATGGTAGCGGCAGTTTTTCAATGGGTAATATTACCACTAAAACCGATGCCGGTAAATATGTGTACAAAAGCGATAAAATTCATGCTGTTGCCTATATAACCAACCCTTCAGGTGCACAAACACCCCCTGCAAATATTTCGGTTTTACCACAGCAAATAACTTATACATCATTCCTTAAAGCAGCGACAATAAAGGAAGGAGAACAGTCTGATGCTGCTAACTACAGGAACCTGCAATTTACATACGGACCTAATCAAGAAAGAGTAACATCGTCGTACACCAAAAGCGGATATACAGAGTCGAAATTGTATTTTGGAAACTACGAACGTTTAACAGTGAACGGTGTTTTATCAGAAATGTATTACATAGGAGGTGGCGAGGGTTTGTGTGCGATAATTGTAAAACAGAACAATGTTAATAATTTCTACTTTGTTTACAAAGACCATCTTGGTAGTATATTGACTGCTACAAATGTAGCTGGTACAATTGTAGCACAACAGAATTTTGATGCATGGGGTCGTCATCGCAATCCTTCAAATTGGTTGCAATACATCAATACAATTCAAGCTGGAACTGGTACCCCTGCCTGGTTATATAGAGGGTATACAGGACACGAGCACCTCCCTCAATTTGCACTGATCAACATGAATGGACGGATGTATGATCCGATGCAAGGTAGGGTTTTGAGTCCCGATAATTATGTTAGGTTTCCCTGGGAAACGCAGGCCTATAATCGCTATTCCTATGCCATGAATAACCCACTGAGTTATACAGATCCTGATGGGCAGTGGGTGCATATTGTTATTGGAGCCGCAGCTGGCGGACTGATAAATCTTGGAATGAAAGCTTTTCAAGGAAAGATACATAATTTTGGAGATGGACTGAAGGCTTTTGGAGTAGGAGCCGTTGCCGGAGGTGTTGGGGCGGCGACTGGTGGAGCAGCATTGTCCGCAAGTGGTTTAACAGGTGGAGTTTTTGGAGGGGCTATTTCTGGAGTTGGGGGAGCTGCCGCAGCTAGTCCTATTCTAGGAGGTGGTAATGCGTTGGCATTTGGGGACCCTTATTCTATGAAAGATTATGGCAGGGATTTACTTATCGGTGGGATTACAGGCGGAGTTATTGGAGGCATCAGTTCGGCTATACCGGGTGATAGAAATGTATGGACTAATAAAAATTTGGGGGTAGGCGAAAGCCCTTGGAAATTTCCTCGAATTTCATTTAGCAGTTCTAAAACTTCAGTTACCGTAGCGCCTTCGCAGCATGGTGGATATATTGATGATTTTGTTGAAGAAGATTTTGTAACGTTATATCACAAGGGAGAGTTGAAAAATGGGTTGTCGCCATATAGATCGTTGTCCACCAGCTTTGATAAAAATTCAGCTTCCATGCTACAAAGAACTGGAAAACTTTGGGAGTTTAGAATTCCAAAATCTCAGTTTTTACAATGGAAAGCTCAAAACGCAATTGAATTATGGACTGATTTGGATTTTGTAACAGGTGTCATTAATCAGGAGGTTAGATTTCCTGCTAAATTGGCCTCAGAGTTAAGCAAGTATATTGTTAAACCATAATATTTTAATTAAATGCTTTGTTGTGACGTACTTACCGAAAATGTTTTTGAAGCCGGGCGTAAAGGCTTTTCAATAATCCCCTATAGAATTAATAATTCCTATCACTTTTTACTACAATTTAGAAGCAACGACTATTCTGAAGTAAATGTTATAGGCATCGTCAACGAGCGGGGTATTGGTTTTTGTCCGTGGTGTGGTTCGAATTTGAAACACGTTGCAGATATACATGAAGATGAGTTGCGTAACCTATCTAAAGCCAAAGCGCATTTATTGTTAAATTATTTTTGATAGCTTTTTCTATTTTTAAATTAAAAGACTGGAAATGAAAACTATATTTCTTTTATTGTTCTTAATACCTGGGATTCGTGCATATGCCCAACAACTTCCTGCCAATACCTGTGGAATTGTGAACGTATATGATGCTGCAGGCAATAGAACCAAAAGGGTATATTTTTGTAATAATGGTTCAGCACCTCATCCGAGAATTACTGGCGAGCTAAACAAAGAAGACGTAATTAATCCTGAAGAGATACAGGAGGTTGATGCGCTTTTTCCAAATCCCAATACTGGTCGGTTTTCCGTTACATTTAGTAAGCCTTTGCAGAAGGCTGAGGTGACAATCAGTGATGTAGGTGGTAAAACTATTCAGAAATTCAAAGCCTCTGGTAATCGGATAGATTTTGATCTTTCTTTTGTTACCAGTGGCGTATACTTTGTGCAGGTCAATGATAACGGCAACATTATTACTCAAAAAGTGTTAAAGCAGTGATTCGTAAAAGCGCTTTATTACCTTTGAAGAGAGTGTAAAATAAATTGTGTAAACGTATTAAGCAACTGCATTTAGAGTCGGCATCTGTTGTCAAAGATAGTTAAGAACTGATGGAGTATGAACCCCCAATTTTGGATGGGCATACTCCATTTTTTTTCGATATTTGAAATAGCCATGTAAACCGCCTTTAAGGCTGCCTGATCATCGGGGAACTGTACCTTGGTTTTTGTATATTTTCGGATGCCCCGGTTCAGGTTTTCGATGGTATTGGTGGTATAAATGATTTTTCGGATTTACAACGGGAAATCAAAATAGCTGGTAAGACAGTCCCAATTGTTGCGCCAGGATTCGATGGCATGGCGATATTTATTCCCCCATTTTTCGGATAATTTTTCCAAAGCAGCTTCTGCCGCATCCGGATTTACAGCCCCATAAACGTCCTTTAAATCAGCGCAGAAGAGTTTTCTGTCTTTCCACACCACATACTTACAAGAATTACGGATTTGATGCACTATATAGAGTTGGGTTACGGTATCGGGAAATACTCCTTTGATAGCATCTGTAAAGCCTTTAAGGTTATCGGTACAGGCGATCAGGATATCTTCCACACCGCGGGCTTTTAGATCGGTCAGCACGCTCATCCAGAAAGAAGCTGATTCTGTTTCAGCCATCCACATGCCCAGCACTTCTTTTAACCCATCGTTTTTCAGACCGATAACCAGGTAAATACACTTATTGATATACTTACCATTCTGCTTTACCTTCAGCACAATGCCGTCCATCCAAACAGTATAATACACCGCTTCCAGTGGTCGTTGTTGCCATTCTTTGATATGCTCGATGATACGATTGGTGACGTTGGAGATGGTGCCCTCACTTACATCAACACCATATACCTGCTTTACCTGTTCAACGATATCGGAGGTGGTCATTCCCCGGCTATACATGCCGATAATGGACTCTTCAAGCTTATCGCTCATGCGCTGTCCTTTAGGTATCAACTGCGGCTCAAACTCGCTGTTACGGTCCCTGGGAATGTTGAGCACCATGTCACCCAGGGACTGGGTTTTTACCTTTTTGGGATAGGTACCGTTACGGCTATTGCCGGTATTGTTACCATCTTTGGCATGCTTCTCATAACCGAGGTGGCTATCCAGTTCGGCCTGCAACATTTGCTCTACACCTTGTTTGTAGAGGTCGCTGAAAAATGAATTGAAATCTTCTTTGTTGGTGAATTGTTTGAAGAAATCCTTGGGTAATTTGTTGTCCTGTTCCATAAATCTGTATTTAAAGTTAAAAAATCCGGGGCAAAGCGCCGACCGAAACCCGTGCAGGTTCGCTTCGTTCGGCTACGCTACGCTCCGCCTCACTTCGCTTCACCTGCACGGTGGTTAACTCTACTATACAGTTACTTAATATTTATTTACACAAAGAACTAAACACTACCCTCTACGATGCGGTCCTGAACAGCTACCACCTTTCCTATATCTACAGTTAATGGAATGGCCCCCAATTGAATGATTACTTTTTTGTCTCTTATTTCTTTTACGATGCCGACCTGGTTGTTTTGTAGCATTTTTACCTTCACTCCTGGCTTTATGTCCTCTCCGGTTTCGATGTATTTGGCATCAAATTTCTTTTGGTGTTTTTCTTTTACCTGTTTCTCTTTTTGTTTAAACAAAAGCGCATGCATTTGTTTCATCAAACTGCTTTTGTTTTCCTGGTCCTCTGCACGACGCCAATCGAAAACAATCTGTTTCAGTTTACGCTCCATATCTTTCAGATAGGCTATGCGTTCTTCTCCGATCCTATTCTGATGTTTCAATAATTCCACCTGCTGCAAATGCTTTTCCTTTTGCAGCACCTGCTCCATTTCCTTTTTTAGTTTTTCATTTTCCCGCAACAGCTTATTGAGTTCTTTTTCCTTCTTCTCCAATTTATTTACATCCTGTTCGGCCCGGTTCAGCAATTTGTCTAATTGAAAATGATTTTCGTCGACCAGCTTTTTAGCCCTGTTGATCAGCTCTGGTCTTAGTCCTATTCTTTCGGCTATAGAAAAAGTATATGAACTACCGGGCTTTCCTACGATGAGTTTGTACTGCGGTAGCAGGTTTTTTTCGTCAAAGGCCATGGCCCCATTGATGATGCCAAAGGTTTTCCCTGCCATTATTTTAAGATTCAGGTAATGTGTTGTCACCACACCAAATGCTCTTTTTTTAGCCATTTCCTCCAATATCACTTCGGCAAAAGCACCACCCAGATGTGGGTCGCTTCCACTACCCAATTCGTCTATGAAGAATAAAGTACGCCCGTTGGCATTTTCAATAAAATACTTCATATTCTTCAGATGCGAACTATACGTACTCAAATCAAACTCCAGGCTTTGGGTATCGCCAATATCTATCATCAATTGTTTGAAAATACCCATCACAGAGTCGGGGTGTACCGGCACCAGCAAGCCCGATTGCAACATCAATTGCAATAATCCTAATGTTTTCAAGGTAACTGTTTTACCTCCGGCATTGGGGCCCGATATCAACAGTATCCTGTTTTTTTCATTCAGATTAACCGTTACCGGTATCGTGGGTTTGGCAGCTTTTTTATTATAGAGAAATAATAAAGGATGATAGGCTTGTATAAGGTTAATTTCCGCCTTATCCTGCAACACCGGATAGTTGCCTTCCATATCCAACGCCAGCTTTGCCTTAGCCCGTATAAAGTCATATTCCCCCGTAATAACATGGTATTCTCTCAGGAGGCTGGTATATGCAGAAAGTCTTTCTGTAAGCTCCCTGAGAATCCGGTAAATTTCTCGTCCTTCTTCGTGTTCCAGTTCAAATACATCATTATTGAGCTCAATAGTTTCTTCCGGCTCAACAAAAGCTGTTTTCCGGGTATCACTTTCACCTAGCAGAATGCCCTTTACCTGGCGTTTATATTCTGCATAAATCGCTACCACCCGTCTTCCATTCAAAAAACCTTCTTCAATATCTGCTACATATCCGCTCTTACTCCATTTGGAAACCACGCGGTCGAATACCCGCCGAAGTTCTGCTCTTTTCCGACTGAGGCTAATTCGTATTTCTGTCAATTCTTTTGAGGCCGAGTCTTTTATATTTCCGGTCTCATCTATTACTTCATCTATCAGTTGAACAATGAGTTTTTCGTAACGAGAGTGTGCAATCACCTGCAATAGCCACTTATATGCTTCTTTTCTTTCGGGGTTGAACCAGTTGAAGATACTTTTTGCTGCTTCTGCCAACTTACGGATCTCCACCAATTGATCACTATTGAGCACGGCACCGGGTATGCCCAATAGTTGTAATTCTTTGGAAAGATTAAAAACAGCATCTCCTGGAAAATGCATCCCATTCTGCATCACCATTTTGTATTCATTACTTTGATGGAGTTCGGGTTCTATATACTCCAGCCGGGTATGAATACGCAGCGTAGCTGCTTTATCTTTTGCATAACTGCCTTCGCAGTGATTGGTCAGCAATACTTTAATTTTCTCAAACTCCAGTTGCACCAATGCCGATTCCGGGAAACACTTCATACTACAATTCTAAATTTAGCCGGGCAAAGGTAAACAGATTTAGAAAATTCGCAGTTTGTACCGCTAAAGGCAGCATAACTTATTAGTGTCCAGGTTTATAGATTAACGGAAGGAAAAAGCTATGGCATTCGTATTCTATGTTGATGCTTTATTTCTTGTAAAGCTGTTTGTCATCAACTTATCCCATATTATCCATTAGGATTTTGGGGCGTTATTTACTTGTAGGCGTTTTTGATAAAAGACCTTTGTTTTCCAAGAATCTAAAAGGTTACGCTATAAAATGCTGCCTAATACTTAGTGAATATAGGTTTAGGCAAATAATAAAAAATCTATCGAATAGTTTGGGTTCAATGCCGTTTAGTTAAGGTTTTTATTTAAACGGGATGAGATTTATTTC
>CAZRYS010000037.1:0-52042 GCA_964604365.1 uncultured Terrimonas sp.
AAATAGCAATGAGAATAATTCCACAGCCAGATTGAACATATCTGATAACTTTTTTAACCTTAACTAAACGGCATTGAATCCCGAACTATGCGATAGTATTTTGATTATTTGCCAAAATCTACGTTCATTAAGTATTAGTACTATTTTATTGGGTAACCCTTTGGGTGCTTGTAAAACAACGATCCCTTACAGCCTGGAAACTTGGTAGTTTTGTACCTTATTGCCTATTTATTTTTTTTGCCTGGGCAAACCGAGCCCAAAAGCAGTCCAAAACTCGTCTCACAGCAGGCGTAGAATATATACGTCCGTTTGGGACCGCTTCAATCAAACTACCTTGCTGCTGTATACCCGGCTATAGTAGTTACATCTACATCGGCGACTATCAAAAAACGCTGACAAGTAAATACAGTTCAAAAAAATCCTAATGCGTAAAGCGGAATTAAAATGCCCGGAAGAAGAATGTTGTCGCGGAACAAAAAAATATTCAAACAGGGCGCAGAAGAGATGCCTCTTTGAAATGATATCCTTTTTTTTCTATAACAGATTCATCTCCCTAATGAATGGCAAAAACAAGAATAGCAGCTTGCGCTGCTACCCTTGTTTTTGCATAGATTGACAACTCTTGTATACTATTGTTCAAGTGCTATCTCACCTAAATCAGTTGTTTCGCCTTCTTTAACTTCAACACCTTCTTTTGTTGCATTTTTAAAAGGCGCAGCGGCTTCTACTATTATAGTGTAGGTGCCTGGTTTTGCTGCCCCTATTTCGAAAGCACCATTTGCTACATCAGCTCTCAGTGTATCTGTTCCAGAGATAGCCCAGGCACGTACCGCTCCTTCAGGAGGTGCAACCGTTCCTTTGATAGCTCCATCTGTAATAACATTGAATGCGAACAAACCTGCAGCTAAAATACTCATCGCTGCTAATGAAATTTTTGTCTTTTTCATAATTGCTGGAATTTATAAATGTATAATTGTTTACCACCTATTTATTCCAGAGTCAGGGGGATGCTGATACCTATAAGGCAAGTACTATGCCAAAAAATAAATGCATTTTGTTAAGGAAACTTTAAGGACCAGAAAAGACGCACTGAGGAAATATTGAAAACCCCTATTCCACTTGTAGCTTCTCGGCAGCTTCCTGTGCAATATTGTTCCAGTAGAAATGATTGAAAAATGATTCCGGAATTTCATCTTCTATATGCTGAACAGATTGCAGAACCGAATGAAAAAATGAAAGAGCATCATTGTCTGACACTATTTGCAACTTATTACCTGTTACGGACCTGGGCACACCAAACGCCCCACTTCTATAGGATACACTACTTGCATTGGCAGCCAGCGCTTCTACTAATTTTGTTTTAATGCCACCGCCTTCACTAATGGGGTTTAAGAATATATCGGCCGCGGTAAAATATAAATTGATATCCTCTACGAATCCGGCAAAAATAATATTGTCTTTTTTATATTGGACCAGGTTATTATATTGCTCGGGCAGGTTGTTGCCGGTGATTACAATTTTATACCTGAGACGCTCTTTTTGCAACAATGGATTGATATTATCAAGTATCTCATTCAATGCCTTTAGGTTGGGAGCATAGTTTAGTGCGGCACTATATAATATCAACAAATCATTTTGATCGAATGAATGTGTAGCTGCCACCACTTCTTTCGCCCTTCTCTTTTCATTTCTGGATGGGCTATTGTTGGCACTGATACCGTATGTAACAACGATAGATTTATCAGCATCAACTCCATAATATTGGATTGCATATTGCCTGTCTTCTTCCGAAATAAAAAAACAGGTATCGGCAGTGCGCAAAGTAGCCCGTTCGTAGTACCATAATATTCTCCACCACCATTTGCCTATATCTCTGAAACGGAGCGCTTCAATATTGTGAGCGTGTACAACCAATTTTATACCGGTAAACCATTTCAGCAATGCGCCCAACCACCCATAATAAGGATGCTCCAATAAAACATGCGTTATGCCATTCTGTTTTATATACCTTCTGATTATAAAGAAGAGAAGCGGATTGATATACCGTAATAATCCACCTTTCAATAGTGGAACAATATCGTAATCGTCCGTATTATTAACTGCATTCTCAGGAACCGAAACACAGACAAAAGAAATATGTTTGGTAAAAAAGCGATTGAAAAATGCGATGCATTTTTGCCCCCCTGTTTTTGGCGGCAAAAACGGGTAAGAAGCAATACTTAATACTTTTACCATTTACTATCTTAAACAGTGGTTTTTCTATATTTCCAGATAGAGAATGCTCCGCCAAGCAACACCAGGATAAACAAGGCATTACCTGCATATACATATTTCTGTCCGTTTCGATACGAATCAGGTTCAAAACGAAACTCTATCTCATGTTTGCCCGCCGGAACCGGCATGCCACGCAACACATAGTTTACCTTGGTGTATGCTGCCTTTTCTCCATCTATGTAAGCGTTCCATCCTGCCGGATAATATATTTCGCTAAACACTGCAAATTGCGGGGATACAGCATTCGTGGTATATCGTATAGTGTCATTGTCATAGCTTGTTAATTGTATGGTAGCCGTAGAATCCCATACAGGATTATTGCCCCCTATTGCCTTGTTGGCTTCATCTATAACAACGGTATCCTGGGGACCGAAATGATCCAGCGCTGTTATTTCTTCTACGGGTCCGTTTACATACTTAATATGTTTGATAAACCAGGCAGCTCCAAGTGCTTCATTATTTTTATATACCGGCGATTGCTGTCCCTTTTCCGCCGGTACGATAACGTAACGGGTATCCAGCATATTCAGCACGTCCATATTCGGTTGTTGTTTAGAAAGTTGTACTTCTATTAAATCCTGGTAGATACGTAGTTTTGCCGGATGGTATCCTCCAATATTACGATGGTGATAACTGGTAATAGCTGCCGTTCCCGAAAACATCTGCCCGGTAGAAAGATTGTGCACCCTGTAATGCGGATCTTTATCCTGTAGAATCTGCTGGTCGGCAGGGGTTGGTGTAAAATAGGTTGATTTAAGCTCTTCCGCACTTTCCAGATAGCTCTCTTTATTTAAATACCTGTTGGCCACCATCAGCAGATCGCCTGAATTGAAAACGATCAGTATTACAACAGCAACCAACGGTTTAATCAGGTTTTTAAGATACAAAAACAATAGTCCGACAACCAATGCTGCGAATAAAAATGCCCGGAACAGCTCGCCTGTAAACATAGCTTTCCGGTCTGCCTTCATGCCATTTACAATCATCCTGGCTATTTCGGAGCTACCATCCTGTGGGTTGGTATACGCTTGCATAATACGTGCATCAAAGGGACTTGAGAAATCATTAAAGAAATAAATAAGCAAAGTGACAACAAATATGCCACCGGTAGCATATAGAATATTTTTCCAGGAAGCTTTTAAAAGCTCTTTCCCTTTTTCGGTAAATAACAATTGTTGTAGCCCCATTACTGCCAACAAGGGAAACAGCAATTGCGGAATGACCAGTGCGGTATTGGGCGAACGGAATTTATTATACAAAGGGAGATTGTTTAACAAAAACTCGTTGAACCCTGCAAAATTTCTGCCCCATGCCATAAAAATGGTAATAACACAACCTGCCAATATCCACCACTTGATGGGGTCTTTAATTACTACCAAACCTACGATAGCCAGAAAGAAAATAATAGCACCCAGGTATATGGTACCCCCGGTCCCCTCTTGTATCCCACCCCAATATTTAGGAAGCCCCTGTGCTAACTGTATAGCCTGTGATTCGGGAATATTTTTACTCACAAGTGTTTCTACTAACTTTGAGTTTTCATCAAACCGATTACCACTGCCCTCTCCAAATACATCAGGCATGAAAAAAGTGAGTATTTCTGATTTACCGATACTGTAACTAAATGCATAATCTGTATCCAGCCCTTTAGTATCCACTTTCTTTATCTCGCTTCCTTCCGTTTCGATATTTTTACCGCCCCGCATGGTGTACTTTGCATATTCTGCCGTAGTCAATAGTCCTACAGCAGAATTAGCGATGGCGATACCGCCACCCAAAGCCGCCAGTCCAAATGATATTGCCAGGTGTTTCCATTCTTTCTCCCGAATCCATTTGATTGCATATCCAATACTGATAAAGAAAGCTGCTATAGCGAAATAGTAGGTAATCTGGACGTGATTGAACGCGATTTCCCAGGTGGCAAAAATGGTGGTCACTGCCAGTCCCAATAAATATTTTCGATGGTATATCAATAACAGTCCGGCTAGCAAACCTGGCATATAGGCAATGGCCCACATTTTGGTATCATGTCCCGTGGCTATAATAATGGGATCATAAGAAGCATAAGCAAAGGCCAACGAACCTAATACGCCCAATACCGGGCGGGCACCCGCTACACAACTTAGAATGTAAAAACTAATACAAGCCAGAAAGAAAAAGCCAATCGGTTTCGGCATCCAAAGTATCATCACATTGTGGAGGTTGGGTAGAAATTGATGATACTCCATTGCTACCTGATACGCAGGCATCCCACTAAAAAGGTGTGTGTTCCATAGTGGAAAATGCCCATGTGTCTCTTTGTATTCGAAAGAATTTTGTGCCATTCCCTGCCAGAATATGGTATCATCCTGTTGCAGCACTTTCCCCTGAAGGGCCGGACTACAATATATAACGGCTACAGCCAGAAAAATGCCGATTGCTATAAGATGGGGCACAATTGCTTTCAAAAAATCTTTATTCACGATACTGTTTTTTCAGTTATGAAGATAACTTATATGCTAATAAATATGCATTTAGTGCGGCAAATTACTGCTAATTTCAGTCTTAGCTTTAATTTTAGGCACTTATTCAAAAGCTTGTACCTTTTAAATCTTCTTAAAATTTTTCATGATCAGTCAAATTGTTAAGGACAGACCCACTAAACTATTTGTTGTGTTTGCTGCCTTTTTTGTGGCCAATGCGTTGATAGCAGAGTGTATTGGCGGAAAAGTATTTTCATTGGAAAAACTTTTCGGTTTCGAGCCATCCAATTTTACCCTCTTTGGCTACAGCGGGCTTTCGCTCAGCCTCACCTGTGGAGTACTCCTGTGGCCATTGGAGTTTGTGATGACCGATATAGTAAATGAATTTTACGGTCCCAAAGCGGTAAAACGAATCAGTTATATAGCCATCGCATTGATATCATATGCTTTTGTGATGTTCTATATGAGTATTCACATCCCCTATGCAGATTGGTGGCCCGGCTCTAAAGCCAGCGAGGGCATTGCAGATCTGCAAATAGCCTATAGCGGTGTATTTGGGCAAGGCATGTGGATCATTGTGGGAAGCCTCGTTGCCTTTCTGATAGGCCAGTTGGTAGATGTGTATGTCTTTCACCGGATCAAAAAAGTAACCGGCGAAAAAAAAGTGTGGTTACGGGCTACAGGCTCCACAGTAGTTTCCCAGTTAATTGACAGCTTCATTGTATTGACAATTGCCTTCAAGATAGGGGCGGATTGGACCTGGACCCAGATACTGGCAGTGGGTTGTGTAAATTATGCCTACAAGTTTATTGTTGCCATCGGACTCACCCCGGTAATATACCTGGCGGAAGCAAAGATTGTAAAATATGTGGGAAAGGAAAGGGCAGCTCAAATGAAAAAAGAAGCGATGGGACTGTCCTGAGCAATTTTGAATAACTTTAATGAACAAATGAGGAATGCCATGGTTAAACGATATCTTACTTTTGGATTGATCGTATGTGTATTGATGACCGCCTGCAAACGCGGAGGAAGTAATAAACCCAATCCTGTACCCGCTGCCGGTGATATTGATTTCTGGCTCACAAAATCTGACGAGTCTGTCAAACTCCAAAAACAGACCGCTGTATTGAATTTTGGAGATATCTCCAACCAAAACCTCACTATTGAAATAAATAAGGATAGTCATTTTCAAACCATCGATGGATTCGGCTATACCTTAACGGGCGGTAGTGCAGATGTCATACAAACTTTAAGCAGTGCCAAAAAGAAAGAATTGCTGCAGAATCTTTTCGGATCGGGAGAAAATGACATCAGTATAAGTTATCTGCGGCTGAGCATCGGAGCTTCCGATTTAAATGCATCGCCATACACTTATAACGATCTGCCTGACGGGCAGACGGACGAAGAACTAACCAAATTCAGCATGGCACCGGATATGATTAACTTTATTCCGTTGCTGAAAGAAATACTGGCAATTAATCCCACGATTAAAATATTAGCCACTCCATGGTCGCCGCCGGTTTGGATGAAGGATAACAATAGTTTTGTGGGTGGCGAACTAAAGCCACAGTACTATGGTGTGTATGCGAAGTATTTTGTAAAATACATTGAAGCAATGAAGGCGCAGGGTATAACAATAGATGCCGTGACACCACAAAATGAGCCTTTACATGACGGTAACAATCCAAGTTTACACATGAGCGCAGCGCAACAGACTGACTTCATCAAAAACCACCTGGGACCCGCCCTAAGAGATGCGGGGCTCGCCACTAAAATCATCATTTACGACCACAATTGTGATAAACCGGAATATCCGATATCCATATTGGACGACCCGGCCGCTAAAGCATTTATTGATGGATCGGCTTTTCACCTGTACGCCGGCGACATCAGTGCATTGAACACGGTACACAACGCACATCCGGACAAAGCCCTGTATTTTACGGAACAATACACTGCCATTGACGGCAACTTCGGTGGCGATCTTCGGTGGCATGTAAAGAATGTGATTGTGGGTTCGATGCGGAACCATAGCCGTACCGCGCTGGAGTGGAATCTTGCTAATAATGCTTCGTATGGGCCACATACCCCCGGCGGGTGTACTACCTGCAAAGGCGCCATTACAATTAATAATAGTGCGGATTTCACCAGAAATGTAGCGTACTATATTGTCGCTCATATTTCCAAATTTGTTCCACCAGGATCAATGAGGATGGATAGTAATATTCCTGGCAACCTGCACAATGCGGTATTTACAACACCCGCAGGGAAAACCGTATTAGTGGTAGTAAATGATGGCAATGCGGTGCAAACATTCAACATCAAGTACGGGGAAAAACAAACCATAGCTTCTTTAGATGCCGGAGCAGTGGGAACATTTGTTTGGTAGATCTATAATTAATTATGATTTGAAGTAAGCTAAAATTATAACCACAAGTCGAGTTTTAATCGTTCGTGAAGAATCATTCCCGCACCATCGTCAGCTTTGCGTAGAAAAGCAAATGTGGTTTATGTAAGCCATTCATTCAAATACCCATCAATTGACAATGACTCCTCTTTTTAACACCCCGTTAAATTGTCTGCCGGCAGAATAGATGGCGGCTTCATTATCGCGATCAGCGCGAAGCCTAAACCGCTCCGATTGAACACGGATATCTTTTCCGTCTCTGCCTTTCACTTTCAGCACCACAAAACCCACCAACCCTTTTCGACGCTTCGCTGATGGTTCCACATCTACTATTTTACCAATTGCTTCGGCTCCTTTGGTCACTATTGTCTGACCATTTACGACCACATTATCCGCAACGGTTAGTCGGATAAGCTGTCCGTCCCGCTGTTTATTTTCCGAACTTACTGCTTCTTCTAAAATAAATTGTATAGAAGTGTTGGCAGGAATTTGAACCGTCTTTCTGTTTACTGTATTGTTTGGGGTCGCTAATGGCTTTTCTTCCTCCACCGGAACTTCTGCTATGGAATCTTCCTGCTTCCCTTTTTCACTATCCTTATGCACCGGCGTCTGCGGTAGCGTTTCCTTTTTCTGTATCTTTTTGGGAGTTATTGGTTTCTCCGGTTGGTCTGTAGGCGTATCACTATTGCTATCGGTGTGTATTACTGTCGGTATATGGCTTGGCCTATTTTCAATGAGTTGCGCTTCTATAATGCCCGCACCTCCTGATCGTTTGTCAGGTGAAATATCTTCCAGGTTGACACTATAGCTTTTTGTTGCTTCCTCCACTATAACCGGTGAAGTCCGCATCGTATTCCAGACAATCAATACCCCACAAACAATAGTAACCGTTATCAACAACTGAACAGGTTTGTCCAGCTTTTTTAAGGGTTGTATGAACTTTTTAAATGCTGTAGCAGTCAATCCCGATTGCAGCGAAAACAATGTGCCTTTTGCAAGAGGGCGATGTATCGTATCGTGCTCATTGTTTTCCAGCGCTTGCTGCAACCTGTTACCGGTCAAAATATCCGGCATAGCATTGAGTATCGCTTCCCGAAATGCCTGGGCATTTGTATAACGTTTCTGAGGATTTGTTTCCAGTGATTTCAATAATACCTGTTGCAATACCCGATCAGTGCTTTCCTGTATTTGCGTGTTGAGTTTTACCTTTTGTTCCAGTTTATCTTTCATCAGGTGATAATCTGTTTCATTTCGAAAAGGAGGAGTGCCACTCAGCATTTCGTACAGGATGCTACCGGTGGCATACACATCTGTCAGCTCATCTCCCTCTTTACCTTGTATCTGTTCTGGTGCCATATAGGCGAGTGTTCCTACGGATTTACCCTGCTGTGTCAGCCGCTGTGAATTTCTGATGCGGGCTATGCCAAAGTCCATAATTTTCACTTCTCCCTCTGCAGAAATCATGATATTGGAAGGTTTCAGATCCCGATGAATAATACCTTTTTGATGAGCATGTTCCAAGCCATTTAATATCTGCACTATTATAGAGCAGGCAGTGACCACATTAATAGAGACATTACCATCGACCCATGCTTCCAGCGTCTTGCCTTCCACATATTCCATGACCATTTTGTAATTGTTTTCTTCCAACAGAAAACTATACAAGTGTGTAATATTAGAATGATTGAGCCGGGCTAAGGCCAAGGCTTCCTGCTGAAACCTTTCCGCCTGATCCGCAGATATTGTTTGCTGCTGATGTAGAGATTTGATGGCTACCTGCCGCTGTATCAAAACATCCTCTGCAAGGTATACCATACCCATTCCCCCTTCTCCTATCTTTTTAACAATACGATATTGTCCATTAGTGCTCATAACATTACATTTTGTTCCCTGGTGGCCAAATCGGCTTTCATTGTTTTGCTGACAACGTCCACCAGTATTACCGAAAAATTATCACTGCCGCCACGCTGGTAGCAGAGATGTTTAATACACTCTAACGCCAGCGGAGAATTTCGCATACGCAATAAGGATAGAATTTCATCATCACTGATTATTTCATATACACCATCAGAACAAAGCATATAGCTATCTCCTTTTTGCACAAACAACTGCTTCGATATTTCCGGACGAATAGTATCTACCGTGCCCAGGGCCTGCATTAAAATATGTTTTATCCCAGCGGCACCTTCGTCACCTGGCTGCAACGATCCCTCCCGGATCATTTTATTCAGGAGTGTCTGATCGGAGGTAAGTTGTAGCAGGCGATCAGCGGAATAACGGTACAGGCGGCTATCTCCTACATGACCAAAATGAAGATGATTATTTTTAAGAAAAATTGCTGTAGCGGTTGTGCCCATTCCCTGGTGTAAGGCATTCGTTGCCGATGCCGTTGATATTGCTGTATGCATGTGATGAAATGCTTCCTCTAACATCTTAGCAATATCGTTTCGCCGAAAGGCAGTTTCGATAAAACTTCTCCCGGTAGTGCAGGCAATATGACTCGCCACCTCTCCCGCATTGTGCCCGCCCATCCCATCTGCCACCATCGCAAACAGCGCATGATCGTTACTGCCGCCCGGTTGAAAATAGATCAAAGCGTCCTCATTATTGAAGCGGACCGGCCCTGCTTCAGACATACTATATACATGGTAACCGTAAGATTCAGTAAATGGTGGTTGATCCGTCTTATTACTGCCAGTTTTTTTTCTCCAGAGAAACATGATGTTGGTATTAAATGTTGCAGGACTGCCATACCGCGGACGATAATAGTCCGCGGCTCCTGAAGGCAGTACCGTCAAAAAAACAGGAATAGGGTAATTGATTAGAAGATATCCTTAAATTAATTAATCACTTCCTGCCGTCCCATCAGTTCAATCGCATATTTGATAGGAATAGAATACGACACTTTTGCGCTCCCTGCCGAGTAGATGCCTATTACACGACCCAGATCGTCAAATGTAGGACCACCGCTATTACCAGGACCACTGGAGTTGATCGTTAATTGATAGTAGTCTCCAAAAGTGCTATGATAGTCATCCACCTTATCGCTCCCGGCTCTGCCTTTTACCAGTCGTCCCACATTCCCGGCGCTAAGTGTGGGCACAGGCACTTTCACGATATTGGGATTACGGTTAAATCCATCCTGGGAGCGATTGGCTACATATTGATCCGGCGATAAACCGGGATATCCCATTACTACCACTGCGCTACCTGTTTCAATCTGGTTGTAATTATCATGCATATCTACTTTACTCAGGATTTCAGGTAATTCGATTTTAATCATGGCTACATCATGTACATTGGATATACGAACAATTTTTGCCGGCGTACGAAGTGAGTTGTTGGCAAAAGTTACATCCAGATAAGCAGAAGTTCCATCGATGTATTTCACACCGGTTTCAAGCATTTGCCGGTTGTAATTCATTGCTTCTGCCGGCACCCAGTTCTGCACCTGGTTTTCGTATACCGGTATTTGTTCTTTACTGTTGGTTACCAATACACCCGGAAAAGCATCGGGTGGAAATTGATAAGAAGTTAGCCATGCTGCTGCCACATGACGGTTGGTTATAATAAAACCACGTTCATCTACTACAAAACCAGTACCGCTTCCAAATCCCCCAATAGGAATGAGTTGCGCTCCTTCAGGAGCTGCTCCTTTGGTAGCAAGAAATGGCTCTATAGCATTTTGATTGTTACGGATATAAGCAGCGGTTTTTCCATTTTTCCCATCCGGCAGATACACATGATACAATTGGTCGCCGGTAGAAGTGAGCTGCAGTTTCCAACCCAATTCTATAAATACTACTTTTTTCTCATTTTCTTTATTAATCTGAACGGGCGAAAGTGTTTTGGTATCCTTACTTTCTATGGTATTGTTCTGAACAATCACCTGTTGCACCGGTTTGTTGCTGTAGATCATCCAGCCGGCGGTAACAACTACTATCAGTAAGGCCAATGCAGTAACGATTAAACCTTTTTTGCTTTTTCTCTCCGATTGTTGCAACATATGCTGCATGGTCTGCTTACCAATAACATTCTTTGACGATGATTGGCCGGGTGTATGCATTTTGGTTTCCTTCGCTCCGGCAGTATCAATGAGTCTTGTTTTTGGAGCCTGGCTTGCAGGTAACGGATCCAAAGTGAAATTCAACGCCGGCCCATTTTTACCCAGCTTTATGACATCTCCCGATTTCAGTACAGTTTTGTTAGTAATCAATACATTATTTACCAGCGTACCGTTTTTACTGTGTAAGTCACTGATTTCAATATTGTCCGGAGTATTCGTTACTGAGATCACACAATGGTCGCGACTAATGCTATCCTGGTTAAGATCAAAAGCGATATCATTGGTATCGCCGCGGCCAATTTTTATTTTGAGATTGTCGCTTACTGTAAATTTTTTGATTTGTTCTTTTTGAGAAGCGTCCAGGTATTTTAAAATAATGGACACGGGAGATGCTGCGCTCATAATTGTTTTTTTTGACGGTGAATAGAAATTTCAGGATTGTGCCTTCCAGGTAGTAGGAATTTTACAGAGGACGGAGGTTATTCTATTATCGCAGAAAGAAAAAAGAGGTAAACACCGCGGAGTCTTTTTTGACAAATATTGTCTGGCAAACCAGCGTTTCGGAACACGGCGTGGCTGCCTTTCTCCATATGATTGACAACATTATCATAACAGAAGATGATGAAAACAGGAACGGATAATCGAATAAGACAATGACATTCAATATGTCTCCGAAGAATTTTCCGTATTAAACAAGCTGATACATCCTACTTTCTGACACTCTCCCTGTATTCAGTTGGCGTCATAGAAAACTTGGAACGGAATACCGTAGAAAAATAAGCCTGCGAGGAAAATCCCACCTTACAAGCTATTTCAAAAATTGACATATCCTCGTTCGACAACAGAAATTTCGCCTTTTGTAGCCTTGTTGTCAATATGTAGTCATTAATATTATACCCTAATAGTGCTTTTACCTTTCTATACAATTGCACCCTGGAAACCCCAATCTCGCGGCAAATTTCGTCGATGGTAAATCCTTCGTTTGACAGGTTACTCTCAACAATAGCCGTAAATTCATTCACAAACTTTCTGTCTATCTTTTTAGCATGATTGTTTGTTCGTGCTTCTACCGGCAATTCGCTGGAATAATGTTCTCGTAATTGCACCCTGCTTTTTAGGAGATTCTTTATTGTCTCACTCAGGTATTCAGTATTAAATGGCTTAACGATAAATGCATCTGCCTGCATCTTTATTCCTTGTATTTGTTCTTCCATGCTACTTTTAGCAGTCAACAATATTAAGGGAATATGAGAGGTGCGAATGTCTTGCTTGATCATTTCGGTAATCTGCAATCCGTTTTTACCAGGTAATATGATATCCGAAATAATCAGGTCGGGAACAATCTCGTATGCCATCGCTAGTCCGCCTTTACCATTATCCGCCTCATGTATTTCGTAGGTTCTGCCCAGACGCCGTTTCAGAAAAGCCCGAAGGTCGGGATCGTCTTCTATAATTAATATGGAGTGTTCTTTTTGCGTGGTTTCTGTTATGTATTCGGGAGCACCGTATTGCTGGGCGGTTTCCTGTTCAAAAATATGGAAATCCTCATGTGTGATTTCCGACTTTAAATCGTCCAAATGCATGTCATCCGGAAGAAAATGACTGTTCCCGATCGGAAGATACACTTCAAAACAAGCACCCTTCCACTTTTCACTATTTAAGACGATATTGCCGTGATGAAGTGCCACCAATTCTTTGGACAATGAAAGTCCTAAACCCGTTCCTTTGGATTGAGATGATTGTCCCTGATAAAACATATCGAAAGCATATTTTATTTCATCAGGAGTCATTCCCACTCCGGAATCCTCCACTTTAATAACCGCCTTCTTTTCATCAACAGTTTTCGCAAGGGTAATTTCTATGATACCATTATCAGGCGTAAACTTGAAAGCATTAGACAACAGATTAAACAACACTTTATCCAACATATTTACATCAAACCACAAAGGCAGTTTTCTGAATTTGGTATTTACCATAAGGGTAATCGACTTCTTTCGGGCTATTACCTGGAAAGAGTCCGCTATTTCCTGAATAAATAATACCAAATCATTTTCATTAACCTGCAACTTCATTTTTTGTTCTTCCATTTTTCTAAAGTCCATCAGTTGAGTAACCAGTCTCAACAAACGAAGCGCATTTTTATGTACAACCTGCAAACTGTTTTTCACGCCGTGGGAGAGCTTTTCCGTTGACAGCATATCTTCCAATGGCCCAAGAATCAGGGTAAGTGGGGTTCGGAACTCATGAGAGATATTGGTGAAAAAATTGAATTTCGCATTGGTCGCCTGGGTTGCCTTCTCTGTCATTTCTTCCAACTGATTTTTCTGAAGAAGAATCTCTTTATTCTGCGCTGAAAGTCTTTTGTTAATTTTTCGATTATTCCAAAGGGCTACCACTGCAATAACCCCTAAAGTGATAACCAGCACTAGCGTAGCAATGAAGACATTGATCATAAAACCCTGGTTCTCCTGTATGCGTTGTTGTTTAAGCAGAACATCTTTCTGATTGCCAATATCCCTCTGTTGCGCACTAATCTTTTCCATCTGCAGTTTCATAATACGCACATTGGTAGAATCAATCACCACGGTGGAAAGCGTATTCTCTTTATTAAAAGACTCTTTGTTCAAAATTTTAAAAGCAATTTGCACAGCCTCTTCTCCTCCGGTAGGATTTAACAAGGTCGCTTTTACTTTTTTATCATTCACCAACTCTACCCCACCACTGGGTCCGGCCAATCCATCAACCCCTATAATAGTAACCGTTTTTTCAAATCCCAATTTTTTATACACTTCATAGGCGCCGAAAGCCATCGGGTCGTTTTGGGCAAAAATGATATCATTCGGTGTAAGCTCGTTCTGAATATTCATCAACTCCTCATAGGCTCTTTCCCGCAGCCAGTCACCATAAATACTTCGGGTAATCCTTATTTCTTTATGATCCTGAAGCCCTTCTTCAAAACCGTTTTTCCGCTCAAGAGAAGAAGTTGAACCCTTTAAACCAATAAGTTCTATTATATTAGACCCCGACTGATATATATTGGTGAGGTAATTGGCGGCCATATTCCCAATCTCAAAATTGTTGGCGCCTACAAACGCGGTATATTGATCAGATAATATTCTGCGATCAATCACTACCACCGGTATTCCTTTATTATATACTTCTTCCACGACGGCGGTCAAAGGTTCTGCTTCATTGGGTGACACTAAAAGAATATCTATATTTTCCTTAATAAGCTCCCGGATTTGTTGAATCTGTAATGCGCTGTTGTCTTCTGCATTTTTATAAATCAATTCGGAACCAGGATGAAAATTTAGCTCCCGGTTAACGCCATCTAAAGTTGCTTGCCGCCATTTGAGGTCACCGGTACATTGAGAGAACCCGATTTTAAATTTCTTTTGAGGGATTTCGACATTTGTGTTGCAGGCATTCAGTATAACTGAAAAACACAATATAAACAGTAATCCAAAGTATCTTCTGATCACAGGCAAACAAATCATGCTGCAAATTTGCAAGATTATTCAGATTTCATTTGAGGAATTGTTTCATTGTTTTTCAAAATAGAATCTTCGCTCAGTAATTAATTGAAAAGAGTGTATCTGAAATTGAAAAACTGGGATACTGTATTGAAAAAACGAAAATTATTTTATTCATAAATAATTGATATTAAATATGAAATAGGTTGGTTATAATTTAAAAACATTTGTTTCTATTCCGAAAATGATTCAATGAAGGGCTGATTAATTTTCCGACACAACGATATGCTGTATGGAGAAATTATCAGCCATTGCCTGCTTTGGAGAATGCTTTTTGGATCTGTCGAAAAATAAACCGACTCCTTCAGGTTTTCCTTTTTCGATGGCTTTTCATCTTAAGATGTTAGGAGCTGATCCGATTTTGATCAGCCGCGTTGGTTTGGATGATCACGGAAAAAGAATCATTCAATTTATGGAAGAGAAGGGCTTAAGCGCAGATTGCTTCCAGGTGGACTATGATTTGCCAACCGGTATACAAAACAATCTGAAGGCGGACACAACAGAAGCCTGGAATAACCTTAGTGATGACGATTCCTGTTTTAGAAAAATACACCAGTCCGCACTGCTCATTCATAGTACCAACCCAATGGCCTTTAAAGCATCCGGGGATGTGCTTCTTTCACTGATAAAGGAAAAGAACCGGCGGTTGGTCTACATCGCCCCCGGCTTTAGTAATCTTAAGAAGGATTTAGTACAACATTGTTTGCAGGACGCTTATATACTTTATTTACATATAAGGGAATTGGATTTACTTACTGGTTGGTTTTCCCCTTACCCCTCTATCAGCGATCGGATTGCTGTGCTTCAAAATAATTTTAAGGTATCCTGTGTAATTGTAATAGCTGAGGAGGGCGGATATTTCGTGAATATAGCCGACAGCAATACCCATTTTATACCTGCCGAAAAAAAACCTTCAGCATCGAACAGCGGTACTGCATTTTTAGCTGGATTTCTATCCAATTACATGAAGAATAAACCGGCTGAACTGGGTATCGAATTTGGAATCAGGTTGCACCAGTTTGTTTATGCATCTCCGGAGGAGTATATCCCCTATACTCCCGGCGAAATTCCGAATTAAAAAAATCAAAAAAGATAAATACATAGAACAAGTTAAATAGACGGTATGAATAATAAGCATCTAAGAGTTTTAATCTGGTCCATAATATTAGCACTGGGTGGATTTCTTTTTGGTTTCGATACGGCGGTTATATCCGGCGTTGAGAAAAAAATACAGGAACTTTTCAATTTATCTCCCTTCTGGCATGGATTTACTATCGCATCAGCCTTAATGGGAACAGTCGCCGGCGCACTTTTTGCCGGTCGCCCGACAGACAAATACGGAAGAAAACCGGTTCTATTTGTTATCGCCATTTTGTTTCTTGTATCTGCGATAGGGAGTGCCATCGCAACCGATGTTGCCACCTTTATTATTTTCCGGTTCCTGGGTGGGATAGCTGTGGGTGCCTCTTCCGTTGTAGCACCCATGTATATTTCTGAAATATCTCCTGCATCTATGCGTGGGCGTATGACAGCACTTTTTCAGTTCAATGTAATATTCGGTATCCTCATTGCTTTTATTTCCAACTATGCGCTCAGAGATTTTGGTGAGGACGCCTGGCGCTGGATGCTGGGAGTGGGCGGTGCACCCGCACTTGTTTACTTCTTATTGCTCTTTATTGTGCCCGAAAGTCCAAGATTTCTAATTAAGAAAAACAAAACTGAAAAAGCCCTACAGGTACTCGAAAAAATAGAAACAGGAGACGTAGCATCAGCCGCTGATGCTATTAGAAATAGTATGACAGGTACGAGAGACAATTTATTCTCGGGCAAATATGCTAAACCAATTGCCATTGCATTTCTGGTGGCAATGTTCAACCAACTATCTGGCATCAACGCCATTTTATACTACGCCCCCAGAATATTCGAACTAACCGGACTATCCTCCGCAGACTCCCTTCTTCAACCAGTAGTGATCGGCATCACCAATGGCATCTTTACGATGCTGGGACTTATCATTATTGATAAAGTAGGAAGAAAGAAATTGCTGATAACAGGCTCAATTGGAATGGCTATATGCTTAGGGCTTACGGCCAAAGCATTTTATACTCAAGACTTCCGGGGATATAGTTTATTGATCTTACTCACCGGTTATATCATGTTTTTCGCATTTTCTACCGGTGCTGTAATATGGGTGTTGATTTCCGAAGTATTTCCAACAGCGGTTCGTGGACAAGGACAATCCTTGGGAAGTTTCACACACTGGCTTTTCGCTGCCATTATCACATTCGTTTTCCCCGTATTGGTAGGTAAGGGTGAAAATGGTGCTGGTAGTGCATTCCTGTTTTTTGCAGTAGCAATGATTATTCAGGCAGTAGTTGTTTGGAAATATTTTCCAGAAACAAGAGGAAAAACATTGGAGCAATTAGGAGAGGAATTATCTCCTGGAAAAATCACCCGTAAATAAATTGATTATGATGAAAAAAAGATTCTTAATCCCATCTGCCAGAGACAGATAAAAGTGGTTAGCGACCAATTCAGCTATGCTGAGAAATTGTAAACAGCTATCATTCGATTGCTATTCTTTTAAGCCAAATTAATACAACATGAACTTAACTGCCCGATGCAGGCTCGATAAAAAGACCTGTATGAAAGTAACCTTCACAGGTTACATTATGCTCCTGCTTGGTTTTACTGCAGAACCATTATATGCAGAGGATCGTTCTCTAAATTCAAAAAGTACTTCCTATCATTCTTATGCTGATATCACAGGTAGAGTAACCGATAGTGAAGGAAACCCGCTGGATGGTGCGACCATCTCAGTATCCGGTACATCTATTACAACAAGATCCGACAACAACGGTAGATTCTCTATAAATGCTGCACCCGACGCTGTATTGGAAGTATCATATGTTGGCTTTGAAACCACTACTATCAGCATAGGTAATCAGACTGATGTATCTATACAACTGAAGCCTTTGTTTGCTGCCGCTGAAGAAGTGGTGATAGTTGGGTATGGTACGCAGAAAAAGGCAAGTCTTACGGGCGCTGTCTCAGTAGTAAAAATGACTGACATTAAAGAACAGGCATTGGCAACAGGCAACGTAGTAAAGGCGATGGACAACCGGGTGCCAGGTATTACAACCTCTTTCAATGGCAACCCAAACGGTGGGGCTTCAATGTTAATCCGCGGTCGCGGTTCACTAAATAGTAGTACAGCCCCATTGATCATTATTGATGGAGTGCCCACCAATCGTGGGTTGAATGAATTGCCCGTTAATGAAATTGAATCCATACAGGTATTAAAAGATGCATCCGCAGCCACCATTTATGGCTCGCGTGCCGCTAACGGTGTATATATCGTCACCACAAAATCTGCCAAAAAAGGTGCAAAAGTGGAAGTGAATTCTTCTGTTACAATGGGCTTCCTTCCCAGCAACCCTATCCCGTTGTTAAACACGGAAGAATACGGAAGAGCACAGTGGATGGCGGCTAAAAACGATAACGTTGACCCTAACTACGGTGTATACCGTTTTGAGGATCACCAGGATGCTAATGGCAATTGGGTATTGGACCGCATTATACTTCCAGAGTATCTCGATGCCGCACAAACGATGAAACCAGGCAATACCGATTGGCAGAAAGTGATTTCCAGGAATGCCGTCTCACACAACAACAATATTGCCATTTCACATGCCGGTGAAAATGGTGGTGCAGTTTTGGCTTTCGACTATTTGAAAAGTGCAGGTACCACAAAACACAATGAATGGGACCGGTTCAGTGTACGGTTAAATTCCAACTATCGCTTATTTAATGGTCGCGTAAAAGTTGGTGAGAATTTTTCTGTAACGAAAATGAAATATACCGGCGGTAGCTGGCTGGGCAATACGGTAAACATTCAGTCTATCGTACCAGTACGAACCATTGATGGCATTGGATGGGGTGGTCCGGTAATGGGCATGAGTGATAGAAATAATCCAATGCTTGATATCGAAAGAAACCGTCAGAACTTTTCGACAGACATCAGGCTGCTTGGCTCCGGATTTGCAGAAGTAGAAATTATTAAAAACCTCCGTTTCCGATCAACCTTTGGATTGGATTATGTAGGCTACTGGAACAACCAGTCTGTATTACAATATCAGGCAGGCTTTATGTCGGAAACAATCAGCAGGTTGCAAACCAATACCAGCTACGGTGGAAGCTGGACCTGGAATAATGTATTGGATTATAATTTTAGTCTGAACAATGATAATAACTTCCAGGTAATGCTGGGGCAAGAAGCTACTAAAGCCAGAGGAGCGAATATGTGGGGCGCCAGGGAAGGATTTGCCAGCGAAGATGTAGACTATATGTACCTGGATGTTGGTGATGCCAATGTGAGAAACGGTGGACTGGCATGGGGTAATTCTCAGAACTCCTACTTTGGCAGATTGAACTATGATTATAAAGGACGGTATTTACTCACTGGTATCATGCGTAGAGACGGTTCTTCCCGTTTTGGCGCCGCCAATCGTTATGCCTTCTTTCCCTCTATATCAGGTGGCTGGGTGTTAAGTGAAGAATCATTTTTACAATCCGTAAGTTGGATATCTAACTTAAAGCTTAGGTACGGCTGGGGTAAAACCGGAAACCAGGCTATTGACAATTATGCTTCGTATGCACAGTACCGTGCACTGTATGGAGACGATGCATGGCCGGTATACAACAGTGCCGCATACGATATTTATGGTCATGACCAGGGAAATCTTCCGTCCGGATACATTCGGCTGCAGATGGGTAATCCTAATTTGAGATGGGAGGCTACCACACAAAGCAATTTTGGTATCGACTTCTCTCTTCTTCAGAATAAGTTAAGCGGCTCTTTCGATTATTACATAAAAAACACAACGGATATCTTGGTGAAGCCACCAACATTAACAGTAACGGGATACGGAGCCGGTATGTGGATCAATGGCGCTACCATGAAAAACTGGGGTTGGGAAGGTATCCTGTCCTACAACGACAATGTAGGTACAGTAGGTTATACCGTTACTGCCAATTTTTACAGAAATACCAACCGTTTCGACTACATAGTTCCTGAAGCAGTAGGTGCTTATCCTGGTAATGGTCGCGATCAGATTATACTCGGCCGACCGCTCAATTCTCTGTATGGGTATATAGTAGAAGGGATATTTCAGAACCAGGCAGAAGTGGATGCAGCAGCCACACAACCCGGAAAAGGAATCGGCAGGTTGCAATACAAAGATGTTAGCGGCCCCGACGGAAAGCCGGATGGAAAAATTGATGCAGATGACAGAACATGGATTGGTGTAAACGAACCCAAATTGGCGTGGGGATTAAACCTGCAAGCCCGTTGGAAGAATTTTGACGCGTCTATATTCTTCAACTCTGAAATTGGAAGAAAGATTCCAAGTCCAACAAAAGGTTATACCGATTTCTTCGGTTTCTTTGGTGGACAAAACTATGGTACAAATGTGTTGAATAGCTGGTCGCCTTCTAACACCTCTTCTACTATTCCTGCCATTACCAAATCGGATCTGAATAATGAAAACAGGTTCTCCACCTACTTCGTGGAAAACACATCTTACATGAAACTACAATCAGTTAGTATTGGATATAGCTTACCCGCTGGCAGCTCAAGAACTTTCGTCAAAGGTGGTCGTTTCTTCCTGCAAGGCGAAAACCTTCACGTATTTAAGTTGCCGGGTAATACCTTCTCAGGATTTGATCCTAAAAGTTGGGACGTAAACTTTCCTCTACCAACATCTGTAACCATGGGTGTAAACATCAACCTATAACTAATAAACAGCTTACAATATGAAAAGGATAAAATATATCATAGCAGGCGGTGCACTAATGATTTTGTCTGCTTGCAGTAATACATTTCTGGAAGATGCCCCCAAAGGAATTATTACAGAAACATTACTGGCAACAGAAGAGAATGCCGAAAAAATGGTGATAGCAGCTTACGCTGCACAAGGAAATGAACGGTACTATCTACGACCGCTTACACCATGGCCTTATGGTGATTTGCGAGGTGGCGATGCTTATAAAGGTGGTGCTGGTATAGGCGATTTGCCGGAATGGAATGTGTCCGAAACTTTTGTGAACATGACAACCGACGAAGGCGGTGTAGCAGGTAAATGGGAAATAGAATACCAATGTATTTCCAGAACCAACCAGGCTCTCAGTATTCTGAACAAGGTAGATTTCCCTATGAAAACAACCCGTATGGCAGAAATGCGTTTTCTTCGTGCCAACAATTATTTCTGGTTGAAGCTTAACTTCCGCTATATGCCTTTTATTGATGAAACAATAGAAGTAGGAGATTACAACACAATCGGTAATGATATGACAGATGAGCAACTGTGGGGAAAGATAATGGAAGACCTTCAGTTCGCCATCGACAATCTGCCGGACACACATACAGATGGCGCTGTGGGACGCCCAACACGACATGCAGCAAAGGCCTATATGGCAAAAGTGTTGCTATTTGCTGCATATGAACAGGATGCTAAAAATCAGGTTGTCAATATAAATACTGACAAACTACAGAAAGTAGTCGACCTAACGACTGATGTTATTGAAAATTCTGGTAAGCAGTTATTTACAGATTTTGGTAGTAACTTTCAATGCGATTCTCAGAACGGGGTAGAATCTTTGTGGGCAATCCAGTTTTCGCGTAATGATGGAACGCCTAAAGGACGTATCAATGGTACCAATCAGGTAGTATATCCGATGGTGCAGGAATATGGCTGCTGTGGCTATCACTCTCCGTCTCAAAACGTAGTAAATGCATTCAGGACAGTTGGTGGACTACCGGATTTCGATAATTACAATACAGTGAACCTGGTAAATGCAGCTAGTGTGAAAACTCATACCATTGATCCGCGGTTACTACACACCGTTGCCATGGATGGACTACCTTATAAGTACAAGACGGATTTTATTTTTAATGGTGAAACCTGGCCCCGCCAGCCTGAGGCTTATGGAGGTTTTCTTTCTATGAAAGAAACTGTTCAGTACGACTCCCCCTGTTACCAACCGGTGAATCCCTGGAAAAGTGATTCCAAAAACAGAGATGTGATTCGCCTGGACGACGTAATTCTCTGGAAAGCAGAAGCGCTGATTCAGTTGAACAGGCAAGTAGAAGCTCTTCCGCTGATTAATCAAATCCGAAATAGGGCTGCACAAAGTACAGCACTCCTGGTGGATATCAATGGCGCTCCCACAGGTAATTTCAGTGTACAACCATATGTTGATGGTGTCAATTGTGTGTGGAACAAAGATTTCGCTTTTAAAGCTTTGCAGTGGGAACGCAGATTAGAAATGGCTTGTGAAGGATTCAGATCCTACGATTTGGTAAGATGGGGTGTAGCCGCAGATGTGATGAATGAGTATTTTACAGTAGAAGGTACCCGTCGTCCGCACCTCGCAAATGCAAAATTTACCAGGGAAAGAGATGAGTATCTACCAATTCCAAAAGGACAAATTGACTTAAGCCAAAACTTATATAAACAAAATAACGGTTACTGATTTTGATTGGTGGATAGTGATGGGGCATAATACTTTATGCTCCATCACTTAGTTTTTATTAAAAGAATAAATAATTTGCAGAAATGAAAACAATTCAAAAATGGATCTTGCTGCTGATATGTCTGCTCACGGGTACGGCATGGGCGCAGGAAAAACAATCGCTGATCCAGCAGGAAAAAAATATTCCTGGTGACGTTATCAATGCTACCCGGGAGTTTAGGGAAAGATTATTAACAGATCCACATCGTCCGGCATTTCATTTCGCCTTTCCGGAAGGCGATGGACGTCCCGGCGATCCCAATGGAGCCTTCTACCATAACGGCTTATATCACCTGATGTTTTTATACAAACGTACCGATGGTAAATTTGCCTGGGGGCATGCTTCCAGTAAGGATATGTTGCATTGGCGTTACCATCCCGATGCCATAGGACCCGGTGATGGCGACGATGGATGCTTCAGCGGCGGAGCATTTGTTGACGATGATGGTTCTGCTGTGTTATCCTATTGGATGTTGTGGGGCGATAAAGGTATTGGATTGGCAAAAAGCAATGATGCCAGCTTTACCAACTGGAAAAAAATGGCTGCCAATCCCGTAATCAAATCCACGGAATGGGGGATCACCGAAATGAAAGATGCTGCTGGCAAACCTTACTATGTAGGTTCTGCTGATCCGTCCAATATCTGGAAAAAAGATGGCAAGTATTATATGCTCACGGGGAATCTTTTGGTCTTGCGGAAATTTGGATCGCGTGGCGAAGGGCTGCCTGCTAATTTTAAAGACGGTGTATTACCAGCTGATTCACTCAACTACCAGGGAGACCGGTTATATCTTTTCGAATCCTCCAATTTAACCGACTGGACTTACAAACACGAGTTTTATAAAGCAGATAGAAAATGGACCGAAAAAACGGAAGACAATATGTGTCCCAGCTTTCTCCCTCTTCCCTCTTCGCCTGATGGTGGCGTTAGTAGCAACAAACATCTGTTGTTATTCATAAGTCATAATCTCGGATGTCAGTATTACATAGGCGATTACAAAAACGATAAATTCCTGCCCTCTACACATGGACGTATGACCTGGACAGATAACGCCTATTTTGCTCCCGAGGCTTTAGTGGATGACAAAGGCAGACAAATTATGTGGGCATGGATTTTTGATGATCGTCCCGATAGCCTGATTAACTATTATGGCTGGAACGGCATATATGGTTTGCCCCGATCGCTTTGGGTAAACAAAGATGGTTCTTTGGGAATGAGACCGGTGGAAGAATTGAAAAGTCTTCGCACGAACCAAAAAGAGAAAAAGAACATCAATGTATCCGGAAACACCACTTTATATGACAAGGCTAATGAGCTTTTAGAATTAGAGATAACCATTCAACCAGGTTCATCCAAACAAACAGGCGTAGTAATCGGTCGCTCTGCTGATGGCAAAGAAGAAACTGTAATTTATTATGATGCTGCAGAGAAAAAATTAAAGGTAGATGCTACCAAATCAAGTTTGTTGTATGGCCGACGTAATATAGAAAGTGCTCCCTTTGAACTGAAGAAGGGTGAAAACCTGGTATTGAATATTTACGTGGATAAAGGAATTGTGGAAGTTTTTGCCAACGATCGGCAGGCTATCGCCAGAACTATATATCCTACACTAGGTGGAACTGGCGTTCAATTATTTTCTAAAGGCGGAACTGCCAAAGTAGTATCTGTAAAGAGCTGGGATCTGGTAGCGTCCAATCCTTATTAATTGTAATTTTAAAAAATGAGTATGCATAAAAAAATATTGCTGGGGCTGGGTATGTTATTGACCGGCGTTTGTTACGGACAATACGATAAAAAAGATGATGGAGAAGTAATGAACAAAAGCCGTAAGCTACGGCAATTGATCCAAAGCGATCCACACAGACCCATATACCATTTTGCTGCGCCAGAAGGTATAGCGATGCCCTTTGATCCCAATGGGGGCATTTATTGGAATGGTAAATATCATCTTGGATTTATTTACCAGAATATGGAAAATGGTAAACGCGAACATTTCTGGGGACACGCTGTAAGCAAAGATTTATTCCATTGGACTTTCTATCCCGATATGTTGACTGTAAAGCCGGGTGATATCGAACGAGGTATATTTAGCGGTGGAGCTTTTCTCTCAAGAGAAGGTGTGCCGCATATCATTTACCATGGCGAGGGTTCAAACACTAACCTTATAGCTTACTCGAAAGACAGGGATTTACGAAATTGGATAAAGTTTGAAGGGAACCCTGTGTTGGTAACACCTCCCAAGGGAAGTGCCATGGAGGGAAAGTACAGAGCCTGGGATCCCGAGGCCTGGTATGATAAAAAAACAGATCACTACTACCAGATTTCCGGAGGCGAAATAGCTGGATTATTTAAGTCGAAGGATATGTACAAATGGGACTATGTTGGCGATTTTGTAGATAGAAATAACAACAAGCTTTTTCCGTATGAAGATATATCCTGCCCCGACTTTTTTAAAATAGGAGACAAAGATATGCTGGTATTCATCAGTCATCATCTGGGGACACAATACTATATCGGCAAATTTGAAAACGACAAATATCAAATTGAAAAACACGGTCGTATGAATTGGCCGGGCGGTACCTTTTTCGCTCCCGAACAATTGGTAGACGACAAAGGCAGAAATATTATTTGGGGATGGGTGTTGGAACGCAAACCCAATTATCTACCCAATCACGGGTGGGCTGGCATTATGAGTTTACCAAGGGTGCTAACATTGGCAAAAAATGGCGACTTACAAATCAATCCGCCGGAGGAAATAAAAAGTCTTCGCCTACCGGGTGGGTTAAAAGACAAATCAATTAGTATCCCAGCCAATTCGGAGAAGGAACTGGCTATGGAAGGAACCTCTCTTGAAATAAAAGTAGACCTCAAAGGATCGGATAAATCTGCCTACGGCGTAAAAGTATTTTGCTCACCTGATGGCAGAGAGGAGACTGTTATACAATACGATCCCGTAGCTAAAGAGTTGATAGTAGATTTCATAAAATCTGCCGTACAGGGACCAGTAGAGATGGTTACGCATTGCATTATTGAACCAGAGAAAATAGAAGGCTACGGCAAAACTACCTCCCGGCAGCGGGCTCCGTTTGAACTCAAAAAAGGAGAAAAATTGCAATTGGATATTTTCATCGACCGGTCGATCATTGAAGTGTTTGCCAACGGCAGACAATGTGTCACCCAAGTTGTATATCCGACACTGAAAAATAGTACGAAGGTGAAGTTGTTTGCGGGGGCAGAAAGCGTAGTGGCTGAAAATCTGGAGGTATTTGAGATGATGGAGACGAATGCTTATTAGATATTGATCGTTTGTTTTGTCGGCATATGTTTAATTTTTGTTCCGACACTACATCCGTAGCAATACCTGGCATTAATCGCAGACTTAAATAGGGTTAATTTGTTCTTATAAAATGTATTTCATTATCTTTCAGAGATGGTGAAATACATTTTTAAGTTTTTATTCGTGCCTGCCTGTTTACTCACTGGTTATAACATCTCTCGGGCTGGAGAAATACTTATCGGCACTGCTTCAGCAGATATTAGCCCTCAACTTCCCGTGGCTTTGATGGGACAGTTCAATTTGCGGGTGGCAGAGGTGGCAGAAACACCACTATATGCGGGCGTAGTTGCGATCGAAGGAAAAAATAAAAACGGAATCGCGGATACCGCCGTTTTTGTTTCCTGTGACCTGGTATATATATCGGAAAAGCTCCGACAGGAACTCAGACTTGCCGTAAAAAAGCTATTACCTGATTTCAATGTGCAAAAAATTATTTTAAGTGCAACGCATACACATACTGCACCGGTGCTGGAAAACGATCCGGACGAATCTTCTTTTTTATACCCCATTCCTAAAGGTGTAACCACCCCGGAAGACTACCGGAAGCTGTTTGTAAAAAAGGTGGCAACGGCTGTTGTTAAAGCGTGGAATACAAGGGCCAAAGGCGCTGTTGCCTGGGGCATGCAACGGGAAGCCGTAGGGTACAATCGCCGGGTACATTACAAAGATGGCACCACCGCTATGTACGGCAATGCCGCCACACCTTCTTTTCAGAATATTGAAGGATATGAAGACCATGATATCAACTCCCTGTTCTTTTGGGATAACAAAGGGAAGCTGGTCGCTACCAGTATTGAAGTAGCCTGTCCTGCGCAGGAAGTTGAAAACAGGTACACAGTAAATGCCGACTACTGGCATCCTGTGCGGGAGGCGTTGGCAAAACAATTTGGAGAAGACCTGGTAGTACTGGGCTGGATTGGCGCTGCGGGTGATCAATCCCCACATACCATCTATCGTAAAAAATCAGACATCCGTATGCTGACTTTGGCTAATAAAACACGGATGGACGACATAGCCAAAAGAGTATACCGTGCCGCACACGAAACCTATGAATTGGTAAAAAAGGAAAAGCAGGATAAGGTATCTTTTCAACATCAGGTTAAAACACTGTCTTTACCCATGCGTATTATAACAGCAGAAGAGAATGAGGCCTCGAAGGAAGTAAGTGATGAAAGCGCTGCAGAAATAAAAGCAGATCCGTCAAAAGCAAAAGATCTGTATGCTAAAATGACCTGGTTTGCCGATGTTAACAAACGGTATGCCGCTCAACAAAAAACGGTGAACCCTGTGTATGATACAGAAATCCATGTGCTTAGAATAGGCGATGTTGCGATATGCACCAATCAGTTTGAATTGTTTACAGATTTTGGTATCCGGATGCAGGCAAGAAGCAAAGCACTGCAAACATTTGTAGTTCAACTGGCAGGCCCAGGTACCTATCTGCCCACCGCTAAAGCAATGGCAGGCGGCGGTTACAGTGCAGTATGCCAGAGTAACGTAGTGGGACCTGAAGGGGGACAAATATTGGTGGATGAAACCCTGAAAATTATTGACGAATTCTGGAAGGAATAACAAGTTGTTTTAATCGCACTTCAGCTCCGTAGACAATAAGAAAAAAATTATGCGAAAGTTATCTATTATTTCTCTCTGCTTTAGTTTATTGACTTGCCTTCCTGCCTTTAGCCAGAAAATATTATTTGAGTTTGGTGAACAAAAAAACTTCGACCAACTCATTTCCGGCAATAATAAAAGTGAACCTCTGCGTTGGGTGGATGTAAACACTACAGATACTACCTGGTACAAAGAAGGCGATAAACTGATTGGTAAAGGATGGCCGATAGGGGTGGTGCGATCAGAAAAAATGTTCCAGAACTTCATTATGCACGTAGAATGGCGGCATATGGAAAAAGGTGGTAACTCCGGCATATTTGTATGGTGCGACGCACAACCCGAAGAGCATAATCGTTTGCCCAGCGGTGTGGAGGTGCAGATGCTGGAGTTGGACTGGGTGAACCAGAACAAACACAATGGAGAAACACCGCCGATAGCGTATGTACATGGTGAATTGTTTGGAGCCGGTAAAACTAAAACCACTCCCGACAATCCAAGAGGGGAAAGAAGCAAGTCTATAGAGAACCGGTGCCTGGGTGTTGGACAATGGAACAAATACACGGTGGTGTGTGTAGATGGTACTATTAAACTTTCCGTAAATGGTAAATATGTAAATGGTATACGCCAGGCCTCAAAGCGGAAAGGATATCTATGCCTGGAAGCCGAAGGTGCCCGTATAGAGTTTCGCAACTTACAGGTTATTGAATTGGAAGAGGGATATATCCTGCCGGAACAAATAGTAGAGAAACTGTAGTATCGTTTTTTACTACTTTATTTCGGCTATAGCCATACGTAGCTTTACCATCATTGCGCTATTTCTTTTCGTATCCTGCTAAGGGATGTATCGGTTATACCGAGGTAAGATGCAATCTGCTTTAGCGGAACATGCTGCATGATTTCTGGCTTTTCTTTCATCAATTTTAGATAACGGTTGGTAGCAGTTATAGTAATCATTTCCAGCGAACGCTGTTTCATCGCGAACAGCTGTTGGGTAAACCACAATCTGCCCCATTCCGTAAAACCCGGAATACTGTGAAATAATTCCTGAAAATCGGCAAACTCAATTTTCCATAACACTACATCCGTTACAGCCAGCACGGTTTCCTGAGATGGAATGCGCTGGAACAGGGAAGTCGGTACAATTACTATTTCGTCTTTCACAAAGAAATCAGTCGTTATTTCATTGCCCTCGTAGTCGTGTACATAAGAGCGGACGAGCCCGGATGCCAGCAGATAATATTCTTCTGCTATTCGTCCCTGCTTTAAAAGCAGGCTTCCCTTTTCCCTTTCTTCTTTAACGTGCCGGGAAGCAATTTGATGCAAATCTGCGTGTGAGAGCAACGGGTGTTGGTAAACGGATTTGAAAATATCTGTCATATCGGTCTGGCTTTCGTAAAGATAAAGGTAACTGATTCGAGCTGTGCTATGGCGTAACTTTGTCAGAAGCCTTCACCCATCTTGTTGACAAATCCGGATCCGGGGTAGCCTGATCGACAGGATACATAGGTCGTTGAATTCTTTTATAAGGTACGCGGGTCAGTTCCTGGTCAACACCACCCGGTGTGAGTGCCAGCAGCCAGTCTGCCCGCATATCATACAACTCAGGCTCCAAGTAACCGATTTTTACAATTACAATATCGGCTGCACGGGGTGTTAATCCCAGACGGGTAAAGTCAGCTTCTTTGTGATAGGGCTTTCTTTTGTTGGTTACAATTACGTGTACCGAACCTACCTGCACCACTACTTCCACTTCAGCATTGCGGTCGCCTTTTTCAATAGACCGGATAATACCGTTCAGTTCTATCGGTGGCGCATACCTGTTATCTACAGCAGCACCAACCGGAGCCTTTATTTTTTTACCTACCCCCAGCTTTATTGCTTGTTCTACCAGCTTAGGTCCGGGTATAGAAGCGTATATCACGGTGGGTCCTTTGACAGATTTGAACTCTTTTCTTGCCAATATTTGCTGTAGCGACCAGGTAACATCTCCGGCGCCGCCGGCGGTAGGATTATCACCAGAATCACTTATAAAAAAAGGGCGTCTATTACTGGCGATTGCTTTATTTAGACATTCTTCCAGGGAGCCCGTAGGAGCCACAAAATGAAATTCCCGCCTTACCCGCCAGAAATGTTGTGCCAGGGTTTCGGCTGTAGTACCTACTGCCTGTTGATCATCACCGGTTACCATAATCACACCGTGGTTGCGTGGCTCATCTGCCCAGGGATAGCCCATCCAGATAGCAGCTTCAATTACACCGGGTTGCGCAGAGGCTGGAGCAACAGCAGCATATAGACTTTTGGCCGGCTCTATGCGGGTACTGGTTTGTTCGCCCGGCAACAGAATAGGTACCGGAACCCAGGCTTTATATCTAGGTTTTCCCTTTCCGCTAATCAGTCTTTCCAATAGTTGATCTACCGAGCGCTGTTTGGTTTCCTGGGCATCTTCATGGGGTGCCATACGGTAGCAGGTAATCAGATCAGAGTGTTCTGCCAGCCGCATAGACACATTACCGTGCAGATCCATAGAAGTGGAAACAACCGTTTGATTACCGATTACTCTCCGTATTCTTGTGATCATATCTCCTTCGGGATCATCCAGCCCCACTACACTCATAGCCCCGTGAATATCAAAAAACAAACCATCATAGGGAAGATTCTTTTTGAGAGAGTCGAGAATATAGCCCAGCATTGTTTCGTAGGCTTCCCTGGTTACTGCCCCGCCCGGTAGAGAACGGGCGGTTACCGCAGGAAACCATTCGGCCGCTTGCCGCGTGGTAGACCCATCCTGCATAAAGCGGGGATAAGAAGTATAAATTTCTTTACCATGTTTTACCAGAAAAGCGGCTTCGGTACTTAATGCCGGCGAAAACGTACTGGATTCTATGCCGATGCCGGCAATCGCTATCCGGGGTTTGGCTTTTTGCGCCTGGAGCTGCAGAGATACGGCCATTAAAAGAACCGCCATAGAAAGTATTCTCATAGTAATAGTAATGCATTTTGGAAAAGAAACCGAAAGATAGGTCATAAAAGCGACAACCTCTCCTGCGCCAGGAAAGGTTGTGCTGAAGTTGATCATAACAATAACCCCGAGCGAGGTTCTAAATCGTTAATTCACATTAAAATTAATTTTATTTTCCCGATTTCACAATACCACAAACGTTGTAGCGATCTATAAATGTCTCATCCTATAAGGGTAAGTACTATCCATTACGGAAAGGGGCTCCGATTTGACAAACTTAGTGTAGGAAACTTTTTAGTCTGCAGTATTGTGTTTCTTTAAAAAACGCTGCATCATATTCAAGGCAACATTAGCTGTAATCTCTATATTCCGACTTCTATCAAAACGCAACGAGAGCTTTTCAGCAACAGTTTCTTCATGATTTCCAACGGCAATCCACACCGTGCCGACAGGCTTTTCGGGAGAACCGCCGGCAGGTCCCATAATACCGGAAGTAGCTATAGCATAATCGGTGTTGTTGACTGCCAATGCTCCCTTTATCATAGCCCGAACGGTTTCTTCACTAACCGCCCCCTTGGTTTTTAACACCTCATCCGCCACACCCAACACCTTGTTCTTAATTTCATTGGCATAACTGATTACAGATCCTTTATAATAAGCAGAAGAACCGGCAACCTCGGTAATCAGATGGGCAAGATACCCCCCCGTGCAACTTTCCGCAGTAGAAATTGTTCTGTTTTGCTTCAGTAGCAGCTTGCCCACTACTTGTGACAGTGTGATGTCCTCTGTAGTTACCAACCACTCCTGTACCAATGTCTGCAATTTGGCAAACTGTTGATTTAATTCTCCTGCCAGGTCTTCTCTATCTGTCCCCATCCCCGTAATGCGCAGACGAACCATGCCATAGTTGGGTAGATAAGCCAATTTAATATTGCCGGGTAAACCTGTTTCCCAGTCAGCAATTTTTTCCGCGAGAAAAGACTCGCCGATGCCCGCGGTTAATAAAGTCCGATGGTCGATAAAAGGCAGGGAAAAATGCTGCTGCAATTGGGGTAACACATAATTGGTAACCATACCCTTCATTTCGTGTGGCACGCCCGGCATACTTACAAATATCTTTCCATCCTTTTCAAACCACATGCCGGGCGCAGTGCCCCGGTCATTGGGTATCACGGTGCATACATCAGGTAGTTCTGCCTGCTTACGATTACGCTCAATCATAGGGCGGTTCAACCGTTGGAATATAGCCGTTACCCGCTGCAGGCTTTCTTCATGCATCACCAGTTTACCGCCAAAATACTCCGCCAGTACCGGTTTGGTGATGTCATCTGCTGTTGGTCCCAGCCCCCCGGTTATTAAAATGATGGATGCTTTTTTACTTTCTTCGTCCAGTGCAGCTATAATTTCTTCTTTCACATCGCCTATCGATAACCGACGACGTAACCAGATACCAACCTTGTTCAATTCCTGTGCCATCCAGGCACTATTGGTATCTATCACCTGCCCGATCAACAATTCGTCTCCAATAGTAATGATCGACGCATTTATCCTTTCCATACAATCTCTATTTTGCATTGCAAGGTAATGTTTTTGTAAGGTTGGTTGTTGATCTCTATGTTCCTGATAAACGTTTTGCAGGAAAAAGGAGTTTAAATGCTGGTGAATTGTCTGTTTCTTTGTGGGAGATTAAAACAGACCAGGTTGAAAAGAAAAGTTGTTGTGGCCATCACAGGAGCCAGCGGTTCTATTTATGCAAAACAGCTACTGGAAAAGTTGATGCAGTTATCCGATCAATGGGAATCAGTGGCGGTGGTAATGTCGGACAATGCCAAACAGGTATGGGAAACGGAGATCGGAAACAGTTCTTATGAAGAATTGAACAACGTCACCTTTTACGGGAAAAGCGATTTCAATGCGCCCTTTGCTTCGGGGTCAGGACAATACGATACGATGATTATTGTTCCCTGTTCCATGGGTACGCTTGGCCGGATAGCAGGAGGGATATCCAACGACCTGGTCACCCGTGCTGCCGATGTTGTGCTCAAAGAACGCAGGAAACTCGTATGTGTATTACGCGATACGCCCTACAATTTGATCCATATCCGTAATATGGAAACAGTTACTTTGGCTGGCGGCATTATATGCCCCGCTTCTCCATCCTATTACAGTAAACCACTAACCATAGAAGATGTAGCTGCCACTGTCACCGATCGGGTATTGGATATCTGCGGCTTTGATATCAGTACTTTCCGCTGGGGGAGCTGATATTTTCTTTATTATATCTCTCTTGTTGTCACAACAGAATTACAACGGTATAAAGCCGGGCAAAGGACTCAATTTAAGGACAATACTTTTTCAAAAGCCTTCCTGGCACTTCCCCTAAAAAATACTTCGCCGCAATAACTATATCCAAGTTTTTCGAATATTCTCAACATGGGTGCATTATCAAAATTGGTGTCTACTTTTATGCTGTAGATCCTCTTCCGTACAGCTAAATCTTCAATCATTGCGAAAAGCTTTGTTGCTATTCCTTTCCCTTTACTTGAATTGGAAACAGCCACCCGATGTACTACCAGGTAATCACCGTCCGTAAGCCATTTACCGTTAATGGCTTCATAAGCGGGTTCCTTGTCGGATATAATGGCTGCGTACGCCAGCACTGCACTATGTTCTTCCAGCACGTACCCACAACCCGCGGCAATATCGGCTGCAATACTTTTTTCGTTAGGATATCCATCCTGCCATTGCTCGCTGCCATCCTGCCTGCGCTGTTCTATTGCCTGTTGTAATATTTCCCAGACAACTGGGGCATCTGCAGTAGTCGCTTTTCTTAAAATCATTCTAAATATAATTTCCTGTAAATTTCAATCAATAAACGATCGTCGGTGAAAACAGTTTCAGTATAAAAAAATCTATTGGCAGGTACATCAACTGAATATTTTATGTATCTGAAAATAGAAGAAAAACATTGGTTATCTCACTACGATTCGGACGTTAAGCTACTGCCACCATTTGTCCCTATCGTTGGTACCTTGCGTAAATAGAGCCCCCAGTTTAGGCACGATATAATCCAGCTTTCTTTTTTCTGCCTCGGTTACAAATCGTTCCACCGACTCCGTCCAGGCATGCTGGGCCAGGGAAAAAGCACCCCAATGCACTGGCATTGCAATTTTAACGCCCGCGTCTACTGCTGCCTGCACACTTTCCTCCGGGTACATATGTATCTGGTGCCAGAGTTTGTTGTACTGTCCGCACTCCATCAACCCAAAGTCAAACGGCCCCACCTTTTTCCCAATCTCCGCAAAATGATCACCATAGCCGCCATCACCACTGAACCAAATATTGTCGTTCCTGTTCTTCATCGCCCAACCGCCCCACAGCGATTTGGCTCTATCCTTCAAACCTCTTCCCGAAAAATGTCTTGTTGGTGTAAAGGTGATGGTTATATCATTGAAAGTATGCTCGTCCCACCAGTCAAACTCTGTGACATCTGCTGCAGCTATCCCCCATTTTGTCAGATGCCTTGCCACACCCAGCGCAACACCAAATTGCCTGGTCTTCGATTTTAACCGAAGAATGCTTTCATAGTCCAAATGATCGTAGTGATCATGCGAAATTAGTACGAGATCGATCGGTGGCAGGCTATCAATGATATCCAGCGTGTTGTCAGAAAATCTTGACACGGCAAAGGGCGAAATCGGAGCCGCATTGGGGCCAAACATCGGGTCAATAAGAATATTCCACTGGTTGAATCTGATCAGTATGGCGGAGTGTCCAAACCATGCGGCTTTCCAGTTCGGCCCGTCTTGCAGGAACTCACTACTGTTGAGGGGGGTAACTGAAAGCTTATGCAAGGGCTTTCTGTTATTCTTTTCGCAAAACTGCTTATAGAGCATTTTAGGCAGCGTTGTGAAACTAAGATCCGTTTTTGTGGGGACGATATTTTCAAAAAAACGACCATTCCACTGTTTGGAATGGGCATACTTTTCCATATCGGATAGGGCGGGAGATGCGCCAAATTGCTTAAGAACCTTCATAGATTGTAGTTGCCGGCATTATTGCCATAGAACAAAGCTAAGAAATGCCTGTCCAGTGGCAGCATTTTTAGTACGTATTTACCTTTTAGAAAGTTTGGTGATGATCTTTGTCTTCGGATGGCAGGGTCGCTATGCCGTCAATTTAAGGTGCTTTATATATACGACGCGTGAGGACAGGTGCCGGGGTGTTCGCCTTGGCACCTGTTCCACGCGCCATTACAATGAATTCTTTTGATTCGTTTTGAATTGCAAACAAGTTACAATACCAGTTTTGTAAGGTTCTCCTCTTTTATAAAGTTTCGACTGATCGTTGCTGCCTTTTTTAATAATTCGGCTGTAGTAGGATACCTGGTGCCAAGTGCCGCCTGCGCCTTTTTTGCGGCGGTTTTTTCCGTCACAGATTCGGTGTGCATGTAGGCCTCCGACAATGCCATAATCCGCAATCCATCATCCTTTATTTTTCCCAGTTCGGCAATTAACCAGCTCAATGCCAGAAAATGATTTTTATCGAGCATGATATGCTGCAATTTGGGTGAAGCTTCAATTTTATTGAAAGGTGAATTAATGACTTGTGGCGTCAGGTATTTTTTAAGGTGGGTCTCTACATTTTTATTCTCAGCAAGTTGCACCTTTCCCTGCAGGGCCATTGCATAAATACTCAACCAACGCAGTTTCCTGCGCAATTCATGCACATCGTTTTCCATATCTGTAAATTTACACTCACTGATAAACTGCGTTATTTTCGCGGTCTCATTTTTAAAGAATGTTGTAATGGCTTTAGTTTCTTTTTTAGCCGACATCCACTCCACCTGTTTCAACTTTTGTTTGATTGTTTTGATACGATCGCCGTTCAGCCATTTTTCCTTTCTTAAAACAATATTCAACGCGTCCGTAGTTCCCTCTATTTTTTCCACAAAATAGCTTTTAACCGCTACCGGCACTTTTATACTGGGGGAGAACTCTTTTTCCAGTGCCGTATAATGATCAATGGCACCAAGCCCGTCTTCTAATTGTTTGATTTGTTTGTTCAGCTTACTAAAATATTTTTTGTCTTGCAATCCGGCGTATAGTCTGGCCAGTCCTTCCAGTCGGAAAGCCGGTGTTCTGGCATCTGCCAGGTACAATCCGAAAGCCGGATTTGGCTGCGTTTCGGCTTTCTTAATATGCTTTTTTATTTGATCGAGATAGGTGATAAAGGATGCCTGGGATTTTTTCATACGTTTCAGTAATTATAATTTTAAGATACTGATTTTCTGTTCCATTAACTATAACAGGCTGCTAATATTGTACATAACATCTTAAAATTCATATAAATAGAATATTCTTAACAGTTCAAACTTGCGCAACAGATATCTACCGTTAGACTACCGTCCTGTTATTTTTTCTTCGACACTTCTGCTGAAGAAGCATCCCAAAGTCCCGAGGATCCGGGGCAGGCATTGCTGAGTAGCTTGGTGGAATAATAAATATGCAATCCGATACCATCATAAGATCTATGTAGCCCCTAAACCCGATTGGGAGTAAATCCCAAAACCTACAGTTTACTCAATAAATCCGTCATTTAGTAACTGAGTGTTTCGGCTCACGCACCATTTGTTATATTTATTTATCCCCCCTTGCAAACAGGTTATCCATTGCCGTGACCTTTCCTGAAAAGTGATATTGACAGGTTGCATTTTTCCCGTAACCCTGTTATAGTTATAACAAAATAATGTGTGAAAAAAATTAGCTTCATCTGTATCAGCGTGGCAGTTTTATCGGGGTTGATCCCTTTTTTACTGTCTGCACAGGATAACTGGCGTTACCGGGCCCAGGTAAATTTTGGTTGTAACCTTTTTTTTATGCGCGGACCAGGGCAAAACTTTCCTGGCTTGCGGGTTTTTGGCGCCTTTACGGCTGTGGCTAACCGGGGCGATTTTATGCTGAGTTATGGACCCTCTGTCTCAATCTATACAAAAACCATCGGTGCTAATCTCAATCCGCTGGTGGGTGACTGGCAGATCGATTTTACCAATAATTTCAATATCGGATTTGAGTGGGGTAAACACCTGGATTATAATAAATTCAGCCGTACACTACATAATGGCGATTACTACAACATTTTTACCAACAGGGCGGGAATGCTGATGCTCGGTACCAATTTTGTTCTTAATAACCATAAACGAAATCAGATTGTAGGATCACTGAACGGCACCATCGGTAACATCTCGTTCAATTACTACAACGATGGACCACCGTTCAACTTAACAGGTACCGGAGACGGATTTGACCGCTACTGGACAGGTGGCGGGGCTATTTTGTATCACAGTAGAAAAAATTTCAACTATGCCGAAATTGCGTTTGATCAGTTTACGGGGTATATACCACTGCTGTACGAACTGACAAGTTTATTGGGTATGAATGTGCCACTGTATGATACGCCCGACAAAAGCAAAGTTTACAATTTTAATACTTCTGCCTATTCACTAAAAGTAAACTTCGATCAAGGGTTTGGTATTAATACAGGAGTGGTCGGTTCGCTGAAGGACATTAAAAGAGACCGTTATTGGGGCATCCAGGAAATTATTCACATAATGCTGGGATACCCCCTACATCCGAATGACGATGGTAACAGATTTTTTATTGGCGGCACTTATAACCAACTGCACAATGTCAAATTCTAAGCTCATAGTATGTTTATACGCAGTTGCATTTTTTGTGGCTTGCAAATCACCGTATTATGCAACTGACCCCGAAAATGTGATTTCAGCAACAACAATACCAACAGTATACCCGCTCCCCTCGAGCGAGCCCAGCCTTACCATAAAAGTTATTGCAAAGTTCAAGGCAACCATTGTTGAAAAAATTGTAAAAAGAGATGCAGTAACGGAATTTAAATTGCGCAACTTCTATTCCCGAAAGACGGCTGAAGACGTAAAAATTCCGATGATAGGAAATCACACAGAAATATTCTTTTTTGAGGTGGATGCACAGGAGCAATTGCAGAGCAATGAAAGAACCATCGAACGAAAAATTAAGAGAGGATTTATGTTTGCGGCAAATTTTAGTCCGGATAGTGTTTGCCTGGGATTTGGGCCCCTCTATGCCGGCAGTGTTGAAAAGGTGGACGATAGCACAAATGTTTTTTCCACAACACACTTTTACAAAATAAAACGAAGCACCGACCGCATGGGAGAAGTGAAGTTTTGTGAAAAGGCGAAATGTCCTGAGTTAGAATTTTTCTACAACCCATCCGATAGTGGTATCGTATTCTCGCAGGTAGTTCAAAAGTCAAAAAACAAGATATCCGGCATCAATAAGTCACTTGTATACGATATAGAACCCATATTCAACGATCCGGATGCGCTTCACTTTAGGAAGATAAATGAGTAACGATTTAAAATAACTTCATGACAAATCGAAATTCAAAAAAAGCGACACCAACCAAAAAAGTTGTACGGAAAATAACAATGACAAGAGCCATCGAAGGTGATTATAAAATTGCGCCTGATGGCGATCGATGGGCATGTTATCAAAAACGAAAAGGCAGGTGGATAGCACACGCCAGGTTTGATACTGAAGAAGAAGGGAATACACATTTTATTTTCGAACACGAAACGGAGATGGTAGCCCAGGGCAAAAATACATCTTCAAAAAAAACGGCTACAAAGCAAAGAATACGCAATGTTCGTCCTGATACTTTGGATTTTCGCGATCAGATGTATCAGTCTACGTTAAAAGAGGTGCCGGTGGCAATAAAGTTGGAAACTTATACTAAGTGGAAAGTGCCGGTATTGGATCAGGGTAAAGAAGGCGCTTGTACAGGGTATGGATTGGCAACAGTCGCCAATTACCTGTTGCGCTGCCGTCCTTCTGAAACAAAATTTGATATGGTGAGTCCAACAATGTTTTACCAGTTGGCAAAACGGTACGATGAATGGCCGGGGGATGATTATGACGGATCCAGTGCAAGGGGTGCCATGAAAGGCTGGCATAAACACGGGGTGTGCAAAAATAATCTGTGGTTGCCGGCTGCCGGCAATGCCCTCACCAAAGAAAGGGTAAAAGATGCTATCGAGCGTCCGTTGGGTGCGTATTACCGGGTGAATCACAAGGACCTGGTGGCCATGCATAGTGCCATGGCAGAAGTGGGAATTCTTTTTGCCAGTTGTGTTACACATAGTGGCTGGGATATGGTGAAAGCGGATGGCATCATTCCTTTCGAAGATAGTGCGGAAGGCGGACACGCATTTGCTATAGTGGCATATGACAGGAGAGGCTTCTGGATACAAAACTCCTGGGGATCCACCTGGGGTAAAAAAGGATTTGCACTGATCACATACGACGATTGGTTGCAAAATGGTGTAGATGTGTGGGTAGCACGGTTAGGTGTTCCTGTTACTTTGTTGAACAATGAATCGGTTGCTATAAGTAACGCTACGGTTGCCAAAAAATCGAATGCTTATTCTTTTGCCCAACTCCGGCCCCATATTATCAATATTGGTAATAACGGTACTTTGAAAACCAGTGGTGAATACGGTAATACAGAAGAAGAAGTTCGGTCGATTGTAGAAAATGATTTTGAAACAATCACGAAAAACTGGAAGAAAAAACGGTTGCTCCTGTATGCTCACGGCGGGCTGGTATCCGAAGCCAATGCCATACAAAGAGTGGCAGACTACCGGTCAATATTACTCGAATCAGAAGTGTATCCATTGGCATTTATATGGAATACGGATGCCTGGACAACGCTGACTAATATTTTGAAGGAAGCCGTTCGAAAACGAAAGCCGGAAGGATTTCTGGATGCAGCCAAAGACTTTATGCTAAACAGGCTGGATGATATGCTGGAACCCATCGCCCGATCGCTGACCGGAAAAATGCAATGGGATGAAATGAAAGAAAATGCAAAACTAGTCAGCTCCTCAACCAACGGCGGGGGCAGGCTGGCATTGCGATTGATAGCAGCATTGTCTGCCAAACATAAAAGAGACTTTGAACTACACCTGGTGGGGCATAGTGCAGGTAGCATCCTGCTGGCACACCTGATCGAATTTTTATTTAACAATGAGGAAGGACTAACACTCAATATTGAATCCTGTACACTTTGGGCACCGGCCTGCACCACAGCGCTGTTCAAAAAAACTTACCAGCCGGCTATCAAATCCGGGGGAATCAAAAGATGGGCGATTTTCAACCTCACAGACGCCGCGGAAAATGATGATCACTGCGCTCATATCTACAATAAATCCTTGTTGTACCTGGTATCAAATGCTTTTGAAGAAAAATTCAGGATCCCGGGTATTATAAATGATGGAGAACCTATACTGGGTATGGAGAAATTTATTAAAAAGGACGCCGCCTTATCAAAAATACTGAATGTAAATGCAGATACACTGATACTATCTCCTAATGCAGAAAAGGAGGGCTCCTACAAACATGCCAATTGTACTACGCATGGTGGATTTGACGATGATAATGCTACCGTAACCGCTACCCTCTGCCGGATCTTGAATAAACAACATTTTAATGAAAAAGACGCTTTTACTTTCCAACGGTCCCAATCATCGTTGAAGGACAGGCGGGAAGCATTGGATGCTGCCAGTAAAGAGGGGGTTGTTTAGCATCGTCACATTCAACCGCTCCATGGATTTGAAACCCCTGGAGCGTTATTAAAATCAACTTACTACGGCAGACGGGGTATAGCCGAAAAGATGCCGTTCTTTTATCATAACCGCTACCTCGGCCGGCATTTGTGTTTCCCATCCGTCTACACCGTGCCTTATTTGTTGTAGCACCGCATCTGTTTGTACCTGGAGATTGTTTTGATCGTAATGCCGGATATCTTCGATTTTATCGTTGGCAATCAGGTATTGAAAAAGGTTGATCAGGTGTGGGGGTGGTGTAAACCGCATACAATTGTACACAATACCATCTTTTAAGGTCGGATAGATAAACAGTTTCACTTTCCTGCTAAACAGGGTGGCAAACGATTCGAGTATGCCACCGGATAAGTCCATATAATGTTCTTCCGAAAAAATGTGCTCAAGATTAGGATATCCTAACACCATTCCAATTTTTAATTTTGTAATGGAAGAAAGGTAGGCCACCAATTTGTAGTATTCCTGAAAATTGGAGATCATCACCGTTTGCCCCAGCGAACACAACACGTCTACACGATCCAGAAAATCCTTTTCATCTATTTCTGCTTTTGTATCAGCATTTCTTTCTTTCAACCCCTGCAGCGTAAGTTCGCTGATAACCACTACGTTTTCCTTATCCACATCAGGTTCCTCCAAAAACTGTTTTACGCCGGTGCGCAACATATCCATATGCACGTTGATCAACGGGCGAAAACGGCCCCGCAGTACAGCAATGTGTTTTTTGTACAGCACTTCCGAAGGTTGCCTGTTCTTTCCGTCAGGTCCAAATAATGCGGCGTTGGAAAATCCATATCTTACCAGGTGCAGGCTCATTAAACGATTGTCCACTTTTGCAAAAGCAGGTCCCTCAAACCGTATCATATCAATCTGAATCCGATCGCTTTCTATATTATCCATCAGGGACAGGAGGAAAATCAATGGTGCCTCCCGGTAATAGAAACAGGCATACATCAGGTTGACTCCCAAAACGCCTATTGCCTGCTGTTGCCGGTTATTATTATTGTCTAACAATTTTACGTGTAGCACCACATCGTTATGCTCGCTATTGGGTGCATGTTGAAACCGAACGCCCATCCAGCCATGTCCCTCATTGGTTTTATTGTAGTTGAGCGCAGAAACGGTATCAGAAAAGGCAAAAAAAGTGCTGCTATCGCCTTTTAAACCAGCCAGCCGTTCTATCAACAATTGGTATTCGTGGTTTAGCATTGAGAGCAACCGGTCTTCGCTTACATATCGCTTTTTTTCCTGCACGCCGTATATAGCATCAGAAAAAGTCATATCGTAGGCAGACATTGTTTTGGCAATGGTACCTGATGAGGCCCCAGCCTTAAAAAAGTTAGCCGCCACTTCCTGCCCCGCCCCTATTTCGGCAAAGGAGCCGTATATCTGGGTGTCGAGGTTGATAGCAAGTGCCTTTTGTTTGGTTCCGATATCCCTATTATGGACAATATTCATTGCTGGTGAATTAATGGTTTTTAAGGTATGGCCGGCAGCAATGTTATAGGTTCCCAACGGGAACTGCCGGCAAAATATGTCTATTTTCAGACAAACCAAAAAAGGAAAACGAAAATCTGTGGTAACTGTTGCACGGAAAGAAAAGATGTTATGGACCCTTGCTTCCTAAAGGTGACAAAGCATTGATTTACGCGCTACGAAGTATCCGACTTCGTATTCACTATGTTTTTCCGAGATTAATTCTCAGCATTTATTCAGCGGCCTCTTTGGCTTCATCTTCCCTTTTTTCCGGACGCATTTGCGGGAAAAACAGTACATCCTGAATGGATGTTTGATTGGTCAACAACATACACAACCTGTCTATGCCAATGCCGATTCCGGCAGTAGGGGGCATACCATATTCCAGGGCCCGTAGAAAGTCGTAATCAATAAACATCGCTTCGTCGTCCCCTCTTTCCATCAATTTCACCTGGTCCTCAAAACGCTGGCGCTGATCGATTGGGTCATTAAGCTCACTATAAGCGTTGGCTATTTCTTTTCCGTTAATCATCAGCTCGAAGCGCTCTACCAAACCGGGTTTGCTACGGTGCTTTTTAGTCAGTGGACTCATCTCCACCGGATAATCCGTAATAAACGTGGGTTGTATATAATGATGTTCACACTTCTCGCCGAAAATTTCGTCAATCAGTTTACCACGGCCCATGCTGGGCATTGTTTCTATATGTAGTTTCCTGCAGACATCTCTCAACTGTGCTTCATCCATATCAGCTACATCAAAACCGGTATGCTGCTGAATGGCATCGCAAATTGATACCCGGTTAAATGGCGCTTTTAAGCTGATATTTTTGTCGCCTACTGTGATCTCAGTAGTGCCATTCATGGCAATCGCTACCTGTTCCAACAGCTTTTCTGTAGTATTCATCATCCAGAAATAATCCTGGTAAGCCACATAAAACTCCAGCACTGTAAACTCCGGATTATGGGTTCTGTCCATTCCTTCGTTGCGGAAATTGCGGCTAAACTCGTATACCCAGTCAAACCCACCTACAATAAGTCGTTTGAGGTATAGCTCGTTAGCAATCCGAAGGTATAATGGTATATCCAGCGCATTATGGTGGGTAACAAAAGGGCGGGCAGCTGCACCACCGGGAATGCTTTGCAACACGGGGGTATCTACTTCCAATGCTCCATGCGAATTGAGAAACTCACGGATGGTATTCATCATCACGGTACGTTTCACAAATGTTTCTCTCACCTGCGGATTAATAATCAGATCTGCATATCGCTGGCGATACCTGAATTCAGGATCGGTTACCTCATCAAAGTTTTGCCCTTCTACCGATTTTACCACCGGTAGTGGTTTTAGCGACTTCGACAATATGCTAAACTCTTGAACATGTATAGACGTTTCACCGGTTTTGGTGATAAAACCATACCCTTTTACACCTATAATATCCCCAAAGTCCACCAGTTTTTTCCAAACCGTATTATACAGCGTTTTATCTTCTTCAGCACAGATATCATCCCGTTTCACATAAATCTGTATTCTGCCACTTTGATCCTGCAATACAGCGAAAGAAGCTTTACCCATATCCCGTACGCTCATCAATCTTCCGGCAATACTGATCTCTTTAAAATTTTCTTTGTTCTCTTCAGTAAAATTTGCCTTTATCTCTGCCGCCGTATGGGTGATGGGAAAGGCTGCGGCCGGATAGGGGTCTATACCAAGCTTCTCCAGTTCTGCTTTCTTTTCTCTCCTGATTAGTTCCTGTTCGGAAAAATGCTGTGTACTCATTGCTTAATTAAAAAAGTGTCGCAAAGGTACTGGTTAGCCGCAAGTTGACAAAGAGTTTGGATTTCTAACGACGTAGTTACTCTGACAGCCGTTTATCGCCTGCAAAAAATCGGATGATGGCGTATACCTGCTTCCACAGTTGACATGCCTTTCCTCCATCAACATAGCTGTTATTGCAATCGCAAAAATCAATAGAACTGGTATCTCGTCAGGTTATTTTTAACTGAAGCGAGACAATACTGCCATTGCCCTCCCGGGATTCGACAGCGTATATCGCACCCATTTCTTTTGCCCGTTGCTGTTGATTATTCAATCCACTACCCCGCTTTACGGTTGCAGGGTCGAAACCTCTTCCATTATCCCGTACAGAGAACTGCAGCAATCTTTCCTCATCTCTCACATACAATTCAAGCAGTGTTCCCTGGCTATATTTCACGGCATTATTAATGGCTTCTTTACAAAACAAATAAATATTCCGGCGCTGCTCCATGGTAAGCTGGTGCTGGTGCAAGGTTTCTGAAATATTAAACTTTACCTCCATATCCCTGGCATCAGCCATTTTTCTTGCATACTCCTCTAATCGTCTTATTAGTTCCGGCAGGTTGCTTTTGTCCGGGTTGATCAGCCAGACAATGTCATTGAGCTTATTCACCATTTGCGCTGAGGAATCCTGCATAACGGTGAGAGAATTTTCAACACCCGTAATATCCTGAGATCGCAACTGCGTTTTAGTAAGATGGCTGTACATAGCAACACCGCTGAGTGTGGCGCCGACTTCGTCGTGTAATTCCCGGCTGATGCGGAGTCGTTCATTGGTCAGGTTCTGCTCATTTTGAAATTGCTTCCTCTTTCTGAGCCAGTAAAAGCCGTAGCTACCTATTAGTATTGTGATGCCAATACCTGCCAGCGCAAAATTCTTACGCTGATTTTCTTTTTGGACCAATGTTGTTTTTAATTCATTTTCGGTGGCTAACAATTTAATTTCATTTTCTTTCTTTTCATACTCATACTGGGTTCTATAAGCGTTGGCACTTTCAATATTTTCCTGGGTGACAAGACTGTCCTTATACGCCGTGTAAAGCTTATGATGCTCATAAGCATCTTTAAAATTACCCGCCCACTCATCTATTTCGTGAAGCACTGCATAAGCATTGGTTCGTCCGGGTACAAAATTTTCGGAATCTGCAATCGTAAGCGCCTGAGTAATATATTGATACGATTTATCCAGCAACTCTTTCCTCTTAGGCATCGGATGGAGTTTTGCCAGTGCTAAAAATGAACGGGCGAGAGATACAGTGGAAATTCGATGAGAGGCATTCCGTTTAGATTCCATATCATACTGTTTGTTAAAACAGTATAAGGCACTGTCCAATCTTTTTATGCCTTCGGTTCTATTACCTGCGGCTATTGCCGAATTTCCTACTTCCAGTTGGGCTGATCCAATTAAACCAAAAGTATAGGCTATGCCAAATGGTGGAGCTAAACTGTCAAGCTCTTGATATAACTGCAGTGCAAGCGAATAGTTTTCAAATGCGTACGAATATTGTTTTCTTCCGGCAGAGATCTGACCAATATTATTATAGATATATGCAAGCGCCACCTTATCATTCATGGAAATACAGATCTGTTTCGCTTTTTCTAAGCTTTCAATTGCTTTTTCTTCATTCTCCATTTCTATATATGCATTGCCAATAAGTCCCAGCATCTGTGCCTGCCCCTTACGATGTTGTTGCCCTTCATAAAAAGAAACCGCTTTCAGCGCATAATTTAAAGATTCTGCCGCATTAAACTGTTTATAAAAGTACCTGTTGGCTATCAATGCATAACAGTCTGCTATGCGTACGCTGTCTGCAATACCGCTAAAAATATCAATGGCATTGTTTAGCGAAGTCAAAAAATCGCCAAAGCCTTCCTCCAGTTCTCCAATTTGTACAAGTGCTTCTGCTATATATCTTTGATCCCCATTTTCTTTCGAGCGTTTATAAGCCTGTTTTGCATACGGCATGGCCATTGAATCATTTTCCCTGGCGGCATACCGTGAAAGTTCGATTAGGGCTGACACACTGTTGCTGCCAGGCTGATTAGCTATAATTTTTAAAGAATCAATAGAAGCTTGCTGCGCCGGGCAGCACAATGATAAAGAGACAAGGTATACGGTAATGACAATAATCTTACGCAACAGTTTATCGGCGGTAAATATTTTACTGAAGTGCATTTTTATAGTTTTATCACTGACTCATCAAAACAAAGAAACTAATGGCAAATTTCTACCTTCCTGACTCTAATCTATGCTTTATTGAGGTAAATATCAGAATTGTTTGTTACTGTATTCAACCTGACACATGAGTTTAAACATAGGTGACAAGAGAAGGCTATTTTTCCATGATTTCTATCACCGTTCTATCCGGGTGTTAAGGACAATTGTGTGAAAGGTGAGACCCTGTGCAACCTACAATTACTACCGCAAAAAAATACGGGTTCTGTTGAATGAGGCGAACCGGTTGTTATCAATATTGAGCTCCTGCGTCTTTCCACGGAACACATAAAATCCCTTCCAGGTATTTTCCTGTTGATAGATATAACTATACGCGAGGTTCTCCTCATATACATCTATGGTTTTGCATAGTCCTTTGGCATTGTCCGGAACAGGTGGTTTGATGACTTCCACGTTATGCGTTCCCGATAGTTTCCATAAAACAGGTTGATAGCGTTGTATATCATGTAGTATGGTATACAGGGTTCCGCCTTTACTGGTAACAATTGCCCGCAACCGGTTGTAGGATGGGTGCAGCGTCTCCGCAACAGGCAGGCGACCCTGGCTGCTCCAGATAGCAGGTTTGGCGCTGGTGGTTGCAGTTTCGTGGTACTCGCCCGTGATAAAAATACCCTGCGCCGATACTGTTGTAGCAAAACACAAAGCATAGGCAAGCTGGCTTTCTATTGTATAAAAAACAGGCTGGTCGTTTTGCCCGATCACCCAATAACCGGCATTAAAATACTCCAGGTTGCCCCGCTTTATTTTTTGATTGCCGCCAACAAATATTTTGCCCTCGTGTAGCTGCAGGTTGGGTGCCCTGCGAAGGTCTGTTACCGTATCATTCAACGGAAATTCAATCAACATTGTTTGGCCGTTCGCTATTTTCCAAAGTACCGGTCGTTCATCCACATCGCCTAATACGTACAGCACATCGTTCACCAACCTGATATCAGCCGCACCGCACCGTTGGGTAATATCCAATCCCTCAACCGGTAAATTAATTTTTTGTCCGTCTTTCCAATAACAGGGCAATAACATAGTTACTCCACTAACAGGATGCTCGCCTTCATACCCGCCAGCCACATAGAGGGTGGAAGCTACCTTATCGAGACCATAAGCAAAAGCCTGGCGGGTATCCGGCGCCGGGAGTGCAACCCGTTCAGTATTCTTCCAGTAATAAGCCTCATATACCTGGTTGTTTTCATTGTAAATGCTGCCCGTAGTAATTACATCAAATTCTTCTGGAACAGGCGGCGGTATGGCATCATTTGCCTTCCTGCATGCAGTGTTTGCGATTACACATAATATACTACAGAGAATTATCCTTATTGCCTGTTTCATGCAAATGCCGGTTTAACTACTTGCGCTGACATTGGCGCAACGGCAATTGTTGCAAGGGTTGCAGGATTAATCTTTTTTTAACAGGTTGGTTGGTATTCTTTTCATTGCATCATTCCGTTACCACATAGAAAGATAGAAAAATAGATACCATTTCCCGACGGCGTCTTCACAACAAGACAATTGTGTAAGGCGTGAGAATTCTGTAAATCAACCGCCTCCATACAAAACTCTACCTCTTAATGAATTGTCTGCACTCATTTATTGTTTCATTAAACACGTAAATATAATAGACGCCATTGGGCAGATTCATTGTTGAGCATTCTATTGTTGAGCTACCGATTGCTGCGATTATGGTTTCTTGCTTGTGCATCCTGCCTGCCTGGTCCAATATCTTTAACTGAAGTTTTTCTTGCTTGCCTATAGCAACCCTAATGTTTAACTTATCGGTTGTGGGGTTAGGATATAATGCCAGTATGTTTTCACTCACTGAATAATTACCGATATGATCAAAAGTTCTACGCTCAGCAGCAACTTTCATAGGAGAAGTATCGTTGTAATTGCCAATGTGGTCAAAATTCCTACGTCTGGAACTCTTAACAGGCGGAACGCTTTTGTAATTGCCAATGTGGTCGAAGTCTCTGCGATTATAGATTGTATACGGGAAAGTGTCATTGCTCATATAGTTCCATTTACCTGATTTTTGCAACATAAATATTGTTTCTTTCCCCGGAAAGGTGTTCGGTGCTGATTCAAGTAGAGCCTTACTTGCTGTTATACCTGTTTCTGCCTTTACAAAAGAGGTAGGAAAGGCCAGGAGGAATAAAAGATAGAATTTCATTTTCATACTATTTATTTTATTGTTTTAAAATCCGATAGGTTTGTCCGTGCTGCGTTTTAAGGAAGTAGATTCCAGGAGCATACCCCGTCATATTGAACCACTGAGTACCGCCATTGAATTTTATTGTACTTAATAGGCGGCCTTGTACATCTATGAGTTGTGCAGAGGTACTCCTTACCATTCCGGTAATACAGATCTTGTCTTTTACCGGGTTAGGATAGATTCTAACGTGTGCTTCAAATCCGTCAGGAACCAGCTTTATTATCCCGGAGTATGTGACTGTTCCGTCTATATCTTCCTGCCGTATGCGATACCAGGCAGGCTGATTAATTTTTGCTATCCCCACATACTGATAACTATTTGTGCCGTTTCCTTTACCAGGTATACGATCAATAAGGTGGAAGCTGATGCCATCTTCACTGCTCTCAACATCATAATGCATCACATTGTATTCCATAACCTTCCAGTTCAGATGAGCTTGTTGCTGCGTATTGAGACGTCCGGCAAATTGTAGCCAGTGTACAGGCAGTGAGGCAAGTTGTGTTTTTATAAAAAAGCCGCTGAACCCCGTTACGTTAAAGCTGATCTCCCATCGCCGGGCAATAGCGTTCCAGACAATATCGGAATCTTTGGGACGAAAGGTTTCTGAAACACCTTCGTAGCTTGTTGGCTTTCCACTACCATCTCTGCTGATTCCACCTATTTTTTCGATCAGCAGGTTGGCAATGCCTGGTTCATCGTCGGGACCTGTGGGAAGATGAACCGATGCGACCAGGTTAAATTGATCAAATTCGGATTGGTCAAAATAAAGTGTTACACGAGCCGTAGCCGTTGCCGCAATAGCAGGAGGAACTTCTATTTCATAATGCCTCCTTACATAAGCAGGTGTTTGTATATTATCCACCCACACTCTTGCGGTACTGTTTCCATTCAACGGATTGCCGGCAGTAGGTTTGATGGTAGCAATAATAGCGCAATTGTCTTTGAACAATCCGCTATAAGGTGGCGCAATAGTAACACTTGCATACGAACCGGAGCCAGCAAGCGATTGATACTGTTTCTTTACCCAGGCTTCTCCACTTGAGTACGCTAAGAATGGTGTACCGGCTGCATCTATGGACAGAGAAATATATTGCGACATTGATGAATGACCAGACTCATCTACGTGACTCCAATTATCATCTGCATATTTCATTAGTCTTATCCTGAGATTGGCTCCTTCATCTTTGAATGCTACATAAGGTGTACCGGCTGCATCTGTAACAAGTGAGATACTCTCGTTGATGACCCCGGCAGAAAAACCCGGATTACCCACTGTTGTCCAATTGGTACCATTAAATTTCATAACGGTTAACCGGTTACCAGCCGAAAAATCGCTGAATGCGATATAGGGTATCCCTGCAGCATCTATTGTCAGGCTATGATGTTCGGTACTGGCAGCAGAAAACCCCGCCACCCCTACATTTACCCAACTATTACCATTGAACTTCATCACAGTAGCTTTACCACTATTCCCGTTGTCTTTATACCCAACGTATAACATCCCATCGGTGTCAATTGCCAGTTTCACATGTGTTGATACTCCTGCCGAAAATCCGGCTGCTCCTACATTCACCCAACTGCTGTCACTAAGTCGCATCACCGTTGCACGTTGACCATTTCCTCCATCCTGAAACGCCACAAAAGGAATACCTTCAGCATTGGTTACCAGGGAAACGTAGTTGACCCTTCCTAAAGAAAGGCCCGGAAGCCCAACGTTTGACCATTTGGATTGCACATATTGCACCACAGATAGCTTATGGCCTTGCGAACCGTCTGCGTACGCTAAAAAAGGAATATCAGTCCCCTTGGCTATGCTAAGCGAGAGGGAAGAAGCCCCTCCGGCAGAAAAGCCTGGTGTACCCAACGGCTTCCAGCTCAGTCCATCATTTTTCATTACAGTAGCGTTCCCGCCATTCGCATTGTCTCCAAAGGCGAGAAGGGGACTGCCCTTGCTATCGATGGCCATAGAGTTGTAATTAGCTGAGGATGGGGAAACACCTTCAGTTCCTACATAGGTCCATTCGGTGCCTTCAAATTTTGTCACTCTTGCTTTATCTCCATTCATTTCATCTTTATACAAGAGATAGGGTACCCCTGAAACGTTTAATGCAATAGAGGGCGACATGGACCGCCTGTGCGATGTTTCCGGATCTCCAAGCGTGCCCCAGCGCTCTCCTTCTAATTTCCTTACAACCGGCTTTCTCCGGTTAATGTCATAATACAAGAGATAGGGAACACCTGCCTTGCTCAGTACCAGCGAAATATCAGATAAAAGGGTGTCGTCAATACGTCCTCTCAAGTCTTGCCAATGTCCTTCTGAATATCTGTACACATAAATACTAGACGAGCCATGCTTTATCGCCAGGTAGGGAATACCTTCGTCGCTAATGGCCAGGGAATGCTCTTCAGTACTCTGCGCAAACACCATCCCCACCTGTAGCCAATCTACCCCATCGTATTTCATAACTTTTGTTGCCTGAGAATACCCCAGAACAAATGCAACATAGGGATTACCGTCCGCATCTATGCTCAGCGAGACCGCCGTTGTTTCAGTAAAAGTAACCCCTGGTGTACCCACATTTACCCATACTCCTCCGTCAAACCTCATTACTGTTACTTTTTTGTTATTGCCTTCATCGGCAAATGCCACATAAGGGGTATTATTCTTATCCAATACAAGATTGATATATTCTGCCTTTCCTGCCGAAAACCCAGGAGAACCTAACAGTATCCAACTGGTGCCGTCAAACTTTGCTACTGAAATTTTCCCACGATTATCCCGATCCCTATACGCCACATAGGGCGTATTATCTGAATCTATTGCGATGCGAATATTTTCGGCCATTATCCCTGAAAAGTCCGGCAATCCATGATTAACCCAATTAGCACCATCATACTTTCTAACCTTTACTTTAAATTGATTGTCGTAATCGGCGTAGGCCACATAAATCAAACCTGTAGCATCAATAGCCATAACAGGATAATCGGCCCGTGCATAGCTGATTGGATTTACATCATCAGGACCTAATGGCTGGAAATTACATTGGGCCTGCGTTTGCCAACCTGCCACCTGAAAAACAAATAAGAGAATAAGTAACAATGACCTCATAAACAGATTTTCGGAATTATTAATATAGCTGGTTGATTGGTATCTTTTCGGGATTTGCCATACCTGTAAATCAAGATTTATTAAACACCAGCAATAGGATATCGTTTGGCTTTTCAGGTATTTTATAAGAAATGTTTTCCCGGAATAAAACTACACCTGGGCCATTTTACACTCAATACCCCATTGGGTGATTTTTGCGAAGCCGGGGTTGACACAGTAGAAAGCGAACTTAAAGGATTGATTATACGTAAACAGAATTCCACAGAAGACTAACTACCGCTTTTACCCCATTGGGGTATGAATGTCTGCGCTTTTTAGAATTAAATTTGTCCGGCTATCAGCTTCACCCGGCGTAGGGGTGCCTCGTATACTGTTGTAGCCGGATCAGGCAGCGGTTGTGCGATATCCCTTCAGTTAAAAATCACCTGATGGGGTATGCAGCACTGCCTATTTTAAATTATATTATTGTGTTTTAACTTATTATCTATGGACATACGTGTTGCAATATTTGAAGATAACAAACTGGTTCGTGATGCCATGCAGGCTATCTTAAATGGCACACCGGGATATGATTGTACCGGAGTATATGCAGACGGCAATCAGTGGGAGGCTGCGATTCTGCGAACCAAACCCGATGTGGTATTGATGGACATTGAGATGCCGGGGTTGAACGGAATTGAAATAACTGCATTGATCACGGAAAAATTTCCAGAGGTAAAAGTGTTGATACAAACCGTATTCAATGATGGGGAGCGCATCTTCCAGGCGCTTTGCGCAGGTGCTTCCGGTTATATACTTAAAAACGATCCGCCCGGTAAATACCTCGAAGCGATAAAAGAAGTATACGATGGCGGTGCTCCCATGAATACTACAGTCGCCAAAAAAATGCTGGGTTTCTTCTCCAATAAAAATGTAATACTTGTTACGCCTTCCAGCCACGATTACCAACTTAGCGATCGGGAAAAGGAGTTGCTGAAGTGTATGGTGGACGGCGATGATTTGAAAAAAATCGCTGATAAGCTATTTATCAGTTATGAAACCGTTCGTACTCATGTTAAGCATATCTACAAAAAACTGCATGTTGCCAGTCGCAGCGAAGCTGTAATGAAAGCGGTGCAGCAGGGGCTGATTTAACCCATATTTAATGCCATTTAGTTAAGGCAAAAAAGTTATCAGATATATTCAATCTGGCTGTAGAATTGTTCTCATTGCTATTTCTTTTTACTTTTTTGTGGAAAAAAGTAAAAAGAAAAGCCACCCGAAAACTTGTCTCGCCTCAGGCGTAGACGATTACGGCCGATTTC
>CAZRYS010000038.1:0-49721 GCA_964604365.1 uncultured Terrimonas sp.
ATTTTTGGATAATTGTTCAGCACGAACCTATTTGTCCTTAACTAAACGGCATTAATTCCGTATTCAGATTCAGATGGTACTTCCTTTTTATTTTATCGGTTGTAAAAAATGCCATCCACAATAAATTTTGTATCTTAAACAACAAACACCATCCAATGAAATGGGCTAACCTTATTCCTATGGTGATTTTGTGCGCACAGACTTCTGTGGGGCAAACGGTGAGATATCCCCTATCTCTTCCGCATATGGCATCGGGTGTATACAGCAACCGATTTTCCACGGTTCTTTCTGCCCGTAGCAACATAGCATCTCTTGCCGGGCTTACTCACTTTGGTATTGGTACATATGGTGAAAGGCGATTTATGCTGCAGGAAATCAGCAGCTATTCCGTGGCTGCTGCTCTATCCACATCCTCGGGCAATTTTGCTGTAATGGGTGACTACTTTGGGTACCATGGTTACAACGAATCCGAACTAAGCATAGGCTATGCCAGGAAGATAAATGATGTGATTGATATTGGTGCCGCATTTAATTATTTCAGTATACGGATTCCTTCTTACGGAAAGTCCGGCAGCTATAATTTTGATTTGGCCGCTATTATTCATATCAACGAAGAACTACATACAGGTGTGCGGGTATATAATCCACTGAGAAGCCAGTTGGGAAAACACGGGCAAGAAAGACTGGCAGCTTCTTATACGGCTGGTATCGGCTATCAACCCTCGGGCAGTTTTTTATCTTCCCTTGAAATAATAAAAGAAGATGACCGCCCCTTTGCCATACACGCTGGCATCCAGTATCGCCCCATGTCACAACTTTTTAGTAGCGCGGGCTATACGACCGGCAGCCAGCAGTTCTATTTTGGAGTAGGGTATCTCCACAAACAAATCCGACTCGATATAGTAGCGAACTTTCATCAATATGTAGGATTCTCGCCGGGCATGATGATTCTTTATGTACCAGACAAAAAGACGAAATGAAAGACCTATTTTCTTTCATAACGGTTGCGATAACATTTTTTTACTCCGCAAAAGCACAGGAGCTTTCCGCCACTATGGAACAACAACTGGAGGATATCACTGAAGCCATAGAAGATGCGGAAATCTCCGATGATAGTTGGTGGCAACATGCCGAAATATTATCAAAAAATCCCCTGAATCTGAATTCAGCAGCTGAAGACGATTTAAATGGTCTTTTAATACTCACACCATTGCAAATAGTAAATTTTTTGGAATATCGAACATTGTTGGGAAAGCTCATCAGTATCTATGAGTTGCAGGCTGTTCCGGGGTGGGATCTCACAACTATTGAAAAGCTACTGCCTTTTATAACAGTTACAATATATCCCACATTTAAGGAAAATTTCCTCAACCGCTTGAAGACGGGAGAACATCAGTTGATTACCCGTTACGGTAGACATTTGAAAAATGCTGCCGGCTACGGACTGGTTGACAGCGGCCGGAACCATTATACCGGAGACCCTTCACGCTTACTCCTGCGGTATCGGTATCATTACAAAAATGCAATGCAGTACGGCGTCACGGCAGCAAAAGACGCAGGAGAACCCTTTTTTACATCCCCCAATAATTATGGTTTTGATTCTTACTCCTTTCATTATTTCAGTCGACATAGCGGATTCGTAAAAACGGTAGCACTGGGCGATTATACGATCAATTTTGGACAGGGTTTGATTCACTGGCAGGCTCTCGCTTTCGGAAAAGGGAATGCCGTATTGAATGTGAAGAGACAAGCGGAAGTATTGCGTCCGTATAATGCTGCCGGATCTTTCTTTTTCAATCGGGGCGCAGCGATCACCCTACAAAAAGGAAAATGGGAATCTACAATATTTTCATCTCTCCGCAAGTTGGACGGCAATATTGCAGACGACGAAAATGGAACTCAAATTGTAACTGCTATCAAACCTTCCGGCTATCGACGAACACCTTCAGAAATAGCGGATAAACATAGTCTTCAACAATTAAGTTTCGGTGGCAATATTAAATATCGACAGCCAAGACTTGCAATTGGCTTCAATTTCATCCAACACCATTTCGATAAATCCATTCAAAGGGAGAAAAAGTTATACAACCAGCATGCTGTAGCAGGCCGACAATGGACTAACTACAGCATTGATTATTCCTGGACATGGCGAAATGTACATTTGTTTGGGGAAACAGCGATTGACAAAAACGGCAGCTTAGCCACGTTAAACAGTTTGATTGCCAGCCTGCATCGCAAAGCAGATTTTGTGTTGCTGTATCGTAATATCCAGCCCGCCTACCAGGCAATGTATGGCAATGCATTTACGGTGAATACCAGCCCAACCAACGAGCGGGGCACCTATGCAGGCATCAGCCTAAAGCCCCACAGGGCTTTTCAGATAAACGCTTATATGGATATGTTTCGTTTTCCATGGCTCAAGTATAGAGTAGATGCACCCGCGGCTGGCACAGATTATTTTATACAAATGAATTACAAGCCCGACAAATTAACTGAAATATACAGTCGCATTCGAAGCAGATCTCTTCCAATCAACCATAACGACGATACCAACGCTTTATATGTGGTAGAAAACTTTGCCCATCGCTCCTGGCGAACCCAGATCAGCCATCGCATCAACAAAAAAATTACCATTCGACATCGTTTCGAATTATTGTGGTATCAACAGAATCTCGTCCGGGAAAAAGGCTTTCTGGCCTTCTTCGATTTGTTTTATAAACCCATGGGAAAATCATTTTCTTTTAATACACGCATCCAATATTTCGACAGCGATAGCTATAACTCACGATTATACGCTTACGAAAACGATGTATTATACTACTACGCTATTCCTGTTTTTTATGATAAGGGATCTCGTTATTATATAAACATGCAATACCAACTAAACAAACATCTCCGGCTATGGCTCAAGCTCGCTCAAACAGTTTACAACAACCGGGCGTTTATCGGCAGCGGTTTAGATAGAATTGAAGGAAATAAAAGACCGGAAATAAGAATGCTATTGTCTGCCAGGTTTTAATCATTTTACAACTCAAATATTAAAAAGGAAGTCCTTATAGGTGAATAGACAAAATTGTAGTCATATATGTTATATTCCAGTACTATCATGTCGGCTATTTGGCTTATTTTCGGCGGCAATTAAATAAAAGGATGAGCAATTTGATTACACTATTTGGAGAGTACTTATTACGATTGACCCCTCCTCAGCAACAGAAAATGATTCAATCTGAGACCCTGGAAATGCATTGGGCAGGGTCCGAAGCTAATATTGCGGTCTCCCTGTCTATATTCGGAGACAAGACTAAATATTTTACGGCATTACCCGAAAATGAACTCAGCAGAGCCGGTATCTCCGCCATGCGCAAATACGGAGTAGAGCCGGTTATTAACTATAAAGAAGGCCGGGTAGGCACCTACTACTACGAAAGTGGCCAGGGTGCCCGGCCGGGAAAGATAATTTACGATCGGCAACATTCTTCGCTAAGTCTTCTGCAGCCTGGTGAAGTTGATTGGAACACACTGTTTGAAGGAGCTAACTGGTTTCACTGGAGTGGTATAACACCGGCGTTGAACGAGAATACTGCTGCGGTGTGCAAAGAAGCACTGAAAGCAGCTTCAGCCAAAGGGCTTACCATTTCAGCAGATTTTAATTATAGAAGTACGCTCTGGAAATATGGGAAGACCTGCCAGGAAGTGATGCCTGAATTGCTGCAGTATTGTGACGTACTTTTGGCTGATGTAGACACGGCTAAATTGTATTTTGGAATCAACCCCGATCCGGCTAACCTGGTAGGCGATACTTTTCGCCTGTTGAAGCAGCTTCTGCCGAAGCTTAATACAATTGCTATGACGATGAGGGTACAGGAAAGCGCCAGCAGCAACCAATATGTGGGACACCTCTGGAACGACAACAATGTTTACACCTCTGCCTCCTACAATATTCAGCAAATTGCAGAACGCATAGGAGCCGGAGACGCATTTATGGCCGGATTAATTCACAAACTGCACAATAGGCAGCCGTTGCAGGAAGCCATAGAATTTGCTACCGCTTGTGGAGTGATCAAGCACAGCATAACCGGAGATTTCAACATTGCTACCCGCGAGGAAGTCGCGACCATTATGCAACAAAAAGGTAGTGGTAAAATTATTAGGTAACTATAAATTTTCTCAAAATGACAGCACAGGAAATATCAGCACAGGTAAAACAAGCCGGTTTTATGCCGTTATTCAGCAGCACGGATCCGGCTGTATCTAAAAAAGTATTAAAAGCCTCTTACGAAGGAGGCGTTCGCTTGTTTGAGTTTACGAATCGCAGTGCGAATTCTTTCGAAATATTTAAAGAATTGAGATCATATTGTGATAAAGAAATTCCGGAAATGGCACTGGGTATCGGTACCATCAAAAACCGGCAACAAGCGCAACAGTTTATTGATGCGGGAGCCGATTTTCTGATCAGCCCTTTAGTGCTGGAGGAGATACAAGAGGTTGCCGCGAAACACAAAAAATTATGGATGCCGGGATGTGCAACACCAACAGAAATTGGTCTTGCTGAAAACTGGGGAATAGAAATCGTAAAGATATTTCCGGCAAAGCAACTTGGCGGTCCTGCCTATATAAAAGCTGTGAAAGCGGTATTTCAGAATATGTTTTTTTTAACAACGGGGGGTGTAGAGCCAACAGCAGAAGATTTAAAAAAATGGTTTGATGCCGGAACTGGCGGTGTGGGTATAGGGGCTCAATTATTTCCGGCAGAGTGGCTGGCAAACAACCAATTTGAATTGGTGACAAAACAGATCGTCAGTATTATAGAGTACATTAATGCTGCCCGGAAAAAATAAATTGGCTATTTTCGAAACAGCCATAAAGAAATCAATATGAAGCCATTTTTGAATGAAGATTTTCTTTTGCAAACAGAAACAGCAAAAGAGTTATATCATAGCTATGCTGTAGGAATGCCTATTATTGACTATCACAATCACCTTCCACCAGATGAGATTGCCGATAACAAACAGTTTAAAACGGTAACCGAAATATGGTTAAAAGGGGATCATTATAAGTGGCGGGCGATGCGTACTAATGGAGTAGACGAAAATGATATTACCGGCACGGCCGATGATTATACTAAATTTAAAGTTTGGGCTGCCACCGTTCCTTATACCTTGCGCAACCCGCTGTACCATTGGACACACCTGGAATTAAAGCGTGCTTTTGGAATAGAAGCATTGCTGGACAGTAATAGTGCAGACAAAATATATAAGCAAGCCAACGAAAAACTGCCGGCACTAACCACGCATGCATTACTGCAGCATTTTAATGTGGAAATAGCCTGCACAACAGATGACCCGGCTGATACCCTGGAGCATCATATTCGCATCAAAAAAGAACATCCCCATTTAAAAGTGTTTCCAGCCTTTCGGCCAGATAAATCGATAGCGGTGGAAAATGCAGGTACTTATAACGACTATCTTGCAAAATTGGGGGCGGCGGCAGATGTGGAAATTCACTCTTACCCGCGGCTTTTGGAAGCACTCAGAAGAAGGTTCGACTTCTTCCACGCCAATGGTTGCCGCATATCAGATCATGGGTTGGAGACAATGTATGCCAATGATTTTACAGAGCAGGAACTGGATGAGATTTTTTCGAAAGTGAGGATGCGGAAACAACTGACAGACTCAGAAATCAATACTTTTAAATCAGGCACCCTTCATTTCATATGCGAATGGTATGCAGAAAAACAATGGACACAACAGTTTCATATAGGAGCCTTACGCAACAACAACGAGCGACTATTGAAAAAACTGGGTGCCGATGCCGGAGTAGATTCTATCGGAGACTGGCAGGTAGCGCAGGCGATGTCTAAATTTTTTAACCGCCTGGACAACGAAGACAAGTTAGCCAAAACGATCATTTATAATAATAATCCTTCGCACAACGCGGTATATGCTACCATGATTGGCAACTTCCAGGGGAATGGTATACCAGGCAAGGTGCAATTTGGCTCCGGCTGGTGGTTTCTCGATCAGAAAAATGGTATGGAAGAGCAGATGAATATCCTCAGCAATATGGGGTTACTGAGCCGCTTTGTGGGAATGATCACAGATTCGCGCAGTTTCCTTTCGTGGCCGCGCCACGAGTATTTCAGACGTATACTCTGTAACCTTATTGGCAACGATGTAGAAAACGGAGAGTTGCCCAATGATAGCAAATGGCTGGGTAAGATGGTGCAGGATATCTGCTACTATAATGCAAAGAACTACTTTAAGTTGGGAGAATAGAGTCTCTTATATAAATAAATTTCCACATATGTGCTGTTAACCTTCATCCGGGGCATTTATACAACACAAACAAAAAAGAGCCTCTAAAAGGCTCTCATATATAAGGGTTAGTGAGTAGACGTTATCTGAAACGGAAAAAAAACAGGTACAAAACCACCAGCAGGTGAATTCCAGCCACAATGAAATAACTCTTGTCAACCGCAAAACCTTTGTAAACATTAAAAATAAACAAAGCCACTACGACCAGAGAAAACAACAAAAATGCAAGGTCACCAAACCCGGGACCGCCGTCATGTGCTGTGGGGCTTAACTTAGATAGGATGAAGATGACTAAAATACTAATACCGTAAAAAACTAATACAGCAAGGTATTTATTCATATGCTCGTTTTGTCAATACTGTTTTAGCAACGTAATGGAATATTAACGTATAGAAAGTCTTGGTATTGTATACTAACATAAGGCAGTGGCCTCGCCAGGGCTATTTACTAATTGAAAATCATTTTTCCTACAAATACCGGACACAAAATCGTACACGTGTTCAAGTAGAATCTGATTTACGTGATAAGTCGGCCTTCATTATATTTTTAGCGTTGGTGCAATTAAGGTTTTCCCATATTTCCATCAAATTTCTTCATTCTCAACTATCGCTTCCTTACAACTACCTAGCCTAAAGCAAATACATTTTCTCCTCAAAAATCGGCTCTAATCGTATCAAATCGTCTTGAAATTGATTAATAATAATATAGTATATTAGAGAAAACAGCTATGGTGCATAATGAACAGAACGATGAAGTGTGCGACGCAAGAAAAGATCCTGGTAGCACTGTAGCTGGTTACATAAAAAGAGAGGAAAGTGGCCTCGCCAGGAATCGAACCTGGATCTGGAGCTTCGGAAACTCTTATACTATCCATTGTACTACGAGGCCGGTAATAAAACGCGAAAATAGGGAAATGTAAAATGATGGCGAAGAAAGTCTTGTCTTCTGTGCAAACTATTTAATGAGTCCATGTGCGTTTTCTGCAAAAATCTTTACCGCTATCGCTAAAAGAATAACCCCAAAAAACTTGCGAACTGCCAATAAGCCGGCGTTTCCCAGCAATCGGGCAATGAAATTCAATGATTTCAGTACCAGATAAACAATCAACAGGTTTAGCAGGATCGCCAACAAAATAACCGTATCAGAAAAACCTACTTTCAGCGAAATTATGGTAGTAAGTGTGCCCGAGCCGGCAATCAATGGAAAAGCAATAGGCACAAGCGTAGCGGCTTTAATATCTTTATCACTTTTAAAAAACTCCATACCCAATACCATCTCCAAGCCCAAAATAAAGATTACAATAGAGCCGCCTACAGCAAAAGATTTGAGATCCAAACCCAGGATAGCAAGAAACTTCTCGCCGACATACAGGAATGCAATCATCATTACACCAGCTATAAGCGTAGCCCGCGCTTCATTGATGCCACCTACTTTTTGTTTTATAGAAATGAAGATGGGCACAGACCCCACAATATCTATAATGGCGAAAAGCGTAAAAGTTACCGTAAGCAATTCATTAAATGTAAATGTCATATCTGATTGGAAGGAGTATAATCAAAAGTATTAATAAGTTTTGTTGTGGAACAACAATTTTGGGCTAATTCCCGGTTCTGCGAACTTCTCTAATCGTTCCGAAGCACAATTTGTAGTACCTTTTGATATTAATATAGAAGATTATTACGTTAATACTCAAAACATTATATTGTAGCAATGACCGCATCGCTCAAGGAATACGTGATTGGCTTCTATAAATCGCTGCCAGTGCAGTTATTCATCCTGCATTTAAGGCGCTACCAGGTGCTTCTCATTTTCTGGTACATTCTGATAAGTGCTATCAATGGCAACTTTATGAGTGCCTTTGGTGCTGAAGCACTTTTTCTGGCACCGGAATATTTGGGAGAAGTAAATGGTGTTAGCATGGCTATTGTTGGGATGGCTGCCGGTGTGTTCATCATGAGCTGGAATGTGACCACTTTCATTTTGCATAGCAACCAGGTAAAGTTTCTGGCTACTACCTCCAAACCTTTTCTTAAGTATTGTATCAACAATGCAGTAATACCGATCCTTTTTCTTGCATTCTATATTGGCAGGATGGTTTATTTTGATCTGTACAAAGAGTTGTTTAGCGGAGGAGAAGTGGCTGTATTGATTGTGGGTTTTCTGTTAGGATTGTTTTTTACAATCATTCTGGCTTTTTTGTATTTTTTCCGGACAGAAAAAACAATGATGCGGACGATGGAGCCCGTTTTGAGAGATCCGGAAACTTTTGCCACAGAATTTGGCATAGGGGGCAAACATTTTCATGAAAGAGGCATACTGAAAGTAGAATGGTTTTTTAACACCCGGTTTAAACTAAAAAAGCCGCGGGATGTTTCACACTATTCAGAAGAATTTATCGAACTCATTTTTAAACGGCATCATTTCTCTGCCGTCTTTTCTATCATTTTGGCTTTTCTCATACTAGCCTTCCTGGGTATGTTGATGGACAAACCTTTATTTATTATTCCGGCAGCTTCTGCCATCATGGTTTTCTTCTCCATTTTAATAGCCGGCTCCGGTGCACTGAGTTTTTGGTTAAAAAGCTGGGCTTTCCCTGTAATTGTATTGTTGGGACTGATACTGAATATGTTATTTGAAAAGGACCTGATAGATCCACGAAACAAAGCATATGGCATTGATTATGTGCACAGAACCAATCGGCCGGAATACAACAGAAAGGCTATTCTGGAGCTTTGTACTCCGGAAAGGATGGCTGCGGACAAGCAAAATATGCTTACAGTATTGGAAAGCTGGAAAGCCAAACAAAAAGAAGAGAAGCCTGTGTTATACGTACTCAATGTGAGTGGCGGAGGAACAAGGTCTGCCACCTTTACGTTTAATGTGTTGCAACAACTGGATAGTATGTCCGACAACTTTCTCAATAAAGTATTTGCCATTAATGGTGCTTCCGGGGGAATGCTCGGCGCTACATATTTCCGGGAGTTGTTCCGGCTAAAACAAATGAGACACGATATAAATCTTCAAAACCCCGCTTTTTCTGAAAATATTTCTAAAGACATCCTCAACCCTCTTTTTGCATCCTTTGTTACCCGCGACATTTTTGCGCCGGCACAACAATTTACATCGGGCAACTTTACTTATACCAAAGACAGAGCATATGCTTTTGAAGAACAATTCAACCGAAATACAGGAAATGTGCTGAACTATTCTTTGAAAGATATTGCAAAAGAAGAATTTGATGCCAAAGTTCCATTGATGGTTTTCAACTCGGTGGTTACCCGGGATGGCCGAAAAATGATGACCTGCAGCCAGCCGATCAGTTTTATGATGCGCAACTGGAACAGCCAACTGGATACTGCCACGTCGGAGCCCGATGCCATAGATTTTGCGGCGATGTTCAGGCATCAGGATCCACTGGGTTTGAGAATATTGTCTGCCTTGCGGATCAATGCTACTTTTCCATACGTGCTGCCCAATGTGTGGTTACCTAGTGTGCCCGTTATTGATGTAATGGACGGTGGTATGCGGGATAACTTTGGACAGGAATCCACATTGAGAATGCTAAATGTGTTCCGGGATTGGATTGAAGAAAACACAAACGGGGTAGTGTTTATCCAAATCAGAGATCGTATTCCCGGCGAATGGAACGAAAATTATGTTGACCAAAGCCTTACAGGATTGGTAACCAAACCTATTGTTACTTTGCAAAACAACTGGATGAAAATGCAGGACTATTACCAGGAAGAAATGGTTCACTTTTCTGAAACCGGTTACAAATTTCCTTTTAAGAAAGTTATCTTCTATTACACGCCACCACCAAAAGAAAAAGGAGCGGCCCTTAATTTTCATCTTACCCGTCACGAAAAGCTGGACATAAAACGGGCTTTACGATTGGATGCCAACGTTCAATCATTTAAGCAAATGGAAGAGCTCATCCATATCAACAGGTAAGTCATTGTTGCTCATTGCCATTCACACAGGCTTCGCTACGCAGGCATACGCCCATGTTTAGTATTTATTCCCGTATTTTATAAATACTAAAATCCGGCACCTTAGGTTTTTCTCAGTTTTTAGTAACTTCATCCGAAACTACACTGCATGTCTTCTGTTCCCGAAAAGAGTGCTCTCCAGCGTACCCTTGGTCCCTTGATGTTATGGGGGTTAGGGGTAGGTTATGTTATATCGGGTATGTATTTTGGCTGGAACCTGGGACTGGCAGAAGGCGGGACATACGGGATGGGGCTGGCAACCATCCTGATCATTATCTTGTACATTAGTTTTACCTTTTCCTATACCGAATTGGCCTGTGCCATACCCAAGGCCGGCGGCGTATTCGACTATGCCACCAGGGCATTGGGAAAAGATGCCGGTTTTTTGGCAGGTATGGCGCAGATAATAGAATTTGTATTTGCACCTCCAGCGATAGCAGCTGCGATAGGCGCCTATTTTCATTTGTTTTTTCCACAAATACCGATATCCGTTATTGCTATTTCAGCCTACATGCTGTTTACGGCCCTGAACATTTATGGTGTAAAGGCGGCGGCTACTTTTGAACTGGTGGTGACCGTACTGGCGGTAGTGGAATTGTTAATTTTTGCCGGGGTTACATTACCACATTTTGAAATAGAAAATATTAAAGCCAATGCATTACCCAATGGCTGGAACGGGGTATGGGCTGCTATCCCTTTTGCCATCTGGTTTTTTCTGGCTATAGAAGGGGTAGCCAATGTAGCTGAGGAAGCCGTGAATCCGCAGCGCAATATCCTGATTGGTTTTGGCTCTGCTCTGCTGACGCTGATTGTATTATGTATCCTTACTTTTTTATCTGCCGTGGGTGTAGCGGGCTGGGAAGCTGTTGTATACCCAACCCCGGGTGCTGAGCCCTCAGATTCTCCCCTGCCATTGGCCCTGGCCAAGATCACAGGAGATAATGCATTGTTGTATCACCTGCTGATTTCAATCGGCTTATTAGGACTGGTGGCATCTTTTCACGGCATCATCCTCGCCGCTGGCAGGGCTACCTTCGAGTTCGGAAGGGTGGGCTATATCCCTAAAGGCTTCGGCAAAGTGCATACCCGGTTTAAAACGCCCGCCAACGCCCTGTTGATTAATATGGGAATAGGCATCATTGCTTTATTGACAGGCAAAACCGGACAGATTATTACACTGGCTTGTTTTGGAGCGCTTACCTTGTATATCTTTTCCATGGTAACCGTTATTGTACTTCGCAAAAAAGAACCAGGTATGGAAAGACCATTTCGTGCTCCATTATATCCATACTTTCCTGTGATTGCATTAATTATTGCAATAATTTCGCTTATTGCTATGATTACTCTCAATGGCATGCTTGCTCTGGTTTATTTCGGGATACTGTTTTTGAGTTATTTGTGTTTTCGTGTATTCGTAAAAAAATAATATATGTCTCTACCATTAGCCCCTGCTAAGCTTATCAAATTATTAAAGGACCAGGATATTCAAAAAGTAAAACTGGCAGTCACCGATATTGATGGTATACTCCGCGGAAAAGTCATCAGTTTCGAAAAATTTGTTTCTATTGCAGAGAGTGGCTTTGGGTTCTGTGATGTGGTATTTGGATGGGATGCAGGCGACATAGCCTACGACAATGTTAAAGTTACCGGATGGCATACCGGGTATCCCGATGCTACCGCCACCATAGATTTGAGTACGTTCAGGCGTGTTCCCTGGGATAACAATATTCCTTTCTTCCTGGCAGATTTTGAGCAACATAGTTCGAACTGTACACCGGTTTGTCCCAGAACACTATTGAAAACGGTGATTGCATCGGTACAAAAGGCAGGCTATCAGGCTTTCTGTTCGCAGGAGTTCGAATGGTTCAACCTGGTGGATAACAGCAGCCAGTTATACGAGGGAAAGTTCAGGGATTTGGTTCCCATGACGAATGGTATGTTCGGCTATTCTGTATTGAGAGCCTCTCAACAAAGCAGTTTTTTTAATGATTTATTCGACTTGTTGAAGAAATTTGATGTACCCTTAGAAGGCATTCATACCGAGACCGGTCCCGGCGTCTACGAGGCAGCCATTACCTACTCTCATCCGCTGGAGGCGGCCGACAGGGCTGTTTTGTTTAAAACCAGTGTAAAGGAAATTGGGCATCGCCATGGCGTACTGCCAACCTTTATGGCCAAGTTCAATGAAACGTTACCAGGTTGTAGCGGGCATGTACACCAGAGCCTTTGGTCGGATGATGGAAAGAAGAATTTGTTTTTCGATAAAAAAGCCCATAATAATATTAGTGCGCTGATGGAAAGTTACATTGCAGGGCAATTGCACTGCCTGCCTTATGTACTTCCTATGTATGCGCCTACAGTTAATAGTTATAAGCGGCTGGTAGAAGGCGCCTGGGCACCCACAACACTTACCTGGGCGGTAGATAATCGTACTACTGCTTTGCGGGCGCTACCCGGCGGCGAGAAGTCGGCCCGTTTGGAAACCCGTGTAGTCGGTTCAGATTCTAATCCCTACCTGGCCATTGCTGCCTGCCTGGCTTCAGGACTTTATGGCGTAAAAAAGAAAATGAAATTAAAGGAACCTGCAACTATCGGAAACGGATATACTAATAAGTCCAATGGCATTCTTCCGGCCGATTTGTGGCAGGCTACACAACAAATGAAGTCTTCGGATATTGCGAAAGAGCTGTTTGGTGAAAAATTTGTGGAACATTTTGCCGCTACCCGTGAGTGGGAATGGCGTCAGTTTAGCAAAGTGGTTACCGACTGGGAATTAAAACGATACCTGGAGATTATTTAATTTTCTTCCATGCGAATAATGGGTATTTTATTTTGGGGACTTTGTTTCTTTCAAGCGAAAGCACAGTTGACTATTGAAGAACTCAAGACGCTGGAGTTGGGGCAGCCATTTGATGTAACAGAGCCGGCTCTTTTTGAGAAGTTCAGCGAAAATATTTCTGTATATAAAGGCGATGGGCAAAACACCTATAAGATCGTTGCACCTTATGCCGATTCTCTCTGGATATACAAAAAAGACGGGGTGACCTTTGATGCTTACGGAGAGGCAAAACTTAGTTTTCAGTTTGCAAATCATGTGTTGATAGCGGTAGAAGTACGATTTGAGTTTACTGCGGAGACTCGTCAGAAAGAGCGGTTTGAACAAACCTTAAAAGCGCTTATTACAGGCTTTACGGAAGACAAAGATTTTTTTGCGCTGCAAAACCCAACGGGACAGGAGTTTAAAGTGGATAATATCATCCAGGATATAAAAAGCAATTGCAGTACCAAAGAAGAAAACGAAGAATACCCGAAGCAATCTGCCTTTTTGGGAACGGCAGCCTGGGAGATACATAAGCGGGTCGATAATATTCCCCGACACAAGCTACTTACCCTGCAGGCTTACAAAACAGGAATTACTTCCTACCCCTATTCTGGCTGTATTGCTGTGATAGAATTAGTAGTAAGTAACGAAGCTTTTTTCAATCTCTATAATAATGTGAATGCAGCAAAAATAAAATACGAAGAGATAGAAGAATAACTGTAAAATAAACAATTAAAAACCACCATATCATATATGATTTTCGAGAAAGTGCACCAGTTTAATTTTCCTACTACCATACGTTTTGGTGCCAACGTAGTGAAGGAATTGCCCGCTTATTTAAAAGCTAATGGGTTGAAAGCACCACTGATCGTAACCGATCCTACCGTAGCCCAACTTCCTTTTTTTAAAACCATTATAGCCGACCTGGAAGCGAACGGACTGTCGGCAGCAGTGTTTGCGGATATACATAAAAACCCCGTAAAATCTGACGTATACAAAGGTGTGGATGTATGGGATAATACTGGCAGGGATAGTGTAGTGGGTATCGGCGGTGGTGCGGGGTTGGATGTTGCCCGGGCAATATTGCTCCGAATCAATCATCGCGAAGACCTGTTTAAGTATGACGATTTGATCGGTGGTGATATTTACGTCACCAATGATGTACCACATTTTGTAACCATCCCCACTACTTCGGGTACGGGAAGTGAAGTGGGCCGTAGTGCTATTATAGCCGACGACGAAACCCATCAGAAGAAAATTTTATTCTCGCCCAAGCTGCTGGCAAAAATTGTATTTGCCGACCCATTATTAACGATGGATATTCCGGCACCCATTACAGCCGCAACTGGTATGGACGCCTTAACGCATAACATGGAAGCCTACCTCGCAAAAAATTATCACCCTATGTGCGATGGCATTGCACTGGAAGGTATTCGTCTTATAAATGAATCGCTGGAAATAGCTACCAATAACCCAGATCTGGAATCCAGAAGCAAAATGCTGCTCGGTTCCATGATGGGAGCCATTGCTTTTCAAAAAGGGTTGGGTGTCGTACACTCGCTGGCACACCCACTATCCTCTTTACTGGATACACATCACGGGTTGGCCAATGCGGTGAACATTCCTTATGGGATGGAGTTCAATATCGCAGGTTTTGAAGATAAATTTGAACGCATAGCACAGGTGCTTAACCTGAAACAACAAGACGGTGCAGCAGTGGTACAATATCTTTTTGACCTGAATAGCAAAATTAATATTCCGCATCATTTGCGGGATATCGGTGTGAAAATGGAACATATAGACACCCTTGCAGATTTGGCATTCGCCGATTTTGCACATCCCAATAATCCGAAACCTGTATCAAGGGAAGACTTTAAACAGTTGTATTTAAAAGCACTATAATGTCGAAGAAAATAAAGATTGGTGTTACGAACTGTAGCAAATATAGCAATTACGCCAACTGGATAGCGGACTACGGACAGGAAGTAGAAATCATAAAGCTTACATACACTCCCGAAAACCTGGAAGATCTGAAGCAGTGTAATGGCGTGCTGCTTACAGGTGGTGAAGATGTTCATCCACGCTTTTATAACCAACCGGAAATGTATGCGTATTGTTATGAAGACGATATCAGTGAAGCACGGGACGAATTTGAATGGAAGGTTTTAACATACACCGAGAAGCATCAAATACCGGTGTTGGGCATCTGTCGGGGTTTGCAGATTGCCAATGTGTTTTTTGGTGGTACATTGATAGCAGACCTTCCAACCTGGGGTAAATATAACCATTCAAAACTACCGGATGACAGCGATCGGTACCACACAATCTCCGTTGACCCAAACTCCTGGGTGTATACTATCATAGGGGAAACAGCAGGCGTGGTAAATAGCAACCATCACCAAAGTGCCGGACAAATTGGGCGCGGACTGATTGTATCCGCTTTGTCTCCGGACGGTGTAGTAGAAGCCATAGAAAGAAAAGATCCGGCAGGGGGAGGCTTTCTCAATCTGGTTCAATGGCACCCGGAAAGAATGAAAGACCAACAGAGTAACTTTGTTCAAAAAATAAGAGCTTCATTTATTGATGCCGCTAAAAATAAAATTTAAAGAATACCATTATGCAAATCATAAATCCGGCAACAGAGGAACTGATACAGGAAGTGGCCGAAGACAATACCGTCACTATTCAAAAAAAATACGAACTGGTTAAATCGTCGCAGCCTACGTGGGCGGCTACATCCCTGGAAAAAAGAATTGCAGCGCTTGCTAAATTCAACGAACTGCTGGAAACAGAAAGAGAAACATTGGCGAAAACGTTGACAAGTGAAGTGGGTAAGCCCCTGCAACAGTCGGTGAATGAAATTAACGGTGCAAAGAAAAGGATTGAATATTTTCTGAAAAATTCAACCAAATGGCTTGCCGATGAATGGATAACCGAAGAAGACGCCACCCGCGAAAAAATTGTATACGAACCCTTGGGAATTATTGCTAATATATCTGCCTGGAACTATCCCTACCTGGTAGGGGTAAATGTATTTGTACCGGCATTGATAGGCGGTAACGGCGTGTTGTATAAGCCTTCTGAATATGCTACACTCACAGGGTTACATATCCAAAGATTGTTGTACAAGGCGGGTGTGCCGGAAAATGTTTTTCAGATAGTAATCGGCAGAGGGCAGGCAGGACAAGCTTTACTCGATCTGCCACTGGATGGCTATTTTTTCACGGGTAGCTATCGCACCGGAAGACATATTGCAGAACAAACTGCGTCCAAACTGGTGCCGGTTCAACTGGAACTCGGTGGCAAAGATCCATTATATGTTATGGATGATATAGAAGATATCGATGCTGTGGCAGGTGCTGCACTGGAAGGTGCTATCTACAATGCCGGACAGAGTTGTTGTGCAGTGGAACGCATCTATGTACAGGAAAAAATATACGACCGTTTTGTTGATTCGTTTGTGGCACAGGCAAAAAAATTGAAGACAGGCAATCCCCTGGAGGAAGTGGATCTTGGTCCGCTAAGTAGAAAGGAGCAGCTCTCTTTCCTGAAAGAACAGGTGGACGACGCGGTGGCAAAAGGAGGAAAATTATTGATCGGTGGAAATGCGGCTAAGGGGAAGGGTTACTATTTTGCACCCACGGTGGTAGCGGCCACTAATCATAATATGAAACTGATGAGCGACGAATCTTTCGGACCGGTTATTGGCATACAAAAAGTGAAAGACGATGGGGAAGCTGTTTCGCTGATGAAAGATACCCCTTACGGACTTACCGCTGCGGTATACTCCAAAGACTTCGACCGGGCAGAAAAAGTGATGAAGGACATGAACACCGGAACGGTTTACTGGAATTGTTGTGATCGGGTGAGTGCCGGACTTCCATGGTCGGGTAGAAAAAGTTCCGGGTTGGGTGCTACGCTGTCATACCAGGGAATCCGGGCCTTTGTGCAACCCAAAGCTTATCATTTGAGGGGATAAGAACACCGCTTCTAAACGAATCTGGGTTTCATTAATATTATTAACATACGCAGGAACAATTATGGTCTGAATTTTGAAATACAATAGTTTCAACTTTCAAAGCTATGGTTAGTGTTGTCATCTCTGCATTAAACGAGGCTACTACAATCCAGGGTGTTATAAAACGCATTATACACTCTGAAGTAGCTATGGAAATTATTGTGGTAGATGACAGTTCGGATGACAATACGATAGAGCTTGCTCAAAAAGAAGGAGTACGTGTAATCACGAGTTCTCAGCGTGGAAAAGGCGTATCCATGCGAGAGGGTTTGCTTGCGGCAAAGTATGACGTGATTGTGTACCTGGATGCCGATATACTCACGTACCCGAAAAACGTGGTAGCCCTGTTAACGGAAGCTATTTTTAATGACGAGGCAGATTTTGTAAAAGCTACATTCGAACGACAAGCCGGGAGGGTGACACAATTGGTTGCCAAACCATTATTAAGTATTTTTTTCCCAGAGCTGGAAAAGTTTAAGCAACCACTTAGCGGAATGATTGCTGCTCGCCGAAGCTTTCTTGAAATGGTGGAATTTGAAAATGATTACGGCGTAGACATTGGATTACTGATCGACGCTTTTTACTACGAACAAAGAATCAAGGAAGTAAATATTGGGTACATCAGAAATGATATGCAAAACCTGGAAGCGCTGGGCCGCATGGCAAGGCAGGTATCTTCTACAGTTTTACGAAAAGCAGAATCACTTCCAACCCGAAATTTGGAGACACTTTCTAATATACGGGTAATAAACGATGAAATGGAGAGTGTGGTAAGAGCGTCCTTGCAAAAGCTCAGGAAAATTATTATTGTGGACATTTCCGTTATAATGAAGTATGATTATAACAAAGTAATCTACAAATTGTGCCACCCAGATGCAGACTCAACTTATTCAGCGAATGCAGCGGAGGTAGCTACATTGCTGAAGGGCTGGTCTTTACCAAAACTGCAATCTATAGCAGATGATATCCCGCTGGCAGATCATGTTCGCGAGACTGTGAGAAAATTAAAAAATAGTGGATATATGTGCGCGCTGGTATCCGACGGCTTTGATGTGATTGCCAATCATATCAAAAACAAAATAGGTTTTGACTATGCCTTTGCCAATCGTTTGGTGATGGACAAAAGCATTGCTACTGGCGCAATAGAAATTCCTGCCTATTATAGGCAATTACCTTCTTCCGGGTACTGTAAATCCGGGATATTGCAATACATTGCTTCTAAAGTTGGCATTTCGGAAAAAGATATGATTTATGTTGGATCTTCTGTTGAAGACATTCCTCTATTGCAGGCATCGGGAATAGGCATTGTAACGAATAACGCTCCTGCCACAGTAAAAATTTGGGCGGACAGATTAATACCTGCGGGTACGCTTCGTCCATTGTCGAAATTAGGTCCCGGTTCTTTTCAGAAAAAATCAATTCAACTTGCGACTGGTGCGGGCATCGCCATAACGGGCTTACTCGCTGGATATTATACTTACTCCAGGAGGCTGAGAAAAAGAACTCAGGGCAATTTGTCCAGCGAACCCACGGCATCCATCAAGTCTGCATAACTCCATTTGTTTAAGATCGTGCCATTGTGCAGCAAATAGAATGTTGGATTCGCCCTTGCCGCAGTTTTAATGGGTACTACATCACTGCGCAACATCCCTGTTTCCGGCATATTGGTAAAATGAGGAGCCACCGCATCGATATTATTGCTTACTGCGTAAAACGGAATATTCTTTTCACGAAGCTTAGTATATAATACCTGCATATTCTCCAGCCATGCTCCTGTTGGCAATTGATCCTTTACGAATAATAATCCTACCAGGCTTCCGTTTTGAAGGATAGCGTCGGTAGTGTCCGTTCCACTCAGTGTTGTTAGTAAGAAATCCTTTATTGCCGGCTCGGCGTTACCTTTTCTTACCAGTTTATCGTACCTGTTTTCAAATGTATATACATCTTCGTCAAAATCATCTGGAAAGCTATCGGCTGTAAATTCAACTTTTTGTCCCTCTTTTGCATATACAAAAGTTACCACCATGCTGTCTGGTATAGCACCGGCAGGAATTTTCATTCCTTCACTAATCGAATTTCCTTTCTTAAACGGCAGGCAATCCGCCACCGGCAAATGTTTCATCACATACCATTGAAACCAGATAGTAGCAAGCGTGGCTGTTGTTATAGTAGCCCCACTCATAAACGGACTCATGGCGGGTTTTATCGTTCGTCGATAGCGGAAGATAATCAGGATAAGAACGGTAAGAATAAGATCCTTAATAAAGGATACTTTAGGCGTAATAGGAATACAATCACCAAAGCATCCACAGCTTTTGAATTTTCCTGACAGGTATGCGTAGGCGGTGAGGAACGTAAAAAAAAGGATTAATATCAGTAGGAGCCAGCTAAACAATTTCATCCGCCATCCCACTAATACAGCTACCCCGGCTACAATCTCAAAAGTGATCATTATGAGAGAGAATGCCAATGCATAGTCATTTAACCAATGCATAAAGCCTGGCAAAAACCCGGACTTAGCCCAAACCTCGAAAAACTCCTGCATTTTGTAGGCGAGTCCCAGCGGATCATTTGCTTTCACCAGCCCGGAAAAAATAAAAAGAATACCGACGATGTATCGTATTACCTTGATAGTGGATTTCATCTCAATAATATTTTTCGAATTCAAACCGACGCGCTTTCAGCCATTGATTATCAAATGTAAAGCTAGAATTCCGGAAATAGGATATCCATTAACATTTTATTGCAGAAGGGTGGAATAAAAATTAAATAGCTTCGTTATTCATTTTCAGGTATATATTATTATGAAAAGCTTTTTTATTACTGGTTTTTGCTGTTTGCTGATTCATATTTCTTATGCGCAGCATTATAATCCTGAAAAAATAAATAAGAAAGCTGTTAGTCTCTACAACAGTGGATTAATTAAAGCACAAGATGGTGATTATCCCGGTGCGTTGGAGCTGATGGACCAGGCACTTACCCGCGATAAAAAATATGTGGATGCCTACCTGACGAAGGCCGGGATATATGGTGAAATGAAAAATTACGAGAAATGCATTTTCAATTATGAGCAGGCATTCGCTCTTGATTTAGCCTACAGCAAAGATTATAAATTACCCTATGCGATCAACCTTGCCGGATTGGGCAAATTTGAAGCGGCACTTGCAGCCGTTACCGAGTTTTTAGCCAGCCCTACCTTAAATGAACCCAGCCGAAAAGCCGGAGAATATAGAAAGAGAACTTTTGATTTTGCTGTTGACTACGAAAAAAAGCATGCTCAAAACTATGTGTTTGCGCCACAAAATCTTGGGGATAGCGTCAATAGTACCGATTTGGAATACTATCCGTCTGTTACGGTAGATAACAATACATTGGTGTTTACCCGGAGAGTAAGAGGACACAACGAAGATTTTTTCGAAAGTCACCGCTCAGGAAGTGGATGGAGTCGTGCCAGGGGAATGGATGGCGACATCAACAGCAATTTCAATGAAGGTGCTCAAAATATATCGCAGGACGGAGAATGGCTGGTTTTTACCGGTTGTAATTTTCCGGAAGGGTTAGGCGGTTGTGACCTGTATATGTCCATTAAAACAAAACGCGGATGGAGCACACCGGAAAATTTGGGAGAGCCTATTAACACAGAGTTCTGGGAGTCGGCTCCATCGTTATCGCCAGATAAAAGAGAATTGTACTTTTCCAGCAATCGCCCGGGAGGTTATGGTGGTAAAGACATTTACGTATGTAAAAAATTACCAAATGGACAGTGGAGTGAGCCGGAAAATCTTGGTGAAGCAATTAACACCATTGGCGATGAAAGTTGTCCCTTTGTGCACGCTGACAACCAGACATTGTATTTTACATCGAATGGACATACGGGATATGGTGGCGACGATTTGTTTCTGGCAAAAAGAAGAGCAGGGACCGGGTGGGGTGAGATAACGAACCTGGGCTACCCGATAAACACCATTGAAAACGAAGGAAGCCTTGTAGTAGCGGCTGATGGAAAAACAGCCTATTATGCCAGTGACAGGGCCGATACCCGTGGTGGGCTGGACATCTATTCTTTTGAATTAAGAGAAGACATTCGCCCTAATAAAACGTTATGGGTAAAAGGGAAAGTATATGATAACAAAACGAATAACGGACTTCCGTCTTCAGTAGAACTCACTGACATCGAAAATGGACAAACCTTGTTAAATGTACAGACAGACGAGTCTGGAAATTATTTGATAACCTTGCCGATAGGAAAGGACTATGCCTTTAATGTAAACCGAAAAGGATATTTGTTTTACTCCCGTAGTTTCCTACTGGAAAAAAATACCGAAGACTCCACTTATACCATCGATATCGGTTTGCAACCGATAGAAAAGAATGCTTCGATCGTATTAAACAATATTTTCTTTGATGTCAACCAATATGAATTGAAGTCCGAATCGTTGGTGGAGTTGAACCGCGTAGTTAAAATGCTGCAGGAAAACCCGGCTATCACGATATTGATTGGCGGGCATACGGATAATACAGGTGATGCCAATGCCAACCTGAAGTTGTCGGAGAACCGGGCGAAGGCTGTCGTTGCTTATTTTGTATCCAAAGGTGTAGATGCTAAACGGCTCCAATCACAAGGATTTGGTGCTACAAAACCCATAGCGGATAATACTACCGAAGCAGGAAAATTACAAAACCGCAGGACAGAATTGACGGTGATTCAGTAATAATTTAAACTATCGCTGTTTTGTTGTTACTACAACTGCACCATTTTTTCCCTTCTTTCCGTAAAACCGGCGTGCTTCATTTTCATTCAGCACCTCCATTCTTTCGATGTCGCCAAAATTAATTTTATCCACCTTTCTCCGGCTCGATTTCTCTCCATCCAGAATATAATAAAGATTATCAGGTAAGCGCTCTAAACGTTCTTGTTGCGCCTTTGCATGGTTGGCATTATTTAACGGAGGTGCCTGTATAGGATTAAAGGCCGTAGAATCTGCAGACAACGTTACATCACCTACCTTTATTACTACCTGCCCATTTCCTGTGACGGACAACTCTTTTATTTGCCTTTCTTTCTTTGTTATGATAGATATTACTCCCTTTGCTGCATTCGGACCGTAAAGGGCAACTGCGTGCTGCCCTTTTGCAACAGAGATGCTTTCTATTTTATTGGGATCGAGACTTGACAGCGTCTCAGCCGTGCCAGGAACCCCATCCACTATATACATCACGTCATTCGAAAAGCTCGTTCTTACTATCTTTCCCGGCAAAATTGTATCTATTTTGTTGTCGGATGCGATTACCCGGGATAAGGTAATCCCCCGATATTCACCGGTTCTTGAAAATGCAATGGGGGTATTTTCTTCCGGAGAAGAAAGTACTCCAGCCAATTTAATAGTGTCCCTCTTTTCGATAGCGGGCTCAGTAGGTATTAGCTTTACACCTGGTAAAGTATCTGCGATAAACGGGGTGACTTTTTCTTCGCTGCTGATTTTAGTGGGTGGATGTCTGACGGTTGGTTTACTGGCGTTACTTTCATTTCTAAAGGAAAGTAACAATACAGCTACAACAGGAAGCAAAAATGCAAATCTTGCAAGATGTATTTTAGCAGTTTTAAGCGTGTTCATCATAGCAATTCGTTTTTTGAGAGCGGAAAAATTGAAGTGATGGGTAAACGCAAACTGTGGATGTCCTACCACCTTCAATAACAGGTATTGATACGTTGTTTTGTCAATGCCATTTTGCAGCACCTTGTCGTCCGCAATAAATTCCAGGTTCTGTTTTACACTGTGACGCAACAGCCATACAAAAGGATTAAACCAGTTGATAATGCACATCAATTCGCACCAGATGATGTCTATCGTGTGCTTCTGTTTGATATGTACAAACTCATGGCGAATGATCTCCTCTAACTCCTCTCCATCATGCAATTCTGTATTAATGAAAATAGCATTGCCGAATGAGAAGGGAGTGATGTTTTCGTTTAACTGGTATATTTTGGTGCCATCGCCGGATATCAATTGCGCGTTTGCCTTTATCCGGTATAAAGAATAGAGCCTGATTGTCAATCTGATCAGCAATACCAAAGCACCGAGCATCATGGCAATGCCTGCCCAATCCCATAACGTAAGGGTCTCCAGGAAGTTGTTTTGTGTGGCGCCTGCAAAATGGATGGCAGGAATCCACTGTATAACGGCTGTTTCATGGAGATTTTGCCTTTGCAAAGAAGGCATTACATTAACAAGTGGTATTATAAAACTCAACACTGTGTAGCCGAGCAGGTACCAGCGGTTCCAATTGTAAAAGGTTAGTCGACGCAGCAAAAAGTGGTAAAAAAGATACACTACTGCAAGGCAGATATTGAGTTTAATAATGTATTCAGTTATTCCGGGCATGGCGGTAATATTTACGTAACAGAAACTTATTTTTTACTTCCCTTCTCTATCATTTTCACAATCTCCTTGAGTTCAGTGGCAGACAACTTCTTCTGGTCAACAAAAAAATTGACTAACTCTTTGTAAGAATTGCTGAAATAATCCTTCACCACCCCGCCCATAAATTTCTTTTTGTAATCATTTTCTGAAACAGCGGGCTTATATACATAGGTATTGCCAAAAAGACGACCCTGCACATAGCCCTTCTTTTCCAGGTTTTTAATGGTGGAAGCAATAGTTGTATAAGGAGCCGGGTCTTCAATTTGCTCCATAAAAGCCTTTATGTGACCCTCGCCTGTTTTCCAGACAGCGATCATTAATTGTTCCTCCTGCGGAGTAAGTTTTGTCATTATTACGAATTTTGCAACAACTTACGAATATTTCGTAATAACAACAATTTTAATTCTTCCCTATTTATGCTTGACTCTACAAAAACCGTTATTACAAGGATTGTCCAAAAGTCAACAAATTATTATCGGGATCCAGCAAGGAAAACTCCCGTTGTCCCCAGGGTTTATCCTGCAGCGGTGCATTCGGATGAATGCTTACCTTCTTGTCGAGTAATAACTGGTAAAAATCGCCTATCGCATCTGTGCGGATATATACCTGACCGTAATTTTCTTTAGGATCCAGTTCTCCGAACAGAAAGAAGTGAATTTCTACATGATCCTTTCTTATCATCAGGTAGTCCTCGTAGTCCCCGCCAACCGTGCTGAATCCTAATTGATCAATGTAATAATGAGTCGTTTTTGCCTTGTTGCGCATAGGCAATTTGGGGTGTATGGATGTTAGCATAATTTGAGGTATTATAATCGCTAATTTACAGAGATTATATTATCCAAAAAGGTACGCCACATCTTCTTCTGTTAATTTGCTGATAAAACCGTCATCGGCAGCTACCAGTTCTTCAGATAATTTTTTCTTTTTTTGTTGCAGGTGTATAATTTTTTCTTCGATGGTATTCTTACAAATCATTTTGTAGGCAAATACATTTTTTGTTTGTCCGATCCTATGTGCCCGGTCTATTGCCTGATCCTGCACTGCAGTATTCCACCACGGATCGAAAAGAAAAACATAATCCGCTGCGGTAAGCGTAAGCCCGGTATTGCCCGCTTTCAGGCTGATCAGGAAAAGGTGGGTAGGGCTGTCTTCCTGTTGAAATGCCTTCACCATTTCTGCTCTTTTTGCCGGGGGCGTTTGTCCGTCAAAATGATAAAACGCAATGCCTTGAGCCGTACATTTTTCCGCCAGGATATCCAGCATGGAGCTGAATTGCGAAAACACCAGTACTTTATGTTTGCCCAGGATGTTTTGTAGTTCGTCCAGCAAAACATCTGCTTTTACGGAATCGGTACAACTCAGGCTGTCTTCTGCGGGTAACAATTCCGGTGAACTACAGGCCTGCCGAAGCCGGGTCATCCCCTGTAATATATTGAGTTTGGCTTTTGCCAATCCTTTGCTTTTGATATCCAGGAAAATGCTGCTCCTGGTTTTTTCCAGTATGCCATCGTATACCTCCCGTTGTAGTCCTGTCATGTTACACCAAAGCACGGTTTCTGTTTTTTCCGGTAAATCTTTCGCCACCTGCTCTTTGGTTCGCCGCAAGATAAAGGGGGCGGTTAATTTTTTCAGCGCATTTATTTTTTCTTCGTCACGATGGTAATCGATGGGGTCGGCATATTCCCGCTTAAAAAACTCCCGGGTACCAAATAAACCAGGCACCGCAAAATTTAACTGGGAATACAGGTCAAATGTATTGTTGACTACCGGTGTACCACTCAGTGCCAGTCGGAATCCCGCCCGTAATTTCATCGCCGCCTGTGCGATCTGAGTGGTTGGATTTTTAATGTTATGACTTTCATCTATCACAGCCACCCCGTAGGTTTGCTCACTTATCAGGTCTGCATCCGACCGCATGGTATGATAGGTGGTTATCAGCACCTGTGTACCCGGCTCCAAAAGTATCTCCGCCGTTCGATTGGGTCCATGATAAATTTCTGATGTAATTCCAGGGGCAAACTTCTGTAGCTCCTGTTGCCAGTTATACATCAAGGATGCCGGGCAAATGATAATGCTTTTTGATTGGGGAAATTGTTCTACATAACGGGCGATCATTGAAATAGATTGCAACGTTTTACCCAGCCCCATGTCATCTGCCAGGCAGGCACCCGCACCCACCTGCTGTAGCAGCAACATCCAATCGTAGCCTTTTTGCTGGTATGCCCTGAGGGAAGCCTGCATATTGTCCGCCAGCGGAAATAATGTGTCGTTTGTTGTTTGCCAGCGTTTCCAGTTTTCCCACCATTCTGCACGAATGGTGTTACCCATCTCCGTATTTATATCTTTTGCTGCCATATCGGTGATGGCCATCCAACGCAGGATCTCTATCTGATCTTGCTTTATTTTTCCGTGTTTAATGATGGTTGCGTATTGTTGCAACCAGTCGTCGCCCAATATACCCAACGAACCATCTTTCAACATTATGGCACGCTGCCCTGCTATCAATGTTTTCTGTAGTAAGTTGAGCGGTAACAATTCTTTTCCAAAAAAGACTTCCATTTTGTATGCCAGCGTGTGGTCATCCTCCTGCAATAACTGCATAGTGGTAACTGCCGTATGCGGCGAATACCGGAAATGCAACAACATATCCATACCAGCTACATCAATGTCCATCTGCAGCAATTGGTGATAGGTTTTTAAAAACCATTGTTTCTTTTGCGCATCAGCAAAAGACAAATAAAAATAGCCGTTGCGTTGTTTGGAAAAGTTGGGATGCAACGCTTCCAGCATTTTTACAAATTCGGATTCTGCCTCTTCATTCCGCCGGATCACATGGGTTACCCCTTCTTTTAACACCTCAAAAGACTCTCTCCAGGGACCTTCTGCCAGGTTGCTATCGTATAACCATTGTGGCGTCAGCATCAGGAAGGCATTGTTGAGTTCTGTTAGCAAAACCCGGTTTACCGGCCGTATGTCCACTTCTTTCTTAGGGAAAAAATCATGACGGTTTACCGGATATTCTTTTTCAAGGTCAGTTAGTATTTCCTGGATAAACAAATCCGGGTTATGCGCCACCCGGCTCATGTTAAATTGCTGCAACTTGCGCAGTGTACGGTAATCAGTAAACGTGAGAATAAAATATTCGTTCCTGCTTTCCAGCAGGAAGTATATCTGGCTGAAATTGTCTAACGGATAGGAAATACCGTTGATAGAAAAAAATGTTAGCAGGTGTAATCCTTTTTCATTTTTAGCCACTTCAAAAGACATTGCCGGTCTGAACTTACTAAAGCTGCATGCGGCGGTGAGGTACCGGTCTTTTCCCGGAAGTGGTTTTCGGTGATACCATTTTACCAATGGGAAAAATGGCTTGAACGATTCCAATGTTTTATGCCAGAACTGTAACATATGTGTCTCCAGGTACTCATCGAATGGCGTATCACCCCGCTGCATGGCATGCAGCTTTTTTACCTCGGTTATATAACTGTCCCAGGACTCAAGACTCCAGTTCATCAGGATATCCCTCGCCGGTTTTGGAAAATCTTTGAATGCCGTTCTTATTAACGACGCTTCCAATACTGCACTGAAATAATTGATCTGGTCGCCTTTTTTAGCCACTTTCAACATCTCTACAGCCGGGCTACGCTTGTGCATTAAAGAGGGAGACAACAGTAATATAGGGCGTTCATCTTTTTTCATCCAGAATCTTTACATATCCAGCAATGCAGGCTGATTTTAGAATTTGGACGCAAAAATAGGAAAGATGTATAAGAAGATGCGATAGAAGAATGTAGGCCATAAACCTTGTCAATGGATTTCCTCTCGGAATCATACCGCGTTTTGAAGTCAGAAATTGTTATTACAACTTCAATGAAGAGAAAAGCGAAAGCTACTCCTGCTAAAGTAAAAATTATAGTTCCATAAATTTTGTCGTTTTTCGTCGTCAAAAACATAACCGTTTTAAAAACAAAGAATAGACGCCTGTAGAAGTTACAATAATGGTTTCGATCTGAATCAAAATAAGGATTTACTTTAATATTTCTATCCCAACTGATCTTTTAAGTATTTTGTGCCACTTTTGGTCATAACGCAATGCAAATTGTACAGGACGGTCAAAGAAAACCCAACACTTATATTTGCCATAGAAATATTTTACTTACATGAGTACCAATTTATTCGCATACAACAGCCAGTATCCATCGGTTGCCCATCTGAAAAAAAAGGCTAAGTCCAGAATCCCCAAATTTGCCTTTGATTACCTGGAAGGGGGATGTAATGAAGAAATAAATTTATGGCGAAATGAGGCCGATTTTCGCGATGTATTACTGATGCCCCAATACATGAAAAAACATAACGGGGTGGACATGAGAACCGAATTATTCGGACATGTATATGATGCTCCGTTTGGAATATCACCCATTGGATTGCAGGGACTCATGTGGCCCAATGCACCAGAAATTTTAGCAAAAGCAGCATTAAAACATAATATTCCCTACACCCTTAGTACGGTGTCTACCAGTTCCATAGAACGCATTGCAGAACTCACCGAAGGAAAACTCTGGTTTCAGTTGTATCATCCTACCAAAAATGAATTGCGGGACGATATACTTCGCCGGCTGGAAGCAGTGAATTGCCCGGTGCTGGTAGTATTGGTGGATGTTCCATCCTTCGGACTTCGTTACAGGGAAATAAAAGCGGGGTTATCCATGCCTCCTAAAAACAATATAAAGAATTTTTTACAGGCAACATTACACCCTGTATGGGCTTTAGAAACTTTGCGGGTAGGCATTCCCTCTTTTGCCACCCTGAAGCCTTATATGGAAAAGGGACTGGATATTAAGCAACTGGGAAAATTCATGAATGCTACGTTTACCGGCAGAGTGGATGTAGATAAGGTGGCGGCCATTCGCGACAAGTGGAAGGGAAAGCTGGTGATCAAAGGGGTAGTGAGTGAGGAAGATGCGGAACTGAGTGTGAAGATTGGGGCCGATGGAATCATTGTTTCCAATCACGGCGGCCGTCAGATTGATGCCGGAGAATCGACCATCAAACCATTAAAAGGGCTGGCTGATAAATTTGGCAGCAAGCTGAAAGTAATGATCGATAGCGGACTGCGTTCTGGCCCGGATATCGGGCGTTCACTCGCTTGTGGTGCAGATTTCACGTTCATGGGTCGTCCGTTTATGTATGGAGTAGCCGCTTTGGGGAAACAAGGTGGAGACCATACGATGGGTATGTTTAAAACACAACTCAAACAGGTAATGGAACAGGTATGTTGTGAAAAGGTTACCGATTTCCCAGCTACGTTGATCAAATAACAATATAGTGAGCGAATATTTCAATATCGGGAAAATTGTATCTGTATTTGGCGTGGCAGGTGAAATGATCATCACGCATAGCCTAGGCAAGAAAACCACATTAAAAGATGTTGCTGCCATTTTTGTTGAGGAAACCAAAGATAAACCCATTCCGTTTTTTGTAACATCAGCCAAAGCAAAAAACGAAAAAGATGTATTGGTAAAACTGGAAAACGTCTCCACCCGGGAGCAGGCGGCTAAACTTCTGCAAAAAGAAGTCTGGTTATTGGAAAAAGACTTTCAGAAATTGGTATCCAAATCAGCGCCTATTCAATTATTAGGATATACCATGATTGATGGTAGTACACCCATCGGTGTGATATCGGAAGTAATAGAGCAACCACACCAGTTGCTTTGTAAAGTAATTATTAATGGAAATGAGGCACTGATTCCTTTGCATACAGAAACTTTACAGAAAGTAGACAACAAACAGAAAAAAGTGTATGTAATATTGCCAGATGGTTTACTGGAACTGTATCAATGATTCATTGCCGGTAACTGAATTTCAAATAAACCTACTAAAGCTCTATGGCGAAGAATGATAACGGTAAGGGATCACCGAAGGAAAAAATCAACAAGGAAAATCTGAGAGACGCGCTGGTTCTTTTTTCTTACCTGAAGCCCTACAGGGGCCGTTTTATCGCCAGTCTCATTTTTATTGCGTTGTCTGCTTTCACCACCAGTTTGTTTCCACTTTTTCTTGGAAAAATGATTGATGCGGCTGCTCCCGGCAATAGTTCTTCAATTAGTCCTGGTGCAGGTGTTTCAGCCTTTGGTTTCAATCTCAATGATATTCATTGGAGTCTTAACACCACACTGTTGTTGATTTTTCTGCAATTGACCGTACAGACTTTTTTTTCCTATATGCGGGTCTACCTGCTGACCTATGTGGGCGAAAAATCGTTGGCAGATATGCGCAAAGATGTGTACTCCAGGCTGCTAATTATGCCCATGGCTTTTTATGCAGAAAGAAGAGTAGGCGATTTAAGTAACCGACTGGCTTCCGATCTGGCACAAATACAGGAGGCGGTTTCTTTTACACTGGCAGAATTTTTAAGAGGTATTTTCACACTATTAATAGGGCTCGTATTCATTTTCTGGATACAAGCAAAATTGGCATTGGTAATGTTATCGGTAGTGCCCGTCATTGCTATTTTGGCGGTGGTATTTGGGAAACGCATTCGTAAACTTGCATCAAAAGTACAGGACCAGTTAGCCGAAAGCGGCACCATTGTCAACGAAACTTTCCAGGGCATTACTGTTGTAAAAGCATTCACCAACGAATTTCTGGAAATCGGCCGGTTTGTAAAAAGTATCGGCGCTTCTGTAACCCTTTCTATTTCCAATGCACGGTATCGCGGCGCATTTATTTCCTTTATGATCTTTAGTGTATTTGGAGCGGTGGCTTTTGTAATATGGTATGGAGCCCGGATGATCCAAACCGGCGAGCTCAGTTTCGGCTCCCTGGTAATGTTTGTCGTTTTTTCAGGATTTGTAGGCGGAACGTTTGCGGGTTTTGCTGACATGTTTAGCCAGTTGCAAAAAACACTGGGAGCCACCAAGGCTGTGCGCGAAATCCTGAGAGAAGAAGGAGAGCCTGTAGCGCTTGTCCAAACCGGGAAAGACATCAATTATCATATACAAGGCAACGTACGTTTTGAAAATATAAGTTTTAGTTATCCCTCCAGAAAAGACATACAGGTATTGAAAAATATATCACTGTCTGTAAGAAACGGTGAAAGCGTGGCCATTGTCGGTCCCAGTGGTGCTGGTAAATCAACCATCGCCAGTATGCTGTTGCAGTTTTATCATCCACAAACCGGACAGATTTTTTTTGATGAAAGGCCTGCAGCAAGCTTCCCGTTAACCCAGCTTCGTATGCAAATGGCGCTCGTGCCTCAGGAGGTGCAATTATTCGGCGGCAGCATCAGGGAAAATATCGCTTATGGAAAACCGGGAGCTTCTGATGAAGAAATAGCAGCTGCGGCTCAAAAGGCAAATGCTGCAGGATTCATAAACAGTTTTCCCGAAAAATATGAAACACTGGTTGGGGAGAGAGGCATACAGCTAAGCGGTGGACAAAAGCAGCGGATAGCGATTGCCCGGGCAATTTTGAAAGACCCGGCCATTTTGGTATTGGATGAAGCCACGTCGTCACTGGATAGTGAAAGTGAGCAGTTGGTGCAGGAGGCCCTGGATAATCTGATGGAGAACCGAACCTCCTTTATTATCGCTCATCGCTTGTCTACTATCCGAAATGCAGATAAAATAGTTGTAGTAGATCAGGGCACCATAGTAGAAGAAGGTACCCATGCCGAATTGATATTACAGAATGGATTGTATAAAAAGTTGAACGATATGCAGTTTGAAACTGCCGAATCCTGAGTTTTGTCTTCTTCAAATGTTTAACATCCGATAGTGTAACCTTTTTCATCCAATGACGTTATTGTAGAAATAACAAAGGATAATTGACGGGCGTTATAGCTAAAAATTAACAGCTAACGGGGGCTCAATATCTATCATTTTACTAAATTGGGATTAAACGAACGATTGTTCCTATAGTCAAATAAGCATCACATAAAACTTACAATTATGAAAGCTGTTTACACCCTCATACTGGCGCTGGTTTTCAGCACAATATCGGCTTTTGATGGTATGTCGCAGAGTGAATGGCCCAAAACCGTAACCACTTCTGAAGGCGATCTCATAAAAGTATATCAATGGCAACCCGAGGCATATGCCAATGGCATAATGCAGGCAAATGCCGCCATTTCGGTAACCGAAAGGGGCAAGAGTGACCCGGTTTTTGGCATGATCTGGATTAGTGCCGGCGCAAAGTCCCAGGGCAATGAAGTGTTTTTCGATAATGTGAATGTCACGGACATCAAACTCCCGGACGAAGACAATGCCAGCAGAGCTTCTTTTTTGCAGGATGCACTGAAGAGCGGTATGAATAATTGGAACCTGGTGTTGGCCGAAAAGGATGTAAATGGGTTGTTGCAACAAAATCAGGAACAGCAAAAGCTGACTGCCGGTTATAATAACAATCCACCTAAAATAATTTATGCAGACAAGCCCTCTCTATTGGTAGTAATTGATGGTGCGCCCAAACTGCAGAAAAACAGTAAATGGAATGTGGAGTCTGTGGTGAATACTCCTTTTAACATTCTTAAAAGCAATGGACAGTTTTATCTGTATGGTGGTAAACACTGGTACACTGCCAAAGCGGCTACCGGCCCGTATGCTATTACCACTAACGTACCATCAGCACTGTCCTCTATAGAGGCTGAAATCATTCAATCAAACAAAGAAAAGAATGTAGACCAGGAGGAAACGGAGTATGTTATTTCTAATATTATAGTGAGTACTGAGCCTGCCGAATTGCTTCAGTCAAATGGAGAGCCGGAATTTGTCCCAATGCAGCCTACTAACCTGTTGTTCATAAAAAACTCTGATAACGATATCTTTATGGATGTATCCGGTCAGCAATATTATGTACTGCTTTCCGGGCGTTGGTATCGTTCATCTTCTTTAAAAGGGAAATGGCAGTTTATCGATGCAGACCGTTTGCCTGCTGATTTTGCAAAAATACCCGATGGATCGCCGAAAGATAATGTGTTGGTGAGTGTGGCCGGTACGATTGCAGCCAAAGATGCAGTTAAAAATGCACAGGTTCCTCAAACGGCTAAAGTGGACAGGAATAATGCGTCTGCAAATGTGGAGTACGATGGCAACCCCCAGTTTGAAGACATTGATGGCACCGATATGGCCTATGCTATAAATACAAACGGGCAGGTACTGAGGTGGAGAAATGCTTACTATGCAGTAGACAATGGTGTATGGTTTCAGTCCTACAATCCAATGGGTCCCTGGGTAGTGAGTGTGAACCGGCCTTATAATGTAGGAATGATCCCGGCCAGGTACCCGGTATATGGAATGAAATATGTACATATCTATGATGTAACTCCCGACTATGTATACATGGGATATACCCCCGGCTATCTGAATGCCTACGTGTATGGTCCAACGGTGGTATATGGTACCGGTTACCATTATCGTCCCTGGTTTGGCAGCCACTATTATGCCCGTCCCTTTACATGGGGATTCAATATGCACTATAGTCCCTGGACAGGCTGGGGCTTTGGCTTTAACTATAATGTAGGGTGGTTCAACAGAGGTTGGCATCCTTACCACAATTCGTGGGGTTATGGCTGGTGGGGACCTTCCATATACAGACCCGCCTATTGCTGGACTCCTTATTATGGTGGTTATCGTTATGGATACTTTGGTAACCATTATCGCGGAAATACAGTTATCATTAATAATGTTAATATCTATCGGAATAACAATATTTATAACAACAGAAGTGGAATAGTAGGTACAAGAGACAATAGGGTGTATACCAGAAGTGCCAATACGCCGGTAAGACGTTTTGCCAACACAAGACCCTCCGGTAGAAGCACTGCAGTAAATGACAGCCGCCCTTCCGTAAGCCGCAACGGCGGACTATCGCCCAGAAGCAGTAATGGTGTGCGTAGAGAAGGCAATGCAAATACGAACAGACCTGGTAGAAACTTTGAGAATCGGGGCAGCGGCAACATAAACAGAGAATCAACCTCTGGCAGGGTAAGCCCCCGAACCAATGAATCCCGTACTACGAGGCAGTTTGCAGATAATACGCCACAAAGACAAAACAATACAGAGCGCCCGACAAGCCCGAGAACAATTGATAGAAATTCGTCTGTAAGACAACCTGCGCAGCAACCGACTCAAAGAACAGTGGAGCCCAGGCAGCAGCAACCAGTGCAAAGATCGGTTCAACCCCGCCAACAACAGCCGGTACAGAGATCTATTCAATCGGCACCGAGTCAACGGGTAGAAAGGTCATCTGCTCCCCGGTCTTCAGGCAGATCTGCTGGCGAAAGTCGTCCCGGCAGGGGATAAACACTTGAAAAACGTCTTTTAAAAAAGGGAAAGATCTGTATTCTTTCCCTTTTTCATTAAAATTGGCGTCTTTGCTACAATTTTTGAAGGCATTAGTAGTTTAATCATTCTCAATGCTATATCTTTACTCCCAATATTCCTTAAAACAATTCCAAATGAAATTGAAGTACTTTTTACTCTTGGCTCTTGCCCCTACAATTTTGTTTTCCTGCGTGAGCAAAAAAAAATTAAAGACTGCTCAGGCACAATTGGATTCTCTTAACCAGGCTCATGGTAAACTGCAGGGAGATTTCAAAATCTGCGAAGATGATAAAGCAGAAAATGCAAGAAGAAACGCAGCTTATGCTAAAGAATTAGAAGACCTGAACAAACAAATCGCCTTCTTAAAACAAAACAATACGACAGCGCTCAAACAACTGGAAGATTTGTCTGTTATTTCTTCTGCCCAGGCTGAAAGTATTAAAAAGTCTTTGGATAACTTAGGTGCAAAAGACGCTTACATTCAGGATTTACAAGCTTCATTGGCTCGTAAAGACTCTTTAAATATGGCGTTGGTTATGAATCTGAAAGGAGCTATTGGCAACCTCGACGATCAGGACATCAATATCAAAGTAGATAAAGGAGTAGTATTTATCGATATTTCTGACAAACTGTTGTTTAGAAGCGGAAGTTATGATGTAACGGACAGAGCAAAAGAAGTATTGGGTAAAGTCGCTCAGGTGTTGAAAAATCAGTCTGAGGTAGAGTTTATGGTAGAAGGCCATACAGACAACGTAAAATACAGCAAAGGTGTTTTGTTGGACAACTGGGACTTGAGTGTAAAACGCTCTACCGCCGTTGCACGTATTCTGCAAAAACAATATGGGTTAGATCCTGCTAAAGTTATTGCGGCAGGACGTGGCGAATATGTTCCTTTGTCTGATAACAATACGGCTGCAGGAAGGGCAACCAACCGCAGAACCCGTATCGTGATATTACCTCAATTGGATCAATTCTTCAAATTACTGGAACCCAAAGGATAAGGATTTCCATCAAACAATATTGAAAAGCAAAGAGGCTGTACTTCGGTATAGCCTCTTTGCTTTTCAATATTTAATTTTAACATACTTTATAACACGCTTTCTAATCTTACTATAACTTTACGGGATGAAACTCCTCTTAACAGTATTCCTGATCGGTTATCTTCCCTTGCAGGGCATCACACAAACAGACACATTGCACCAGAAGGGACGGGAATATATGCGTGTCGGCGATTGGAAGAATGCTTTGTTTTTGTTTAAGAGGGCTCTGCAACAAAGTCCTGAGAATGTTGGCATCAGAAATGACATAGCCTATGCCTATTATCTCCAACACGATTATAAAAATGCCCTCGAAGCCATCAAGCCCGCAATAGAAAGTGATCAATCTGATGTACAGAGTTTCCAGATAGCAGGTACTATTTACCGTGCGATAGACGATATAAAAAACGGAACGAAAGTATATCAGAAAGGGCTGAAAAAATATCCGTTAAGCGGTGCCCTGTACAGCGAGTATGGGGAGTTGCTTTGGCAAAAAAAAGACCTGAATGCTATCTACGAATGGCAAAAAGGAATAAAAGCTGATCCTAATTTTCCAGGTAACTATTATAATGCTTCCCGATATTATTATTTTACCACAGACAAAGTATGGAGCGTTATTTACGGAGAGGTTTTTGTAAACCTTGAAAGTTACACCAAACGCACAGCAGAAATTAAAAACCTGTTGGCAGAGGGATACGAAAAGCTTTTTTTAACAACAAATCTTTTAAAAGATTTTGATGAAAAAAAGCAAACTGCATTTGAAAAAGCGTTCCTCACAAGTATGAACACTCAGTCTGCTGAGTTGTCCGGTGGTATTGCTATAGAGAACATCATTAAAGTGAGAGCGGGTTTCCTTGCCTATTGGTATAAAAACTATGCTTCCACTTTTCCTTTCCGGTTATTTGATTACCAAAAACAACTGCTGGAGTCCGGCATGTTTGATGCATACAACGAATGGATTTTTTCTTCGGGTGTAAACCCGGATGCATATCAACAATGGGTGGCAAACAATAAAGACGCCTACGATCATTTTAACAACTTCCAACGGGGAAGGGTATTCAAATTACCCAAAGATCAATATTATCAAAATAAATAAGTATTCTCTTTTCTGTAACCCATTTTTGCCTTAATTTAAGGGGATACACAAATAACGATCGCTATGACGCAACCCCACAGACTGTTTGACTGTATTGAATTGCAATTAACCAAATTTCCCAAAAAGGATATGTTGGCTGCCAAGGAAAATGGTCAATGGCGCACATATAGTACAGAAGAAGTTAAACAGACTTCTATGCAACTTGCCGCAGGACTCCGTGCATTAGGTGTATCAGAAAATGATATGACGACGGAGCAAAGGGATAAAATTGCCATTATTTCTAATAATCGGCCGGAGTGGTTGATGACTGACCTCGCAGTGCAGCAAAGTGGTGCCATTCTTGTACCAATTTATCCCACCACCAACCCACTGGAGATTGAGTTTATTTTCAACGATGCAGAGGTAAAATATGTATTTGTAAGCAGCGAAGACTTATATGAAAAAATTAAGAGCGTACAACCAAAAGTTCCAACGCTGAAAGAGATTTTTTCATTTAATAAAGTGGAGGGTGTGCGCCACTGGTCGGAGGTTTTAAGCATGTCTACCGATGAAGGATTGGCGGATGTAGAAGCTGTTAAGCAGCGAATCAGGAAAGAAGACCTGGCTACTATTATCTATACATCTGGTACCACCGGCACTCCCAAAGGGGTTATGCTGAGTCATAATAATATTGTTCAGAATGCTTTGCTTTCGAAAGAAAGCTTTCCATTTGAAGATAAGCCTACCGCAAAGGCACTGAGTTTTCTACCCCTGAATCACATCTTCGAAAAGATGATCAGTTATATCTATCTCTTCAGTGGCATTGGGATTTATTATGCCGAAAGCCTGGAGACCATAGGAGCCAACCTGCAGGAAGTAAAACCGGACGTATTTGCTACTGTACCGCGATTGTTGGAGAAAGTGTATGAAAAGATTATGGCCAAAGGAGCTGCCTTAACGGGCATTAAAAAACAATTATTTTTCTGGGCCGTAAATCTCGGCAAGAAATATGACAACCTTGAAAGCCGTGGATTTTCATATAACATGCAATTGTGGCTGGCCAATAAACTCATATTCAATAAATGGAGAGAAGCGCTCGGGGGCAATATTAAATATGTCATCACAGGGGGCGCAGCCTGCCAGGAAAGATTGTTGAGAATTTTTAACGCTGCTCAGATTCCACTATACGAAGGATACGGACCTACGGAAAACTCTCCGGTAATATCGGTGAATAGAATGGCGAAAGGAATGATGAAACTCGGTACTGTGGGTCCGCCAATTAAAGGTGTGGAAGTAAAGTTGATGGAAGACGGCGAAATATGTGTAAAGGGACCTTCCATGATGGTGGGTTACTATAAACGCCCGGATCTCACGGCGGAAACTATTATTGATGGCTGGTTGCATACCGGTGATATTGGCGTATTTGAGGATAATACATTTTTGCGAATTACCGATAGAAAGAAAGAATTGTTTAAAACCAGTGGTGGTAAGTATGTGGCACCTTCGGCTATCGAAAACAAATTGAAGGAGTCCAGGTATATAGAGCAAGTGATGGTGGTGGGTGCGGATCAAAAATTTGTAGGTGCATTGATTGTCCCTTCGTTTGCCAATCTGAAACCATGGTGCGAGGCGAATGGCATCTCCGGCGTTGACAATAAAGCAATGATTGAGAATCCAAAAGTCAGGGAATTTTATAAAGGAATTATCGATGAGTTGAATAAGTTCTTTAATCATGTAGAGCAGGTGAAAAAGTTTGAGCTTCTTCCCGCAGAATGGACGGTAGAAACAGGTGAAGTAACCCCTAAGCTGAGCCTGCGTCGTAAGGTGATTATGGAGAAATTTAAAGACGCCATCAGCCGCATATACAACGAAGCGTCTAGTTGAATTGATTAGCTTAATTTTGTACTGCTGCAGGCTATGCTATCGCGGTTCGCTCAGGCGAAACGAGGAAAGTCCGGACAGCAAAGGGCAGCATACCGGTTAACGGCCGGTCACGTTCTAATGACGTGAAGAAAGTGCCACAGAAAATTACCGTCTTGCCTTAAAGCGGGATAAGGGTGAAAATGTGAGGTAAGAGCTCACAATATTGTTGAGTAACCAACAATATGGGTAAACCTTGTGTGCTGAAATGCTATGTATACCCCAAATTTCCGACGGCCCGTTGGAATGCGCAAGCTGTTGGGGAGGGTAAGCAGATAGACTTTTTCAGTAATGGAAAAGCAAGATAAATGATAGCACTCGACAGAATCCGGCTTATAGGCCTGTAGTAATTAATTGCAGAGGTTGTATCTTTTTGGATACAGCCTCTTTTGTTGAAATTTGGGTGCCAGAAATTAGCTCCGGATTTATGATAATTTACACTGATAATTTTGAGGGCTGCTGTCTGAAACAATATCCTGACACATTGTTTCAAAGAAACTTTTATGCCCCAGATCGATAAGATCCGCTCCAATAATAAGAACACATTTTTCTCGTCTGATGTCATCAACAATATCTTGTAAATGGCTCATATTACAATTATAAAGAATGTTTTTTAAACTAAAAAATCAAAGTATTATCACCCAAACTACCTTCATGGAATAACCGATAAGTATTTTAGTAAACCCTATACTTCGTAACTTATTTTCATCTTAATTATCTTTAAATACATTTTTTTCAAATATGCAATACGACGTTAAGAAAAGGATAAAAGCGATCACGGGCGGGTCTATCGGCAACCTGGTAGAATGGTACGACTGGTATTGCTATTCGGCATTTGCCTTATACTTTTCTCCGATGTTTTTTCCCAACAGTGATAGAACCGCGCAATTACTGAATGCGGCGGGCATTTTTGCTGTGGGCTTTTTAATGCGTCCTATAGGTGGATGGTTGTTTGGAAGCATTGCCGATAAAGTGGGAAGAAAAAAAGCAATGACGCTGTCTATTTTGCTGATGTCGTTTGGCTCACTTTTGATTGCCTGTACACCTACCTATGCTACCATCGGCATCCTGGCACCGGTTTTTTTGTTCCTGGCCAGGATGTTGCAAGGACTTAGTGTTGGCGGTGAATACGGAACTTCGGCCACTTATCTCAGTGAGATGGCGACTCCCAACCGCAGGGGGTTCTATTCCAGCTTTCAGTACGTAACCCTTATCGGCGGACAATTGGTGGCATTGGGCATTCAGCTTTTTTTACAAAAAGTGCTGCTGACAGAAGAACAACTTTATGCCTGGGGATGGCGTATTCCCTTCATCATTGGGGCTTTGCTGGCTGTGGTGGCACTATATATACGCCGCAATCTTGATGAAACCACCTCGTTTACGGTAGAAAACCTGCAAAAGGAAAACAAAGGAAGTGTAAAAGAATTGTTGAAATATCCTAAAGCCATTATTACTGTCATTGGCTTGACACTAGGCGGCACCATTGCCTTCTACACCTATTCTATTTACATGCAGAAATTTCTTGTCAACACCGTAAAACTCACAATCGATCAGAGTACTACTATTTCATTTTTCAGCCTGTTGTTTTTTGCGTTGTTACAACCGCTGTTTGGACTCTTGTCTGACAAAATTGGCAGAAAGCCATTGCTGATTGGTTTCGGTGTGTTAGGCGTGTTATGCACGGTTCCTTTGTTGACTGCCATCAGCCAGGAAGCTACAATGGGCGGGGCATTTCTGCTTATCATGTGTGGATTGACGATTGTAAGTGGGTATACCTCCATCAATGCCGTGGTGAAAGCAGAGCTGTTTCCCTCAGAGATAAGAGCGTTGGGCGTAGGTTTACCCTATGCCCTGACGACCGCTATTTTTGGAGGTACCGCCGAGTTTGTAGCTCTTTGGTTTAAACAGCAGGGCAATGAAAGTTGGTTTTACTGGTATGTTACTATCTGCATTTTTATTTCACTGATGGTCTACAGCTTTATGAAGGACACAAGAAAACATTCGAAAATTATTCATTAACTAAAAGAGAGGATACGGCATGTTTCATTCATGCGCTGTCGTTTTAGCTAACAACCATCTTTTGTACGGTCAGTGCATTGTCAAACACAACAAATTCCGCTGCGTAGCCCGGTGCAATTTTTCCGTAGGGTATATCTGATTTCAGGAGCTCCGCGGGGTAAACTGTTGCCATTCTTAACGCTTCCTCCAACGATATATTTGCTTTGGTGACGCCGTTTTTAACGGATTGCATCATCGTAAGAGCGGAGCCCGATAGTGTACCGTCGGGAAGTGTATACCTGTCTTCCTTAAAAACGTGCTGGTATCCGCCCTCGCTACAGTTGGTAACTGCATCGGTAATAAAAAAAAGCCTGTTGCCCATTATCTGCTTACTGATTTTTAAGGATACAAAATCCACATGTACCCCGTCGGCAACCACGCTGCATTTGATACCGGGATTGTTATAAATAGCTCCCACCATTCCTGGCTCTCTACTTTGAAACGGAGACATGGCGTTGAACAGGTGAGTAGCGGCAGGAATACCAGCTGCAAATCCTTTTTGTGCTTCGGCGTAGGTAGCGTTACTATGCCCTGCGGAAACTATAATACCATTGGCAACAAGCAAGCGAATGATCGCGTCATCACACATTTCCGGGGCCAGTGTTATCATTTTGAAAACATCTTTTCCTTTTTCCAGCAGCATCGAAACCTCCGACATGGTAGGCTTCTTTATGTATTTTTCGATATGGGCTCCTTTTTTTGCCGGGTTCATATAGGGTCCCTCCAGGTGTAGACCCAATAAGCCTTTGCCTCCCTGTTGCCAATATGCACGTACCGCTTCCATGCCCTCCAGGAATACTTCGATGCTGTTAGTAGCCATTGTGATCATAAATTGGGAGCAGCCTCCCGCAAGACAATATTGATAGGTTTCCGCTATGGACTCTACTGTAGGATTGGCAGAAAACAATTGATTGTTGGCTCCGTAAATCTGAAGATCTATAAACGCCGGAGCAATGTTCATCCCATGCAGGTCGTATACTGTATCCGATTGTTTGACGGCCTCCGTATGCACGATCGTCCGGATGATGTTGTCTTCCACAACGATTGCTTTTCCTGTAAGTACATCCAATCCGGTATAAATAACACCGTTGGTATAAACGGTTTTGTTTTGCATACAATTCTTTTTATCCTTCTAATAGAAAATGATCTCCGTCTTTCCAAAATGGAAACTTTTGCCGTATTTCCTCTAACACTTTCTTGTCCAGGGTGGCAGTATGTATATCCGCTATCTCTTCCTTGTGGTACAACAGGTTGCCTAAGGGATCAATAATCATTGAGTCTCCGCTGTGGTAGATACTATCGGCATCATCTCCGATTCGGTTCACCCCCACTACATAACATTGATTTTCTATAGCACGGGCCTGCAACAATGTTTTCCAGGCCAGGTTTCGCCTCTGCGGCCAATTGGCAACATATATTAACAGGTCGTATTCGGGTTCATCGTGGGGAGACTGTCTTGCCCATACAGGAAACCGCAGGTCATAACAGACCTGTGGGTTTATTTTCCATCCTTTTACTGAGGCAATTAAACGCTTGTTGCCGGGTGTATAGCGCTTGTCCTCCCCTGCAAAAGAGAACAAATGGCGTTTATCGTAGAAACCGAAAGTACCATTGGGAAGCATCCAGATGAGACGATTGTAATAGTGTCCATTTTCGGAAATAATAATACTGCCGGTAAGAATAACCCGTCGTTTAGCGGCAATTTTTTTCATCCACTGCATGGTATCGCCGTCCATAGTTTCCGCAAGCGATTCGGGTTGCATACTGAAGCCTGTACTGAACATTTCCGGCAACACAATAATCTCCGTATTCGATACTGACTCGATTTTTTTCTCCAGCATCTGTAGGTTGGCTTTTTTGTCTTCCCAAAAAAGCGGAGTTTGTATTACAGTTACAGAAAGTGTTGACATATGCCCGATACTTAATTAGTACCCGCAAGCTAAGTTATTTGACGCAGTATTTACCCTATCCCCGCATTGTTGATAAAGTTTACAAGAGATGCAGTATTCTTTAAATTCAATTTTTTCAGAATATTGTGGCGATGTACCTCCACTGTTTTCAGGGTAATGTTTAACTCTGCGGCGATCTCCCTGGAGGACTGTCCCTGTTTGATAAGGTCAATAATTTCCACCTCTCGTTGTGACAGAAGGTTGATATCCGGCTGGCGGTTGTCTTCCAGAATCTGTTCAGAGAGAATAGACTTTACCTCATCGCAAATGTACTTGTTGCCATCTGCTACCTCGCAAATCGCACTGATCATTTCTTCTTTAGATGAGTTTTTTGTAACGTATCCAACCGCACCCATTTGAAGCATTTTCTTAGCATAGGCGGGCTGAGAATGCATCGAAACCCCAATTATTTTTGAATCCTGGGATATTTTTCTTATTTCTTTCGTGGCTTCAAAGCCATTCATCGGACTCATGTTGATATCCATGAGAATAATGTCTGGATGACTTCTTTCAGAAAGCTGAATAGCTTCTTTGCCATTGTCTGTTTCAGCAATTACCTCAAAGCGGGAATCACTGTTCAGTATATACGACCATGTATCTCTGATAAGCTTGTGATCATCGACAATGAGAATCGTAATCTTTTTTTCCGTTGGCGCATACGAGTGCATCAGATAAGGTTTTAGCGTAAAAAACTATTAAATAGAATTGTTTGTGGGTGAGTTTCTGTAAGGCGCATTCGAAAAATGCAAAGAGTAAATATGAATGTACTTAACAATATTAATAAATCTTATTAATAAACTCTAATGATTATGCGATATTTTTTTTATTTATCTAAGAAAACACTTAGGGGGTTGATATGGTCTAAAATTCTAAAATGATTTTTTCGCATCGGTTGGAGTGATAGTTTTTAGTATTTTGCAGCCGTTTACTGTATTTAAAAAAATCGACTTATGTCTTCACACACACATCACGAAGAAACAAAAGCTACATCATGGTTCTATCCCGGGTTCTCGGCAGTTATAGTCTTTTTACTGATCTTATATATGGTGAAAGGATGCGGAAGTTATCATGAAGAAGAGGGCGCTAAGAAAGAAATACATACAGAACATACGACCCAGGACGCGGTGCCATCGTCAACGCCAGTACGTGAATCACTAAAAGTGAAGTTGCCTGACGGTGTGGAGCTTGAAGCATATAAAGGCGGTATTGAAGATCAATTGGTCGCTTACCTGCATTCTTCAGAAGCTGTTTCAAAAGATAGGTGGTTCGATTTTGATGACCTGAATTTTGAAACCGGTAGTGCCATTATTTCTGCTGCCTCTGAAAAGCAGGTGCAAAACATAGCAGCTATTTTAAAGGCATACCCTAAAGTGAATATCAAGATTGGTGGCTATACCGATAATACCGGAGATTCGGTAGCCAATGTAACACTCTCTCAGCAGCGGGCAGACGCAGTTACCGACAAGCTGAAACCGACAGCTCCCAACCAACTGGTTCCGGGTGAGGGATATGGTCCCAACCATTTTGTAGCACCTAACGATACTGAAGAAAACAAAAAGAAGAATCGCCGGATATCTGTTAATGTAAGAGCTAAGTAATCCTTACTGAAAAGATACTACTTTGATGGGTTGGCTGAGGTCAACCCATTTTTATAATAATACTGGTGATTTATATTCATATGAAACGCAAACAATTTCTATCCGTTCTTTCAGGGGGCGTACTCTTACCGGCGGCTACTCCCGCTGTGCCGGAAAGTTTTCAGCAAGGGATGACTATTCCCCCAGCCCTGAAAAAAGGCGACACAATAGGCATTACCTCTCCGGCAGGCTATATCACCCAGGAAGAATTGACACCTGCTATCAGGCAAATGCAGGACTGGGGCTTCAATGTAAAAATCGGCACCACTATCGGAAAGAGAGATTTCAGCTTTGGAGGAACAGATGAAGAAAGAACAAAAGACTTTCAACAGATGATTAACGACCCGACAATAAAAGCCATTATGTGTGCCCGTGGCGGTTATGGTGCCGTTCGCATTATAGATAACCTTAACTTTTCCCGATTAACCAATCAGCCAAAATGGATAATCGGTTTCAGCGATATTACTGTCCTGCATTGCCATATTAACAGCCAGATTAGAGTGGCTACAGTGCATGCGAAAATGTGTAACAGTTTTCCGAAAGACCCCTCTACTGCCGACAACGTTCAAAAGGATACGATAGCTTCTATAAAAGACGCCATCTCCGGCATAAAGATGAAATACACTATTATCGCAAACGAGAAAAACAAAAATGGTATTACAGAAGCTACTTTGATTGGCGGTAATCTCAAAACAATTGAAACATTGTCCGGAACGAAGTCAGAGATTAAGACCGCCGGCAAAATATTGTTTGTGGAAGATACAGGAGAGTATCTGTACAGCCTGGATCGTATGTTCTGGAATTTGAAAAGAACCGGTAAACTGTCCCAACTAAAGGGATTGCTGATTGGTGGATTTAAAATAAAACCAGATGACCCGGGTGAAGAGTTTGGCAGAACTTTATACGACATTGTGTTGGAGAAAGTAAAAGAATACGATTACCCGGTTTGTTTTGATTTCCCGGTAGGACATCAGCGGAACAACTATGCGTTGAAGTGTGGCACGTTCCATCGGTTGAGCGTGACTAAAAATAATGTTGAATTATTAGAAATGTAATCAAATGTTGCAATTACCTCCTTATTTAAAAAAAGGTGATACGATTGGGATTACCTGCCCTGCCGGCTATATGGCAATGGAAAAAGTAACCACTTGTATCCAGACACTGCAGCGATGGGGTTTTGTTGTAAAACTTGGTAAAACAATTGGCAGCAAATCCAATAATTATTTTTCGGGTACAGATGAAGAGAGACTGGCAGACTTTCAGGAGTTGCTGGATGATGATTCAGTAAAAGCCATCTTATGCGGCAGAGGTGGCTACGGAGTCAGCCGGATTATTGACGCCATTGATTTTAAGCGTTTCAAAAAGAAACCCAAATGGATTGTTGGCTTTAGCGATATCACGGTATTGCATGCACATATCAATCATAAATATAAAATAGCCACACTCCATGCCCCTATGGCTGGTGCTTTTAATGAAAATGGCTTTAAAAGCAGGTATGTAGTGTCGCTCCGGGAAGCTCTATTGGGACAAAAAGCCAATTATACCTGCGCCTCTCACAAGTTCAACAGAGAAGGAGCAATAAAAGCACAATTGGTAGGCGGCAATCTTACCCTGTTGGCTCATATGATTGGATCGTCTTCTGAAATGGATACCAGCGGTAAAATACTTTTTATTGAAGATATAGGCGAATACCTTTATGCCACAGACAGAATGTTGTACCAGCTGAAACGAAGTGGTAAACTTAGTGCATTAGCCGGATTGGTGGTTGGTGGTTTTTCGGATATGAAGGATACGGAGCGTCCTTTTGGAAAATCAATTTTTGAAATAGTGAAGGACGTAGTGGCAGAATATAAGTATCCGGTGAGTATGAATTTTCCTGTAAGCCATACTACTAAAAATTATGCGTTGAAGTGTGGATCTGATTACTTGTTGAAAGTAGAGAAAAAAAAGGTTACCCTTGCTGAGATATAGCGGGTAACCAGTGTCCAAAAAACCCTATGTGAAAATTATTGTTTCATGACCTTCATTGATTGCACATCTCCATTTTCTCCTGTTATTTGAATAACATAGATCCCGGTCTTCCAGGTGCTGGTTTCATTTATTTCAATTTGGTTATATCCCTTTATCGTTTCTGTTTTTTTCTGATATTGAATCTGACCAAAAGCATTAAATACTTTCACCACAATCGCATTTCTACTGTTTGATTTATACTGAACGGTTACCTTCTGCAAAAACGGATTAGGAAATACCTGGTACGAAGCCACATCCGTGTTAGCAGTTCTCACAGTTTCTATAGAAGAATATTTTTGTGTTCCATCTGCGGTTATAGCTTTCACCCGATAGTATAAAGTGCCGGCTTCTGCAGCCGATACATCACGGAAACTTGTTCCACCCAGTTTAGCTATTATCTCAAAATCTTTTCCATTTGTACTACGCTCAACTTCAAACACTATCTTTTCCTCATTTAGTATTGCCCACTGTAAGGCAGGGGTATTGTTAGTAAGAGATACCGTAAACTCGCTCCACTCTACAGGTAAAATAATATAGGGTGCGTATTCAAAAGAACAGCCATAACCTCCAGGTGTTAGGGTATCGGGTGCTGCAATGGCTGAATAAGTAGCGTTGGAATATACGGTACCCCATTGGTCGTCGAAAATTTTGGAGGTACTGGTCCGGTTTACTGTGTAGATTCTCAACTGGTCTATGCTGCTGTTCGATCCTACAGAAGCACCACCACCTAATGTGCTTTTGCCGGTCACATAGATGTTGCCGTTGCCCCGGATATGCCCATAATTGGTGAACGTACCACTTTTGATTACACCATTGCCATTACTGGTCAGTGTGGAATGGTTGACAAAGCTGGCATTTCCGGTGCTCGAGGCCCATATTAAGCCACTGTTATATACAACGTTATTGTAAAATGTTATTCCATTTTGCGCAACCGTACGGCAACTGTTGTTAAGTACAGCCGAAGAAGACATCGTAATAGAACCGGTTGCGAGGAAAAGCCCCTGGTTGTTCAGGGTACCGCCACTGGCATTAAAATTACCAGCAATAGAAATAGTACTGTTATTCTGGATAGTTGCATTTCCATTTACATTCAGATTGCCATTTACGATTATCTGCCCGTCATTAGTAAAGCTGGTAACGGCGTTGATAGCAAGGCCTGAAAGACTAAGTGTGGCATCTCTGTCATTTACAATAGTTGCAGTACTGTTGATCTGTGGATTACCTGTAAAAGTTGTATTACCGTAATTGTATAATTGAAATCCGTCTCCGGTTCCAACATTTGGAAGCGTAGCCGTTCCGTAAACCCTTAAAATACTACGATAGCCGTTTACCGAAGACGGGCGAAAATGAGCACCCGCAGCAACTGTTATCTTTGTATTGGCAACCCAGCAGTTCACAGATCCTGTATAAGTGCCCGAAGCAATATATAGGCTATCTCCTGCAGCAAGGGTATAGCTGATATTTGTACCATTGTTTACATAGGTTGTCTGAGCCGACACCTGAATTATGTTAGTGATAAGAAGAAGAAATAACAACCTTTTCATAAAATTTTCTTTAGGGTTAATGGCGGTTGTTAATCAGTAGGTTAGTATGTATATCCATACTTTAATAATACAAATCTACTATCGGCATACGTGTAAACACCTATCTATTCGATGTAAACACTTATTTGATCGGTATAAACACTTAGCCTTTCGATAAATCGATGTTTAAACATCGATAAGAAAAGCGAAATAGGTCAACAATTCTGGTGGATATTTGCTCTTTTGATTATCATAGGTTAAACACAAACACAGAAGAAGGATATTATGATGACACTCGACGAGTTTACAATTCAGCAGCTCAGACTTTTTCCGCAGGCTACCGGTGAGCTTTCCGGATTGCTGCGTGGGGTTGGGCTGGCGGCCAAACACGTTAATCTCCAGATCAACAAAGCAGGACTGGCAGATATTCTGGGATTAACAGGAGAAACAAATGTGCAGGATGAAGAAGTACAAAAACTGGACGTATATGCCAACACCGTTTTTAAAAATGTATTACGGGCTGGTATCAATTGTGCAGGCGTCGCTTCGGAGGAAGATGACGATATAACGATATTTGATGATGTCAAAAGCAACCAATCCAAATATGTATTGTTGATGGACCCGGTTGATGGCTCCGGAAATATTGATATTAATATTACAATTGGTACCATCTTTAGCGTTTACCGCCGTGTTTCACCGGTAGGTCAGCCCGCTGAGTTAAGGGATTTTTTACAGCCGGGGGCCTGTCAGATAGCAGCCGGCTATGTATTATATGGATCTTCCACCATATTAGTGTTTGCTACCCGCAGAGGTGTTAATGGCTTTACACTTGATAATGCAATGGGAGAGTTTTATCTCAGCCATAAAGATTTGAAGTTTCCCGAAAGAGGACCTTTTTACTCTTTCGACAATAAGTATTATCACCTGGTAGACAAAGAAGTAAAGGCGTATGTTGATTATTGCATGTCTCCCGGTAAGGATAGAGCCAGTTCTTTATCAAATCGTTATTATGGCTGTATGGTGGCAGACGTCCACAGAAACCTTTTGAAGGGCGGCATTTTTTTCTACCCTGCGGTAGAAGGAAAACCCGAGGGAAAGCTGCGACTATGTTATGAGTGCAACCCGATGGCGTTTATTGCAGAAGTAGCAGGGGGAAAAGCCACAAACGGAAAACAACGAATAATGGATTTGCAACCAGGGCATATTCATCAACGAACACCTTTCTTTATTGGCTCTTCTGCTATGATGGCAGCGCTGGAGAAATTTTTAGAATAGGGATTGGGGTAAGGAGAAGTTAATTACAATACCAGTTTAGCATGCAAACGTTCGAGGGTATCATCCAGATTCCCGGAAAACCCCACATGTACTTTTGAAGATTGAATGATCGTGCTGCGAACGGCTGTCAACCATCGAAACCGGGATGCAATATCCAATCGGGCAATGGGACCGCCTTTTATCGATCCTGCGGCAATTTCCTCAAAAGATAACAAGTGACTCCGGACCTCCGCTATATCAGTTTCTTCACAAAAACACACAAGCCTTTTTTCGTTAAGCGTAAATCTTGTTTTCAGGTATCTTTCTTTTTTGCAATAAAGAATGATGCCGGTGTTGACAAATTCTTCCCGCTGCACTTTTGGTACAATGCGTACCACAGCATATTCATATAAGTGTTGCAGCATGTTTGGCTTCATTTACAAAGATGGAAGAATGGGTCAGCCGCATAGCAAGAAACTGAGCATATACCGACCGTTGTTCATCAGGATTGCCTTCGCCTGCGGTACCTGGTAACCAATCGTCGGGTAATAAATTGACAATGTCATTTAACCTGTCTTCGGTTAACAGCGGTTTCAAAAGTGCATCGGCTTCCTCCAGTTTCTTGGCCCACGGCAACAATACATGATCTTTTACCTGTACAAAAGGTTTGGTTGCAATCTCTTTCCAGTGATGCCAGTTGTGATGAAAATACAAAGCAGCTCCATGATCTATCAGCCAAAGTTCTTTGCGCCACATCAGCATATTGGTGTTGCGAACAGTACGGTCTACATTCATCAACAGACAATCCATCCATACTATTTTGCTGGCAGTGAGCGGATCTATTGGGTTTACCACCGGGTCATAATTAATGGCGCCTGAAAGATAATGTACTCCCAGGTTCAACCCGGTGCTGGCTTTCAATAAATCCTGAATCTCTTCATCGGGTTCTGTTCGTCCAAATGCTTCGTCCACTATAGCATATACCAGTTCCGGCACTTTAAAACCAAGAGCACGGGCTGTTTCTTCGCCTATCACATCTGCCACCAACGCTTTTACACCCTGCCCTGCACCACGAAATTTTAACGCGTACATAAATCCATCGTTGGCTTCCACAATTGCCGGCAACGACCCCCCTTCACGAAGAGGCGTGATATAACTGGTAACATGTACAGTCCTTAATGCCACAAGGTTATTTTAGGTATTCGGCAAAGATACTTGTATTAGTCGCATGGTTATAATTTGAACTTTCTTCATGAGTAAATCATTAGGAGATCCAAATCAATAAAAATATGACATATGATCTAAAAGGCAATTTGTTCTTAAATAGTCGTCCCTCAAAAAGTCAATTTTTTATTTAGGGCATAAAAATTCCAAT
>CAZRYS010000039.1:0-45361 GCA_964604365.1 uncultured Terrimonas sp.
CCACAGCCAGATTGAATATATCTGATAATTTTTTTTGCCTTAACTAAACGGCATTAAATCTGGGCTCAATGCCGTTTAGATAAGGATTTAATTTAAACGAGACAGGATTTAATTCAAAACTTTCAACCAATTTTCTTGATACTTTTTGCGGAAAAAGTATCCAAAAGCCGCCGGGGAATTATTACACCCAATTCCCCGGAACGCCCTGATTAAGCTTTTGTACTACTGTAATTTCGACTATAGTACCTTGAATAATTGCTTAATATGAAGCTATTTAACCTTAACTAAACGGCATTGAATATGAGATTAACCAGGCGTTCCAACGGGACGCATTGATACGCATCCATCCTCTACAAACAGAAATGTCCCTATGCGACTTTTGCCAACCATATATACCTCCTTGCTGCTCCCGTATGGGCAATTGGTCAGTAGATATTAATTGGAAAGAGGTGGCGGCGTCCAGTAGACGCCTGGTGGAATTTGATTCTTCTATGGAATTCAAAAAGCGGTACTAGAGCTATCGCACATACAAACCGAGAAGATATATAGTTGCCAACATGAAAGGCAAAAAGCATTCCGAAATATTTTACTGATTTTGAAAAATATTATCTTTGCGGGCTTTTAAAAACAAAATGTTACTGATTAATGCTCTCCATAGCCTACATCATCCATTTTTCCCCTGAATACTCTAAACTGTATAATAAAATAAACGATTACAAGGAATGCTGCTACAATAAACCAGCTAAGACCTGTTGATAGTCCATATTCGTGAGCGGCGGCATTATACACGGTTAGAGAAGGATTGATATTATTAGTGGAAGGCAACATATTGGGAAAAAGAGACGCTACGGTGGTGCCGAAACTTCCTATAATAAACATACTCGAAAAGAGAAAACCTGTTCCGTCTTTTTTGAATGTTCGGATAAAGAATTGTCCGAACAAGCCGATGCCTGCAATAAGTGGAAAAAGCCATAGCCAGTAGTGATTACGCAGGTTAGAAAACTGAAATGGTTTTACATATTGCCACAGCAAAGCTGAGATGAGTACGAGTAGTACCAATACAGTATTCAGCCGGAAAATAATGGTGCGTAAACGGACATTGAGCGTAGAAGATGATTTAAGGATAATCCAGTTGGCACCGTGTATCGTAAGTGTAACCACGGCCACCAGCCCCAGCACAATAGTGAACCAGTCGATAATACCCTGGTGCTCCGCCAGCGGGTCCAGGGTGGGATTCCACAGCGGTAAAAAGAAGTAGTGTCCTTCCTGGGTTGATACTCCTTTTTCCACCATACCGAGGTTAACGCCCCGTACAACATTTCCCAATGCCGCACCAAAGAATAAAGCCAACAATAAACTAGCTATTCCAAAAGCCTTGTCCCACAACCTTTCCCAAAGTCTGTTGTGTACCTGTCCTCTTAGTTCTAATCCGGTTGCTCTAAAGATCAACATCCATAACACCATCATTAAAGGCAGGTAGAAGCCACTAAATGCGGATGCGTAGAGCGTTGGGAAAGCAAAGAATAACACCCCTCCGGCTGCAATCAGCCATACTTCATTGGCATCCCAGAAGGGACCAATAGCATTGGTAACCGCTTTTTTCTCTGCTTCCGTTTTTGCAAAAAACAGGTGAACAATGCCGGCTCCAAAATCGTAGCCATCCAGTATTATATACGTCACCAGCATCAGCATTAATACTATTGCCCAGAATACTTCCATAATTTAATGTTTTAATGCGGGTTTAGTTTCAGGACCTGTACGTATGATTTTTAACACCAGTAAAAGAAACAACAATCCGAGAAGTATATACAACCCTATGAATCCAAGAAGGGTAAACAGCGTATTGCCGGAAGATACTGTAGGCGATACACCATCTACCATACGCATAAGGTTGTATACCAGCCATGGTTGTCTGCCCAGCTCCGCAGTATACCAACCGGCGGTATTAGCAATATAAGGGAATGGTATCATAAACATCAGGATCCAAAGCAACCATTTGGCTTGAAATAGCTTTTTGCGCCATAACAGGAAGACTGCCAATACCATAACACCAATAAAGATGGTACCAAGTCCTACCATAATATGATAGGCATAATATAATCCGGGAACATTAGTGGGATGAATGGACTCGTCAAATTCGTTTAATCCCTTTATCTCTGCATCCCAGCGTTGATAAGTGAGAAAGCTGAGTATGTTGGGTACGGCTATCTTATTGTCCAATTTTTTGTTTACCATATCCGGTTGTCCTATCAGGATGATTTCAGAGCCTCCATCTTCTGTTTCAAAGATGCCTTCCATGGCGGCAAAAGTTACCGGCTGGTGTTTCACCACGTTTTTAGCGGCAAGATCACCGGTAGGAAACGCAACCAATAGAGATGATAATACGCCAAAGATTACACCTGTTTTCACAAATAGTTTACCGAAGCGGCTATGCCGGTTGTTGAGGATATAAAATGCGCCAACACCCGTCATAAAAAAAGAACTGGTAATAAGCGAACCCGCCTGGTTGTGCAAGTAGGAGGGCCATAGCCACGGATTCTTAAATAAGGCACCAAAATTGTTGAGAACAAATTTTCCGTTTTGCAGAATTTCGTAGCCTACCGGATGTTGCATCCAGGAATGCGTAGCAATGATGAGAAAACCGCTTGCCCATGAACCAAGAAATATCATGAAGCCGGATAGAAAATGTAGCCTGTGACCCAATAGTTTTTCGCCAAAAATGAACATACCGAGGAAGGAGGATTCCAGGAAGAAAGAAAACATGCCCTCCATTGCCAGGGTTTGTCCAATAATGCCACCGGTGAGTTCAGAAAATTTTGCCCAGTTGGTACCAAACTGAAACTCCATTGGTATGCCAGTTACTACCCCCATTGCAAAGTTTAATGCGAAAATTTTCATCCAGAATTTTGCAGCATCATTGTAATCCTTATTCTTTGTTCGCAGAAAAATCCATTTGTAATATACAATGATGAGAGACAGTCCCATGGTGAGCTGTGGGAACAGGTAGTGAAATGTAATTGTAAATGCGAACTGTAGTCGATTATAAAGGATCATGTCCTCCATGGGAAAAAATTGTTGGTTGTAAAATACTTTTACACATCTGCCGGCAACGAGCAATCGGTATCAGTACCGTAACACAAATCCGAATAATATTTTTACACAGAGAATACCGGTTGTGAAGCGCAAAACTAGAGAATAATTAGATGATGGAGGTGATGATTTTTATTAGGTCAATTATTGCCATTGGAAGGCATTTTGGTTAAATAACCGGATGCACTACCAACAAGGTGGCGTATCATATTATTGGGACTTGTCCCAAAGTCGTTTACTTCTTCGTGTATTTTATCTGAAAACGCTGCTATGATTAAAAAAGCCCTTGTAGTTCTACTATTGATAGCGATAGCTTTTAGTTGCTCTTCACCTTCATCTGACTATTTTATATTTGGTTAATATAGCGGTCACGACTTTTTACATTATTACACATCGTGCAATATTATTGAGCACAAGCAACGTATCAGCTCTTCCGTTGGTCAACTAAAAAAAACACATGAAATTTCTATCCTTTATTATTGCGTCCATGGTGTTGCTAACCTCCTGCCGTAAAACAGACATTGAGTATGAAAAAGATTTTGACAAAAGTGTGAAAGCTTTGAATGACTTCAAATCTTCCAATGATAACTCTTATAAATACGAGGTGTCGGGCAGTACCTGGGCAGGGGCCGCCTGGAAAACAAGCATTGTTGTTAGTAAGGGGCTCACCATTAGGAGAGAATTTACGTACACAAAATTTGTCGGTATCAATATGCCGGCAGATGGATGGAACGAATCAAAGAAGCAGGAAATTCTTGACAGTTTAAAGGTTACAGCAGAGGGTTTTCAAAATACTTATAGCGCATCCATAGGCGAGACATTGTCATGGACTGAGGGACCTGCCCAAATAGGCATACACAAAAACACACCGGCTTCACAATATTTAACACTTGATGAAGTGTATGAAATAGCCAAAAATGACTGGTTAAAGAAAAGGGATAATACAGCGACCTTTTTCGAAACAAAAAACAATGGTTTGATCTCCAATTGCGGGTACGTACCCAACGATTGCCAGGATGATTGTTTCCGGGGGATTACCATCAGCCTGATAGCTTCGCTATAATTGTGTTTAATAAATTAAGGGTGCCACCTGATCGTCAGGTGGCTTTTTGGGGTAGTATCGAAACGAATGAATGGAGGGAAAAATCGGGTCATGAATTTTTAGTTATTCCCCTATTGCTTTTTATTTTTGCTTATAATCCAGCAGTATGAAATATCTTTTGGTTACTTTATTCCCGGTTTTTTTTCTATTGTCGTGTAGCCCTAAATTATCGGAAAAGGGAATAGCTTCTTATTATGCAGATAAATTCAAAGGGCGTAAAACAGCCAGTGGCGAAACTTTTCGCCAGTCGAAGATGACGGCGGCACATAAAACGTTGCCATTTGGCACAAAAGTGCGGGTAAAGAACCTGAAAAATGGTCGCACTGTAAAGGTGCGGATCAACGATCGGGGACCGTTTGTAAAGGGCAGAATTATAGACCTCAGTAAAAGGGCTGCCCGAAAACTTGGTATGGTGAACGATGGTATTATCGACGTTGAAATTAAGTATAGGTCTAAGTAGGATACCTCGAAATCAGGCATTAACGGAACTAAGAAAATATACTTTAGGCTACCTCCCTTTGATAAAGGGTCAGGTATTCCTGGTAGGCTGCATCTGCTTCGGATAGCAACTGTTTTTTTTCCGAATACTTAAGTTTTCGTTCCAGGTCAAATAGTCCTACTAAGGGATCGTACGAAAAAGTTGGGGAAGCAATTCTGTCGATGATCATTACCCCGAAATGAATTATAGGTCTGTAAGTAGTGTTTGTTGCCATCAGATTTCGTTTTAGTGTACATATATAATAACGCCGTTATTTAAAAACTATTTCTAAGGGAAAACGTATAATTTTTGCTATGGGTTGACAGTAATTGGCTTGGTTTAATGGTGACGGCTTCTCCGGTCTCATTGGATTAGGTAAGGCTATTCGTCGTATAATGCAGATTACCAAATACTTCTGATTCAGCGAAACAGACCCGATCGTTCGATAGGGTGCATTATTTGACATCTGTGGCACAGTTTTTCTGGAAAAGTAGGGCTGGTTTTGGCCCCAAAAGAATGCTACTACTGCAAAGTGTCTGCGGAAATATCGTAGTTCAGTTTAGATGAAAATAAATTACCGGTATAGTCAAATTTTTCTCTTTTAAAATTGTACCAACCATTTAGAAGCGTATCTTTTTTACCGTTGAAATTAACGATCATTCTGGCATCTCCCCTTGGATTGCCGTTGATGAAAACGCCCACCATGTCGGAAAAGTCTGCTGTTGTTTTGGGGTATACGGTCAGTTGAAAATGTTGGGGTGTGATCCAGGTTACATTTTGGGTACTGTCTAGTTGTCCGGCATACGACTTTTTCAAATTGATAATACGGTTGCTCATGCGAATCTTGTTGGGAAGTGTTTTCATATTTTCCGTATTTAGCAGGTATACATCCACGATTGCAGGATCGTTACTCAGGTTGCGTATGCAGGCGTGAAATAGTTTTGAGCAACCGGGGCAAGTCAACAAGATGAATACGACAAAAACTGCAGCAAGCCATTTCATAGTAAAAATAATTTTTGCTATAGCCCAATGAGGAGGATTTATGAAGGTTTGAGTGTTGATGATTGTTGAAACATCTTATTCAGCATATCATATAACTGGGGATGTTTGGTTTTAAGAAGCATGGGTCTTTCAAAGAAATATTCGGAAGCTACTGCAAAAAATTCTGCGTTGTTGGTTGCACCATACGCGTTGATATCAGAATTCCCTTTTTGAATATCTTGAATGTTTTTATGCATCAGGTTAAGCCAGGGAATAGTATACTGATTTTGCAATAATAATTCCGGTATGCCATCTGTGTAGCCGTCACTTTTATCTATCAGGTGTACAAACTCGTGTATGGCAGTATTGTTTTTATCCGTTTTGTTAGAGAAGCCTTCGCGTAGTGCCTGTTGCGACAGAATCATTACATGCTGCAACGCCCCGGTGCCCACCATACCTAGTGTGTTTCTGTGTGATCCTTCCAGGCGGAATTCATTATCAAATGAATCAGGATACAAGAGAACCTCCTTTATGTTGGTGTATTCCCAATCAGTAAATCTGAAAATAGGGATGACGGCACTGGCCCCAATGAGTACGCGATCCAGATCCTCTACAGAAGTATTAATACCGGTAATACGTATTTTTAGAAGAAAGCGGTGAACTCTTTTTACAAAAGCCTCTTTTTCAGCATCGCTCAATTTTTGGTAAAACAACACATTTTCCTGCAATATTGGTGCGATGTAATTGGGTACGGGCATGTCCTTTCGATTGGGTCGCCTGTTGAACAAAAGCAATATCGATAATGCCAAAGTAGCAATGATCAGGATAACTGCCAGTAAGATTTCCATTACAACCAATTGTTACCGAAGGTACAAAACAATATTATCAGTGTCTATCCGAAAACGTATGTAGTAATCTACACTAAGTCAGGTATGTTGAATAATTTCGTTGGATCAGAATGTAAACCGAAAGTAGGGAACTGGAAGAAGCCCTTGTTGATATTGGTTGGTTATAGTGTTAGTTCGTCTATTATAGGTTTGAATGAATATATTCTGATGATTGGTTAAGTTCCGAAGGTCAATTCCCGCCTCCAGGGTTGATTTTCTATAGTTTTTACGATATCCCATTTTGAAATCGATCCTGAGATAGGGGGATTGACGGAGAGAAAATGGAGCGGTTACTTCATCATATACAGTGTCTCCCGTTTCCAAAGAAGCCCGGGCATCTACCGGGGAAATAAATTTACCTCCTACACTGGTTAGCTTGATATTGATAGAAAGGCTGCTTTTGTTTTTCCCGATAATAAAATCTTTGCCGGCAAGTATATTATAAATATAACCCGTATTGAAGGCTGTATTTCTCTCTATGCCATCACTGCCTTTGTATGTAGAGCTGTAGAGACTGGACGTGACCATGAAATAGTAGTTGTGGCTGAAGTTTTTCTCGAGGGTCAGTTCTACACCATAGTTGCGACCACTACCGTTATTTATCAAACTATCCTTCATATTCACGCCGAAGGTTGCTCCTTCATTAAGAGCGGAATAGCCGGATGAATAGCTGGTGACGGGAACATTAAAAAGATACTGATAATATGTTTCCACTTTTAGAACCAGGGTGGGTTTTATTTTGTAGGTATAGTTGAGTACCATATGTTGACTACGGGTAAAACCAAGGTTTTTATTGGTGTGTATTATATCATTGCCGTTATGGGTTTGGGTGAAATAGGTGGTGAGTGTTTGCATTTGAGAATGCAACCCGTAACCAGCACTAATGGAATGTTTGTTGTTAAATTCATATTTGGCGGCTATCCTTGGTTCTATTGTTGCTGCTTTATTGAGAGCTAGATATTGGTAATGCAAACCGGTATTGACACTTAGTTGTTCGGTAAATCGATGTTTCCATTGTGTGTAAGCCTGTAGTAGAGAAGTATTGCCTGTTTGATTGATACGATCCAGGTATGCGTCATTTTGAAAAAAACGTCTGTTGAGTAAAGAAAACTGATAAAGAATACCGCTGGCGCCGGCCACAAAATTATTTCGTGCATTCAGTTTATGCGTGAGAAAGTAAGATAATTCATATCGGTTGGTAACGAACTTGCTTTCCCAGTCGCGGTAGGCTCTTCGTGTGTCGATAGCTAAAGAATCGTGTTTTATATTTTCGTTGGTAGAGCTGTATCCGAGGTTCAGTTTTCCATAAGTTTTGTTGTTGAAGTTGGTTTCGAGATTAATACCTCCGATTGCAGTAAAGTACTGTGTCAGTAAGTTCTCGTTTTCATTGCCATACAGGTTTTCTGATTTCGTTGTATCCTCATTGTTGCCATAAAAATTGATGCGGCTGGGACCGCCCATCCCCCAAATGGATAGTTTGTTTTTTCTTGAAAGCGGGATGTATACTTTGAAGTTTATATCCTGATAGACAGGAGAGGCGGCGCCAGTTCCGATATTGAAGCCTAAAGAATTTAGAACACCAACAGTGGAGTAGCGATAATTAACGATGTATGATGCATCACTTTTTTGAGAAAATGGTCCTTCAATTCCAGCCTCAATGCCGGTAAAGCTAATCTCAGCCAGCATTTCGGTTTTGAATGCGTTACCGTTTCTCAGGCGAAGATCGAAGACGCTGGCTAACGCGTTGCCAAATTGTGCCGGGAAAGCACCTGTTAAAAAATCCGATTTATCAAGGTTGTTGCTGTTTAAAATACTTACAGGACCGCCCGTACTGCTTGAGGAACCATAATGGTTCGGATTGGGTATGTGGATGTTTTCCATCATCCATAGCAAGCCGGCGGGAGAGTTGCCCCGCACGACAATGTCGTTGCGCGAATCTGAGGCACTGGTAGCACCTGCAACATTGCTGATCATTCTTGAGGGATCTCCAATGGCACCCGCATACCTTCGGGTGTCATTGGGTTGGAAACTGGTGCCGCTAACCGCAACCATTTCATTGTTGAGTGTCCGTTTTCCTTTCCCCGTAATCAATACTTCGTTAAGCGTATTTATTCTTTCTACTGCCGTTATATTTAGTACGATTTCTTTACCTGACGTAACCAACATTTCCGGGATAGATTGTTCTTCGTATCCTACGCCAGAGAGGCGTAGTGTAAGTCTGCCCAATGGCACATTTTTAATTATAAATCGTCCTCCTTCATCGCTAACGGAAATTAAATCAGGAAAATCCTGTATTGATATTACAATACCTGATACCGGACTTCGGGAGGCACCATCCAGTATCTGCCCTCTTATGGTTTGTACATTTTGTGCTGAAACTATACTGCCCAGGGAGAGAAATAATAATATCCATGAAATAAAGGCACAACCTTTAATAGCGATGTTTTGCATACGCACCATTTTGTAATGATGCAAAAGTAGTGCGTGATATTTAGGTCTCTTCTGACTGTAGTTATCATTGCATGAAATTATCTTAACCTGGGTTAGTTCTTTCCTGCCATACGCCGTCGTATACGACTCAGACTCTCCGGTTCTATCCCTAGCATATTGGCAATATATTTAATTGGAATGCGACCCAAAAGCTCAGGTGTTTTTTCGATCATATCTCTGTACTGTTCTTCGGGGGTCATGGCTTTTTGGTTGGAAATCCGCCGCACTGTGTCAAGGAAAAGATTTTCAGCCATCAACCTGCCAAAGCGCTCAAATACTTTCCCCTTGTTATAGCCTTTTTGTACTGCATCAAAAGTTAGTGTAAAAGCCTCTGTGTCTTCCAGGGCAGTGATACACAATGCAGATGGTTTGCGGCTAAGAAAGGATTCGTATTCCGAGAACCATTCATTCTCGGGAAATATTCTTAGTGTGTACTCCTTATCGTTTGCCACATAGTAATAACGTACTAATCCTTTATTGATATAGGAAACATGACGGCAAATTTCACCATTCGATAGAATTGTTTCATTTTTTTTGAAACGCTTGAACTCAAAGAGAGACAGGAAAAACATCATTTCATCTTCTGAAAATGGAAGGTATGCATTCAGGTTATTTATCAGGTTTGTGAACATGCTTTCCGGTATTTTAAATGGTGTTTTTATATTTTGTTTTTCGGTTCAGGTACTAAATGTACTGATTTTCCTGACTGGTCGAAATGATAAAAGCGCAGCTAGCTGCGCTTTGGATTACTACAAGGGGTCTTTCGATAATACTATTTACTACTCTTTTACAAGTGGAACTTCTAATTGTTTAGCATTATTTACACGCACTTCCATGGTGTAATTACCAGGTGTCAGATCTTTACTGCCGGTTACTTCAAAGTTATTCTCTCCACTTTCTGCGGTGGTTCTTTTTTGAAATACTTCGTTCCCTTTGTTATCCACTACTCTCAGGGCAATAAAAGCACGATTCTTTAAGCTAAAACCAACTTCCAGGTTCTTTTCTTTAGTAATAGGGGTAATATTTACCATTGACAGTACATCTGTATTGTATAATTGTGTAACCATTACATTGGAATAGTTGATATTACCTGCATTGTCGATAATCTTGAGTCGATAATAGTTTGTTTTGTTGGGGCTATCATCTACCAGCAGATAGCTTGCGAGGTTTTTGTTGTCGGAGAATGAGCCAATGTTGGAGAATTTTTTTCCATTTTTGCTGCGTTCTACAATCAAATTGTAACAACAATTACTCTTTACAACACAGGAAAGGTCTATGGTGTTGTTGGCGTTATAACTGGTTTTGAAATTTACAATTTCAATCATTGGTTTTGCCGGGGCATCATTTTTCTTTTTTTTGATTCCCTCTGTTGCATCTGATGCAAATGGTACTACCATCCATGCGCTTGCTAAAGCGACAGCTTTTAAAAAATTAAAGTTCATTGCCTTGGCTTTTAATAAATGAATAATATAGATACAGACAATGAGGTTTGTGAAATATCTGGTTTAAATCAAAGGGGATCGGCAATGTATCTTTCGGGTAAACGGTTGGCGGTTTTTAAATAAAGGCCCCCTGGACAAGGGGCCTCTTCCATTTAGGAATTCACAACCTCTATATAAAAAATTAAACTTTCTTTTTGTGCAGTGCTGTATTTATTACGTCACTGTATTGGCATTCATCGTTGATATTGGTTTGCTTAATTCTGTAAAACAATTTCTTTGCTCCTATGCCTTTCAAATCATCTTTAAAAAAGTATTTTTTTTCAGCAATTTCGTCGTCAATCGTAAACACCATGCCGATTGTCTTGAATTCATTGCCATCAATACTACGTTGTATTTCAAATTGTTTATTATCTAATTCTGAATCTGCCTCCCACCTTATTTCCATTCCTTTGTTGGTATATTTTGCAGACAAAGCACTTATGTTGACAAAACTATCGTTTTCAACATTTTCCTGCACCACAGGCGCCTCCGTTTGTGAGGGCATTGCGTATCCAAACAATACTGTTGCGAATCCAATAAAAAGATATACAGGTATTTTTTTCATCTTCATCCGTTTTTAAATTCACTTTACCTCAATAGGCTGAAATCTTCAAATTGAAGGAGTGTTTGCCGGGTTCAAGTTTTTAAAAAGAATTGGAAGAAGTAATGTTGTAGTTGGTTTAACAGGAGATGTTGGAGGCAGTTGGTTTCGGCTGCTTTGATAAAACAAAAGTAGGAGAACTCACACTAACGGCAATGTTTTATTGTGTGTTTTTAGTTGATGTAAATCAATTAATACTTTGACTGCTTTATTGGGGTTCTATATAGACTAAATATCAAAGTATTATAAATGAAATGAATAGTTATGTGAAAAAATAAGGCACTTTCAATTGAAAGTGCCTTAGGTATTTTGATGAAGATCAAAGAAACTAAACGTATACGGTAGTACCCGGAACGGCCACGGGGTAAAATCCGTCAGCATTGGGTAGAATGCTTGGAGCAGCAGTCCAGCTATATTCTTTTGGCTGAAGGTCTATATTAGAAGCCAGTGCCTTATCAACTTCTATTACCTGTCCGCTATAAGTAGCCATTCTGCCCAAAATTGAAGACATGGTACTGCGCGCACCATTTTCTGCATCTTCAAATTTGTATTGTCCCTTTGCAATGGCTGCAAAAAGCTCATCGTGTTCTGTTTGATAGGGGTCATTTTCAGTTTTTTTGTCGAACTGATAAACGACTTTTCCTTTATGGTCTACGATGTTGGCGGCTCCGGCAAATATTTTGCCTTTAGTGCCCACCAGAAACTCGTCAACCTTACTCATCGTTTTAGGTTGGTGGCGACACTGGCTGTTCAGAATAGTACCATCAGCGTAGTGAAATTCTACAAAGTGATGGTCAAATATTTCTCCATATTCTTTACCGGTTCTAACCTCTCGGCCACCCATACCCTGGGCTTTGATAGGATAAGCTCCTTTAAACCAGTTGATAACATCAATATTGTGAACATGCTGCTCAGTGATATGATCACCACACAGCCAGTTAAAGTAATACCAGTTGCGCATTTGATATTCCATCTCGGTCTGACCTTCCTGGCGGGGACGCACCCACACACCATCTCCGTTCCACCAGCATTGAGCAGAAGTTATATCTCCGATCAGGTCTTTTCTTTTGAAAAGTTCACGATACGAATTTTGATAGTGACGTTGTAAGCCTACTACCACATTTAATTTGCGGGCTTTGGCCAATTTGGCTGTTGCTAATACTTTATTAATACCTGCAGGATCTGTTGCCACAGGCTTTTCCATGAATACGTGTTTGCCTAATTTAACTGCCGCTTCGAAATGCAGGGGACGAAAACCAGGAGGCGTGGCGAGTATCACTACATCGGCGAGAGGCATCGCTTTAAGGTAGCCGTCAAATCCAACAAACTGGCGATCTTCCGGAACATCAATGCGGGCGCTATCTATTTCGTCCACTTTTTTCATGGCGTTTATGCACTGCGTCACGCGATCCGGAAAAGCATCAGCAATGGCTACCAGTTTAACATTTTGCTTGGTGCGCAGCGCCTGAATGGCAGCACCCGTTCCACGACCACCGCAACCAACTAACGCTATTTTGATGGTATCATCGGCACCGGAAAAATAATTTGCTTTACTTAAGAAAGGTGCCGCCAGTAAACCGCCAGCTACCAGAGAGGAGTTTTTTACAAACTCCCTGCGAGAAGAATTTCCCTTAGTATTCGTGCTCATATTAATATTCGTTTTTTATTGTAAGCAATCAATTTTCTTTTAAGTATTTGTCGTAGAAGGCCTCTGCTTCTGCAGCAGAAGGTTGCTGTTGGGGGCGAACAATTCTAAATCCGACAAACATCGCATCGGTCAGCCACCAGCGACTGCGGGGTATCTGAGGGTCGCGCCGGTTCCAGTCTGGTGCCGAATGTTGTCTCGAAGAGCTTCTCAGCAAATCCGGCGTATCTTGAAAGCTGCCACCCCTGACACTGCGGGGGTATCTTTTTCCCGGAGGTATCACACTTGCTTTGCCACCGTCTTTCTGTTTCTCAAAATATTTTTCATCATATTGGTCCAGCGTCCATTCGGACACATTTCCCAACATATCATATAGTCCCCACGCATTTGGTTCTTTCTGACCTACTTTTTGATATTTGTTTTTACTGTTTGATTTGTACCAGGCATACTTGTCCAAATCTTTTGGGTTGTCTCCGAAGGGATAAACGGTGGTTGCTCCGGCACGACAGGCATATTCCCATTCAGCTTCTGAAGGAAGGCGATAGAAAACGCCGGTTTTTTTGTAAAGCCAACGACAAAACATCAATGCCGCATCCTGGCTCATGCTATTTACCGGATATCCGCCTGTTTTACCCATTCCCCAACTTAGGTCTATATATTGCGGTGTAGGGCGGGTAACGGCATCTACTTCAGAGCCCACTGGTGTACCCTCATCCCTGAAAAATACGTCAAAAATATCATGGGTAATTTCAAGCGCCCCCATCCAGAAAGCATCAATATTTAGTTTTTTGGACGGTGTTTCATTTGCTTTGCCTGATTTGTCTGTAGCCGAAGCTCCCATTGTAAAAGAACCGGCCTTGATCGGTACCATCTTTATATTATACGATGATTTGGGTACTTTTTGTTCATAGGGGCTGAAATCCTGGCTTTTTCCTTGCTGTGCCACTAGATTAAAAACAATAACGGACAATAGCACTTTTAGTCCTTTTTTCCTCACTTTTAAACTTTTTGAGCATGAAAGGTAAGAAACTATTTTAAAATTTGTGCACTTAATACGCCTCCTCCCGTAATTATCTGCGGGTAATGGGGGTGCCTGTTAGTTGTTAAAATCGAGCGAGTTTTAACCGTTAGGTCGCTTTTTTTAGAATAGCGTTACCAACAGCGCAGGACAAACAGTTTTTGTAGGTACAGTACTCTTTGCTTAACTCTGTTAGGGCTTGCGAGTCCAATGCAGAATCGACACTTACGCCCAATTTGTCCCACTTTCGGATTAGTGTGTTTTCTTCAGGGTGGGTTTGTGTCAACCATAACAGTGCTTTTTTTGTGTGGTTGCTTTCTTTCAACAGGTAGCCATAGCCGAAAAGTACCGGTACAATGGTGTTGATAATGATATTTTCTATCATTTGTTTGCCCAGTGTCTTTTCTTTAAACGGTGAAAGCTCATCAAAGCGGTAGTGATAGTGCCAATAGTCGTTAGCTGTAACCTGCAACAACTCTTTTACAGTCTCCAGGTCGGGTGTATCTTTTATCATAGAAAACAGGTGTTTGGAGTGATGGATCAGTTGTGCCAGTTGTGCTAGTCGTATGGTGGGAAAGTTTTGCGGTCGCATTCTTAGAAAATGCAGGGGGTAGCTAATTGGTTGGAGTTTGTATTTTTTTTGCAGGAATTTATATTCTCTCAAAAGCATTTTGGGGTAATACTCTCGGAATGTTCCCCGCAATAGATTAGCCTGCCCAAACAGCAAACATTCCAGTTGATGGATTTGGGTTTTATGTTTTGCCAAAAGACTTATAGATAGGGAACGGGCGATGGTTTCAAATGCCTCATTGTTGACGGTTATGCCAAAATTTCTGGCCAACAGCCACCAGAATACTTCTTCCCAATGGTTTTTTGTTTGTAACAAGTATTGCCGGATTAAACTAGTCTTGCGTTCCAGTCGTTCCACAGCGAGCCGTTCTTTCCATGCTGTCCAGGTAAGAAACGAAACGCTGTTTACACTTCTTTCGCAGGGGATAAAGCTGGTGTTGTGCATAAGCTCTTCATATTGCTGCATCAATAGCTGGGAAGTTTTGTCCTGCAGCGTCAATACCGGAATTTCAGTTGGATTGTAAATGTCTGCATCGTGTAGCCAAACAACATGTAGAATGACGTTGGTATAATTGTGGTCTTCGTGGTGTTTGTGAACATTCCATAAAGAAGACTTGGTGTGCACTTCTATATTGCCCACCCAGACAGTGTCGGCTATCTTGATGGTGGATTGCAAAAAATCGGGCCCCTGGTTTGTATTAAGCTGCCCGGGGTTGATTATTTTTAGTGTTTCGCCGCCGGTAGTTTGTAGCTGCGTTTTATTAAAATATTGTAGTTGCCAGATAAACTGGAGCAGGCGTTCTGTCATAATGGATAAGGTTAGCGATGGTAAAAGAAAATTACCTACTTAAGATACTGAAAATATTTGAAACCACCAATAGCAGTGTTATCCGGCTTGAAGGCAATTCATTCTTAATGCTTTCAAACTTTACAGAGTCATTAGATGTTGTATAACCCTACTGACTGGTAAGCCCATTACATTATAAAAGTCTCCATTGATTCGCTGGATACCTACTACACCAATCCACTCCTGGATGGCATAAGCACCGGCTTTGTCGTAAGGTTTGTATTTTTCGATGTAAAAATTGATCTGGTCTTCCGCTAGCGGGTGAAACCATACTTCAGTAATATCTTCGAAAATAATCTCTTTTTTTTCTGATATGATGGCTACACCTGTTATTACTTCGTGTTTTTGCCCCGAAAGCAGTGTTAGCGTTTCCCTGGCTTCCCTGCTGTTTTTAGGTTTTCCGATAATTTGATTGTTGCAAACAACAATAGTGTCGGCAGCAAGTATCGGCAGGTGACTTTTTAGTGAAATGTACCGTTCGTCTTGAACAATTGTGAGAGCCTTTTGCTGTGCAATAAAAGAAGCAATTTTTTGCGTAGGTGTATCCGGAGGATAGCTTTCATCGGTTTCGGGAACGATGATATCAAAGTCAACCTCTGCCCACTCCAATAGTTGTTTTCTTCTGGGTGATTGAGAGGCGAGAATAATTTTTTTCATGCCTGGTAGATTTTGAAAAATACCATAGAAACAATGCCCGCAAGCATAACGAGTTTTACGGATCTGCTCAATATGGTAAAATGAGGTGTATGGGTAGCCCTATACAATTTTTGCAATATGGATACCAGTGGTACTACCAGGAATATCATAGAATACAAAATACTCCACCACCAACCCAAGTACATCGCATAAAATTGGATAGCCAATAGTGCGCCGATCAATACCATCAGCCATACAGCAATAAATACTTTTGCTACGGGAATACCCCATTCAAGCGGCATCGTCTTACAGCCGTACCTGGCATCTCCTTCCATATCTTCGAGGTCTTTTATCACTTCCCGGATTAATGAAACTACAAATGCAAAACCTGCATATAAAAAAGATATCCGAATGAGTCGCCTATGTACGTTGTTGTTGAGGCTTTCGTGTACCCGCCAATCTGGTAAGAGACCGGGAGAGAAATGGTCGGTAAAAAAAAATACCACCATCACTACCCAGGCAGTTAATGCAGAAATGATGATATTGCCGGAAAGTAGTTTTTTCTTAAAAGTGGTAGAATACAGCCAGAGTAGTATGACACAGACAATGTTTGAAAAAACAATCAGCCAGTTGCCGGTAACAAAGGAAATGTACGCTCCGGCAAGTATGCCTGCCGCCGACAACGCCAGGTGCCACAAAATAGCCCACCGGCGTGGAATGATTTTGTCTATGATAACAGCGTCGGGTTTGTTGATCAGGTCGATTTTTACATCAAAATAGTCATTGATAATATAGCCACCGGCGGCAATCAGTACCGTAGACAAAGACAAAAGACTTAAAAGATAAAACTCTGACAGGAAAAAACTTCCGGGGTGAATAGCCGGAGACAGGATGCAGAAGTAAAACAGAAACTGGGTAATAACCATGAATAACAGGTTGGGATACCTGATTAATTTGAAAAAAGAGCCAACCAGTTTCATAATGCTAAGGTAAAAGCTGAAAATGTAATACAGAAATTAAGGTTTTATTTCAGTGGTGGTGCGGTACCAGTTTTGTATGCTTTTTGTCATTTGCTCATATACGTTGGTTAGATATGGGTATTGTTGGATGAGGGAGAGATGATTTTTGATAACTACTTCATCACCCCGGATAGCCGGGCCAGTCTGCATATCTGCGGGCTGGTATTGTGCCAGTCTGTTTACCGTTTCTTCCAGCAGGGGGTGCAACAGCGAAAAATCCAGGCCTTCTTTGGTGCAGAAGTCCTGGGCAAGGGTAAACAGATGGTTAGAGAAATTGTTGGTAATTACTGCTGCAATATGCAACCTGGTGCGTGTAGCATCATCAACCATTTGCACTTTGTCAGAAAGGCTTCGGGCAAAGTCTGCCAACTTGTTGCGAGCAAACTCATTGTTCGCATTTATCAGTAAGGGTATTTCCGGTATAGAACTTCTACTGGCTTTCAGGCTTTGAAATGGATACAGGGTCCCGTAATGCTCAGCGATATCTTTCAAAGCGTCTGCTGCAACAGACCCTGCTGTGTGAACGACAAGGAACTCTTTTAATGGCAACCAATTATTGACTTGTATTAATGCATCGTCGGAAACGGCTATAATGTAGATATCTGCCCCCGAGATAATTTTGTTGAACCCAACCGTATAATTTGAGCGAAGTTCCGAAGCCAGCAGTTCCACAGGCTGCAAATGTCTGCCGGCCACCTGTAATATGGTATGTCCACTATTTTTAATTTTTCTCCCCAATACAGTAGCAACGTTTCCACTGCCGATGATAACTACATTCCATTGCATTATTTACATTGTTGTCCATTGCAAAACAAAGGAATAATTCTTATATGACTAAAATATATTATTATATGTTAACTGTGGAATAACAGTATAATAGTAAATTTGTATTTCAATCAACTTAACCAAAAAATCAGTGGCTTATATAAAGTTGTTACGTCCCAAAGACTGGGCAAAGAATTTTTTCCTGTTTATTCCTCTTTTTTTTGCGGGCAATCTGTTTGAATGGTCTAAGATATTGTTAGTGGCTGCCGGTGTTTTTTGTTTCTGCTGTGTCGCAAGCAGTATCTATATTATTAACGACTATCGCGATAGAGAAGACGATCGCAAACACCCCGTAAAAAAAGACAGGCCATTGGCCTCGGGCGCTGCTTCCCCCAATGTGGCTTTGCTGTTGTTTGCTATACTATTGGTTGCCGGCTTTGGTGTTGCCTTTTATTTAAATGTAACCTTTGCCCTGCTAATGGGGGCATATTTTATAATGAATATGGGGTATTCGTTCGGCCTTAAAAATGTTTCCATACTGGATATTTTTATTGTAGCGGCGGGGTTTGCTATCCGGGTGAAGGCGGGCGGCATTCTGGCTGATGTAGCTGTTACCACCTGGCTGAATATGATGGTATTTCTGCTGGCATTGTTCATGGCTATCGGTAAAAGGAGAGATGATGTATTACTGAGTGATTCTTCCGGAGTGCATATGCGTAAGGTGATGAAGGGGTATACGCTTGAATTTCTGAATTCGCTGCTGGCACTGGTTTCGGGTATTATCATCGTCGCTTACTTTATGTATACCCTTTCCGATAGAATGATTGCGCAGCACCAGACGGCACGGTTGTTTTATACGGGTGTATTTGTGATGGCTGGAATTATGCGTTACCTGCAGATCATTTTTGTTCAGAAGGATGCCGGTTCGCCGACCAAAATTTTGTTCAAGGACCGGTTTATCCAGGCTGTGATTGTTTTATGGGTGGTGAGTTTTTATTTCATACTCTACATAAAACATATAGAGCTCTAATGTATTTACAAATTTTGCAATTATCTTAGACCCCGTTAAACTAAAATTTCTCTATGGCTACAGTATTGGTTTTGGGAGCCACCTCAGATATCGGAATGGCAATTGCCAAAGCATTTGCAAAGGATAAATGTGACCTTCAACTCACTGCCCGCAATAAGGATCAATTATTGTCTGCACAGGCGGATATCACCATAAGATATGGCGTAAACTGTGAAATCTATGATTTCGATGCTACTGATTTTACCGCTCATCAACGCTTCTATGCTGCATTGCCGGTAAAACCGGATGTAACTGTGTGTGTATTTGGTTATATGAAGGATAATGAGACCGTGATCCGAAGTCAAAAAGAAACCCTGAATACTATTGCAACAAATTTTGCCGGAGCCGTAAGTATCCTCAATATTGTAGCCGCCGATTATGCAGCTAAAAAACAGGGGTGGATCATCGGTGTGAGTTCTGTCGCCGGTGAGCGTGGCAGATACAGCAATTATATTTATGGTAGTGCCAAAGCTGGATTTACAGCCTACCTTTCCGGGCTACGTAATAGAATGTATCATGAAAAGGTGCATGTTATGACCGTATTGCCGGGCTTTGTATATACCAGAATGACAGAGCATCTGAAATTGCCTAAACTACTGACTGCTACTCCTGATGAAGTTGGAAAGGCAGTTTTTAAAGCCGTACACAAAAAAAAGAATATTATTTACGTGAAGTGGTTCTGGCGCTGGATAATGCTGATAATAAAGATCATTCCTGAGTTTATGTTTAAAAAGAAGAAATTGTGAGGCAGATTGCATTTTTCGACTTTGATGGTACCATAACATACAAGGATACACTGCTGGAAATAGCAAAGTTTCATAAAGGTAAGGCAGCCTGGCTGGTTGGTATGTTGCTGCTCTCACCTTTGTTGATAGGGATGAAATTAAAGCTGGTGAATAACACTCGTATGAAAGAACGGTACTTATCGTTTTTTTTTGGAGGAATAAGTGTTGAGGATTTTCAGATACTATGCGAAGCTTTTGTACAACAAAAAATTCCAGCACTATTACGACCGGGCGCTTTAGCCGAAATAAAAAAACACCAGGATGCGGGTACGCCGGTAGTATTGGTATCTGCGTCACCTGAAAACTGGTTAAAGAGTTGGTGTGCCGCTAATAATATTACCTGTATTGCTACTCGCCTGGCGGTGAAAGATGGACTGATTACTGGTACAATTGACGGCAATAATTGTTTTGGACCGGAGAAAGTAAGGCGAATCCGGGAGTTATATGATCTCAGCGATTTTCAACAAATTTTTTGTTATGGAGATTCAAGTGGTGATAGAGAGTTGCTTGAGATTGCGACATCTCCACACTATAAGCCTTTCAGATAGTATAAGTATATTGCAATGATTTACTCATAAAACTTGGTGGTGCGATGGAAAAGAAAACCCCGACGATAAAGGAGATTGCCCGCAAACTGAATATATCTGTATCTACAGTATCCCGTGCTTTACACGATCATCCGAGTATTGGTCTTCGCACAAAGATGCAGGTGCAAAAGTTGGCTGCAGAAATGAACTACGAGCCCAACCAGGCTGCTATACAATTTAAGCAGGGTAAAACCAATACCATCGGCTTAATTGTTCCTAATCTTAGGGAAGAATATTTTTCGTTGGCGATCAATGGAGTAGAAGAAGTTGCATCCAGAAACAACTATAATGTATTAATAAGTCAGTCTCACGATGAGCTGGTGCGGGAAGAAAAAATTGTGGAAGTGCTGCGCCGCAATCGCATTGATGGAGTACTGGTATCTATTTCCAAGCAGACCACTAATATTGATCATTTTGAACAACTCAACCGGTTTAATATTCCGGTGGTGTTTTTTGACCGTGTACCCGATGTCTCTGGTATCAATTCTGTATGGTGCAGCTTATACCATAGCACTATAGAAGCGGTAAGGTTTCTGTTTGATAAAGGTCACAAACGGATAGCCTTCATACAGGGTCCGCAAACACTGAATATTAAGAACGAACGACTGGAAGGATATTATGATGCGCATAAAGCAAAGGGGGTACCTGTTAAGGAATCTCTTGTTGTGAGTACCGATCTTCTCAAAAGTAGTACAGAGGCGGCTATGCAGAAGCTATTGTCTCAAAAGGATAAGCCGACCGCTATTCTGGCTTTTAACGACAATGTAGCTTTGGATGCACTACAGTTTGCAAAGAATAAAAAGCTGAAAATTAATAAAGATCTGAGTGTCGTTAGTTATGCCAATTGGCCGATTACCAGCTATCTCGATTTCCCACCCATTGCTTCTGTAGAACAGTTTCCCTTTAAACAAGGTGTTCGGGCTACAGAAATGTTGTTTAAATTGCTGGAGAGATCTGATGATTTAGAGCCATATGAAAATGTAGTAATAGAAAGTGAATTGATTATTCACTAATAAAAAAATAGGCTTCTCGAAGAAGGGTTCTGGACACTACTCCATGCCTGCCAATATGATGCCCATGAATATATAGTTACTCGGCAATAGTTCTGTAGCTACAATTTCTACGTTAACCACATTGTCAAAAAAGAATTATCGGGCACGAGGTTTTAAAAAGGATACTATCGTATTGGCTTCTGTTGGAGCAGGCATGGACATCAATGCGGTTTCCTATCGGGTTTGATTTATACTCAATTCGGTTTTCAATGCCATTTACTTAAGCACAAATAGATTCATGCTGAACAATTATCCCAATGACCAAGGAAATATCATTCTTGTGGAATTTTGCAAATTCTTTTTATGATCCAGGGTACTATAGCGGAAATCACAGCACAAGAGCTACCTCAGGGCGTTCCGGGGAATGGCGGTAATTATTCCCCCGGCGGTTTTTGGATACTTTTTCCGCAAAAAGTATCGAAGAAAAATAATTTTAAGTTTTTATAAGCCCTGTCTGCAGTTTTAATAAAGCACTACTAAACAGAACTGAATTTGTGTTTAATGAACATTAGATTTCATAACAAATTACTCATCTACGCCACCACCCAGCGCTCTGTATAAGTCTGTAATGGCATTTAGTTTTTCTCTTTTGATATCTATCACTTCGAGTTCATTTTGTAATGCATTATTCTGTGCGGTTATTACTTCCAGATAGCTGGCCATACCACTACGATATAACAACATTGCATCCCGGGTAGCTTTTGTAAGAGAAGCCGTTTTTTCTGTAGTCAAGATTTGGCGGTCATCTGCGTATTTAGAACGAACTAGTGCATCTGATACTTCTCCAACGGCAATGAGAACGGATTGTTTAAATTGGGTAGCAGCTTTTTCCTGTTCAAGCAATGCTATTTGATATTCGGTTTGTAATGCTTTCTTTCTAAATATTGGTTGTGTTAAACCAACGCCCACACTTTTTATCAATGAACCGGGCAAATCGAACCAGGTATTAAAAGTTAAAGAGTTGGCACCCAGCGAAGGTGTCAGGTTAATACTGGGATACATGGCGGCTCTTGCCAATCCTGCCCTGGAATTGTTGACCATTATCAGAAATTCAGCCGCTTTTACATCGGGTCTACGACTTAACAAAGCAGCGGGTGGACCGGATGGAAATGTTTCTTCAGGCAATATTGCAGTAAAGTTTTCTGCTCGTTGGATGCTGTTGGGATAACTGCCACATAAAATGCTCAATGCATTTTCCTGGATGGATATCTGCTGCAAAGCCAATGGAATCAATAACTCGGCCGTTTTTTTCTGTGCCGCAGCCTGTTCCACTGCTAATGAACTTACTAATGCCGAATTGTACTGCAGTCGGATCATTTGTAAAGTACTGTCGCTAAGTGTTATATTCTTATTAGCTACTTTTAATTGTTCGTCCAGTACTACCAGGTTGTAATAAGCTTGTGCTACCTGTACTATAATTCTGGTTTTGAGTGCTGCCAGGTTTTCTTTCTGCGCAAAATAGTTTGCTAAAGCACCTGCCCGTTGCATTTTTGCTTTCCCCCAAATATCTGCTTCCCAGGAGAGGCTCAAAGTTGCGGTGTAGTCATCCATATAATTGGTACCTAAGAACTGCTCACTTAAGGATCCGTTTAAAGAGTTTTTTGACAACCAGGTTCTGTTGGCTCCCATATTAAGATCGAGCGTAGGCAACAAATTTCGTTTAGCTTGTTTATAAGCCAGGTCCATTTGTTGCATAGTAGTGACAGCCACAGCAATATCATTGTTATTGCTAAGCGCTTTCTCAATTAATTGAACCAGCATAGGTTCCCTAAAAAAGTTTTTCCAAGGCATTACAACACTATCTCCAGTGAGCGTTATTGGTTCACGATAGTCTCCGGGTAGATTCAGTTCGGGGCGGTTATATTTTTTGCCAACCACACAAGCCGATAGTAAACTTATAGCGAATATGGCGATATATTGATTAAACGTTTTCATGTGCTTGATTTGTAATAATCTGTTTGGGTTTACTGGAAACCTTTTCCTGCAGGAATTGAAAAAACATATACAGCAATGGAATAACAAATACGCCCAATACTACCCCGGATAACATACCGGCCGCAGCACTAATACTGATGGACTTGTTACCGGAAGCCGTACCGCCAGATGCCAACATTAAGGGTATCATACCTGCAATAAAGGCGAGGGAGGTCATAATAATTGGCCTTAACCTGGCTTTGGCACCCTGTAAAGCAGCATCCATGATGGTATGGCCGGCCCGGCGGCGTTGTACTGCAAACTCTACAATCAAAATCGCATTTTTGGCCAGCAATCCGATAAGCATGATGAGCCCCACCTGTACATAAATATTGTTATCAAAACCGATAGCTTTAATTCCTAAAAAGGCACCTAAAATACCGGTTGGTATCGACAGTAGAACGGCTAAGGGTAATAGATAGCTCTCATACTGCGCCGCTAGCAAAAAGTACACAAAAAGCAGGCTCAACGCCAGGATAAAAAGTGTTTGGTTACCAGATTCCTTTTCCTCTAAACTCAACCCTGTCCATTCATAGCTAAAATCCCCGGGCAAAGTGCTTAAAACGCCCTGTTCCAGATTATCCATAATAGCTCCATTGCTAAAGCCCGGTAAAGCCACCACGTTAATGGTAAGAGAATTGTATAGGTTGTACCGGCTCATCGATTCTGGTCCATACACTTTGTGCAAAGTAATCATCGACTTTACTGGAACCATCAACCCTGCATCATTGCGAACAAATATTTCGTTAAAAGCGTCTTCATCCGTTCTAAACACACCATCGGCTTTAATATTCACCCTGTAAAACTTCCCAAACCGGGTAAAGTTCAGCGACTGATCGCCGGCAAAATAAGTTTGTACAGCTCCCAACATCGTACTAACGTCTACGCCCATTTGCATCGCTTTATCCTCATCAACCTCTAGTTCCAGCTGTGGAAAATCTGCTCTAAACATCGTATAGGCATATTGCACACCCGGCTGCTGCATTATTTGTCCAATTACATTGTCCGCCATCGCTTTCAGGGCTTCCGGTTTTTTTCCCATTCTGTCCTGTAACACAATTTCTGCACCCGCAGTAACCCCATATCCATCCACTGGTGGAAACCTGAATGCCATGATTGTACCTTCTTTAATGGCCGCCAGTTTCTCCGATATAATTTCGTGAATGACTTCAATATCTTTAATCGCTCCCCGATCTTTTATTTCTTTCAATTTAATAAATCCAACCGCATAAGCCGGGCCGGCACTATTACTTAAAATATTAAACCCTGTAATGCTGGAGGTAACATCAATTGCTTCCACCTCACTTAAGGTTTGGTCGATCTTAGAAGCAACAACAGTGGTGGCATCTAAAGCTGTGCCCGGTGGCATACTAAGGCTGTACACCACAAAGTTATCATCTTCCATCGGCACAAAACTGCGTGTGGTACTGGTCATCAGCCATAAAGCAACAGCCGTAATCAACACAATAAAACTGGCGCCCACCCATTTGTGTACGGCTAAAAACTTAACGCCTTTAACGTAGCGCTCCGTCATGTTGTGGAAGCCGCTATTAAAAGCAGTGGTAAATCTTTTTCCAAAACCTGCTTTTTTTCCGTCTTCGCTACCGTGGGTATTTTTTAACAATAGTGCACAAAGCGCCGGTGTTAAGGTTAAAGCGTTAACAGCAGAAATTAAAATGGCAGTAGCCAGGGTATAGGCAAACTGTTTATAAAACAAACCGGATGAACCCGTCATAAAACCAATGGGTATAAAAACCGCCGACATTACCAGGGTAATGGATATTACCGCACCCGTAATCTCGCTCATGGCACTATGTGTTGCCTCTCTTGCACTTAAATTGCCGCCTTCCAGCTTACTGTGTACCGCCTCCACCACTACAATCGCATCATCTACCACTATTCCAATAGCCAACACCAATGCAAACAGGGTTAGGATGTTTACAGTAAAGCCAAGTATAAGCAGAAAAAAGAACGTACCTATAATGGCTACTGGAACCGCAATAGCCGGAATGATAGTGGATCTAAAGTCCTGCAAAAACAAAAACACCACCACAAATACCAGCAAGAATGCCTCGATGAGCGTAGATTTTACCTGACTGGTTGCTTCATCTAATCTGTCTTTTGTGCTGAGTATCGATTGGTATTTTAAACCCGGTGGAAAGGTGACCGCCGCTCGTTCAATCTCCCGGTTTACCCCAATTTCAATTTCATTGGCGTTTGATCCGGAGGTTTGTAAAATAGCCACCGTTACCGCATTTTTTCCGTTCGATTTTGTGTTGCCGCTATAGCTGATGGAGCCAAACTCAAGTCGCGCAACATCTTTGAGCCTAACCAAATCATTTCCGTTTCGCTTCACCACAATATTTTCGTACTCTTCCGGCTGATTTTTTTTACCCTTATAACGGATAACGTATTCTAATGCAGCGTCCGATTCCTCCCCTAACTTGCCCGGAGCCGATTCTAAACTTTGTGTGGCAATTGCTGCAGTAACATCCTGTGGCATCAAACCGTAACCCGCCATTTTTTGCGGGTTCAGCCATACCCGCATGGAGTAATCTTTAACACCAAAAATCATCGCCTGCCCAACGCCCTGCACCCTTTTTACCTGAGGAATCAAATTGATGTTGACATAGTTCTGTATAAAAGTTTCATCGTACTTATCATTGTCTTCCGCATACACATCAAAAATCATGATCATGCTGTTCTGCTGCTTAGAGGTTGTTAACCCCATACGCACCACTTCTTGTGGCAGAATTGGGGTAGCCTGCTGCACTCTGTTCTGCACATTCACTGCTGCCTGATCGGGATCTACGCCTTGCTTAAACACTATTCGTATCGAAAAACTACCGTCATTACTGGCAGTTGAGGTGATGTACTGCATGTTTTCTACTCCATTGATCTGCTCTTCCAAAGGCGTTACTACGGAGCGTATCACAGACTGACTATTACCGCCAGGATAACTTCCACTAACCGCTACCGTTGGGGGAGAAATGTCTGGAAAACGGGTGATCGGTAGCCTTAGTAAACCAATCACACCCAGTATTACAAATATTACCGAAATTACTGTTGCCAGTACCGGTCTGTCTATTATCTTTTTTAACATGCTATTATTATTGAATATTTGGATGGGGCGTCCCTTCGGGTCGGGCTATTCACTACAAGTCCTCGCAGGTTTCACCTGCTGTGGGCTTTTCGTTACTATCCCTCGCCCAAATCTAGTTGACGTCATTTTGTGTAGGCTTCACCACCATTTTATCGGTAAGTACATCTATACGATTTAGTGCAATTTGTTCACCATTGCTTAAACCCGATTGAACGATATAGTTTATACCAGATCGGCCGTTTATTTCTATGGCCCGCATCGCTACGGTATTGCTATCCGACAATACAAACACGAAAAACTTGTTCTGAATATCCTTCACACTCGACATCGGAATGCTGAGCGCATTATCATGGATTTTTTTCAACACTACTTTTCCCATCCCACCGGAGCGCAACAGTTTATCCGGATTAGGAAACACCGCTTTTAAAGGAATACTGCCTGTTGTGCGATCAATATTGCCACTGGCTATTTCCACCACTCCTTTATGACTATACAAACTACCATCTGCTGTAATCAACTCCACTGTATTCATGCTCTTATCCTCCCTACTATCCTTCATATACGCCATAAAATCAGGCTCGCTCAGCGAAAAATAAACTAATACCTGATCGATTTCAGATAAGGAAGTCAATGGTGTAAGATCTGCCGGGCTTACGAGGTTGCCAATTCTATTGGGTATACGACCGATATAACCGCTTACCGGTGCCTTTATTAAGCTGAAAGCAGCGTTGATGCGGGATGAACCCAAAGCTGCTTTAGCCTGGGCTACCTGTGCTTTAGCCGCTGCATAATTAGCTTCTGCTGTTTGCAGTTGTAATTCGGAATAGACCTTTCCTTCTACCAGCGGTTTTATTTTTTCCAGTTCTATGCGGGCACTCTCTTCTGCAGAACTTGCCGACTTCAAGGCTGCCTCACTGTTGTTTACCTGCTCCTGAAATACATCTCCCTTAATGCGAAAAAGTGATTGTCCCTTTTTTACATAGTCACCTTCCTTCACGTATATTTCATCCAGGTATCCGCTTACCTGCGCTTTTACTTCCACATTTACAGTGCCTTCCATAACACCGGGATATTTTTTCTCCAACACTGCGCTGGCTGGTTTCACTTCTATGAAATCTACATCTATTTCCTGAGTTTTATAGCCGGTTTGCTCCGGATCACCGCATGCAGATAATAAGCTTGTTAAGCCTATTACGGCTGCCACTCTATAGTTCCTGATCGTTGACGCTAACATTTTCGATATCATTAATTGGGCGCAAAAATAAATAAGTTATCAATTAGACGATTTTTCAATTGACTGAATCGTCAAATATGTGTACCGAACTGAAAGTTGTCGGGATTGTCAACTTATCGTGATAGTGGATACGATTGTCAAATTGTAAATTGTTTGGGCAGAGTGTCTGCTGTACTTTCAGTTACTTTTTCAAGCAATACATTAAGGAGATATTAATAATCCAACCAGTTTTTTAATGTTTGTGCTTTGTCACGGCTTACAATGATTTCCAGGTTGGGATGGTTTCTTATCTCCAGTTTTAGTTTTCCATTAAACATATTGTGCACCCCTTGTATGGTATCTATATGAACAATAAATTGACGATTTACCCTAAAAAAATCTTTGGGAGACAACTGTTGCTCTAACTCTTCCAATGTTTGTGGTATTATTTCTTCAGTGCCATTGTTTATTTTCGCCCGGGTGATTTTTAGTTCTGAATAGAAAAAGGCTATATCTTTTACGTTTACTGTTTTATATCCGTCTCTAAAGGGAATTAAAAACCTGCTTCTGAAATCTTTGGGAGTCAGGTAATCAATCAATGCTTTAATAGAAGGCTCTTGATTACATTCTGTCAAAGATTCGAATTTTTCCAATGCCGCTTTCAGCTCATCTGCTTCCACTGGTTTCAGCAGGTAGTCTACACTGTTGTATTTAAAGGCTCGGACGGCATATTCATCGTATGCAGTGGTGAATATTACGGGTGCTGTTATAGTGACTTTGTCAAAAATTTCAAAGCTAATGCCATCGGACAGGCGTACGTCCATCAGTATCAGGTCGGGTTGGTTGTTTTCATTAAACCATTGTACGCTATCGTAAACGCTATCAAGTGTAGCCAGTACTTTTGCCTCCGGTTGCAATTCGCTGGTGAGCCGCTTTAAACGATCGGCATTTAGCTTCTCATCCTCTATGATAACAATGTTCCTGATCATGGCTTTATTAAAGGTATTACAACTTTAAAACTAGTTTGATCCTTTTCTATTTGTGGCACAGCTTCCGAAAGCAAGTTGTAACGCCTGATAATATTTTTGAGGCCAATGCCTGAAGAGTCAATGGGGTGTTCAATCGGCAAGAGACTGTTTTCAACCACCAGGTCATTTTTATCGCCACTGTAAATACGGATGCTGAGTGGCTTTTTTTTATTCGTTTTATTATGTTTTAAAGCATTTTCTACCAACAATTGTAGTGTAAGTGGTGGCATATACAAATGCAGTTGTTCATTTTTTACGTTTATTTCAAACAATACGGACTCACCTAACCGCTGTCTGATTAAGAACATATATGAATCCAGAAATTTCAATTCTTCTTCTAGTGAGATGATATTTTTTTTAGCGTTTACGAGCATGTACCGGTAAATCCTTGAGAATTTTTCAGCATATTTATGTCCCATTTGCTGGTTTTCCAGTATGAGTTCCGATAATACACTCAAGTTGTTAAAAACAAAATGTGGATCTATTTGTAGTTTGAGTGCTTGTAGTTCGGCATCCATCGCCACCTGGTTCAGTTCGGATACCCGTAGCGCTTCATTTTTCCAATTTAAAATAAGATAGTTTCCTACATTGATACCCATGATCATGAAGGATATCAGCAGGCTCACCACCAACCACAACGTGATGCTCCGTCTTTCTTCCGGAGAAAGAATGGATGGTATTTCGTCCGAATAGAGGCAAAGCAGACTTACCAGAATATTGATGATTAAAACTGCGAGTATGTTCAAGCCGGTTTCAACTGCCAATCGTTTTCCGGGGCTCTTGGTCCAGGAGATGTATTTGTTAAGTTGGTTGCTGATGATGATACTGGATTCCGAAATGAAGAGACAAAAGAAGAAAGTTGTAATCCATTCAGTTAACATTTCCTTCCAGCTTCGGTGGAAGTATCCTTGCCATTCAGGGGCATAAGGATCAAGAATAAAAGCGACACCATACAACACCATAAATGCACATACTACAATCAGTATCCGCTTCCCGGTATTGTTTAAAAAAGTTTCCTTTTTGATGGCTTATCACTTTGGTTAGTACAAATATGACATTAAATTTAGGAAGGAATAGTAGTTTTTGCCCAAAGCGTGATATTAGACTACTGAATAGACATATAGTAGAGCTGAAATATAGTCGACACAAATAACTCAAGATACTTCTAGGTTTATTCTGAAGCTATTGCTCTTTTACTTTTTGGTGCAAAAAGGTAAAAGAGCAAAAAGCCACAAGAAATCGATGACGGCCGATTTCGGGAACGCCTTGATGTGGCTGTAGAATTACTGTAAACTCAACTATAGTTCCTCGATATCATTAGATCAATTAATCAAGGTTTTATGGCTGAGTATACAGTAGCACAAAAGTTACATCAGGGCGTCCCGGGGAATAGCGGTAATAATTCCCCGGCGGCTTTTGGGTACTTTTTCCGCAAAAAGTATCAAGAAAAATGGTTGAAATATTTTCCGTGAATCCAGTCCGCAGTTTAAATAAAATACTGACTAAACGTCATGGCTACTTTATGAATATTATTAAAAGCCAATAGAATTACCACCATCAACCGGTAGCACTACACCGGTAATAAATGCTGCCGCTTCAGAAGATAAAAAAACGGCAGCATTACCAATGTCTTCGGGTTTGCCCAATTTTGCCATGGGCGTCCGCGATAAAACTTTATTTTTTCTTTCGGGATCCGAATTGAGTGCTTTGGACGACATGTCTGTTTCAATAAAGCCCGGCGCTATACAATTGATGCGAATGCCTTTGGGAGATAGTTCCACAGCCATTGCTCTCGTCATTCCCTCTATAGCCGATTTAGAAGCCGTGTAAGCTATTACTTTGGGTATACCGTACTGTGAAGCCATAGAACTGATTAGTAAAATAGAGCCGGAACCCTTGTTGACCATCTGTTTGGCAAATTCTCTGCTGAGTGCAAAAACAGCTTGTTGGTTGGTTCTTATAATGCCAGCATAGTCTTCATCAGTTACCTCCAACAGCTCTTTTTTGGCATTGATGCCAGCATTGTTTACAAGAATGTCAATAACGCCGAACTTGCTTTCCACATCTTTTGCAAAAGATTCAATGCCAGACAGGTTATCTACATCTAACAAAATGCCTTTGCAGTTTCCATCAAGCTGTGCTATCGAATTATCGAGACCTTCCTGACTTCTACCGGTTATGATTACGTCAGCACCATTCTCGATAAAGGATTTGGCAATAGCCTGGCCAAGCCCACGGGTACCACCTGTAATCAATGCTTTTTTACCCGCCAGACTAAATTTGCTCATAGAAGTTTCAGTTTTTCAAAATCTAAGGGTCACTACTTTTTTGTAGCCAGCTCCAATGCTTTAGTAGTAGTATAATATTTAGCAATCATGTTCGGAACTTCCCAGTCAGGCAGTTTTCCTTCTTTCAGAAACTGAAGATATCTTTCCATTACTTCGCCAAAATGTGCTTCGTGACCCACATCATATTTGGCGGGGATAAGGAGCTTCCATTGGTTTCCCGTTTTTTCTACAGAGATGCCCTCGTATTTAGCACTCACTTTTTGTACTGCTGCATTTACTGCCGCATCAAAGTCTGCCCCACCTTTACCATCTGTTGGTAGAATAAACAACGCAGGTTTGAAATTCTCTGTTTTTGTTTGTCTGATCTCCAGACTGGCTTTAGTTCCTTTTACAATGGCATAGTGAGTGTCTCCACCTTCTTCGGCTTTATAATCCCAACGAGCAATTATTTTAACATGAACATCTTTGAGTTTATAGTTCATTTCGCCATTGGCATGGGTTTGCAGTACAGAATCGTTGGTGATATAAGGAGATAGAAAGTTTGGATACGCTGTTTTGCCGGTAATAGAAGCAAACTGTGTTGGCGTCAGTGGTGTTGGCCATATTCTTCCACCGTATACGTCCACATCTTTTGTATAATCAATTACCTGATCGGGAAAACATTTCCATTGTACAATATCCACCAGGTGTGTTCCTACGTCGGCAATGGCATCACCCTGTTGCACAGGATCAAAAAACCAGTCGGGGCGTACCAATGGTTTTCCGGAAACGTGTTTAAAGAAGTAGTGCACACTTTCGATGATAACAGCCGGATCTTTTTCGGTACCCTTCTGAAGTTCACCAAAAAGTTCTGACACCTGCATGAATTCTTTTTGCAGGGCATTGGTGATCTCCGAACGTTCTGTCATGATATCATACAACAATACTTTATTGGTGGCAGCATCTTCAAATGCTTTAACGAGTTTGTTGAAATTGGGCTGATCAATTGCCATTGGTTTGTCGGCTAATACATTAAAGCCGGCAGCAACCGATTGTTGAATGTAATCAGTTTTCAGCCGGTTGTTTCCTGACAATACCACCACATTTCCTTTTTTCTCCAAAAACATTTTTTCAGCAAAATCGTTACCTGTGTATACCACTTCCTTCCACTTAGTTGGATCGGCTTCCCTGGAATTATATTGGTCTATCAATGCCAGATACGCATTTAATCCATTGCCTTCAGGCGCATATACATGTACGGTAGAGTCAATATCCGGATAGTTTATTTTTTGTACCAGTGCGGCATGAAAATGGCCTGGATCGAGTGTTAAAAGACGTACCAAAGTGCTGTCTGTTTCAGATTTTTTTTGTTTTTCCGGTGCTTGTTGACAAGCTGTTAAGATAGAAGAAGCGATCAATACTAATCCCAGTTTGTTCATATGTCTCAAGTTGATGCTAAAAGATACCAAAATACCACATAATTATTTATAATTCTGTTTTGGGTTAAAAAGAATGGTGGCTATTGGGGTTGCACGGTTGTTTTGATGTTGAAGCCCGGAACGATTTCATATGGCCAGCGTTGTGCACGTACCAGCATACGGTTTGCTTCATCATCATTTTTAAATCTTTCTGCCACCGGATCCCAATACAACTTTCTTTTCAATTTCATCACCGTGTGATTGAGCAGGCATACACTGCAGGCTCTGTGTCCGGCTTCCACAGGCGCAATATTTTTTTCACCTGTAGCAATCGCATTCAGCCAATCAAGATGGTGCCCTTTACTATCGATTAAATGAATTTCATTGGGTCCGATCTGCGAAGTGAGGATTTTTGGATCACTGGCTTCCAATGCCTTGGCGTTGTTGCCTTTAGCAACAGGGTCACTGGCTGTAACCGAGTAGTTGCCACGGGTAACAAATATCCAGCCTTCGGAACCTTCAAATCTAACGCCATTAGGATATTGGTTACTCGATAAGACTTTTACGCCGTTGGCAAATAAGCTTTCAGTTTTGAAGTTGCCGTGTACATCCCATAAAGCTTTTGGATCGGGCCATTCTGCTGATCCGGAGATTTCGATCGGTCCTGTATTTTCGGTGCCCATTCCCCAATTGGCAATGTCAAAATGGTGTGACCCCCAGCCGGTAATCATTCCGGCACCAAACTGCTCACAACGCAACCAACCCGGGCGGGAGAAATCATGTTGTGGATGTACCAATTTCTCTGTGTAAGAAACATAAGGAGTCGGTCCGAGCCACTTGTCAAAATTGAGATTGGCAGGTACCGGCATTACTTTTTCAATCGTGCTTTCTTCCGATTTGTCTACTGGCAATCCTACATAGATAGTGTGTAGTTTACCAATACGTCCGTTGCGCACCAGTTCGCATGCTTTTTTGAACTGCGGCATACTGCGTTGCTGGCTGCCTATCTGCATTACTTTTCCACTGCGTTGTACTTCATCACTCAATATTCGTCCTTCACTAATACAGAGGGAGGCAGGTTTTTCCATGTATACGTGTTTGCCTGCACGGACTGCTTGTATGGCAGGTAATACATGCCAGTGGTCCGGCGTTGCCAATATGATGGCATCGATATCTTTATCACCTATCAGCTCTTCGTAATCGGAATAGGTCTTGGTACTCTTATAGCCAGACTGACCTTTTTGAACGTAATAATCATCTACCAGTTTTTTTCCGGATTCCATTCTTTTACTATCTATATCGCTCACTGCCAACACTCTTGCAATATCGTGTTTGATTGTCCCGGGGATATCCCAATCTCTCGCTATTCTGCCCACACCTATTACGCCCACATTGATGCGGTTACTGGGGGCATATTTGCCTAACACTTTTGCTGGTACAATAGACGGAATGCCTAATATAGCAGCACCCGCAGTACTTTTTAGCGAGTTTTTGAGAAATTTCCGGCGACCGGTTTCTTTATTGCCCATAATAGTAAAGTTTTATAGTTGATTGATATTGTCCATTGTCTTCCTGAGATTTGTCAAATTCCCTCATTTCCACATTCTCTCATTTCCGCATTTCCACATTAGTAAGGTAACGGATCATTAGGGCTTTTTGCTCTGGCTTTTGAATAGTCTAGTTTCTTACTTTCTGACACCACCCACTGGATACCACCCAGCAGATGTTTCTTAAATTCTTCTGTCAAATATGTTTTTGCATCGTGCCCCAAAGATGTATACCATTGGGCACCCCCATCAAAATTGTGGCACCATACTGATGGAAAGCTGCCACCAAAAAATTCTGGTTTGTCTTTGTCGTTTACACTGGACAAATCGTGCACAACCAATACCCTGATGTCGGGGTTCATTTCTTTTACATAATAACATTCGTCACTTCTTTCCCAAATGCGTGGCAGAAAGGAAGTGGAAGGATGGTTGTGATCAATCACAACTTCTTTAAAAGTCTGATAGTTGGCGTGTCGCACAAATGTGCCGCCTACCAATCGCTTAAACCAGGGCCAGTTTCTTTCGGTGCCCGTTGCAGAGTGGATCCCGATAAAACCGCCACCTGCTTGCACATATCTCATGAAGGCTACTCTTTGTGCATCGGTATCAAAAACATTATTATTGGTATTGTTGAAAATAACCAAGGAATACTGTTTGAGGTTGGATTCATGGAAATCAGCGGGATTATCGGAAACTGTTACAGAGAATCCGTGTTGTTCACCCAATTGTTTGATAGCCATAGAAGCCGTGTCAATGTTTTTGTGTACATAGCCTTCTCCGTTTTTGGTATATACGAGTATATTAATTTTTTTCAAGTTTACTTTCTTTTGTGCCAATACCGGCAAAAACATCCAAATAGACAAAAGCAGAATCAGATACCTTTTCACAATTATGATTTTAATACAGGTTTGAGAATGTAGAATGAGTAAAAAACTGACCAGTTCCACAGATTTTTGAAAAGAAATGCTTTTTTAAGTAAGCAAATAGAACGATGGTCGAAATCGGGTTTGTATTCATGAATTCAGCAATCTGTGTTAGTAAAAATAGGAATATAGATCATGCAAACCAATAGTTTTGCGGGTGCTATCCGGCAGAATTAGGCTGAACCCCTGCAAATGTGATTATTTTGCCCCGGATTCATTTATAGTTTTGCTACTATTTGGGGGAAGTCAACGATTGATAGCCCCGCAAACACGCTATTTTTACTCCTCCCAATAAAAATGATCCGTTTTTATGTATTGATTGTCGTCATTTCCGCTTCAAGATATTTCAACAAAAAATGGATGAAAATAATTAGTCCGGACATTTCCAATATTTCCTCTAAAGAACTGCTGACAATGTAAGATACGGTTTGTATTCCGTAAGTATCAATAATCTTACCGCCGATCATTTCAAATCCGACAGCCCCGGTTACATAGATGCCACCTGCTATAATAAATCCGTTTCTGATATTTGATGGCAATTTTTTTAACATGCCGATTGATAAAATTAGAAACAATATTGCTAAAATGGCATAGGGAACAACCCACAAAAATTTAAAAAAGCCAGTGGCTCTCCATCCTTTATTATAAATTAATAAATTGACGTTTTCGTGAATAGAAATTGTTTCGTCCAATGCCAGAAAGAAAAATATAAAGCAGATAAACAACCAATAAAAACTGGGTTGCTTTATTTTTTTCTTCAAGACATATATCAGGTAGGATATAGACGAAACAATTAATAGTAAGAGCATATTAAAAAAAGAGGGGATATTTGTTTCGTAGTCGAGGTAGAAAAGTTTTAAAATTGGGGGGCGGTTTGTGAATAGCCGATCCGAATAAATAAGTACGAGACAAGTGTGAATAATTATCAATACAACAAGACTGGAAATCAGTGTGCGAACAAATGGTTTTCGTTCTATTAGCGTTAGTTTACCCACTTTTAAAATTTAATGAAAGATATAATAATAACTTTACATTGAACGCATGTCAAATTTTAGAGTTGGTTGCTCATGTAAGGGTAGGGAAGCCGCCCGCTGCGGCTGCTTTTGTATGGTGTCCTTATCACAACCGTCAATTTAAGGCGCTTTTAAGGAGGAATGTACAATCTTGCCTATCCGGCACCTGAAGAATATGGGTCGGGCGATCGCCTGGGTACCATCGCCAAAAATACTTTTTGTTGAAGTTGACTGCTAAGGTGTATCATTGGCCGACAAAAAATTTGAAATGCCTCCTCGAAATTTCATTACTGCCGGATGAGTATTTATTTTTTTGCACTCAGCTGAAACATGACTATATCGTTTGGTCGTCAGGCGTAAATTTTTGACCTGTTAGCCGAGTGACTGCCATAGCCGCTACGGTATTACCTGTAGCATTGAGAATGGTTGCCAGCGGGTCTACCAGCGTACCTATTATCATGACTGCGGGGATGGCTTCCTGTGGCAGTTTGTAGGCAGATATCATTAACATTTCGCCGATATAGCCACCATTGGGAATGCCTCCGGCAACCATGCTAACCAATATGGTGATGCCTAAAGCTGTTAAAAGGTTGGCGGGCTCAAAGAAGTTCCATCCCAATAACTGAAAAGCTACATATATTTTTACGATGGAGGAAATGGCAGACCCGTTTTTATGAATAGTAGTACCCAGTGGTATAACAACATTGGCAATCGATTTGGGGATGCCGATACGTTCGGCTGCTACCAGATTGGCGGGCATAGTTGCTAAGCTGCTGCAGGTACTAATGGCTGTTATAGAAGGGACAATATTATTCTTCCAGAAACGCCTGACACCGCTTCGCCCATTTCCGATAAAAGCATACAATGTGAAAAATACGAAGAAGTAGATAGTGGCAGTTGAATAATATAGTACCATCGGTTTAGCGTAAAAGCCAAACAATTGAGGACCCAGCGTTGCAGCCTGGTAGGCTACGTATGCTCCCAATCCAATGGGGGCAAACTTCATTAGCAAGGTAAGCAGGTTTTTCATCACTTCGTTGCCCGCTTGTAAAAACGTATTTACGGATTGGGCAGTGGTACCTGAGTTTCTGATCGCCGTTCCCAATAGGAAGGAGAATACTAATAGCGCCAGCATGTGTTGCCGGGACAACAACTGATAAAATTCTCCAACAGTAAAAAAAGTTACAATTCTGTCACCCCAACTGAGGTCGTCGCTCATAGGTTGGTCTACTTTTACATTGGTCAGGCTAGTCAGTTGGGCCACGGGAAACAAATAGACAGCCAGCATTGTAAATACAGTCGCCAGTAAAATGAAGCAAAGAAATGTAAACACCATGGCTATCAGGATTCTGCCCAATTGATTCCTTTGTTCAATACCCGCAACAGCGGTTACAATCGCAAAGAATACTAGCGGAACCACAGTGACAAACAACAGGTTGAGAAAAATATCTCCCACAGGTTTTAGCCAAAACACAGACGCGGGAAACAATACACCAATGAACCCTCCCAGTATCATTCCTGCAAGCAGTAGTATGATGTTGGAATAGGTTCTCCAGAATTGCGCGCCATACTGCGTTGTCATACCGGGTTATTTGTATAAAAATAGGTGTTCCTGCCGGAACTACGACCCGGATATTTGTAATTACTTATCGCATAAAGTTTAAAATGAGCCGCAATCGTAGTTAGGTGGTTTCGCTTTCTTCGATGGGATGTGGTTTTATACTTTTTTCGTCCGCATAGTGCCTGGCAGCATTTATGAATGCTACAAACAAGGGGTGCGGACTCTCAACGGTACTCTTCAGTTCGGGGTGATACTGTACACCGATAAAGAATGGATGGGTTTTCAGCTCTACTATTTCTACCAGGCCATTTTCCGGATTTCTACCGCTGGCAATCATACCGTTCGACTCAAAAAGATCGAGATAGGTGTTATTAAATTCCCAACGGTGCCTGTGCCTTTCCGTAATGTGTGCGGTGCCATATATTTTTTCGGCAAGTGTTCCTGGCAGTAGGCTGCAAGGGTAGGAGCCTAATCGCATAGTGCCGCCCTTATCCGTAATATCTTTTTGATCCTGCATCAGATCAATTACCGGGTAGGGGGTGTTTATTTCCATTTCGGTAGAGTGTGCATCTTTTAAATGCAGTACATTTCTGGCAAATTCTATTACAGACATCTGCATGCCAAGACATATACCAAAAAATGGCAACCCATTTTCCCTGGCGTGTTTTACGGCAATAATTTTCCCTTCAATACCCCGCATTCCAAATCCGGGTGCTACCAGTAGCCCGTCCAGTGTACTGAGTTTTTCGGCCACATTTTCCTGGCTGATGAACTCGCTATGGATGTTCACTACGTTGACACTACATTCATTTATAGCACCTGCATGAATGAATGCTTCCAGGATAGATTTATAGGCATCTTGCAGTTCTATGTATTTTCCTATTAATCCAATATTTACTTTTCCTTTCGGATACTTGAGTTTATCAAGAAACTCTTTCCATTTGCCAAGTTCGGGTTCTTTATAATGGGTAATGTTCAGCTTTTTAAGGCAAATCTGGTCAAGTTTTTCCCGCATCATCATCAGCGGCACTTCATAGATCGTGGAGGCATCTGCTGCTTCTATTACCGCATCGGTCTTCACATTACAAAACAGGGCAATTTTTCTTCTGAGTTCTGGGGTAAGCGATCGCTCGGTTCTGCATACAATTATATCCGGAGTTACGCCTTCCTGACTTAAAAGTTTCACACTGTGTTGCGTAGGTTTGGTTTTTAGTTCTTTTGCGGCCTTAAGATAAGGAACAAGCGTAAGGTGGATGATAAGGCAGTTTTCGTCCGGTAACTCCCATTGTAGTTGGCGTACCGCTTCTATAAAAGGCAGGCTCTCTATGTCGCCCACGGTTCCCCCCAGTTCTGTAATCACAATATCAAATCCCTTTTTGCCCAACAAGAGCATTTGTCTCTTGATTTCGTCTGTAATATGGGGGATCACTTGTACAGTTTTCCCCAGGTAAGCACCCTCTCTTTCTTTGTTAATGACAGTTTGATAGATGCGGCCTGTGGTTACATTGTTGGATTGAGAAGTGAATATATTTAAAAATCTTTCGTAGTGACCGAGATCCAGATCCGTTTCGGCACCGTCTTCCGTTACATAACATTCCCCATGCTCATAAGGATTTAGCGTACCCGGATCGATATTGATATAAGGGTCAAACTTTTGAATGGTAACGGATAAGCCTCGGGCCTGCAACAATTTGGCCAATGATGCAGAAATAATTCCTTTACCCAATGAAGACGTTACACCACCGGTAACAAAAATGTACTTGGTCATGTCAAAATAAAATTTAAAAAATAACTACTTCTTGCGGAATTGCGCAAAATGTAGTAAGCGACCCTGATATTAAATTGAAAATATGTTTAGAGGTCGTGCAAAGTTACAGTTTTTTTATTGCTGCCAAAAAACAAAGCAATGGTTTTATGGACAACCATGGCTATATAGATATGGTACGAGTCCATCTATGCCCGCTTTCGTCACGTATGGTTAAAATATAGATCCCTTTTGCCGGTATAGTCAGAATGTTGCGATCGCTGGGCAGCGTACCTTTTTCCAGGACTCTCCCATTGATGTCGTATAGGCTAAACAGAAGTGTTTTTGATGTGTTTTTTATGATAATCAGCTTCCCATTTGAGCCATAGGCCAAAAATGGCTGAGAAGGTGGCAGTTGTATTTGCTGGGTATTGCTATACGTTGGATTCCCGTTGAGAGGAAAGGCAACAATTCTGTAGAATAAAAAAGGGGCAATGGTAATGGCATCCAAGTGCTTGTAGGTAAATGTACCGCTTGTTTGCCCATTTGCGAAAGCATTTACCTCTCCGATTTTTGTCCAATCTCCTGTTCCGGATTTACTATATTCTACTACAAATATACCCGGTTTAAGTTTGGAGGATTCCCAATTTAAAAAAACATTTTGGTATGCAGTTTTGGCGGTAAAGTTGGTGATTACAATAGGCGATTTTATGGTGCAGACATCTGGTATTAATGTACTGCGCCTGATTCTGTTGAATAATGTATCGTGCCCTGCATTGTTTAGGTGTATCCCGTCCGGCTGAGCATAAACCGGTTGTATTCGCCCGTTGGTCTGGGCCAGCCCGGTCCAGAAATCTATATATTTATTGCCAAACATCGCAAGGAGGGTATCGCGCATTCTGATTAGGGAGTCTCTCCGACTAACATCAGCAAAGTTTCTGGGTTGGGTAGAGGTTACCCATACTGGAATATTATAACTCGCCGCATAGTCTGCTACCCGTTTGAAATTATCTTTTTGAACGCTTATGGGGATCCCCTCAGCAGCATCGTTGGAGGGAAAATTGATTAGTATGGCATCGGGGGCAACGTTTACTGCTGCTTCAATGTTATGTAACGTATCGATGGAGAAAGGAGAGGGCGGGACAAAAGGGCGTGGCTGAATATTATAGGTGGTGGTCGCTCCTACTGCCAGGTTTATAATCTGGCAATTAACATTTACAGATTCTTTAAAGTATTTATCCAGTCTACCTACATATGAACTGTCTGGATGCGTTGTGCCTGTTCCAACCGAAGTAGAAGATCCTAATATAACCAGTTTAAAAGGTTCCGTACATTGTTGGGCATATGCTTTCTGAAAAAAAGCAATGAAACAAAAGGCAATCATAACGACGGCACGTTTCATTATTTCCAAGGTTTCAACAAAAGTAGATCAAATTAAGACGCAGGGAAATATTCTTTACGTAAAGACAGTTGATTTTTGATATTATTATTGGAGCATTATTACCGGGATTTTTCTTTTTTATAATTTTCTGCGGATGGCAAAATCCAATAGTTTATTGATCCAATCGAGACCAAACCGACAAAGCACCGCTGATAGCCTGCTTTGCCGGTAGTGAATATTTATTGCAAGTTAAGGTTCCTGTCTTTAGGATACTTTACGCTATAGCTGAATCTGAATTTTTTCGTTTCGTTTGGTGCGAGTGTAAGATTCCAGGAAAGTAACCCCGTTTCTTTATCTACATTGGCATCACCTTTGTCCAGTAGTTCTACTTCTATTTCTTTCAGGGTGGGGATGGGGTACTGATCTTTCAGCAACATTTGTACGGTTTCTTTTTTGTTGTTGCGTACGGTGATTTCATAGGTCAGTTTCTGCAATTTGTTGCTACCCAAAAATCGTATACTACTAAAGTCGGACAGTTTTTCTTTTTTAACGACCACTCTTTTATCTCTGCCGAGCGTCAGGTTTAATGTGTCGGATATGGCTGCGGGGTCAATAAAAGACTTTCCTACATAAGTTCCCTCAAATATTATATTGGCCTCTCCGGGTAATAAGTTTAGTTTTTCCCATTGCGTAATATCTGCCAGTAGATAAGCATCAATATCCAGTTTGGGAACAGCGTAAAACTTGTATACGGAAGGTACGAGGTGCTCTTGCAGAATGGCTGTTTGTGCTTTTCCGTTAGTTGGAACGTCATAAGGGAGTGCAATATCGAAAACCACATTTAGTTCATTATCACTAACGGTTACATAGTCATTCAAACCCTCTTTTAGGGTAATTATAATAGCACCGCCAGTGGCCCTGGCGCCATAAATGGACGTAGCCGCGCTACTTTTAAGTGTTTCAGTTTTTTTAATGGCTGCCGGACTTATTTTAGAGAACTCATTTTTGCTCATCGGCGCACCATTCACGATGTAGATCGGTTCCGAATTTTCATCATTGGTTGTTCCCCGAATGTTTATTGAACCATAACCCGTGACAACTACTTCTTGCAGTGCTTCATCAACTACTACTCCGCTGACTTTTCCTTGCAACATATTGTTCATTGTATTAACCGGATTGATATAGCCAAGAAGCCAGGATTTCAACACCGGAGCATTCCCCCACTGGCTGGGGATAGAAGTGGATAAGGAAAGTTTTACTTTTTGCCAATCTATACCTGTTGTTTGTGAAATGCTGGATTTGTATATAAGCTGCAGGGGTTTAGTAATATCGTCAACCCTAATATCGTAGTAGGGCGTCCAATAGGCGTTGGGGGTGATATACGACAAATTAAAATCATATTTACCGGCAGAGACTACCGACAATTGTAAACTGATTCTGCCTCCTTTTGTAGTATTTTTCTTTTCTTCTTCTGCTAATTGGTTGTTTAACCTGCTGATCAGTTTGTCAAGAGATTGTTGTTTGACATTTTGCGCGGCCAGTTCCTCCTGTAGTTGCTGTAATTTTTGCTGATAGTAGTCCATCAGTTTTATGAGTTCTGCCACACTCAATCCTGTTGCCGATCCCTTAATGTCTTTGTTGGCTTTCAGTACCTCCATAAGCTCTGTTAGGGTAGCTATTTGCACCTGAATCTGTTGTTTTTCCTTTTTGCCAGCATCCAGCGAATCTTTTAACCGTTGCATGTTTTCCGAAACTTTAATGGGCGGCAGAAAGTTGTTAGAGAATTCTATCCCCATAATAGTTACCGCCGCCGGACAGTTTACCCGGATACTGTTAATGTCTATAGCACTGCTAAGCCCTTCTATAATTAGTTCTGTATTACCTAGTTGCAGGGTGGCAGATACTTTGTGTGACATTTCAGCTCCGCTACGGTATACTGTAACAGTGTGTAAGGTGGCTGTAGAATGAACTGGTTTTTCATTCGCCAGGATAGAAGTAATATAGCTGAATACGGCAATTAATACTATAAGTTGTTTTTGCATATGCTTTCTTTTTCACCAACTGGATGCAGTGAAAAAAAAGATTACATAAACTTCATAAAAAAATTTTTCAGTAAAAATATCTTGAGGCATTGAGTTAGTAGCCTCAGCATCCAGGGGTAGAATACAACTATGCCGTCGGTTCCACCGCATCGGTTGATGCGTGCCGTCATCTTGAGCGTAGTGAAAGATCTGCCGAATAATTTTCCATCTCATTCTCCGCACAACCTGCCTGCGCGCAAAAAAACTGGAGTAGGTGCGCTGCGGAGATCAAAAAGTGAATGCCATTCACTTAAGACTTTAAATGGTATTCACTAATACGAATAAACCATAGTTAAATAATAATGGACTTTTTATCATAGGCTATATCTATTACGACAAAACCTTCAACAATTTGTAGCTTTGTATAAGATTAACCAAATTTTCATGAAACAGCTAACTTTCCTATTCTTACTTTTTACAATGGAATTATCAGCACAGCAGCCGGTGATGACGCCGGAAAAACTATGGCAGTTAGGCAATACCGGATATGTATCAATCAGTCCTGATGGTAAACAACTACTCTACAAAGTAACCTATACCAACCTGGAAGATGAGAAGAAAACAACCACTTATTTTTTGCAAAATCTTCAGTCGGGTGCTAAAGAGTCTACTGCTATTCTGGAAAAAAAGACATTTATTCAGTGGGATAAAAATGGACTGTATGCCAATAACGACGAGGGAGAATTGTACATCAGTAAAGACAATGGCGTACAATGGACAAAATTAGCGGATGGTTTGAAGGATGTGACAAATATAAGAATAGCGCCAAATGGAAGCAGCATGGTTTTTTCTAAAGACGTGCAGGTGGAAAAAGTACTAGGAAAGGAGATTTATCCTCAGTCTGCCAATAGTACCGCACAGATATATACGGATCTGAATTTTCGCCACTGGGATACCTGGTACGAAGGAAAAGTTTCTCATGTATTTGTTTCCGGTTTCAATGATATTGCTTCAGCTAAAGATTTAACTCCGGGTGAGCCATTCGATATACCGCAAAAGCCATTTGGTGGCAATGAAGATTTTATTTTCTCACCCGACAGTAAAGGTATTTTGTATGTGAGTAAGAAGAAGTTTGGAAAGGATTATGCAGAAAGTACCAACACTGATATTTATTATTACGATATAGAGACGGGTACTACCAGCAACCTTACTGAGGGTATGTTGGGGTATGATGTGCACCCGGTATTTAGCAATGATGGAAAGTACCTGGCCTTTCTTAGCATGAAGCGGGATGGGTATGAAGCTGATAAAAATGATATCGTTATTCTGGATTGGGGTACTAAGATCAAAACAAATATCACGGCACATTGGGATGAGAGTGTGGATGGGTTCGCATGGGGTATAAAAAGTGATGTTATTTACTTCAATGCAGCCTGGAAGGGGACCAAACAGTTATTTACGATTCCCCTGAAAAAAATAGCAGCCAACCAACCGATACAGCAGGTGACGACAGGGCAGTTTGATGTAGCTTCTGTACAAACGGTGCAGGCAACCGAAGCCATTATTTCCCGCACAGATATGAACCATGCGGCTGAACTTTTTGCAGTGACATTGAAAAATGGAACGATGCGACCTTTGTCGAAAACCAATGATGCCGTCTATGCTGCTATGTCACTAAGCGATGTTAAAATGCGAATGGTAAAAACATCTGACAATAAAGAAATGGGAGTATGGGTGATCTATCCGCCCAATTTTGATGCTACAAAAAAATATCCTACTCTACTCTATTGCCAGGGAGGTCCCCAATCGGCTGTATCTCAGTTTTACAGTATGCGATGGAATTTTCAATTAATGGCTGCTAATGGATACATAGTTGTTGCGCCTAACCGCAGAGGTATGCCAGGGTGGGGGACCGCATGGAACGAGGCGATTAGTGGCGATTGGGGTGGTCAATCTATGCGCGATTATTTAGCTGCTATCGATGATCTTGCAAAAGAACCCTATGTAGATAAAAACAGACTTGGTGCCGTGGGCGCCAGCTACGGTGGATATAGCGTGTTCATGTTGGCAGGCATTCATGAAGGTAGGTTCAAATCCTTTATATCACATTGTGGACTATTTGATATGCGTAGCTGGTACGGTACAACCGAGGAAATGTTCTTTGCCAATTTTGACTTAAAGGGAGCGTACTGGGACCTGCCCGAACCTAAAGCATACGGAGCGTATAATCCATCTAATTTTGTATCGAAATGGAATACGCCTATATTGGTGATTCAGGGGGGACTGGATTTCAGAGTGCCGACAGAGCAAGGATTACAAGCGTTTAAAGCTGCGCAACTAAGGGGCATAAAAAGTAAATTGTTATATTTTCCTGATGAAAACCATTGGGTGACCAAAGCCCACAATGCATTGGTATGGCAGCGTGAATTCTTTAACTGGCTGAAGGAGACGTTGTAGACATTATGTAAACCAAATTGCCTGAAAGTATCCTTTTTCGCAGTTTAAGGAAAACAAGAAGACTAAAGACACATTCTTCCTGTTTTTTCTGTTTCAAATATTTTGACTGTTAGCTTCCTCTCAGTAATCAATGTCGGTTCGGGATGCAGCTATAAGGTAGACTTGTGTCCCATTAACCCATATTCTGCAACAGGATTTTTTGGCGTTATTTACTTGTCGGTATTTTTGATATTCATCGATGTACAAATGCTTACTATAGCTGAGTTGTAATGCGGTTGATCGAAGCGATCGCCAAACGACCGTACATCGTCTACGCCTGAGGCGAGACAAGTTTTTGTGTGCTTTTGGGTTCGTTTTGCACAAGCAAAAGGAACAGGGAAATAGGCAAGAAAGCACCAATTTTCAAGCAATTGTCAAGCTGTATAAGACCTTTGTTTTCCAAGAAGCTAAAAGGTTACGCTATAAGAATCTTCCTAATACTTAGTGAATATAGGTTTAGGAAAATCATAAAAAATCTATCGAATAGTTTGGGATCAATGCCGTTTAGTTAAGGACAAATAGCTTCGTGCTGAAGAATTATCCAAAAATAAGTAGGGAAATATCAGTCT
>CAZRYS010000040.1:0-44973 GCA_964604365.1 uncultured Terrimonas sp.
TTCATAAGACTGATATTTCCCTACTTATTTTTGGATAATTGTTCAGCACAAAGCTTTTTGTGCTGAACTAAACGGCATTGATGCCTGATATACTATTTTGCCGTGGCTAATTCTTTTATGCATAGCCAGCTCCCTTATGAAATACGGAACTTTTCAAGCGTATTTATCAACTTTCTAAACCCAACAAAATACCATGACACCCTCGCAACCTCATCCAGTCTGGTAAAAACAACCAATATTGTCTTGATATTCCATTTTAGTACTCAAAAGCAGATTCTTATTTTTCAGCTACGTTGTCTTTTCCGTTTATAAAATATTCCAACATAATTTTCACGTATGTATTCGTGAGAAATACTAAGCTTCCACCAATTATAGTAACTATTATTTTAGTAGGGAGCGGGCAAACCTAAAGGCATAAAATGATATGCTTACAATGTAGTATTTTTACCTAAAACTATGTATGGGATTAGAGGATTTTGGCAAATCATCGTCGGACTCTCCTAATAATACCATCCCAAACTGCTTTAATTCTACAACACTAGACAAAAACTTACACCTGAAGAATAGCTGGTAGCTACCGCAATAACAACATATATAAAACTGTAGCCTTCACAATGAAATTAAATCTAAACCAAATCACTATTTCCGTTAAAAACGTAGAAACGGCTATTGAATTCTATCAAAAACTTGGACTAAAACTGATTGTAAAATCATTGCCCACATACGCAAGATTTGAATGCGTGGCCGGGGAAACGACATTCTCATTGCATCAGTCCGACAGCGAAATGAATGGTACAACATGGATATATTTTGAAACGGAAACGTTGGATGATGATGTAAAAGACCTTACTGCATCAGGAATTAAGTTTGATTCGTTACCAACGGACAAAAGCTGGTTGTGGCGAGAAGCGATGTTAAAAGATCCGGACGGCAACCAACTAATACTATTTTATGCTGGCAAAAACAGAAAAGATCCACCCTGGAAGATTTAAGGCATTCACTTAATGTGCTCACAACACACTCATACAACAAAGAAATATTCCTATCTGAAGAAAAATTGCATTACTTGAGACTGCTTCAGGTGGGATAATCTTATACGACCACTATACGGTTGCATTTTATACAGAAAAACAAAAAAGGCTATTTCTCACCAACGTCTAAAAACGACAAAATTCTCCTACCCTATCCTTCAGCAGATTATCCAATATAAAAACGCCCCACCCACAAAATTGTAAAAAGCAAGCCAGGTCTTATCGAAGCTACCTGTATTTGTTTTCCTCCATAACAATTAATAGCGCAAAAAACGATACAAATTAGCGCATATACTATATTGTTATATTCTAAAAATTACGTATTTTGACTTCCCTTAAACTGACCTCATGTAAAAATACGTTTGATAAGGGTTTCCAATTACTACTATTATCAACGCATGAAAAAATGGTCTACTGATAAATTATTAGCTGCCGGCGTCATACTCGTCGTTGTTTCTATTGGCTTTGTTTTTTTTGTTTCTATTAAACAAGCAACTAGTGTCAATGCTATGTCGTTCCGAATCGATCATACGCATACCGTTATCCGACACGTTCAGGAGCTGGAACGGGGTGTAGTTGGTTATGAAAGCGGAGCCAGGGGATATAGCATTACCGGATTGACCATTTTTTTGGAGCCATATTTGGATACAGAAGAGTTAATTGCACAAAACATAAAGGAATTGTCGCTGTTGATACAGGACAATAGCATACAGCAAGAACGGTTGCGCAAACTCAAACACCTGATAGACGAACGCATTGCCTTTTCAAACAAGACAATAAAAATGCGGCAGGAAGAAAAATGGGAAGACGTAGTAGCGTTTGCAAAACGCGGACAAGGACAGGCGCTTATGGATTCAATACAAAGTCTTTGTGGCGATATGATCCGGGACGAAGAGAAGCTGTTAACAGAACGAAGAGAATATAGCAATCGAAGTGCCCGCAACCTATATTTATTTTTGTATTGCATGCTGGGGCTCGTATTAACAGTAAGTTTAATTGCCATCAGGCAGATTCGCAGAAGAATAGCACAGCAGGAGACAAACGAAAAAAAATTTGCTGCCTTATTAGATGCAGCACCTGATGCCACCATTATTGTAGATCGTAGCGGCAATGTGCGTATGGTGAATCAACAGGTAATTAACCTGTTCGGCTATGATCGATCTGAACTTATCGGGCAGGCTGTCGAATCTTTGATCCCTACAGAGGCACGTCACAGACACACGCACCATCGTGACCTATTCTTTGAAGCACCCCGTGTAAGGGATATGGGTGTGGGAATGGAGTTACATGCGGTAAAAAAAGACGGGACCCAATTTCCAGTTGAAATCAGCTTATCCCCCATCCAAACAGAAGAAGGATGGTGGGTCTCCGCCTCAGTGCGGGACATTACCCGCAGAAAGAAAATGGAGCAAACACTTAAAAAAGCAAACGAAGAACTGGAAGCTTTTACCTATTCGGTGTCGCATGATCTTCGGGCTCCGTTGAGAGGAATCATCGGGTTTGCGTCTATCCTGGAAGAAGAATACGCATCAAAACTCGATGACGAAGCCAGGAGAATAACCGGAGTGATTCGGTCCAACACGCAAAAAATGGGGCATTTGATTGATGATTTGTTAACGTTCTCACGTACCGGTCGGCAGGAGTTGCTAAAAGTGCCAATGGAAATGCAAAGTTTGGTGAACGATGTTGTGCAGGAAATAAAACAACAATATGTTCATCCGTCCATTACAGTAACGGTGGAGGAGCTACCCGACTCAACCGGCGATAAAAATATGATTCGACAGGTTTGGATAAATTTGATTTCGAACGCTATAAAATATTCTGCTCACAAAAGTGAAGTAGTAGTGAAAGTAGGATATTTCAAGAATGCTGGTGAAACAGTTTATTTTACGAAAGATAATGGCACAGGGTTTGACAACCAATACCGGGATAAACTCTTCCGCGTATTTCAGCGATTGCACAGTGCAGAAGCATTTGAAGGAACAGGCGTTGGGTTGGCCCTGGTAGAAAAAATCATTTCCCGACATGGCGGAAAAGTGTGGGCCGAGGGCGAAGTGGACGTAGGTGCAAGTTTCTATTTTTCTTTACCAGATTAAAATTATAATAATATGAACCTTCATTCTGTGGAAATTTTGTTGGCTGAAGACAGTGCAGCTGATGCGGAACTGACCATACGTGCTTTAAAAAAACACAATATGGCGAACTCATTGGTACATGTAAAAGACGGCGAAGAGGCATTGGAGTTCCTTATGTGTACAGGTCGTTATAGTTCCAGGAGTAATGGAGCCAGTTTGCCGCGTGTTGTATTGCTGGATATACAAATGCCGAAAGTGAATGGTATAGAAGTATTACAGCAGATTCGCGAAACAGCCCATACCAGGCATTTGCCGGTAGTTATTCTAACGTCGTCCAAAGAAAGTCCTGACATTAAAAAATGTTACGACCTGGGTGCAAATAGTTATATTGTAAAGCCTGTAAATTTTGAAAGTTTTGCGGAAGCCATCCGGCATCTTGGCTTTTATTGGCTATTATTGAATCAACCACCCATGCAATCATGAGCAGCGATCAATTAAAAATACTGCTGCTGGAAGATAGCGCAGTAGATGCAGAACTTGTACAGTTTCATCTTCGAAAACACTTTCGTCCCTGTGTATTTCATGTTGCCATGACGGAGATTACATTCAAGGAAGCAATGATACAGTTTGCCCCGCAAGTGGTACTGGCTGATAACTCTCTGCCACAGTTTGATGCTGCTACAGCATTAAGTATTGTAAAAGAAAAATATCCGACTACGGCTTTTATTATGGTCACCGGAACGGTATCAGAAGAGTTTGCTGCGGAAATCATCAGAGAAGGAGCAGACGATTATATTCTTAAAGACCGCCTGGTACGGCTACCCGCAGCTATTGATGCCGCTTTGCATAAACATCAGCAGGAAAAGGAAAAGCAGGCGGCACTGCTACAGTTGATTGAGAGAGAAGAACAATATCGTAGCCTGGTAGAAAGAATTTCTGATGGTTTCATGTCGCTTGATGAGTCCTGGAAGATTACCTATATGAATACCGTAGCCGAAGACTTGCTGGGGAAGCCTGGAGGAACTTTGCTGGGAAAGTCTTTTTGGTCTGAGTTTCCGGAGCACATAGGAGGCATCCTGGATACAACCTTTCGGGAATCGATGGTAAAGCAGCGCAATGTCTTTATGACGGAGTATGCGGTGGCGCCTGATAAATGGATTGAAGGCACCGTTTATCCTTCTGCCGAAGGAGTTACCGTTTATTTCAGAGATATAAATGAAAAAAAACGGCTCGAGAAGGAACTGCAGGATCAGGAAAAGAAATCGCAGCTGGAGAAAATTTCTGTTTCTCTCGCCGTTCAGGAGAAGGAACGCAACCTGATTGGTGCCGAACTACACGATAATGTTAATCAAATATTATCCAGCACCCACCTCCTGCTTTCCATATTAAAGAAGGTGCCGCAACGGGCGGATGAAATAATTCCCCGCTGTATGGACTCCATAGCCAAAGCTGTAAATGAAAACAGGAAACTGGCACACGAACTGGTAGCACCTGATTTGAAAAACGAAACGTTATTATCCCAGGTAAATTCACTGACAAAATCAATGTTCCTCCCCTCCGGTATAGAGACCAGGATTCAATATGAACACTTTGACGAAAAATCACTTTCTCCGGACCAAAAGCTGGCACTTTATCGGATAATGCAGGAGCAGTGCTCTAATATCATTAAACATGCCGGTGCAAAAAACGTCTGGCTGCACCTGGAAAATGCTTCCAATCAACTTACATTATTTATTAAGGATGACGGAAAAGGTATGACGGAAACATCTAACAGCGGAATCGGTTTAAAAAATATGGCGAGTCGTCTTGAGGTATTGGGCGGTGCTTTGACAACGAAAACCGCGCCCGGACAAGGATTTATGCTGGAGGTAAGGCTACCGGTTCACAGATGAGAAGTTCGGCAATACTAATTTCTCAGCCCCCGTAGTCAGTTTCTGCAACAAGATAGTTTCGAATCATTTGCGCAGCCTTAACGGTACTTATATAGTTATGAACTACATTTGCGCCGTTATTGGTTTTGCCATTATCTCTGTAATGGTAAATTAAAAGGGAATCCGGTGTAAATCCGGAGCTGTCCCGCAACTGTAACTTCTTGATAATTACAATGCTCACTACACCACTGTTTCTCAGGAAATGGGAAGGTACATTGTTAGAGAAGAGCCAGGAGACCTGCCTGTAACAACATAGATACAACGCTTTCGGGGATAAAGCAACGTATGCCAATGCTGAAACACAGTATCAATATTGGATGCATTTTTATGCTAAGTAAAAGTTAGCTACAATTCCCCGTATGCAGTGTATACAATTTTTATATGTTGTATAAATGGTTATGCGGATTGGTTCTATCTTTAATGCTCGCAGCATGGCAACCGTGTTATGCGCAAAATGACTCACTGAGGATTGTAGCACTCGATTCTGTATTAGTAACTGCCGATAAACAAAAGCTGTCGGTATCTCCGGCGCAAACCCTTGAGGGCAGGACCTTACAACAACTCAGTGTACATTCTGTAGCAGACGCTCTCCGATATTTTTCCGGACTGCAGATTAAAGATTACGGCGGTATTGGCGGTTTGAAAACAGTGAATGTCAGAAGTCTTGGCTCTCAACATACAGGTGTCTTCTATGACGGAATACAAATTGGAAATGCGCAAAACGGCATAGTAGACCTCGGGCGTTTTTCGCTGGACAATGTAGAGGCTGTTTCATTGTACAACGGACAGAAAAGCAACCTGCTGCAAACAGCCAGGGACTATGCTTCCGCACATGCCGTGTATATTACTACCCGTACACCCCGGTTTGATAGTACGGCGGATAATAAGCTGCTGGCTACAATGAGAGGGGGATCCTGTGGCACCATCAATCCTTCGCTATTATGGGAGTCAAAACTCTCTGAGCGGTTTAGTCTTTTGCTAAACACAGAGGCACTGTACACTACCGGGCGTTATAAATTTAATTACAGCAAACAGAATGGCTATGACACTACGGAATGGCGTAGAAATGGCGATGTAAAAGCGATCAGGATAGAAGCAGGACTATTTGGATCTGTTAATAATGGTTCGTGGAAAACAAAACTATACTGGTATAATTCTGAACGGGGTTACCCGGGCGCTTCGGTGCGGGAAGTGCCTGGCAAGTTTCCAAATCAGGATCGGCAATGGGACAATAACCTGTTTATTCAATCATCTTTTCAAAAAAGCGTGACCAATCGATACAGCATATTGGCTAACGCAAAATACGCGAACGACTACCTGCACTATGTATCAGATCCCCGCCTCGATATTAGCACTATGCACATTGATAATACTTATCGTCAGCAGGAATGGTATGGATCATTTGCGCAACTTTTTACTTTTACCCGGCATTGGACTGCCAACCTTTCGGTAGATGGAATTTATAATACACTTACAGCAGACTTGTACGACTTCGTTTACCCACGCAGGCTTACCAACCTGGTTTCTCTTTCCAGCAGTTATGCTGTGGGACGGATGCAGCTACAAGGCGCATTATTAAATACCTGGGTTAATGAAACAACCAAACTAGCCAATCGATCTGCAGGCAACAAACAGCGGCTTACACCCTCTTTGGTATTATCCTGGACACCTTTCGCAAAAGAGGATTTACAAGTAAGAGCCTTCTACAAAAAGATATTCCGGATGCCTACGCTGAACGACCTGTATTACACATTTATTGGTAACCGTTACCTGGAGCCGGAATTTACCACACAGTATAACGCCGGAGTAAATTATACAAGAGGTATAGCAGACAAAGGACTACATCGGATACATCTACAGGCAGATGCCTACTTCAACCAGGTGGACAATAAAATCATTGCTATGCCTACCTCCAATCAGTTTCGCTGGACTATGATCAATCTGGGTTATACAGAAATACGCGGACTGGATGTATCAGGAATGCTGCAATGGAAATTTAAGGAGTTGACGATAGACACCCGGTTAAGTTATACCTATCAAAAAGCGCAGGACTTCACCAATAAGAATGACCCTTATTATGGAGGACAAATTCCTTATATACCGATACACAGTGGCTCGTTTATCCTTGCTCCACAATTCAAAAACTGGCATTTGCAATACAGCTTTATATATACGGGTGATCGATATGAAGCGGTTGCCAATATTCCCGAAAATTACACTCGTCCATGGTATACCCACGACCTGTCGGTAACGAGAAACCTGCGTTTGAAAACAACATATGCCAGGGTAACGCTGGCAGTCAATAATATTTTTAATCAACAGTACGAAGTGGTACAATGGTATCCGATGCCCGGCATCAATTATAAAGCAACTGTTCAGGTAACTATTTTGTAAAAACCAAAGAAATGAGAAAGCTTAATAATGTAGTGATCGTATTCCTCAGCGCCGTCCTGTTATACGGCTGTCGCAAGGAAGAGAAAATTATCCCGCCAACCGAAACAAATGTTACCTCCGGAGATACCGGAACCGTAAAGGGCTTCTATTTACTGAATGAAGGAAATATGGGAAGTAATAAAGCCTCCCTGGATTACTTCGATTATGAATCAGGCGTGTATCAGAAAAATATATTCCCCACCCGAAATCCGCAGGTGACGAAGGAGTTGGGTGATGTAGGTAACGATATACAAATTAATGGCGGCCGCCTATATGCGGTCATTAATGTATCTAATCTTGTAGAAGTGCTGGATTTAAAAACCGCTCGTCAGGTAGGGACAATATCCATTCCCAACTGCCGCTATATCGTTTTTGATAAAGGCTATGCCTATGTAAGTTCCTATGCCGGACCTGTTGCCATTGATCCCAATGCCCGGCAGGGTTATGTAGCCCGCATTGACACCGCCACCCTGCAGGTATTAGACACCGTAGTGGTTGGGTACCAGCCGGAAGAAATGGTAATCAGGGATAATAAGTTATACGTAGCCAACTCAGGCGGTTATCGGGTGCCCAATTACGATAACACAGTGTCCGTAATAGACCTGGCTTCATTTAAGGAAATAAAAAAAATAACCGTTGCAATCAACCTGCATCGGATGGAGAAAGATAACGATGACAATATCTATATAAGCTCACGTGGAGATTACAACAACATCCCTTCCAATACCTATATCCTCGACAAAAACGACCGGGTGAGTAATGTGCTGAATGTACCCAATAGTAATATGACACTCAGTGGTGATTCTCTTTTCTTGTACAGTGCAGAATGGAGTTATATCACCAGTAGCAATACCATCAGCTATGCTATCATCAACACCAAAACCAAACAGGTAGTAACCAGAAATTTTATTAAAGGTGGATTGGAAAAACAAATTACAGTACCATACGGATTGGCTGTAAATCCGGAAACCAAAGAAATTTTCATCACGGACGCTAAAGACTATGTGTCACCCGGCAGGCTGTATTGTTTTGCAGCAGACGGCAGCTATAAATGGGATGTAGAAACAGGTGATATACCTGCCCATATAGTATTCACCAGAACCAAACTTTCAAAATAACAATAAAAAAACGGCATGAATTATCTAAAATGGGGCTTAAGTCTGATTATCCTGATTCAGATAGCAGCCTGTAAAAAAGAAACCAAATTGCCTGAAGCGCCTGAGCTTCCTGTTATACGGTTTAGCGCAAACGAAAATGAATACAAGACCAAAGCAGGAAAACCAATAACACTCCAGTCCATTGTGGAAAATGCGGAACATCCCGTATACAGTTGGAAACTGGACGGAAAAATTGTTTCCACCGGGTTGACCTATGCATTTGAAACCGCTAAAACAGGCGACTATTTTTTCACCTTTAGGGTAGATGCAAAAAACGGATCCAGGGAGGAACAGGTAAAAGTATCGGTATTGCACAAACTACCACCAACTATCAACATGAATAATAGTCTGATTGTATGGGCAGGCAAGGAAACCGAGCTGAAAGCCATAGTGGAAAATGCAGACACCCCCACCTATACCTGGCGGCTGGACGGCATTATTGTGAGCACAGACAGCATTTATAGTTTTACGCAAAACGATATCGGACAAAAGTTACTCAGCCTGAAAGTGTCTACCCCTGATGGGGAAGATCTGACCAATATAAAACTTACTGTATTGCCGGCACCTACTCCCGGCTTGTACTTCGACAATGGTCATTATCGTGTAGCTGGTAATATCAATGAACAACGCAGAATGAGCGTATCCCTGGGCAGAACATTGGTAGTGGCGCCGGTGATAGAAAATATCGACAATCCTCTTTTTGAATGGTCGGTAGCAGGCGTAAAACAACCCGAAACTGGCGAGTATTTTCATTTCTCCCCTACTGCTAAAGGAGAATACCTTATAGAAGTAAAAGATAAAACAACCGATGCTACGGCAACTGTATTGGTTACCTGTACCGATCCGGAAGGTACCTTTTTCAGACCACAGACCTCGGAGCATAAGGACTATGCCAGCCTCGGATTTGATTTTGTACCCGCCCCGGGCCAGTTTATCAACTATGGTATTGGCACTACCAGGGAGTCGGTGTTGAACAGTTTTAAAACCACCGTCAGCAACGGAGGAATGCCATATATAGGGGCATACGGTGGATACTATATAGTAGGTTTCGATCACAGCGTGGAAGATAAAGCGAACATCGCTGACTTGAGGATAGATGGCAATGCTTTTGCGGGCTGGAGCGAACCAGGCATCGTTTGGGTAATGCAGGATGAGAATGGTAACGGTCTGCCGGATGACACCTGGTACGAATTGAAAGGAAGCGAAGCCGGAAAACCTGAAACTAAATTGCGGTATGCCATCACCTATTACAAACCATCCGAGCCAAAGATGAATGTATTATGGTCAGATAATATGGGACAGACAGGGTCGGTTGATTATAACAGTTACCATTCGCAGCCCTACTACTTCCCGATGTTTATCACCGAAGAATATTACCAGCTCACCGGAACAAGATTAGCCAGCACCATGGAAATTGGGGCTATTGAAACGAGTGCGGGCTTCCCCTGGGGCTATGTAGACAATTTTGGGGACGGTTCGAAAATTAATTTCTGGATTGAAGATGCCATTAAAGCTGATGGTACTGCTGCAAATTTGAAGTATATCGATTTTGTGAAAGTACATACTGCCATGTTGGGTAAAGGTGCCGCCGTAGGCGAAATATCCACCGAGGCCGGCATACCCTATAACCTGAATTTTAAACAATAATATTTTCTTCATGAATATCTTTTCAAAAATATTAACGGCAGGTTTAGTTCTTTTGACATTCACAACGGGATGTAAAAAAGAAGAATCACCTTTTACTGGTACCGATAATTTTATTAAAAGCTTTCAGTTACAAAAAGACCAGGTATCACTCCATGCTTCTTTTACTGATACAACGATTGTGGTAGAAGTTCCCGAAGGCTTTTCACTAACGAATGCGACGGCATCAGTGGTACTAAGCGAAAACGCCAGCATTTACCCTTCTCCCGACAGTATTACGAATTGGAACGAAGACGCTCAATTTGTAGTAAGTGCGCATAACGGCAGACAAAAAACCTACCGCTATACAGTAATGTACAAAGCCATCGAACTAAGAGGAAGTGTATTATTGCAAACACAGGCGGAAGTAGAAGCCTTTGGCGAAAAGGGCATCACTGAAATATCAGGCAATCTGATGATTGGCAGGTCTGCGGGAATAGACTCCATCACTTCTCTCGCTCCCTTACTGAAATTGAAATCCGTTTCCAATATGCTTACCATATTATCCACCTATCAGGCTAAAGACCTTACGGGTTTGGATAACCTGGAATCTGTTGGTGGATTGAAAATAGAGAACCTCAATCAAATGGAGCGAATAGCATTACCATCTTTACGAGAAGCAGGGAGTATTTATGTAAAAAGTACCGCCCCCTTATTTGTTCATTTTAACGCGTTGGAATCTGTAGCAGCCTCTGTGGAATTACTGGCACCCCTGGCAGAGGTGAGTTTACCTGTACTGCGCTCTGTAAAAGATAAAATTAACTTATACTCCGGCACCAACAATCCCACCTTATTACAAAAGTTGAGTCTGCCTGAATTGGTAGAAGTGGGAGATTTGCTATTCAACCTTTTCAATAATGTTACCCGTCTGGAATTGCCGAAACTGGAAACCGCAAACAATATTAATTTGTTAGGACTGTCGAAATTGATGTTGTTTTCTGCACCCAGGCTGCATACAACTACAGGAACGATGAATATTCCGGCAATGGTGCCCCTTTCAGAGTTGACATTTCCATCATTGGTGAAAGCCGGAGGATTTGATTTACAGAATCCCAATATCAGCAGCATTGATATGCCAAAACTGGAAGAAGTAAATGGCGATTTCAATTTGTACACCACTAAAACAGATGGTATTCGCAGCCTGGCAAGGTTACACACCATCAATGGAACACTCGTATTCTTTGATTTAAAGAATATGAACGGTCTTGGGATACCACCTTCTCTTAAAACGATAGGCACGCTTACAATTGGATATAGAAATGTGCAACCTACCGGAGTAATCAGCGTAAAAGGGCTTAATGTCAGTAACCTTCACTTGCAGGTAGGGTTTCCTGTTACAATAGAAGCTGAAGATATTTTTAAAGGAACCCTTATCCTGAATCCCAATGCGCAGACAGAATTTCCGACGCTTATCGGGTTTAAAGAGGTTGATTCGCTGGGCTTCAACGGCTATGTATCTTATATGGATAACCTGGAGATTAAAGGCATTAGAAAACTGAATGGTAGCTTTTGGTTGCCCAATAATAATATCAAATCTTTTAGCCTGCCTGACCTGGAAGAAGTGACGGGTAACTTTGTCATCAATCATTTGAATAGTGTGAGCGAAGCAGAAATTACTATTCCCAGGTTGAAAAAAGTAGGCGGCAATATGGACGTTGCTATTCAATCTACGGAAACAAAAACACTTTCCTTTCCCGATTTAAAAGAGGTTGGTGGCAATATGCGCATCGGCACCGGATTTGACACCCGAAGCCTGGAGACATTGAACTTTCCCTTGCTTGATGAAATCAAGGGAAGTTTAGAGATTGTCAGCGAAGTAGCGCCCTGGGGATACAACAATAAATTAACAGATCTGACAGGGTTCGCTGCACTTAAAAAAGCGACGGGTGTTTCCATTAGTGATCAGACTGTATTGCAATCGTACAACGGACTACAAAATCTTGTTCCGTCTCTGCTGGACAATCAATGGAATGTAACCGATAATGCCTATAACCCCACACTTGCCGCATTGAAAAACGGAGAATGGATAAAACCATAACCACAAAAAAGAAATTATGCACTATATCAAATATTCCGGATTAATTGTATTACTAATCGTTACAATAGCCGGCTGCAAAAAAAAGGATGAATTGTTTTCTGGCGGCGATGCCGTAATTGCCCGGTTTGAGTTAACCAAAGAACAGCATAAGTTTCTGGGTACGATCCGTAATGACAGCGTCATTATATATACCGGTCCCGCCTACTCACTGAATGGGGCTAAAGCGTTTATTCAAATAAGCGAACGTTCCACCATTAATCCAGATCCCCAATCTGTGGTCAATTGGGACGACAATCAGGTATTGACTGTACGTGCGTACAACGGTACGGAACATCGTTATGTTTATTATGTAGAACGATCTGCGGCGGCGCATGACGGCAATCTTGTGTTAACGACACAAATGCAGGTAGATGCCCTCGCTGAGGAAAAAATAGTACGGGTAAATGGTGATTTAATCATAGGAACTGAAAACGGAGCCGATAGCATCCTTTCGCTGGCGGCGTTGCAAACGATCACTACCGTATCCGGCTACTTAAAAGTATTGCCAACTTATGCAGGGGTCAACCTCTCCGGTCTGGAAAACATCTCCACTGTTGGCGGCGTACAAATAGGGGCTGGCAGAAACAATGCTGCCGGTGCTGATATGCAACTTCGGCAGGTATCCTTACCTGCTTTGCAGGATGTGTTGAACAATTTTGATATCCACCTCCTGAAAGTGAAAACGATATCTTTTGCGGCTTTGCATACCGTAGGAAATGAGTTTTACCTGTACCGGATGGATTCTGTAGAAACTATTCAATTCCCCGAATTAAAAGAAGTACACAATCGATTTTCTATCCAGGGTAACAATGTAGACAGCAGGCTAACCGAGTTGCATTTTCCCAGGCTAACGAAAATAGCCGGCAACTTTAACCTTTCCGGCTGGCCCAATCTGAAGAAAGTATTGTTCCCTGCACTGATTGAAACGACGGATTGGAGTGTGACTCGTTTTCCTTTGTTGGAAGAAATACGTTTTACAGCGTTGAAGAGTGTTAACGGCAGGATGGAACTATCTACGCTGCCTACAATGGAACAATTGGATCTGGGTAAGCTGGAACTGGTAATGGGGCACCTGGTTTGGGATAATCTTCCCACGCTTACCAATTTAGACATGCTGCAGCACCTGAAGCGGGTTCAGGGAATACTGAGCCTGTATAACCTGGATGCTGTTACAGATATCCGGGGATTGAAAAAACTGGAATATGTTGGAGAGAGTTTCATCCTTGCGGGTCTTAGTAGTCTGAACGACCCTGAACTCGAAGGATTGTCCTCACTCAAAACAGTAGGTAACTCTTTTTCAATTGAGAGAACGCCCTTCAAAAAATTTAATGCAGGACTAAAACGGGCCAGAATTGTAGATATAAACGGGCAGGATATAAACGGAATTGAAGAGATTAATCTTTCTGGGATTGATAGTATAGAGTATGTAATGGTTAGAAATACAGCAACACCGGTAAAGCTATATGGAAAAGAAACAGTGCCCTATCAACTGACGCTTGAAGAATGTAATGTTGTGCTCAATGGTTTCAAAAAATTAAAGACTTTTTCCTGCAATCAATATTCCGGGGAAAGTTTTACAATTGACGGTGTAGAGGAGGTAACGGGTAATGCTAATTTTAATCTTTATGGTATCACCGACATTAGTTTCCCGGATCTTAAATACGTGGGTGGAACGCTAAATATCTCGGCATATACACCGATGGAATTATCTATACCGAAGCTAGACAGTGCAGGTAGCATTAATGCTGACGTATCGTCCATTCCGTCTTTTGTACTCCCCTCTTTAAAAAAAGTCAATGGCAATTTCAGTATTCTTTGGGGTAGCGATTGGGGAACAATAGAAGAGCTTGGATTCCCATTGTTGAAAGAGATAGCCGGTCAACTTCAATTGTACGCATATAGTCATGACCAGCGAAACACCAATATTACACACCTGAACGCATTTGAAAATCTGGAGCAGGCCGACAGAATAAATATCTCCTTTGGTGGAGTGCTGGCAGATTTCAGCGGTTTTAAGAAAGTAATCCCAACACTGAGCGAAGGCTCCTGGGCGACATCCAACAACTTGTATAACCCCACCTACACAGACATGGCAGAAGGCAGGTATACAAAACCGTAATATTCTGTTATCTATCTAAACGTTAAGAAAAAACACAACGTTATATGTATGGCTGAGTGATTAAAATTTTAATTATAATTACTTATCCATACATATTTATTTAAAAAACCAAAGAAGTATTATATCATTTCATCTGACATCTGTTCTCCTACATCTGCCAGCCCCAATTGGCTGGTTCTTCTGGTTTTATTGAGCTATTGGTACCGGGAGAAGCATAAGCATAAGTCTTTATCAGGAGAATGTAATACTGCTTATGACAATTCTCATGCTCAATTAGAACCTGTGTTATTTGGAAATGTCATCCATAACACTACTTTTGATTTATCAAATATGAATGACATAATGATCACAAGTTAAAGATAATGCCGGTCTGGCTTCAACCGACCGGCTGGGGAAAAGAAAAATTAACTTCCCAGGTTAAAAGGAAAACAGTATTAAGAGGCATCCTTAATAACTATATCCTACAGTCTGCAAAAGAAAATTTACTTAAGAAAAACAGATACTCCCCCGTTAATTTACAGATGAACACATCAGTGTTTTAGCAAAACCTTTTATTTTTTGTATCCGGAACTACGGGATCGTGATTTCACTTTTCCTCTAGGACATCCTATGATTTACCTATAATCCAATAACCACAAATCCGTACCTGTGTTAACGCCATTCCAATCTGTACACTATGTTTTCTCCTTAACCCTTCGAAAACGCCAAGATGCCCAGCGGCCATCGTAACAAAATACGCTGCACCGAAACCTATTTTCAACCCAATATCCTGATGCCTTTTCCTAATCCCTACCCTTGATAAGGAGCTATGAAATAATACCAAAAACCGTTTTTAAAGATTTATCCAGTCCCTTTACCCTTTTGGAAATCCGTACCTATGTTAACCTCAACCCTACCTATATGTATAATGATGGAATGCTTAAGCGTTTACCTCTGAACCATCATAACATATTGGGTCAAAAGAAAAGAACTACGTCGCAAAACTGCGACGTAGTCTGTTATCAACGCTTCTATAGTTTGTAAGTAACTGCCGGTTCGATTGAATACCGGACAAAGTCATCAAATGGATGCCCGTTCAATGGCATAAACAATCGTAATGACAGGGCTGACCGGGAAGAGAATTTGAACCTACAACTATATCCTACCCCATATATGAGGTTCCATTCGCTACTTTGATAAGTATGTTTGATTTCGTACAATGGATTTTCCAGGTGCTCTTTATACAAATGATGACGAAAACCCACTGCAGCAAAAACCTGGTGTCCAATTTTTCTTTTTGAAAAATTTATCCCCAGATAGGCGTTATAGATAGTTTCCCAATTGTAGCTGGTTGTAAGATTACTCCGCTGTAGGTATCTATTGTTGGGGGAGACAATCTCCTGTCTTGCAAACAGGTTTATACCTGCTTCGAATCGTTTGTTAACAGGAATTCCGAACGAAAAAGCAGGTCCGATCTCCTGTTTTTTATCTATGATGGCAAGGAAGGGATTGTAAGTGATGCCAACCGTCAGATATCCCCGGTTATTTTCCATTTGACTATACCCTGATAGAAACAACAGTATAGACAACACTAACAGTCCGGAATTTTTATATTTTTTTCGCATATAGTGATGAGTCAGGGGTGACGAAGTAAATAAGACAATCCGTTTTCAATGGCTTTGCCTCGTACTCCGGTGTGCCCTGCGTTTGAAATGATATCATTTTTAAATGAAACATGGGGATAGTATTCAGATAATATTTTACTGAAATGTTGAACAGTAGAATGAAATCCCCCTTCTTCCAGGCTTCCTGTAGCAAAATATATTCGTGCTTCCTGTTGAGATGCCATTGCTCTTTCATTTTTTTCGATTCCAAAAATAGATTGTGCATCGGTCATATAAGAAGAGCTAATCAACAAAAAACGTCCAAAAAGTTTGCTGTTTTTCAAAAAGAGATAGGTACCAAAAAGCCCGCCTAATGAATACCCGATAAAAACCCGTTGCTGCCCGTCTGAAATAATGTTGGGATATTGGTCTCTCATATACGAGTAAATGATATCGCTTTCTATAAAGCTCGCAAAAGACGGGGCCTTGCCGGTTCCGGGAGAACTTAACGTAGGAGTAAAATCATTTGCCCTGTTATTGGTACCAGCATACGCCAGCCCTACTATTACGTAGTCTTTTATATTCAGTTTTTTTAAAGTCTCTACAGCTCCTTCCATCAGCCATTCGGCATCCAGCAGAAAAATCATCCCATAACTGTCTGTTGTATTATAGCCTGGTGGCAAGGCAACTTGCAGTTCGAAATTTGAGCCAAAACCAGCCTCCAATTTTATCTTTTGTATTTCTGTCGATATTACTTCTTTTTTGCAGTTGCAAAAAAGAAGTAAAAGAAACAAACAGAGTTGACAGTTTCCGATTTTTTTGCTCATAAAAATAATTGCAATAAAAATGTTTGTGGGGTATAAAGCAGCATTATGAATTTATTGAGTTTCAATCTCAAAAATCTTTTTTCCATATATGCCAAGGTAATGTTTCACCAGCGTCTCATATAACCTGACCCCATTATCGGCATTGGTAAAAATTAACAATCCGTGTCTTATTTTGGGGATTAAAAATACGATAACACGAACTCCCTCATCGGAACCACCATGGGCAAGTACATCCGTATTATCCATTAACTTATATATTTCAAATCCTAAACCAAAATATTTTCCTTTTACGCTGGGCACCTGGGGTGTAACCATTTCTTTAAAAGTTGTTTCCGAAAGCAGCGTTCCACTCAAAAGACTGGCAACAAAATTTCCATAGTCTTCAACACTCGTCAGCAGGTCGTCGGCTGCATTGGCTGTAGTATGCCTGCTCAACTGATACGGTTTTCCCAGAGTGTCGTACGCACCTGCATACCGGGACATTTCCAACTGTTGATGCCAGAAATATCGGGTGTCAAACATTTTTAAGGGGTGAAAGATCAATTCATCTGCCAGTTGTTGCAATGACTTTTTAAATTTGTTTTCCAAGGCTTTCCGCAGGTATTCGTAGCCCTCTCCCGAGTATTGATAAGCGGTACCCGGTTCAAAATCAAAACGAAGTTTTTCCTCCGGAAGCATCCAGCGCCAGTTAGCAAATCCCGTCTGATGGCTCAGAATAAGCCGGGTAGTCAACTTTCTGGTATGGGTGTCACGGGCAATATCGGGGTCTATCCAATAAGTATATAATGGCTCGTCTAAATTCAGCAGACCTTGTTCAACCAATTTTAATGCAACCGTTGCCGTTATAGGCTTGGTTAAAGAAGCCACATTAAAGATGGTATTGTAAGGTGCCGGCTGCCCATCTGGAGTTTTGCCAAACATTTTTATTTGGTTGAGCTTGCCTCTGTTAATAAGTCCGATGCCTAGCGTCGGCACTTTATTGTCCTGCAACCATTTTTCAATATTCGCGTTGTTTTCAAAAAATAAACTATCACAATTAAGACTCAATTGATTGAGTGTTTCGTTTCCGTTGGACTGAGCAGTACCCGATATTCCATATAGCAGTAAACCAACGAGTCCCCATACCTTCTTCATATAACAAAATTTGAATTTAAAATTGAACAACCTTCTTTTCCCCAAGTGGGATGCCTGTGAGATAAATAATTTTTCCACCTCTGCCATTCGGATGCTTTCCGGATGTCCATTGGTAATTCATATGTTCCAGCGCCGAGGTTAGTTTGTTCAGATCGGAGGGGTTGTAGAGCTTCAGCAATGCTGCGCAACCATCGTATACAATAAAAAAAGGAAGTATAGGTATTACATATGTAAACAATATTCTCGACCACCGGAAAGGTTGCACAAAAGGAGCTGTCACAATCACGGTTAGCGGTACTATAATAGTCATCCCGACCAACTGCCAAAGACTGTCGTTATTACCTTCTACAATTACAATAGGATTTCTGCTTTGGGCTATGCTTTCCAATGTTTGCCAGGCGGCGGCTACAGGCAGTTGATGAAAGGCGTTGACAAAAAGAAATAGCCCGGTTTTGGGGGGAATATTTCCCGTGAAGGGAATCGACTCAATACTATAACCCGGATGCAGATATGGTTGTACTGTTTCTATGCCCGCACCAATCGGAAAAGCTATATTGACAATATGTTGTGTTTTTGCATCTGCCATGGCTTTTTCGATAACGGGTACAAATAGTTTGGTAGCATTAACCTTTACAACAAACCAACTCAGAAATTCTGCCAGTAAGCGCTTGATTGCTGCGGGACACCATTGGGTGTTTACTATTTGTGTAATTTGTCTACGTCTCATATCTATTGAATATCGCTTCGGTATTTTACTAAATACAGCAGTAATTAGAATCCCGGATTCCTCGTTCTGATATCCGGATCATATACTTTTTCGCCAGCGGACCGAAAAACAAAGGTCTTCCGTCTGTGTGTCGTATTTTCTTTCAAATGCAGCACCCGATAATACCTGTTGGTTGCCGCGGTTCGCATTTTTTTTGAAACCGATTCTCTGTTGCTATATGTGTATAGCCTGGCTCCTTGATTGTTGGTCCGCTCACATACTCCCTTTTGCTTTGCCTCCGTAAGTGTCAGCAAACCCGAGTACCTCAAAGGATTATCTGCACTAAACCATAGCTGATTATGCACAGCAGTACAGTTCGATTCCAGCAAAATTTTCCGCTGTACCCCTACCGCACTGGCAAAAAAAATCACTATTAAAACAACCACTGTTTTCATCATTTTTCATTTATAATGTAGTAAGCAGAAACTAAAACCGGCAGGCTTTGTGGTTGGTATATTGGTTACCTTCTTTATCAGGTAAAGGGTATTTTATATTGCCGGATACCGAACAGCGAAAGAACGTCAATGAAGCTGAGCGCTAACTAATCTGTTAGTTTAATATAGTTGCATTCTCCTTCAGTAATCGTTTCGTCCCTTTCATCCCATTCGTCTACTTCCTGGCCATTCAGCATTTGTTTGGCATACCAGGAATGACTACCAGCAGCCAGTGGTACGTTGATAACATTAATAGTGGATGCCGTTCCACATTCCGGACGTTCAATATGTGTAAGCGTAATATCGCCTGCGTGTTTACCATCAACATAAATTTTGATGACGTCAAATTTGGAGTTATCCAAAAATGTATAAAACATAAATCTGCCAACCGGCGCTTTGTCTTTCTTACAACCAGTAAAGGTTGTAAGCGAAGATGCGAGAATTAAAACGGCAAATAAACCGGTGATCCTTTTGTTTAATCCAAATACTTTTTTCATTGTCTTTTTTTTTGATGCCGCAAAGCTATTGGGGGTAATTACAGTTGACAACTATTGTTAGTCGAAGTGTAGTGTAAATTGATTTAAACAACACTCAATATCACTTTAAACGTATCAAGAGCAAATAATAAACCGGCAAGCCGTATATACTGCGCTTCACCTGGAAACGGTTCAAATGGATTTGTCCACGTTTCGACAAATTATTGTTGAGTGGAATCAGGTTTTACTTAGTTTTACAGACCCCATTTTATAAAACCACTATGACCATTGCCTATTTGCGTTATACGTTACTATTGCTTGCTTTTTCGGGTAAGATAATGGCGCAATCTGATGGAATTAAAATAAGCGCCTATACGGAGCCCGATGGTCTGAGTAGTAGTCTCGTACGATGTGTATTACAGGATAGCAGGGGGATACTGTGGATAGGTACTCCGGATGGTTTAAATACCTACGATGGCTACACATTTAACACACTAAGGCGTAGTTCTGCAAATAAAAATACGATAAGAGGAAATTTTATTACAAAGCTGGCAGAAGATTACGTAGGAGACATCTGGATCGGATATCTCAATAGTGGCGTCAGCAGATACAATATAGCCACCGGCACTTTTCAACACTATAAGTTACAGGAAGACAGCCCGGACAAACAACCCCAGGAGATAACCGCTTTATATGTAGACAAACAGAACAGCATATGGATAGGCATGAAAAATAATGGGTTGCTTAAATTGGATAGAATTACAGGCAAATATACCCGCTTCAATCTAACCACAGAGAATAACGAAAATGTAACCGGCACCTATAATACCATATATGCGATATTAGAAGACGACAGCGCCGGCTTTTGGTTGGCTACCCACTCAGGATTATACCACTTTACCCCCCCTTCCAACAAGATGCGGCTTGTGAAAAACCCGTCAAATACTGAAGGTGTTGATAAGGCTATTTTTGTAAATATCAGGAGAGACGGTAATCTTCTGTGGTTGGGATCATGGTCCGGAGGACTGGCTTCGTACAATATAGCTACAAATGAATGGCAGCAGTTTTTATATACCACCAGGTCTGTTACCACCAATATAGTATCCGATCTGCTGCCGTTGCCGGGTGTTGACTCTTTTCTGGTTGTTACGAATGACAAAGGTCTCGGTTACTTTCACAAGACAACGCACAGGTTTCGATTTATTTACGATGATGAAAAAACAGCAACCGGAGAATACAAGTCCCTCCTAAAAGATAAAGCGGCTAATATCTGGATTGCATCCAATAAGGGATTAATTAAAGTATGGAATCAAACGAAAAAATTCGTCTTTCATGAGTTACCGGTTACCCGATCTACCAATAATGCATTGTACGCTGTATATAAAGTATATGAAACCGATGATTTTCTCTTTTACGGAACATGGTATGCAGATGGACTCCAGGTAAAAAACAAACATACTTCAAAAATTTCTACATTTTCCATTGATGTTTTTCCAGGGGAGGAAAATAACATGCTTGTTATGGACATCAAGCAGGATAAGGATAAAAACATTTGGGTACTAACGCGGGATTACCTCTACTTATTCAACAATAAACTACAAAAGCTCGAAAGAAAAAGCGAGGCTCCACTTTCCGGTCAAAATCGCAGCAACTATTTTATAGAGATGACAGAGGCTGCCAATGGTGATCTCTGGATCGCCAGTTTGCGGAACGGCGTTTTCGTATATAACAAGCAACAAGATGAATTCGTCAAACATTACAACCCCAGCAATCCGACAGCCTTTATAAAGGAACGGTATATCTCCACCCTGCACAAAGATGATGATGATGTGATCTGGCTGGGGGGAAGAAACGGCTTCCTCGGATATGTTGACCACACCGGATATATACAACAAGTATCTTCCGATATGGGGGGAAATACGGTCGGAACAATCAACAGCCTTACCTGTACGCAGGATAACCAGGTATGGATAGGAACCGACGCAGGACTGTTACAATTGAATACTATTGACAAAAAACCGGTTCGTTTATTTACTTCGGAACACGGAATAGTATCCGACATTGTGAACAAAGTATATACGGACAAGAACGGTGAAATATGGTGCATTACCGAAACGGCACTTTGTAAACTTAATCCATCACAAGCGACCGTCAGTAATTTTGGCTTAGATGAGGGGTTGGAACAACCTTCTGTAGGCAATAATATCAATACACTACAGGACGGCATCATGATGATTCCTGCTACAAGAGGATATTATCTCTTTCACCCGGATAGTTTAAATATTCCCCAGCTTCCCAATCCCATTATTATCACATCTTTTATGGTTAAGGGCGAACAAAGGTTTTATGGTCATGATTTGGGAACCCACCAAAAGATAATGCTCCATCCATCGGAAAATCAATTCTCCTTTGAATTTGCCAGCATAGATTTCAACAGGAATGGCAAACAGCGGTACTCCTATATGCTGGAAGGACAGGACAAAGAATGGACAGATACCTATAGTCGTTATGCTGCCTATGCCAATCTTGCACCGGGCAACTATATCTTCAAAGTTCGGTCTATCGGGAATAGTGCACAGCCGTCGGATACGATTACCACACTGCCGATCCATGTATCGTCCTATTTTTACAAGACCAACGGTTTCAGGCTGGGCATTTTTTTTCTATTGCTGAGTATCGTTTTTGCAGTTTATAATATTCGGTTGAGAAGCCAGAGAAGACTATTTCTTCTGCAAGCGAAAGCCGTGGCACTTGAAAAGGAGAAGGCTTTAATGATGTACGAAAATTTGAAACAGCAATTGAATCCTCACTTTTTATTCAACTCCCTTACTTCCCTGAGTAGCCTGATACGTATTAATCAAAAACTGGCAGTAGACTTTCTGGATGGCTTAAGTAAAATATACAGATACATACTTAATAACCGGGAAAAAGAACTTGTTCCCTTGCAAGATGAAATACAATTTTCAGAAAATTATATAAAACTGCAAAAGACCCGGTTTGAAGAGGCCCTTCGTATTAATATCCAAATCCGCGAAGAAGACTTGTTCTCAAAAATCGCCCCGGTCACCATGCAAAACCTGATTGAAAATGCCATCAAACATAATATAGTAACCGAAGAAGAACCGTTGGAAATAAATATTTATACCAATGAATATCACCAGCTGGTGATTGAAAACAATCTGAATAAAAAACAATTTGTGGAAACCAGTAATCGCCAGGGACTAAAAAATCTGAAATCGCTTTATTCTTACCTTTCCGACAACCCTGTTGAAATACAATCGGATGGTCACTTATTTATCGTTAAAATTCCCCTACTATAATTCTGATAATAAACCATGAAAGCTATCATAATAGAAGATGAGGTGTTAGTTGCCAAAGAGCTGGCTGTCAAAATTAACGCCGTTGCAGAAGACATTGAAATAAAGGCTACACTATCCAGCCTAAAAACTGCGAGAAGATGGCTGATGGAAAATGCCGAACCCGATATTATATTTATGGATATTCAATTGGGGGATGGTATTAGTTTTAGCCTTCTTGAAGAGTTTTCACTCAAAAGCTTAATCATTTTCACTACAGCCTATAATGAATATGCCATCAGGGCTTTTAAAGTAAACGGAATGGACTACCTGTTGAAACCCGTTGATGAAGGTGAATTGCGTAAAGCCATTCAAAAATGCAGAGAGCGAAAAGAACCAGTTAAAATAGTGCCGGATGAGTTACTAGGTATGATTCAGGCTTTCGCTACGGGTAAGTCGGGCAACATTTTCAAAGAAAAATTTATAGTACAAATCAGGCAACAATGGCTTCCGGTAAGTACACAAGACATTGCCTGCTTTGCAAAAGAAAACCTCAACTATCTTTACACTTTTGAAGCAACTAAATATATAATAGACTATAGTACTTTGGAAGAAATAGAAGAATTGTTAGATCCGAACATATTTTACAGGGCAAACCGGCAATACATTGTAAATATAAATGCGATAGAAAGCATCCGGTTGCATGAGAACCAAAAACTGACGCTTCAGTTAAAAGCCCCTGTAAAATTGCAGGTAGATATCAGCCGGGAAAAAGCGCCGGCCTTTAAAAAGTGGTTCGACCGGTAAACCATACGATGTTACCAGGACAGCATCGCAGTAAGCACCCGATGCATTAATTGACTCTTACAAATCTTTCTAATTGAAGTGCCCCGGCCCTGCGTTCACAGGGATCATTAATTGACCTAAACTGTAACGTATCATTTTTTAACTCAAAATGGTAACGTCCTGTGTCCTGCAAATTACAGACCGGCAGCGGATAGTGAATCGAGTCCTTTAGCAGAAAAACATTTCCCTCTGTAGTGTACCACCCCAAGTTAGTATGGGTTTGCCCGGTTCTGTCAAGGGTAACTTTAAATTTGTTATCAGGATCCAGTTGCAATATCAATGTCATATCGTCCTCCCACAACGATTTCCAGGTGCCATAGATATGGTTATCAGTTCGCTTACTTGTTTGACAGGCTGTCACCAAAAGGATTATTACTAAAATAAATTTATTGTATTGCATAGAAGATTTGGGACATAAAGTTATACAGCTTTAAAAATTCTTTACGGAGTGGTCCACAGCGCAGCAGTACATAAAATTAAAACATTTCATTGAATGAATAAAAAAGACCACTTCTGTTTCCGGTTTAAATGATTACAACTACATCTTACAATAAGGGTACTACGCTTCAACTATGAATACTTGTTAGGAGTATCTGTACGGGGATAGTTTTGCGTATCAAATTACACTATGCAGGTAAAAAACAGATTTCATACCGGGTTACTAAACTTTTTCATACCCCCCTTACTATATCTTGCCCTGTCAGGCTGCCAGAAGCAGGATATCAAACCAGAGGCTCCGGCAAACCCGCAGCCTGGTTTCTTCTTTATAACAGATGTTGTCGGCAAGGATAAGGATATAGGATTTATCGTAAACGACCCTATTGACAAAAAACAGTATGCCGCATTTGGTCCCAAAAACGAAAGCGGGCAAATGGATTCTATACGGTTTATACTGGAAAATTTTACCGAAAACGATGGCTGGCTTTCGCATGAATTAGACGAAAGCTTTATTCCGAAGGAAACGACTACCTCTACCGGTCATACGATAGAATACAAGGATATAGACAGACCCTCAAAAACAGGTAGTGTTCGTGTAAAAGAAACCGGGACGGGAAAAGTCATTTGGGAAAAATCAAATTTGCCCCTGCCGGATAATTTTTACGGATTGGCAGATGAAATAAAAGAAAGACAAAAAGGAAGCCAATACAAGAAACATCCCAGCAAAGCAGACCTTTTGTATTTGGGCAGTAACCTGGCGGGATGTATCATAGGCGCTGCGGGCTTAACCATGAGCGGTCCTGTGGCAGCCCTGTGGGGGGCTTACAACACCTTCCAGAGCTGTAAAAGCGTCGGCGGTGCCTTGTCGAACATGATGGATGGAAACCCGGCTTTTGGATGTATGTCTGCCGAAGATCATGCCAATGCACTTTCTGGATTTGGGGAAGCCTATAAATTCGGGGGAAGCATTGGTGGCATGGCTAAAGGAAGTTTACCGGGACTGGTAGCATATGCTGCACAAAGTGCGGGACAGGAAGACTGCGATAAAGATGACGATGACCCGCCGCCACTGCCTCAATTGCCTCCCCGGGATGCAGGTGTTAGTTGGGGCGACCCTCATATCATTACACCCGATGGTTTTACGTATGATTTTCACGGGGTAGGTGAATTTATTGCTCTAAAATCTCTGGCTGACAATTTTGAAGTACAGGTGAGATTAGGTAATCCTTACGTTACCAATCCACAAACCACATACAATATGGGGATTGCGGTACAAACCGGTAAGGATGTGGTATCTTATTCAGCCGATGGAAAAAAAATGTGGATCAACAAAGTAGCTCAATCGTCTCAGTTTTCCCATATTCCGCTCACCGGAAATGCATTCGTAAAAAAAGAAGTTACAGAATCATTCGATCGGATAATTATACAACATACCAGCGGAGATCAGGTGATATTAAAAGTCTCAGGTCTTCCCTATCTCGATTATCATCTAAGACTTACAGATCATCGAAAGCAAAAGATAAAAGGGTTAATGGGTAATTATGATGGCGACCCCAATAACGACCTGGTTTTACAAAACGGGACACAGATTCAAAAAAAGCACGATGATCTTTACCCGAAATTTGCAGACAACTGGCGAATAGAGCAGGCAAAATCATTGTTCTATTATGAGCCTGGAAAAAACACGGATAGCTATACCCGTAAGGATCTTCCGAAAAACACCGTAAGTTTTGACATGGAGAAATATCTGTGGGCTGAGCAAATCTGCAAAAATGCAGGCGTAAAAGAGGAACCTTTTCTGAGCGGATGTATTGTGGATGTATACACGTCCAACGATGCTTCAGTAGCCAAAAGCTCTCTGGAAGCTATTAATGTAACCGGAGTAGAATTTCCGCCATTGAACATGAACAATATTGTTCTGCAAAGCGATGCTACGTTTGTTGATAATAGTATCAGGCTCACTCGCAATCTAAGCTATCTCTCCGGACAGGCGTATAACAAACAAAATATGAAGGGTGATTTCGAAACGGATTTTGTTTTTAGGTTTGGACTGTCTGTAAATGGCGGTGCGGATGGCGTGGCATTAGTGATTGCGAAACAGATACCGGATGCAATTGGAAATGCCTATCCCGGCAGAAGTGGCAAATTAGGTTATAACGGTATTCCGGCAAGTCTTGCCGTTGAGTTCGATTCCTCGCTGGATTGGAATGATGAAGATGATAGTGCTAATCACGTTGCTATACATACCAACGGAAAAGAAGCCAATGGAACAGGCAAACCCTTCAGGATTGCTTTCAACAAAGATATTCCTCCATTAGAAGATGGATTGTTTCACAACGCTAGAGTGCAGTACAAGAATAAGGTCATTAAAGTATGGCTGGATGGAACAATCGTGTTGGAAAAGGCAATAGATCTCTCAAGCACGCTGGGGTTAAACAATGGATGTTACCTGGGTTTGACATCCTCTACAAGTAGTTCTTCACAACCACATTATATTCATAGCTGGCAGATCAGGAATTTGTAACGTTATGTCTATTTCCAGATGACTGATTTCAAGCCCGTTAACTTAATGATAAGAGGCTGTCCAATAAGTTGACAGCCTCTTATCATTTTAAATCTGTTATAATCTATTTGTCCTTATACGGTACCCATTGGATGGCTGTGATATTACCACCGTTTATTTCAACTCCCCGAGTGGCGGTGGCAGTAGTGGTATTTACCTTATACACGGCACTTTTATTGTCGGTAGTAGTAATGCCAATATAGGACTCCCCATTTTTCGCTGAATAATTTGTCATCGAGAACTCGCTGATTTCTGCTGCAGCGGGGATTCCGGTAACCCATTTAAACTCTTGCGTGACAAGGTTTATTACGGCCATTTTATTTGCTGTTTGCCATTGACTTTTTTTATCCTTCGTGTTTAAAGTAGCTACTACATAGTTGTTTCCGGCATATTCCCAGGAACTGATATAAGCACCATCGGAAACCGCTTCTATGTTAAAAAGATAGGATTGGTCGAATTCTGTTGTCCCGGCTTTTATACGAGTGATAGCCGAGGGTTTTGTTGAGTTGAAAAATTGATCGGTACCTGATTTTCCAACGGTGTTTGAAGGTGAAAATGCATAAGTGTCTCCATTTTCTACCACAGCAAGTCCATCGGTGAAGTAAAGTCCAATGGAGCTTGTGCGATTGTCTTTTATTACTTTATCAAGAACTAAACTATCGGTGTTAGAAAATGAAAATACAGCAATCCATGCACTGTCTGGATAGTCTGTAGTCCAGCCGCCATCAGTAGTACCTTTGATAGAAAAGTAAGGTGCGAAAACTTTGTTCCCCACTTGCTTAATCCAGCTTAAATGAGCAACTTCTCCGTTTTTTGATAGATCTGATGAGTTGAATTGTCCTTCACGTCTGATAACCAAACTATCTGTGCTAACCAGATACCAACGGTTTAGAGGGCTTGTCGTGCTTCTTCCAGCTTTTACCATTAAAATATCTTTATTAACAGGAGCAAATGCATGTACTGTTTCAGATTGAAAATTACTTAGCTTCTGAAGTTTACTCTGATCATTAAGATCATAGATTGTTACCGCACCTGGATTGCCTTGTCCATATAACATACTAAAGAATAGGTTACCAGAAGTGGTATAATATCGATACGTGCCGTCCTGTTCCAGTCCATTACCTGTAATAGATAAAGTTCCGCTATCAAGCGTAGGAGCAGTAAGCAGGTAATCAGCCTGCGCAGTGTTGGCAAGAGAATAGGCGGCAACTACAAATCTTCCTTTGTCCGGACTGTTGGGGTCAATGGGACCCGAAGAAGAACCATCTTTCTTACAAGCTGCAAATACTGCTACAAAACCTACGATTACAGCATAAATTGTCTTTTTCATTTGTATTTATTTGTTTTTTATTTGTTCTTATTTTGTAAAAAAATATCTGACTTTTCCATAAAAGCCTCTACCTGGCTTTTGTAAACTAAAGTTGTCATATAGCTGATCATTCGTAATATTTTTACATTCCAATGCAAAATTGTATTTACCATTTTTTAAAGTGTATACAATGTTGGCATCGTGGGCAAGCTGTTTGGGAATGCCATATTTATCTTTACTCGATCCCAGACTTGGCCAGTACAGGTAGAAAGCATGCACATACAGTAAGTTGTAACCGATACTCAGGTTGTCTCCTTTTTTCCAAACGTTTTTGAAATAAACGGAGGCGTCTGCATTTCCAAACATGAACGGCATGTTCGGAATACGGTCGTTGTATACCAGGCTTACACCGGTGTAGCCCGGTTCGTATTTTCGTTTATTAATAATATTCTGATAAGTGAAGTTGGCGCCGATCGACAACCATGATTTGTAAGAGTATCTTATCTCGCCTTCTCCACCGGTATTTGTAACACCAGCAAGATTATCTGCAACCAACATTGACTGATTGTTGTTTAACCGGAAGTAAATAAAATCGTTTGCTTTCCTGTATATGCCACCAGCAGAAATAGCAAAGCGATTAGCGTCATTTATGGCGAAGAGGTAATGTATACCAAGGTTTAGGTTATTACTTTTTTCCGGTTTTAGATGGAAGTTGCTTTCCTGGTTGATTAAATCACCAAACATTTCTTCATTCTCGGGCAATCTGTTGGCTCGTTCATAGGAAGCTTTTATTTGTATTTCAGGAGTTACAAAATAGCTGGTGGCAATGCCGTATCCCGTTTTATTAACTTCATTCTTTTGATTCATATAGGCTATATCTCCGTAATTGCCGCTTGGGTTATAGGCTACACGAGTTCGGGCGTGTTGAAACAGGTGTTTTCCAAAAGCCATAACACTCCATTTGGTCGTATAGTCAAATTTGTAACTGAACCCCAGGATGTTTTTGTCTGTTCGCTGTGGCTGCTGGTATTTTTCGTCGTTTGGAAATAGTTCGTCGCTCCCTTTTCTATTAAAGGATGTATAGACATTATTGAGTGCTATGGAATGATTGTCGTTAATACGGTAAGAGATCGTAGTTGTAGCTAAGCCAATATTATTACTGAACTTGTACATCGTTCTGTTTCTTTCCGAACCTGGACCTTCGTATTCTTTATAATTTCCGTGCCAGTCATACCTTCTAAAGGCAGTATCGATATTTTGTTCTGTACCTAAATTGTAATTGGCATTAACCACCATATCAAGCCCTTTGATAAGGTCTTTTTTCTGGTATTTCAGAGAAGGCATCATGATTGTTCCCCTTCTATTCCACGCTCCGAAAACCGATACCATCCTGGCACCGGTTTGGATTTGCTTTTCATTTCTACCCATTGTTACGCCAATCAAAAACCTGTCTGCCCATTTTTGGCTTACCACGCCTATGTTTGCAGCGATTGTTTCGTTATGGTATCTATCATGAAATCTTCTGACGGTAGTATTGGGTGAATACCTTCCGGTATTGATGTCTGCGACATCCAGTGTCACTTTATAGTTATTGTCGGAATAATTTTGAAATGCATTGACTTGAACTGTAAAGCCTTTTTTTGTAGTAAATGCCCCATTTACAGAAGTTCTATGTGTATTGAAGGAACCATAAGAATATGATACGTCAACATAATTGCGATGTTTTGTTCCTGTAATGATGTTGACAGCGCCACCTAGCGCATCGGAGCCCAGCCAAATAGGTACGACTCCTTTATAAACCTCAACGCGATCTGCAAAGTTGATCGGGATATTATTTATTTGGAAGGCGGAGCCAAAGTTGTCCATTGGGACTCCATCCAGAAAAAAACGGACCTGATTGCCTGAAAATCCATTTAAGGAGAAGTTAAAGCTTGATCCAACACCACCAGATTCCCTGACTCTGACACCCGAAACACGGTCCAATGTATGCGACAGGTCGAGGGTGGAATTGTGTAATTGCTTGGCATCTATTGCAGTTACATTATATGCTTGCCTATTTGACAACTGGGTAGCTGTTCGGCCTATAACAGCTACTTCATCTAAGGTTTTACCTGAAGAAGTTATCTGGATATTTAGCTCAAAGTTTTTACCGTCCTGGATTTCTATTTTTCTTTCTTTTAATTGAAATCCTATAGCTGAAATTTGAACTATATAATTTCCTTTTTCGATGCCTGTAATAGAAAAGTATCCTTTTTCATCGGTTGTAGATCCGTTAGTCGTTCCCTTCAACAGAATACTCGCTCCGTAAATAGCATTTCCTTCAGCGTCTTTTACATAACCAGAAATGCTGCCGTTTGAGGCATTTGTTTGTGCAAGAGTCAAGTTAATATACATGCACAATAAACCCGATAACAATATTTTTATATATTGCATTGCTTTAAAATTGAACAGATTTAGAAGCTCCACTTTGTGGATGAGTCGTACAGTTACCGCTGTGCGACTCTTTTTTTTATTAATTGTTGTTAGTTTCTACCAGCGATTTCTTTAAGTATACATGTGTCGTTTTTTCACTTTTTGTTTTTGCTTCACTCCTTTTTGACTTCTTTCTCCTTTTACCCCACCAAACAATAAATCCGGTGACAGGTAAGCTGGCTCCTATCAGTGATGCAAAAAATGCAATAATCTTCCCCGGCAGACCTAATATAGATCCAACGTGAATATCATAGTTCATCCTTCTGATTTTTGCACCTATAGGTGCATCCTCAAAACTTGTTTCATATATTTTATTAGCTGCTTCTATTTTCTCTCCAGTATGCTGGTCAAACGAAAAGCTTCTATTGTTGTAGAATTTTCCAACGGTAGGATAGATAGTCATTGAAATTGCAGAAGAGGGGCGGGACGTGTCGGCAAAACCGTAATAGAATCCTTTAGCATCTGCATGTTCTCCCACTACTTTATTCCAGGCTACATCCATCACTTGCTGCGGTGTATAATGCTTTCCCAGTTGAAGAGAATCCGAACTATTTCGGTTAAATTGGGGGAGCGATTGTCCGCCAGAAGTCATCCAGTAAAGTCCTTTGCTGTACCACTCTATGCCATATACCATTCCGGTGAGTGCAATGGCTGTTAATATCAATAGTGAATAGAATCCGAGAACATTGTGTAAATCGTAATTAACTCTTTTGAAGGAGGCTTTCCATTTTATTTTAAAACTTTGTTCCCTCGTAGTTTTGGTCCATTTTTTGGGCCACCATAATACCATTCCTGTAATTAAGGTAATTACAAATACCAAAGTACCGTAGTTGACAATTGGACGTCCAATTTCGTAAGGCAGCCACAGAAACCGGTGACCATTGAGAATGAATCTAAAGAAATCCACTTCGCCTTCTTTTTGTTCCACTATTTTTACAACTTCACCGGAATAGGGATTTATATAGAGCAGGGTATTGCCTCGTCTGCCCTGACCAAGGGCCAGCGTGATAGATTTTCCTTGTTGATAATAGGCATAGTTGGGTTTTTTCTGAGGGTAGGCAGCATTTGCTATCGCCATTAGTTTGGACGGCGGAATTACAGTTTTATCTTGTACATCAACTTTCGTATAGGGCTTCGTAAAACTGGTTATCTCATCCTGAAAGACCCATATGCAGGCAGTTAAGCACACTATTATCATTATGATGCCGGAAATCAATCCTATCCAAAGATGAAGCCAGGCAGATACCCGATAGAACAAACTACGAGATATCTTCTTCTTCTTTGTTTTCCCAGCATCTTGTTGCTGCATATTTAGTTTTGTAAATTTTTTGCAAACCTATTTTAAATAAAAGGCCTGTTTTTCCTAAAAAGGGAAATTGAATTACGCAAAGAGGAAATTGACTACTACATGACAGTCGATAGCTGTTCATGAAGTTTATCTGACTTTAAACTAATAATGATAATATTAGATGAAACCGGCAAGCAAACTACAGTAGGCATATTGTTATTTATTGCTATCGTATTTACATTGGAACTATGATACGAGCAGGTGGCGTAATTGTATTTTAATACAGCTCACCCGTAAGAAGAGCTTGTTGACGTCGATCGTGTAAAATACATTTTGTAAAGAAAGATATTGGCGCTCCAACTAGGCAGAAAAACTTAATGAAACTTTCAACGCATAGCTAATAAGTAATGTGTTGCTAAGGCATTATGAATTAGTGAGTGATTAAAAAGAGCATTAGGTCAAGATTTCTTGTAAAAAATTTTGGATTATTAACACTGTTAATTATTTTTGTGACGCAATGGGAATAAAAGAGCGGAAGCTAAAGCATAAGGAGAATTTAAAACAGAGCATTTTAGATGCAGCGAAGCTGTTATTTCTAAAAAATGGGTATGAAGCCACTTCCATACGTAAGATTGCTGCGGAGATCGAGTTCAGTCCTACCACCATTTATTTATATTACAAAGACAAGGCAGAGATTATACACGCTTTACACCAGGAAGGTTTTAAGATGCTGAGTGAGCAGTTCAAAGTATTGCGTAATGTGGAAGACCCGTTTGAACGATTGAAAGCAATGGGACGGAGTTATATCAATTTTGCTCTAGAAAACAGGGACTTTTATGAGATCATGTTTGTGATGAAAGAGCCTTTACTGCATATCGAAAAAGCTGCAGAGGAGGGTTGGGAGGAAGGAGACGCTGCTTTTCAAACTTTGGTGAGCACAATAGCAGAATGTCAGGAGCATGGCTATTTTAAAGGTTATCAAACAGATGCATTTGCCTTGTTGGTATGGAGTAATATCCACGGCTTGTGTACGCTCAATATCAATGGTCGCCTGGATTTTATATGTGGTAAAACTGAGACCAGGGGGGTAGGCGGCATGATGCAGCAGACATTTGAAATTTACATCGACGTACTTAAAAGGGTATAATTTTTTTTGATATATGATTAACAGTGTTAATTATGAGAACAGTATTAATAATATCGATATTTCTTTCCGTATTGACTGGTAAATCAGCCGCACAAACAGTTTTGGATGCATATATAGACAGTGCACTACAGCGAAATATAGTAGTGCAACAAAAGAATATTTCTTTGCAACAAGCATCCTATGCACTCAGAATCGCCAGGGGCTTGTTTTCTCCTACAATTGGCTTTCAGGCAAGCTATCAAACAGCAGACGGTGGTAGGGATATCCAATTTCCTCTGGGCGATTTATTGAACGGCGCCTATGCTACCTTGAACCAGCTTACCCAATCGCAAAATTTTCCGCAATTGGAAAATCAAAAGATCAACTTTCTCCCACAGAATTTTTATGATGCAAGAGTGCGTACATCAGTGCCTGTTATCAATCCTGAATTGCGCTATAATCGCATAGTGAATCAACAACAGGTACAGCTGAGTGCGCTAGACCTGGATGTTTATAAAAGAGACCTTGTAAAAAATGTAAAGGCGGCATATTACAACTATCTGCAAACGCTGGAGTCCGCTAATATATACCAATCGGCTCTACAGTTGGCAAGAGAGGGGAAGCGGATGAATGAAAAGTTACTGGAGAATGGAAAAGGGTTACCAGCTTATGTGTTACGGGCCGAAAGTGAAATAGAAACGGTGAATGCGCAGTTGATTGCAGCGCAGCAGGATGTAGACAATGCCAAAAGGTTTTTTAATTTTTTACTGAACCGTCACCAGGAGATGGACATACATATCGTTGACAATTCGGCGTTGGCGGATAAAGAAGTCATTGATTTATTAGAACAGGATATACGAACAGAAGGAAGAGAAGAGATCAAAGCTTTGCGAGAGAGGATCATTCTGCGGGAAAATCTCACTAAAATGAGCAAGGCTGTTTATTATCCAACGCTTAATGGCTTCCTGGATTTGGGATCACAAGCACACAACTGGAAGTTTGACAGTCAATCCAGATATTATATGTTAGGGCTGCAATTAGACATTCCAATATTTTCCGGCAATCGGAATCGATATAAAATCCGGCAATCGAATCTGGGAGTAGAGGATGCGAAACTTGATCTTTCCCAGGTGTCGCAACAATTGGAAATGAGCAGTCGTGTTGCGCTGAATAATTTACGCTCGGCATATCATGGGCTCTCTGCTTCCAAAAAACAACAGGAAGCGGCACGGGCGTATCAACGGCTGATCGACCGGGGATATCGGGAGGGTACCAACAGTTATATAGAAACGGTTGATGCCCGCAATCAGCTCACACAAGCACAGTTGTCAGTTAGCATTCAATTGTATAAAATGTTGGTGGCGGCGGCTAATGTTGAGCGGGAGACCGCTTCTTATTCTATTTCAAAACCGTAATGTATTCCAGATATGAAACTAAAACTCATCAGTCTATTCATCGCAGGCACAAGTTTGCTGGCTTGCAGTTCGCAGAAGGATACACCTGAACAAATACAGGATGATTTGATTCCGGTTAAAATTTTGCCCCTGAAGCCCGATTCCACCGCACCGGTTTTTCAAACAGCGGGATATTTTACTACGGACGACGAAACTTACCTTTCTTTTAAAAATGGAGGTATCGTGCGCAATATTTATGTTAAGGAAGGAGATAAAATAAGTAAAGGACAGTTGTTAGCTACTTTGAATACAACAGAGACGAGTACTTTGGTCGAACAGGCAAACCTCGCCTTTGAAAAAGCGAAGCGTGATTACGAACGGGCAGTTAATTTGTATAGAGACAGCGTAGCAACATTAGAGCAGATGCAAAATGCAAAAACAGCGCTGGATGTGGCACAACAACAAAAAGCAAGTGCTGTATTTAATTTGCAACAAACAGAGATTCGTGCCAGTCAGTCTGGATATGTGTTGAGTAAGCTTGTAAAAGAGGGGGAGATTGTAGGAGCAGGTACATCGGTATTGCAGGTAAATAGCGCCGGTAACAGGCGTTGGCTACTCAAGGTAAAGGTAAGCGATTATCAGTGGGCAGCCATTCAAACCGGAGACTCCGCTAGCGTGACAACTGATGTGGCTCCTGCAAAGAAACTGAAAGCTGTTGTTTATCGTAAGGCTGAGGGCGTCGATCCCGGCACCGGGACCTTTTCTATACAATTGTCAGTTAATACAGGCGATCTTCCTGTTGCATCCGGGTTGTTTGGAAAAGCATCCATCTATCCTGCTCAAAAAAGCGGCGCCTGGCGTATACCCTATGATGCGCTGCTGGATGGTGATGTTAATACCGGTTTTGTATTTGCTACCAATGATAAATCCGTGGTACATAAAGTAAAAGTTGCTATTTCGGCAATTGAAAACAATGCTGTCTCAATTGTAAGCGGATTGGAGTTGTATTCACATCTGGTGATTTCCGGGAGCGCTTACCTTACTGATGGAGCCTCAATAAAAGTGGTAGAATAAAAAAGATATAATGAGAATCACAAATTACGCAATCAGGAACTACCAGTTTACATTAATCATGGTATTAATGGTGTCGGCACTGGGCATTTCCACCATTTTGAATATGTCCCGTGCCGAAGATCCATCTATGGAGGCACCGAGTTACCCGGTAATTGTAATTTACCCGGGAAGCAGCCCAAAAGACATAGAAGAATGGGTGGTGAAACCGCTTGAACAACGCATATACGGTTTAGACAAAATAAAAAAGATACGGACAGTCATAAACGATGGATTGGCGGTGTTGCTGGTAGACTATAGTTACGACAGTAATGTAGATGACAAATACCAGGAGCTGGTAAGAGAGGTCAATAGTATGCGTGGTCAATTACCGGAAGATATTTACAGCATCGAAGTAGAGAAGGTAGATCCTTCCAATGTGAATATCCTGCAGATGGCATTGATATCGGAAAATGCAGCCCGCGCAAAATTGAAAACAGTGGCAGATGATCTGCAGGATGCATTGGAAAAAATACCAGGTTTGAAGAATGTAAAAATTTCGGGGTTGCCAGAGCAGCTTGTACGCGTGGATGTGCAACTGGAAAAGGCGGCGGCTTCGGGGATACCCCTGAATGCTATAGCTTCTGCTATACAAAATGAATTGGCGAATATTCCTGGTGGTAGTATCAATGAAGGTAATAAAGCTTTCAACATTAAAACAGGCGGTAATATCAATTCGTTGGAAGAAGTACAACAGATTATTGTAAGTGCTGTTGGGGGTAGTAATATTTTTTTAAAGGATATCGCCAATGTTTATTTTGACTATGCGCCTGAAAAACATATTGTGAGGCAAAATGGATATAGAGCGGTTAGCATCACTGCTGAGATGAAGGCTGGAGGAAATATTACGGAGATACAACAGTTGTACCTGCCTGTTATCAATGGGTTTAAAGAAAAGCTGCCTGCTAATATTGATCTGCTTCTTCATTTTGATCAGGCTGATAATGTAAACCAGCGGTTGAAAGGTTTGGGTGTCGATTTCCTGATAGCGATAGGTTTGGTTTTGCTTACCTTATTGCCGTTGGGTACCAGGGCTTCTTTTGTTGTGATGTTGTCTATTCCCTTGTCTCTTGCAATGGGTGTTATGATTTTGAATGTGTTTGGATACAGCTTAAACCAGTTGAGTATAGTAGGTTTTGTGGTGGCATTAGGTTTGCTGGTAGATGATAGTATAGTAGTGGTAGAAAACATTGAACGTTGGATGCGGGAAGGGCATAGTCGTTTGGATGCGGCAATGAAAGCAACCGCTCAGATTGGAAAGGCGGTATTAGGGTGTACCGCTACTTTGATGATTGCATTTATGCCCCTGTTGTTTCTACCAGAGTCCTCCGGCGATTTCATAAGGAGTTTACCCGTAGCCGTTATAGGAACGGTATTTGCTTCTATGATCGTGGCACTCACTGTTGTTCCATTTTTCTCTAGTAAAATATTGAAACCGCATGCGGTAGAAGGTGGCAATATCTTTTTACAGACGCTTCAACGTTTCATACACAGTACCTATGCGCCATTGCTGGATAAGGCATTAAAGCATCCCTGGGCAACGGTTGCCATTGCAGTAGTAGTGTTTGGGGCTTCCTTGTTGATTATTCCTGTAATAGGCTTTAGTCTATTTCCTTCTTCCGAAAAACCGCAGTTTCTGGTAAATGTCACTACACCGTTGCAGTCCAATATTTATTATACCGATTCTATTACCAAAGAATTAGAGAAAGAGTTGAAGCGATTACCGGAAGTACAATATTTTACTTCCAATACTGGTAAAGGTAACCCGGTGATCTACTACAATGTGGCGCAAAAAAATGAGCAGAGTGATTTCGCTGAGATATTTGTGCAACTCAAAAGAAATGTAAAGGCGGGTAGAAAGCGGGAGATAATAGAATCGTTGCGGCAGCGATGGTCGTCATTTGAAGGGGCTAAGGTAGAAGTGAAGGACTTTGAACAGGGGCAGCCTATGATTTCACCCGTAGAAGTACGGCTGTTGGGAGATGATCTCGATAGCTTGCGGTCATTGGCTGCTAAAGTGGAACTAATGTTGCAAAAAACGAAAGGAACCATTTATGTAAAGAACAATGTAAAAAATCTAAAATCTGATATACGGGTACAAATTAACAAAGAAAAAGCCCAGGCGATGGGTGTACCTACTGCACAGATAGGACGAACAGTTCGAATGGGGATATCTGGTATGCCTGTGGGAAAACTTACCAATCCTGGTGCCGACGGCGATGACTATACGCTATTGCTGACAACGTCCCGCCCCTCTTACCCGGATCTACGGATTTTTGATAACCTGTATGTAAACAATGTAGCGGGTCAGTCGATCCCTATTTCTCAATTAACCACTTTACAGTTGGAAAGTTCTCCGGTAAGTATCAATCATTTCAATAAGGTTAGAACAGTGTCTGTTACTTCGTTTGTTCAAAATGGTTACCTGAATGATAATGTCATTAAAGATGTGATGGGGCAGATGGCACAATTTAAAATGCCCATTGGATATTCCTATGAAATGGGCGGGGAGCTGGAAGGCAGAAATGACTCTTTCCAGGGATTTCAAAACGTAATTCTCGTAACGGCATTTATGTTTATTGCCGTGTTGGTATTGCAGTTTGGAACTTTTAAGAGTACGCTAATAGTATTGTCGGTGATACCGTTGGGCATTGTGGGGGCCGCGTTAGCCTTGTTGGTTACGGGTAATTCATTATCGTTTGTGGCTACTATTGGCATTATTGCTTTAGCGGGCATAGAAGTAAAAAATACGATTCTACTGGTTGATTTTACCAATGAACTCAGGCAACAAGGTCTGCCATTGATAGAGGCCATAGAAAAGGCTGGGGAAGCCCGTTTCTTGCCTATAATACTAACTTCGCTTACTGCTATAGGTGGACTCTTGCCAATTGCGCTGTCAGACAATCCGCTGATTTCGCCATTGGCTATTGTAATGATCGGTGGGTTGATCAGTTCTACCTTGTTGTCAAGAGTGGTTACACCAGTAGTGTATAAACTAATGCCACCGAAAGTATAATACTTTATTTGTCGAAGCTGGGGATGGACATATATTCTCCATCCTTCAGCGCCGACTGATGTGCTACAATTCCCGGAGCGGTATAAGCAAGGGCCTCGTATACATTTATTTCCGGTTGTCTATTCTGTATGATAGCACTGATAAATTCATGTGCAATAAAGGTATGCGATCCTTCATGACCGCTGTCATGCCGCATTTTTTCGGGCAGCATATCGGTTTTCCACCACCGCGGCACTTCGTAGGGTGTTGCTGCATTATGGGCATGCGTGAAACCGGCATCATCTTTTCCCAATTCGGTTCCCGCCGTTACAATCGTAAACTGTTTACTGCGTCCATCAGGGTAGAAAAAGCTCATTTTATCACCACGCCATTCCGCCCGTTCTGCTTCTATCAAAGCTCCTTTCCAGTTTACTTCTACCCGAAATGGAATATTTTGATTGGTTTTGAAAAAAGCGGTTTCATTCCAGAATGGATTTTTATAAGGATTGTTCTTTAGTAAACCATGATTGTCGCCCCAGCCTGCCGCAGTTACATGGGTTAACCTGGCGCCTGTAACCGATACTAAAAAAGACGTACAATGTGTTGGGTATAACAACGGCGGAAATCCGTGACGCCAGGTTTGTTTACCTTCTTCAAAGAAATACTTTTCGAGTCCGGGATGGTTGTATTCTGAAGCTGCGCTGAACATGTTGCCGAACTTTCCTTCTTTATAGAATTTGCGGGCAGATATCGCTCCCTGGCGATATACACTGGTTTCCGCCATCATATATTTCAGTCCTGTTTCTTCCACTGTTTTCTTCAATTCGTCACATTCTTCCAGTGTGGTGGCTGCGGGTACGGCACAAAGAACGTGTTTGCCGGCTTTCAGACACTCTACTGCATGGCGTACATGATCAGGCGCCGGAGTTGCCAAAAAAACGGCTTCTACATTTTTGTCCTTCAGTAACGCTGTGAGTGAAGGATAGCTTTTTTTGCATTGATAGGTGGTCATCAGACTTTTTCGACGATCTTCTCTCAGATCGCTGACGGCTTCCACTATACAGTTGGGATGTTCATTAAAGTAGAAACTCAATCCGAATCGTCCACCTACAATGCCCATACGAACCTTTCGCTCGTTGGTGATAGGAGCACCAAATAAAAAATCGGGAGCGGCCATTGCTATGGTACCAACCCCTGCCAATTTGATAAAATTCCTTCTGCTATTTTCCCGCGTCTTTTTATTCATGATAGAGTAATTTAGATACTTACATCTAAGTAATTATTGGAGAATGGTTGGTAAGAAAGATACTCATCAGAAGAACCCTTTTATGTCTTTTCGAATAACCTATTAGGGCATCCAAATCAATGAAGATATGACATGGCGTTTCAAAAAAGGCCAGCGCTACAATTATATTTAATAACCGGAAAGGTGTTCTTTGATAATCTGTCTGCTGAAATATTAAATCCGCTACAGTTTTTTTTCTTCATTTACCGCCACAGTCCCTTGCCTACTCCCAATACCTGCACACGAGGAGACTGTGCGGGGAAGAAAATGATATGGCGTTAAACTCTCTTGGTCTCCTTCTTCGCTTATGGGGTCTATTTGTATAAATCTCCCAATTTGTTGGCCATATGTTCTCGCATTAAAATCATAAAGTTCTAAACCGCTTCCATCACTGAACTCTTTATTCTGTAGCTCATTTCCATTATACTTCTTATTCCCAGCAACGTTTCCAATGCTGTCCTGAGTTGCAAACTCAGGACAGCAGCTTACTTCTTCAGAACACTACGGATAGCTTGGGGACAGCGCTTACTATTTTTATAGAACTCTACGGATAGCGTGGAGACTGTGCGGGGAAGAAAAAGCCACTCAATGAGTGGCTTTGTTGTTTATAATTCATTAAGATAACATTTCTTGACCTCTTTATTTCCTCGTGTCTTAAAACCCTTTACAATCATAAGATAGTATTTTTACCACCTCATTGTGTGTAGCTTCATATTTCAAATTTTCTTCTTGAGTGAAATCATCACTATAAATGTAAGGAGCAAATATTTTACTGAAAAATTCTTTTTTTGCATCTTCAATGTTGATTAGCACCCTTGCACTATCGCTTGCATCGGTAACTACAATAAAATTTTCGTGTATCAGAATATCCTTAAACATTTTTTCAAAATGGATTTCATCAGGTTTTGTTTTCATCACAATCCCTTTAACTAATTCCTTTTTCGTTGATATTTGATTGATTGTAGCTATCAGTTGAAAATAATTTGTGGTAAACTCACAAGTTAAAATTACTTCTAAATCTTCTTTTTTAAAACGTTTCTTCTTGTGCTGCCATTCGTTTTTACAACCTCCCTTTTAAAATTCTTCTATCAGATTTAAAAGTATGTCCAATGGAATTGGCTTAAATTCGGAAGCCTTTTTAAAACCCTGTTCCAATAATTCCAAATAATAACTGCAATCCCCTGTTCCCTTTATTTGTTCATAACGTTTTGGGTCAAAGGCTAAATAGGTTTTCAAAACATCTATTCCCACTATTTTAGTTGGCTCTGGTTTATTTTCGGGCAATAACGCAATGGAAATCATATTGAAAGCTCCGTTAGTATCAAATTTATCCTTTCTGATAGCTTTTGAAAAATAATTACTAATAAAACGAGTATGCAACTGAAATTGATAACGCAGGTCGTTATTTATCTTGATATAAGTGTCGTAATCTAATCCTAATGCGATATATCTTAAATTCATACCTATGGTCTTTTATGCTTTTCAGGGTCTAATGTTCTTCGATGTTTGTCAGCATTAGTTTTTTCTCTTTTTAACGCTTCTGCTCTTGCACCTTTTCCTGCAGGAACTTTATCTACAATTCGGGAGTTATACTTTCCTGCCCCTTTATTCCCAGCAACGTTTCCCCGGAGCCTTGTGCCAAGCTGAACGTTGCGCTGTCTATGTAATGCACCGTCCCATCCTCCACAACTATATGCTCAACAATTGAATATTTGGAGACGGTGCCAGCAAGTGGAGAAAACAGTATACTCCCGTCTTCATTTACCGCCACAGCCCCTTGCCTACTCACAGTACCTGCACACGGGGAGGCTGTGCGGGGATGAAAAAAGGTAAACGCTACCAAACCAGCGCTAGCTTACTATGTGCTACACTCCTGCGTTAGAACGGGCTATTGAATACGGTGCACATCTACTACAATTCCTTCGAAAGGAACATAACTAAATTCAACATTCCTGCCATTAAATATCATTTTGAACTTTTTCAGATCATTACTAACTATTTTGCTCGTATCATAAACAGTAAGTTGCGCAGGAAAGATTAAAGGTTTCTTTAAAAAAGTAGCATACTCAGTCATTTCTGGATTTTCATCTAATAGCGTATCGGGATTAATTGCTTTAATCATTTCCTCAATATAGCAGTTTGGACTAAATGCTATTGCTCCTTTGAAATTGCTAGACTCAAAGTTTAATACATAATTAGTATCGGGCTTACTTTTAGTTTCTACAAATCTCACTTTGTTGGGCAATATATATACAATATACCCATTCAGAATTTTTACACTTTTTCTTTGTGTACAACTAGCTAAAACAAAAGAAAAAAAAACAAGTATAATAAAAACTCTCATATCGATATTTTGGATCAGTCAAAACTCCAATCACAGTCAACAACCTTACCTTTTTTACCTGTTGTCATAAGGGTCTTTCAGCTCAAGTTACTCAATCTTCCAAATCCATATCTCACAAATTACAATAGTTAAATACTAAATAAGCTCCAGTATTGCCTGTTAGATAATAATTAGCTAAACTATCTGCCTATTCAACAGGAGACGACGCCAACTACCATTTGCCAGAACAAGGGGTTGTAATGCATATACTCTAATTTCTGTTACATAAACCATTTCAATGTTTACATTATGATAGACCCGGCGTGAATTGAAGTTGTACAAACTTACCTTTATATCTCCCGAGTCAGCCAACGCACACACCTTAGCTTATAGGCTCTGGAGGAAATTGAAAGCGTTTGAATAACTGTCAAGTCAAAAACGCAAACAAAGTCAACTAAATAATGCCGTGCAACGATCCCCCTTTCGCTCCTAGTTGGTCTACCCGCCGTTCTACCGTTTCATCTTTTATTAAGGCTGGTGCATGATGCGGTTTGGTTCGGGCATCTATAATAAGTGGACCGCGACACCCCCAATGCTTGAATGCTGTAAAACTATCTATACCATAAATATCGTGTGATGGATTGCTGCGGGTAAACGTTACCCATACAAAGTTATTGACAGTTTGAGCGGTAAAGCCGGCATCATCACACAATACTATCATACGAATGCCCTGTAGGTTTTGCTGGCTTAGTTCTTTTGCCCAATTGTCGATGACTGTTACTTCTGTTTCGTAACTATCGAACTCCTTCCCTTCGACTGCTATAATACCCGGGAGTGCTATAGTTGCCTGCTGAAAAGGCTGTGGTAAATTCAATCCTGCTGGTAGTGCGGTTGCCAGATCATGCCTGGGGCTGCCTACCGCAGCAAACACTACTTTGGATCCTGTGTTGAGCCCATCTCCGGTGTAGTCAAGTGTATCGATGGTGGTATTGGTTTGAAAATGCACATCTCTTGACCAGTCTATCCGTTGAAGCATATGCGTAAGAAATCCACTAACGTCATGTATATCCAATGTAGAATCATCTTCATGCGAAGCGATAAAAAGATATTTCGCCAAACTAAGTTGATTTTTGCCTAATATCTGGTTGGATATGGTAAGCAATTCCTGTGGACGTTCTGTTTTCTGATAAGGGGTATACCGTTCGCTGCCAATTGCGAACAATAGCGGATGCACACCGGCTGCGTCTACCGCATGTACAGCATGGAGTCCATTGATCTCCTGCGGAATAGCCGATCCGGTAATCTCATGAATCAAGGCCCCAAAACTGGTATCTTCTTGTGGTGGTCTGCCCACTACGGTAAAAGACCAGATAGGATTTTTGCGATGATACACCCGGTGCACTTTCATCAGCGGAAAAGGATGTGCCAGTGAATAATACCCGATATGATCGCCGAAAGGACCTTCAGGTTTATTTTCACCGGGATACACTGTACCGGTTATAACAAAGTCAGCATCTGCCGATATACAGAATCCCTCCTCATCATAGAAATAACGAAAACGTCGGTTGCCAAGAGCACCTGCAAAAATCATTTCAGACAAACCTTCCGGCAATGGCATCACTGCAGACAGCGGGTGAGACGGTGGTCCGCCCACAAATATGGAAACTTTTAGCGGTTGTCCAATAGCGTTAGCTTTTGATTGGTGAACGCCTATCCCCCTGTGCAATTGATAATGCAGTCCGATTTCTTTGTCTGGTATGTAATCGTTTCCCGATAGCTGAATGCGATACATGCCCAGATTGGCATTCATAACACCCGGCTTTTCTATGTCTTCGGAATACACCTGTGGCATAGTAACGAAAGCACCACCGTCCATCGGCCAATTCACAATTTGAGGCAGAGATGATATAGATGTCTGTCCGTATAAAATGGGGGCGTTGGATTTGCGGCGCCAGGGCAAAGCACCTAAAGCGGTCATAGATGAACCCAGGTAATGTAAAGGCTTTTTTACCACCGACATCGGATCCATTTTTACATCTACCAATTTCTTTACGTGGTCCAACGAATCCCGAAACATAAACCGGGATCTGTCTAATGTGCCAAATAAATTGGAAACAGCCGGGAATTTGCTTCCTCTAATATTTTCAAAGAACAAAGCGGGGCCATGTGCATCATATACCCGCATATGGATGGCTGCCATTTCAAGGTAGGGATCTACTTCTTCCTTAATTCTGATCAGGTGTCCGTTTTTCTCCAAATCTTCAACGCATGCTGCCAGGCTATTGTACCCCATAATTAAGTCAACTGTTTACTGCAAAAATAACCCTATAATTTCTTTTTGTTTAGGATATCTGGTTTATAGATTGATTTGAAAATTTTAGAGGGAGACCATTTCTTCCCAATATAGTAACCTGATACCATATCATCGAAGATGATGAACATACTGCAGTTGAATTCAACGTAGTATTACTGTGGATCAGGGCGCTCGGCAAACTGCCGTACGTCCTTTATCGCGTGCTTTTTTCGTCCTTTTTTGCACGAGCAAAACAGGACAGAAACAACCAACATCATGGCGTAATAAACCTGGTTGACTGACTGAAACACCATCGCCCGTCTGCTGAAATTTTACAAAGGCTAAATCCAGATTGTCTGTCCACCGGAAGCCATCAATCGCATATCCAAGATCGTTGCGCTATCTACCTTCTTTTTTTGATGGATGCGTTGGTACGTATTCTCGATTCAATGCCGTTAAGGTTTTTATTTAAACGGGATGAGATTTATTTCAAAACGTTCAGTAATTTT
>CAZRYS010000041.1:0-43118 GCA_964604365.1 uncultured Terrimonas sp.
TTCTTAACCAAAATACATACTGGATAAGTATCGCAGAGTTTTTGAGGGACGACTAAATAATCTGCCTATTCAAATATTTATTCCGCTGCAGTTTCTTTTTTACTTTTTTGTGGAAAAAAGTAAAAAAGAAAGCCACCCGAAAACTTGTCTCACCTCAGGCGTAGACGATTACGGCCGATTTCGGGAACGCCTTGATGTAACTGTAGAATTACTGTGGTCAGAGAATACAGTCGAAAATCTCTATTGAATACTTAATAAGTACGCTGTTACATCTGCCAACTGCTGATCTGATACACCAGCGACTATTGGTTCCGGCATCAGACTTTTGTCCTGCTTTTTACGGGTGGCTATTTCATCTACTGCAATGGTATGCTGTGCACCGGTAACATCTTTTATGGTAATGGTCTGTTTGTTTTCGCTCACCAAAAAACCAAAGTAGGCTGTTTCATCTTTTGTATTGATCAGCCAGGCCTCGTAGCCCAACAAGATGGCCGCACTGGGATAAATGATAGCATCCAACAAGCCGGTTTTATCAAACTTTTTGCGAATATTGGTAAGCTCAGGACCAACGTCCATACCAGCTGCACCCACCTTGTGACAAGAAGCGCAAAATTCTGCAAATGTCACTTTTCCTTTTGCTGCGTCTCCTTTCAGGTTGGCTATATCTGTCACCGAAAAAGCCTTTTCTGCACCGGGCTGTTTAAAATAGTTGCTTGCCTGCACCCGCACTGTTACATCAGGGTTTTTAAAAATAGATTCTTCCATGGCAGGCACTAAATCTTCCGGAAATTTTTTATCCGCAGCCAATGCAATCAATAGTTGTCCACCAACAGAGTCTGCCGCTATCTGTCGCAGTCGTTGTTTACGGGTAACCAATGGCAGGTTTTTATCAAAGATGGCTTGGATTCGGGCCCTGGCTGCAGCGGCTTTTCTTTCGTATCCGGTATTCATGCCAATATTCTTCCAGTCCAGCAGATTAAACCAATCATTCCCTTGCCGGAATCCCAACCAATAATTTGCTTGCTCTACAACATCTGCCAGATCAGATTTACTAAACGCTAACATTGTTTCTGCTGCATTCTTATCTTTCATAAAAGCAATAGCCGTAAGCGCTTTTCTACGTGCTGTAGCAGAAAGTGTCGGATCAGTTGCTCTCGCTTTCAGGTCTTCCAAGGCTGCAACCGGATGTAGTTCCCATGCCCAGTCGGTCATTTTTTCATTCCATCTTGCCGGGGTTATACCAGCTGCCAGTAATGATTTTATCTCCGGGTATATTTCTTCTTCGTGTCCCTGCAATCCCAGGCTCACCGCATTCAGGTACCAGGAATCATTGCCTTCGTATTGGCGTATAATATCCAGATAAATGCTACGTGTTTTTTCGAAAGGCAAATCACGCAATGCCAGGGCTACCTCTCTACGCACCGCAGACGATGGATCTGTTTTTAACTGATCCAAATAAGGTATAATATCATTGCTGTATAAACGAAGCGCCCGGAGCGACACGATTCTTGTTGCCTCGTTTTGATCCTTTAGTAGTTCAACCACTTTTTTCCTGCCTTCATCGCCCAAAGCGGCCAACAACCATATTGCACGTGCCTGTATGTATGGATTCTTGTCTTTCAATAATTCACTCACTTTATCAGTTACAACACTGCCTTGTTTCAACAAGGCTAAATACCCAAGATGGCGCACATTGATTGCAGGGTTGCGAAATGCTTCCACCTGGCCCGCTGTTGTTTCCAGATTAATCACCGGTGTTTTCAGTTTCTTACCTTTGGGGGCTATCCTATATATCCTTCCATAAGCAAGAGAATCATGGGTTTGATGCCCACCCACCACCGGGTCGTACCAATCTGCCACGTATATAGCCCCATCAGCTCCTATGGCTACATCACTGGGCCGAAACCAGTTCTCTGTTCTTTTGTTTATTGTGGTATCGTTCCAAACATATAATGCGTTGTCTGAACTTAGTGACGTGATGAAGTTCGTTCTGTCTGCAGGGATAAGTCCGGACTTTTCTCTTTTAGGTGTATATCCAAAAACAACATTTCTGCCAGCATCGGCGCTCAGCAACAATCCCCGGTACTTTTTTCCCAAGGCATCGCCTTCATTCAGTACAATTCCGGTGGGAGAACCTGCACCGATCCTGTCACCAACCGGCATGACGCCCGGATCTTCCTGGTGCCAGTGAGCCGTAAATATATCCTGGTCGGGGCGTTGATCCGCTTGCCAGGATCTTGTACCATCTTTACTGAAAAAACCAGCATTGCCACCTTCCATCAGCCAGGAAGTACGACAAGCGGCTACTTCATCGTCGTTGTCATTCTGCCAATAGTCGCCACGGGAATCAATGGTAAGCTCGTAGGCATTTCTGAAATTATGCCCCTGCACGCTCAAGCCGGTGCCATCCGGGTTGATGCGTAAGGCTAACCCTCCTACCCACACTCTGCCATCATCACTTTTTAAGTTGCCTTCGTTTTTAGTATTGTAGGGGGTGCCGCCAACATATATACTGCCGGAGCGCAAAGCCCAACCAGCTTTGTCGGTTACCATATGGGGACCGGCATTGCCTACATTAAAATGCCATTTGCCGTCGGGTCCTGTCAACAATGCATGAAGCGAATGATCATGGTCTTTACCACCAAACCCTGTAAGGAATATTTCGGTCTTATCTGGTACATCATCCCCGTTCTCGTCAGTATATACTATAATGTTGGGCGTACAGGATACCACCACTTTATTTCCAATGACGGCTATTCCCATGGGAGATACCAAGAGGCTATCCTGCACAAACACCTTTGCAGTATCTGCCACCCCATCATTATCGGTGTCCTCCAGTATAACTACTCTGTCGCCTGCTTCATGGGTGCGGAAGTGGGGGTTCTTATTGTTGAATTTCCGGTAGTTTACCGCTTCGGTTATCCATACCCTCCCTTTTGCATCAATATCCATATTGGTTGGGTTGTATAATAGCGGAGTAGTAGCCCATAATGTTACTTCCAGATCATCGGGAACATACAGATCCTCTACAAGTCCAGCATTTTTCTGTGAATTGCAGGCAAAAAGGGTATAGATACAGATAACACTGATAACAGGGATGAGTCGCATACGCGGATGTATATTATTTTAAATTTATTAAGCAAACAGACTGCGTAGATAAGCAAGGTTTTTTTGATAACTGGTAATGATGTCAGCACCTTTCGGAATGGCACCTTCTATCTGCATCCATTGGTTGCCTGTGTAGCCGGTTTCGTATATGGTATCGCTGATGCCTTCCCAATTCATTGTGCCACCTTCCAGCAAAGAACCGTTTTCTTTCATATGTAATTCGCAGATGATATCTTTTTTCAACTTCTTAAATTCTGCAATAGCATCGTGTCCCGCATCCTGTGTATTTCTGAAATCATAGTATACTTTCAGATTGGGTGAACCAACTTTGTCAATTATTTCCATATGTTCCCGGGCGTCGAGGTAAGATTCTATCCCCAGTACAATACCTTGTTTCTCCGCATGCGGAGTTAACTTTTTTAGGATCTCAACGGCTGTTTTCTTTCTGCCGGCATCATTGCGAAGATCGCTTGCATTAAAAAATGCCAGGAGCAATACCTGCACCCCAAGGTTGTTTGTGGCATCGATGGAGCCTGTTACCCATTCTTCTGTTCTACTATCACTATGAAAGGGTACCCTATTATAAATTCCCATAGCAGTGCTTGTTATAGCAATACCAGATGCGGCAGAAGCTTTCAGATATGCCTGTTGGGTTTCTGTTTTTCTTATATGCAGATTATTCTCCACAGATCCCATATCTACCATAATCCCTTCCAGTCCTATCTGTTTGGCTACATCAAAAGCCTCTATATTGCTGCCTTTGCCAATGGACCAGTCGCAGGCTCCTATTTTAAAGTGTGTTCGTTTAGGTTCTGCCATCAGGTTTTTAAATACCGGCGTTTGAATTAATGCAGAGAGCATCAATGTCTTTTTTAGCAGTAATCTTCTGGATAACATGGCTGCAGCTTTTATGTCGTTTTAAAAAAGATTATTAATCGTACGCAGTGCCCACAGATTCTTTTTACCTCTTCAATGGAATTTCATCAATCAGCTAACATGTAATGGACCTCTTTTCAAATAAAATGAAAATAATATAAAAATGCTAAACCCGCAAACGCTGAGTGAAAACTACACCTGATTTCAAAAGATTAAAATACTTTTTGTTTAAAAAACATTTCCTAACTTACTGGCCGATATTGATTAAGTATGTCCACTTCTGAATTTCAAAAGCGCAGGTCCGCCATTAAAAAAATCATTGTAGGCTCACTGTCTGTGGGTACTACCGCCCAAGCCTTTTCCGGTACTTCTCCTCAAGAGAAGAATACAAATTATTTTATGAAAGGGAACATCAACCATTCCGTATGCAAATGGTGTTATGGAAGTATACCGATGGAAGAGTTTTGTATGGCTACCAAAAAAATGGGCATGTCAGCCATAGACCTTGTTGGGCCTAAAGATTGGCCAATATTAAAGAAACATGGATTGTATTCCTCTATGTGCAATGGGGCTGAAATCAGTATTGAAAAAGGCTTTAATGACAAGCAATACCATGAAACACTCATTAAAAACTATACGGATATGATACCGCTTGTAGCACAGGCGGGATACAGTCAATTGATCTGTTTTAGCGGGAACAAGGGAACCTTTGACGATGAAACTGCCTGGGAAAATTGTACAGCCGGGTTGAAGGAAATCATGAGTATCGCCGAAAAGCATAAGGTGACGGTTGTAATGGAATTGCTGAACAGCAAAATAGATCACAAAGATTACCACTGCGATAAAACAGCCTGGGGCGTGGAGTTGGCAAAACGCGTAGGATCAGAAAACTTCAAGTTGCTGTACGATGTTTATCATATGCAAATTGACGAAGGTGATGTCATCCGTACCATTCGTGAATTTCATCCCTATATATCACATTATCATACTGGCGGTGTTCCCGGCAGACGGGAAATAGATGAATCACAAGAGCTTTATTATCCTGCTATTATGAAAGCCATTGTTGAAACTGGTTACAAAGGTTATGTAGCGCAGGAATTTATTCCTACCCCTAGTGAGGCGGCTGGGCAGCTTGCTTCTCTTGAGAAAGCAATAAAAATTTGCGACGTCTGATGGATGTCGGTTAAACCATTTGCTATGCCACAACATATTCCGCTAGGTTCTGTAGCTTGCCGTGAGATGCTTTCCAAACATCCTGCGTATACCTTTTCTTCCGGTTAAGTATTTCAAGTTAGCATTCGTACCACAACTATAATACATTAAATCAAATCAAATAAGCAGACTATGCCACAGGATAGTTCAAATGTAAATATTAACGGAACCAGTGATGCCAACACCTATGACGCCATAGTAGTAGGATCGGGTGTAAGCGGGGGCTGGGCAGCCAAAGAGCTGGCGGAAAAAGGATTGAAAGTGTTGATGCTGGAAAGAGGCAGGGATATCAAACATATAGAAGGATATGTAAACGCTAATAAAGCTCCGTGGGAGTTTCCACACAGGGGTGGCAGAACGCAGCAAATGATAGCAGAATACCCGGTACTTAAGCGTGATTACCCATTGAATGAAACCAACCTGGATTACTGGGTAAAAGATTCGGAATCTCCGTATACCGAAATCAAACGATTTGACTGGTTTCGTGGATACCATGTAGGGGGTCGTTCGCTTACCTGGGGACGACAAAGCTATCGCTGGAGCGATTTGGATTTTGAGGCCAACGCCAAAGATGGCTTTGGTGTAGATTGGCCTATACGTTATAAAGATATTGCGCCCTGGTACGATTATGTGGAACGCTTTGCCGGTATTAGCGGATCCAAGGAAGGGTTGCCTCAACTTCCTGATGGACAGTTTTTGCCACCAATGGATATGACTTGCGTGGAAAAGGATGTGGCTGCCCGTATCAAAGAGAAATATAAGGGAGACAGAACAATGATCATCGGGCGTACAGCCAATCTTACAGTTCCCTATACTGAGCAGGGTAGAGCCAATTGTCAGTTTCGTAATAAATGTTGGTTAGGCTGTCCTTACGGGGCCTACTTCAGTACGCAGTCCTGCACATTGCCGGCGGCGAATAAAACCGGCAATCTTACGTTACGTCCCTGGTCTATTGTCACCAGGGTATTATATGATAAGGATACCAAAAAGGCAACCGGTGTTGAGGTACTGGATGCAGAGTCAATGAAGACCTACGAATACAAAGCTAAAATTGTTTTCCTGAATGCATCCGCACTCAACAGTACATGGGTATTGTTTAATTCTGCTACAGATATTTGGCCGGAAGGTTTGGGATCCAGCAGTGGGGAATTGGGACATAATGTGATGGACCACCACCTTGGTGTTGGTGCTTCGGGAATGGTAGAAGGTTATGAAGATAAATATATTTTGGGTAGAAGGGCCAACGGAGTCTACATTCCGAGATACCAGAATATTGGCAATGATAAAAGAGACTATCTACGCGGATTCGGTTACCAGGGAGGCGGAAGTCGTCAGGGGTATAATCGTTCTGCAGAGGAGGTCGCATTAGGGGTAGCATTGAAAGAAACCTTGTCAGAACCGGGATCCTGGACAATGAATATTGGTGGCTTTGGAGAAGTATTGCCCTATCATGAGAACAGAATTTTCCTCGACAAGAATACCTATTCTGATAAGCTCGAACAATTTAACGATCCGGTGACGGGCAAGGACCTGGGCATGCGGCCGGTAGCCGATAAAAACGGAAAACAAAAACTGGATAAATGGGGATTGCCAGTTCTTGCATTTGATGTGGAATGGAAAGAAAATGAAAAGAAAATGCGGAAAGACATGATCAGCGATGCCGTAGAAATGCTGGAAGTGGCCGGTGTAAAAAATATCAGCAGTCGCGATGGAGATGGTACGATGGGTAGGGGTATTCATGAAATGGGCACAGCCCGCATGGGTAAGGATCCTAAAACTTCGGTTTTAAATAAATGGAATCAGGTGTGGGATGCGCAGAACGTGTTTATGACGGATGGAGCCTGTATGACATCCGGTGCTTGTGTAAATCCTTCACTTACTTATATGGCACTAACTGCCCGGGCTACGGATCATGCCGTATCTGAATTAAAAAAGGGAAATTTATAACCAAGACATTAATTTTATACCACTATTCAAATAGACTATATGAACAGACGTGATGCTTTATCGAGGGTAGCACTAATATTGGGTGGAACAGTTATTGGTGCTAATGTTTTTCTGGAGGGTTGTACACCCGGTGATAAAAAAGCTGCAGCACAAGCCGGATTTACGGCGGGTGACATAACCTTTCTGGATGAGGTTGCAGAAACTATTATTCCCGAAACCAGTACACCCGGTGCTAAAGCCGCTGCAGTTGGCACGTTTATGACCGTAATGGTAAATGACTGTTATACACCTGCCGACCAGGAAGTATTTAAACAGGGGATCAGCTTATTAAAAGAAGCGTCCAACAAAAAATTCAACAGGTCGTTTTTAGATATCACGGCAGAGGAAAAAAATGTATTGCTGAACGAAGTAAACAAGGAAGCAAAAGAATATACTGCCAGCAAAAAAGCTGATCAACCCCATCATTATTTCCGGATGATGAAGGAACTAACCCTTTTGGGCTATTTCACATCCGAGCCGGGTGCCACCAAAGCATTAAATTACGTGTTGGTGCCGGGTAAATACGAGGGCTGTATTCCTTATAAGAAAGGAGACAGGGCCTGGGCGTTGTAATTTGTTAAATTTCATGCCCAGGTGGCTTTATTAGCAAGATTAATGGGGTGAGAAACGTTACATTTATCACTAAAACAGGTTTTATGTCGGTAAACAGAAGAAAATTTCTCCAAACCAGTGGATTGCTGGCTTCTGGTTTAGTATTGTCATCCAAGACTATCCAGGCACTTTCATCCAATATTGTCACCGAAAACTTTGGGTTGCAGCTATATACGTTACGTGCAGATATGCCTAAAGATCCGAAAGGGATCATTAAACAAGTAGCCGGCTTTGGTTACAATCAAATAGAAGGTTATGAAGGGGCACAAGGCTTGTTTTGGGGGATGAAAAACACTGATTTCAAGAAATACGTAGACGATCTGGGGTTATCATTTGTTTCCAGCCACTGCGATATTAATAAAAATTTTGAGCAAAAAGCTGCCGAAGCCGGAGCTATCGGTATGAAATACCTGATATGTCCCTACCTGGGAGAGCAAAAAACAATTGATGACTACAAAAGAGCGGCGGATAAATTTAACCAGAGCGGTGAGATCTGTAAGAGAAATGGATTGAGGTTTGCCTATCACAACCATGGATACACATTTAAGCAATTAGAAGGTGTGCTACCACAGGATGTGCTGATGGAGAACACCGATCCGGAGTTGGTGCAGTATCAAATGGATATGTATTGGGTGGTAACAGCCGGACAGGATCCTATAACCTGGTTGGAGAAGTATCCTAACAGATTTACACTTTGCCACATTAAAGATCGCGAAAAAAATGCACCGGCTGGAGAAGCGAATGCATCCTGTGATCTGGGTAAGGGTAGCATTGATTACCCAAAAATTCTTCCTATCGCCAAAAGAAAAGGAACTTATTACCTGATTGTGGAGCAGGAAAAATATACCGGTACCACACCGCTAAAGAGTGCACAAGCAGGGGCTGAATACATGAAAAGTCTGGCGGTTTAGTCAATAGATATATACAATGCAAATAACAAAAACATCCGGCTAAAAGCCGGATGTTTTTGTTAGCGTTCTACGTAGTGGATAGTCTTGCCTGCTTTTCCCGAATTACTTATCTTTTATGGTGAGCGATTTAAATGGCTGAGTAAGGGTTGTCAAGGATTTCTCCACCCCCATTCTTTCGAGGGAGGATGCTCCAACAAAACCCTGGGCGGTTTTTTTTTTTCCAGTACCACCTTCACATCTTCCGGCGTGTTAATCGGTCCGCCGTGGGCCAGGAAAATATAGAAGGGTTTACTTTCCGGGCAGCATCAATAATTTCCTGTGTGCGTTCTACGGCCTCGTCCATAGAGCAGGAAGCATCTGCCACACCTATAGAACCGCCAACGGCAGTCCCCACCTGTGAAATAATAGCGTCTATTCCCACTTCCGCCATTTGAACAGCTTCTTGCGCAGTGGCAACATAGACGATAGAAAACAGGTCCATTTTTGAAGCCAGTCGTCCCATTTCTACTTCTTTGTCGAAGCCCATTCCTGTTTCTTCCAATATTTGCCGGAATTGCCCGTCTTCAATACTATGTGTAGGAAAATTATTAACACCGGAAAATCCCATGTCTTTTACTTTCAGCAGGTGATGCCACATCCGACGGCGTGGATCAGAACCATGGACACCACAAATGACCGGTATTTCTTCGCCAACCGGTAATACTTCAAACTCACCAATACTCAAAGCCCCGGCATTAGCGTCTCCGTACGCCATCAGTCCGGCAGTAGATCCATGCCCAGCCACAGGAAACCGGCCGGAGTTATAAATAATAATCAGATCAGCCCCCCTTTTTTAATAAATTTTGCACTGATACCGGTGCCTGCTCCAGCGGCAATAACAGCCTTCCCATCATCGATTGTCTTTTGTAATCTATCCCGAACTTCCTGCCTTGTATACGGATTTCCTTTACCCGTCCATGGATTTGGCACGGGTAATATTTTTATTTTATTTAAGATTGTTGTTTTTGTTCCATCAATGTAAGCAAAGTATCAACCAGCAAAGTCGCAAATGTTTCATCATTGATATGCATGTTCACTTCAGTTACCGCAACCGTACTATTTTTTTTGATACTACCAAAAAGTGCACTGTCAGCCGCGGGGTTATAAAAAATTCCGCCTTCTACATTCACCTGTGAAATACCTTTCAGTGGGATTATTATCGCTGCCGGTGCTGATGAATTGTTTACCCGATCAGCCAATTGTTTGCCGAGTATTTCATTTTCGGCCTCATTGCTGCGCATCAATGTAACATCAGGTGCCCAGCTGTACAAATGTCTTTGTTTAAACCGGGCGGGGACGGTGTCTAACTGGGCGAAGTTAACCATGTCCAAACAACCTGGTACTACTACCTGCGGAATACCCATTGTAGCGGCCGCAGTCAGCCGGTCAGGACCAGCACTGCAAATACCCTGGCAGAGCTCGTCTGCCAATTCTGTGGTTGTAACATCTAATACGCCGTCAAATACATTCTCCCTGATAAGCGCCTCCATTGTTCTGCCACCGGCCCCATTTGCATGAAAGGCCATCACTTCATAGCCCTTATCTCTTAAGAGTGCGCTGCATTTATCCACGCAGGCAGTTGTATTGCCAAACATACTAATGGCAATGGCTCCTTTTTTGTTATCATGTTGTTGCAATTGCAGATTGGCCATCGCACAAATGGCTGCTGCTGCCTGTTGAATCAGGATACTGCTGATGCGATTAATACCGGCAACATCCACGATGGATGGCATCAACAGGATGTCTTTGCTACCCATTTGGCGTGAAAGATCTTTAGGCGCCGCCGTACTGAGACAAAGTTTAGGGATCCCCAACGGGATGGACTGCATGGCCGACAGGGCAATATAGGTACCGCCACCGCCGCCCATACTAATGGCAGCTTTAATTCGATTACGCTTGACCAATTTTGAGACAACAAGAGCCGCGGCTTTTCCCATCACGTCCACCGCATACCCCCGGTCTCCACTATTTCGCAAGGCGTCCAATACAATGCCCGCTTCCTTTGCTACTTCATCCGCTTCAATATCTACCGGAAAGTGCAGACCCGGTCCCATAATGCCGGTATTGACAGTAATTACATTCTCTCCCTTTTCCAGAATGCGATCCCGGAGAAAAGCAAAATCAGCTCCTTTGGTATCAAAGCAGCCTACGATTAATATACTTTTTTTAACCATGACTAAATGGCTTTGGGTACGTTGATATCAAATACAATTACCTTATCCAGTTTTGGCACCACAAACGCTTTTACTTCTTCGTGTACAGGATGAGGTAAATAGGCATCTCTGGCCTGTTCGGAAATAAAAGTCATGAGGAAGCCATGTGTGAAGTCTTCATTGAGCCCTTCGTCTCCGTTATAGGGACCGTACTCCATATCTAACAGCCCGTCTATTCTTCCGACCATAGCTTTCATCGTTAGAAAACACTGTTCTATATCTTGTTCTGTAACTTCTGGCTTGAATTTAAATACACCAAAATGTCTGACCATGCAATCATTTTATACAATCATGAATTTGCCAAGTTACGGTAAAACTACTTTCCAACCACCCGATTTAATTAACCTGCTTGTATATTTTTTTATCCAACCGATATTTTGAACAACAGCTCCCGCCGCTCTCTCAAAGCAGGAAATACTTTCTTTACACCGGGATGTTTTATATCTTCAGGCATATAAATATCACAATCATGAAATATATATTTTTTTGCGTACTCTTCGCCGTTTTTTTGTCATGCAACGATGGCGGAGAGAAAACTTCCGTTTACAAAACAACTGGTAGCATTGAAACCTTATCTCCATCACTGTCTGCAATAATTGACAGCAACGCGACCATTGAAATCATCGCGGAGGGATTCGATTGGACCGAAGGACCGCTGTGGCTTGAGAAAGAACAAGCACTTCTGTTCTCCGATATCCCACCCAATTCAATCTTCAAATGGACTGAGGCAGCCGGCACGTCCTTATACCTGAAACCTTCTGGTTATACAGGCAGCGCTGAGCGTACAGGAGAAGTGGGCTCCAATGGTATCATACTAAACCCACAGGGGCAATTAGTCCTTTGTCAGCATGGCGATCGGCGAATGGCTGTGATGGATGCGCCCCTTGATAACCCGGAAAGCAAATTTATATCCATTACAGACAAATATGAAGGCAAGAAATTCAACAGCCCAAACGACGCCGTTTATCGTAGTAACGGAGATTTGTTTTTTACAGATCCGCCCTATGGGCTGGAAAAATATGTAACCGATCCAACGAAGGAAATCCCTTTTCAGGGCGTATTCCTTGTAAAAAATTCGGGAGAAACAAAACTACTAACGGATACTATCACCCGACCCAATGGAATCGGACTACTGAACAATGGAAATACTTTGGTTGTTGCTAATTCAGATGGAGATAAGGCAATCTGGTATCTTTTTGACATCGGAGCAAACGACAGCCTCTCCAACAGCAGGGTTTTATACGATGCAACAGCAGAAAGCAAAAAAGAGGGCGGTGTTCCTGATGGGCTGAAAGTGGACAAAGCCGGAAATATTTTTGCAACAGGCCCGGGTGGGGTATGGATATTTAATACAGAAGGAAGCCTGGTTGGTAAATTGAAAATTCCCGGGCCATGCAGCAATGTATCGCTCGGAAACGATGATAAAACGCTCTACATAACCAATGACGGACAAATCCTTCGGGTCAAGATGAGGTAGTATCTTTTAAAGCGATACATTTAATAACTAGTTAATATTTCATGGCTTTTATCAGTTCTTTACTACAGGGGAACTATATAAGGGCCCGGAAAGAGTGTAACTTAAAAAAGTGGTGTCCGAACATCTAATGCAGGCAGCTAAACAAACTGCCGGAATTTTATCTACATTTATTCCTTTTTTAATCTATACGCTTTGGCATGAAATTGTCCCGCCTTGTAACCAATCTTACATTCTGGGTTTTACTATCAATTATATTGGCGATACTACTCGGGCACTTTTTTCCGGAAACTGCTATTAAGACGGAGTGGATGGGCAAGAGTTTTATTAACCTCATCAAGATATTCATCGGCCCCATTATCTTTCTTACCATCGTATTAGGCATCACCGGAATGGGCAGCCTGAAAAAGGCTGGTAGAATTGGTTTTAAGGCTGTAATGTACTTTGAAGTAGTCACCACTTTTGCACTGATACTGGGTATATGGTTTGCAAATATTTTCAAGCCGGGTAATATAGACCGGGAGAAGCTGCCCATTTCGCAAAATTATCAACAGGCAGAAAATCCTGACTTTAGCTGGCTCAACTTCCTTAAAGAAAACTTTACACTGCAAGTATTGATTGCAGCCATATTGGTTGGCGTTATTTTGGTAAGAAGCCGCCACAGAGAAAAAATAACCGCAAAGTTATCCTGGGTGGCACATTATGTTTTTATTGCACTCAGGTATGTAATGTACCTGGCTCCGTTCGGCGCTTTTGGGGGAATGGCCTACTCTATCGGAAAGTTTGGCATTGCTACATTACTGCCGCTGGGCAAGTTGATGTTAACCATGTATGGCACAATGGCTGCCTTTGTATTTATTGTGTTGGGTGCTATTATGCGCTATTATAAACTCAGCATTTTTAAGTTTTTGGTCGCTATTAAAGAAGAGCTTTTAATTGTGTTGGGCACCTCCTCTTCCGAGTCGGCACTACCTTCATTAATGAAAAAACTAGAGGGTATGGGCAGTAGTAAATCGGTAGTAGGCTTGGTAGTACCTACCGGATATTCCTTCAATTTAGATGGCACATCCATCTATTTATCGATGGCTATTATCTTTTTGGCACAGTTATACAATGTGCATTTATCATTATATGAGATGGGCTCTATTGTTTTGATTTTAATGGTTACTTCTAAAGGAGCTGCTGGCGTTACGGGTAGTGGTTTCATCATCCTGGCCTCTACACTTACCGCTTTGCATAGAATACCGTTGGAAGGCTTGGCTTTTTTACTGGCAGTAGACAAGTTTATGAGTGAAGCCAGGGCGATAACCAACATTATTGGCAATGGCGTGGCCACCCTGGTTATATCTAAAAGCGAAAAAGAACAGGTGACTATTTGCTAGTGCCGAAGGTTTGTGTCCAGTAATTACCAGAACGACCCAGTCCCATTTCTTTAAAATTGGCATTCATAATATTTTTGCAATGCCGCGGACTGTTAATCCAGCTGTTAAATGCTTGTTGCTCGGTTGTTTGGCCAGAGGCAATATTTTCGCCCGCCCAGGAATAGCTATACCCGACCGTTTTTATCCGATCTCCCGCGGTGACGCCCTCAGGGCTTTCGTGCTCGAAATATTTACGGTTAGCCATATCTTCACTGTGATTATAAGCAGCCTTTGCCAGCAAATCATTCCATGCTAATGGAGCAGCAGGGGGCATCGTTTCCGCTCCACATTTACAGCCCGATTTTCGTACATTATTAATCAGGTCCAGAAACTGTGATGCCTTCACATTATATACAAAATCCGGGCGACCGGCGGCATCAGGGTTGGACTCTTTCTTACAGGATGTTGATAAAAGAATAAGCAGTACAAAGGTGATTAGGCGCATATATATTTTTGCAGATAACGTTTTACCCCCCTTCCAAATTTTTATCATTTGATAATTTTAGATACTCTGGAGAATTTTTCCGATTAATGCTGTTTAATCTAAAATCTTCCTATATTCAACTAACAAACTGCTCATAATTAATTTATACGATGGAGATTATTCATGTTAGTGCAGAGTGCTATCCTGTGGCAAAAGCAGGGGGGTTGGGAGATGTGGTGGGAGCCTTGCCAAAATATCAAAATGAGATGGGGCATATTGCCAAAGTGGTAATGCCCATGTACAAAACCAAATTCCTATTGAATAATGAATGGGACGTGGTGCACAAGGGGAGGTCTAACATAGGAGACTATTGGTTTGACTACACAATTATCAAGGAGCGAACCAACAAGCTGGGATTTGACCTGTACCTGGTGGATATAAACGGTTTATTGGATCGGGAAAAAATTTATGGCTATGATGACGATGCCGAAAGATTTATAGGCTTTCAGGTAGCTGTTGTAGACTGGATTTTGCATTGGACACATAAACCAGATGTGGTGCATGTGCACGACTATCATGCCGGATTGATCCCCTTCATGATGAAATACTGCTACAAATTCCAGCAGCTACATAATGTTCCCACCGTTTTAACTATTCATAATGCCCAATACCAGGGTGTTATGGGTTGGGAAAAAAGTTACCTGCTGCCTCCCTGGGATAACTGGACCTGGGGTATGCTGGACTGGAGAGGATCTATTAACCCGCTGGCTTCAGGTATCAAATGTGCATGGAAAGTAAATACAGTAAGTCCCAGTTATATGGAAGAATTGCGGCAGCATTCTGCCGGATTAGAAGACCTTTTTGAATACGAAAGAGGAAAATGCACCGGGATATTAAATGGTATTGATACGGAAGTATGGGACCCTGCTACCGACAGCTATCTGGAAGAGCATTTTACCGGCGAGACGGCAGCGGAGGGTAAAGCAAAAAATAAAAAGAAACTGTGCGAAACGTTTAATCTCGATCCGGCAAAACCATTGATTGTTTTCATCGGAAGGTTGGTGGGAGAGAAAGGGGCAGACATTATTCCGGCAGCCATCAGTGATAGCTTCTATTATATAGGTCGCAAGATGAACTTTCTTATACTCGGAAGCGGGTTTCCGGAAGTAGAAGAACAATTGAGTTCGCTGCAAAGAATTGCCCAGAACGATTATAATGCTTATATTGGCTATAACGAGGCACTCAGCCATCTTATGTATGCAGGTGCCGACTTCCTCCTTATGCCTTCCAGAGTAGAGCCATGCGGTTTAAACCAGATGTACGCCATGCGATATGGTACAATTCCTATGGTGAGACGTACCGGCGGACTTAAAGATACTGTTATAGATGTAGGTGAAAACGATGGCTACGGCATCGTGTACAACTGGGCAGCCGTTGGCGACATCACACAGGGAATATGGCGGGCTGTAGACCTGTATGATGATACAGAAAAAGTGGATGAAGTAAGAGAGAAAATGATGAGCCTTGATTTTAGCTGGCAAAAAAGTGTTTCTGAATACACGAAACTCTATGAATCTTTAAAATAAAAACACATAACTAATACTATAAACCATGAACAAAAGTGTGATTGCTGTCATTTTAGGAGGTGGTGCCGGTACCCGCTTGTCCCCGCTAACCGCTACCAGAAGTAAGCCTGCCGTACCCATTGCCGGTAAATACCGATTGGTGGATATTCCGATTTCGAATTGTCTCAATTCTGATATAGGGCGCATGTATGTGTTGACCCAATACAACTCGGCCTCTCTCAATAAGCACATAAAAAATACTTATTACTTCAGCCGGTTTAGTAAAGCTTTTGTAGACATCTTAGCTGCTGAACAAACGCCGGACAACCACGGTTGGTATCAGGGTACTGCAGATGCTGTAAAGCAATCGCTGCGCCACTTACAACAACAGGACTTTGAGTATGTACTGATTTTGTCCGGAGATCAATTGTACCAGATGGATTTTAGTAAAATGCTGCAAGACCATATTGATAAGAATGCAGACATCTCTATTGCCACCATTCCGGTAGGAGAAAGAGATGCGCCCGAGTTTGGCATTCTAAAAGCCGATGACGAACAGTCTATTACATCCTTCATAGAAAAGCCTAAAAAAGAGCTGCTTCCGGAATGGGTAAGTGATACCGGAGACGAAATGAAAAAAGCTGGAAGAGTATACCTTGCTTCGATGGGTATCTATATTTTCAACCGAAAATTACTTTTCGATCTGCTGCTCGATACTAAAAAAGAAGCCAAAGATTTTGGTAAAGAAATTATTCCCGGATCGATAGACCAGCATAAAGTAGTGAGTTACCAATATGACGGCTACTGGACCGATATCGGAAATATTTATTCATTCTTTGAAGCCAATATATCTTTAACAGAAGATATTCCGCAATTCAACCTGTTTGATACCAATCAGGCAATTTATACACGTCCGAGAATGTTACCGCCTGCGAAAGTAAGTGGTACTACTTTAGAAAAAACAATATTAGCAGAAGGCTGTATCATCAATGCGTCGCGTATCGAAAGAGGCGTTATGGGGATTCGTTCCCGTATTGGATACGGTACTACTATAGTAGACACTTACATAATGGGATGTGACTACTATGAAACCCTGGAGGAAATGAACAATGCGGCGCAAAGAGGATTGCCGAAGTTGGGAATAGGAGAACGTTGTTATATCCGTAATGCTATCATTGATAAAAATTGCCGCATCGGCAATGATGTTCGTATCAATGGAGGCAATCATCTTCCGGATTCTGACAATCCGCTTTACACTGTTAAGGATGGCATTGTGGTAGTTAAGAAAGGGGCGATACTACCTGACGGATATGTAATCTAACTACTACAGCACACCGTTGTAAATATAAAAGCTGCTCGACATCACTGTTGAGCAGCTTTTTTTGCTTTGGCTAAAGTTATTTCAGCTCTTTTATTTTTACATTTTTATACCACACATCATCTCCATGGTCTTGCAACACGATTCTACCGGTTTTGAATTTAGCAAAATCTTCAAGCCCTTTGAATTTACTATTTGCCACCATTTTGTTCCATTCGTCACTCCACAAAGTAGTAGAGACTACATTTACACCATTTTGCCAGAACTGTAATTTTCCTTTTTCCAACTTAATTTCTACCTGGTTCCACTCGCCCACAGCTTTTACATTTTCAGGAATGCTGGTTATCAGATCGTAAAGGTCACCGGCACGATGTGTTTTAATTTTCGCATCCGGATGGCCATTGTTGTCCAATACCTGCATTTCAGGTCCTGTAAAGTAAGCATAACGATATTTAGGGTCTTCCTTCACCAAAAACATAATACCACTGTTGCCATTAGGCGAAATTTTCCACTCAAGCTTTAGATGAAAGTCCCCGAATTCTTTTGAAGTAACAGCATCACCGCCATTTTCCCTATCCTGCTTTCCTTTAAAATACAAAGTGCCATTGTCTGCACTCCAGGAGGATCCCAGGGTTGGCTTATTGAAAGAATGCCAGCCATTGGTTGTACTTCCATCGAACAACAGTTGCCATCCTTGCTTTTTTTCCTTTTTTGTCAGTGTGTTGTCCTTATCCTTTTGCGCAACGGCTGCACTGGCAAAAAATATCAACAGTCCTGCCGCAATTACTTTTAATTTTTTCATTATTATATCTTTATTATTTCACCGAAAGGATATAATATACCATTGCCTCCACATCACCCTTAGCCAGGTTGGTATGCGGAGCCATTGGGATATCTCCCCAGTTACCAGATCCACCTTCAATAATCTTCTTTGCTAACAAAGGAACATCAGCTTCCGTGTATTTTTTTGCCACATCCACATACGCAGGACCTACCAATTTCTCTTTATCCTGGTGACACGCAAAACAGTCAGACCCGGCAATCAGGGTCTTTCCTTTTTCAGCCAGGGCTTTTGTATCTATTGTGCCATCAGCGTTCGTTGCCGGAGCCGCTTCAGGCCTGGATGGAATTTGAGGATTTACACTAACACTAATAGGTTTTACAGGCTCTGCAGGGGCTGTGCCACACGCATAAAAGATTCCGGAAAGCACCGCTACTACTAATGCATACCGAAAGTTTCTAATGTTCTTTGTCATCGTTCTGTCAAAATTTTGAACCGTAAATATACTACTATACTATTCAAGTCCTAATACACTACGGTTAAATTTTTCGTCGCTACCCGTTCCCGCAAAATCGTCGAATGCCTTTTCTGTAACGTGTATAATGTGATTTTTGATGAATGGGGCACCCTCTGCGGCACCATCTTCAGGGTGCTTAATGGCACACTCCCACTCAAGCACTGCCCAACCTTTGTAGTTGTAAGCTGCTAATTTGCTGAAGATAGATTTAAAATCTACCTGTCCGTCACCTAAAGAACGGAAACGACCGGCTCTTTCTACCCAACCCTGGTAACCGCCATACACACCTTGCTTGCCGGTTGGATTAAACTCAGCATCCTTTACATGAAACATCCGGATGCGATCGTGATAGAAATCGATATAATCCAGGTATTTCAACCCTTGTAATATAAAATGACTTGGGTCGTATAACAGGCATGCACGCTTGTGATTGCCCACTTTTTCGAGAAACATTTCATATGATATCCCATCATGCAGGTCTTCTCCGGGATGTATTTCATAACAAAGGTCTACGCCGTTTTCATCATACACATCCAAGATAGGCTTCCATCTTTTTGCCAACTCTGTAAAACCCGTTTCTACCAACCCTGCGGGCCGCTGAGGCCAGGGATATACCGTGTGCCACAAGAGAGCGCCGCTAAAGGTACCGGAAGCAGTCAGTCCAAGGTTTTTAGACGCCTTAGCACAATCTTTCAGGTGTTGCACCGCCCATTCGGTTCTTGCTTTAGGATTGTTGTGATACTCTTGGGGAGCAAACCCATCAAATAAAGTATCGTAAGCAGGATGTACTGCCACCAATTGACCTATAATGTGAGATGAAATTTCGGTGATCTGTAATCCCGCATCATTTACAATCCCTTTTATTTCGTCTGCATATGTTTTGCTTTCTGCGGCTTTCTTTATATCAATAATGTGGGTAGCCCACGATGGCAACTGTATGCCTTTGTATCCAAGTCCTGCTGCCCATTTGGCTATGGCAGGTAAACTATTAAATGGAGGGTTGTCTCCTAAAAACTGGGCGAGAAAAATACCGGGTCCTTGAATATTTGTCATAATCACTAATAATTTGGTTTTGGAAAAATAGTACGTTTCGATTTATACAACAAAATCTGTCCACTTTTGAGTGCTGGCGCTGCTGGCTACCACATTGTCTATAAAAGCCATCCCTCTTACCCCTTCGGCAACCCGTGGGAAATCCAGCATTTCCGGAGTAGCTGGTGTGCCATCTATTCTGGCGCCTACCGTCAGTGCAAAATTTCTATAAATATTGCCAAAAGCTTCCAGGTATCCCTCCGGATGTCCACCTGGTGTGCGGGTATTATGTTTGGCATAATTACCCAGATAACCACCGCCGGCCCTGTAGATCTCAGTCGCCTTATCCAGCCACTTTACAATAAGTGTATTGGGTTCTTGTTGTGCCCATTCCAGCCCACCGTTTTCTCCGTAAACCCTGATTTTTAGTGCATTTTCTTCTCCTGCTGCTACCTGGGAAGCAATCAATACTCCTGTGGCACCATTGTTAAACCGCAACAATACATTGCCATCATCATCTAATGCTCGTCCGTCCACAAATGTTTGCAGGTCGGCGCAGAGTTGTGTAATCTGTAATCCTGAAATGTATTCAGCCAAATGAGCGGCATGTGTTCCGATGTCGCCCATGGCGCCGGCCTTGCCCGATTTGGAAGGGTCTGTTCGCCAGGCTGCCTGAGCATTCCCTTCCTTTTCTGAAAGCTTACTCAACCATCCCTGTGGATATTCTACATAAATTTTCCTGATTTTTCCCAATACCCCTTCTTTCACCATTTGTCGTGCCTGCTTTACCATAGGGTAGCCGGCATAGGTATGCGTTAATGCCAAAATCAAACCGGTCTCTTCTACTTTTTTCTGCAATTGTTTGGCCTCCTCCAGTGTAAAGGTCATCGGCTTTTCAATCACCACATGAAAACCCTTTTCCAGGGCCAGCATTGCGGGTCCAAAATGTACGTGATTGGGTGTTACGATAGAAACAAAGTCCATACGTTCACCGGCAGGCAACTTACTCTCTGTTTCTATCATTTCTTCGTAGCTGGAGTATGCTTTATTATCGGGCAGAAACAGTGCTTTGGCTGACTCTTTAGCCACACCTGGCCGTTGGCTGAGTGCCCCGCAAGACAATTCAATAAGTCCGTCCATATTGGCAGCAATGCGATGCACCGCTCCGATGAAGGCTTCTTTACCTCCACCAACCATTCCCATTTTTAGTTTTCTGTTCATGGAAAAAAATTATGCTATGATTAAAAATTAAATTCGAAAATAAGGGCTCTAAAAGTAAAACATTTACAGGTTACGGCAACTGTTTTCGCCTTTTTTAAATGTATTCACTATTTATTAAATGTTAACATTCAGTCCACTTCCCATATTTAGGACACCTTTATTTACCTCTTTGGTTTCGTTGGCGTATATTTTGAGGTAGTCAAATAGTGCCTGCTGTTGGCAAGCCTGACAAACAGTATACTTTATTGACAGCTCTAACGTTTTATACAATACCATGATATATTGGATTTCAGGGGTCATAATCTTCGTAGTTGTTATCATTTGGTATCTCCGCCGCTCTTACCAGCAGCCCGGGCAGGACTATGCCGATCATCCGGGACATGATAAACTGGCCTCCCAGGAAGAAAAACACATTAGTTGTCCGCTGGTGTACAACGGAAGCGAATTACATTTTACAGACAAAGTACTGGATCAGGTGCTTGCCAAACATTTCAATTTTTACAATCACCTGCTGGATATAGATAAAGAACGTTTTTTAGTAAGGCTCAGGAAATTTATAGCTACTAAAGTTTTTGTGATACATGACAGCAAAGGGTACCGTGAGATGCCGATTTTAATTAGTGCCTCTGCTGTTCAACTGACCTTCGGTTTAAAAAAATACCTGCTATCACATTTTAATATCATACAAATTTTTCCGGAAGCATTTGTGGGACTGGAACCGTTCCGAATCCTCATTGGCAACGTGACGGGTAATACCATCAATATAGCCTGGAAGCAATTTTTGGAAGGCTATAAGAATAAATATGATATGCAGAATGTAGGACTGCACGAAATGGCGCATGCCCTTTACTACCAGAACTTTGAAACAACGTTATATGTTGACAAGGATTTCAGAGATTCTTTTCACAAGTTCAACTCTATTGGAGACAAGATTTACCATGTAGAGAAAATTCTTACCATTGGGCTGTATTCCGAATATGCTATTAAAGACTTCCAGGAGTTTTGGGCAGAAAGTATAGAGATTTATTTTAAAAGCCCGGACCGTTTGCAAATGCATTATCCGGAATTGTACACAGCACTTTGTGAGATCCTAAATCAGGATTTGTTGAATTATCCGCATCATCTTTTTTCAAAAGAGTAACAAAGAAATCGTCTTTCCAGGCTGTTTGAAATTGATCGTACCTTGCAGCCATGCTAAAGTTTCCTATATATCTGGACAACAATGCTACCACGCCTATGGATCGGCAAGTGTTGGAAACTATGCTTCCCTACTTTACGGAACGGTTTGGAAACGCAGCCAGCCGTACACACGCTTTTGGATGGGTGGCCGAAGAAGCGGTGCAGGTGGCAAGGGAACAGGTAGCATCACTTATCGGAGCCGAAGCTGAAGAGATCGTTTTTACTTCCGGCGCTACAGAAGCGGTAAACCTTGCCATAAAAGGAGCCTGTGAAATCAGGGAAGGAAACAAACACATTATTACCTGCGCTACCGAACACAAAGCAGTGCTGGATACCTGCAAACACCTGGAGAAAAAAGGTGTAGCCGTTACTTACCTGCCCGTTGATGCAAGCGGGCAGATAGACCTCAATCAATTGGAGGAGGTTATTACCCCCCAAACGATACTTATCAGTATAATGTTCGCCAATAACGAAACAGGTGTGTTGCAACCCATAAACGACATTGCTGCTATTGCAAAAAAGCATGGGATCTGGTTTTTTAGTGATGCCACCCAGGCGGTAGGCAAAGTACCAATGAATGTTGCGGAACAAGGCATAGACCTGTTGGCGCTTTCTGCTCACAAATTCTATGGGCCAAAGGGGGTCGGAGCTTTGTATATGCGAAGGAAAACCCCTCGGGTACGAGTCACAGCCCAGATGGACGGTGGCGGTCACGAAAAAGGCTTTCGCAGCGGCACATTAAATGTACCCGGTATTGTAGGATTGGGCAAAGCTGCAGAACTTTCTCAATCCCGCATGCCAGAAGATACCATCATTCTCCAGACGTTCCGAAATCAACTGGAAACATCATTGCTTGCAACAGATAGCGTAAGCATTAACGGTAGTATAAACAACCGGCTGCCCAATACTTCCAATCTTTGTTTTCATGATGTAGATGGAGCGAAACTATTAATAGAAATCAATAAATCCATTGCGGTTTCTTCCGGATCAGCCTGCACATCGGCTAACCCTACTCCCTCACATGTATTGAAGGCGATGGATATTTCCGATGAGTTGATTAAAAGCTCTATCCGGTTTGGACTCAGCAGGTTTACCACCCAGGAAGAAACTGATTACTGCATATCAGAAGTGAAAAGAATACTTGAGCATTTGCAAGTAGTTAAATAGTTTTTCCGCCACAATTGAAGTCTGCCTGGGGAACATCTTGTTGTATCTTTATAATCATCCTAACCACAGCATTTCAATTATCACAATGAATAGAAAAAATTTTTTAAGAACTACCGCTTGGACGGCTGCTGCAATTGCGCTTGGAAATAGGGTCGGAGCGACCGCTCCCGTGGTTAAAAATAAACTGCCCAAGTGGAAGGGGTTTAATTTACTTGACTATTTTACGCCCAATCCGGCATACAACAGTCGTTTCAAGACGACTGTTGAACATTTGAAATGGATGCAGGACTGGGGTTTCGACTTTGTCAGACTACCTATTGCCTACCCCTCATATCTAGATATAGACAGGTCTCGCAATATAACGCCTGAGGAAGTATATAGGTTTGACAATAGGGCGGTTGATACTATTGAGGAGTTGGTTCGTCAATCGCAGGCACATGGTTTACATGTGAGTGTAAATCTGCATCGGGCACCCGGCTATTGCATCAATGCAGGTTTTCATGAGCCTTACAACCTATGGAAAGATGAGGCAGCCCAGGAAGCCTTTTACTTTCACTGGAATTTTTGGGCAAATAGATTTAAGCATATGTCCGCCGAAAAAATCAGCTTCGACCTTTTAAATGAACCGGCCATGCGTGAGGATATGAATGATCAGCATTCAAAATCAGGTCCTGTACCTATTGATGTTTACAAAGCAATAGCAGAGAAAGCCACGGCAGCCATCCGCAACGAAAATGCCCGCCACCTGGTAATTGCAGACGGAAATAATGTAGGCAATACCGCCATGCCCGAACTGGCAGGTCTGGATATCGGCCAAAGTTGTCGGGGGTATTTTCCAGGAGCTATTTCTCATTACAAAGCACCCTGGGCAAATAAAGATGTGAACAATCTGCCCGACCCTAAATGGCCCGGAAAAGTGGGTAATAGCGACTTCAACAAAGACATGCTGGTAAACTATTATAAACCCTGGATAGAGCTGATAGAAAAAGGCGTGGGCGTGCATTGTGGAGAGTGTGGTTGTTGGAAAATGACGCCGCACGCCGTTTTCCTTTCCTGGTTTAGCGATGTGCTGGAGGTATTACGAACCGGCGATATAGGGATTGCATTGTGGAATTTTGTAGGTGATTTCGGTATACTGAATTCCGGTCGTACCGATGTAGCGTATGAAGACTGGTATGGTCATAAGTTGGACCGAAAGCTGTTGGAGCTGGTAAGGAAACATTGATGGTTGAGCTAACAGTATTCAAAGAAACCGGGCATAAAAAAAGGTTTCAGCAAATCCGCTGAAACCCGCTCTGGTACTGAAGTGGAGAACAGGGGAGTCGAACCCCTGACCTCTTGCATGCCATGCAAGCGCTCTAGCCAACTGAGCTAGTTCCCCATAAAAAAGGACTGCAAATATAATTGCTATTATCTCTTCTGCAAAACTGATTTGTCCAAAAACACATTTGTAAGTAATTTTTTGACGCCAGGCCCCGGATTATAATATATCTATCACGGAAAACGCCTGAATACCGTTGTTCGCATGATCATTTCCAGGAATATCAAGGCAATAGCTATCAGTACCAGGGGGTGAAAACGTTCTGTATATTTTCTGGTAACCACCGTATTGATTTTGGTCTTCTCCATTTCATCAATTTCCTGGTAGATACCTTTCAGGCTTTCATTGTCGCGGGCACGAAAATACTTGCCGCCGGTTTCAGATGCAATTTGTTTCAGCAGCGTCTCGTCAATATTTACTTTTTCCTGCTGCATTACTACGCCGCCGTCGCTTAGCGTTGGCGTATTGGCATATCCATCACTTCCTACACCAATGGTATATACCTTCACCCCAAGGGTTTTGGCTATTTCCATGGCCGGCAGTGGACCTATCAGTCCCCCATTATTTTCACCATCCGTAAGCAGAATCACTACCTTGCTTTTTGCTTCACTGCTTCTCAACCGGTCTGCACTGGTGGCCAAGCCGGAACCTATAGCGGTTCCATCAAGCAAAAAGCCGCCTTCTACCTGCGCCAATTGCGACTCCAGGGTAGCATGATCGCTGGTAACAGGACACTGCGTAAAACTTTCACCAGCAAATATCACCAGCCCTATTCTGTCTGTAGGCCGTTCGCGAATAAAGTCCAGCGCCACTTTTTTAGCCGCCATTAATCGGTTGGGTTTAAAATCCTGGGCTAACATGCTACCACTAACATCCAGGCAAAGCACAATATCTATTCCTTCACCCTCTACTGTTTTTTCATCATTGTACGACCGGGGGCGGGCCAGGGCCAAGATCAAAAAGATTAAAGCCAATACCCGCAAAATAAATGGCAGATGCCTAAGATTACTTTTTATAGAGGATGTATTGTGAAAGCTTTTTAACGACGAAACCCGCACACTGGCTTTCAACTTATGTGCATAACTGATATACCAACCGGCTATTACCGGAATCAGCAACAGCAGGAAAAGTACTTCCGGGTATGCAAATTCTATACTATCGAAATATTCTTTCAACATCTTATTTCAGAATATCCATCTCCTTCAGAATGGTTTCAGCATTTCTCATATCAGATTTGCTTTGATCCGTATCGGGTTTGAATTTTGCAAACTTCACGGCATCGGATATACGCAGCAGCTCGGCAAGCATTCCGGGCTGTCCTTTTGTAAGGGTGCTGTGCAATTGTACCAGCAATTCATCTGTTGTACACTGTAGTGCTTTTATTCCAAAACGTTTTTCAGTGTATCCCCGCACAATCTTACTCAGTTGGCTATAGTAAGCAGCTTGCTCTCCTTTTTCGGGTAGTTGTTCTTTTTCCAACAGCCTCAATTGTGCTAATGCTTCTTCCAAAGCACCTGCGTAGCTGACCGGCTTCTCTACCAGCGCCGTTTTTTTCTTCCGCGATTTCAACCACAGCCATACCAATAGCCCCAATAATAAAGCGGATAATATCGCAGCGATCCAGTAACCCCATTCTTTCTCGGGAGGAGGCACTTCTATAATCTCGCGTATATCGTGATAAGTACTATCTGTTAACGGAACCGGCACTATTGTAATGGGAACCGGTTGAGAACGATAGGTATTTTTATTGATTTTCAAGAGGGCAGCCGGAAACGTCCAGGTGCCAGAGTCGAAGCCTGTAATGGTAAATGACTGCGTATACCGCTTGTTACCGCCATCAATCGTTGAGTCTATTGCAGTTCTTCTCAGTATTTCCAGGTGTGGAATAGTATCCGGCAATTTAAACAACTCCGATACGGGAAGTGCGGCCGGTACATCCGCCTGTATTCTCAATTCTATATGCTCACCCAATAATACTTTATCCCGATTGACGATGGTTGTGACAGATGGTGTTTGAGCAAATAGCGGGAGATTTCCCAGGCAGAGAATCAGGAGAATATATTGTATTTTATAAATTTTCTTCATTCAACAATGCAGGGCCGTCACTTAGCCCCCTTCATTCTTTTTAAAAAAAATTGTTGCAGTATTTTCACATAATCTTCGTCGGTACGCATATATAACAAATCGGCACCTGCTTTCAGGAACGCTGTTTTGCAAGCGTCTTCATTTTGTACAAACTGTTGTTGATAATTATACTGCACCATTTCATCATTGGTATCCACCCATTGGGTTTTGCCGGTTTCCATATCTTCAATTTGCAACATGCCGATCGTAGGAAGTTCCATATCCATCTTATCATACACTTTTATCCCCGTAACATCATGCTTGTTGCCCGCCACACGAAGCGGATCTTCGTATTTTTCCACCATAAAATCGCTCAGCACAAACACAATACTTTTTTGCTTGATGGCATTGTTGAAAAAACGAATAGCATCATTGAGGTTGGTACCCCGTGACTTAGGTTTTACCGTTAAAAGTTCTCTTACAATATAAAGAACATGTTGTTTGCCTTTTTTGGGCGGAATAAAAAACTCTACCTTATCACTGAAGAAAATAACACCTACTTTGTCGTTGTTATTGATGGCAGAAAAAGCCAACAACGCACATATTTCGGTAATCAGGTCCTTTTTCCGGAGATGGACGGTACCAAATAAAGAGCTGGCACTAACGTCAACCAATAGCATCAAAGTCAACTCCCGCTCTTCTTCAAATAACTTGCTAAACGGAGCACCCATTCTGGCAGACACATTCCAGTCAATAAAACGGATATCGTCACCGGCGCTGTATTCCCTGACTTCTTTGAACGACATACCCCTTCCTTTGAACGCCGTGTGGTATTCGCCAGCGAAAAGATTGGTGGAAAGCTTTTTGCTTTTTATCTCCAACTCTTTTACCTTTTTGAGTATGTCTGCCACATCGATGTTGTCATCTAGGTGGTCTCTTTTTTTATACTTCAGAAAACAGGTGTTTATTTAAACTAATTTTTTATTAGGGCACATCAACCGTTCTCAGTATTTCATCCACCACATTTTCTGCATTGATGTTTTCTGCTTCCGCTTCGTAGGTAAGTCCGATGCGGTGCCGGATGACATCCCGGGCTATATTTCTTACATCTTCGGGTATCACATATCCACGCTTATTGATAAACGCATGTGCCTTGGCAGCCAGGGCCAGGTTGATGGAAGCGCGCGGTGACCCGCCGTAGGCAATCAGTGGTTTTAGTTTATCTAACCGATAGTCAGACGGACGACGCGTGGCAAACACGATATCCAAAATGTAATTTTCAATCTTTTCGTCCATATATACCTGTCTTACGAGATCCCTGGCCTGCAGAATTTCGGCAGTACTGGCCACCGCATTTACCTGCGGCATTTTGGCACCATACAGATTTTGCCGAACGATCAATAGTTCTTCATCCCGCGTGGGATAATCAATCAATACTTTTAGCATAAAACGATCTACCTGCGCCTCAGGCAAAGCATAGGTTCCTTCCTGATCAATGGGATTTTGGGTGGCCAAAACAAGGAAGGGTTCATCCAGCTTATATGTATTCTCTCCAATGGTTACCTGTTTTTCCTGCATAGCTTCCAGCAACGCACTTTGCACTTTTGCCGGGGCCCGGTTTATTTCGTCTGCCAAAATAAAATTGGCGAAAATGGGACCTTTCCGGACAACAAATTCGTTCTTCTGTTGATGATAAATCATGGTACCCACAACATCGGCAGGCAGCAAATCCGGTGTAAACTGTATGCGGCTGAAATGCGCATTGACGGTTTGAGACAAGGATTTTATTGAAAGTGTTTTTGCCAGACCAGGCACTCCCTCCAATAATACGTGCCCATTGCTCAACAAGCCAATCAGCAGGCGGTTTACCATGTACTGTTGTCCCACGATAACTTTAGCAATCTCTTTTTCGATTTTTTCAAGAAAAGAGGACGCTACCTGTATTTTATCATTGAGTTGCCGAATATCTTCTGCTGTTTGTAACATATAATGGATCTATATAGTTTTACTATGGATAATGTTTGCTGGGCAATAATACATCAGAACTTGCAAAGCGTTTGCCAAAGTTACAATCCTATTCCTTGTTCTTTGTATCTATTACAATAGTTACCGGCCCATCATTTATGAGGGCAACCTTCATATCGGCTCCGAATATGCCCGTTTCTATGGGCATTCCTAACTCATGCCCCAACCTGGCAATCATCATTTCGTACAAGGGTATTGCCACATTGCCTTTACTGGCCCTGATATACGACGGACGATTCCCCTTTTTGGTTGCCGCATGTAATGTAAACTGGCTGACAAGTAAAATATTGCCCTGCACATCTTTCAGCGACAAATTCATTACACCCTGCTCGTCATCAAAAATGCGGAGGTTGACAATCTTGTTGCCAAGCCACTCAACATCTTCTGCAGCATCTGCATCTTCAATGCCCAACAATACCAACAACCCCTTGTTCACACTGCCTGTAATTTCTCCATTTACCGTTACCGAAGCTGAAGACACTCTTTGTATAACTACCCGCATACTGAAAGTTACTTTCTTTTAAACAGTCTCCTTTCAAATAAAAAACCGGAGGGTTCTGGCTGAGCGTATTTCAATCCAAACTGCTCTATGCTTTTTACTTTCAGGTGCTCAATTGCATCCTCTATAGAATCCGTATACAACAGAAGATCGATGTCTTCCGGAGAAATCGTGCCTTCGCTTTTCATTTTTTCTATATAGTCCATCAACTTCTTGTGGAAGTCTTTACAAAAAAGAATGATGGGGAAAGATTCTACCACTTTCGTTTGCACCAATGTAAGGGCTTCAAAAAACTCATCCAGTGTGCCAAATCCGCCTGGCATTACCACGAATGCATATGAATACTTTGCCAGTAAGGTTTTGCGCACAAAAAAATACTTAATATTAACCCATTTGTCCAGGTAAGGATTAGCAGATTGTTCAAAAGGCAGTATTATATTGCAACCAACCGATCTTCCTCCAACATCTTTTGCTCCCCTGTTTGCGGCTTCCATGATACCGGGACCTCCGCCTGTCATAATCGTAAAGCCAAGTTTCGCTATTTCTCCAGACAGTTCTCGTGTTAGTTTGTAATAAGGATGATCTTCTTTAAACCGCGCAGAGCCAAAAACCGTCACACAAGGACCTGCAAAGTGCAAAGCCCTGAATCCTTTTAAAAACTCCCGAACTACTTTTAAAGTAAATTTAAATTCTTCCCAACGAGATTGCGGACCTTCTAAAAACTTTATTTCCGATTGAGTTGCCTTTGACATTTTTATTTTTTAAATATTTAAAATCTAACATAACAGCTTTTGAATACTGTTATGGCTTGTCCCGCCCTATAAACCGTTCTTTACCCAAGAGAAAATTAATGGCCCGGGTTATATTCTTTTCAACGGCAGGAGCGGTTTTCAATTGTGTTATATACCGAATGATCTCCGATTGATAAGAAGGAGAAAGACGATCAAATACAGCCTTTGCCTTTTTATTTGCCACCAGTGCTTTGTAAAAGCCGGGATGCATTGCCATTTCTTTTGGATCCGGATTAAATGCAATAGATACCGCAATTCTTTCACCAATACGACGGGGAGAATCTTTCAACATGTTTGTGTTGATATATAAACGCCAATAGCCGCTATACCTTATAAGCGTTTGCGTGTAAGCTTCACCGTTGATTGTACCCATTACACGGATAGAACCCTTTCTTTGCTTAGCCTGCACAAATATTTCCTCCAAAATTTTATCCGGAATAAAAACAAATGGATTAATACCGATGATATCAATTGTTGCCGAGAAATGCTCCATAAAACAATATCGTTAGCAATACGGGCAAGCAAGACTTACCAACTGGCCAGCACAGTTATGCCACCTTTTACTACTTGATTGAGTTGCACTTCTACTTTGCTGCCTACCGGCAACAGAACGTCCACGCGACTTCCAAACTTAATAAATCCTAACTCACTACCCTGCGTTACCTTCTGCCCTGGCTTCAGGTAGTTTACAATACGCCTGGCAACGGCTCCGGCAATCTGCTTTACCAGGATTTCAGATTGATGATGTTTTATTACAACAGAATGCCTTTCATTTTCAGTAGAAGATTTAGGATCCCAGGCCACGAGGTATTTACCTTTATGGTACTGGCTATATACTACCTCTCCCGCTAAGGGGTTTAGGTTTTGATGCACATTGGCAGGGCTCATAAAAATAGATATCTGCAAACGCTTATCGTTAAAATATTCTGTGTCAATCGTGTCTTCAATTACTACTACCTTACCGTCTGCAGGTGCTACAATTTGATTATCGTTGAGGGTCAACTGACGGTTGGGTACCCGGAAAAAAGAAACAATAAACAAAAAGAACAATAATGTAACAACAAAAAGCAGCCATGCCAGCCAGGTGAGATGATTGGGCAAAACATAAAACAACACAATGTTTAGCAATACAAATAAAAACCCGCTGATAGCAATAGATTTAAATCCTTCTTTGTGAACTGTCATGCACGCTGTTTGAAGTAGCGAAAATAGTGAAAGCCTGTTAGAGGGTCAAAATTATGCGGTTATAATTACAGGAAGAACTCAACGTATATCCAGGTGAATGGAATAGCCAGCAGGAGAGAGTCGAAGCGATCTAAAAACCCACCATGCCCCGGCATAAACTGACCACTATCCTTTACACCTGCCAATCTTTTGATTTTACTTTCCAGTAAATCACCGGCAGTGCCTGCAATAGCAGCAATACCAGCAATGATGCAGACAGGTACTACCGGGAACGCCCTACTCCAGGCAAGGATTCCCATGGTAGCTATGCATAATATAGCCCCACCAACAGTGCCTTCTATCGTCTTTTTGGGAGAAATCCTGGAAAAAGGTGTTTTGCCGATGAAAGATCCTGTGATATAGGCCATAGTATCGTTTATCCAGATTGAAAACACCAGGAGTACAGGAATCAATAATCCTACTTCGTATAACTGTCCGCTGCCGGTTATCCAGGTAGCATCCAGCGATCGTAAATAAACGAATAACCCCCAACTGAGTGATATATATAGCAATCCCCAAAACGAATACCTGATGTTGGAGAGGTTAAACTGTTTGGAGAAAAGTATTTCAGTAACCGGTAGGGCAAAAGCAAAAACCAGCCCGGCGGCTAATCCTATTGAAGTGAGTGGAATGCCGGCAATTTCGTACCCCTCGCCCACACAATACAGCATAAAGGACCAGCCCGCCAGCATCACACCATATTTGTGAAATACGGATATATCTGCATAGTCGGGGCTAATTTTACGAATGAGACGGCCGTATTCTACCCAACAGCCGAAATGCACAACGGTAAACAGCAAAAAGAAACTCCAGCGACTCCAGAACAAGCCCACCAGCATTATCGCTACAAATACCAACGCTGTTAGTGCCCGGGTTCTGAAAACTGACCAATTCATTGCCATAGTCCGAAATTTGAAATTATTTTGTCAGCCATTGCTCTTCTTCGGTTTCCTCTTCTGGAGGTACAACCGTTGCCAGGTATTGGGCAGATATCTTCTTAAATAAAACAAACACAAAATACAAGGCTACTACAGCTAATAGCCCCCACCACCCTGCAATTTTTTCGTCCATGGCTTCCCGTAACGATTTTCCCTGTTGAATAACATAATATACCTGGGTAACGACGATGGTATTATTTACAAAATGGGCAATAACACTTAACCAAAGATTTTTAGAATAATAATAAATAAGCCCCAGTACGATGCCGAGACAGACCCGCGCCAGGAATCCATAAAACGAAAAGTGAACAAGACTGAATATTATGCTGGTGATAATAATCGCCAACCACGGATTGTGGGTTGCCCGGGTAAGAATATTTTGCATACCGCCTCTGAAAAAAACTTCCTCAAATAACCCGGGTAAAGCAGCAATCATTATAAGTGCCAAAACATATTCCTCAAAGTTTTTCATGGCCGCAATAGCTTCCACCTGTGTTGCATAAGTGTCTTCCATCGCTTTAAATGCAGCTTCCCAGGAAGACGGAAGCGGAATAGCCTCCATGAGTTGTCCGGTAGTGCCCGCCACCACTGCCCCCAAAAAGATCAACACACAGGAAAGTAATAGTTGGTTGATTGTAAACTGTTTGTTGAAGCCAAGAAAAGTAACCGGCTTTTTATTGATGATGAGTGCCGTAAAATAAGCTGGCAGAAAAAATGTAAAGGCAGTGGATACAACCTGAATAATACGAACCGCATTGACATATTCGGGCAACAGCATCTTTTCCCGCATTTCTGTAAAGTCGCCGCTACCGAATATCATCCATATAGGAACCGTCAATACACTTCCGGCAATCAATCCCGCTACCCAGAGTCCAATCAGAATAAAAAAACCGGAAGTATAGGATATCCCCTTCGAATCAGTATCCATATGGAATAAATTTTAGATGGCACATACTGCAAGATAATGTTCCTTTAATTTATACGGGAAACAATTTGCAAAGCTATTTCAAGCCCTTCCGCAAGAGAACGATTAAATAACAGGGGCCTAAACGGGGTATTTTTTCTTCTGATAATTAGCGTTGAACAACAACCCCTATGTATTAGTTTAATGAAGCGTATTGTCGTAACTTTGTTACTCAATTTGAGACCATGCGGAAAATGATATTATTAGTGTTGATTTGCGCCGGACTGTTCTTATTTCAATCTGATGTGGCGGCGCAATGCTCGGTTTGTACAAAAACAGCACAGCAGTTAGGTGAAGGTCCTGCTAAGGCGTTGAACAGTGGTATCCTTTATTTGATGATTACACCTTTTGCAGCGATAGGCTTTATTATATACCGTTGGGTTAAACACAATAACAACCAGGATGCCTGAGCATAACTACAAAACTAGATTCAATAAAAAGCATAAAGCCCTCAAAAATTGAGGGCTTTATGCTTTTTACAATTGTCTTGTACCAACAGGGCTTACCTGTTGTTGAAAAATGTATAAAATAAGCTTACCTGAATCACACTATTTTTATAATCAGGATTTACGCCGCCACCGAAATCAATATCGCCCACCTTTGATAATCCTGCAATATAACGGGCTCCCAATCCCAACCCGGAACGGCTATGAAACCCTAAGCCTGCAGCCAGTGACACATCAAGGTTTTTAACATCGGTATTGATCCCGCTTACCTTGTCACTTACTTTCAATCCGAATTGAGGACCTCCTTCGAGGTAAACTGCACCAAAGTTCAACTTCGCCATAATGGGAAGCATTGCGTATGTAGCTTTAAAATTTTCCTTCTGCGTTGCGTTTTCCAATTTCGCGCCCTGTGAAGACACCAGTAATTCCGGTTGTAACGAAAAGAATGTACCAAACTTCAGATTAAGTAAACCTCCCGCATGAAAGCCTACCATAGAATTTGATCTCACATCTGCCACAGAGGAGGAACCGGTAAAGTTAGAGAAGTTCGCTCCGGCTTTCAATCCTATTTGAAAATTTTGCGCATAAGATACCGTTGAAAGCAATAACGCAGCTAAAAAGAGAGGCATTAGTTTTTTCATAAAACAAATATTTAAATTTTTATGTTTAGCACCGATAAGAGAACCCGTCTATCCTTAATAGAAAGAATACAAAAGTATGAACAGAATACGAAAAGATAGTTGATTTAACAGCCGTTTCACAGATCATTCATATTCTGTATTTGAGTTTGCTCTTACAGAAAAAAAATGGGGAATAGCAAACATTCTTATAACACCAACGCCTATTTGCCCTTTCCTTTGATAATAATTCTTAAAGTATGAAGCATGATATTGCAGTCAAGAAAGAGAGAAACATTTTCAATATAAATTAAATCATATTGCATTCGGGCTATCATCTCGTCAACATTTTCGGCATAGCCAAACTTTACCATTCCCATACTCGTAATGCCAGGCTTCACCTTTTGCAAGTATTTAAAATGCGGGGCTTTCTCTTTAATCTTGTTTATATAATAAGCCCGTTCCGCACGAGGGCCCACAAGGCTCATTTCACCTTTCAATACATTCCAGAATTGAGGCAATTCGTCTATACGCCATTTACGCATATGCCTGCCCCAGCGTGTAATCCGTGGATCGGTTTTAGAGGACAATGTAGGTCCTTCTTTTTCAGCATCATTTACCATCGATCTGAACTTATACATCCGAAAGGGCTTCCCCTTGTAACCGATGCGTTCTTGCACAAAAAAAACAGGTCCTTTTGAAGAAAATCTTACCCGCAAAGCTACATACAACAGAAACGGTGACAATATTATAAGCGCAACCAGTGATATCACAATATCCATCAACAACTTCAGGTTTTGTTGCCACTCAGGAATCAGTCCTTTTTTTATTTCAATCAAAGGTGTATCCAGTATGTTATTCGTGCGAACAGAGCCGGCAATAATATCCAGGTGATGCGGGGCTATTTTGATGTCAATATCTTTCTCGCTGATATGATTAATGATATTCATTACAAACTCAGCATCGGGTTTGTCCAATGCTATAATAGCTTGATCCGGATTGTGTTTTATCAGGATATTTTCCAATTCGGTAATTTTTCCCAGGGAGGGGATATATTTCTTTAGACCGTTCCTGGAATCATCAAGCTCTACAAATCCAAGGAAATTATAGCCCAGCTTTCGGGGGGCTTTTTGTACATCTGTAAACACACGCATGGCCGCTACCGTATTGCCTACAATAACGGTGTTAAACGATACTTCATTTTTCTCCAGTTGTTTTTGTGCAATGTTCAGCAATATCCACCTGCTGGTCCAAATCAATATCGTATGCGAAGCGAAAATGGTCAAAAAGGCTTTGTAATAATACGTGTAGTTCACACGTGGATCATCTAACACCAATAAAAAAAACAAAACAAGACTACCAACAAGGATACACGCAATAGTAGAAGTCAGCTCTCTGAATTTTTGCTTTGCATACAGCGAACTGTTATAGGTTCCCGCCAGCAAAAACAAAATGACCCAGCCTACCGGAATCAAAACAATACTAAGTTGAAAAAGAGTGTTGCTGGTAAACTCATAGTCGATTTCCATCTGAAAACCGGAAATCTTCTTTCGCACGAAAAACGCAACTATCCAGGCAACTGTTGCAGACACAAAGTCACCGAAGGCATACCATCGGATGGATATTTCAGGTTGGGTTTTCATTTCATAATCGGTAGCGCTACCTTATTTTACAGAATAGTTGGCCGACTTTATTTTGTTGAGTACCTGGTGGGCAACATCCATTGCTATCAGCCCGTCTACTTCAGATACCGCAGTTGGCAAATCGTTTAGTATTGAATGTGCAAATGCCTCCAACTCCAATTGTATAGCATTGGCTTCAGGCATAGAGAGATTAGAGACCGCAATCTCTTTTTTCCCCATGGGTGTTTCTATATCAAAAACGAAAGCATCCTTTCCATTGTCTTCGTCGTTTTTGAGTTTTATGATCTCCGTCTTTTTCTCCAGGAAATCTATTCCTATATAAGCATCCTTTTGAAACAGGCGCATTTTGCGCATTTTTTTCATGGACATACGAGACGATGTGAGGTTGGCTACACAACCGTTATTAAACTCAATCCTTACATTGGCAATGTCCGGCGTATCCGTCATTACAGCAACTCCGCTGGCAGAAATAGACCGAACATCACTCTTGACTATGTTAAGAATGATATCAATATCATGAATCATCAGATCCAGAATAACACTTACCTCCGTGCCCCTTGGATTAAACTGTGCCAGCCGGTGTACCTCAATAAACATGGGATTAAGCTCATGTCCTTTTAGCGCCAGGTATGCGGGATTAAATCGTTCAACATGCCCTACCTGAATTTTGACATTGGCTTCTCTGGCCAGCTTAACAATTTTATGCGCCTGCTCCATCGTATCCGCCAACGGCTTTTCTACAAACACATGTTTGGACTTGCGGATGGCAGCTTCGCATAAAGAAAAATGATGATTGGTGGGTGCCACGATATCAGCAGCATCACAGGCCTCCAATAATTGATCCGCCTGCAAAAAACGTTTGATGCCGAATTGCTGCTCTACTGCAGCGGCAGCAGCATCATTGGGATCATAGAATCCTATGATTTCAACCGCTTTTATTTTTTGCCAATTGGCTATGTGAAACTTGCCGAGATGCCCAACGCCAAATATGCCGATTTTTAGCATATACCTATAATTTCCGGCAAATATATGATTTGCAGTTGGGGCTTTTTACTTAATAAGGCCGTGATTATCCACAGTTTGTACGCTTTGCCTCAAAATGAGAAGAATGCTATTTTTTCTTCTTTTGGCTTTTGGGGGCAAAAATGATCAACATTCTTTTTCCTTCCAGTTTCGGAAGTCCCTCAGGCGCTCCAATCTCTGCCAGACGTTCAGCAAATTTCAGCAACAAAAGCTCACCTCTCTCTTTGAACATGATAGCCCGTCCTTTAAATTGAACGTAGGCCTTTACCTTGTTGCCGTCTTTTAAAAACTCCTCGGCGTGTTTTGCCTTGAAATTAAAATCGTGATCATCTGTATTGGGCGTAAAACGGATTTCCTTTACTTCAGAAACTTTAGAGTTGGCCTTCATCTCCTTCTCTTTCTTCTTCTTTTCATAAAGGAACTTGTTATAATCGATAATCTTACATACCGGAGGATCGGCATTAGGGGATATTTCCACCAGATCAAGCGCCTGTTCGTTGGCCATTTTTTGTGCTTCCTGTGTAGGGTACACGCCAGGCTCCACATTATCACCAACCAGACGTACCTGTGGCACTCTTATCATATGGTTGGTCCTGTGTTCCTGATTTTGTTCTTTTTTGAAACGGGGATTGAAGCCCCTGGGAGGTCGTGGTGAAAATGCCATTTATCGTTTTTAAAGTGAGTCTCCTTCTTGTGGAGTTATTTTTTTATTAGTTAATGAAATTTAAGATTATAGTAGCATGCAAAGGTAAAAATCATACCACGATTTCCTACATAATTAACAAAAATATTTATCAGTGAGATATGCGGTCTTTAATTTCTGCTATCGATTGATTTACAAAGGCTTGGAGTTCCACTGCCCCGGCATCACCTTTTCCATGCCTGCGAACAGATACTTTTTGCTCATTTACCTCCTTCTCGCCAATAATAAGCATATAGGGTACTTTTGCCAGTTCTGTATCCCTGATTTTCCGTCCTATCTTTTCCGGACGGTCGTCTATTTCCACACGAATATCAGCATTTTTCAGTGTGTTCACTACCGTGCGGGCATAATCGTTAAACTTATCGCTGATTGGTAAAACTTTTACCTGCACCGGGGCAAGCCACAATGGCAGGTTGCCAGCATAATGCTCCAGCAGAAAACCAATAAACCGTTCATGAGTGCCTAAGGGAGCCCGGTGGATGATCAAAGGTGTATCAGTTTGGTTGTCAGCAGTGGTATACTGCAGTTTAAAACTCCTGCCCTGCGAAAAATCCACCTGGTTGGTAGCCAGCGTAAATTCGCGACCGATAACACTGTAAATCTGCACATCTATTTTGGGACCGTAAAATGCAGCTTCATCCTGCACTTCTACATAGGGAATGTTCGATTCTATCAATACCTGCCGTACCATTTCTTCCGTTTCCTTCCACAAAGCAGGCTCATCCACATATTTTTTGCCCAGTTTATCCGGCGAATGCAGACTTAATCGCATCACATATTTATCGATGCCGAAAATTTTAAAATACTTCTGGTACATTTCGTTTACTGCCCGAAATTCCTCTGCAAACTGCTGCCGGGTGCAATAGATATGGGCATCATTCATATGCAAACAGCGCACACGCATCAACCCAAACAATTCACCACTTTGCTCATAACGGTAGACAGTACCATATTCAGCTATGCGATATGGCAGATCGCGATAACTTTTGGGTTCTGCCGCAAAAATTTTATGGTGGTGCGGGCAATTCATGGACTTCAGGTAATATTTTTCACCATCGATCTCCATCGGTGGGTACATGCTATCTGCATAATAAGGCAGGTGACCGCTGGTGACATACATATTTTCCTTGGCAATATGGGGAGTCACCACTCGTTTATAGCCACCCTTTAATTCGGTTTCTTTAGCCAGTTTTTCCAGTTCCTCTATTATCACGGTACCGTTAGGCAGCCACATAATCAAGCCCTGACCAACATCATCATCCATTGTGTAAATACTCAAATCTTTACCCAATTTCCGGTGGTCTCTTTTTTTGGCTTCTTCCAGCATCTGCAGATATTCATCCAGTTCCTTTTGAGCTGGAAACGTGATGCCGTATATGCGGGTAAGCTGTTTGTTTTTTTCGTCCCCTTTCCAATAGGCTCCGGCAATATTAGTCAGTTTGATGGCTTTAATCAATCCTGTCTGCGGAATATGTGGACCGCGACAGAGGTCTGTGAAATCGCCTTGTGTGTAAAAGGTGATGCTGCCATCTTCAAGATTTTGAAGTAAATCCAGTTTGTACTCGTCTCCTTTTTCCGTAAAGTACTTTATGGCATCGGCTTTAGAGATTTCTTTGCGTACGTACTGACTGTTTTTCTTTGCCAGTTCGTTCATTTTCTTCTCGATAGCGACTAATTCCTCTTCAGAAATCTTCCGGTCTCCCAGGTCCATATCATAGTAGAAGCCATTTTCTACCGGCGGACCTACCCAGAATTTTACGCCCGGAAAGATAGACTCTACTGCTTCGGCCAACAGGTGGGCAGAAGAATGCCAGAAAGTAGATTTGCCATCTGTCTCACTCCAGGTGAGTAGTTTAAGTGAACTATCCTGGAGAATCGGACGCGTGGCATCCCACACTTCGCCGTTCACCGATGCCGCCAATACTTTTCTCGCCAATCCTTCGCTGATGGATTTTGCGATGTCTAACGCTGATGTTCCGTCCTGGTACTCTCTTACCGCGCCATCCGGAAATGTGATCTTCACCATAATTTTAATTGCTTATTCCTGAAAAGGAGTGCAAATTTAACGAAGTCTTGGCGTATCATTTCATTTAATGCTTCTATTTCCTTAGTATTGAGGCTAAATTTGCAATAAAAGCTCGGTCCTGATGAAAGGTTTGCTACTATTGATTTTACTTTTTTCCGGTTCTACCCTGTGGGCACAAAATTTAACCGGGCAGTGGACCGGCACTTTCAATTCGGCCAATAACATCGTTGCAGGCGAAGGAGATACCGAGTACATCCTGGAACTAGAAATTAACGGACCGGCAGTGTCAGGCTACTCATACTCTTATTTTAACTATTACCCCCAGAAATACTATGTCATTTGCAGATTAGAGGGCACATACGAAAAAGAAAGCCGCTCAATAGTAGTAAATGAGGAAGAAAGAGTTAGAGGTAATACACCCCCGGGTTGGGGTGACTGTTTGCAAACTCATATTCTTACTTTTTTAAAGCAGGGCAATGCGGAAAAATTAGTAGGCAGATGGCGTGGTTATAAGCCGGACGGATGTGGTGTTGGCAGTACGGAGCTGGAGCGCAGAATGCTGACAAAAGTGGAACCTCCCAAAGCGAAACCACCTGTAGCCAAAACGACTACTCAAAAACCAACCACTCAAAATGCGCAGCCTAAGCCCAACACCCAACAAAATAAACCAAAGACATCGCCTCCTGTCAAAAAACCGGCGATAGTACAAAACACGAAACCAACCCCCAAGCCCCAAGCTGTTGAGGCGCCCAAACAGAGCCTGGCACAAGTACCACAGAGAGCTAAAGATTCTTCGCGAAATAAATTGCCGGCGGCTACGGCACCTGCTATATCAGCTCACGGAAAAAGAGATAAAAAAGTACTTAAGACTATAGAAGTTCCAACAGACGAAGAATTTAAGTTAGATTTCTATGATAATGGAGAAATAGATGGTGATACTATTACTGTTTATTATAACAATAAAATGATTCTTTCCAAACAAAGGCTCACAGACAAACCGCTTTCTATTAAAGTGAAACTGGACCCGGATATAGAAGAAAACGAACTGGTGATGTATGCAGATAACCTGGGCACAATTCCCCCTAATACAGCGCTGATGGTAGCTACGATTGCAGGCAGGAGATACGAAGTATACATTACTTCTACTGAAAAAACCAGCGGCACCATTCGGTTTAGAAAAAAAGCAGATTAATATAATGCAATCAACCATGCTGCGCAGCGCCATGCTGAAACAACTCGAAAACACAAAAGAGTGGGACATTATTATTATTGGTGGTGGAGCTACGGGACTTGGGGCGGCCGTAGACGCAGCCTCCAGAGGGTACAAAACATTATTGCTGGAGAAATTTGATTTTGCAAAAGGCACTTCCAGCCGTGCTACTAAACTTGTACATGGCGGCGTCCGTTACCTGGCGCAAGGCAATATAAAACTGGTGATGGAAGCCCTCAAAGAAAGAGGTCTCCTGCTAAAAAACGCACCACATCTTACCCGTATTCAACCGTTTGTTTTACCCGTATATAGCTGGTGGCAAAAGTTGATGTACGCTACCGGATTAAGAATCTATGATCTGATGGCGGGAAAGCTGAGCATTGGAAAAACGAAATTACTGTCAAAAAAAGCAACAGTAGAGAAGCTGCCGGCACTCAACCCTCAAAATTTAAAAGGGGGCGTTTTATACTATGACGGGCAATTTGATGATGCCCGCCTGGCATTAAGCCTCGCTCAAACCGCCGCTGCACAGGGTGCCACTGTACTCAACTATATGGAGGTGGTGGATATTAAAAAAGAAGGGGGCGTTATCAATGGTGTAATAGCAAATGATGCATTCACCTCCCTGGAATACGAACTACATGCTAAAGTGGTCATTAATGCAACCGGCGTATTTGTAGACGATATTATGGAGATGGATGACGCCAGTCAGCCGCCTATTGTGTCCCCCTCGCAAGGAATACATTTGGTGGTAGATAAAAAATTCTTTCCGGGAACCAATGCATTGATGATTCCTAAAACAGATGACGGCAGGGTGCTGTTTGCCGTGCCCTGGAAAGAGCATATCATTATAGGTACCACCGACACGGCCGTAGAATTTATTGATTATGAGCCGCATGTTTTAGAACAGGAAATCGCCTTTATATTCCGGAATGTAAATCGTTATCTTAACTCCGGCATTACGGAAAAAGATATCAGTGCTGTTTTTGCCGGTTTGCGGCCACTGGTGAAAGCACCGGGACAAAAAAATACCGCTATGATGCCAAGGGACCATACAATTGTGGTGTCAAACAGCAAGTTGATAACCATTACCGGAGGCAAGTGGACGACATACCGAAAGATGGGAAAAGATGCAATAGACAATGCTGCTTTTACCGGTAAACTTTCCCGAAAAAACTGTGTAACCGAAACACTTCCGCTATACGGTGCCGGTAGTTCGGAGAATCTCCCGGACTTTCTGACTGTCTATGGCACAGCGGCTAAATCTATTGTAGCGCTAATGGAAGCAACACCTGCATTGTCAGAAAAAGTCCACGATAACCACCCGTTTACCAAAGCGCAGGTAGTATGGGCCGTTAGAAATGAAATGGCAATGACAGTGGAAGACGTACTGGCCAGAAGATTGCGACTGTTGTTTGTGGATGCACAAGCTGCCATAGATGCCGCCCCTGAAGTAATTGCCATTATGGCTACAGAAATGGGAAAGGACAATGACTGGAAGGCTGCCGAATTAAAAAGCTTTGAGGAAGTGGCAGCAGGTTACTTATGGCATAATTGATAACGTCATTTTGTTTTACTGCGTAATTGCCCTATTACTTCCTTTATCAACTCGTATTCATATCCTTTTTGTAAAAGATAATCCTGGGTTTTACGCATTTTGATGAAAATGTTTTTTTCGCTTCTCAAAGTAGTCCATTTACTTTCTGTAAGTTTTTGAAGTGTTATGGAATACTCTTCATCGTCAATCTGCTTCATTGCTTTTTTAATGCAGTAAACGCTTACCTGTTTTTCCCTAAGTGCGATTTCAATTTTTTTTCGGCCCCATTGTTTCATCCGAAACCGGCCACCCGCAAATTGTATCGCAAACCTTTCCTCGTTCAGGTATCCCTCTTCAATCAATTGCGCTGTAATTTCATCCGCTTCGCTTCTCCACTGACCTAAAGAATACAGTTTCTCCCGCACTTCCTTATGACAGCGTTCCTGGTAAGCACAATAATGTTTAAGTTTTTGTAAGGCCTGCTCCTTAGGTATCCTGTTGGGTGACATAACACAAAAATAGTTGATTATGTACTGGATGGATGCAGTCACATCTTGAATGGGGGATAAAGAAAATGGCAAAGGATACTAAAACCTTTGCCAAACAGAATTTCAGCCGGGATTATGCATTAGGATTTTTCTTGGCGTCCATTTTCATGTCAGTATTTTTGACATTCATCGATGTAGATGTAATTACTATAGCTGAGTATACAGTAATGTAGTTGATCGAAGCGGTCGCCAAACGGCCGTACATCGTCTACGCCTGAGGCGAGACAGGTTATGGCGTGTGCTTTTGGGTTCGTTTTGCACAAGCAAAAGGAACGAAAAAAATGGTAGAGCGCATAAGATTTATAGCAATTTGCAGGCTATGACTGACTTATGTTTTGTAATAACCAAACAGGTGACTATCAAAAACGGTGGTTATGCTTAAATAACTTAGTCTTTTGCTGACAATTAAAATATCTATTGCATAATTCGGGTTCAATGCCGTTTAGTTAAGGTTTTTATTTAAACGGGATGAGATTTATTTCA
>CAZRYS010000042.1:0-42056 GCA_964604365.1 uncultured Terrimonas sp.
TCGTGGATTTTCCCACACCGCCCTTTTGGGTGGAGAAGCTGATTTTTAAAGTTTTCTTTGTTGTTTCCATTATTTAAAAATTTATTGTTACACACTTTATCTGTTTTGCAGGATTGAATATTGGTTTGTCTGATTATAACCTCATTCCTATATTCCTGCATTCTCTTTTGGGTACTTTCCTGCACAGGTATTTGCTTTCATTTTTGTCTTGTTAGGTACATTCTTTGGCAAGTGGAAAAACTTGCAACAGGTAAATTGCTTTACCGCTTTTATGCTTTTACACTTTTATTGTTTTATGCTTTTAAAACCTTATGCTTTTATTCCAAACTACCTGTTTGCAAACCTGATTTTCTTCTTTGTTTAGATACATTTTTTATTACCTGCACTAAAATTATACGGCAAATAAAGCGATTGATTTAATCGATGATTGAGCTGTGGCAGTGTTTGGCTTTCAAAGGCAGTGTTTGGCACTGCTATGCAGTACAATGCTTTCGTAAACAGGGCTTTACTTTGTACAATGATTTTTATTAATGGATTTATGCAAAAGTCTTTTGACAAATCGGAGGGTAACGGGAACGGCATCGAGCCGTTTTTCCCTGTTACATTTAATCCGTCCCGCAGGGCGGATTTTTGTGTTCAACGGAACACGGCAAGTTGTGTTTTGAGGCACTCGAAACCGAGTTAGTGCCTCAAAACAACTTGCCCTTTGCAGGGGGCAGAAAACGCTCTCCGAAGTCGAGGTTTTGTGTGGATTAAAAATGGATTTGTGATGAACGAAAACAGTAACAGCAAACAGAATAAGGGCGGACGGACACCAAAAACCGACCCAAGCATCCACCGCCACGTTTTCCGTCTTACGGACAAAGAAAACGCCAAACTTTTATCGCTTTTTGAAGCATCGGGAATGCCCAATAAAGCAAAGTTTATCATTTCCCTACTGTTCAGTAAGGAAATGAAATCGGTTAAGATTGACAAAGGAACGGTTGATTTTTATATGCGGTTGACCTCGTTTCATAGCCAGTTTCGTTCCGTAGGCGTGAATTATAATCAGGTTGTAAAGTTGCTGTACAAACATTTTTCCGAGAAAAAAGCGGCAGCGTTCCTCTACAAATTGGAAAAACAGACGGCTGAAATGGCGATGCTATGCCAAAAAATCATCCAACTAACCGAGGAATTTGAAACAAAATACCTGAAAAAATAGCGGTAGAAATGATAGCAAAAATTGGCAGAAGCGGAAATTTATACGGAGCATTGGCATACAATCAGCTCAAAGTGGAGAATGAAAACGGACAAATTTTATTTGCCAATAAGATGATTGAAACCGCTAACGGGCATTATTCCGTAGCACAATTAGCCCAGTCTTTTGCGCCTTATCTGATAGCTAACCGCAATACAGAAAAACATACGTTGCATATTTCGCTCAATCCCGACCCGAATGATAAGGTAAGTGATGAAAAATATCGGGAAATGGCAGAACAGTATATGCGGGAAATGGGTTACGGCGAACAGCCTTTTGTAGTCTTCAAACATACCGATATTGACCGTAGCCATATTCATATCGTATCGGTTTGTGTGGACGAGCAGGGCAAAAAGATTTCGGACAAGTTCGAGAAAATGCGGTCTATGAATGTGTGCCGTGAGTTGGAAAGAAAACACGGATTGATACCCGCAACTGATAAGGAGCATCGGCAGAACGACAAGGTTTTCCGTCCAGTAAATTATAAAGCTGGAGATGTAAAAAGTCAAATCGCTTCGGTAGTTCGGCACTTACCGAATTATTACAAGTTTCAGACTTTGGGAGAATACAATGCCTTGCTTTCCCTGTTCAATATTACCACCGAAAAAGTAGAGGGCGAATTACTGGGGCAACTACGGCAGGGTTTATTATACATTCCTTTAAACGAGAAAGGCGAAAGAGCCGGGCATCCGTTCAAGGCTTCGCTGTTTGGTAAAGATGCAGGGCTTCCGGCTTTGGAACTGCATTTTGCGAAATGCAAAACGGATTTAAAAGATAGTCCAACCAAGCAGACCTTACAATCAGCCGTTACCATTGCCTTGAAATCAAAAACTGATGAATTGGGCTTTAAGAAACAGTTAGCGGAGCAGGGAATTAACGTAGTGGTTCGGCGGAATGATACAGGGCGTATTTATGGAATGACATTTATAGACCACAATTCTAAAGCGGTTTGGAACGGTTCACGTTTGAGCAAGGAACTTTCTGCCAATGCCTTTAATGATTATTGGAACAATAACATCAAACCGGAGATTAAAGAGCCAGTAGAATTACAACCGAAAATATCTACATCAAATAATGCAGATCTTCCTGCGGAAGAACCACATCATTTGTTCGACTTCCTGAATACGGAAAAACACGAAGACGGTTTGATTGAAGCATTGGGCGGCTTGCTTCCCGAAGCACAGGGCGTAGATTACGAGGAACAGGATTTTGCCAATAAAATGAAGAAGAAAAGAAAACGCCAAAGAGGTCAGCGATAACAATCAGCCAAATACTGCCACGCACCGCCAATGCCTGCCACATTTTTATAGCCAGTCTTCATAGCCCATAAATTCCCTCCCGAACATTAAAAATCAAAATAATGCAGGGAGAAGACGATTTAAGAGGTTTAGCCAAAATAATGGCTTTTATGAGGGCTGTGAGTATCCTTTTGGTACTGATGCACCTTTATTGGTTCTGCTACGGTTTCTTTATAGAACGTGGCTGGACGTTAGAACTCATCAACAAAATATTAGGCAACTTTCAGCGTACAGCCGGACTGTTCTCACACACCCTATATACCAAATTATTCGCTTTGGTATTGCTGGCTTTGAGCTGTTTGGGTACTAAGGGAGTTAAAGACGAAAAGATAACCTGGTCTAAAATCTATGTGGCTTTAGCGATTGGCGTTATTCTGTTTTTCCTGAATTTTCCTTTACTAAAGCTGTCGTTAAACACCGCTACAATACTGTATGTTCTTACCACAGGTTCAGGCTATATCGCTTTAATGGTAGCCGGAGTTTGGATGAGCCGTTTGCTGCGCAACAACCTGATGGACGATGTATTCAACAACGAGAACGAAAGTTTTCAGCAGGAAACTCGTTTAATGGAAAACGAATATTCTGTCAATCTCCCCACGAAGTTTTATTACAAAGGAAAGTGGAACAATGGCTGGATTAACATAGTCAATCCTTTTCGAGCCTCGATTGTGTTGGGTACTCCGGGTTCAGGAAAATCTTATGCAATCGTAAACAATTACATCAAGCAGCAGATTGAGAAAGGCTTCTCAATGTACATCTACGATTTCAAGTTTGACGACCTTTCCACCATTGCCTACAATCATTTATTGAAGCATCGGGATAAATACAAAGTTCAACCCAAATTTTACGTCATCAACTTTGACGACCCACGCAAGAGCCACCGTTGCAATCCGCTCAATCCCGACTTTATGACGGATATTTCAGATGCTTACGAAGCCGCCTATACTATAATGCTTAACCTCAACAGGTCGTGGATACAGAAGCAAGGCGATTTTTTCGTGGAAAGCCCAATTATCCTATTGGCTGCCATTATTTGGTATCTGAAAATCTATGAGGATGGTAAGTATTGTACGTTTCCTCACGCTATTGAATTGCTGAATAAAAAGTATTCGGATGTATTTACTATTCTGACATCATACCCCGATTTGGAAAATTATCTATCTCCATTTATGGATGCTTGGCAATCAGGAGCGCAAGACCAATTACAGGGACAGATTGCATCGGCAAAAATTCCTTTGTCAAGAATGATTAGCCCGCAATTGTATTGGGTAATGACCGGGGATGACTTCACGCTCGACATCAATAATCCCAAAGAACCTAAAATTTTATGCGTTGGTAATAATCCCGACCGCCAAAATATCTACTCCGCAGCATTGGGTTTATACAATTCAAGAATTGTAAAGCTCATCAACAAAAAAGGGCAATTAAAGAGTTCGGTTATCATAGATGAGCTGCCTACAATTTACTTCAGAGGGCTGGATAATCTTATCGCAACTGCGAGAAGTAATAAGGTAGCCGTTTGTTTGGGCTTTCAGGATTTTTCGCAATTAACAAGGGATTACGGCGACAAAGAAAGCAAGGTTATACAGAATACCGTCGGTAATATATTCAGCGGTCAGGTAGTTGGCGAAACGGCAAAAAGCCTTTCGGAACGCTTCGGTAAAGTATTGCAGAAACGCCAAAGTATGACGATTAACCGCAACGATAAATCTACCTCTATCTCCACACAGTTAGACAGTCTTATTCCGGCTTCCAAAATTTCAACGCTTACACAAGGTATGTTTGTTGGTTCTGTATCGGATAACTTCGATGAGCGCATCGAGCAAAAGATATTTCACGCTGAAATTGTCGTGGACAATGAAAAAGTTGCCGCAGAAACTAAGGTATATCAGAAGATACCGGAAATCCTATCCTTTGTTGATGAACACGGAGAGGATAAAATGAAACAGGAAATCGAAAGCAATTACCGTCAGATAAAAATAGATATTGTAAATATTATTGAAAGCGAAATGGAGCGTATCAAGAATGATCCAAACTTACAGCATTTGCTTTCACGGTAAGTAATAAAAAAGTGTCTGAATATCTAAATTCTGCAACAGTTTATCTGGATACAGTATAAATTACTGTGAAATGTGGGATTAAATGTAATTTTCAGTAACTTTGTGAGTATGAAAAAAGTGCTCGCAATATTTTTTCTATCTACATATCTTATTTCAACAACAGAGTTAGGTCAGTTGTTGAAGTTTCCTATGCTGGTAGAGCATTATTTCGAGCATAAAGAAAAAAATCCTCAAATTTCCGTCATGGAGTTTCTGGTACTTCACTACGAAGGCAACCACCTTGAAAATCATCCTCACGATGATGACTATGATCAGGATCAAAAACTACCTTTCATTATGCACGGAGACGTATTAAGCTTTTGCTTCGTATATCCCCAACCGCTTTTTTTTGAATCAATTCATAAAATTGACATACGAGAATCGTCTAAGGTAGTAACTTTTGACGATGCGTTTATCTCCAACCAGTTTCTTTCTTCTATTTGGCAGCCTCCAAGATCTTGTTAATTCTTTTTTAACCAATTGACTTTTCGTAAATTCTTTTTGCACTTTGCATAAAGGAAGGTTTGCTATGCAGTATTAACACATTCTATTGAATGCAGGTTTGTGTTATACTTTGGAGAAAAATATTTTATTTCTTTTTCGATTCCCTCCAAAGTTAAAAAAACATTGCCACATTGTTTTTTGTGATAATCTGCATATTGCATGGACTTTTCTTAGGGCATGATTGTATAGAATTTCATCTTCAACTCAATTTTTAGGGTATTCTGTATAGTCTGCCTGAAAAATTGTTGAGGTGCGATTTTGTTATGCACTAATTTCCTACATGAAAGTGTTATATCATTATTGTTCATTTCTATCTCCATAAAACCGGAGCTTCATAGAATGTGATTGTCAATTGGTTAATCCTGTTATTTTATTTACGATAAATACTGCTGTATCTATTTGTAATTGTATTGAATAATAATTTGATTAACAAGTAAAACTATGCTTACTAAAATCATTGAGTTTTCCGTAAGGAATAAACTCATTATTGGACTTTTGGTCATTGCGCTCATTGGAATTGGCACCTACCAAACCACGAAATTACCAATTGATGCTGTGCCTGACATCACCAACAACCAGGTACAGGTTATTACGATAGCACCTTCTTTTGGTGCGACGGATATTGAACGCCTGGTTACCTTCCCCATAGAACAAGCAACGGGCAACATTTCCGGCACCAAAGAAATACGCAGCTTTTCCCGTTTTGGACTCTCGCTCGTTACCATTGTTTTTGATGATGATATAGATGTTTATTGGGCAAGACAACAGGTGGCTGAACGTTTGCAGCAAGTGCAAAGTCAAATCCCCCAGGGGATCGGCACACCGGCATTAGGACCAATTTCTACCGGCTTGGGCGAAATATATCAATATGTAGTCCGTCCCAAAAAAGGTTACGAACAAAAATATGACATCGCCGAACTGCGTACCATTCAGGACTGGATTGTGCGCAGGCAGTTATTAAGCGTAAAGGGGGTTGCTGAAGTGAGTAGTTTCGGTGGCAAACTCAAGCAATATGAAATTGCAGTAAATCCTGACAAACTCAATGCCTACGGGATTAGCATCAACGATATTTTTTCGGCTTTGGAAGAAAACAATCAAAATACCGGTGGTGCATATATCGAAAAAGGGCCTACCGTTTTATATGTCCGCAGCGAAGGCCTGATAGGCAGCCTGGAAGATATCGGCAATATTTCCATTGCCAATAAAAACAACGAAACACCTTTGTTTATCCGTGATGTGGCAAACGTGAAAATGGGTTATGCCACTCGTTATGGGGCTATGACTTACAACGACCAGGGCGAAGTTTCGGGTGCCGTAGTGATGATGCTGAAAGGTGCAAACAGCAGCGAAGTCATCAAAAATGTAAAAGCTAAAGTAGCCCAAATACAGAAAACCCTGCCCGAAGGCGTAGTCATTGAGCCTTTCCTGGACCGTACCAAAATGGTCAATAATGCCATCAGTACAGTCGAAAAAAACCTGATGGAAGGCGCACTGATTGTAGTGCTCGTTTTGGTTCTGTTCCTTGGGAATTTCAGGGCGGGGTTACTGGTAGCATCGGTTATTCCGCTGGCCATGCTTTTTGCCATCTGTATGATGAATTTGTTTGGGGTAAGCGGCAACCTGATGAGCCTTGGAGCCTTGGATTTCGGGCTGATTATAGACGGTGCCGTCATCATTGTAGAATCGGTGATGCACCAACTGTCGCATAACGCCAGATTTCAGCAAATGACCAATTTATCCAAAAAGGAAATGAATAATACGGTAATTGGTTCTGCGGGGAAAATGATGAACAGTGCTGTATTCGGGCAGATCATCATTCTGATCGTTTACCTTCCCATCCTAAGTTTGCAAGGTATAGAAGGCAAAATGTTCCGACCGATGGCACAGACCGTAGCCTTTGCTTTATTGGGCGCATTTTTATTATCGCTTACCTATATCCCAATGATGAGTTCCTGGGTACTGAGCAGGAAAATCAGCCATAAGCACAATCTTTCAGATAGGGTTATGCGTCGTGTAGAAGCCTTCTACCAAAAATTTTTGTTAAAAGCCATCCGCATGCCCAAACGCATTATCGCCGTGGTTTCAGTTTTATTTATTGCGGCCATTTTCGTGATGTCGAGATTGGGAGGCGAGTTTATCCCCTCTTTGGAAGAAGGCGATTTTGCAGTGGATACCAGGGTCTTAACGGGAAGTAACCTTAATACGACCATTGCAAGTACCCAAAAGGCCGCCCATATCCTAAAAACACGCTTTCCTGAAGTGATAAAAGTAGTAACCAAAATAGGTAGCGGCGAGGTACCCACAGACCCGATGCCGATGGATGCCAGCGATATGATGGTGATTCTGAAAGACAAAAGCGAATGGACATCTGCCAAAACTTTTCCGGAACTATCGGAGAAAATGAGCAAGGCCTTGGAAGATGTACCGGGAATTACAGCAGGTTTTCAATATCCCGTAAATATGCGGTTCAATGAACTGATGACGGGTGCAAGACAGGATGTGGTCCTGAAAATTTTTGGGGATGATTTGGATTCCCTGGCAACAACGGCTGACAAATTAGGGAAAATAATCAATACGGTGGATGGCGTACAAAACCTTTATATAGAACCTATAACCGGAATGCCCCAGGTTATTATTACCTATAACCGCCCAATGATTGCCCAATACCATTTGTCTGTAGCCGGCATCAACAAGGTGGTCAATACGGCATTTGCCGGACAAAGCACCGGTTTGGTTTTCGAAGGGGAAAAACGTTTTGATATGGTTGTAAAACTAAATGCCGACGTGCGGAAGAATCTGGAAGACGTACAGAATTTATTGATTCCAACACCATCCGGTAATCAGATTCCTCTTTCACAGTTGGCAGATGTGAAGATAAAAGATGGCCCCAATCAAATTCAGCGGGAGAATACACAACGCAGGATTATTGTCGGCTTCAATATAAAAGGCCGGGATGTGCAAAGTATTGTTCAGGAATTGCAAGCCAAAGTGAATGCGCAAATCAAGCTTCCGGCCGGGTATTCTATTACTTATGGCGGTTCGTTCGAGAATCTGAACCAGGCAAAAAGCCGTTTGATGGTTGCGGTGCCTATTTCATTGGCTTTGATATTCATTCTCTTATTTTTTGCTTTTAAATCAGTGAAGGAAAGTTTATTGATTTATACCGCAATCCCATTATCCACCATTGGCGGAATTTTCTTTTTAGCGCTTCGGGGAATGCCTTTTAGCATAAGTGCCGGTATAGGTTTCATTGCACTGTTCGGCGTGGCTGTTTTAAATGGAATTGTTTTGGTCGCCGAATTCAACCGTTTAAAAAAATCAGGAATCAAAAACATTGTCCGCATCGTGGTAGACGGAACAGAATCCCGTTTGCGCCCCGTGCTGATGACCGCATTTGTGGCTTCATTGGGTTTTATTCCAATGGCGCTGAGCAATGGTGCAGGTGCAGAGGTGCAGCGTCCGCTGGCAACGGTAGTTATTGGTGGACTGATGGGGGCTACTTTGCTCACATTATTCGTTCTTCCTTTATTGTTCATCGCATTTGAAAAAGGTTTTACAATGAATCCATTCAAGAAAAAAGCAATCACATTATTGATCGTTTCAGGGATTTCTTTAATGGGAATGGGTTCTGTTAAAGCACAGGAAAAAATCACTTTAGACAGGGCTATTGCATTGGCTGTTCAAAATAATCAAAATTTAAAAACCGAAAAACTGAAGGCCGATTATGCCAAGGCCGTCATCAAAACTTCGGCTGATATTCCGCAGACCGGTATCACGGCTGATTACGGTCAGATCAACAGTGCATACAACGATACCAAGTTCGGAATTTCACAGAATATCGCATTTCCAACGGTTTATAAAAGGCAGAAAGAATTGTTTACACAGGAATGGAAATACAGTTTGCTGAATGTTTCGTTGAAAGAATTTGAATTAAAAAAAGCCGTTACCCAAACTTTTTATACCATCCTGTTCTGGCAGGAAAAGGAAAGGCTGCTGCTAAAAGCAGATTCCTTATACGCTGATTTTTATGCTAAATCTTTGTTGCGCCTGCAAAAAGGAGAAAGCAATATTTTGGAAAAAACCACTGCACAGAATCAAAAGGCTGCTATCAATATCCAGTTGAAACAGGTGCAGCGGGAATTAGAAACAGCGAAGTTGCAGTGGCAATGGTTATTAAATTCGGATACGGTCTATAAAGTGGAATCCCCTGAAAAAATAATTCCGCTACAGGTGGATGAAACCGGCAAAAATCCTGTTATACAGGTTTTGGAACAGCAGAAAAATATTGCAGCGAGCCAAACCAAAGTAGAAAAATCTAAATTACTGCCCGGTTTGATGATTGGTTACAATCTCAACAGTTTCAAGGGAACCGGAGCCGATGATAGGTTATACAACGCTTCTCCACAATTCCATTCGGTACAGGTTGGTTTTTCCATTCCTGTTTTTTCACAGTCGCAAAGAGCGAGAATCAATGCTTCCAAAATCACGGAAAGTATTACCGAAAACCAATTGCAGGCTACAGGTGCTTATTTGCAGAACCGGTATAAACAACTGTCGGAAAGCTATCAGCGCAATTTGGAAATTGTAAACTATTATGAAAGTGAAGGGCTAAAAAATGCGACAGTCGTTACCGAAACAATACAAAAGCAGTTCACCAACGGGGAAATCAATTACCTGGACTTTGTAATGCTCTTCAATCAAGCCATCAGTATTCAAAGTAATTACGCTGATGCTGTCAAAATGCTGAACGATACTATTATACAAATCAATTATCTCAATTAAATTCTTATGACAATGTATTCATTCGATATAAAAAATAAAAACCGGGGCAAGCTGAAAATACTGCTCCCCGTTCTGGGAATATTGTTGCTGGTTCAATGCCAAAACAAGCCTAAAGAAGATGTTAAACAAACTGTTGTAAATGAAAGCAATACCGTAGTATTAACGGATGCCCAATTAAAAAATGCGGCTGTTGAAACGGTACGCCTTTCAGAAAAAAATATTGCTGCTGTTTTAAAATTAAACGGAAAAATTGACGTGCCGCCGCAAAACCTGATTTCGGTAAGTGTGCCTTTGGGCGGTTTTTTGAAGAGCACCCGCTTACTGCCCGGAATGTATGTGCGCAAAGGGGAAACTATTGCCGTGATGGAAGACCCGCAGTATATAAAACTGCAACAGGACTATTTGCAGGCCAAATCAAAACTGCACTTTGCGCAGCTGGATTACCAGCGACAAAAAGACCTCAACCAAAGCCAGGCCAGCAGCGATAAGGTAATGCAGACGGCACAGGCAGAAGTGAGTAACCAGCAGATTATGATGAATGCCCTGGCACAGCAATTACGCCTTGTCAACATCAATCCCAATAGCCTGAATGCGAATAAAATCACTAAAACCATTCCGGTTTACAGCACGATCAATGGCTTTGTAAGCAAGGTAAATGTGAACATCGGGAAATATGTAAATCCTTCAGACATATTATTTGAATTAGTCAATCCCAACGATTTGCACCTCAATTTGAAAGTTTATGAAAACGACATAGATAAACTAAAAATCGGGCAAAAACTAATGGCCTATTCCAATGCAGAACCCGGCAAAAAATACGAAGGGGAAATCATCCTTATCAGCAAAGACATCAGCAGCGATGGTATTTCGGAAGTGCATTGTCATTTTGACCCCTATAACAAAAGCCTGTTGCCGGGCATGTACATGAATGCCGAAATAGAAACCAAAATCTCGTTCGCTCATGCCGTTCCGGAAGAAAGCATCGTGAATTTTGAGGGAAAGGATTATGTGTTTGTGCAAACCGCCAGACAAACCTATAAAATGCTGCCCATAACTGTAGGCGGGAAAGAAAACGGCTTTGTCCAGATTGTAAATGATGCAGATTTTACAGATAAAAACATCGTTTCCAAAAATGCCTATACGCTCTTAATGAAACTAAAAAATACGGAAGATGAAGAGTAAAGACAATTTTTTAGTGGGCAGAGCAAAAAGCTTGGTTTTTACATTAAAAGGAGCTTGGTATTTACTCACAACCGAAGATGCTGCGAAGGCTCAATTTTTTCTTTGCTCCGTTTTCATTGTGATAGGATTTTATTTTGGTATCAACCGTTATGAATGGATGTTTCAATTAGCTGCTATCGGAGCGATTCTAGCGGTGGAGGCGTTAAATACAGCGGTAGAAAAATTATGCGATTTCATCCATCCTGATTATCACCCGAAAATAGGTTTTATCAAAGACATCTCTGCGGGAGCTTCAGCCTTCATGGTACTGGTTTCCATAGTATGTGCTTCTATTATCTATTATCCCTATTTGTTCCATGATTAACTCAAATTCAATTATGAAAAAAATATTTTTAAGCAGATATGGATTGCTGCTTTCAACAATAATTATTTACATTATTACGTCTTTTTTGATAAGGCTTACACTTAGCATTATTTCTTTTCATAATCTTGACGGACATGTATATAATATGCTATGCACATTCGCCATTGGCTTATGTTACGATATCACGGTTGCTTTATTTATTATCACTTTCTATAATGTTTATCTGCTGTTTTTCCCTACCCGTTTTATTGGTTCGATAGCGGATAAAATCCTTACTTTTTTCATACTGATCGTAACGCTCTTTATCACCTATTTTGGTTCTGTCGCAGAGTTTCCGTTTTGGGATGAATTTGGGTCACGATTTAATTTTATTGCAGTAGATTATCTCATTTATACGTATGAAGTTATAGAAAATATTAAAGAATCCTATCCTTTGCCGTTACTGATTGGGGGATTGCTATTGTTAGTACTATTAACCTTGTTTTTACTAAATAAGAAGAAAATTTCCCGCGCTGCTTTTACCAATAAAATGCCTTTTAAAAAAAGGTTGGTCGTATCATCAGCCTTATTGGCAACGACCGCCCTTTTGGGTATTTCCCTGACCAATAAAAATGCGGAGTTCAGTAAAAACACAACTGTAAATGAGCTTAGCAAAAATGGTATTTTTTCCTTTTTTGCTGCATTCAGGTCCAATGAATTAGATTATGATGCTTTTTATCTGACCCTGTCACAACGCGATGCATACACTATTCTAAAAAAAGAATTAGTGCAAGAAAACCAAGGATATGTTTCAACGGATTTTGATGCCATTTCGAGAATTACCAAAGGGAACGGGCAACCGGTTCAATATCCGAATATTATTTTGGTTACCATAGAAAGTTTTAGTGCTGAATTCCTATCTGCTTTTGGTAATAAAAAAAATATCACGCCAAATTATGATTCAATGGCAAATGAAAGCATATTTTTTAAAAATATGTATGCAACCGGAACACGTACAGTTCGTGGAATGGAAGCCTTAACACTGTCGGTCCCGCCAACACCTGGAAATAGTATTGTACGGAGACCGAATAATAAAAACATTTATTCCATCGGTACGGTGTTAAAAGAAAAAGGGTATCAGCTAAATTTCATTTATGGCGGAGATGGCTATTTTGATAATATGAATACTTTTTTCGGAGGACAAGGTTTTGATATTATTGATAGGGACAGGGGAAATCCGCTATCTGATAATATTGATACACAGCGTTTTCCTATTCAGGATAACGAAGTCAGCTTTGAAAATGCCTGGGGTATTTGCGATGAGGACATTTACAAACAATCCATCAAAAATGCCGATTCAGAGTTTCAGCAGAATAAACCGTTTTTCCAGTTTATAATGACCTCTTCTAACCACAAACCTTACACCTTCCCCAATGGAAAAATAGATTTACCGCAAGGAGATAGAGATGGAGCTGTAAAATACACTGATTATGCATTGGGCAAATTCATCAATCAGGCAAAAACAAAACCGTGGTTTAAAAATACGGTTTTCGTAATCGTCGCTGACCATTGCGCAAGCAGTGCCGGAAAGTGGGAGATTAACATTGAAAAGCACCGTATTCCGGCTATAATCTATAATCTGAACCATCAGCATACGCAAATAGACCGGTTGGTTTCTCAAATCGACCTCATGCCAACGCTATTGGGATATTTAAACTGGAATTACCAGTCTTCATTTTATGGCAAAGATATTAATCAAACCAAAATTGGCGATGAAAGAGCATTTATTGGGAACTACAGAACACTTGGATTATTAAAAGGAAACGTTTTTACACAACTGAATGATAAAAAAAGAGTAACACAATTCCGTTGGAATGAACGGAGTAAAACAATGTCAGAGGTTAAAGATACCAACAATCGTTTTTTAATTACTCAAACAATAGCCTGTTATCAAACTGCCAGTGAACGATTTAAAAAAGGACGAATGAAAGAAAAGCAGCATTAGACAGCATATTTTATCGGCAAAATTCAGCGCTAATAGTATAGTTAAAAACCATTTATAAAAATTAAAAACAATGAAAAAAATACTCTTAATTCTCCATGTGATGGTGATGTCCCACGCATTTGGGCAGACCGCGATAGAAAATGCAAAACAACAAGCCAAAGAACAGCACCGATTGATTCTATTGAATTTTTCGGGTTCAGATTGGTGTGTACCCTGCATCAAAATGCACAAAACCATTTTTGAAAACGGAACCTATAAACAAATGGCCGACAGCCTTTTGGTGTATGTAAATGCGGATTTTCCGAGAAAAAAGAAAAACCAGCCCTTATCCCAAACCATAAAGGAAAATGAAGCTTTGGCAGATAAATATAATCCCGGCGGCGCTTTCCCTTATACCCTTTTACTGGATGCGGATGGAAAAATAATAAAAACCTGGGAAGGCCTCCCGAAAGAAGGTGCTGAGGGGTTTACAAACGAAATCATAACCCTATACAAAAAAGTAAAAAAATGACAACAAAGGAATTTCGCAAAACCGAAAAGCTGATGGGCAATGCCTTTGAAATCACGGTAGTGGGAGCAGATGAGGTTTTAGCCTTTCAACAAATTGATTCCGCCATTGTGGAGATTAGGCGGATTGAGCAATTGTTTACCACTTTTAAAACGGACAGTCAGACCAACCTGATTAATAACAATGCCGGAATACAGGCGGTGAAAGTAGATGAAGAAGTTTTTAACCTGATAGAAAGAAGCCTCCGCATCAGCCGTATTACCAATGGTTTTTTTGACATCACTTACGGAGGTGTGGATAAAAGCCTGTGGAATTTTGATCGGTCAATGACCAGACTGCCCGATGCCGAAACGGCAAAAAAGCTGGTTTATCTCATTAATTATCAAAATGTAATCCTGAACAGGGAGAACAGTACCGTCTATCTCAAAGAAAAAGGGATGCGTATTGGTTTCGGTGGTATTGGAAAAGGCTATGCCGCAGAAATGGCCAAGAATGTTTTGCAAAAACAAGGTGTAGGTTCAGGTATCATCAATGCTTCAGGAGACTTAACAGTATGGGGTACACAGGCCGATGGTAAACCCTGGACAATAGGCATTGCCAACCCGGACCAGGCCCGGCTGCCATTTTCTTATTTGAACCTTACGGACACTGCCATTGCCACCTCGGGAAACTATGAAAAATATGTGAAGGTTGGCGGTAAAAAATACTCGCACACCATCAATCCGAAAACAGGAATGCCTATTACCGGGATAAAAAGTGTAACGGTTATTTGCCCCAATGCAGAAATCGCAGATGCTATGGCTACCCCTATCAGTATCATGGGCGTTAAGGCAGGATTGGAAATGATAAACCAAATCCATCAGATAGAATGCATCATCATAGATGACAAAAACAAAATATTCACTTCAAAAAATATCAATTTAATATGAAAACAAATAAAATAATCCTGCTAAGTGCTATCGGTACATTATCGCTTGGTTCCTGCACCACAGTGAAAGAATATCAGAAAAACAAACTCAACGATGCCGAAATGGTATTGAGCAACCGTACCATAGAAAAAACTGAACTTAACTTTCAATCTTACCGTGAAGGAGCCTCCGGAGCCAATGCCGGAAAAAGTGGCGGGGGTTGTGGATGTAATTAAAATCAGTGAAACAGTAACCCAAACAATGAAAAATGAAAAGAATATATATTAGTGCATTAGGACTTTTTAGTTTTTATCAAATCCAGGCACAGCAAATAAAAACAGATTCTGCATCGGTCGGAAAATTAAAAGTTGATGAAGTGAATTTAGTGTCCAGTTATTACAAACAGGATGGGAACAATTCTGCGGTAACGGGAGGTATCGGAACAGAAAAGCTGACCGATATTTCCAATATAATCAATGTGAAACTCATCCGATATGACAAGAAAAAACGCAAACACACTTTTGGGGCAGAATTGGGCATAGACCACTATACTTCTGCCTCTTCGGATATGATAGATCTCAAGGCCAATTCCTCAGCATCCAGTCAGGACATTCGAGTTTATCCTTCCTTGAGCTGGCAGGTAGAAAATGAAGAAAAGGGAAACAGTTTTATGGCAGGTGTGTCTTCTTCCACCGAATATGACTATCAATCTTTTGGGGCAAATATTGGTTTCTCCAAAAAAACAACCAATAAAATGGGAGAATTAACAGCCAATCTTCATGCGTATATCGATCAGGTAAAACTTATCGCTCCAGTAGAACTGCGCAATGGAACAACTGAAGATAATGGAACTGATAGCCGGAATACTTTTGCCGCATCACTTTCTTATTCGCAGATTATCAATGCCAATTTACAGCTCGTATTTCTTGTAGATGCCGTTCAGCAAAACGGACTATTGAGCCTTCCGTTTCACCGTGTGTATTTTTCGGATGGAAGTGTACATCAGGAAAAACTTCCTGATAACCGGTTCAAGCTTCCTTTGGGTTTCCGTGCCAATTATTTCTTGGGTGACCGGTTCATTATCCGAACCTATTACCGCTATTATACAGATAATTGGGGTATAAATTCACATACTTTCAATATAGAAACACCGGTAAAATTATCCCCTTTTGTTTCCCTCAGTCCTTTCTACAGGTATTATACCCAGACAGCGGTAAAGTATTTCGGTGCCTACCAAACACACAACGGATCCAACGGGTTTTATACCAGCAATTATGATCTGTCCGGATTTAACAGCCAGTTCTTTGGTATGGGGGCCAGGTTCAATCTTCCCAACGGATTATTAGGAATCTCAAAATTCAATATGATTGAAATACGCTATGGGCATTATACAAAAACAACCGGTATGAAGGGTGATATCATTTCGTTGAACCTTAAGTTTAAATAAAATGAAGCGTGTTTTCTTAATATTTCTTCTATTTCCAACCTTGCTTTTTTCTCAAAACATAGAAGCAGATAGCAGCATTTTGTCTAAAACAACCAATCCTGCTTATCAGTTTTCCACTAAGAAGCTCATCATTCCCACAATTTTGGTTTCTTATGGTGTTTTAAGTCTAATGTCAGATGGTTTGAAAACACTTAACCAATCTACCCGTCACGAGAGCAGGGAACATATTTTGCCTGGTGCTAAGATTGACAACTACATGCAGTATGCTCCTGCTATTGCAGTCTATGGACTCAATCTGTCGGGGGTAAAAGGAAAACATAATTTTAAGGACAGAACAATCATATATGCAACCTCCCAACTCATATCAGCGGCAATGGTTTTGCCCACCAAACAGTTGGTTGGCGAGGAACGTCCGGATGGTTCCAGTAAGACTTCCTTCCCTTCCGGACATACGGCAACGGCTTTTTCATCCGCACATTTTATGTTCAGGGAATATAATGAAACCAATTTTTGGTTGGGTATTTCCGGCTATCCGATTGCTGCCATGACAGGCATCTACCGGATTTTTAATGACAAACATTGGGTTGGCGACGTAATTGCCGGAGCAGGCATTGGCATTCTATCGACAGAAGTGGCGTATTGGTTGTTTCCGACCATTTCAAAATGGTTTGCCAATAAAAAGAATCAGGCATCACTGGTTATTCTACCCACTTATCAAACAAAACAATTTGGATTAGCAATCATTAAAACATTTTAAAATATGAAAATGGAAAACAAAAATCAGTTTACAGTAATTCACCGGATTTTACACTGGTCTGTTGCACTATTAATGTCTATTTTATTTATTACCGGATTTTTACGGATGTACTGGATGAGCAAAAAAACAATTATAGATACGGTTGAAACCGAGATGCAAAGCCACAACATTTCACTTGAAAAGGGACAGATAATACCTATCGTAAAAAGCATTCAGAAACCGATGTGGGAATGGCATGAATATGCTGCCTACATTATGTTTCTGGCATTCTTAGTAAGGATAATTTATATGCTCGTAAAGGGAATTAAATTTCCTAATCCGTTGAAGAAATCCCAATCAGTAAAGGAAAGAATGCAAGGATTTATTTATGTAATTTTTTATCTGTTCATCGCCGTTTCTATTGTTACAGGATTTTACCTGAAATGGGTGGACGGTCAATGGAAAGAACCGATGGAAGCTGTTCATAAGTGGGCCATTTATTGGTTTCCGATATTCATTTTATTGCATTTTGGCGGAATTGTAATTGGTGAGTTAACCAGCAAAAAAGGCATTGTGTCTAAAATGATTGGAGGATAATAAAAATAATATAAACTATATAAATAATTACAAAAATGGAATTGGAAAAACATTATGTAAATAAAGCCGGGTGGCTCAGAGCGGCGGTACTTGGTGCGAATGACGGTATTCTTTCTACAAGCAGTATCATTATCGGTGTGGCGGCTGCAAGTGATTCTCGTGAAACAATCATTTTAGCGGCACTTGCAGGAGCTATTGCTGGTGCAATGTCTATGGCCGCAGGTGAATATGTGTCGGTAAGTTCTCAGGCAGATTTAGAAAATGCAGATTTAGAGAGAGAGCAAAGAGAATTAATAGAAATGCCTGAAATTGAATTAAAAGAACTGGCAAAAGTTTATCAAAAAAGAGGATTAGACGAACAATTGGCATTACAGGTAGCCCGGCAATTAACAGCACACGATGCTTTGGGTGCCCACGCAAGAGATGAGTTAGGTATAAATGAAATTACAGAAGCAAAGCCATTTCAGGCAGCATTGGCTTCTTTTGCTTCCTTTATTATAGGGGCGGCATTACCCTTTCTGGTTACGCTTATAGCCCCGGTAAAAGCGATGATTTATTGTCAATATATTTTCTCGCTTTTGTTTTTGGTATTGCTTGGAACTATTGCAGCAAATGCAGGCGGTTCCAATCTCAAAAAAGCAATAGGCAGAATTTGTTTTTGGGGAACAACCGCAATGCTAGCCTCGGCTTTGGTGGGATATATTTTTGGCGTAAATATTTCCTAAAATAGGAACGGCAGCATCAAAGGAACATTCGGATTTTAGTCCTAATGTAATGTCAATTTAATAAAACATTGATACTATGGATATATCAAAGCAAAATTATTTAAAAAGAATCGCGGAGTATGTAGTAAGCCTATTTGATTCAAAGACTACCGCTGAACTATGCTATCATAATCTGGAACACACAAAGGCTGTTGTTAAAAATGCTGCTGAAATGGCAGATTTCTATCGTTTGAAAAATAAGGAGAGATTTATTTTATTGGCAGCAGCATGGTTTCACGATACCGGTCAATTATTTGGGCCAATGGATGGTCATGAAAAAAGAGGAACATTTATTATGGAACAATTTTTACGTAGCCATAAAATTGATGCCAGTATTATAGTGGAAATAAACAAAGCGATTATGGCGACAGAGGCAAATACAAAACCCACCAATTTAATCGAAGATATTTTACGAGATTCGGATGTGTACCATTTAGGAACCAAAGATTTCCCTCAAATGGATGAACTTGTATGGAAAGAAACAGAGCAACGCTCAGGGCACATAATTCCAGATAAATTCCAGAAGTCATTGGACTTTCTCAACAAACACTGTTTTTATACAGCATATTGCAAAGATAGGCTGTTAACCGGAAAGAAAGCCAATATAGAATATCTGGAAGGCTTGATAAAGGCTTTTTAAAAATCCAAACAATTTTATTATTGAATATTTATGGTTTAGTGCAAGGAAAATCCTTTAAAGAATAGCCATATCATACTACCTTTTTAAATGAACGATTTTTGTAAAAACATAATTAGAGATTTAGATGACGAGATTAATGAGTTATCTATCGAATTTAATGACTCTTTAGCATTATGCGAAAAAGCTATTGGCTTAACTATAGACAAAATAGCTAAATTAAAACAAGTTGTATTAAAACGTGGTTTTAAAGACATTGAGGAAGAAATCCATTTTTTCAAACATTTGAAGCCTAATGTACTTTCTAAACTAATTTATTATAATTCTATCTACAAGATAGAAACCAAAAAGCCCTATGGTGGTGAAAAGGTAATTGAAACACATTTAAACAACGAGTTATTTAATCTTAAAAGATTTTTTGATAATAATCTTGAATTCTATAAGTATTATCGAACCAACAGCACTTATCTTGACCACAAATATTTCGTTCGTGGGAAGTATGATATTAAGTTAAGTTTGGATACCTACTATTTTGAATCTGATCATAGTTTTTCAACATCCCATGATTATAAGGTCGCCAAAATTATTGCGAACGACTTAATACAGGTTTATTTGGAGGATAATCTTTCTAATAATATTAGATACAGCACACTGAAAAGTGCGGAAAAAATCAAATCTACGTTAGTGTGGACAGCAAGTAAAACAGCACTGATTGAATTAATTTACGCATTACACACTCAAGGGGTTTTTGGTAATGGAACCATAGACATCAAAGTAATTGCGACTTATTTTGAGCAGACATTCAATGTTAATTTGGGAGATTTTTACCATACCTTTTTAGAACTTCGCAATAGAAAAACTAACCGAACCAAATTTATTGATACTCTAAAAGAAGGACTGTTACGGAGAATGGATGAGCAAGAAGAAAAATAGAATTGATTTTAATTGCAATAAAAGATACTTATTGTATTTTAAATATTAATATATTAAATGTTTTACCAGCTTACTTTCTCTGCGTTCGTGAAAGCTGTTATCAAGAATAGCTCTTAATGCCGATACTATTTAATAAACAATAATTTTAAAAATATGACAACTTATAATGTACCCAATCATCTAAAAGGGCTGACGGAAAACGAGGTAAAGGTTTCCCGGGAGCAGTATGGCTACAACCAGATGGAGGCAATTGGCAAAAATTCCCTGCTGGATATGTTGATCAACATATTGAAAGAGCCAATGCTAATCCTGCTCTTTGCTATTTCAATTATCTACGTGCTCGTAGGCGATTATGGCGAAGCACTGTTTATGTTTATGGCCATTATTGCCGTATCTGCTATTTCCTTTTACCAGGACAACCGCAGCAAAAAAGCACTGGAGGAATTAGAAAAGCTGAATGAACCGCTGAGCACGGTAATCAGAAATTCGGAAGTGGTCAAAATAGCTACGCATGATATTGTCATAGGCGATTTGTGCATTACGGAAGAAGGAAGGATCATCAATGCCGACGGGCGGATTGTCCACAGTAATGACTTTTCAGTCAATGAAGCATCATTAACCGGTGAGAGTTTTTCTGTATTCAAAAACAGTGACCCGGGGAATAATAAAATTTTTAGCGGAACGATTGCCGTTTCGGGATTGGCGGTCTTTGAAGTAGAACAGATTGGAAAACAAACGCAAATCGGCAAGATCGGCGAATCTATCCTGACGATAAAAGAAGAAATTTCACCATTGCAGGTTCAGATACGAAAATTTGTAAAATGGATGGCTGTTGCCGGTATCCTCATTTTTCTAATGGTTTGGGTGTTCAGTTTCATACGGACGGGTAATCTTGTTGACAGTCTGTTGAACGGTCTTACCCTGGCGATGTCTGTCCTTCCCGAAGAAATTCCCGTTGCATTCACCACGTTTATGGCTTTGGGTGCCTGGAAGCTGATGCGGGAGGGCATCATCATCAAAAGAAGCAGTATCGTGGAAACATTAGGCAGCACCACGGTTATCTGTAGCGATAAAACAGGTACCATTACCGAAAATTCTATGCAGCTTAAACAGTTATATGATTACCGGTCTGACAAAACTTTTGATGAAAAAGAATTTGCCAACCCCGAACTGGCAGCATTGATAGACTATGCGATGTGGAGTAGCGAACCCGTTCCGTTTGACCCGATGGAAAAAACGCTTCACCAGGTGTATGAACAGACACAAAGAGACGATGTAAGAAAAGATTACCAGATGTTCCACGAATATCCATTGGAAGGTAAACCACCTATGATGACGCATCTTTTCGAAAATTCAGAAAAAGAAAGAATTATAGCTGCCAAAGGAGCTCCCGAAGCTATTCTTGCTATCGCTACGCTCTCGGATACCGAAAAGGACAAAATCAGAGGCCTTATCAGGGAGTTCGGGCAGCAGGGATACCGGGTGTTAGGAGTAGCCAAATCCGATTTTGAAGGCAATGATTTTCCGGAAAGACAACAGGATTTTGAATTTGAATTTTTGGGATTGGTTGTGTTCTATGATCCTCCGAAGGAAGGGATACGGGAAGTATTCCGTCATATTTATGAAGCAGGCATCAAGGTGAAGGTAATCACGGGAGATAATGCTGATACAACACGCAGTATCGCCTCCCAAGCAGGTATCGTCAATACGGCTGAAGTCCTGAACGGAAACGATGTGGCGGCTTACCCGGAAGAAGAATTAATACCGGTGGCTGAACGCACCGTTTTATTTACCCGGATGTTTCCCGAAGCTAAACTCAGCGTGGTGAATGCACTGAAAAAGAAAGGTGAAGTGGTGGCGATGCTGGGTGATGGTGTAAACGACGGCCCTGCTCTTAAAGCAGCTCATATAGGCGTGGCAATGGGCAACAAAGGAACAGAAATTGCAAAAGCAGCCGCATCTTTGGTGATAACCAATGACGACCTTGAAAAATTAGTGATAGGTATTGCTGCCGGAAGAAGGATTTATGCCAATATCAAAAAAGCTATACAGTACATCATTTCTATCCATATACCAATTATACTGACGGTATCTTTGCCTTTATTTTTAGGCTGGATATTTCCCCAGATATTTACACCTGTACACGTTATCTTTCTGGAATTGGTGATGGGACCTACCTGCTCCATTGTCTATGAAAACGAACCGATGGAGAAAAATACAATGCAACAGCCACCCAGAACAATGACCGATACCTTTTTGAACCTGCGTGAGTTGGCCATCAGCATTATACAAGGGTTAGTCATCACAGCGGGCGTATTATTTGCCTATCAATGGTCTGTTCAGCATGGTGGCAGCGAAGAAAAAACAAGGGCAATGGTTTTTACCACACTGATTTTGGCAAATATATTGTTGAGCCTCGTTAACCGTTCCTTCTCTTACAGTGTGTTTGACAGCTTCAAGAATAAGAATCCCCTCTTCCCGGTTATTATTGGTCTAACTTTGGTATTACTTTTTGTCATACTGTATATTGCACCTGCTGCCAATTTCTTTCACGTAACCGGATTGGACTTACAGGAGTTAGGGATGACATTATCGGTAGCAGCGGTTTCAGTTTTGTGGTTTGAAATTTATAAATTGTTTAGAAGAATGAAAAAATCAACGCTTATGTTATAGTGAAAGGTACATATCCGGTATAACATTCTGCATTAGATAAGGATTAAAGCGATGCTCATTTTTAAAAAAATTTACCAAGCTCAAAACAGTACTAACCAAATTGAAACTGCTGCTGCGGTGACTTTTATCCTACATACCTTGAATTGCGGAACAGGAAAACCAATAGGACAAAATTCCATGAGTGACGGGCTTTCAAGAAAATGGACGAGCAGGGTGACAGGGAATGACTTTCTTATAAAACCCCACGGGGTAAATGAATACCTTTTGTCCTTACAATACTCTCCGAAATATTTGAAGTTTCTTTTTGTTTTTCGGTTTGTTCCGCAGGTTCCTCTTTGGGGTCAGGCGTGATAGACAACTGTATCTTTCGTTCAACGGCAGCCAGTTCCGTTTTGAGCTCACTCAATCGGTTTTCCTTAGACCAGGTTCCATTGACCACCTCCTGAAGAACAGGTAAATCTTTTTGCAGTTCGGCAATTTTCTCCTGCTCCTGTTTGACGTAGCCGGGTAGTTTTTCCAATGCCCTTAAAAAATTCATTGAAGCGGTTTCAGGGTCTTTCGCCATTAAACCGTTATTGAATGTGTATTTGATATTGCCCTCGCCTTGTACCAAAAATCGGTTTACCCGAATATCCACGCCTTCTTTTTCGGACATTTCGGTTTTGACCAATAATGTAAATCCGTACAACGTACCGATTTCTTCATACTGACCTCCGGTGCGGGCTTTGTCCGCAAGCTGGTTGAGCTTTGCACCGATTTGTTTAATATCCGCATTGGGCGGTAAACCGTCCAACTGTACAGGATTTGCAATTGTACCGTCCGAACGTTTTTGTATGCGTTGCTGTAAGTTTTCCCAATCGAGGCTCATTCTATTTAATCGGGATTGCGTACTATCCAGCAATTCCGTAAAGTCTTGCAGCTTGTATTTGGCACTGAACTTGGAACGGTTAAACGCCTGTTTTTCGCTTTCCAATCCGGCAATCTGTTTTTCTAATTTGGCTTTATCCAACAGGTCGGTATTTCCCGAAAGGATAGCCACATATTCCGAAAAGTTCATTCCAGATTTTTCATCCATACTGCCCTCGTCAATAGTCCGTTTGCCGAGATTGTTGTTTTTTAATTGGTCTATAAATAGCTGTTTATTGTACAGCAGGTTAAACTTGTAGCTATCCAGTGATTTTTCAACGGCATAGATGATTACATCTACTTTGTTGTCGGCAAAGAACTTGGCAATCTCATTGCCTTTTCGGACTGCCCGACCGTCCCTTTGGGCAAGGTCGCTTGGCCGCCACGGTGTATCCAAATGATGAACGGCAACGGCTCTTTTTTGTGCATTCACACCTGTACCCAACATACTTGTAGAACCGAACAGCACACGGATTTTGCCCTCGTTCATTCCCTTGATAAGTTCCTTACGTTGCTTATCATTCTTGGCTTCCTGTATAAACCGGACTTCGTGTGCAGGTATGCCGTGGTCTTCCACCAGCTTACGCTTGATTTCGGAGTACACATTCCATTCGCCCGGCTTGTATGTTCCCAAATCGGAGAAAATGAACTGCGTTCCTTTCTGTGCGTTGTATTGGTTGTAATACTTGGCAATGTTTGCCGCACAATGCGAAGCCTTGCTATCGGGGTGGTCATCATACGCACCGCTTACCATCCGCATATCCAAAGACATTTTACGGGCGTAGTCCGTCGCGATAAGCATCTTTGCTTTTTCTTCGCTTTGTGATAAAGGTTCTCTTCCTAATAAGGTAGCATTTCCTGTTTTGGCAAACTCCATTAGCTTTTTGATAAAATCTTCCTGGTCTGGAGTAGGCGGTATGTTATACAATACCTCGTTCTTATTGGGGCGGTCAATGCCTATATCTTTTGCCGTTCTGTAATCTGTAATTTCAGAATAGAATTGAGCCAATTCCGGCACCTTGATAAAGTAGCGGAAGCGTTCTTTTGCTACAATGTTATTGGCAACCGAAAATTCATAATCGGTCGTTTTCCTTGCATAGATGGCTGCCCACGCATCAAAAGAATGAATGCCTTGTTTTTCCATTGCTCTTGGTCGCAGGTATTTGAACAGCAGGTACAGTTCGGTTAATGAGTTGCTGATAGTTGTACCTGAAAGAAAGGTTGCTCCCATATCTGCATTAATACGTTCCTGAATGGTGCGGATTGCAAAGAGCAGGTTCATTGCTTTTAGGCTTCCGTCCACATTTCCCAATCCCGCAACTCTTGAATGTCTTGTGTTAAACATCAGATTTTTGAATTGGTGGCTTTCATCTACGAACAAATGGTCAATACCCATCATCTTAAAGTCCACTACATCATCTTTGCGGTTCTCAATATCGTGTTCAAGGGTTTTGAGCTTTACTTCAAGGTTTTCTTTTCGCTTGATTACTCCTGCAAGCATTCCTCTGGTAATTTCTTTGCCTTGCGATTGCAGCGCATCGAGGTTTCGTTCTACGCTATCTAACTCGATTTGGAGAATTTCCTTTTGCATTTCGGGCGATTGCGGTATCATTCCGAATTGGTCGTGTGTGAGAATAACACAATCCCAATCGTTGTTTTTAATATCGCCAAAAATCCGCAGACGTTTTTGGGGCGTAAAATCTTCTTTGCCCGGAAACAGTATTTTGGCGTGTGGGTAAGCGGTGCGGTAGGCTTCGGCAATTTCGTGAACATTGCTTTTCAGCCCGATAATCATCGACTTATGGGCCAATCCCAAACGTTTCATTTCCTGTGCTGCGGTACACATCACAAGGGTTTTTCCTGCACCTACTTCGTGGTCACAAATTGCCCCGTTGTTCAGCTTTATCATCCAAACGGCATCCTTTTGGCTTGAATACAGGTCTTCAATGCCCAACGCCTTACGGTCTAAGCCCGGAAAGTCCTGATGGCTTCCGTCATAGTTCGGTCGGACGAAGCAGTTAAACGTATCGTTGTATTGGTCGGTAAGTCTTGTCTTAAATTCACCATTTTGGGCATGAAGCCATTCGGTAAAAGCGGTACGGATTTCGTCAATCCTGGTATTCGCCATTTGTATGGCTTCCATATCCCGCACCTTGACCTCTTGGTCGCCAACCGTAATTTTTTTGGTAATATCAGGCGTGGTATTGACAAGGGCGTGTTTGAACAGGGCAATCCCATCAAACGTCCGGCTTTCAGCTTTGACAGCATATTTCTCCCATATATGCAAATTCTTACGGTCGCACTTTACTGAAAAGTCATCGGAGCTTTCAGAGTAATGAACGAGTACGTCCGTATCAAAAAGATGTGAAGCAAATCGGGCATAAATACCTGTGGGTATCCAGCGTTCGCCCAAATTAAAATCGAGTTCCTCAAATTCGATACGCCTTGGTCGGGCTTCTTCTATGACTGTAAGGCTTGCTTTGGCTTCGGCATCATCGGGATTGCGTTCGAGATACGCTTTGACCTCTTGGGCTTTCTCTACTACATTCCCTGCAATCCAGCGTTCGGATATTTCATATTCCTGTTGCAGAGGATTGTAGTAAATACGACCGTGCAATGCTTCTTTCAAAGCATCGTCCGTCATACCGCTGATTTCGGACATATACTCCAAATCCACGCTTCCGTATTTGTTCAGCGAAGCCGCTAATGCTTCTTCGGGATTGTCCGTTGCTATTGTTAAGGTGGAGAAACTTACAGGACGGCTGAATATATCCGCTTTGTGTACCACGCCACCAACGACACGTTCCAAATAAGGGATTTCCTTACCTGAGCTATCCGTTTTGATGAGCTTGATATTATCGGCACTGTTGAGATTTCCGTACCTTTTGACAAAGGCATCGTAAAGGCGGTTAAGCGTTTCCCTTTCTTCCTTGTATTCGGTCTGAAACTTTGCCTCTTTATTATAAAGGTCTTGGTAAACATCACGTACAGCAATGTACGCTTCGGCTCTTGCTTTCTGTAAGGTCGGTAAAGTTAAAGGGTGGAAAACTGCCGTACCGTCTGATGTATCTACATCTTGCAGATAACCGACCCAACCATTATCCACAACAAGACAATCGTTACGGTGGTACGATTGCAGTTTGCCACTATAAGGGGCAGGTTCGGGAATGGTATTGGGAACGGCTGGCTTATCGGCTTGGCCATTCCCGTTTATTTGTGAAAACAGGTCGCCGATAGCTTCCTGTTTTTTACCGTTATTAAATGTATTTCCATTGGTAGCTCTATTAATAACAGGGGGCGTATAAGGTTGCTGCATCGCACTGCTGAACAGGTCAGGTTGACGACCTATTGCACCTCTTCTTTTGTTGGTGCTTTGCCTTTTAACTTGTGTCGTTCTTTTGGGCGGAGCAGCAACCATTACAGGTTCGTCCGCATTTTCAAACAAGTCGAAAATGCTTAGTTGCTTTAATTCCTGCGGACTTTCCCGATTGATTATAGGAGCAGATAAAGATTGTATTTCCGGTTGAATGGTTACAGGTTCGATAACCGGAGGTGTAACCTTTGGTGTTTGTGTAACAGGAACTTGTAATACAGGCTCATCGTTTAGTTCGCCTTTATATAAATTCAAATTCAGGTGCTTTCCAAAATCTTCTGAAAGCATTTGTTTGAGGTCTTTTGCAATGCTCTCAACGCCTCCTTTATGCGTATAGATTAGGGCAGGTTGTCCGTAAGGGTCGGTATCTAATTTGCGGTCGGTATGCACAATTCTTGTGCTGTCCTGAAAGAGTGCATTGCCCGGAGTATTATATTCCGTTTGCCTGCTTTGGCAAAACAGTTCTTCCGCTTCGGTCAAGTTTTGTTTTGCCGTATTCTTTTGCAGGATAATCAAATCACTGCCGACTTCCGTTCCTGCATATTCCGTAAACAGGTTGTTGGGTAAGCGGACAACCGAAACCAAATTATTATCCTGCATCAACACCCTGCGTATCGGTTCGTTCTTTGGGCTGTTGAGAATGCCCTGTGAAGTAATGTAAGCTAGCAAACCGCCCTCACGGAGCATATCAGCACCTTTCAGAAAGAAGTAATTGTGTATGCTTCGGGCTGCCTGTACTTTTGCAGTGTCCTTGCTTCGGGAATAGGAAAGGTCGAATACGGAAGTATCGCCAAACGGAATGTTACTTGCAACGACATCATAACTGTTTTGTTCCTTTTCGGAAATTTCCTCAAAACCACTTACACGGATATTGCTTTCGGGATAAAGCTGTTTTAAAATCTTGCCTGTCAGCAAGTCTTTTTCATAAGCGGTAACATTTGCCGATTGATTTTCCGAAAAGGATTGTATGAATGACCCTATACCTGCGGAGGGTTCAAGGAATTTATCAATGTTCAGACCGCTTTCACGCAAAGTTGCGGAAATCGCATCTATGACCTGTGGCGGTGTATAAAAAGCCGTCAGAACAGAGCTTTTCATACTATCTATATACCTGCGGTATTGCTTTTCGTCTTCGGAATTTTCCTTTAGTAGTTGGTGGAGTTCCTGCGTGATCGGGAAAAGGTCGTGTTCGGTTTTTCTCCAATTATTGATGTCTATTTCGTTCGCTATGGGGTTCAGAACGAATTTAAGACCACCAAATCCGCTGTATTGCATCATCGACTGTCTTTCGCCTACGGTGGCTTGTCGTTTCTCCTTTTCCAGTTTAAAAGCAATTCGCAGGGCATCAATGTTCTGTTGGAGATGTTGCTTTTTACTGAAGCCCATTTTCCTCTATCCATATTGCGATGGTTCCGGTTATTTCGGTATAGAGCAGGTCAAACTCATAACCGTATGCGAAATCATCGGTTAGTTCATAGCCGGAGAAAACAGGCTCGCAAACAGGAAACATTTTAAGGGAGAACGGTCGCAGTTCCTCATCTGCCATTATGGTATCAAACTCATTGCATACCACCTGAAACACGGTATCGAATTTGGAGAAATGCAAGCCCTCAAAAAGTATGTAATTGGCTATTTCGTTGCATTGCTCAATAGCGTTTCCCGAACTAAAAGCCCCCTCGTAGGCATTGGCAGCCCACGAAGAACGTTGCTCAACAAATTTTTGGTCGTTTGCTTTTTCGGGGAAGCTGGTATTTAATAATTCTTGTAATCGTAACCTGAAATACGATAGGTCTTTTTGCTGTGTATCCATACTATAATTTTGTTTAGAATTTTACTTGAAGCCTAAAATTATAGCAGTAGATAAGTGCCTTTGAAGATGTGGCAGGATTTGGCGTTGAGAGGCAGGATTTGGCGTTAAAAGATATAATGCCAAAGATTAATTTGTACCTTTGTTAAGGTCGTAAAAAGGTATATATGAATACACTCTTTATTAAAAATATGGTTTGCAACCGCTGTATTATGGTGGTGCAAAATGAATTGGATAAATTAGGTTTGACTGTAAAAAAAATCAAACTTGGAGAGGTAACATTGGATAAAGAGATTACACCAGAAGAAAAAAATAATTTAGATAAGGTTTTAATTCCATTGGGCTTTGAACTCATTGACGATAAAAAAAGCCGCATCATTGAAAAGATAAAAAATATAATTATTGACCTTGTGCATCATCAGGACAATGACACCAAATCCAATCTTTCAGATGTATTAAGTAGTCAATTGCACCACGATTATAATTACCTATCCAATCTCTTTTCGGAGGTGGAGGGTATTACTATTGAAAAATACTTTATTGCCCAAAAAGTAGAAAAAGTAAAAGAGCTGTTGGTATATGATGAACTGTCTTTGAGTGAAATTGCCTTTCGTCTGAACTATTCGAGTGTAGCCTATTTAAGCAACCAGTTCAAAAAAGTAACAGGACTGACACCGAGCTATTTCAAACAAATAAAAGAAGGTAAAAGAAAGCCGTTGGATAAATTGTAAATCTTACAAATCATTCCCAAAATTTCACAATAGCGTCCATTAATATAATAGCCAATTTTGTATTGTTAATTAAAGCAAGCAATTATGGCAACGAATAATAAAGAAACCATTTATCTTCCTTTGGAAGATGTAGAAAGTGAACATTGTGCATTAATCGTTGAAAAAGGATTAGCACAGGTTAAAGGTATCGCAACCCACAAAGTAGAGCTGAATAACCGCAGGGCAGCTATCACGGTAGATAATAGCGAAGCAATAGGCGAAGCGGTTAAAGCTATCAAAGACTTAGGTTATGGTGTTTCCACCATAAAAAATACATTTCCAGTAATAGGTATGACCTGTGCCTCTTGTGCGAGCAGTGCCGAAAGCATTGTAAAGCATCAGGAGGGCGTTATAAATGCCTCCGTAAACTTTGCTACGGGAAACCTTACCGTTGAATACCTGCCTAATATGACCGATGCTTCAAAATTGCAAAAGGCGGTACAGTCAATTGGGTACGATTTGTTGATTGAGGAAGAAAATAAGCAGCAGGAAACATTAGAAACTATCCACGCTGAAAAGTTCCAAAAGCTAAAGACCAAAACCGTATGGGCTATTACCCTGTCATTGCCTGTTGTAGTGATAGCAATGTTCTTTATGGATATACCTTATGCCAATCAAATTATGTGGGCATTTTCTACACCTGTTGTATTGTGGTTGGGCAGGGATTTTTTTATCAATGCCTGGAAGCAGACAAAACATCGTTCAGCCAATATGGATACATTGGTAGCATTGAGTACAGGTATCGCCTACCTGTTCAGTGTATTCAATATGTTGTTTGCCGACTTTTGGCATCAAAGAGGATTACACGCCCACGTATATTTTGAAGCAGCAGCCGTAATTGTCGCATTTATTCTGCTAGGAAAATTACTGGAAGAAAAAGCCAAAGGCAATACCTCTTCAGCAATAAAAAAACTAATGGGCTTACAACCTAAAACCGTTATTGTGATACAAACGGACGGAACGGAAAAACAGACCGCTATTGAGGATGTAAACGCAGGCGACGTTATCCTTGTAAAGCCGGGCGAGAAAATTGCCGTTGATGGTATGGTTACTTCGGGCAGTTCTTACGTGGATGAAAGTATGTTGAGTGGCGAGCCTGTACCTGTACTGAAAAAAGAAAACGAAAAAGTATTTGCAGGAACTATTAACCAAAAAGGAAGTTTCCAGTTCAAAGCGGTTAAAGTGGGAAAAGAAACAATGCTTGCCCATATCATCAAAATGGTGCAGGACGCACAAGGAAGCAAAGCACCTGTACAAAAATTGGTGGATAAGATTGCGGGTATCTTTGTTCCGGTTGTGATAGGGATTGCCATTCTCGCATTTATCCTATGGTTTGTTTTAGGAGGCGATAACGGGATTGTTCAGGGGCTATTGGCAGCCGTTACGGTATTGGTTATTGCTTGTCCCTGTGCTTTGGGATTGGCTACACCTACGGCTATAATGGTTGGCGTTGGCAAAGGTGCTGAAAAAGGTATTTTGATAAAAGATGCCGAAAGTTTAGAATTAGCCAAAAAAGTTGATGCCATTATTTTAGATAAAACAGGAACAATTACAGAGGGTAGACCAGAGGTAACAGGCGTTCAATGGCTGAATAATGATGATGCGTCCAAAGACATTTTATTAAGCATTGAAAAGCAATCCGAACACCCATTGGCAGAAGCAGTAGTAAAACACTTGGACGGAGCAGCAATCATAACCTTAACACAATTTGACAGTATCACAGGTAAAGGAGCAAAAGCCGACCATAATAACGAAACATATTTTGTAGGCAATAAAAAACTGTTGGCAGAAAATAACATTACTATTGCGGAACAATTACAAAAGCAAGCCAATGAATGGGGCAAACAATCAAAAACTGTTATTTGGTTTGCCGACAGCAAACAGGCACTTTCCGTATTAGCCATATCAGACAAGATTAAAGAAACATCGGTAGAAGCCATCCGCCAAATGCAGGAAATGGGCATTGACCTGTATATGCTGACAGGCGACAACGAAGCTACAGCCAAAGCCATTGCGGAGCAAACAGGCATTAAGCATTACAAAGCAGAAGTATTGCCACAGCACAAAGCAGATTTTGTAAAAGAATTACAAAGTAAAGGTAAAGTAGTGGCAATGGTTGGGGACGGTATTAATGACAGTACCGCTTTGGCAACAGCCGATGTGAGTATAGCAATGGGCAAAGGTTCGGACATTGCAATGGACGTCGCCAAAATGACCATCATTTCATCAGACCTGACTAAAATACCGCAGGCAATAAAATTGTCAAAACAAACCGTAGCCACCATTAAGCAAAATCTGTTTTGGGCATTTATCTATAATTTAATAGGTATTCCCATTGCGGCAGGTATTCTCTATCCGATAAACGGTTTCCTATTAAACCCGATGATTGCAGGTGCAGCAATGGCATTGAGTAGCGTGAGTGTAGTAACTAACAGCTTGCGGTTGAAGTGGAAAAAGTAAAACAGTAAATCTCACAAATCAAATAAGAAATTCCACAATAATACAGAATGGCATCGTACCGAAATTTGTATCAATAAATAACATTCTAAAACAGTAAAAAAATGGAAAATAAAAATCTTCAATTCAAAACAAATATTAATTGTGGTGGTTGCGTAGCATCAGTAAAACCACATTTGGATAATGCTGATGGCATCTGTCATTGGGAAGTGGACACAACAAATAAAGACAAAGTATTGACCGTGAAATCGGAAGGAATGACCGAACAGGAAATTATAGATACGGTTAAGAAAGCAGGCTTTACAATAGAACCACTAATCAAAAAATAATTTTAACCTATAAATACCTGTTTGATTAGATAGTGTATAACAATTACAACAGATAATTAAATAGGTATTTACTCAAGGAGCATAAAAATGACAATAGAAATATGTCATTTAAACATTTTTATCTGAAATTCTATATTTGAAGTTTATGAAATGCAAAAGATAGCAATTAAAAGAAATAATTTCATAATTTTGTAGTGTTGAAAAATTTGAGTAAACATATCAGCTTTGTCATCTTATTGTGTTTGGGCTTTTTCCTAATGCCAAGCATAAGCTATGCTTGTGCAAAAAAAACAGCTAAGACAGAACAAAAAAGTTGCTCAAAAGAAAAATCTGAAAAATCTCACCATAAAGACAGTTGCAAGGACAAGTCTTGTAAAAAATGTAAGGATGGTCACGACTGCGACGGCAATTGTAAACACGGCTCTTGTGGATGTAGTACTTCTTCATCTTCTGTTAGTTTACAAATACCAATAGATTTAAAAGTAACAACCCCTTTTGCCGAAACTAAAAAGCAAAAATTCGGGTTCAAACAAGCCTACTATTCTTCGGGCTACTCTTCCATTTGGCAACCGCCTAAAATAAGCTAAAACGGTGGCTTGATAGCCACAAATATGTCTTGTCGAAAGCTATTTAGTTTTCGCACAATCTTTGTTTATCTTACTAAATTAAAAATTTTCAAAATGAAATCATTATCAAAAATAGTGATGGTAATCGTTGTATTACTATCGTCAGTAAACAGTTTCGCACAAATCAAGAATGCGAAAACAGAAACCGTAAAAGTTTATGGCAATTGCGGTATGTGTAAAGCCACTATCGAAAAAGCAGGAAACGTGAATAAGGTAGCCAGTGTAGAATGGAATAAAGACACTAAAATGGCTACGCTCACTTATGATAGCGATAAGACCAATCAGGACGAAATATTGAAACGTATAGCTTTGGCAGGGTACGACAGCGAAAAATTCTTAGCACCTGATGATGTATATGCAAAATTGCCGGGATGTTGCCAGTACAGCAGAGAATTAAAGCCAGCCGCAAAATCCAATGATGCGGGTATGGATATGAAAAACGAACACGCCAACCATAACCACAACGAAATGGCTGCAACAAATACTGCCGATGCCCAAAATGCACCACAACTGAAAGCTGTGTTCGACAATTATTTTTCCGTGAAAGATGCTTTGGTAAAAACTGATGCAGGTACTTCATCTGCAAAAGCTGCCGAATTGGTAAAAGCCATCAAAGCGGTAGAAATGGCAAAACTTTCTACTGAAGAACATACAGCTTGGATGAAAGTAATGAAAGACCTGACGGCAAATGCCGAACAGATTGCTGCTTCCAAAGATGTTGCCAAACAAAGGGAAACTTTCGCTTTGCTTTCTAAGAATATGTATGAATTGGCTAAGGTATCAAAACAGGAAACACCTGTTTATTATCAGCATTGCCCAATGTACAATAACGGGAAAGGTGCAAATTGGTTAAGCAAGGAAGAAGCCGTTAAAAATCCATATTACGGTTCTCAAATGCTAACCTGTGGCAGTGTACAGGAAACAATTAATAATAAATAAAATATTCTGTTATGGAAAATATAGAAAACAAACTCGATATGCACCACCACGGGGCAAATGACGGGCATAACGGCAAACATTCTTCAGCAATGTACAAACGGTTTGCTATAATGGCTGTTGCAATGTTCGCAGCAATGTACTTCCTAATGTATGCTATGATAGACAGATTGGATAATCTTATCCCGAACATCAATAATTTATATATGACCCTGCTGATGGTTTCGGCAATGTTGGTCATTGAATTATGGATAATGAAAGGAATGTATCAAAACAAAAAAATCAACTGGGCAATCATTACATTTTCCCTTGCAATTGGCATTTTCTCTTGGTTTGGCATTAGGGAGCAAATAAATGTGGGCGACAAACAATTTGTAAAAGGAATGATACCGCACCACGCAGCAGCAGTGCTGATGTCTGAAAAAGCAAAGCTAACCGACCCCGAACTGATAGAGTTGCAAAAAAACATACTCGAAACACAGGCAAAGGAAATCGAATTTATGAAGCGAAAGCTGAAAGAATTTGAAAATAAGTAACCCGCAAAAATTTCTTTAACAACATTAAATAGCATTAAAATGAAAAATATATTTTTCTCCATCATCGCACTGGCAACGGTTGCAGCAATTACAGTTTCTTGCAATCAGTCTTCTAACAAAAATAGCGACCAGCAAGCCAATGACAGTACAACAATATCCGGAACTCAAAACTTGCCATCATCAACACAAAATGATACGGATAGTACAATGGCATCAATAGATACCACAGCAAAAAAAATTGAACAACAAGAAGTAAAAGAGGTAGCGCAAAACTTCTCTATTGCACCTATTGTTAAGGATTATTTGGCTTTAAAAAATGCACTTGTATCAGATAACGACAAAGCTGCTGCTAACGCAGGAAAGCAATTATATACTACCTTAAAAAATGTAGATATGAAAGCTATCCCGGCGAATAAACATAAACAATATATGGAGATAGCAGAAGATGCACAGGAAAACGCAGAGCATATTGGCGACAATGCCGGAAAGATAGCACACCAAAGAGAACATTTAGCATCGCTAAGCAAAGACGTTTCCGACCTTATTGCACTGTTCGGAACAACCCAAAAATTATATCAGGACTATTGCCCGATGTACAATGATGGCAAAGGTGCTGTTTGGATTAGCGAAGCTAAAGCAATAAAAAATCCATATTACGGCAGTCAGATGCTTACCTGCGGTTCTGTAAAAAAAGAATTTTAAAATGAAGAAAGTACTAAAGATAATATTGGCAATAGTGCTGTTTATTTTTATTGCAATTCAATTTTACCAGCCTGCCCTTAATGTAGATAAAGGGCAGGTTTACACAACCGATTTTACCCAATTCTATAAAATGCCTGTTCAGATAAAAGCGATGTTTCAAACCTCTTGCTACGATTGCCATAGCAACAATACCAAATACGTTTGGTACGATTACGTACAGCCCGCAAGAGCATTGGTAGAAAACCACATCAAAAACGCAAAAGAAGATTTGAATTTCAATGAATGGGGTACATACTCAAACAGGAAACAAGAAAGATTATTAAACTCAATCAAAGAACAAATAGAAACGAAGCAAATGCCCCTGTCCTCATATACATTGATGCATACTGATGCAAAACTGAATGACGAGCAAATCAAAACATTAACCGACTGGCTAAAAGAACAGGAATGAGTTTCATTAATAAAATATCAAAATGAATATACCCATAAATAGTAAAATGAGGTTGCTGCAAGCGGTATTTATACTGCTGTGTTCGCAATCCGTTTTTGCACAAAAAGTAGTGAGATATGAGCTGTATGTAAAAGATACGCTTGTAAACTACGCAGGAAAAGAAAAAAGGGCTATTGCGGTAAACGGTCAGATACCGATGCCAACCCTCACATTTACAGAGGGCGATACAGCGGAGATTGTAGTGCATAACCAGTTAAAAGAAAGTACATCGCTGCATTGGCACGGCGTGTTTTTACCCAACAAAGAAGATGGTGTGCCCTGGCTTACGCAAAAGCCTATTGAAGCAGGAGCAACATACACCTATCGTTTTCCGATTATCCAACACGGAACGCATTGGTATCATTCCCATTCAGGTTTGCAGGAGCAGATTGGAATGTATGGCAGTTTTGTGATGAAAAAGCGTGATGACGATAAAACCTTTAGAAAAGGAATTGATGATTTACCTACCGTACCCATCATTTTAAGCGAATGGACAAACCTAAATCCCGATAACATTAACCGTATGTTGCACAACGCCAATGATTGGGCAGCGATAAAAAAGAACGCTACACAGTCCTATGCGGAAGCCATCAGAGAGGGAAATTTCAAAACCAAATTGACCAACGAATGGAAACGTATGTTGGCAATGGACGTAAGCGATGTGTATTATGACAAAATATTAATCAACGGAAATCATACTACCGATTTAAAAACAGTTGATGGCAAAACACTAAAAGCAGGAGATAAAGTAAGATTAAGAGTATCAAACGGCGGAGCATCATCCTATTTTTGGTTACGATATGCAGGCGGTAAAATTACAGTAGTAGCCAATGATGGTAATGATGTAGAGCCAGTAGAGGTAGATAGATTAATCATTGCGGTTTCCGAAACTTATGATATTGTGGTAACAATTCCTGACGATGGAGTTGCCTACGAGTTTTTAGCCACAACCGAAGACAGAACACAATCGGCAAGCTATTTTGTAGGCAATGGTATCAAACAGTTAATATTGCCACTCCCAAGATTGAAATATTTTGAGGGGATGAAGATGATGAACGATATGATGAAGATGAATGGAGATTTGGACGATATGGGTATGAAAATGAGCCTGAACCAAATGGATATGAATGTGGTAATGTATCCCGAAATTACTGGAGAGGCTAAACCTAAAGAAGACCATAGCCAACACAATATGAATATGGATAATGAACCCAACCGTTACAATGCAAATGCTTTGGGAGAAATAAAAACGCTGAATTATGCAATGTTACAATCTCCTTACAATACGGAACTCCCTAAAGATGCTCCGGTCAAAGAATTGAAGTTTACCCTTACAGGAAATATGAACCGATATGTATGGAGTATGGATAATAAAATACTTTCTGAAACCGATAAAATACCTGTAAAAAAAGGAGAAATTTTACGCATCACCATTTACAATAATTCGATGATGCGCCACCCGATGCACCTGCACGGTTTTGATTTCAGGGTAATCAACGGTAAAGGCGAAAAATCACCACTTAAAAATGTTTTGGATATAATGCCAATGGAAACAGATACCATCGAATTTTTAGCAAATGAAGAGGGAGATTGGTTTTTCCATTGTCATATACTTTACCATATGATGTCGGGGATGAACAGGGTATTTGCTGTTGACGATTATCAAAATCCGTATTTGCCCAATAAAAAGCAAGCCTACAATAAATTACAGCGAGAAAGCAATATGCCGCACTTTATGGCACAGAATGATTTTGCAACCAATGGTAACGATGGCGAAGCAATGTTTCAAAATGCAAGATGGTCTTTGGGTACAGAATGGCGTTTAGGCTACAACGATATGCACGGCTATGAAGTAGAAACACATTTAGGAAGATACATCGGAAAAATGCAGTGGCTTATGCCCTTTATAGGTTTTGACTGGCGTTACCGTAAAATGGGAATGGACGAACACGAAACCAATTTATTCGGACAAAAGAATGAAAAAGACACACGAAGAGCCTTTAGCTTAGGGTTTATGTACACCTTGCCAATGCTCGTTAATTTTCAGGCAGAAGTTTATCACGATGGAATTGTACGATTGTCGTTGATGCGTGAGGATATTCCGATTTCAAAAAGATTGAGAGCGGGCTTTATGGTCAATACTGATATGGAATATATGGGAGAGCTTAAGTATATTATCAATAAAAACATTGGTATTCGTACTCACTACGATAGCGATATGGGTTTTGGTGTAGGGCTTGCGTTGACTTATTAGACCTTATAAACTAACCCCTCCGAAATTTCAGAGGGGTTTTATTTTCACTTGTTTAAAATTTGAAGCATCCTACCGATTTCAATATCCATTCTCGAAAAGGCAAACCATTTTTTGCCCAGGTCTTTCAGTGATGCTCCGATATGGTACAGTTCCGTACTGTCAATAATCAAAAATCGGTCGTGTGCATCGGAGAAAATCTCTACTTCGATAGACGGATATTGACTATTGTAGCGTTGCAGGTCTAACCGTAACTGATTGCTGATGCTTTTTGTGTAGATAGTAGCGGTTACATTGGTATTGCGTTTTCCCAATAAGGTCAGCACCGTATCGTCCACATAATTATCAAGCAGGGTAATGGAGCTTTTGGCACTTCGGATAATATCGGAAACAAAGGTATAGGCATCAAATACCTGCCCATTGTAGAAAATACCTTTTTCGGCGTGGAGCTTGTCGCTTTCAAGAGCCTTAAATATTTCCTCAAATTTTTGGTCGGCTTGTAATTGTTTCAGTTCTATATTGTCCAAACGATGGAACAGCGAAGCATTGCTGATGAGCATTTTTCGCATTTCTACAAAGGCTTCCATAATTTCAACACTGACTTTAACCGCTATATCTGAGCGGAGTATGGCAGAAGCCATTGCGACCCCTTGTTCAGTAAAAACATAGGGCAAATACCGTCTTCCACCGTAGCTTAAACTTGAGGTTCCAATTTGGAACCTCAAGTTTTCAACTTCCTCTTCGGTCAGTTGAAAGCAAAAAGAAACGGGAAACCTTTCAATATTTCTTTTTACGGCTTTGTTGAGGTTTTTTGTTTCCACTTGATATAAGGAAGCGAGGTCGCTATCCAGCATCACTTGCCTTCCACGTATGGAATAAATCAGATTTCTGATTTCCTTTGTGCTAATGGTAGGCTTATTTTCCATTACTTTTTGTAGCTTTTATTTTTGGCAAACTCAAAAGAGGTTTTGCAATCCTCATTCAACACGATATAAGCATCGAATTTCTTTCCGGCTTTGCTTTTCATTCCTTTGATAAGTGAAGTTTTCTTTTTATTGACAAGGTTTTCAATATCGGCTAAGCCGATTTGTACGCCACACACATTGCGGAACTGTACCCAATTACAAACTTCATCAGGACACTTCACTATTTTATCACGGATAATGAGTTGCTGGCTTTTGCATTTCGGGCAAACCAATTTAGGCAGGTTGTTTTGGGCAATGGAAGCTTGTAACAATTCATTGGTAATAGATGAGGCGTAAGTTTCCATTTCTTTTTGAAATGCCTCTGCATCTGTTTCGTTATTTTCGATTTTTTGCAAAGCCAATTCCCATTCGGCGGTCATTGCCACATCCGCAATTTTACGGTCTTTGACCAATTCGTACACCTGCAATCCTTTTTCGGTAGGGATTAAGGATTTCTTTTCCCGTTGGATATAATTGCGGGTAAACAAGGTTTCAATTATTGCGGCTCTTGTAGCCGGAGTGCCAATACCGATATTTTGCAAGGCTTTCCGTTCGTCTTCATTTTCGATTTCCTTTCCTGCACTTTCCATAGCCGACAAAAGCCCTGCTTCGGTATATAATACAGGCGGTTTCGTTTTCTTTTCCAAAACGGAGGCTTCTTTTATTTTAAGTTCATCGCCTTTTTTTATTTCGGGCAAATCCTGTACAGGTTCGGTATCATCATCGGAGAAACTGCCTTTGATGGAACGCCAGCCTGCTTCGATAACCTTACAACCCTTTACTGTAAAATCATAATGCAACGCTTGTAAACCTACATCGGTTATCTCTTTGATGCAGGCTTGTGAAAGGGCTTCGAGCAATCGAAAGGCAATCATATCATAAACGGAGTTTTCCTTTGCGTTCAGGGCTGATGGGATTTTATCAGTAATCAATAATCCGTGGTGGTCGGTAACACGCAAATCGTTTACAATACGTTTATTGAACCGTCCCCATTTCAATTTCCCTACGGCTTGCTTGCAGGTTTCGCTGTCCTGCAAAGCCCTTACGAGGTTGGGGATTTCTGCCCACATATCTTCAGGAATGTACTTGCTTCCGGTGCGTGGGTATGTGATAAACTTCCTTTCATAAAGGCTTTGGGCAATATTGAGCGTTTCTTCCGCAGAAAGGTTCAGCTTTTTGTTGGCTTCTTTTTGCAAGCCAGTAAGGTCGAACAATAGAGGCGGTTGCTCTGTAATACTTTTGGTTTCCACCGATGTAACCGTTGCCGTTTTACTTCGCTGAATGGATTTCAGCGTATCATCGGCAAGTTTTTGGTCTTCCCATTTGGTTTTGGAAATGCTTTTAAAATCTATCAGTTCTTTGTTGTGCGATAACTGTATCTGCCAGTATTTCTTTACCGAGAAATTTTTATTTTCCAAATAGCGTTTGCATATCAAAACCAGTGTAGGCGTTTGCACTCTTCCGAGCGAATAAATGCCATTTCCTGCGGCTATGCTCAACGCCTGTGTAGCATTGATGCCCACGAGCCAATCGGCACGGCTTCTTCCTTGTGCCGCCTGATACAATCCATCAAATTCTTTTCCGTCTTTGAGGTTATCAAACCCCTGCTTAATGGCTTTTTCGGTAAGCGAACTAATCCAAAGCCGCTCAAAGGGCTTGTTGCATTTCAGGTATTCATAAATGTACCTGAAAATGAGTTCGCCTTCACGTCCTGCATCGGTGGCTACAATGATGCTGTTACTACGGTTAAAAAGCTGTTCGATGACTTTCAGTTGCTTTAATGCACCCGTATCCGCTGTATAACCTTTGTCTTTTTTGATCTTTCGGACGGTCAGCAAAAACGGGTTTGGGAGTATTGGCAAAGCTGCTTTGTCAAATCCCGAAATCCCGTAATCTTCGGGCATTCCCAATCCTATTAAATGACCGAATGCCCACGTAACAAAATAGCCGTTACCTGTCAGGTAGCCGTCCTTTTTATCGGATGCTCCCACAAGTCCGGCTATTTCCCTTGCTACGCTTGGTTTTTCTGCGATTATTGTTTTCATACTTTACTACATTTTTCTGCCTTTGGACTTTGCAGGAGCTTTGGGTTTTTCCTGTTGTTCCTGCTGTTGTTTGTTTTTAGGGCTTTGCTGTCCCGACTTCAAAGGCTCGTTGATGTTTTTGGTCGCTTCGTTGGTTTTGCCCTCCGAATTGACGGCAGTTTGCGTTTTGTGGGCTTCGGCAGGTTTTGCCTGTGCCTTAACCTGGCTTGGAAATTGGAAGTTTGTTTTTCCCGTTTCCGCATTGAAAGTGATATAGCCCTGATAAGGTTGCCCTTTCTTATCCCTCAATCCATCAATGTAGATGGTTTGACCGTTTTTGAAATCCTTATGTTGCTCGTCGGTCAGTTCCTTGCCACGGAATGTTTTTGGAGCTTCCTGCGGTTGGTTTTGCTGATTACTTTGCCCGTTGTTTTGAGTTTGCCCGTTGCTTTGGCTTTGCCTGTTGGAATTATTGCGGTCAAAAAGGAACTCCACATAACGTTTGTCTGCATTGAATTGTACCGTTGCCGAAAATTCAGTTCCTTTTGTGGAAATCATACCATCTAACTTTAGCGGTTTGCCCTCCATTAAGGTTTGCTTTTGAGCATCGTCCAATTTTACACCCTTAATTTCATCGGGAATTTTTATAAAGTCCGTCCGCAATGCAATTACATCGTTCGTCAGCCTGTCTATACTGATAATGGATGGCATTAGCTCGCCTGTTTTGGTATTTTTCAAATCAACCACACGACCCATATTACCCGTTTCGAGCAGGTTTTTCTTGTCTTCATCCGTAAATTTGTGTCCGAAAAATTCAGAGTGGAGATTAGGTTCTTTTTTGATGCCGTGTATTCCTACTACAACTTTTCCATCTTCGGCTTGCTGTAAAGACAAACGGGCATCCGTGCGGAGGATAGTACCGCCGAGGTTAACGCCTATCGGTAAGAGTTCATTGGTTTTATAGCCTTTCAATAAAGGTTCAAGGAGGTTCCTTTTTTCAAGGTATTCCTTACTTAATCCGAGATTGTTCATTGTATCCCAATCAATCTGCTCCGGCTTATAGCGGTATTCGCTTTTTTCAGGTGTTGTTTGTGTTGTTGCCATATCTTTTTGATTTTCTTGTTTCTGTTCGATTTTTACTTCGTGTTCTTTCATTACTTTTTCGCCTTCGGGAGTAGGCTTATCTACCTGCTTTTGCATTTCCTGTGCTTTCTCAACGGCGATAGGTGCA
>CAZRYS010000043.1:0-37332 GCA_964604365.1 uncultured Terrimonas sp.
GGGGAATTGGGTGTAATAATTCCCCGGCGGCTTTTGGATACTTTTTCCGCAAAAGTATCGAAGAAAATTGAATGAAAGTTTTGAAATAAATCCGTTTCGAGTATAAATAAAACCTCAACTAAACGGCATTAAATTTGGATATAGCAGGAATGGAGCCAACCGGTAACGCAGTAATAAAAGTAAATAGATATGAATATCGCTAAACGTTATAGTTTAAAAGAGTTTATTCATTGGAGCAGGCGGGACATATATAAATGCCTGTTCATTTCCATGGTGCCAACATTATTATTTTGTAGCGGCGTTACTTTTATAGCCATTTCCTGGTTGCCCATTGCTATGTTAGGCACCGCAGTGGCCTTCATTGTCGGATTTAAAAATAATGCGAGCTACAACCGGCTTTGGGAAGCCCGGCAGATATATGGAGCCATCATAAATGATAGTCGAAGTTTTGCTACGAAGGCCCGGGATTTTTCCGGCGGAAAACAAAGTGAAGTAACGCGGCTTTTTTTTAATCGTCACTTTGCCTGGCTCACATTTTTGCGTTACCAACTTCGCGAATCCCGTAAATGGGAAACGATGGACGAGGCTCGCTATAATGAATACAGAAACAATGTATACACTGTTCCCGAACAAGAAACATCCCTCGAAAATGCCGTCAAACCTTTTTTGTCGCAAACAGATTTCGATTACCTGATGAGCAAAAAAAACAGGGCTTCACAATTATTGGCACTACAATCGGAAACCATCAATCAACTACATAGAGAAGGCATTTTTACAGATTTTCAACAAATGCAGATGCAGAGAAGTGTTGAAAGTTTGTACGAGCAGCAGGGCAAAGCCGAACGCATCAAAAACTTTCCGTATCCCAGAAACTTTGCTTCTATAACCGCCTACTTGTTATACCTGTTTGTGATTTTGCTGCCGTTTGGCTTGTTGCGGGAATTTAATCATTTAGGCGATGGTACTTTTTTAGAAGGATATAGCATTTACTTCATCATTCCTTTTACAACTATTGTTGGCTGGACTTTTATTACCCTGGATGCCGTAGGTGATAGTTCCATGAATCCTTTTGAAGGCAGTGCTAATGATGTTCCCGTCACACAGATTAGTGTAATGATAGAGATTGACATGAAGGAAATGCTGGATGAAAAGAACCTTCCTGCCGCTGTACAGCCTGTTAATAATATTTTGATGTAGCTTTTAAACAACCCGGATGATTTTTACAGCTCCTTTTGGGTATAGCTTTATGCGAACGACAGGTGTGGAAATTTAGGGCTAATTTTCAGAAAGGAATTTTGTTCTAAAACCAGAAGGTGTTTCGCCTGTTTTCTGCGCGAATAGTCTGCTGAAGTAAGCCGGATCGTCATAGCCTAGATCATACGCTATCTCCTTTGCTGTTCGGTTCGTGTGTACCAATAGTCGCTTGGCTTCCAATAAAATCCTGTTTTTAATGATGTCGTTGGGTTGTGGCAGGTTAAGCCTTTTGAATTTATGGGTGATGGTCTTTGGAGCGATGAACAATAGTTCCGCATATTCAGCAACGTTATGTTTGTACTTATAATGTTTTTCTACCAGCAAAGTGAATTTTCTGAAAAACTCCAGGTCAGTGTTCTGCTGAACAAGCTTACCATTTAGATTTTGTTGCTTCCACAGGCGGGCAGCTTTAATAAACAATTGCTTCAAATAGGTACGAATCATCTCCTCTAACGAAACATCTTTTAAACCAAACTCATAGGACATCTGATTAAAGATGTAGGTAAAAAAAGGAACCTCATGCTCGTTCAGTACTACCATAGGCATATTGTGGATATTATTGAACAGTAATCCATCACAGGCCACTTCTTCATCATGTATTTGAATGCAATAGAAATCACGATTGTAAAAAATGAAATACCCCTTTTTTGCCCCTGTTTGCTCTAGTTGCAAAAATTGATTAGGGGCTACAAAAAACAAACAAGGCTGTTTAATCGAATATTCTATTAAGTCTATTTGTAGCCTATATCCCCCAGGAAGGAACAAAACTTTTATGTATTGTTTGTACGTATCGTTGTTGATGTAATGACCAGTTTCTTTATTTAGCGTAGTAAGTCCTAAGGTTTTTAGATCACTCTGAAATAGTTGTTCGCTTGACATCTTATGAAAATAGTACGCTTAAAGATACAAAAATAAAATTTCGATACAGCCATTGAAATAGGAGACATTAGGCGAGCAAAGCCATTTTGTTCTCCTAATGTCTCAATTGTTATTACGCTGCAAATTTCTCCAGCTCGGTATTAAACTTATCCATTTCTTCCACAAATAGGGCGTGACCGCTGTTGTCAAATCTGATAAGGGTTGCGTTTTTTATACCTTTTTGTAATTGCTCGGCCCAAACGAAGGGACAATTCTTATCATACACACCGTGAAATATAGCAACGGGAATATTGATTTTTGAAAGTTGGGGCCGCAGGTCTAAATCTCTAAGTGCAGTGATAGACTCTGTAATTGCGTAGGGAGATGCTTCGAGGTTTATATTTTCCAACCATTTTTCCATGTTTTTGGAAATATTCCCTTCTTTCGCTGGAAAACCCGCTCCGAAACCCGCTATTAAATCCTGTCTTTGCGTCATTGTAGCTTTTATTAACCCTTCTATATCTGCGTCTGGCAATCCATAGGGAAAACCCTCGCGCTGTTTCCAGGACGGTGCTGCTGCACCGAATAAAGCCAATTTACTTACGTGTGCTGCGTTATATTTTGTTACATAATGGATGACTACGGCACCTCCCATCGAAAAGCCCCCCAATGTTGCTTTTTGAATATTTAATTTCTCCAAAACAACCTTTATGTCGTCTGAAAAAACATCAAAATCGTACTTTCCATATGGTTTGTCTGATTGACCAAAACCGCGAAGCGTAATGCCAATCACCCTGAAACCTTTTCGGGATAAATATTGGTACTGGTACTCATACATAGCATCACTCAATGGCCATCCGTGAATCAATACAATAGGTTGTCCATCTCCCATATCTGTAACATGAAGTTTTACTCCTTTTTCTACTTCAATAAATTCTGCTCTTCCGGCAGATGCTGGTACTCTTTTCCCTTGTGAAAAAACTGTCGTATTAGATAACAAGGCGGTAAATAAGCCCATAATTGCAATTATTGTTTTCATTTTTTAAAATTTGAATGGTATTAAAAGGTTGATTAAGTAGTGGAAATGAGGTGTGCCTCTAAGGTTATTTCCAGATTATAAGCTTTGCTTACCGGGCAGGTCGCTTTGGCATTTGCAGCTATTTCCTGAAATTGTTCTTCGGTTATTCCCGGGATTTTGGCTTCGAGGCTAAGCGCTGATTGGGTAATAACACCGTTCATCAATGAAACTATGGCTTGCGTCGTTAATTCCTGGGGCACAAATCCGGCGCCTGTAAGATCTGCACTAAGTTTCATCGTAAAACAACCTGCATGAGCCGCTGCCATTAACTCTTCGGGATTGGTTCCCGATTGATTTTCAAATCTTGTGACAAACGAATAGGGCGTTTTATCCAGAGTCAGACTTTGGGTGCTAAGGGTTCCTTTCCCTTCTTTGATAGTGCCGTTCCAAACGGCTTTTGCTGAACGATTCATTTCTAAATTGTTTAAATGTTATTGTTAATTTGATAGTGCAAAGATGTGGGAATACCTATCCACGGGCAATGGAGAAAGGTGGATAATGATTGTATATTTTTCCCTACCTGAAACGAAGGATTCGCTAACTAAAAACAACTAATTGTTACTAATAATGCTGTCATCAACTGCAGGTATCAAATATTGAAGAGCAGGTATTCAATCTCTATTTAGGATAGTTGCACCCTGCGGAGTGGTGACGAAATAGTATATTGAACGACTATAAGGAAGTGAATTTTCATAGTAAGAAGCGAAATGAAAAAATGACAAACATTGGAACAATTAATCAGCAGGCACCATTGTGTGTGGTATGCCACTTCCTAGTATCTTAAACAGATTATAATTTATACAGGAGAACGGCATAAAAAGAATCCTGTCTGCAAAGGAACTCTTCATAATTGAAATTGCTTATCAATTGGGATTTGAATCTACTCAATCGTTCGAATCAGTTGTTAAAAAACAAAATGGCGTCCCTGGTAATTTCGAATTCTTTAAATGATTCCTAAAGGTGAATAAATCCTGCGATTGAATAGGGTGCAGGGAATACAAAAAACAAACACCGGTGCTTACATACTGGCTTTTGTTGTACTCAATATTAACTTTTGTTCTTTTGGTAGATCGTTCAGGTGCGGCATATCACCATTGCGGTATTCTTTGTACAAGCGGGTAATGTCCTCCATTGAGTCTGCGATAAATGGTCCGTGTGAAACAATAGGAACATTATGCGGCTGAGCTGCGTAGAGAACAAAGCGGGCATTCCCTTCCAGGATGTTAAATGTAATTTCGTTCTCTGTTTTGTCTGCGGATTTGTTGAGCCATCCTGCTTGTCCTGCTTTGATGATTTTGTCGCCAACCTGTATGCTGCCTTCCAATACATAAATCAATCCGTTATGCTTTGCAGGCAATTCTTGCATTACGGTTTGGCTGGTTTTTATGTTGAAATCAATCAGCGTAAGTAGTGTAAGGTTTTTCAATGGAGAGGTCAAACCATTGCTACTGCCGCTGTAAATACGTATTTCGGCGTTTTCTGTTTTTAGCGTTGGTACATCTTCCAACAGCATTTTTTGCCAGAAGGGTGTTGTATGTCTTTTATCTGGCGGCAATGCCAGCCATACTTGCAAAATATGTAGGTTTTGTTCTGCTGTAAGTTCTTCGGTATGTATAATACCTTTACCTGCAGTCATCAATTCAAAACTTCCGGTATGCCAATCTTTTTCATTGCCTTTTAAAACCAGTGTCAGCGTTTCGAAGCCGGCATGCGGGTGTGGTCCACCAACAGGTTCTCCGCCAGGAAGGTTGAGTCTGTCATCCATAAACACAATAAAGGGATCAGAGGACTGAAAAGATATACCATCCAATACTGCTTTGGCTTTGTGACCGGCACCCAGGAAGCCCTGGTGCCAGGGAGGGTCTGTAATATGTGATATAAAACGTTGTTTCATTTGATTGTTGTTTGAAAAACTGAAAGAATACTATTGTTGTCATCCGGCTTTGTTCGCTGTGCTTTTTATAAGCGGGAGCAGTGAACAAAGATGCGGAAAATACAATAGTCGTCGTGATAGAATAGATCAATTGGTGTTACTCGTTAATAGTCTTTGCTTTAATTCGGGAAATCGAAGAAAGGCAGCGATCCACAATACAATTTGTATGGCAACCGCCATCGCTATGGGATCATGGTGTTGCACGTGAGTGGCAATGGCTCCACCCAGATAGGCTGCTAATAGGAGTGTTCCGAGAATGCCGGTTCTCGGGATGATGAACAGTATTAGTGAAATGATTTCTATAACACCAATAAATAAATAGGACGAGCCATTAAAACCGAAAGCGGCAGCTTGGGTCAATGCTGTTTCATTTTGGGTAAGTTTCATAAAAGCACTCATTGTGATTAGAAACGCTAAAATGATGGTCAGCGTCCATCCTGTGATCTTAATTGCCTTTTGTGACATATGATTTTAATTTTTTGTACTGATGCAAATGTCTTGAGAATTGCTATATTTTTGTTATCTGTTACATAAAGGATAGTACTTACAAAAAGAATAGTATATGGCAAAACATACAATTGAAAGATGTGCAAAAGCTAAATTGGCGATACGGGATACTTTAGATGTGGTGGGGGGTAAATGGAAGTTGGTATTACTTTCGGTATTAAGAAGCGGAAAAAAAGGGTTTAACGAATTGTCGAGAGAGGCAGGTATTTCACCGCGTATTTTGTCAAAAGAATTACATGAATTGGAGATGAATGGTTTGGTAAGCCGTGAAGTTTGTAACACCAAACCCGTTACGGTTCAATACGAACTGACCGCCTACAGCAAGACCCTTAACGATGTTTTATCGGCTATGGAGAAGTGGGGGTACCAGCATAGGCAAAAAATTATTAAAGGTGTATAACGTTTTGGATATTTTTTTGAGACTGTGTTTCCCACATAACCAGGACCCTTTTGGTTATAGAAATCATCCTGAAAAATCCTCCAACATATCCATTGTCGGCACAAAAAACAAGCTGCCTGTTTTGGCGGTGCTGAAATCCAGAATACGGTCGTAATTACCTTCAGGGTTGCCGATAAACATATTGGTAAGCATCTTTTGTATGGTGCTGAATGTACGGGCATAACCGATAAAATAAGTCCCGGCTTCGCCCTGCCCGACATTGCCAAAAGGCATATTGTCGCGGATGATTTTGAAGTCGTCGCCCACATTTGCCAACGCCGAATGCGAATTTGTTGGTTTTTCTTCGTCCGGCATTTCGATGTCGTCTGTCTTACTTCTGCCCATTATTTTTTCCTGTTCGGAAACCGGCAACGCCCTCCAGGCTTGCATATTGTGTACATATTTTTGCACAAACAGATAACTGCCACCCTGGTAATCTGCATCTTCTTCACCTATCAATCCAAAATCTGTCCGTTCATCGCCCTGCGGATTTTCGGTGCCATCCACAAACCCCAAAATGCTCCGTCCGTCCCAATACCGGAATCCATGCACTTCTTCCACACATTCTGCTACACTATTCAACACATCGGTGATGGCTGCCGACAAATCAAAACAATAGCCTATCTGCTGCGAACGGATATGGAAATGCAAATCCCCCGAAGTGGCGACAGCTACATGTTTCGCTCCTACAGTCGGCCGGAATGTTTCCAATTCTTTGGGTAAGGGTTGCGGCAATTTCAATTTATGCCAGGCATCAAAACCTATACCCATCACCACGCTTGCGGTATCTTCCGGAAAACGAATTCTTGCCGAATGGTTGAGATTAACTACTAAGTCACACACCCGTTGGAAGACGTCTAGCACAGAAACATCCCCTTTAAAATTCCAGACCATAAACACGGTATTGCTATTGGGTTTGTCTAATATGTTTTGTGGATTTGGTTTCATAAATTATTCTTTTGCAACTTTTGTCATATCTATAAAAACTTCAGGTGCGACCATAAAAAAAAACCTCAACGGTTCGCTGTTGCATACAACCATAGTCCTTCATTTCATTCTGTTTTTCCCGTTTTTTTTGAGTTTGTTGGTCATCATCGTATCTATTTCTTCGACGCTATCATAACTGCCGCCGTTTTTTAAATATTTGAGCAAAATTCGGGGATATTCGGCAATAATAAAAAACGTCTGAGCGCAAAATTTTCAACTTTTATGCGCGTTTTTTCTGGGTTCATTTTTACAGGATGTGTTGTTTCTTCCAAGAAAGAGAACGAACCGCCCGGGCTTGGCAAACAAATAAATTTATCTTGTACCTTCAGACAACCTTCAACGCTTTAATATGTCCCCAATATTTAGACAGCATTTGCAAAAATTTATCAACATTTCCGATGAGGATTTCTTGGAAATAATACAATATTTCCAGATCAAACTTGTTGCAAAAAAGGAAAATCTGTTGGAAGAGGGGCAGGTGTGCCGGTTTCATTATTTCGTGTTGAAGGGAATGCTCCGAAAATTTTTCATTACAGAAAAAGGCGTGGAGCAAACCACTGAATTCGCCATAGAAACCTGGTGGCTTACCGACAATACTGCGTACGAGCACCAAGTGCCGTCCCAACATTATATCCAGGCGGTGGAGAAGGCTGAGATACTCTACATCAGCTGGGAAAATCAGGAAACCCTCGTCGCAGCGTTTCCTGTTATGGAACGTTATTTCCGCTTTGTTTACCAAAGGGCCTATGCGGCTATGCAGGTGCGGGTGCAATACATTTTTTCGCTCTCCAAAGAAGAGTTCTATTTTCAATTGGAACACAAACACCCTGAATTTGTACAACGGGTACCGCAATATCTTATCGCCTCTTTTCTTGGATTTACACCTGAATATTTAAGCGAAATACGCAAAAAACGTATTTCTTAAACCGGTTTAAGTTTCTTTGATTGCGGCATCGCCACCTTTGATCTATCAATAACATAAAATTGTAAATCATGAAAATTGTAATCATTGGTGGAACCGGGCTCATTGGTAGTCAGCTTACTGTGAGTCTAAAAACAAAATATCAAGTCATTGCTGCGTCACCCAATACGGGCGTGAATACGCTTACCGGCGAAGGGCTGGAAGAAGCACTCGAAAACGCAAAGGTGGTAATAGATGTTTCCAACGCACCCTCGTTTGCAGACGAAGCGGTCATGCATTTTTTCAAAACGTCTAACGAGAACCTGATGCGGGCAGAGAAAGCAGCCCGTGTACAGCATCACATAGCATTGTCGGTAGTAGGAACGGAAAGAATGCAGGAGAGTGGTTATTTCAAAGCGAAGCAAGTGCAGGAAAATTTGATTAGAGCCTCCGGTATTCCCTTTACCATTGTACACGCAACGCAATTTTTTGAGTTTGCTGGTGGTATTGTGGCAATGAGTACACTGGATGGAAGGGTTAGATTGTCAAATGCCCTGATACAGCCTATTGCAAGTGCGGAAGTGGCTTCCTTTATGGCTACCGTAGCAGCAGGCGAGCCTGCTAACAAAATATTGGAGATTGGCGGTCCCGAACAATTTAGTATTAGTGAATGGATACAACAGTATCTGAAAATAACGAATAAGCCGATTGAGGTAGAAGTGGATGTAAACGCTCCTTATTCCGGTATCGTGCTACAGAAAACAACGCTTACTCCCGAAAAACCTGTTTTTCTCGGAGCAACCCAATATGCTAAGTGGATTTCCAACCCAGTTAATCAACGATAGTTTTTAGGGTAAACAATGTAAAAATCTAAAACTCCGGAAAATCGGGTTTTTCTTGTAGATGCATACCCGGAATGCCGGTATTTTCGGCAACGGTATAGGCATTAGCATCCCCATTTTTAAATAGCGCAGATCTATAGAATGCATCTTGTCCGGCGGCATTTTTTGAAAGAGCGGAAAACGGTTCCGGTAATACCATTTCTTTAAGTGGAATGAATAATGGCTTTCCCTGCCCCTTCCTGCGCAAAAGACTCCCTGAAAAGCCACACATTACTTTCAGATTCTTTTTTGAGGGGTTTATTCTTCCGGTAATGGTTATACGTACCGGCTAAGGTGTTGTTCTTGTTTGCTTTGATAAGAAGATAAATACTTTTTGAAAACCGAAAATATTTAACGTTTTCCCTGAAAACAAATCGTGGCGCAATAGTTGTTTCTCTATTTTGTTCGTAGGTTTCCGGAAATGGATTTGTAGGATTGCTCATTGTTGAAACGCTAACAAATTATTCTGAAAAAAAGATCTTGCTTTCGTTACCGGTTTCTATATTTGTGGGATATTATATTGTCAATCTGTTTTATGGGTGTATAGGACCATCTTAGCAGCAGAAATCTGTACCCGGTAATTTAAGAGTTGTTATCTGTTCGTTAGTAAAACATCTAATGAACAGATAAGCCACAAATTTCGATAGTCTTATTTTCGGACTATTTGTTTCCTCTAATCCCGTCCAGAAAATTAGAATCCCCATTTTAAATCATATTCTCTGTTGCTCATTAAACCTTGAATAGCGGAGGTTTTTAGCGGGGATAAGCATCGTAACAACTAATGGTTGTAATGTTGCTGTCATATTAATAACTGCCTAAGGTTTATTGTTTTTGGCTAGTTATAGTAAAGGCGTTTATAAAAGAAATAAGGAATTATATTTTCTAAAAATCAATTCGGGAGTTTTGGAATTTTTATGGTTACGAAAATTTAATATTTACTCATAAAAAATAATAATATGGCTCTTAAAGAACAGTTAAGCAGGTTGGCATTGGAGCACAATTCTCCTTGTGTAAGCATATCGCTCAATACGCATCGTACCCATCCGGATAATCTTAAGGATGAGATAGTATTGAAGAATTTCCTCAAGCAAGCGTGGGAGCGGGTAGTGGAAGAGTTTGGTAAAAGACCGGTGGCGTCATTACTGGAAAAAATAGAAAATGTTGACTCGGAAATCGACATAAATTATAATCTCGACAGCCTGCATATTTTCTTATCAAACGATACCAAAGAAATTATTAATTCTTCCTGGCCATCAAGCAATGAAGGGGTTCATATATCTGAAAGTTTTGCCGTTCGGTCAATCATAAAGGACTACAACCGAAGTGTCAACTACCTGGCGGCATTGCTGTCGCAAAGTGGTGTGCAATTATACGAGGTACAGAACGACACCATCATCGGTGAAATCGTAAACGATGATTTTCCTTTTTCAGAAAATCTTCATTATAACACGTTCCCCGATAAGGGGAGCGATTCTAAACATATAGACAATTTGCTGCTGGAGTTTTTAAACAAGGTGGATAAGGCCTTGGTAAGGGTTTTTAATGAAACGGATTTGCCTTGTGTCGTTATTTGTACTGAAGATAATTATACTAAATTATTAGAAGTAGCCGATAGACCCGCAATGTACATCGGGCATGCTGCAATTGATTATAATAATACAGCCAAACACCAAGTTGCAGCGCAAGCCTGGCAGGTAGTGAAGTTGTTGCAGCACCAGGAACGGGCAAAGGCGATAGAAGACATGAAAGAAGCTGTAGCCAAAGCAAATGTTCTCACAGATCTGCAGGAAATATTTCGGGCGGCAATTGATGGTAGAGGCGAAACCCTCATTGTTCACCAGGATTTTAGTCAGCCGGTAAAAATGATAGATGAACGAAATTTCGAAATAGTAGCCGATGGAACGCTTCCGGATACAATCGATGATATTACCAGCACCATTGCATGGCAGGTGATTTCAAAGAAGGGAAACGTATATTTTACTTCCCAGGATGAAATCAAAGAGCTTGGTAAAATTGTCTTGAAAACAAGATACTAATCTATACCTATATATAAATGGGTGGTATGGGATATTTCCCTTGCCACCCTTGTTTTTTGAAAGCGGTTGATGGCTTATTTGTCTGATAGTAAAAGTTGGCTATTATGGAAATATAACGGATGCCCGACAAAAGTAATGAATCAGTCTCATCTCGTACCGATACGAGCACGGGGAATAAAACCAATGCGGCATTCGCTTTTTGAATTTTTTACTTTTTTTGTAACGACAATCTTTATCCCTTATATATCATCAGCCGGTCTTAGCCAATTAGCATTTAAAACGCAGTGTCTTCCAGATGTTCTTCCATATTTAATCTTTCAATACCATCTTTTAACCATGCAGGGGCAGGTTTCTTTTTTAGATGATGATCAAAAAATTGCATCATACGTATGGCATAATCTTTCCGGTTTTCCATTTTCATTAACCCGTGATTCTCGCCTCTATACTGCAGCAGGATAACAGGTTTTTGCAGGCGGCGTAAGGCACTGTAGAATTCGATTCCCTGTGTGAAGTCGACAGCCCCATCCTTATCGTTGTGCATAAGCAATATTGGAGTTGTCACTTTTTTTACATGATAAACAGGTGAGTTACGCAAATAGGCATCCCAATTTTCCCACGGTCCACCCCTGAACCTACCCTGCGATGCTTCAAAGATTGACATATTACCGCCACCGGAATTCCAATAGATGAGATCGTACATACTCACCAAATTAGTAAGTGGTGCACCAGCAGCGGCAGCCTTAAACATATTGGTTTGGGTAGAGAGAAAGCAGGTTTGATAGCCACCCCAGCTATGCCCCTGTATGCCGATCGCATTTTCATCTATCACTCCTGTTTGTATAGCTGCTTTTACAGCCGGCAACACGCACCATACCGCACTCATTCCCGGATCGTCTAACGTATATACGATATCGGGCATAAATACTGCATAGCCGTTACTTGTATATATGTTGGGGTGCCAGGCACCGCCCGGATAATCCGGACTACTATATTGGTGGAGTGTCTGCGACATTTTTTCGTAATAGTATACAACGGTGGGATATTTTTTACCCTTTTCGTAACCTGCCGGTAAAAACAAGGCTCCTTGCAATGAGTCGCCCTTATCAGAAACATAGTTGACTAACTGCACACCAGCACTCCAACTGTACTTCGTTGCTTCGGTTGCATTTTTTGTTACCTGCCTACCATTTGCCAACGTTTCTCCGGCTACAAAATATTCTGTGGGTTGATTAAACGTTTCCTTTGCATATAAAAAGGCATTCGCATTTTTAGCTTTACTGAAGCTCCTTATTGAGATATCGTCCCATATCAGCTGTTTTACACCTGGTTGTAATCCGTTCTTTCCGTTTTCTATTTTTCCTATGCCCATCTTTTTTGTTCGCTCTCCATAAGTTCTGACAAAAAACGGTTGCTTAGTATCGTATCCTTTTTCATCCGGGTCTACCTTATACCGAAATTGATATCGTATCTGTTCTTTGCGACCATTTTGCGTCAGGTTTACAGCAGTCAGTTTCGTGTTTACAGGTATTTGCCATATATCCCAACCATCATTGATAAAAATATATTTGCTATCACTGCTCCAACCCATTATCTCGGTCAGCGGTTTATCCACATTGTGGTCGTCCTCAACATCTATAAAGCTCACGGGTATTTTTTCTGTAATGTTGACACTAATGCCTGCAGGTATATTATGTACATAAAAATGTCCGTCTCTTCCAAAGCTAAATTGCAACCCATCCGGAGATTCATTGGGGGAAGAACTGTAGCCCGGGATATACATTTTTTCTGCAAATAACTTTTTCTCGCCCGTTACAATATCTACGATATACAGGTCGGCATAATAACGTCCATCAAGGTTCATGTCTAACTCGTAATTCCTGATATCTGTGGCAATCGCATATTTATGTTTTGGCAAAATATTAATCTGATCAGCGGTGCTATCATTTAACTGTAATATTTTTTTCGTTTCTATATTGTAAGCCACCACATAGCTTAGGTTTTTATCCCGCTGTTCCTGCACCTGCTGGCGACTCTGCAAACGTTTATCTTTCCAATGCCAGATGGCCATATCGGGTTTGTCTGCTTCATTTTTTTTAGGAGTTGTGAGTTTGGCAGTAGTCTCCATTTTTTCCAACGCCTTTTTTAAATCGGCAACTGATTTAATCGTTGTGTCCTTCTGAAGGTTCGATAGTTTTGCGGAGTCTGTCAGCACTGCTGTTTTAACGGTGTCTTTATTGACACTATCGACTGCTGTTTTTGCAACAGGTTCGAGACGGGCTATGCCAAAAAGAAATCGTTTTTGATCATCAGACCAATAAGGTGCACGGTTGCCGCTGATTGTATAGCCCTTGGGAAAATGTAAAGAATCTTCCACAGGATTATAAATAAACACCCGGGGATTTTTTTGTAAGAGTTTCACGCCTACTACGGCTCCGCGTTCCGACTTAAATTTATCGTCCTTTTTCATCTTCAGTGCTGTAAAGGCGTCTCCCTCGTCCACCCAGGAGATCGACTTATAAGTAACCGTATCATTGTCCAATACTGTTATTTTTCCAACACCAATATCCAGGAGTTGTAATCCATTGCCTGCCTTCTCGCTTGCTTCTATAGCATACACCAGCCAATCCCCCTTTTTATTAAACGCATACTCTCCCACATTGCCAATATTCTGAATTTTTCCATTACTGAGCGTTACCAAAAGAAGGTCGGCGCCAGCAGCTTTGTTATTGTTGTCTTTCGTAACCGAAACTGCCAGCATAGAAGCGGTCTTTCCGTTAAAACTAAAGGCATCGGCTTTCTCTATGGTTGTTTTTTTGCCAGAACTTAGTTCTACTAAATGAAGTTTGTTGAACAATTGTTTACCGGGGACTTTTTTTGCAGCTTTTTGTTCGCTAAAAGAATTGTACTCTTTAAAAGCAATCCATCTGCCATCTTCCGAAAATTGATATTCTGCGTATTGGGTACTTCCGATAGTATACTTTCGTTGAGTGGTATCTTTAGCATGTTGCACTACCAGATCTCCATTTGCTTCTCTTGCCAATAGGGGATACGCTACCCAGTTGCCATCCGGAGATATCGATACATTAAAGCTGATTGCTTTCCAGGTCGCTACATCTTTCCAGTTAAAAGGTTTGGGTATATTGGAACTATCGGCTTTTTGCGCTTGGGCAAACAAACTGCTGCACACGAAAAGTATAATTAAGTGTTGCCTGATCATATATTAATAGATTGTAGTAATAGAAAAGTAGTGTATTGAAGATAATACATTGTTGGCAATAACACATTGCGATGGTGTTACCTTCTCAAAGGTTTTTAAAAGAGACAAAAGTGCTCCCGGAACCTGTAGGGGTACGGAAACACTTTTGCATGGTAAAAGAGGCTATACTTTCTTTGCCTGGATAACTTTGAGTTTACTCAAAAATATTTACTGTTTTAATATTTTTTGAGTGTCTGTCAATCCATCGTTATACAACAGTTGCACAATATATATACCTGCGGGCAGTTGCATCAGTGGCACTCGTAAAATTCCGGCGCCTGAAATAGCGGGTACTTGCGACAAGACAACTTTACCGTTGATCGCAATTATGTTTACCTGTTTGACAGTTTTGGCTATTTCAATCCTTATGTCACCAATTGCCGGGTTAGGATATACTTTGAACCCTTGTTGTTTGTCGCATTGTACACGTACCGTCTTAATGGATGTTGCGGTATTTTTCCCATCAAAATCAACCTGCCTTATCCGGTAATGATTAACTCCGTATGATGGTGCCATATCTTTGTATACATAAGACTGTAAACTGCTGCTGTTTCCTTTAGAAGCTATAGTGGCAATAACGTCAAACCGAACACCATCATTACTTCTTTCCACGAGAAAGTGAGCATTGTTTTGCTCCATTCCTGTTTGCCATTCAAGTAATGTGTGGCAGTCTCTGATCGTTGCTGTAAAGCCGGCAAACTCCACCGGTAATACAGCCGTAATACTACCAACCGCCAAAGCTGTAATCACTGTATTGGCAGGAATAATACCAGAGAGCGATGAACCGGTTGCACCGTTTCCGCCACTCAGGTTTTGCCAACGACTGAGTGCCGGGTTATACCCAACCAGCCTTAGGTCTGATTCATTAACAGGCAGGTGGCTAAAATCTGGCATGGTTACCGTAATTGTTTGTGCGTGGGGTAGCCATGTGGCTTGAAAGGGGGGATTGGGAAGGAAAGGATCGTGTTCCAGTTGTACATGCCAATCCCAAAAACCTATGGTGGTTATAGATAATATTCCACTTTCTAAAAAAGGCGTTGAGGTATAGTTAGTTTGTCCGTTACCGGTAGGATCCGGGGTCGTATTAGGGTTGCCATTTACCCATCCCACAGTAATTGTTTTGCCTGATTCTTCAAAATTTCCTTGTCGTTGCAAAGGATAAGCTTTTGAGCCATCACCTACAGGAAATATGAAGGTGCCGCCATGTCCTCTTGGTACATTGTCTATTTCAACATTGTATTCACTAACAAATCCGTTTACATGGCTTAAATTAGTGACACTTGCAGGATAGGAATAACCCGCATTGTTAGCAAAAACCATTGCCCCGCTAACCGGATAATTTCTATTGGTAGTAGTGATCCCGTCATGCGAATTCCAATGGCGGAAAATAACGATGCTGCCCTTGGGTTGTCCCAGATAATAGTCAGGGTCTCCATGAAAAGCCTCATTTCGGTTATTGAGAAACATAGTGTTTCCCTGCCCAATATTGAAATTCAAATAGTCAAAAAAGAAGACGGCGTTTTCTCCGGAAATTGTGTTATTTCCCTGGTAGTTGAAGTTGTCTGTGTTATTCCCCAATGCCTCTGGAAAAATAGGCGACAGATCCGTCAACCAGGCTTCATTAAAATTTACCCTGAATACAGGGCTTTGGTGGTGATAAGTAAACGAATTTAACCGCGTAGAGGTAGTACGCACAAAGGTTTCGGAATAGCCGGCTGGTTCAGAAAAGGAACCCCCGTTATACACCTGACCGTTAATTTCGTAGGTCTGAGCCTGCAGGAACACCAAACAAAAAAAGGTAGAAAGTAGCAGTAGAAATTGCTTCATGGGCTTGATTTAATTGAAAAATGGTACGATCGGTCTTTCAATCAAATCAGTATATTGGGATGGCAGTTCAGGGTTTGAATAAAAAATAAAAGTACTATTCTTTTTTAATATTTGACATAGTGGCTTCTTATTTAAACTCACTGTTTATCCAAAAGCAACCAGTCTGTGTAAGGTTAATGTCAGCCACCACAAAATACCAGAGGTTGTCCCGGCAGGAACAACCTCTGGTCATGGTATTAATATATTAAATAATTATTTATTGATCGTTACGACTTGCTCAGTCTTTGCCTTTTTAGACTTACCGTGATTAACGTCTTTAGTCCCGAATACTTGCGCCAGGGTAGGTGCAATTACCAGTGAAACAATCGACATCAGTTTGATTAAAATGTTCATAGATGGTCCTGAGGTATCTTTAAAAGGATCACCTACGGTATCTCCGGTTACAGAAGCTTTATGCGGCTCTGATTTTTTGTAGTACATCTCACCGTTGATTTCTACACCTTTCTCAAATGATTTTTTAGCATTATCCCAGGCTCCACCGGCATTGTTTTGGAACATACCCATCAACACACCACTTACTGTGGCACCAGCCAGAAATCCTCCCAATGCCTCGGGTCCCATCAGGAAACCGATGATGATAGGAGAAACAATGGTAATAGCTCCAGGTAACATCATTTTTTTGATAGAAGCTTCGGTAGAAATAGCCACACATTTGTCATATTCGGGTTTACCGGTTCCTTCCATAATACCAGGAATAGTGCGGAACTGACGACGTACTTCTTCCACCATGCTCATGGCAGCTTCTCCCACTGCACGTATAGCTAAAGAGGAGAAGATAAATGGAATCATACCTCCCACAAACAAACAAGCCAATACATCTGCTTTGTAAATATCTATTCCATCGATGCCGGCAACCCCTACAAAAGCTGCAAATAAGGCCAGTGCTGTTAATGCCGCAGAGGCAATGGCAAAACCTTTACCTGTAGCCGCTGTTGTATTACCCACTGCATCCAGTACATCTGTTTTTTCGCGTACTTCTTTTGGCAATTCGCTCATTTCAGCAATTCCCCCGGCATTATCCGCAATCGGACCGAATGCGTCGATAGCCAACTGCATAGCAGTGGTTGCCATCATACCGGCTGCGGCTATAGCTACGCCATATAAACCTGCAAATTCATACGAACCCCAGATACCACCCGCCAATACCAAAATAGGCAGGAAGGTAGATTCCATCCCCACCGCCAAACCGCCAATTACGTTGGTAGCATGCCCGGTAGAAGATTGTTTGATGATGGACAACACCGGACGTTTGCCCATTGCGGTATAGAATTCTGTGATGATACTCATTAAAGCTCCTACTGCCAGCCCTACGCCGATGGCACCCAGTACACCCCACTTGGTGAACTCTTCACCACGAAGTACCATCGTTTCAGGGAGTATATAATATACAAGTCCGATTGAAATCAAAGCAGTGAGAATGATTGAACCCCAGTTACCCAAATTCAGGGCTTTCTGTACGTTGTCGGTACTGATACCTGCTGCATCGCTTACTTTCACAAACCAGGTACCTACAATAGAGAAGATAATACCTGCTGCGGCAATCAACATCGGTAGCAAAATAGGAGAAAGTCCCCCGAAATTATCTACAGCCAACGTTTCTTGTCCAAGCACCATTGTTGCTAATACTGTAGCTACGTAAGAACCAAACAAGTCGGCACCCATACCTGCTACATCTCCTACGTTATCGCCCACATTGTCCGCAATAGTTGCCGGGTTACGGGGATCATCTTCAGGAATACCAGCTTCCACTTTACCCACCAGATCAGCCCCTACGTCGGCAGCTTTGGTATAAATACCACCACCCACACGCGCAAATAACGCAATACTTTCAGCCCCTAATGAAAAGCCTGTTAAAACCTCTATAGCGGTTAACATAGCACCAGCGTACTCAGGTGAGTCCGGGTTGATGCCGCTCACAAATTGCATATATAACAAAATGAAAACGCCACCTAAGCCAAGCACTGCCAAGCCAGCAACGCCCAGTCCCATTACCGTACCGCCGGTAAAGGAAACGGATAAAGCCTTGCTTAAACTGGTTTTAGCAGCCTGTGCTGTTCTTACATTACTTTTAGTAGCAATACGCATGCCTATGTAGCCAGCCACTGCACTAAACACTGCCCCTACAACAAATGCTATAGCGATTGACCAGTGGGAGTGTGGGTTGGCACTGGCCATCACACCTAACAAGATGGCAACAATTACCACAAAATAGCCCAGTATTTTCCACTCAGCTTTCAAAAAGGCCATAGCCCCTTCTGCGATATAGGTACTTATTTCTTTCATACGGTCCGAGCCAGCATCCTGGCGCGAAACCCAATTAAATTTTACATACGTGTAAATCAATCCTAAAAGACCAATGGCAGGAACCAGATAGAACAGAATGTCCATAATGTTTGAATTCAGGTATTGTTTGGTTTGTTTTTGGGGGGCAAAAATAGGGGTTTCAGGCTGAAAAACTGAATTAATCTACAGGGATCAGGTGGTTTCTGGCGTGTTTTCGTACTTTTTTTATAACCGATTGATAAAGAAAGGGTAACAAGCTAGGTGCTAACGCCGTATTATCCGGAGTTTTCCTGGTCTTGGGCGCTCAACAAGGCGACTTTGCCGCCAGCATGTTGTAAAAAAAAAGCACCGGTCAGTACAACCGATGCTTATTTTTTATTGTTTAGGTTTTTCTAAATATCAATTGCCTCACCATATGCCGCTGCAGTTGCTTCCTTCACGCCTTCACTCATTGTTGGGTGCGGATGAGAAGCATTCAGTATCTCATGATAAGTGGTTTCCAGTTTACGGGCTACTGATACCTCGGCTATCATTTCCGTTACATTATAACCAATCATGTGCGCTCCCAGAAACTCACCGTATTTAGCATCGTAAATTACTTTTACAAAACCTTCGGTAGCACCTGCCGCACTTGCTTTACCAGAAGCTATGAATGGAAACTTACCGATCTTTAATTCGTAACCCGCTTCTTTGGCTGCCTTTTCGGTATAACCAATAGACGCAACTTCAGGCGTACAGTAGGTACAGCCGGGGATATTGTTGTAGTCCAATGGTTCCGGCTGATGGCTTAATTTTTTCTCCAGGAAAGCCATATGTTCTGCAGCATTGATGCCTTCCTTACTGGCCACGTGTGCCAGCGCCTGACCAGGCGAACAATCACCGATAGCATAAATGCCGGCGACATTGGTTTGCTGGTATTTGTCTACCACCACTTTTCCTTTTTCGGTCTTGATGCCGTTTTCCTCCAATCCAATTTTTTCGATATTCGCTACAATTCCTGCCGCGCTGAGTACGATATCTGCCTCCAGCGTGATTTCTCCCTTAGGTGTTTTGACCTTTGCCTTCACTCCGTTTCCACTGATGTCTACACCTGTTACTTCGCTGCTGGTATATATTTCTATCCCCTGTTTTTTGTATTGTTTCTCCAGCTCTTTGGAAACATCATCATCTTCTACCGGTACTATTTTAGGAAGGAACTCCACAATGGTTACCTTGGTCCCCATACTGTTGTAGAAGTAGGCAAATTCCACACCGATAGCACCGCTGCCTACCACTATCATCGACTTGGGTTGTTGCGGTAATACCATCGCCTCCCTGTAGCCAATTACTTTTTTGCCATCGATAGGCAAAGAAGGCAATTGACGGGAACGGGCTCCTGTAGCGATCACTATATATTTGGCTTCTACAACCTGTGTTTTCCCTTCTGCATCGGTAACTTCTACTTTTCCTTTAGATTTGATTTTTCCATATCCCATGATGACGTCAATCTTGTTCTTCTTCATCAGGAATTGTACGCCTTTGCTCATTTTATCCGCTACGCCACGACTGCGTTTGATAACAGCCTCAAAGTTATGTTTCACATCCGAAGCTTCTAATCCATAGTCTTTAGCATGCTTCATCGATTCGTAGGTTTGTGCACTTTTTAAAAGGGCTTTAGTAGGGATGCAACCCCAGTTAAGACAAATCCCTCCCAAGCTCTCTTTTTCAATGATAGCCACTTTAAAGCCAAGTTGCGAAGCCCTGATGGCAGCGGGGTATCCACCGGGACCACTTCCTATTACAATTACGTCGTATGCCATAAATGAATTACTGGTTTTTGAAGAATAATGACAGGTACGTCATTGTGGCGTCCTGAATGTATGCACAAAAGTACTGGCTAAAAGGGAAACTGCAAAACAGCGTTGAACAGAGATGATGATAGCAAACACAGACAACAAATGCTTTATAACTGATTCTAAAAGCGAAATAAATAGGCTGATCAATTGAAATATTATAGTTGGCCTTCCTGTTCTTTGTGTAGCAACTTCAAATTTGGGGGTAATTAGTTAATGGCTATTTTTAATAATCGGATAACATTCCGGTACTTCGGTTTACAATGGGCAAGACTGTTATCGGCTGGAAAACAGCTACAGCACTGGTAGTATCAAATATGATAGGAACGGGTGTTTTCACCAGCCTGGGTTATCAGGTAAGTGGGCTGCACAATACTGTTAGCATACTATTGTTATGGTTGGCTGGTGGAGGACTGGCATTGATCGGTGCCTTTATTTATTCGGAACTGGCGGTTAATTTCCGGCAATCCGGGGGGGATTTTATTTATTTATCCCGTACCTATCACCCCGTAATGGGCTATTTAACCAGTTGGGTTTCTTTGTTTATTGGCTTTTCTGCGCCTATATCGCTGGCGGCCCTGGCAATGAGTAAGTACCTGCAAGCCTTTGGCTGGAACCTGGGCCGAGGTTTTGCGGCGGGTATTATTATAATAGTTGCCTTGTTTCAATCCGTCAACCTTTCCACCAGTAGTCGTTTTCAGAATCTTTTTACAATTGTGAAAGTATTATTTGTATTGGTCTTGATTAGTATAGGTATCTGGATGGCACCGGAGGCCAATCATACTGCATTATTATTTGATAGCAGTTGGCAAAAAGAAATAATGACACCTGCATTTGCCACATCGTTGGTGTATGTAACGTTTGCATATACCGGTTGGAGTTCGGCTTCTTATATAGTCGAAGAAATAAAGAATCCTAAAAAAAACCTTCCGGCTGCTTTATTTCTGGGTGTTGGTTTTGTAACCGTTGTTTATATTTTGCTGCATTTTGTATTTCTGAAACATGCAGCTATCGGTGAATTATCCGGTCAGGAAGATGTTGCTAATATCGCTTTCGCAAATATATTGGGCGAAAAGAATGTGCGCTGGGTAAGTTTCTTTATAGCATTTCAACTGGTAGCTACCATCAGCGGGTATCTTTGGATTGGCTCCAGGCTAACGCAGGCCACAGCCAAAGAACATCACTTCTGGTCTCCCTTCAAAAAGGTAAATAGGGCGGGGATCCCGGTACGGGCTATTTGGGTACATGTTGTCATCAGCATATTAATGATTTTTACAGGCAGTTTCGAAACCATTTTTACCTATGCATCGTTTGTATTACAATTGCTGGCTACAACAGCCATCACCACCGCTTTTTTTATCCCACGTTCAAAGAGACTACTGATCAAAAACAATTTTTTCTATGTACTGCCAGCTGTATTTGTAGTGGCGAGTATATATATCAGTTATTACGTGTTGTTCGAAAAAACCAGAGAAAGTTTGATTGGATTATTTATCATTGTTGCCGGCATATTGGTTTATCTGATAGATGTACGTTTTAACAATCTACAGCGCCGATTGTAAACAGTATGTTTTGCTGTATGCTTAAACGAAAAGGATAAATCAATATCAAAATATTCACTACATTTAAAGCTCATTAAAGGTCATAAACTGCTATGGACAGAAGAAAATTTTTGCAGGCGTCTTCGGTATTAGGGTTGGGACTTGGCATAGGAACCAACGGTTTCGCATTTGACGAGGCTAAACCAGCGGGTAAGAGGATTGGAATGATCGGACTTGACACGTCTCATTCTGTTGAATTTGTAAAAGCGATGAATGCAAAAGATGTCGGCAACAATTTTGACGGATATACTATCACTATTGCTTACCCACATGGCAGCCGGGATATAGAAAGTAGTTATTCCCGCATTGAGGGGTATACCAAAACGGTAAAAGAATTTGGTGTAAAGATTGCCGCTTCCATCGACGAAGTAATTGCCAACAGTGATGTGATTATGCTGGAGACCAATGATGGGAAATTGCATCTGGAACAAGCGCTTCCCGCCTTTAAAGCAGGTAAGCGTCTGTTTATCGATAAACCTATCGCTGCCCAATACAAAGATGTAATAGCTATTTTTAAAGCTTCCAAACAATATAAAACGCCTTTCTTTTCTGCCTCGTCTCTCCGCTATGTAGAGAATATTGCGGGTATCCGGGACGGTAGTCTCATAGGGAAGGTACACGGTGCTGACACTTATTCTCCGGCGGTGCTAGAGCCCTCGCACACAGATTTTTATTGGTACGGTATTCATGGTGTAGAAATGTTGTTTACGGCTATGGGTACTGGTTGTTTAACCGTCAGCCGTACCAATACTTCAACAATGGATGTGGCCGTGGGTACATGGAGCAATGGTCGTATTGGTACATTCAGGGGTACCCGGCAGGGCAAGCATAAGTATGGTGGCGTTGCTTTTGGAGAGAACGGCAATGTTATCATCAGCGATTATTCAGGATATAAACCAATGTTGCTGGAAATTGTCAAATTTTTCAATACAGGTACTGTTCCGGTAGATATCAATGAAACACTGGAAATTTATGCTTTTATGGAAGCAGCCGATGAAAGTAAAAGACAGGATGGTAAGGCTATAGCGTTAAAGCCTTACCTTGATATGCTTAAGTAACCACATTGTGATAGAATACAAACGTCAATAGCCGATAGCACTCTTTTATTATTCTTGCAAAAAGGAATTTTCGGGTCGTAAGCTGATGGTAGTAGCGGTAGGGAAATTTTTGGGAACAGGGTAACTCACCTTCTTTTTTGCCAACCATTCTGTTACCCGGATAATAGTTGTTTGAAAGCCAACGCACCGATAGGCTGGTGGATAGGTTTCCCCTTTCCATAAGTGTCCCATACTCGAGTTGTATACGCTGCCCTTGCCATAACTGACAACCCATTCTACCGGCCAGAATTTCCTGGTACCTGTGCTGTCAAAAGCATAGGATAACACCGTAATATTTTCTGCCGGGCCTCTTGGAAAACTATATACTTCTGTATTGGCGGTTTGCCATGCCCGGGGATATCCTTTGTTAATCGGGTGATTGTTGAGCTTTTGAATAACCACGTTAAAGCGATCGCCATGCCCGGTTCCTTTGCCTTCTCCGGGAGGAATGCGGATTATTTGTTCCTTATCATTTATTTCCAATGCAAAACCAGTTGTTACAGGGCGCCAGCCCAATCCGATCATCTTGTCATATTCCTTCCAATGCGGATAAGCGTTATTACCAGAGTGTAGTATAAATAAACCGCCTCCGTTTTTGACATAATTCTCCAAGGCTGTTTCTGCTGCCGATGACCATAGAAGGTTTTTGTTTTGAATATTGTTGGTATTTTGAATAACTACCGAATAGGGCGTGAAGTCCGGAAGCCACTGCATTCTTTCTACGCTGTCAGTTGGAATGGTCGTAACGTCGATAGTAAAAAGATTGGATTCCTCCAATATCCACTTTGTTACGGCTGTAGTCTGCTTCCAGTCGTGGTTGCTAAATCCATCCACGATAAGCACTTTGATCTTTTCCTTCTGCTGCGCTGATACGCCAACGGTCAGCAATACCAGGCAGCATAAAAATGAGATTGTTTTTCGCATAGCATGCTTTTATTATGCAATAATCTACATTCTTTGCCAAATTAATGCAAATCCCTGGTTACTTCCGACCCCGAGCCGCCCTGTAAATTATCAAAATCTGCGCCTAAATGAGCCTGTTGCACATGATCAATATAAATTTTTACATATCCGCGGTTGGCCATTGGGGCAGGCGGTACCCAGGCCGCTTTTCTCTTCCTGATTTCTTCGTCACTGATATCCAGGTGTAATTTTCGCTGTTCTACATCCAGTTCTATCATATCTCCATTTTGTACAATTGCCAGTGTCCCGCCAACCGCTGATTCAGGTGATACGTGTAAAATTACCGTGCCTGCTGCGGTTCCACTCATTCGTCCGTCTGAAATTCGAATCATATCTTTTACGCCTTTTTTCAGCAACTTTTCAGGCAGATCTACATTGCCAACTTCCGGCATTCCGGGATACCCTACCGGACCCACATTTTTCAATACGATGACGGAGTTTTCGTCAATATCCAATTGGGGGTCGTCTATCCGGGCATGGTAGTCTTCCATTGTCTCAAATACTACTGCAGGTCCTTTATGTTTCATCAAAGCCTTAGTAGCAGCAGAGGGTTTGATGATGGCACCATTTTCGCAAAGATTCCCTTTTAATACTGCTATACCGGCATTATCCTGCAGTGGTGTTTCTACTGAAGCAATGACCTCCTGATCATAACATACAGCATTAGAATTGTTTTCTCCCAACGTTTTTCCGTTGACGGTTGTCACATTATTATGCAGATATTGTTTCAATTCTTTTATGACCACTGGCAATCCCCCGGCATAATAATAGTCTTCCATTAAATATTTTCCGGATGGTTTCAGATTCACCAGTAAGGGTATCTTACTTCCCAATGTGTCAAACTCTTCAAGGTTAAGCGCTACGCCAATCCTTCCCGCGATAGCCAGTAAGTGAATCAAAAAATTAGTTGACCCACCAACGGCTGCATTTATGATAATTGAGTTTTCGAAGGCCTGCCGGGTTAATATTTTTGAAAGGGTTAAATCTTCTTTCACCATCTCTACAATGCACCTCCCGGAAAGTTGTGCCATTACTTTTTTTCTGGCATCAACCGCAGGGATAGCCGAAGCGCCGGGGAGTGTTAAACCCAGGGCTTCTACCATCGTGGCCATGGTGGAGGCTGTACCCATAGTCATACAATGACCAGCGCTACGGGCTACTCCTATTTCCGCTTCCAGAATATCTTCCGGAGAATAATTGTCTACCAGCATTTTTTCTTTAACCATCCAGTTGAAAGAACCAGAACCCAGGCATTCTCCCTTGAATCTGCCGTTTAACATAGGACCACCGGGTACAACAATGGTGGGCAGGTTAACACTACAGGCACCCATCAGGGTGGATGGAGTCGTTTTGTCACAACCTGTCAGTAATACTATACCATCTAAAGGATTGGCACGAATAGCTTCCTCTGTATCCATGCTTGCCAGGTTGCGAAACAACATTGTAGAGGGGCGCATGACAGTTTCACCCAAAGATGAAACAGGAAATTCGAAAGGAACACCGCCTGCTTCCAATACACCACGCTTTACCACTTCTGCAAAATCTCTCAAATGTCCGTTGCAGGGGGTGAGTTCACTCCAGGTATTACAAATACCAATAACGGGACGTCCCCGAAAATAGTCATCCGGATAGCCCTGGTTTCTAAACCATGATCGATGAACGAACCCCATCTTGTCGTCTTTACCAAACCAATCCGTGCTTCTTAACTTCTTGTTCATGCCTACATTATGTTATGCGGTGTTAAATTGAGTTATCTCGATTCTTATCCATGTTAAAAGATAATGAAAAAAGCAAATCTGTGTGAATGTATGGGAATAGAAAAACCTTGTGTGGAAACACAAGGACTGATCATTAATTGCTTAATACTCACATAAGCCAGATTTAGCTAAACATTTGTTCAACCAATATTTTAACGGAACTTATTCCATTTGTTTCGTCTTTTATTCGTCAAGCGTTTACATTTACATAGCAGTTATAAAAGAAAATAAGTTGCTTGTTTGAAATTTGCTTGACTATTGTAATGAGCTATTTTTATTTGATATAAATTGAAGATCTTTCTTTTTTCATATTGCAATTTTTCGTTTCTTTAATCAAGTTTTAAGTATTTTATTTGTCCTCCAAAATGTTCTACAAAGTATTTGAAAGTTGAACAATTAAACTTCCAAAATAGAACGGTGTAGAATATTAAACAAACGACTTAATTCTCTTGACTGCAAGCTTCTCTCAAAGAAAGAGAATTGATTCAACAATGATTGCATGAACCAGGAAATATATACACAGAAATCTGCTGAGCTGGCATCATTTCCGCATATTGTTGAATTCGGATGTAGAAAGTACACTACTATTCAGTTAGACTCTTTCAAAAAAAACGTTTCCGATTATCTTAGATTGTATTTCATATTGGATGGACGGTTTGGATGGAAAATTCAAGACAAATCCTATGTGCTATATCCGGGGGATATTGCAATCATATTACCAGGGCAAGCGCTTGGTGGTGAAAAAGACTTTTTCGATTTAGGTTCCTTGTCCTGGTTGCACCTTGAAATTGAGGCGGAAGATCAAAGCCCGGGAATAGGAAAATGGTGTATGTTTTCGCAGACGGAATACCGGGCGATTAGTAGAATCATCTTCATGAATAATAATCCGGTGATATCCCGCTGTAAAGAAGCCTGTGCAATTATTCAGACATTGCAGTCGGAAGTACAATCGCAGGAAATAGGGTTTGCTACGCGCATTAATCATCTGCTACACGAGTTGCTTATTCTTTCTACAAGGCAGTTATCACAACAGAATAATTCCAGGCGTGATTTTCCACAAAGCTTCATGAAACTCGAACAGACACTCAGAGGAAATCTTTTGCATCAATGGACTGTAGATGAGATGTCGGCCCTGATAGGGGTGGGTACCACCGCCTTTTCAGAAAAGGTAAAAAGCTTCACCGGCTTTTCTCCCTTAAACTACCTTATCAATATAAGAATTTCCGAAGCCATCAGATTGCTTCAGCAAACGAATAGATCTGTAACAGACATTGCGTTGGACGTAGGGTTTTACTCTTCACAACATTTTGCAACAACATTTAAAAAACTTACAGGGTATACGCCGAGTGAGTTTAGAAAAAATAAAACTGATAATTAAAATATGGACTGTATCATTACTATAGAAATAGGCACAGGCGCCATAAGAGTAGCTGCTTTTGATCTTGAAGGCAATATGTTGGGATCCTCGAAGGGCGGGTATCCAACTTTTCATATCAAACCTGGTTTTAGTGAACAAGATCCTGAACAGATATTCATCACTATGTTATATATTCTGAAAAACTTTTTGAACGAACGGATTTATCCCGGGGGGTATAAAGTTACCAGGATCTGTTTTAGTTCCGCCATGCATAGTGTACTGCCAATAGATAAGAGAGGTATTCCCTTAGGAAAAGCAATGGTATGGTCTGATAGCAGAGCAAAAAAAGAAGCAAAAGAACTAGGGGCAACGGAGTTGGGACAGATGTTATATGCGGCCACCGGAACACCTATTCACCCAATGTCTCCTCTTAACAAACTGACCTGGCTAAGAAATAATGAACCTGATCGTTTTACTGCTTCCAGCAAATTTTTGTCGATAAAGTCCTATATACTTCATCAATTAACGGGGGAGTATGTTTTGGACTACAGCGTAGCTTCAGCAACCGGGTTATTAAACATACACTCCCTGAAATGGGAAACGAATGCTTTAAAGCATACAGGTATTAATGAATCTATGTTACCCGACCTTGTTCCCATCTTCTATTCGCCAGCAAAGCTAAAAAAGGAATACTGTGTTTCGTTAGGGTTGCCCGAAGGAACAAAAATATTAATAGGATCCAGTGATGGCTGTATGGCTACACTTGGCGCAGGCGTATATGGAGGTGCTAAAGCAACGGTAACCCTGGAAGAAAGTGGTGCTGTAAGAGTAATGGGGAGAAAAGTACTACAGGATGAGCAACAAAGGCTATTCAACTATTTACTTACAGAAGATATTTATGTATCGGGAGGTCCTACAAATAACGCCGGATCTGTTTTTGAGTGGTATGCTACTCAATTTGGTGATTTTAAAAAGGCTTTTGACCTGGAAGACTGCATTGATACGCTGATTGCTGATGCAGCCAAAGTACGACCCGGTGCCGATGGACTCATTTTTCTACCCTATCTGCAGGGGGAAAGGGCTCCCATTTGGAATTCGGATGCCAGGGGTGTTTATTTTGGGCTGAATATCAAACACGAACAACGACACCTTGTTCGGGCTACCATTGAAGGTATACTATATGCCTTTTACAGCATTGGAAAAACAGTGGAAGAACACCTGAAGATAGAAACCCTGTCTGCGAATGGCAGCCTGGCTTCCTATCCGCTGTGGACCCAAATGATGGCAGATATATTTGATAAGCCCGTATACATAAAACCCGGCGCAGGGTCTGACAGCGTGGCACTGGGATCCTTTTTGGTGAGTGCAACAGAGATGGGAATTTATAAAACACTCGATCAGGCAGCAGAAACAGTTGAACTTCCAGACGAATTTTTGCCCGATCAAAATAATCACCAGACGTATATGAAACACTTCTCAATTTTTGAAAAGCTGGCACTAAAATTCAAAGACGAATTTGAAGCGATTGCTGCACTACAGGAAAGTCTTTCCCACGAAAAAATATAATTGAAAACAAAACAAAAGGTTGCCGGAAAACAGTTCCGGCAACCTTTTGTTTTTCCTTGAATTTGTGGCAATTGATATAGTCAGAAGTCAAAGATTATTTTACAGAAAATTTATAAACAGTGGTTGTATTATAAGTCTCGCCCGGTTTTAGCTCGGTGGTAGGAAACTTTGCCTGATTGGGTGCATCGGGGTAGTGCTCTGTTTCGAGGCAAAAACCAGCACGATGTTGATACATTAATCCCTTATGCCCGGCAACTGTACCATCCAGGAAATTGCCAGTATAGAACTGAATAGCAGGCTGCGTAGTGGATACTTCCATTACTCTGCCACTGGTTGGCTCATATACAGTAGCAACATGTTTCAATTTATTGCTGCTGTCGGCAAATACCCAGCAGTGATCGTATCCACCGCCGAATTTTATTTGCTGATCGTCTGCATCTATTTCAGCGCCAATGCTCTTGGCTGTAGTAAAGTCAAATGGAGTACCTGTTACAGCCCTTAGTTCGCCCGTGGGGATGAGTGTTTTGTCGACTGGTAAAAAACGGTCTGCTTTGATCTCCAGTATATGATCCAGTACATTCCTGCTCATGTCGGCCGATAGGTTAAAATAGGCGTGATTGGTCAGGTTGAGAACAGTAGGTTTATCAGTGGTAGCAACATAGTTAATGGAAAGTGCATTGTCCTTACTTAAGGTATAGGTGACTTCCGTGGTGAGGGTACCGGGAAAGCCTTCTTCTCCATCAACGGAAATATAAGTTAGCTTTAGCTGGGGTTCTTCTCCATCTAATGGCTCGGCTTTCCATAATACTTTGTCAAATCCTTTAATGCCACCGTGCAAAGCATTGGGGCCATTATTTTTTGCCAGCGTATATTCTTTTCCCTCCAGGCGAAATTTTCCGTTGGCAATGCGGTTGCCAAAGCGACCTACAAGCGCTCCAAAATAAGGTACACCTTTTAGATAACCGCTCACGGAATCGCATCCCAGCGTAATGTTGGCATACGTCCCATTTTTATCGGGGGCGGTCCAGGAAATAATAGTGCCACCGTAATTACTGATTTTTACTTCCATACCATTGGCATTTGTAAGGCTATACAAATCAGCCTGTGTCCCGTCTGGCAAGGAGCCGAATACTGTTTTTTCTATATTTTTCACTGCTGGCTGTTTAGATTGTTTTTCTTCCGGGCGGGATCCGCAACCCTGTAGAGCGCCCACTACAATCGTCGTTAACAATATGTGTTTAAATTTCATAAAAAGATTTTAGAGCAGGTTTTCAAAAAATAAATAAATATCAGCGAACTATTGGTTTCTTAAAGAAAACGAATTTAATTCAAAGGATTCTTTTTGCCATAAATGCTTTTGGGTGTTTTTTTGATGGGAAATTGCAACTGTATACTGTTTAAGCTTGACTTATGAAGTTGTGCCTTACCTTTAAATAAATATTACAGCAATCTCACTTTCTTAAAGCAGGCCGATTCGGATATAGGGGTAGTTGGAACCATCTTTCACTACATAAGGGCGTATTTTATCAGCTATAACTTAACAATGGATTAAGATATAGGGGGTACTTTTGAAAAAATTTTATTCATGAGAAATAAATTGTTTGTGGGTGTCATCTTACTGATTGTCTTCTCATTTTTCTCGCAACAAACTTTTGCCTGGGGTGTTACGGGGCATAGAGTAGTGGCTGAAATAGCTGAACGGCACCTGAGTAAAAAGGCAAAGAAAAATATTAAAAAGCTGATGGGGAAGGAACCATTGGCTTTTTGGGCCAATTGGGCCGACTTTATAAAATCCGATACTTCCTGGCGTCATGCCAGTAAATGGCATTATGTAAATATTCCAGGTAGCCTTTCTAAAGAAGATTTTTTAGAATCGCTCTCCAACGTAAAAGTCGAGAATCTTTATTCGCAGATAAAAGCGCTCCAGGCACAGTTGAAAGATAAAAATATAACCATAGCGGATAAAAATACAGCACTTCGCTTTTTGATTCATATGGTAGGCGATCTCGGACAACCGCTTCATGTAGGCCGGGAGGAAGACCAGGGAGGCAACCGAATCAATGTAAGTTGGTTTGGCACCTCCAGTAATCTTCACCAGGTATGGGATGAAAAACTCGTGGATTTTCAGCAATGGAGTTATACTGAATACGCTACTGTATTAAATGTGGAATCTAAAAATCAGATAACTCAATGGCAAAATATGCCTTTAGAAGATTGGTTTTACGAATCGTATGTTGTCGCTAATAAAATTTATGACAACGCAGCCGGTAATACGAAGCTTCGCTATGAGTATAACTACTTTTTTGTGCATGACATGAATACTCAATTGTTGAAAACGGGTGTTCGGCTGGCTAAAATGCTGAACGATATTTTCGGTTAGAAATAATTCGTTTTACATTTTCTTCTAAGTCGGACTGGTGTACTATCAATGCAAGTCGCGATAAAAAAATCCCGGCAGCGTTTGCCGGGATTGTAAGTATGTAGTAAATCATCGATGCGAGAATACTAGTATTTGAACGGTTTGCCACCTGCCAGTACTTCCTGTGTTTTGGTATCAAAAGTTACCTTTTGACCTGTTACATATGCTGCATTTGTCATTATGGATGCTATCGAGTGGTTATATCCCGCTTCGATTGATGCATTGGGTGTCTTACGACTACGCACACATTCCATCCAGTTTTTCACGTGTGCCAACGTCAGGTTGTCGCCACCCGTATTAGCATCGGTGGTCACTTTGGCCGCTAAAGTACTTAGCGACATTTCAGGCAATTGGTTTTTTCCGAGTCCCATAGCTTTTGCATGGTTTTCGCCAAGTCCGCCCTCAGGACTAATCATATTAGTATCCAGGTTCAACGTACCGCCATTGGAGTAGTATATTTCCTTTACGCCCCCGGCAGAGTTAGTCATACGTGAGCTGAATATTACCTGGAATCCTTTGGAAGGATCATTCAACGGGCCGTAATCAAATACGGCGGTCATGGTATCCGCATTTTTTCTGCCATCTTTCCATAGGTAAATACCACCATTCACCGCTACGCTGCGAGGGTGGGGGAGATTGGCAAACCAGTGGACGGTATCTATCTGGTGACACATCCACTGTCCGGGAATACCAGAAGAGTATGGCCAGAATAAACGGAATTCCAGGTATTTGCGTGGATCGAATTTTTCCATCGGCCGGTTCATCAGGTACCGCTTCCAATCGGTATCTGCTTCCTTCAGCAACGGTACGTCTTTCGGACGACGCCAACGACCGGGTTGATTTACGTTCCATATCAGTTCTACCATTACGATATCGCCAAACTTACCCTCATTTATGAAATCGTATGCGGCTTTATAAGACTCTCCACTTCTTCTTTGAGAACCGATCTGTACAATTTTTTTAGTGTCGTTCACTGCTTTTAAAACAGCTCTTGCATCTTCCATTGTTTCAGCCAACGGCTTTTCAGTATACACATCTCTACCCGCCTTCACCGCTTCTACGGTATGCAACGCGTGTTGAAAATCGGCGGTGCTGATGATTACTGCGTCTACATCTTTCATCGCATATAGCGCATCGTTATTCACACAGGCTGTTATGTCGTGCCCGATCTTATCTTTAATAGCTGCCCGTCCTTCCTCTCTGCGTAATTTCCAGATATCGGACACCGCAATAATATCAAAATTGTGCTCTTTGCGTAGATTTACAAATGAAGGCAACAATGAACTTTTGAATCGGTCGGAATAACCAACAATTCCCACGTTTACACGGTCATTGGCACCAATAATGTTTCTATAACTTTGGGCACTTAACCCCATCGTACCCATATAGGTGGCAAGCCCTGCCATGGAGCCTTTTTTGATAAATTCCCTACGCGAATTTTTCATGTTGTTTTTTACTTTGATATTAACATTAAATGTAAGAATAGTTTTCTAAAAAAACAGATGAACCAACAGTTTATCGTATTTTGCATACCGCCCGCCAAGGCTGGATTACCTTCTTTCAAGAGAAAGATATCAGGAAACGATACTGTTTTTTCAAAAACTTAAATTATGAAATGAGCCATAAAATCTTTCGTGCCAAAAGTGATAAAATATTTTAGGGCGACAGGAATTTAGTGGAAGTCATTCCATCTGATAACAAAAAAATTAAAATACACAGATGAAAAAGAGAAATATTGTCTTACTGGCATTGTTAACGTTTAGCCTGCCGGGGCTTGCACAATCTAAAAAAGAGGCACTCAAAATCGATATAATTACTGCAGCTGATGGTAAAAAAGCAACGATTACTGCTGACGGCAAACCTTTTACCGAACTTATTTTCACCGATACATTGGAAAAACATTTTTTGTATCCCATTTATGCACCTAACGGTGAAATTATAACCCGTGGTTATCCTTATGCCCCAAGGCGGAACGATGCAACAGATCACCCGCATCATGTTGGGTTGTGGCTGAATTATGAAAATGTAAATGGATTGGATTTTTGGAATAATTCACCGGCTATACCTGCTGAGCGAAAGGACAAGTACGGCTCCATTAAATCTGGTAAAATTCTGAAGGCTAAAGGCGGAAAGAAAAAAGGCGAAATAAAAGTAAATGCCACTTGGGTGAATAATAAGAACCAGGTGCTGCTTGATGAAAATACTACATTCTATTTTAGTGCTGAAAACGACAAGAGAATAATCGACCGCATTACCACACTTACCGCCAAAACAGATGTTTCTATGGCTGATGTAAAGGACGGAATGTTGGGGTTGAGGCTGGGACGTGAACTGGAAATGCCTTCAAACAAAAAACAAGAGTTTACGGATGACAAAGGAAATGTAACTGTTGTGGAAAGTAATATAGGAGCAACCGGTAACTACATTACCAGCGAAGGAAAAGAAGGGGATGCGGCCTGGGGAACCCGTGCACAATGGTGTATGTTGTATGGCAAGGTCGGCAACGATTCTACAAGCGTTTTGATAATTGACCATCCTCGTAATGTGAACTATCCAACTTTCTGGCATGCCCGTGGATATGGATTATTTTCGGCTAATCCGTTGGGGCAAAAAGCTTTTACAGATGGACGGGAGTCTTTAAATTTCAGTCTGAAACAAGGACAATCTGTTACTTTTAGGTACCGTGTGGTTGTAGCTAACGGGCAGCATCCGCTACAAAAGGAAGAGATCAGTTTGTTATCAGGTGACTTTTACCAGACTATTCGGTAGACCTTTAACGGTTGAACAACAACGCGGAAAGACAAAATCTGCCGTTCTTCAATCATTTGCTCATAAATTAGGTTTGGATGCATACTTTTGCATCAATTACAATCGGTTGAAGAGAGCAGAATAAAAGTAGGCGCTTAAAACCGGTATACTAACGCAAAAAAATAACAAATGAAAAAAGGAACCCTTACGTTAATTGTAATACTTGGCTTTATACTGTTGCTTGGTGGCTGCAGCTGTGGAAGATATAATGGAATGGTAACGGCTGACCAGGGCGTGAAAACAGCTACAGCGAATATAGAAGCACAGTATCAGCGTCGTGCTGATTTATACAGCAGTGTTATCAAAACCATAGAAGGATCGGCCAATTTCGAGAAATCTACATTAACAGAAGTTTTAGAGGCTCGTTCTAAAGCTACCAGCATTACACTTAATGTGGATGAACCTGCTTCTCTGGAGCGTTATCAACAGGCACAGGCGCAATTGCAAGGTTCATTCAGCCGCTTGATGGCAGTGGCCGAAAATTACCCTGACCTGAAAACGACTCAGTCTTTCCGTGATTTTCAAACGCAACAGGAAGGAACAGAGAATCGTATCAATACGGCCAGAATAGATTTCAATAAAAAAGTGGAAGAGTATAACCTGATGGTAAGAACCTTCCCTGGAAATCTCTTTGCGGGCATTTTCGGATTCAAAGAAAAATCACAATTTCAGGCTGACCCTGGTGCTAATAAGGTGCCTGATATCAATTTCGATATTAAATAACCATGTTTTCATTCTTCAGGAAAAAAGCAAAAGATTTTTTCTCGCAGGAGGAAAATGATCGCATCGTTGCTGCTATCAAATTAGCTGAGCTAAAGACTAGTGGTGAAGTTCGAATATTTATCGAAAGTCACTGTCGGTTTGTAAATCCGGTAGATAGAGCAATGGAGGTTTTTTATGGGCTTAAAATGGAACAAACAGCCGAACGAAATGGTGTATTGTTGTACATTGCCCTGAAGGATCACCAGCTAGCTATCTTTGGCGATGAAGGTATCCATCAGAAAGTTGGCGAACAATTTTGGAATGAAGAAGTGAAACATATTTTGAGTGAGTTCAATGCCAGTCATTTTGCAGATGGAATTACACTGGTTGTAAAAGAAATTGGCGAAGCATTGCAATATCATTTCCCTTACGATGGGGCTACTGATGTTAATGAACTTCCTGACGAGATAGTATTTGGGAAATAAGTTGTGTCACAACAACGAAAGGATTTTAATTACATGAAGAAGTTTTTCCTGGTAATATTTAGCTTTCTCAGCCTGGGTGTTTTCGCTCAGGTTGAGAAAGTTATACCCAATGCGCCAAATCCGCCACGATTGGTAAATGACTTTACCGGCACCCTCACCCATATGCAGGTGCAGGCCTTAGAGAGCAAGCTAAAGCAATACGATGATACCACCGCAAATCAGATAGTAGTGGTGATTGTGGATAAACTGGATGGTTACGAGCCGGTAGAGTATGCAACAGCTTTGGGAAGAAAATGGGGCGTAGGAAATAAGGATTTTAATAACGGGGTGGTTTTATTAATATCGGTAGGCGGGGGTCCCGGAGAAAGGAAAGTATTTATTGCGCCCGGATATGGGCTCGAGGGTGCTTTACCTGACTTATTGTGTAAGCAAATTGTTGAATACGAAATTATTCCCAACTTCCGAAACAGTGATTATTTTGCGGGAGTAGATAAGGGCGTTACAGCTATTATGAAAGCTGCAGCGGGTGAATATACGCCTCCTAAAGGTTATGCCAACAGGGGGCAAAAAGGCGGTGTGCCTGTGTTGGCAATAGTCGTAATAATTATCCTGGTAGTATTGTTTATGTCGGGTGGAAGAGGCGGTGGTGGCACCATGAGCCGGAGGGGCTATTCGGATTCCAGTGTTCCTCCCATTCTTTGGTTTCCCGGTGGAAGCAGCGGCGGCAGCCGTGGTGGTTGGAGTGGTGGAGGTGGCGGCTTCGGCGGCGGAGGCGGTGGCTTTGGCGGTTTTGGTGGCGGCGGTTTCGGAGGTGGCGGTGCTGGCGGAAGCTGGTAGGTCCTGATATCAAATCTTAAAAAAGAATTACATGCCCTCTAGTTGGGCAAATATTCGATACGGGATTTTAAATAACAAAGAAACCATCTAGTGTGGTTTCTTTGTTATTTAAGTGAAACGAATAAGATATCTTATAATAAATCCTCTCGTAGAGAGTTAAGAATTCCCGGTTTTTTGTAGCTTGATCCTCCAAATTGTATTCATGAAGACGTTGATATGTAAAGAGCCTGGTGCACTCCAGTACGGAACGATGGAAATGCCCGGGTATCAGTTGGGGCGATCTATTATAAAAATAAAGCGGATAGGTATCTGTGGAACAGACTTACATGCTTTCGAGGGTACACAACCCTATTTTTCTTATCCCCGCATATTGGGGCACGAACTGGCAGGAGAGCTTGTTGAAACAGATTTGCCTGATTTTCGCATTGGTGAACCCGTCACCTTTATTCCTTATTACAATTGTGAAAACTGTGTGGCCTGTAAAGCAGGAAAACCGAATTGCTGTGTAAATATCGCGGTGGCAGGTGTGCACACAGATGGTGGTATGACGGAATATCTTTCCGTTCCCTCGAGGTTGTTGGTGCATGGGGATGGGTTAGGCTTCGAAGAGTTGGCATTAATAGAGCCATTGGCTATAGGTGCCCACGGTATACGGAGAGCGGGTATTGCGCATGGGGAATTCGTTTTGGTAATAGGCGCTGGTCCTATCGGTTTAGGTACAATGGAATTTGCAAAAATAGCCGGTGCCCGGGTAATTGCTATGGACATCAATACACAAAGGCTTGAATTCTGTAAAGCAGTTTTGGATATTCCCTACGCAGTCGATGGATTATCTGATGATATTGCAGGTCAGTTGAAATCTATTACAAACGGCGATATGCCAACCGTTGTTATCGACGCAACCGGTAATCTAAAAGCTATCAACCATGCATTTCAGTATTTGGCGCATGGTGGCAGATACGTGCTGGTAGGTTTGCAAAAAGACAATATCACGTTTAGCCACCCGGAGTTTCATAAGCGGGAAGCGACGTTGATGAGTAGCCGCAACGCTACCAGAACAGACTTTGAAAATGTAATCAGCGCCTTGAAGCAGGAAAAGATTTCACCTACTACCTATATTACACACAGGACGCATTTTGACGAAGTAGCAACGGAATTCAAAAACTGGTTGAATCCTGCAAACGGTGTTATTAAAGCGATGGTTTATTTGGATTAATGCCCTACAATAGTACTTAATTCTTTCACTGGTATTAATCATTTGCGGACGCATTTCAAATTTTCGCAGGCGGGTGAGACACCCGCCTGTAGGACGTTCTACCAGATTGGTATCCTCACCGATAGGAAAAGTATGAACAGCGAAATTTGAAATGCACCCATCATGGTTATTCCTCTTTTCTTTACTATCCAACTTGGTAATTATGTATGTTATTGCCAGATATAAGATCAATGCGGTGTAGTTAAGGAAAAAAAGTTATCAGATATATTCAATCTGGCTGTAGAATTGTTCTCATTGCTATTTCTTTTTTACTTTTTTCCACAAAAAAGTAAAAAAGAAAGCCACCCGAAAACTTGTCTCGCCTCAGGCGTAGACGATTACGGCCGATTTCG
>CAZRYS010000044.1:0-36748 GCA_964604365.1 uncultured Terrimonas sp.
AGTAGCGGACAAGTTAATTAATTAATAAGGGGGTCTTTAGCCGAGAACATAGTAGTGCAAAAGCCTAATCAGGGCGTTCCGGGGAATTGGGTGTAATAATTCCCCGGCGGCTTTTGGATACTTTTTCCGCAAAAAGTATCGAAGAAGCATGATTGAAAGTTTTAAAATAGATCCTGTCCGTGGTTTAAATAAAAAACTTATCTAAACGGCATTCAGTTTGGGATTAAGATTATTTGCTTACAAATACCTACACATTGACCGCAATATCAGCCCCGGCAGCAACGGGTTGGCGAAGAGAGCGTTGGTTTTTGTACTCTTGGAAATTGGATGTTGTGAGCATTGTTCTAATTAGCAAGCCCCTTAGGGTTATATAATAAACCTATATCTTACCCACCTGTTCCGCTATTATTAGCGGGTCCCGCGCACAACTTATTACATTATACCAATTTCTTATACATTTTGTAGTGGGGAATGGTGACCTCAAAAAACTCTTCTCCATTAACCGTGTAGCCGCATTTCTGATAAAACCCTACAGCCACTTTACGCGCATGCATCACCAGTCCTCCATATCCTTTGTCTCTGGCAATGTTTTCGGCAAAATTCATTAATGAAAAGCCTATGCCCTTGTGCTGCAGCTTGATATTGACCGCCATCTGCCTCAGGCGACAGGAGGTTTCATCGTAACGGGTAAGGAGGCAGCAACCTACCAGCTTTTCTTCATCAAAAGCACCAATGAGTACATCTTCACTTTCATGCGCCAAAGCTTCGGGATCGAAATGAACGCCCAAAGGTTTACATAAAATCTCATCACGCAGATGGATCATCTGTTCGTACTCACGGGAGTTATATTGAATGATACGCAAGGGCATTTTGGCGACAGCAATAAATAAATATACAAAAACTATCCGAAAAATGTTTTAGTTATTTCAAAACGCATATCTTGCGAAATTGGCAGTTTTTATCTGTTCTAAAACTATCTTTTCACACAATTTCAAATAGATATTGTTTTTATCCCAAAAACTATATTTTTGCAGCCAGTATTAACCAAATTTTACTACCATGTCTGACATTGCAACAAGAGTTAAAAAGATCATTGTTGACAAATTAGGTGTTGATGAAGCCGAGGTTACCCCTGAAGCATCTTTCACCAACGATCTGGGCGCGGATTCATTAGATACCGTAGAACTGATCATGGAATTCGAAAAAGAATTTAATATCTCTATTCCAGATGAGCAAGCTGAGACTATTACAACAGTAGGACAATCTATTGCTTATCTTGAAGAGCACGCTAAGTAACTTTTCTTCTCTATCAGCTCATCGCAGGCAAACTTGTTTATGGATTTAAAAAGAGTAGTAGTAACAGGTATAGGAGCCCTTACCCCATTAGGAAATACAACCCAGCAATACTGGGACGGTTTAATCAATGGAGTGTCAGGTGCTGACGCCATTACCTTATTCGACGCATCAAAATTCAAAACCCGGTTTGCCTGCGAACTTAAAAACTTCGAACCCACTAACTTCCTCGATAAAAAGGAAGCCAGGAAAATAGACCGTTTTACTCAAACAGCGCTGGTTTGCAGTGATGAGGCTGTAAAAAGTGCCAACATCAATAAAGATAATATCAATGTTGACCGGGTAGGTGTTATTTTTTCCAGTGGTATTGGAGGACTGATCACTTTTCAACAGGAAGTTACAGAATTTGCTTTGGGAGATGGAACCCCCCGGTTCAATCCCTTTTTCATTCCAAAAATGATTCTGGATATTGCTGCAGGGCAAATATCCATGCGACACGGGTTTCGTGGACCTAACTATGCAGTTGTTTCTGCCTGCGCCTCGTCTACTCACGCTATTATGGACGCTTTCAACCTGATTCGTTTAGGCAAAGCCGATGTAATACTGGCAGGTGGTAGCGAAAGTGTTATTAAAGAAGCAGGTGTAGGAGGCTTTAATGCGATGAAAGCATTAAGTGAGCGAAACGATGACCCAAAAACGGCCTCAAGACCATTCGACAAAGATCGTGATGGCTTTGTTATAGGTGAAGGAGCCGGCATATTAGTATTGGAAGAACTGGAACATGCAAAAGCCCGCGGTGCCAATATTATCTGCGAAGTGGCTGGTGCAGCCGCCAGTGCCGATGCGCATCATATTACCGCTCCGCATCCTGAAGGATTGGGTGCTAAAAATGTAATGAATGCAGCACTGTCTGATGCCGAAATGAAGCCGGAAGATATTGACTATATCAATGTACATGGTACTTCTACCCCTTTAGGCGATATTTCTGAGGTAAAAGCGATTCAGAGTGTATTTGGCGAACACGCTTACAAATTGAATATTAGTTCTACCAAGTCTATGACTGGTCACTTATTGGGTGCTGCCGGTGTTATAGAAGCCATCGCCTGTGTGATGTCAGTGGTGCACGATCTGGTGCCCCCCACTATCAATCACTTTACTGATGATCCCGGATTGGACCCGAAGCTCAATTTCACATTCTGGAAGCCTCAGCAAAAAACCATCGATGCAGCGCTAAGTAATACTTTCGGTTTTGGCGGACATAATGCCTCCGTAATCGTAAAGAAATATAATAAAGGATAACGCATTCTTACAGAAGTAGTTGCACGCTTGCGTACCTTATCTTACCTTTGTGTTACAAGATAACCTAAATACATTGTTTTGGCTTTAGTGCGGTATTTTATTCAGTACGTGGGAATTGATAAAACCAGTAGAACATTTTACAAACAACTATGCAACGTGTTGGGCTTTGCCCCCGGCACCCTTTCTCTCTACAAAACAGCCTTGAGTCACAGATCCGTAAAGGAAAGTGCCGAAGAAAACAACGAACGCCTGGAATACCTTGGTGATGCTATTCTTAGTGGTATTGTCGCTGACTATCTCTTCAAAAGATACCCATATAAGGGGGAAGGTTTTCTTACGGAAATGCGCAGCAAAATGGTGAACCGCCAGACACTGAATGAAATTGCTGTGAAAATGGGGCTGAAAAAAATTACTATCTATAATAAGAACGACAGTTCCCTTAAAGCCAGCCAGATTTTTGGCAACACGCTAGAGGCTCTTATCGGTTCCATTTACGTAGACAAAGGATATAACACCACCAAACAATGGGTTTTCAAACGAATGATTACACCTTATATGTTTGTGGATGACCTGGAAACCCTGGAGATCAATCAAAAAAACAAACTGTATGGCTGGGCTAACAAAAATGGCAAGAACCTGGAGTTTGAAACCCTGGATGAAAAATTCGAAAACGGCAGACGGCTCTTTACCGTTGGTGCTATGGTAGATGGCGAACTGCTGGCAGAAGGAAAAGCCTACAATAAAAAAGATGCGAGCCAGATAGCTTCTCAATTGGCCGTTCTGAAAATAGGACTCGGTAAAGCCGAAGAATGATACTTCTGTCTCCTCTACGCAAGTTCCCCAATAAAACATTTAGTTACTGCCCTCACTAATGAACAGATTTCTCAATCGCAGACATACCCCCTGTTCATGTCTAAATGACGAATCCTATCGTCTTTTCGAGTAAATCATTAGGAGATCCAAATCAATAAAACTATGACATATAATCTAAGCGGGAATTTTTTCTTTAATAATCTGCCTGCTCAAATATCAATTCCGCTACAGTTTCTTTTTTACTTTTTTGTGGAAAAAAGTAAGGCAAAAAGCCACCCGAAATCGATTACGGCCGATTTCGGGAACGCCTTGATGTAACTGTAGAATTACTGTGATCTCAACTATAGTTCCTTAATATTTGGGAGCTGTTTCAAGCGTCATCCTGACGACCGCAGGCAGGAAGGATAGCTACATCTCGGCTACGTGAGGTCTTCATTTTTTCATTATTATGTTCTTTTTCGGCTTCTGTAAAATTATTAAAAATCAACACTTTACAAAACATGTCATTGGCAGAAGGTCCCGGCAGACGTATCAAAAGCACTTAGCTACTCCGACTGAGAAATCTGTCTATTGGTGAACAGATTTCTCGACCACAGGTGTTCATAGCGAAATGACGAGAATAAAGGACAGATTTCTCCATCGCAGGCATACGCCTGTTCATAGCGAAAAGACGATAACAAGCGAAATGACTTATTATTTCACCTCAATTCTTCTACCTTCAGAATGAGAGGTAAACTCAGGCGCATACATACATTGAATACTGGCTATCCCCACTGAAAAATTGCCTTCGTGTGTAACGAACAACGGATATTCAAATACGTAAGTGCCTTTGTATAACTGGTCAAAAAAGAAATTCGTAGATGCATCTTTGGTGGCTTCGTAGTACCCCAAACCACCCTGCCACTTATAACTACTCAGTACGTTTACAGGTTCAGCACCCGCAGCCCTACTATCCTTCATATGCACATACTCCATGTTCCGGTCTACTTTCAATTCTATTCTCACTTTTAACTTGTCGCCGACTTTTAAAGTGGTATTGTTTACCGGCTCCAATACAGGACCTTTATCGGTATTCCTTTCTACAAACAATTCCTTTTTCAACTGTAAGGGCATCGTTTCTCCAGAAGCTGCCGTTATTTGATCCATATCTTCAAAATACTGCCAATACACTGCGCCCCAACTGCCTCCGGATTCTTTTGCCGAAGACTGAACAGTTACACGAATATCACCCATAGATGGTTGTACTTCTCTACCCTCCAGGTAATACTTGAAATAACCGGTGCCACTTTTATCACTACTATGTGAAGCAAAAGTGGTTTCACCCAATTTGATTTCTACTGTTGGACTTTCTTTCAACCAGTCGGTGCCCTGCAACAATAATGCATAACAAGCTTCTGCAGTTGCCTTGGTATTACCCCAATGTTGTGTTTGTTTTTGTTTCAGCAACCATAGCTTCATGTCGTTTACCGACTTGCTGTCTGCAGCTATTTCCTGGAAAGCTTCTATCAACAATGCCTGCGTTTCCACCGGTGACTCGTACCAGTAAAATCCTCTCCGTACATCCTTCCAGTACATGCCCAATTCCTTATGCTGCAACGCATTTTCCCTCAAGGAAGCCAGTATTTTCTTTGGGGTTTCCTTATCGCCACTTCTGTGTAAAGCCAATGCAATCAAGCCTTGCATATAGCGACTTTGTGACAACCAGTATTGCTTTGCCTGTTGCCGGTAAAATGTAAATGCTGTGTTGCTATTGGCTGCCGCTTTCTGATGCGGGAAAAAACTGCGCATATACAGATACTGAATAGCAGTGCTGCTTAATTGATTTTTCTTGAGATCTGCCTTATCTCTCAATAATTCCTCATAATCTTCTTTAATTCTTCTATCGCTATACTGCAATCCTTTTGCAATTACGACTTCCCATTCATCCTGTATTTTTTCCGGAGTATTTACTTTTAATTTTTGCAGGTGCCCAATACCACTCATAATGTATTGCGTAATATAACGATCATCTCTACCACCTTTAAACCAGGCGAATCCGCCATTAGAAGTTTGCATCTCACTGAGCTTTTGAAAACTGCTTACAGATTCATTGCTCATCCGCATCATATCGAACAACAGGGCTATTTTCTTCTTCTGCTCTGTTTCATCTTTTGCTTCCGCCAACCAGGGCGTTTCCTGCAACAATACCGCTTTCAACTCTTCGTTCTTTTGAAGCGCAGAAGCCAGGCTTTTAGTATCACCCGCTTCTTTTTGCCATTGGTCCACAATGGTTTTGATACGCGGGCTAGTATTAGCTATGGTAGATGCCAGTATATTGGCATAATAACGGTTAAAAGTTTGTTCCGCACATTCGTAGGGGTAATCGGTGAGGTAAGGAAGTGCCTGTATAGCATACCAAGCCGGGTTAGCAGTATACTCTACCGTAAGTCCGTATTGCTGCAGGGTATTGCTTTTACCCGACTGCAGCAATTTTTCAAATTTAAATTGTTCTGTGCCAGCTGTACGCATATTTAATGGTAGCGCTTCCGTCACCAGCATCTGATTGGTTAATACAGGCAGAATATTTTCTTCACCATCAGACAATTGCTTTCCTGTGGTGTTGCCGGATTGGGCACTTATCCTGTATAACAAGGAAGCATTGTAATTGACGGGAATGGCTAGCTGAAAACTGACGGCAGCACTTTGACCGGCAGTAGCAGAAAAAGTTTTTGCCTGTACGGCATTATTAAACAAATGATCTACCGACTGCATGGTAGCAGCATCAAACAGTTCCAGTTTGGCGAAGCCGTTGATCACCTGATCGCCCATGTTCACAATTTTCGCGCTAAAGGCAATGGTATCTCTTTCTCTTACAAACCGGGGGGCGTTTGGCTGCACCATCAATTCTTTCTGGGTAACAGTCTGCGCCTGTGCATAACCGAAAGCCAGTTCTTTTGTGTGCGCCAGTGCCATCGTTCTCCACTCTGTGAGTGCCTCGGGCATGGCAAAACTAAAACTAATATTTCCAGCAGTATCTGTTTTCAAATTCGGGAAAAAGAAAGCCGTTTCATTAAAATTACTCCTGATGGGGGAACTGCTGCTGCTCCTGTCCTCTCCGCTTTCTCCCGGTGGTGGTGGCGGGGGAGAGGGAGCGGTTTCGGCCATAGCTCCATCCTGTATACTTATTTCAGCACTTTTAAGCTCTTCTATTTCCTTCGCTCCATCAGCATCAAAATTCTCTCTTTTTGCTTGCGCCATTGCCGGCATAGCCCTATTGCGAGTGGTCATGCTAAAAGCATATCGTCCAAAAGATCTTATAGACAGCAACTGATCATACCTTTTTTCGAAAGGTTCGTGTTTTACGGGTATGGTATTATAATCATTGGATGAAACACTAACAAATGATTGCTCTCCCCGCCAGTAACTGCGGTTATAAAAAGTAGTCCATATATAAGGTATACCCCAGTTGTGCGGTTTGAACTGATCCAATGATGCATCATACATGGTTGCCAGCATTTCTGCGGCTAATTTTTCACCTTTGGATCCCCTTATCGTTACTTCCCATTTTTCTTCGCTGCCCGGTTCTGTTTTATCGCGGAAGGTGGAAAACCGCAGATCGAGCGTTTTATTGGTCCAGGGCACCGTTACATTGTTCGATTGACTGTATACCCTATTCTGTTTTACAAAAAACTGGCTGATCCCAAATCCACCCCGGTTGGCTTCTGTAATTGGGTAGTTGAAAGCCTGTCGGTTATTGTTCAAACTAACAAAGTTGAATGTTCCCGCCTTATCCCAATCATCCTCTTCGAGCGATTCCTTTTTTTCCTGCACCAGGAAAACATCTTTAGCCGACGTACCGGTAATAAAGCTGGCTATTTCCCCCGGTTCAGCTTTATCTTTAAGGGCAGTATTCCATGCAAATGCCTCCACCGGAATTGTTTTAGCATTACGGTCGTACAACTGTACATAAGCCATCGTTTTTACATCACCGCCGTCTTTGTCTTTAGCATTGGCCTCCACCACATACCAACCAGGTTTCCAATTGACAGCAACGGCAACACTGGTATCTCCCTTACTTTCAACAACAGTCGTCAAAACAGCTGATCCTTTTTTCCAGTTACGGTAATTACTTTCGTCTTTGTATTCATCGTGTGGAAAAAGTTTCACATACGCTGCCTCTGTGTACACGAAACGGTCGGGTTGTTTCCAGTAGCGTTCCCTTATCAGCCTACCCGGTCCTTCCAAAGGATAAATCTGCACCGTTGCACTGGTACTTTGTTTCTCTCCATTCAGGTTAGTACTGGTAAGTGTAAAACGCTTAAAATCCTGGATAGCCTGCGGATCGGAGGGTACCGAAATCCCCAATACCAGTGATTTATATCCAACCGGAACCAACGCGGAGGCACTACGGGTTTCTCCGTTTATATCTGTTACATCCGCTTCCACGGTATAATTAAAAATAGGGTCAAGTTCTTTGGAAATGCTGAGATCCGGAATGGCAGCAAATTGAATAAAGAATTTACCTTCATGGTCAGTGGTTGTCTCTCCGTTGGCAATTTCTATCCGTTCAGTACGGGGCAATGCTATCCGGTAAAACCACCAGGGGTGCGGAAAACGGGCAGTACGATATACCCGGTAACTAACTTTTGCACCATCTACCACATTACCGGCATATGCTTTGGCAAATCCGGAAACAGCAACCGTATCATTGAAGCGGAAACTTTCCGTAGGCACTCCAACTTCTGTAAAAAACTTTGGCCGTTTGTATTCTTCTACCGAGAAATGTACACTGCCACTCCCATCTTCTGTTGTCAGGGAAAAACTCCCGGTGAGGAGATGTTGGGGTAGCGAAAAATTTCCGGATACAGCACCATACTCATTGGATATAAGTTTTACAGAATCTATTTGTTGGTAATTGGCATCATACAGACGAACAACAACCTGCCTGCCAACAGCAACAACAGATTTTTTCGTTTCAAAAAGCTTCGTCGTAACAATACCTTTAAAATGTACCGTTTGTCCCGGGCGGTAGATACCTCTGTCTGTAAAAAAGAAGATACGACCATGCTGTTTTTCGTAGGCATCTTTTGCCAGATTCTTGTCTATGTCGTTATACCGTGCGTAGAGATATTGGTAGTCATCCATAAATAATTTATCCCCTTGCCAGGTAAGATCCAGGCGGATATTGCGGGTATCTTTTGTTTGTGGCAGGGTAAAAAAACCGTTTTTATCAGTCTTCAATACTTCTGCTTTCTTCAGGGCATTCTTGCGGTCGTCGTAATCATATTTGGATGTCCAAACCTGAACGGCAGCATCGTATAGCGGCTTTCCTGTTTGCCGATGTAATACAAAATAATTATTGTTACTGTTTACATAACTAATGTTCGACACGTAAAAGAACTGCGCTGCCAGTATATTTTCGGCCGGATTGAAATTTTTGTTGAAACTGGCAATCAGCACATATTCACCCGCCGACAAAGCGTCTACCTTTATTTCTACAGCATGATCTCTGTAATCGTCGTCAGCAGGCAGCTTTTGTTCCCAGTTGCGTATGGCAGAAAAACTAGCTAGCTTTGTCCAATAGCTATTCTGATACTGGTTCTGCAGACCCGCTTTTTGTTCTTTTGTGATTTTGGCAATTCTAAAATAAACATTGCTCATATTGCGATAGCGCACCAGAGTCCTAAAAGCTTCTCCCGGGATATTTACTTTCTCCGTTTGCAGTCCGATTGATTTTCTTACAATCGTATTACGGAGATTGATGCAATTGGCTGCGCCTTCAGTTCCGGGATATTTTTCTATCGTCTTATTACAAATATCTATTGCTGTTTTCAGAGCGCTGGCATGCGTATTATCTTCCATCTCCGTATCGTCATCTTCTTCATATTCTGTCGGTGGTTTTAGCGCATAGTGGTAATTTGCAAGCAGATAATTTGCCTGCGCAGCAACCGGGCTCTGCCCGTACCTGGTTATGATATCCTTTAATGCGGCAATATACCATTCAGCTTTTTGTGCTGCTACCGATTTATTATAAACAAAAGACAATCTCTTCAAGTCAACGTCCAGTAGCGCATCCACTGATTTATCTGTAAGATGAAAGGCAAGAAGTTGCTGAAATATTTGTAGGGCGCTGTATTGCAGAGAAGTGGTGTCCCGGGTAACAAACAGATGGGTAGCAAAAGTAGCTGCCGGTGCAAAAGCCTTACTGTCATGAATAGTGAATGCGTAGGCGGGTCGGGAAATATCCCTTTCGTCACTTTGGAAATAATCCAGGGCCTTGTGCGCCAGCAGATCAAAAAGTGTAGGACGCAGCACACGCATATTCCCCTTTAGAATGATCGCATCGTATTCTTTCAGCGAAACCTGCTGCAATACAGTGGCATTATCGAGAGATGCAAGGTAGAGTTCTCCTATTTTTTGATGGAAATCATCTATAGTCCAGGTAGCCATGTCATCTTTTGTAAACCCCGTTGTATTTGTTCTGTCATACAAGGTCCAGCGGTTTTCCTGAAAATACTGCCAATACAAATCGGCTGTCAGGGAAAGCAATACCTGTTTGGCAGGTGATGAAGCACCCGCGGCTTCGGCCTCCATTTTTCTGATGGCTACTGTCGGATCTTCGGAAGTAGTCTGAGATAACTGTGACAAATAAATCAATGCTTTGATTAACTGCGGCTGATTATTTTCTTTTTTAGCGGTGGTATATACTTTTTCCACTTCAGCCTGTGCAGACTGGGGTAATCCCTTTTTATTCAGTAATTCATCTATTTTTTTCCACGTACTATCGTAGTTCATGCGTGTCTGGCCTTTTGTATAGTTAAATATTAAGCATGTTATGACAGATAACAGAAGATACCGTACTAGTCTTTTCATAATTGAGCTTTAGGTGATTGCAGGCATAAGATGCCGCTGCCTGGCTGATTACATAAAGGTAACGTTAGGATAGGAAAGTTATTTAACATAGACTGTGCGAGGAATTGTTAATTATTTAAAAACACAAGTCAATATAAATATTTGATAGTCAGTCCAAATTGAGAAAGGTTTTCATTATTCTGCAAGCTTTCTCAGCCCACGCAAACCTTTTCGTTTGTGTGGTTGTCACCACATTATATATCCAGGAGTGCCTACGACAGGCATTATGAAACAGGGTACAAAAATAGATTAGTATATTCAATGCAGGTTCCGACACGGGGAACAGCCCAAAACATATAAAAATAAATAATATTGATTTTAAATAAAGGATCAAACCGTCCTTCGCTAAACCGAAAACTACCGTTAAATGATTGAATACCGGGATAACCATATGACAAAAAACATTTGGGTAGAATTATGCCGAATCCCTATCTTAGCCGCCAGTTGCTTCAAAAAAAGGGCTGATTTTTAATTAAACTGACCACTAAAATGGATTTTAAACAAATTCAGGAGTTGATAAAAATTATCAACAAATCTAATATCGGAGAACTTGTAATAGAAGAAAAAGAGTTTAAGATTACTATAAAACAAAAGGAAGACCAGATCACCCAAATTGTCTCCGCTCCGACGCAAACCTACGCATTGCAACAAGCTCCTCCCCCTGTACAGGCTACGGCCATCGCCTCGGGAAATGGCGGACAGGAAAAAGCTAAAGCTGAACCGAAGGCTGATAACCTGCTCACCATCAAAAGTCCGATGATTGGTACTTTTTACAGGCGCTCGTCCCCCGATAAACCTTTGTTGGCTGAGGTAGGAGATGATGTAACCACTGGAAAAATTGTTTGTATCATAGAGGCAATGAAATTATTTAATGAGATAGAGAGCGAAGTGAGCGGTAAAATAGTAAAAGTGTTGGTGGAAGATGCCAGTCCGGTTGAATATGATCAGCCGCTCTTTTTAGTGGAACCTAATTAATTTGAAAATATAAAGGGTAAACACCTTTTATTGTTTGAATTCATTTTCAAGTTTCAGATTCCCGAATTTCAAATAGAATAAATGCTAAAGAAAATATTAATTGCGAATCGCGGAGAAATAGCGCTGCGTGTTATTCGTACCTGCCGCGAAATGGGGATTAAAACCGTGGCGGTATACTCAACTGCAGATAAAGACAGCCTGCATGTAAAATTTGCTGACGAAGCCGTTTGCATCGGTCGGCCACAAAGTAGCGACTCTTACCTGAATATTCCTCACCTGATGGCAGCAGCAGAGATTACCAATGCGGATGCCATTCACCCCGGATATGGCTTTTTGGCTGAAAACGCCCGTTTTGCGCAAATCTGCGGAGAACATGGTATCAAATTTATTGGCCCCAAACCGGAGATGATTACGGCTATGGGAGATAAAATAACGGCTAAAGAAACCATGATCAAAGCAGGGGTACCTGTAGTGCCTGGCGGTGGTGGTTTACTGGAGAGCGTTGAACAGGCGATGGTAGTAGCCAAGGAAATAGGGTATCCTGTAATATTGAAAGCTACCGCTGGCGGTGGTGGTAAAGGAATGCGTGTGGTTTGGAATGAAAGTGAACTGGAGCATGCCTACTCTGCTGCTAAAACAGAAGCCGCCGCTTCGTTTAAGAATGATGGCATTTATATGGAGAAGTTTGTAGAAGAGCCGCGCCATATAGAAATACAAATTGCCGGCGACCGATATGGCAAGGTTTGTCATATGAGTGAAAGAGATTGTTCCATTCAGCGTCGCCACCAAAAACTGGTAGAAGAATCTCCCTCGCCGTTTATGACAAACGACCTGCGTGAGAAAATGGGAGAAGCAGCAGTGAAGGCAGCGATGGCGATTAACTATGAAAGCGTAGGTACGATAGAATTTCTTGTGGACAAACACAAGAATTTTTATTTTATGGAGATGAACACCCGTATCCAGGTAGAACATTGTGTGACCGAAGAGGTTACCAACTTCGACTTGATAAAGGAACAGATAAAAATTGCTTCGGGTGAGTCTATTTCCGGCAGAAACTATTATCCCGAAATGCACGCAATAGAGTGTCGCATCAATGCAGAGGACCCTTACAATGATTTTCGTCCATCTCCCGGAAAAATTACCGTGTTACACCAACCAGGTGGCCATGGTGTGCGGATTGATTCCCACATCTATGCCGGTTATGTGATACCTCCCTATTACGATTCCATGATTGGTAAGATTATTTCTGTGGCCAGAACGCGGCAGGAAGCCATCAATACCATGAGCAGAGCACTAAGCGAATACGTGATAGAAGGAGTTAAAACAACCATTCCTTTTCACCAGCAGCTAATGCGCAATGAAAACTTCAGGAAAGGTAATTTCACCACCAAATTCCTGGATGACTTTGTGATGGTGTAGTGAGTTCTCACTTCCCTCTTACCCGGCTGATTTGATCACCGCGGTTTAAAACCTGAAAAGGGGACGTTGAGTAAACATAAAAGGCCAGGGGATAGAAATAAAAATAATAAGCAACCCGATAGCAAACCAAATAGCAACTGTTTTGTGTTTTGTTATCGGGTTTATTTGTCTGTTAGCTTTTGAGGAGCCAATGGTAATCACTACTACAGCGGCTGTCATCATCACCAGGTGCTCCATTCCAAAAAAGCGTATATCTCTTTCTTTAACTGCCGTTGAAAAGTTCTGCCAGAAATAAGCAACTATGGGGCTGAGAAAATAAATAGAGAGTCCCACTAAAAATTGGATATGCACAATTGAAACCGCTATCTTTTTCCATCGGCTGTCTGCACTACTATATGCCCTTCCTTTTTTCCAGCCGGTATAGGAACGGTAAATACAGACAATAATTGATAGTAAAACCAACCATCTTAGCGCAGAATGTAACATGATCAGGTGCGGATGCATAATGAGATAATTAGGCGTTAAAAAATCGTTTGTGCATAGCTTTCTCCAGTGCTTCCCGATGATCGGGATGTGCGACACTGATTAAGGCGGCCGCCCGTTGTTTTAAATTTTTACCGAATAAATTAACAATACCGTATTCTGTCACTACCCAGTGAATATGTCCACGGGTGGTAACTACACCAGCGCCCTCTTTCAGAAAAGGTACGATACGTGAAATGCCTTTTGAAGTAGTAGAAGGCATGGCAATGATAGGTTTTCCTCCTTCAGACAGAGAAGCACCCCGCATAAAATCCATCTGACCACCGATACCTGAGTATTGGTAAGTGCCTATCGAATCGGCACAAACCTGCCCGGTCAGATCAATTTCAATCGCACTGTTAATGGCTGTTGCTTTGCTATTCTGACGAATAATACTGGTATCATTTACATAGGCAATATCCATCACTAATATAGAAGGGTTGTTATCTACAAAATCATACAACTTGCGTGTGCCTATTAAAAAACTCGTAACAGAAGCACCGGGATTAATCTTTTTATTTTCGTTGGTGATGATTCCTTTTTCCAGCAGCGGAATAATCCCATCAGAAAACATTTCAGTATGGATACCCAGGTTTTTATGCTGCTCCAGATTTTTCAGCACTTCGTTGGGGATAGTACCAATGCCCATTTGCAACGTTGCACCATCTTCTATCAGTGAAGCTACATGATAGCCTATCCGTGCACTAGCTGCAGTAGAAGCCGCAGCATAATCCACTTCCGGCAGGGGTGTATCGTGTGCCACAAATGCATTTATTCGTGAAACGTGGACAAAACTGTCGCCACCGCCGGTACGGGGCATATGTTTATTTACCAGTGCTATCACATGTTTGGCTGTGTCAACGGCTGAAGCCGCAATATCTACTGATGTACCCAAAGAGCAATATCCGTGTTTGTCGGGAGGGGAAACTTGTATCAAAGCCACATCCAGTGGAAGAATTTCCTTTCTGAACAACTGTGGAATCTGGCTTAAGAATATAGGAACATAATCTCCTGACTCGCTGTTGGCAATAGCCCGGGTATTGGCGGATACAAATAAAGAGTTGAAAAAAAAGCTTTTCCGGTATTCCGGTTTATTAAAATCAAGCGATCCCAGGTTGGTAATACTAACCAATTCCACCCCCCGGAGTTCGTTGTGCCTGGACAACAATGCTTCTATCAGATGTACGGGTGTAGCGGCGCTCCCGTGCAAGAAAACTCTGTTACCAGATTGTACTATTTTCACGGCTTCCTCTGCAGTGATGTATGTAAGATTCGTTTGCATATGTGCTGTTTAAACAAATATCTACGATCGGCACAATTCCTTCCATAAAAACAGGAGGAATATGGATGAAGTGCCCACGCGTATTTATTTCATGGCAAGTTGCTGAAACTTAACAATGATAAGGGAAAACTGCGTCATTGTCCAATATGATTTTAATCAAACAATACCTCCACCTGTTACATTCTACTTGCGAGTTTTGTATGCCATCGAAATTGATCGCCCCAAGACTAAATTCTTTGGTTATTTTACATAGCTTAGCGGCTCATAAATTCCATCATTGTATGAAGATTAAACAATTACAGCAAACATGGCGATGGTTTGGTCCGAATGACCCTGTTAGCCTGCAAGATATCAGGCAAGCGGGTGCCGAAGGAATAGTAACGGCCCTTCATCACGTTCCACATGGAGAAGTGTGGACCCGTGAAGAAATTCAGAAACGAATTGATGAGTTGAAAGCCGGCGGGTTTGAATGGAGTGTGGTGGAAAGCCTTACGGTACACGAAGACATTAAAAGAAGAAGTGGTGATTACAAAGGATATATCGAAAAATATAAACAATCGCTTAAGAACCTGGCTGATTTAGGTGTAAAAGTAGTGACCTACAATTTCATGCCGGTGAATGACTGGACCCGTACCGATATAAGCTATACGGTGGCTGACGGATCAAAAGCATTGTATTTTAACTGGGTGGATATGGCTGTGTTCGACATACATATTCTGAAAAGGCAGCATGCAGCACAAGGATACCCAACAGGCATAGTAGCAAGAGCGGAAAAGAAATTTGCAACCATGCGGGAAGAAGACCGGCAGCTGCTGATCGATACTGTAGTATTTGGTATACCGGGTGAAGAAAAAAGGACCCCCGATGGCATGCGGAAAGAGTTGGAAAAATATGCAGAGATTGACAAAAAAGCATTGAAAGAAAACCTGGCTTATTTCCTGCAGGAAGTAGCTCCTGTAGCCTCTGAGTATGGAATCAGGTTGGCCATTCATCCAGATGATCCTCCGTTTGACATCCTTGGACTACCCCGGATTGTTTGCAACCGGCAGGATCTTTCAGACATTCTTTCTTTTTCGGATGCACCGGCAAACGGACTATGCTTTTGTACCGGATCGCTGGGCGCCAACCCGGTTAACAAATTGCCGGAGATGATTGCCTCCTTTAACAAGAGGATTCATTTTGCGCACCTTCGCAACGTCATTCGCGATGCTGAAGGCAACTTTTTTGAGGCAGATCATCTTGTTGGCAATGTAGATATGTATGCAGTGGTAAAAGAGCTGCTAAATGTGCAACAAGACGTAACGCATGACATACCGTTTAGACCTGATCATGGACACCAGATGTTGGATGATTTGAATAAAGTGACCAACCCTGGCTATTCAGCTATCGGCCGTTTGCGCGGGCTGGCTGAAATTAGAGGACTTGAATTGGGCATTGTCAGAAGCTGGTAAATTCATTGAACCGATTTAAAAAACGCCCACCCGTTGGCAGGAGTTTTTTTATAGGATTTTTCAAATTTTCAGTGACTGATAGGCAAAAGCCATCAGCTTAAACAAAAAGTATTTCCGGAAAGCTTACCTGAATACAAGTCTAGAAGCAGGAGAATTGATACCTCAGCTCTCCTGCTTCTTTAGTTCATCCAGGTTGATGTTGGACAGCCCCGAGCTACTGGCTTCCGTAAACTCACTGGGGCTTACCCCATAATACTTTTTAAACTCCTTGCTGAAATATTTCCGGTCGTCAAAGCCTACGGCATAAGCTATTTCATTAATTTTCAAACGGCCCTCCAATATCAACGCAGCGGCTCGTCTAAAACGCCTTAGTTTAATTAATTCATTCACGGAGAGGTTAGCTGTCGCCCGTAATTTCTTATACAATACAGGAGCGCTCATACCAATAGCCCGGGACAATTTTTCGACACCGAAATCGGGATTGTCGAGTTCTTTGTCAATAATGACAATTGTTCTGTTAAGGAAATCGTCTTCTGCCAAGGGCGCGTTTTCAGATTCGGCTTCGGCATGCAATCTTACTACATCCCGCAATACCTTTTGCTGCTTTTGTTTTTGTGTAGCCAGCAGATTACGCAGATTGAGCAACAGCAGATTTAAACTGAACGGTTTGGATAGGTATACATCCGCTCCCCGTTGAAGTCCCTCCCATTGATCCTCATGGCCGAATTTGGCAGTTAATAATACGAGAGGGATATGACTGGTTCGCTCATCTGTCTTTATATTTTTAGTAAGCTGGTATCCGTCCATCACTGGCATCATCACATCGCTGACAATGATATCCGGAATAAATTCACGGGCGATATCATATCCTATTTTTCCATTTTCTGCTTCATATACTTCGTAAAATTCACCGAGGCTTTGCACCAGCGACTCTCTCAATTCCTGATTGTCTTCCACCACTAATATCGAGTTATTTCTACTTTGCCCCTCTGGCTTTACTATAGCAGTGCCAGGGGTCTCAGACAGGTGGTCTATCATCGATTGTTGTGACTCAGTGGTTACCGCAGAATTATCTACAATTGTGACATTAGGATCAGATTTAAAATAATCCACTCCTTTTGGCAGAGATACGGTAAATCGGGTGTACCCTGGGGTACTTTCCGCGGCAGCCCTACTTTCTACATCAATGGTTCCATGGTGTAACTCCGTTATTTTACGGGATAATGCCAATCCCAAACCGTACCCTGTATTATGGTCACCATAATCTGCCACCTGGTAAAAATTCGTAAATAAGTTACCCTGATATTGTTCCGGAATCCCTTTCCCGGTATCAGCAACTATTATGCTGGCATGTCTGGAATCGGTCTTTACCAAAACGGACACACTTCCCCCCGCAGAAGTGAATTTCAGCGCATTACTAAGCAGGTTGAAAAAAACTTTTTCTATTTGCAACTCATCGTAAAACAATAACACCTCTGAATCCGGACATGTGAAAGACGTTTCGATCCCCTTTTCTCTTGCGATATCTTCAAAACTGGAAAAAATTTCCTTTAATAGTGGAATAATATTCTGCTCTGCTACTGTCAGCGACTGGCTATTGGAATCTACTTTTCTAAAATCCAGCAATTCGTTTACAAGTTTCAGTAGCCGGTCTGTATTTCTTTTCACTTTCAGCACCTGCTCGTGATTTGGAGTAGCCTGCTGATTTTCTAACATTCTTTCTACGGGTGTCGTAATCAGGGAAAGGTGCGTTCTCACCTCGTGTGACACATTCGTGAAAAAATTAAGTTTGTGCTGATGCAGTTGATGCTCTCTTTTTAACACAGCCCTTATGAATATAACACGCGTAATCAGAAAAATAAGACTGCAGACAACAATCAGGTAAAAAAGGTAGGCCCACCAGGTTTTCCATACCGGCGGAAGCACTTTGATGTCCATAACAATAGGATCGGTCCACACGCCATCGTTGTTAGCACCTTTCACGTAAAGCTGGTATGTCCCCTCTTTCAAGTTACTATAGGTAGCTAGATTATTGGTGGTTTGTTTCCAGTTTTCATCAAAACCCTTCAGTGTATAGCTGTATTTGTTTTTATTACTTTTTACGTAGTTCAGTATTGCAAAACTTATGGAAAAAATGTTGTCGCCACTTTTTAAAACCAATGTATTAGTCTGCCCAATATCTTTAGTTAATATACCGTCATCTGTGTGGGGGCTCACATCTTTGTCATTTACCTTAAGCCCGGTAAAAACAATGGGGGCCTTAAATGTATTGACGGAGATATCTTCAGGTACAAAATGTGTTACGCCATGTAACCCTCCAAAAAACAATTCTCCTTTTTTGTTCCTTAGCTTACTGTCGGGTAAAAATTCCCGATTGGTTATGCCGTCTGTAGCATTGTAGAATTCAAGCATTTGGGTAGTCGGATTATAGCGATGTATCCCTGAGTTGGAACTTAACCACAAATTACCGCCGGCATCCTCGAGTATGCTTAAAACACCTTTGATATCACCTGTAGCGGGTATTATATCTATACGGTTGGTTTCGGTATTGAAAACGCCCAACCCCGTCTCTTCCAGTCCAACCCAAATCCGCCCTTTTTTGTCTTCCAGTATTGAATAAACAATATTAGGTTCTATAATGTTTACCAATTGACCATTCCTGTATCTGAGCAGTCCTGAAACGGTTCCCAACCACATTGAATTTTGAGCATCAATATGCAGAATAGTTGCCATTAAGTCTTTGAATACCGCCGGAGCATCAATCTCTGACAATTCTGTACCTGTTCGTTTAAAAAGCCGAACCCCATAGGATGTACTCACCCAAAATACGCCATCTTTATCTTCGGTGATCGCCAATATGGGCACCGTATTGCCAACTTTATTAGTCAGCAGAATACGCTTAAAAGTGCCCGTAGCCCTGTTATAAACATTTAAGCCGCCATTATTGGTACCGCACCAAAGATTTTTGTCCTTGTCAATATACAAGTTTTTTACCTGATTGGATCCTATCGAAGTAGTGTCCTCCGTATCGTGTTTAAATACCCGAAAGCTTTTCTGCAAAGGATTATAGTGAGCTAGCCCCCCTCCCTCCGTTGTCATCCACAAACTTTCGTCTAAATCCTCTACTATATAGCTAACCACATTATTCGTAAAATGATTCTTGTCATTTTTGATCGAGTTAAAGGGCGTTGCAATATCATCTACTCTATTTACCCCCCCGAAATAAGTACCTATCCAAACAGAATTGTTGAGATCCCGAAAAAAGCTGTGAATGGAATTGTTGCTGAGGGATTGAAGGTTGTCATTATTAGTCTGATAAGATCTTACTGAATTATTTTGTACATTAAGTATACTCAACCCTTCCTGTGTACCTATCCAAAGCTCCTTATTGTGGTATATCAGTGTTCTAATATTATCATGTACGATGCCGTTGGACGCCCGGGTGAAGTGTTTAAAGTTATCATGCTGTCGGTCGTACAGATTGAGCCCACTTTTGCTGGTGCCTATCCACAAATTTTGGGCACTGTCCTCATAAATCACTGGTGCCGGGTTACCGCTTAAACTTTTAGGATCCGCAGGGTCGTTAAAGTATTCTACATAACGATATTTGCCGTCTTGTTGCCACAACCGGATTAATCTATTGGAACCTACCCAAACATTGCCTTTATAATCTTCACAAATACTAAGAACAGGTAGGTTTGTCAGGTTATCACCATTGAGCGTTGTATGTCGTATTACAGTACTGGTATCATCGTTTTTAAAAGAAAACAGCCCACTATTGGTTCCTATCCAGATGTTGCCTTTCGAGTCTTCATATATTTTTCGAATGGTTGCATTATCCTCCCGGTTAACTTTCACTCTTAAAAACCGGTCATTTTCTTCATCATACACATTTAACCCATTGGCTGTACCTACCCATAATCGTTTTTTAGAATCATACAATAAACTGACTATATAACTTGAATACAGTCCGCTATATGCCGGATTTATTTTACTGAACGTCTTATTAACAATTCCATCAAATCGGTTTAACCCTTTGGGTGTTGCAAACCACATATACCCATTGGCACTTTGTGTTATTGCTACAACCGAATTGCTGGTTAGACTATTTTCCGATATTAAATGGTTGAATATTAAGTTTTGGGCATAAAGATTTGTTGCGCTAAAACACCATAAAAGGAGTAATTTTTTTAAGATTCCAGCAATATTTCTAAAAATAATCCTCAAAATTCAAAAATTATTTCATTGAAAATCATCAGGTTATACAAAGTTTATGATTTTCCTCCTATTTGTTTACGATTTTCCCCAGAAAAAAACGTCCCGGGGATCATCTTTGTACAGCAACACCAATTTTAACCTGTGAAGTAACAGCCGTTGTTAACCAAAATACCACCCTTTTTTACGTCTGAAGCTGTTAATCATTTTTGTAATTATCAGGATACTATTTGTTCCTGTTAATTACTATTACTAACCTAGATTAACCACTATCCAATATTTTCTATGTGACAACCAATTGCAGACAGTGCCAGTCCACGATCTCAACGCATTCAAAACCGTCAACAACCCATACAAACACTGTGTGGGTTGTTTGCATGGAAATGCTCTTTTCCAAACAACTTGTTAGTTATCTTTAGGGTACAGGTGCTTTTACGGTTGCAAGGCAGATAGGCAGTAAATCAAACAAAGGAACGGAAATCAAATTAAAATTAGAAATCCAACGTTAAATAATTGTCTTACCGACATATTCCACCTACCAGGTGGTTATTCTCGGCATTGCTCCATCCCCTACCAATAACACCCTGAGCAAGAAAACGGCAGCGACACTCTTCATTTCGACATGAACAGGCGAATGCCCGCGATTGAAAAACCTGTTGATTGATTCGACTGGTTTGTTATTCTTTCAACAGACCTCTCCTTTCAGTCGTCCGGGTGACGGTAGCAGCCGTCATTTCGGCATGAGTAAGTGGATCTACGATTGAGAAATCTGCTCTTCTATTTATCAATTCCTTCCAGGTTCAGCAGAAAAGCATACTGCAATGCCTTTTCTTTCAAATAATCGAACCTACCGGATGCACCACCATGACCGTAATCCATATTGGTTTTTAGTAATATTACATTATTGTCTGTTTTGGTAACCCGAAGTTTAGCGACCCATTTCGCCGGCTCAAAATACTGCACCTGGCTATCATGAAGCCCGGTAGTGACCAGCATGCTGGGATAGTTCTTTTTTTCTACATTCTCATAAGGTGAGTAAGACTTCATGTAGTCATATGCTTCCTTTTCATTGGGGTTACCCCACTCATCATATTCATTGGTAGTAAGTGGAATGGTTTCGTCCAGCATTGTATTTACCACATCTACAAAAGGAACTTGTACGACCAACCCCTTCCATAAATTCGGCGCCATATTAGCAACAGCTCCCATTAATAAACCACCGGCACTCCCCCCCATGCCATATAAGTGTGCAGACGAGGTGAATTTTTCCTTTATCAAAAACGATCCACTGGATATAAAATCGGTGAAGGTATTTTTCTTCTTTTGCATTTTCCCATCTTCATACCATTGTCTTCCCATCTCCTGACCTCCACGGATATGCGCTATAGCATATACAAAACCACGATTAAGCAGACTAAATATCGCACTGCTGAAATATGCATCTATATTAACACCGTAAGAGCCATAACCATATAACAACAAAGGATTATTTCCGTTTTTTTGAAGCCCTTTTTTATACACAAGAGAAATAGGAATACTGGCACCATCCGACGCTGTAGCAAATAATCTTTCACTTATATATTCGGCCGCATTGTAACCGTCTACTTCTTTTTGTTTCAACAGTTTTTTCTCCCGGGTAAACATATTGTAATCAAACTCAGATTCGGGTGTAATAAACGAAGTATAGTCGTATCGAAACACATCCGTATCAAAAGTTTCGTTATCGCCCACACTGACGGTATAAGTAGGTTCATCAAAATCGATAAAATAGTCGCTTTGAGTTTTATAGTCTATTACCCGCAATTTCACCAACCCATCTTGTCTCTCTTCTACCACCAGGAAGTTCTTAAAAACCTCTATCCCCTGTAGTAATACCGAATCCCGGTGTGGTAAAACTTCTTTCCATGCAGTACTCCCCGTGTTATCGTACGCACATTCCATCAGGCGAAAATTCTTTGCATCCAGGTTCGTAAGAACATAAAATCGATCACCCCGATCATCTACTTCATACAAGACCTCTTTCATGCGGGGTTGAAATATCCGAAAAACATCATTGGGTTTATTGGCTGAAATATACCGGATTTCTGAAGACAGCGTGCCCTGCGACACGATAAAAATAAATTGACCGGATCGGCTACGTTGTAATCCTATATAGTTCGTTTCATCTGTTTCGTGGTATACAATTACATCCTGTGCAATATCAGTCCCTAAAACGTGTTTCTTAATCTTCTCACTCAAAAGCGTTTGCTGATTGTTCTCAACGTAAAAGAGTGTTCTGTTGTCTGCGGCCCATTCTGTAGTCGCTTCGGCATTGGAAATAATATCCCGGTACACCTCTCCAGTCTCCAGGTTTTTTACGTAAATGGTATACTGCCGCCTGGAAACGGTGTCTACTCCATACGCCAGTAGCTTATTATCATCACTTACATTGAAACCACCGGCACTGTAATAAGGGTAACCTTTTGCCATTTCATCTATATCCAGCAGCACTTCTTCGGCCGCCTGCAGATTTCCCTTTTTTCGACAAAATTTAAAGTACTGCTTCCCTTCCTCTGTCCGATTATAATAGTAGTACCCGTTTTTCAGATACGGAACCGATTCGTCTTTCTCCTTGATACGGGCCTTCATTTCGGTAAACAACTTTTCCTGCAATGCGGAAGTGTGTTGCATCATACTATCCGTATAGGCATTTTCAGCCTTCAGATAATCTATCACATGAACACTGTCCGGACCTTCTTTAAAAAAGTCATTCAGCCAATAGTAATTGTCTACTGTTTTGTCATTGTGAATATTTCTTTCGTGGAGTTTAACTGCCGCCACCGGCGGAATAGCTGTTACCGGCCAATCGGCGCTTTGTTTTTCCGAATTATTACAGGAACTGTTCATAAAAATAAATAGAAGGAAAGTTAGACTTAGGTTGATTCGCATGAAAAAATATTTTGGAATGAATAATATTCTTCCAGAAACAAAAATTAATTGCTTAGAGCACGAACTTAACTGTTGACTGTTGCTGTTACCTTTTCTGATAATTGTTTCACTGCAGTGATAATAGCTTCTGCATCATACCCGGCATCCCTTTGGAGTTGTTTAGGGCTTCCGTGCTCGATTAAAATATCCGGGATGCCCAATATTTTCATCTCTGCACTATATCCATAGTGAGCCATAAACTCTAGTATAGCACTGCCAAATCCGCCTACAACGGTTCCATCTTCTACTGTAATAACTTTGTTGAACTTTTGAAACACTTCATGTAACATTTCCTCATCAAGTGGTTTCACAAAGCGCATATCGTAGTGTGCAGGCTGAATACCATCTGTACGAAGATCGCGAATAGCAGCAGCCGCAAAATTACCCGGGTGCCCCAAACTCAGAATGGCTATATCCGTACCGTCTTTCAATTTTCGGCCGGTACCGATTTTCACTTCCTGCATTTTATTCCTCCATTCAGACTGCACACCTTCACCCCTGGGGTACCTTATTACAAAGGGATGATCTGTAGAGGGCAATTGTGCTGTATACATCAGGTTGCGTAACTCCGATTCATTCATGGGAGCACTCACTATCAGATTGGGTATACAACGCATATAACTAATATCGTAAGCACCATGATGGGTAGCACCATCTTCTCCTACCAGTCCTGCCCTATCCAGACAAAATACAACAGGAAGATCCTGGATAGCAACATCATGTATCACCTGGTCGTAAGCACGTTGCATAAAGGATGAGTAGATATTGCAGAATACCCGCATACCCTGTGTAGCCAAGCCTGCACTAAGTGTAACGGCATGCTGTTCGCAAATACCTACATCAAAAGCCCGGTCGGGCATTTTTTCCATCATAAATTTCAATGACGATCCGGACGGCATAGCAGGTGTAATACCCATGATGGTATTATTTTGCTCCGCCAACTCCACCAGTGTGTGTCCAAATACATCCTGGTATTTGGGTGGCTGCGGCAGATCGAAATGTTTTTTATAAATCTCTCCTGTAATCTTATCAAACAATCCGGGAGCATGCCATTTAGTTTGATCCTGCTCCGCCAGCGAATAACCCTTACCCTTTACTGTTAGTACGTGCAACAATTTCGGCCCGGGGATGGTTTTAAGATCCTGCAGAACATCCACCAGTTTGGTTATATTATGCCCATCGATGGGACCAAAATACCGCAGGTTCATTGCCTCAAAGAGGTTACTGCTTTTATTTACAAAACCCTTGATACTTTGTTCCAGCTTGCCGGCCATTTCACGTGTAAACCGCTTGCCAACCGGTAGCTTACCCAAAGCATTCCAGATATCATCTTTCAGCCTGTTGTATGTTTTTGAAGTAGTGATATCCGTGAGATATTCTCTCAATCCGCCAACGTTGGGATCTATGCTCATGCAGTTATCATTGAGCACTATCAGCATATCAGCATCAGCCACGCCTGCATGATTCATTCCTTCAAATGCTAATCCTGCCGTCATAGCACCATCTCCAATCACCGCCACGGATTTCCGGTCTTCTCCTTTATACTTAGCAGCCATGGCCATTCCCAATGCTGCAGATATAGAAGTAGAAGAATGTCCTACCCCAAAACTATCGTACTCACTTTCGGCTCTGCGCGGGAAACCACTGATGCCTTCATATTTTCGATTGGTATGAAAAACATCTCTTCGTCCGGTTAATATTTTGTGCCCATATGCCTGGTGCCCTACATCCCACACCAACTGGTCATATGGCGTGTTAAAAACATAGTGTAAGGCAACGGTTAACTCTACTACGCCGAGACTGGCACCAAAATGGCCGCCATGTACGCTTACCACATCAATAATATATTGACGAAGTTCTTCGCACACCTGCAATAACTGTTCCTTATCTACCTTTTTGAGATCGTTTGGGTTGTCGATTTGTTTCAGGAGTGCACCGGGAGTTATTTCCATGTAATGATTCAATTAAAAAATCGAATACAAAAATAATACATAAAAATTGGAGCTGGGGGTAATATTTTTTAAATTTATAATTGATTATCAAATGCTTACACTTTAACTTTTTGATAAATCACCGCTAATAGAGATTTTTTGCCACTAATAACAGTATTCTTTCAAATACTTTACAGAATTATCTAGTTTTGGTTCATGTTGTTGCGCATCTCAAGATACTGGCTTTGTCAGGCCTTCGGCTGGGGGTTCCTAGTACTGATCAATGTAGTGTGGGCCTATACTATCGACTATGATATTACCTGGAAGATGATTGCCCGTTTAATGACGATGGTCATTATTGGTATTTCACTCACCCATCTGCTTCGCAAGGTTATCCTCCGCAACAATTGGCTGGCACTGCCATATGAGCGGGCATTAACCCGTCTCTTCACCAGTGTAGTCTTTACCGGATTTATTTGCGCTTTTCTTTTTTTGGGTTCGCATGAAGTACTTGGTATTAGTGAATTGGACCCGAAAGAAAAAGACTCGTTCTTTAACAGGGTATTGCTTTATTCTTTCAATTGCATCATCGTATTGATGATATGGGTGGTGATATACTACCTGTATCATATTTTTCAAAGAAACAAGAAGCGTGAATTAGACACACTCAAGCTGGAATCGCTGGTAAAAGAATTGGAACTGAAAACGATTAAAGCACATATTAATCCGCATTTTATCTTCAATTCACTCAACAGCATTCGGGCACTTGTAGACGAAGATCCGCAACGGGCAAGAAGAGCGATTACAGAGTTGAGCAACATATTGCGCAGCAGCCTGCAGGTAGAAAAAATGGAAACAGTGCCTTTAAAACAGGAACTTGACATTGTAAAGGATTACCTCGCATTGGAGCAAATGCGCTTTGAAGAACGATTGCAGGTAGATTTTGATATTGACGAAGATACGCTGCAACAACCCATTCCGCCGATGATGTTGCAGACATTAGCTGAAAATGCTATTAAACATGGCATCAGTAAACAGGTAAGTGGCGGCAGGATATTGATTACTTCGGATTTTATTGGAGATCACCACGAGATAACCGTTCGTAATACAGGCTTACTTAACGGAAACCGTGGGATACAGGGATTTGGTATTAAAAGTACTATCGACCGGTTGAAACTACTGTACGGCTCAGACGCTTCTTTTGAAATTAAAGACGTTCCGGACGGTATGGTGGAGGCCAGGCTTGTGATGCCGGTAGAATCTATTTAACAGAAAAATTAAAAAACATGGTGAAAGCAATTATTATTGATGACGAAAGGTTGGCCAGAACCGAGTTGAGAAAACTATTACAAGATCATCCGGAAGTGGAAGTGATTGCTGAAGCTGCCAATGCAACAGAAGGATTGGAAAAAATAGATACGCTGCAGCCCGACCTTATTTTTCTGGATATACAGATGCCGGGCAAAACGGGTTTTGATCTGCTGGCGGAGTTGGATCGGGCACCGCAGGTAATTTTCACCACTGCCTACGACGAATATGCGCTGAAAGCTTTTGAAGTAAATGCATTGGATTACCTGCTGAAACCTGTGGAACCCAAACGACTGACCGATGCTTTGCAAAAACTGGAAATAGGCGAAGAAAAGGAGCCGGTAACTCCGATAGATAATGGAGCTCGCAATATTTTAGGTGAGCAGGACCAGGTGTTTGTAAAAGACGGAGAACGCTGTTGGTTTGTGAAACTGGGTGAGATAAGGCTTTTTGAAAGTGTGGGCAACTATGCGCGGGTATTTTTCAGCACCCACAAACCGCTCATTTTAAAATCACTCAATGCGCTGGAAGAACGACTCGACGAAAAAGTTTTTTTCCGTGCCAACCGTAAACATATTGTCAACTTAAGAATGATCGAAAAAGTAGAGCCATATTTCAATGGGGGGCTTTTGCTGGAAATTAAAGGGGGTGAAAAAATAGAAGTGAGCCGCCGACAGGCAGTAAAATTTAAAGAGATGATGAGCTTTTAGTGAAGCATTATTTATGGCATCAGTATTCTAATTTATCTGCCAGTTGTAAAAAACGCATTCGTGCCGGAATACTGATAAAATATAGTTAATTACCCACAGGCGCTGCCGTAAAGAAAATAATCACAGTATTTTCACGTTCGCCAACATTGAAATAGTCACGGCTATTTTCAATATTGTCGGGTTTGATTCAGACTTAAATTTTTCGCACCTTTTATCTATTTTAAATCAGGAAGGAAAAATTTATGTACGTTTGTTGCACTTTCAACAAAAATAGATATGATTTTTTATTTTCTGCAAGTACCTGCTGATTCTTTAAACAGAGCTGTAGCCGCACAACATGGTATTCCGGAACCTGGAACTTCTATTAGTTTGTGGGATTTGTTATTATCCGGCGGATGGATCATGCTACCGCTGTTTGGATTGTTTATTTTAGCCGTTTTCTTCTTTTTGGAAAGACTCTTTGCCATTCGCAACGCCGGCAAAGTAGACTACAATTTCATGAGCATTATTCGTGACCATGTAACCAATGGCAACGTGATGGCGGCAAGATCGCTCGCAAAAAACACTTTCAATCCTGTGGCAAGAATGATCGACAAAGGATTGCAGCGTATTGGAAAGCCCATTGAAGCCATTGAAAAAAGTATGGAAAACGTAGGTAAGCTTGAAATATACAAGATGGAACGTAACTTATCGGTACTGTCGTTGATAGCCGGTATCGCTCCTATGTTTGGTTTTTTGGGTACTATTGTAGGGATGGTGCAATTGTTTTACGGTATTTCCTCTACAGGAGAGTACACATTGAGTACTATTGCCGGTGGTATTTATACAAAAATGGTTACTTCTGCCACAGGGCTGATCATTGGTTTGCTTGCTTATGTGGGGCATAATTATCTCAATGCACAGATAGAAAAGAATGTAAACAAAATGGAAGCTGCCAGTGCCGAGTTTATTGACTTATTGTACGAACCAACGAAATAGTTGAAAATACTGGGATAATGAATTTACGAAAAAGGATGCGGCAGCATGGAGAAGTACACACAGGAGCGCTCAACGATATATTATTTATATTGCTGTTATTTTTCCTGATTGTATCTACCCTTGCTAACCCGAATGTAATTAAAGTGTCTGCCCCCCGCGGTAAAAGCGACAGCAATAAGGTAAAACAAACGGTGGTGGTATCTATCGATAAAAACAATCAAATGTATATCGGGCAGAAAAAAATACCACTGGAGGCTTTAGAGGAAGAGCTGAAACTCGTTTTATCAAAAGAATCGGAAAAACCTTCTGTGGTGGTAAACGCTGACACAGCCGGACATTGGGGAGACGTGTATAAAGTGCTGCAAATATCCAAAAAATTAGGCGCCTCTGCTGTTGCCTCCGTGAATGCCAATTGATTAGAAACTTTGTTACCAAATAATGTAAACGCTCCATCCGGGGCGTTTTTTTATTATCGGTGCTGAAATCCTTTTATCATACAATAAATACCAGGTAAAAAAGTTTATTTACTGTATGGTAAAACTGTATTGAAAGCACTTTTACTTATTATTTAACTGGTAGCCGTCCGCCCAATATTCGATGAAAAATTATGTTTCTTATCTGTGCTTCGTTTGTATGTTGCTGTTAATCAATCAGCTTCAGGCAAATACACCTGTTGCCATCAGGACGGAAGACCCTATACTGAGCAATATAATCAGCCTGCAGGACCGTCCGGATACCATTTGTTATAATACCTCTCCGGGTATGATTGCGGGTTCCAGCCCCGGTGATCCGTTGGCTTTTAGCTTTCAATGGCAAAGTAGTACAACCTCCGCCACTGCCGGTTTTTCAAACATTGCTTCGGCTGATCTGCGGGACTATACACCCGGCAACCTCACTACTACCACCTGGTTCAGACGTATTGTTACTTCATCCACGGAAACACATACTTCTGATACAAAGCAAATCACTGTACTACCGAATATTATCAGCCTTTTAATCACTAACCCGGCTCCGGTCTGCCTTCCACAAACCATTAACCTGGCTGACCCGGAAATAGTTGCAGGCAGCAGCATCGGACTTTCCTATACATTCTTTAATGATGCTGCAGCTACAGATCCTTTGACAGATCCGGTGATTAGCAGTGCAGTAGCACTCAATCGTAGCTACTACATCAAGGGTAGCAACAAATGTGGTAATGAAGCCATAGAACCCGTGAGTGTTACCATCAATACCAATCCTACTATCAGCGTTGCCGGTCCGACAGTTCCCATATGCAGGGGCACTGAAGTGCCGTTGACAGCTACTGCTCCCGGAAGCAACGTTCAGTGGCAGGGCGTTGGCACGGGACACACTGTAAGCGTACGCCCGTTAATTACCACAACTTATACAGCGGTGGCCACAAATGCCAATAATTGTACAGCCACAGCCGTTGCCACTGTTGATATTATTGACTTTACCATGCAACTAACGGCCAACCCTACTGCTGTAGAGGCCGGCAACCAGGTCACCCTTAACTCCTCAGCCAATCAGATATATGCAGTGAGTGCATGGTTGCCGGAAAATATTTTCGCTAACCAGATTGCCACCAGCCAAACCATTCAAGCCGGTTCCGCCAGCAAACTATCGGTAGTGGGTATTTCTGAAGACGGTTGCCGGGATACTGCAAGTGTTGTCTTAAACATTGCCGTAAACGAAACCGACGTCTTCATCCCTAATGCTTTCACCCCCAATAATGATGGCAAAAACGACATCTTTAAAGTATATGGAACTTCCATTAGTGAAATAGACATGAAGATTTACAATCAGTGGGGAAATTTTGTGTTCGAAACGAAAGATAATACGCTTGGTTGGAACGGAACACAAAATGGAAAGCATCAGCCGGTAGGCGTATACATGTACATCATTAAAATAAGACTCAACAACGAGGACAGCTTTATAAAAAAAGGATCTGTTACCCTAATCAGGTAAATGGAGAATGAGGGAATATTAAAATAGCATCTGATGAAAAAATCTATATATCTCATTATTACAATTTTTATTGTAACCCTTGGGCGGCTGTGTGCCCAGGTAGATCCTCATTTTACGCAATATTTTATACAACCCATGTTTCTCAATCCCGCTTTAACCGGCGCCATTGAAGGTGATTACAGGGTATCAGCAATCTGGAGAACACAATACAACAACACTTTTAATACACAGGGTGTTGCCGCTGAAATGGTCACCAACAAAAACCTGAACATAGGCATTAATTTGTTGAACCAGTTTTCTTCCGGTGGTGCTTATAGTTTCACCAGTGGGCAGGTAAGCCTCGCATATACCGGTGTACGTTTCAGCAATCATTACTTCACGATGGCCATGCAGGGAGGTACCCTAAACCGTAGATTTAACGTAAACAAAATGCAGTTTGGCGACCAATGGTTACCTGGCATAGGCTACGACCATAACATGCCAACCAGTGAAATATTTACCCGTCCCTCGGCATTTGTTTTTGATGCCGGTGCAGGCATTCTTTATTACGATGCTACGCCCGACAGGAAAGTAAACCTCTTTGCCGGAGCAGCTGTTTTTCATATTACACAACCGCAGGATCCCTTTATCACTGGCGGCGAAGAGGCAAAGCTGCCTATGCGATACAGTGCACATGCCGGTGCAAGAATTATTGTAAACGACTTTTTGAACTTTGTACCCAACGTTTTATATATGAAACAGGGAACAGCAGACGAAAAAATGGTAGGCGCGTACCTGCAAATCAGTGCCAGCAGTAAAACAGACCTTATGTTGGGGGCTAACTGGCGGATTGGTGATGCAGCTTCTCCCTTTGCCGGATTGTATCATAACGGCTTTACGATTGGCATTAGTTATGACGTAACGCCTTCTACCAAAAACTATATGGCAGTAGACAGGAGTAGCCTGGAACTATCTCTATCCTACACCTGGCGTAAAAAAACAACTACAACCACCAAACCGTTTTTTTGCCCGCGTTTTTAACCGACTAAAAGAAACCCTATGCGTTCAGAAAAGCATTGTACATATTTAACCACGATTGTAACCGCCACAGGACTTATGATGTGTATGGGTTGGTTCGGCCTATATGCTCAAACTGGTAAGACAGGATATTTTGTTCAGGCAGAAAAATTGTTTAAAGAAAAGAACTATTATGAAGCAGCGCAGTATTATGAAAAGTATCTCGAAACCGAAAAGGGAAAAATCTCCCGCTCCAACCCTTTCGCCGTTTCTAAAAAAGCAGCCGGAAAATCAAACTTCAGCATATACAACGAAACTGTGTATCGTCTGGCGGAAAGCTACCGCAAACTAAATGACTATAGCAAAGCGGAGAAATACTATGAGGAAGCCGCAGGCTTTTCTCAAAAAGCATATCCAGATGCTACCTATTGGTATGGGGTAAGTCTTCGCGCAAACAAAAAATACGACGAAGCCTTGCAGGCATTGGAGAAATTCAGGGAGCAATATAAAACCATGGACGAATTGCTGGCAGGATCCGACCGTGAAATTGCCAATTTGGCTTTTATAAAAGAACAACAAAACAGATTGAAAGATGAGTTTGTGATCACCAAACAATCTATCAACGGCACTGCTTCCTATGCAGCTTCATTACCGGTAAATAATGAGGAAATTTATTTTACTTCTGTTCATACAGACCTGAAGGCGCAACAAGATCAGAAAAATTATATTGTTTCAAGATTGTTCAAATCGTCTTATGACGACGCCGGCGTAGCCAACACTGCTGAACGGGTAAGCATTCCTGGTGAATCCGGTTTTCACACCGGAATGGCAACGTTCACCAAAAATGGAACCAAAATGTATTTTACCAAATGGACAATGGAGGGCGGGTTGCAGGTATCAGCGATCTATAGCTCTGAAAAGAAAGATACGGGCTGGTCCAAACCTCAAAAAATGCCGGAACCTTTGAATATGAAAGGATCAAATGCTACACAACCATTTGTAACCATCGACGATAAGTTTCTTTTGTTTTCGTCTGATCGTGCTGGTGGTGTAGGCAAATACGACCTCTGGTATGCCAACCTGGATGCTAATGGTGAAGTAGTGAGGGTAACACATATGGGCGATAAAGTCAACACCACCGAGGATGAGTTTGCACCCTCCTATCATACCCGCAGCCGTCAGCTTTTTTATTCCAGCAACGGAAGAGTGGGAATGGGGGGATTTGATATCTATTACACAAGAGGCGACTTTCAAATGCTTAATTGGGAAACGCCTGAAAACCCCGGAGAACCCATCAACTCTTCCAGAGATGATTTGTACTACGTAAGTACCGATGAAATAAATGTATGGAACAGTGGTTTCCTCAGTTCCGACCGCGATACCGATTGCTGTTTGGATTTGTATGCCATTAAACAAAACAACAAACAATATGTATCGGGTTTGGTCATCGACTGCGAAACGGGTAAACCAGTGAAAGATGCCAGACTAACCATAAAAGATGCCATGCGAGGGAAATTTTTACTGAGCCAGCAAACAGGTGTCGATGGTAGCTATAACTTTGAGCTAAAAAACACATCGCAATTTGATATCGTTGCTGAAAAAAATGGATTTGAATCTGCTACCAGCAATTTTGTGCTAAAGTTTACTACAAATGACGAAAATTTCCGCAACAAAGATATCTGTCTGGCACCAGTACAGGTTGTTCCATCTATTCCGGAAGTTGACGATGTATTATCTTCTCTAACAGAAGCGTCTACATTGGCAAAATTCTCCTTCAATAAATTCTCTTTGAATCAGGATTACTACCAAATGCTGGATTCTCTTGCAATCATAATGCAAAAATATCCCGAAATCTTCATTGAAATCGGTGGGCATACAGATTCCAAGGGTTCGGAAGAATACAACCTGAAACTGGCTGAAAGTCGGGTTAGGGCCTGTATCACCTACCTGGTGGGCAAGGGTATAAACAGAAAACGCCTCGTTGGAAAAGCGTACGGCGAATGCTGTCCGATAGAGCCCGAATTTATCAACGGAGAAGATAATCCACAAGGCCGTGAGCGTAACAGGCGGGTAGAATACAAACTCATACAAGGAACTATGGACTAACAATAATCTAACACCCTAAAGGAAACCACTATGATCACACACAACGATTTTATCCGTCTCTTCGGACTAGGGCTGAATGATGACTTACTCTGTTCATTTTTAAGCGAAACGTTTACGGATCTGGTAGACCGTGTAGCAGGGGAAGAAATTTTTATGATTTCAGATCAATACGGAATAGAAATTGGCTTCTCCAACTGCGGTAGTCTTTTTATAGATTACAGCGGAGAACTATTTGAAAAATCCAGTCCGGTATTTTCTTATATCACGTTATTTCCGCGATCGCTTAACATTTTGAACAAACTCCCCTTTAATACCAGTTTTGACAACAAAAGAGAAGAGGTGATTTCAAGAGCTGGTACCCCTACTATCACCAATTCGGGATTTTCTGCTCTACTAAATAAAAAATACCTGGTAGATAACTATAAAGTAGCAGACATTGTAGTGACGTACGATTACAACGCCGACGCAGAAACCATCAACTTCATCCAAATCAGAGATAACGAACTGGTGCAGGACCTTAAGTTGTAAAGTATCAGAAGCACATCTTTAATTAAAGGACTGCTTAAACTCCAAAGGACTTTGTTTGGTTTTTGTTTTAAAAAGTTTGTTGAAGGATTGTGGATGCTCAAAACCCAACTCATACGCAATCTCGCTAACGGATAGTGAAGTGGTAGAAAGTTTTTCTTTGGCTTTTTCAATCAACTTTTCGTGAATATGCTGTTGCGTTGATAAGCCTGTGAGTTGTTTCAACATACTACTGAGGTATTTAGAAGACAAATTCAGTGTGTCGGCAAAATATTGCACTGCAGGCAGCCCCTTTGTGATTAATTCTTTATTGTCTATGTAATCGTTCAATACATCTTCAAACCGCTCCAGTATCTTGTGATTGGTGACCTTTCGCGTAATAAACTGTCGATCGTAAAAACGTTGAGCATAAGTTAACAATACCTCAAGATGAGCAATGATTACATCCTGGCTGAATTTATCAATATTAGATTCATATTCATGTTGGATGTTTTCCCGAATGCTCTCGATGATCATCTTTTCTTTATCTGAAAGAAATAATGCTTCATTGGTAGCATAACCGAAAAATTCATATTGTTTTATTTTTTTGGCGAGCGGGGTGTTCCATAAAAAATCGGGATGCACAAATAACAGCCAACCGTTCATATCAGGTAGCTTATCGCCATCCTCTCCCCGTAAAACCTGGCCCGGTGCTAAGAAAGCCAATACGCCTTCATCAAAATCATACTTCTGTTGTCCATACAACAACTTATCACAGCCTGTTTTTAGCGTAATAACATAGAAGTCAAATGTAACAGCTGTAAGTCCGGATTCGTTGCTGGCACTCTCCAGATCTATAATGCTGATAAGTGGATGATGAGGTTTAGAAAAGCCTCCAAGCCTGTGCAAATCAGTAATGTTTTTTATTCTGATAGGTGTCTCCATAATTCAAATTTATTAAATCAGTTACCACTATAATTTTACAGGAAGGTTTGTTTGCACCTACACTGAAAAATGGCATTTAGTCTAAACCCAATACTTAATCAGTTCCAAATCGGAAACCTGGATTTGTTTCTGACCACATTCAGAGCACCCATTTTTTTAATATCAGGATTTAAACGGGTATTTCAACCAAATCAAAATCATAGGCAATGCCAAAAAAGGAATTTCTATCAAAGCCATTTTGTAATCACCGGCTCTTAGCGAAAGTGCCATAATCAATACAATAGTGACCGCATTCAACACATTGGAAATAAAAAATGTTTGCGGAAAGAGGAGCATCAAACCAACAAGAATGGACAATGCACCGAAATAAGGCATGACGGATTTTGTAATTCCAAGGTTTGCCATCATTTTTGCCTGCTCGGCGTTAGCTGGTTGAAATGCATCCCAACCGTGTTTCAGACTAAGAAAGGCAGATACTAATAGCAGTATTATACTGATGATTTTCATTTTCGTTGGTTTTAGTCGTTTATTGTAATTCGTTTAAACTTCAAGGTTTTTCCCAACAAAGACACGCCCATAAATCCACGAAAGTTTAGTTCGTTTTCACTTGTAAGCGTTGCCTTTAAGCTATAGGTGTCCCCGCTATCGGGGTTGTACAGTTTTCCTCCCGTATACTCTCCATTTTCGTATTTCAAGTTAGTAATATTTACAATATTTTTCCGCGATCGGTTTTGCAAACTTTTGTCCGGGTTTTTGTTGTCTTTTTTGGCTGTCACGCCATCAGCCTCATACATGTTTGAAGCCCAGAGTAACTTGCCGAAATACCTTTCGCCGGATTGAAAGATTTCAAATCTCAACTTTGTGTCGGAGTCAATGCTCTCCCATTTTCCGCTAATTTTGTCAGCAGTTGGTTTTTGAGCAAACAATACTGTTGAAATCAGTAGTGCTACCATTGCAAAGCTTAGCTTTCTCATGATGTTATTTTTTCTATGTTGCGCGCCTCAATGTACAAGACCCTTTATTTGTCCTGGTTAGCCCACGCCAACCCTCTCACAACGGAGAAGATTGCACACAATGCCACTACTAGCTTTATCTCAGGTTTTGAACTTTTGCCCAACAGTGTTATTTTTTAGATTTTTTTTCTGCTTTCGATTTCAAAAATTCCCTATGACCGATTTTCAAAAGCATGCCAGGCGCCAGTCTGCTAGCGGTTTTTATCACACCAACCAATGGTGGTTTAAGTTCCGTTTTATCTTTTAGTATACCCTTTATGGCAATACTGATCATCTTATCCGCATCCATCATCATCCTTGAATCAGGCTGATGTTCCCAATCATTTTGAAGATTTGTTTTTACACCCGGTGGAATCATCTCAAACACTTTTACGTTCGTGTCTTCGAGTTGCAAACGTAGTGCCTGCGTGTAGGCCCGAACACCGGCTTTGGTAGCACTATAAATAGGTGCTGCCGAATAAGACATGAGTGCAATTCCGGAAGATACATTCACGATGGCAGCCGATTTTTTTGTCAGCAAGTGTGGTAAAAACTGGTGTACCATTTGGATAGTGCCGGAAAGATTGGTATTGATTTCGTTCGTAATGTTTTCCAAACCCAGGGAATCATCCTGCAAGTCTATCATGCGCATTAAGCCCGCATTGTTAATGATGATGTTTAAATCAGGGAATTGTTCGGTAACCACCCTGTAAAGTTGTTCTATATCCCGGGGGTTACTAACATCGCTTTGAAAGGTGTGAACAGTGGGGAATTTCTTTTTGGTTTCGTTCAATGCGTCAAGCTTTCTGCCGGTAACGATGACATTTGCTCCATGTTCGGTTAGCTGTTTTACAAACTCTAACCCTAATCCGCTGGTACCACCTGTGATGAGGATAGTGCTGTTTTGTAGTTCCATTGTTTAAATATTTTTGTTAGCACAAAGTTCTATGGTAAAAACCAAACGGTTGTATCCAAAAGTCGCCATGTTGTATCCAAAAGGGTGGGAAGGGCAGAAAATCGCAGCGGGTACAAGCGTCGCTTCGATCGCATGGTTAATTCTTTTGTGTTTGCAATAGTGTTTGAGATATGGGCACAAAAAAACCCCATCAGAATAGACTGATGGGGTTCAATAAATATGGCACCTACCTACTCTCCCGCATTGTTGTGCAGTACCATCGGCCAT
>CAZRYS010000045.1:0-33375 GCA_964604365.1 uncultured Terrimonas sp.
ATAGAATAGGAGTTTCCTAAACTCTAGATCCAAGTTCGATTCTTGGTGAGACCACAAAAGCCGGGGAAGTCCCGGCTTTTATAATTTCACAAATTGATTTACAACAACTTATCGTACACACGAAACCTCCCAAACAAACTACAGCAACTTTACTAAAAAATATTTTTTGCATTGTGCATCGCGGGTTTCTTTACTGAGAAATTTCCCTGTAAGAGTAGTAACATGAAAATCCAAGCCCTCAAATACTACTTCATATGCACCCTTTTGCTTAACATCTTCTAAACCTTCTTCCATTGTAAGCAGGTAGGAGCCAGAAGATTGGTCGGGTATCGTATTTATTTCCGGGACTATTCTACCACTGTAAAAGCTAAGCGACCAATCATTGCCATCGAATTTGTAGAGGGAGAATTTATCGTCGGCAATGCCAAGTTCTTTTACCTGTCGACCCACTATATTGCCCGCCTGATATTTCAATAAATGAGGGTAAAACCAGAGACTTAGGAAAACGTTAAGACCCGCAATTAATACTACAGAAACCCAAAATGGCTTTTGTTTGAGCCGGTTATTTCTCAACATATATATGCCGCCAAACAAACTAGCTGCAGGAATCAGCCAGGGCCATATGTTCTCGGCAGGGAAAGCCAGTAGAAGAATAATTACAGGTAATACTAGCGTAGCAATGCAAACGATCCATTGGAATACGATAAAAAACCGGTTAAACACCCCTACCCTATTCTGCCAAAAAACGGCGTACACCATTTTTGCGGTGATTATAGCTATCAGTGGAAGCACTACATATATATAATGTGGTAGTTGATACTTAGACAAGCCCAGGGAACAATAAGCCAGTATAAATCCACCCAATGTAAAAACCTCATCCCGATCGCCCAACTTGAAGCGATTGCGGGCAAGTGTCAGTAACTCACGAACGAGCCCTGTTACAAAAAACAAGGTCCAGGGCAACATCCCCCATAACAGATTTTCAAACTGAAAGCCAAACCCTGCATTGTTATTCCAGGTACTTTCGCCAGTGATGCGACCGAAACTCTGCGTCCAATAAAAAAAACGCAACCCAGAAACACCCTGACTATCATTTACTGTTTTTTCGGGCTGCAGGTCAAATTGTTGATACAAACCGATACTCATAGGAAGCAGCACCAAGGCAATCACCACAATACCCAAAAGATATATGGGTTTAAAGATATAGTGAAACTGGCGTTTGAGCATAATATGGCTTCCAAAAGCAAAAGCAGGTACCAGCAGTGCTATGGGACCCTTGGACAACATGCCGAAACCAATGGCAGCAGCTCCCACCAAAAAGTGAATCGATTGCTTTGTTTGATACCATTTCGCAATTTGCCATATTGCCACTATTACCCAACTCATCAAAACAGTATCTGTACGAACATCATTCGTAATTAGAAAAAATGCCTGACAGGATGCTAATACTATTGCTGACACCAATGCTATGGTAGCATTGTAAAAAAGTCTTGAGAAACGGTATGTGGCGAAAATTGCCAATAAAGCAAACAGAATGGAAGGTAATTTATAAGCGAAATTATTATCACCGAATATTTTCATCGAGACCGCACTCACCCAAAAAAGGAAAGGTGGTTTATCGAGATAATCTTTCCCCTTATCATATACCTGCAAATAGCTTCCGCTACTTTTCATTTCGCGACTTATAGAAGCATACTGAGATGCATCTACGTCCATTGTATCTACACCGAGAGCGCAGAAATAAACTCCGACCAAAACAGTAAAAAGCAATAATAAATTACTCCGGTTCATATCGGGTAAATGTACGGACAATTATCTTTCTACTACCCGCTAACGGTGAATAATTGACAAGCATTCAAAAGCAGGCATTCCGATGAAAAACCTGCTTTCAAACACCCTGGTTTTTACAACGAAATTTTTGCTGGTTCAGTTGCCCGCTCCTTCCCACCAATATTCACTGACAATGCAATCCGAACGGTATTGGACAATGGGTTTCTATTGATTCCACTACCCGATGGTAATAAGTATGAAAAATCAAGTCCTAACATACTATATTTCACTCCGAAGCCCATTGTAAAATAACTCCGCTGCCCCATTGTTCTACTGTCACGATAATATCCACCCCTAAGAGAAAATTGATCATTATAGGAATACTCAGCACCCAGTGAATACGAGATTGCTGAATTACTGAACGACTTCATCCATCCATTCACTACTCCTAATTCGGCATATTTGGCAAAGTCTGCAGAGTCAGCATCATTTACAGGTGAAGCAGGCACCATTAATTTATTGATTTCCCCATGAACTGACATTTTATGTACTTCATTGGTTACCCAGGTATGACCCATTCCCAGACCCAAATTAGCAGGTATGAAATTTTTCTGAGCGCCACCGTATCCGATTTTTGTACCCAAATTGCTTGCTACTAATCCTGCCCGCCATCCTTGTCCGCTTTCACTGGCATTTGTGTAATAGAGTCCGATATCTCCGGCTACAGCGTTTCCTGGTTTGTACGCTCCACCAGAAGAAGCGGTACCTGCAGCAAGATTGCTATATATATACCGTAGTGCAACACCCAAAGCCAAATGATCTGAAAGTTTACGTGAATAACCCAAATCCAGACTAAACTCACGCGGGTTGCCTTTATTGAGATCCTGCCCCGAGGCATCCGTAAATTGAATGCTACCAAGGTTGAAATAACGCAAGGACCCTGAAATCACTTGCTGCTCATCTAACTTATAATGCGCTGCTAACGATGCCAGGTACACATCTTTAAGCCCAAGTTCCTTAAGCCAGGGAACATAATTGGCACCTACTCCCCAGGAAGACTCTATAAAAGGATATTTGGCTACATTATAAAACTGTGTATTAGCATCTGGAGAAGTGGAAATTCCCTGATCGCCCATTCCTCCTGCTCTGGCATCGGGTGAAACTCTTAAAAAGGGGGCGGAAGTGGTAACAATATTTATTGGTTCGGCCGTCTGTGCATTGGTCACCGTATAAAGAGACAATGTTGACAAAGACAGCAGTAATTTACTATAGAGCTTCATTATATTTAATTTAGGCTATTGGTTTGTGAACAGAAAAGGAAGCTGCCCCATGAAGAGGCAGCATAAATCTTATTTTACCTTAACTTTTTGTGCATCCTTGAAAGTTTCTGCAGACACATTAAGTACATATGTACTGGCCGACAAGTGTCCAACCTGAACCGTAAAACTGTTGTTTCCTACAGCCAGTTGTTTTTGTTGTAGTATTACCTGTTGTCCCACTTCTGTATACAGCATGATAGCAGCTTTCTGTGCTGTGGTGGTAAATATTCTTACCTGAAGCAAATCAGGACTACTGCTCCATGATTTCACACTGTAATTTTCACTACTAGCAGGTGTAACCGAAATCTTTCCTTTTGCATAACTGATGTCATAGTTCTCAGAAACAGCCCCTGATACAGTAATATCATAATCGCCAATTGGAGAGTTTTTAGTGGCTGCCGTTATGGAGCTTGGCAACGTATCCAGATCCGCAGCTTCGTCGCCACCAACAAGCCCTTCGTAAGTATATGTAAACAACGGATTCTCGACCCCTTGTTTTCTTGTCTGATCATTAGCTCTGATCAAAAGCGCTGCCGGAGTGATAGTGATATTGGCACTGTTATATACTTCAATTGTATAGTTGTCTCCGCCACTAAGGCTACCTGCTAGAATTTCATAAGTACCAGTGTTTTTACCAGGCGCTTTTTCCAATGACCCAGCAAGTTCATCCTCGGCTAATTTACCATCGGCCGTATAAGTAAACACCGGATCAGCTGTTCCGTATACTTTCGTTTGTGCGTCAGCCGTCACAACAATGGGTTTCGGGGTAATAATACCTATGGCACCTGAGATTGAAGCGGACGATAGCGTATAGTTACCTACATCCTCGCCTTCTATTTGTATACCCGCTACAGTAATCAGTTTGCTATTGCCGCCATTTTTGTTTTCGTATACGCCAGCTAACGGATTATTAAGTTGCACCATGTCATCACCAACAATACCATTCAGCAAATAATTATCCGAAGCAAGTGCAGCAATAGTATTTCCATCATATTGCTTTGTTACCGTATTCACCAGGGTAGCGGTAAGCGATTTGGGAGTGATACTGCCACTAGTGGTTGATACGGTAGTGGTAAGATTGTAATTATCGCTGTCTGTACCACTTAATTCAAAACTTCCCACTTGTACTGTTTTTATTTCGCCGGCATTTCTATTGTCAAATGCTGCTATTCCAGCCACAGTTAAGTTATCTCCCGATTCAGTTCCCACCAAAATGTAGTTGTCAGCATGTAGCTGAGCGGTGGCTGTACCATTATATTCTTTTGTAATTTCCGGACTGCTCTTTAATGTTAATGCTACCGCTTTCTTCGCAATCTTTCCTTCTGTTTCTGCGGTACTATTCGTCAATGAATAATTGTCCATATCGCTTCCCGACAATACGAATTGAGAAACCGTAATTCTCTTGCCTTCACCGGCTTGTTTGTTTTCGTACGCAGCGGTACCTGCAACCTTCACTTCATCAGATCCTACTACACCTTGCAAGCTATAATTTGCTGTAGCCAACGATGCGTTTGTACTACCATCATAGGTCTTGCTAATGACCGGAGAAGCATTTAACAGTACAACCACTCCTTTTTGGGTGATGTCTCCGGTAGTTTCGGCAGACAAGGTTTCCAATGAGTAATTGTTTCTATCAGCTCCCTGCAATGTTAATTCCGTTGCCGTAACTGTTTTACCTGAACTGGCTGAAGCGTTGCTGTAAGTAGCCACACCGGTTACGGAGACATCATCTCCTGTTTCTATATCGTGCAATACATAATGACTACTTGTCAATGAGGCTGTGTTACTACCATCGTATGTCTTGGTTATAGGTGTATTGTTAGACAAAGATGCTGTTATCTTCTTAGGCAGAATCTGTAATGTTTGTGTTTTGGGTGCAGCCGGCTTATAGTCATAGTCACCAGACTGAGCTGCAGTAATTACTACTGAGCCTGCTCTATGAATACGAATACTACCATTAACAATAGACGCAATGCTTTCATCACTGCTAGTATATGAAAGTGTTAATCCCGCATCACTGGAGCCACCAGGAATAATATCTGCAGCACCATATGAAACAGCGGAAATAGAGGGAAAATTAATTACCTGAGTAGCCCGCAATCTAACCGAGAGTGTCGCAGCAGCGGAAACAGCAGCAGGAGTACATTGCCCAACCACCACACAACGGTACTGATAGCCATTCATAGACTCAGTACTGGATGCTATCGTCAATGTTTCCTGAGTAGCACCACTATATACTTCTCCGTTTGATACATTTACATACCCCCCACCCTGATTGACCTGCCATTGATAACCATTGCCGTGATTAGCAATAACACTAAAACTTGCACTTTCATTTTCTTCTACCTGTACGCCTGATGGATTTCCACTAATAGATGGCGACGCATTCACAGTTACAGTGGTTGTAGTCGTTGTGCCCGTGCACCCTGCTACGGAAGGTATTATTGAATACTCAACAACACCACTACCATACAACGGCTGGGCAATAGTATTACCGCTACCAGCAGTAGCGCCAGTTACATTCCCACTCAGTACTGCTGCTGTCCAGGCAAACACAGCTCCCGGGGTATTAGAACTTAACGTAACATTGGTGTTGGCGCCACTGCATATTGTTTGGGCAGCGGCGCTCGCCGTAATTTTCGCAGGTTGGGTAATAATTGCCTGAGCTGATTTATCACAGCCGTTCGCATCTGTAACAGTTACAGAATAAGTACCAACCCCTAGGTTAGATATTAGAGTTCCACTTCCACCGGTGGGTGACCAACTGTATGTATATGCACCTGCTCCTCCAGACGCAACAACAGAAGCGGAACCATCACTTCCTCCATTACAACTCACGTTACTTATTGAAGTAGTGGCTGATAACGCGGATGGTTGGGTGACAATAAAAGTTTGAGAAGCTTTACAACCATTGGCATCTGTAACAGTACAAACCCATGTACCGGCTGCAAGCCCCGTCACACTGGCTGTGCCATCTCCCGTAGGCGTACCCGGCGTCCAATCATAGGTATAGGGACCCACACCGTCGGTTGGAGGATTGACAGAAGCTGCACCGGTCGCTCCACCATTACATGCCACATCCACCTTTGACTTTGATGTCAGGGAAACCGTATTTACCGTAAGCGTAGCCGCATTCGAAGTGAGTGAACCATTGATCACGCATCTGTATTGATACCCATTTACTGCACTAGATGCTGCAACTGTCAAGCTAGCAGATGTCGCTCCAGAATAAGGCCCACCATTTGAAATATTAGAAAACCCTGCTCCTGCATTCACCTGCCATTGATAACCAGAAGCATTGGAAGCAGCAATAGTGAAATTGGTGTTGGACTCGCTACAAACCGTACGATTTTGGGGATGTGTACTTATAGATGGATCAAGCGCCACTGCCGGACCTACGACTATGTTGTCTATCAGATAATACATAATCGCATTGAAATTTATAGAGACTGATGTAACAGCTATATTTTTTGTAACCGTTCTTTCTGAGGCGGTATAGTTTCCTCCCTGCTTGGATGTATTATCTGTAAACGACTCACTGTCACCATCTGCTTTTGAATAACTGATGGAATAAAAAGGCGGTACGTTCGGATAGAAATTCATACTCTCATGTTTCACCCATAATCCATAAAACTGGAATGGCTTCCCGTCTGCTCTTTTCAGTGTAAACGAATCACCTCCCGAACCGTCCTTACGTAGACACTTACTATTACCGACCCCACCCGTTGCCACATTAGTAAATGAGCCGTTACCACCAGATGTAAGTCTGTACGCAACGCCACCAATTGTTATATCAGCCTGTGTATTCCAAACGTTGAAACCTCCGGTACCAAATGACAACACTGCATCGGTTGTAAAATTATAAGTAGATGACTGTGCCTTTATCGAAAGTGTAAGGAACATTGTTGCGGCTGCCAAAATAAAAAGGCGAGCTGCGACACCGATCCTAAATAGAATTTCTGTTAAAATATTTTTCCAATACGTTTTATAACGGTTAAATATAAACGAAAAGCAAGCTTTATTCTCTCCCATACATTAAAGTTGTGTTAGATATTGAATCGATTTTTTTTACCGAAGAGCTAAAACAAATGGAGAGTTGGTTTATTTCAAAATGTAGCGACTATTTTTTATCACTATTATAAGTACTTATTATATATCGGTATAAACACCTATAAGATGGATCATTAATGACCAATGGCGAGATATAATATTAAAACAAATCGTATTTAGTCAATAGACTAAAGTTGTAACTACGATTGAATGATGGAATCCATTATTTCAACGAAAATGCAATGTACATATCGGATGACGGAGTACCGAGTTTTCCGCCACCACCAGCCGCTATTACAATATACTGTTTGCCATCTATAATATAGGTAGCCGGAGTGGCATACCCACCTGCGGGAAGTTTGTATTCCCACAAAAGTTTACCATTGGTTTTATCAAAAATTCTCAACTTTTCATCCCGGGTGGCGCCTATAATCAGTAAGCCGCCTGCGGTTACCACTGACCCACCCAGGTTTTGAGTTCCGGTTGTCGGTATTCCTTTTTGTATCAACTCGGGATATTCACCCAAAGGGGTCTGCCATAGTATTTCGCCCTTATTTAAATCGATGGCATTGAGTGTGCCCCATGGTGGCTTAACGCCAGGATAACCATCCTGATCCTTTAGTTCATTCCAACCTTCGTGTACATAACGATGTTGTGCAGACGAAGCAGCCTGCTGCGGCAAAGGCGGGGCTATTGTATCCTTTCTCAGAAAGGCTATAAGCGCCTCCTCGTCTTCCGGTGCAAGATTAGGATATGGGGGCATCTGTCCTTTCCCATTCCTTATAATGGTAGTCATTTGCGCACCCGAGTATTTTTTAGCAAGACCCAACAACGGCGGAAATACATTCGTTCCTTTTCTATCTGCACCATGACACATGGTACAATTATTAAGCGTGTATACCTGCTGTCCCTTCGATTGCATGTCGTCCCTGAGTACCACCTGTTTCATTTTGATAAACATGGGTATCTCGTTTGCATTTATATATAATACACCCGTTTCTTTATCAACGGATGCCCCACCCCATTCGGCACCTCCCCTGGTTCCAGGAAATTGTACAACACCTGAGGTATCGGGCGGCATATAAATGGAACCTTTTTTAGCGTTCTTTATTTTGGCATTGATAAAATCTGTAGAAGCCTGGGAAATATTAGTTACATCCGAATCGGAGAAATACTGCCTTACAAAAGGGAGCGGCTTTTCCGGAAAAGGTTGCGTAGGCGAAGTTTGCTCACCGGGAAGCGTTGTGGCAGGTACTGTACGTTCTGTTATTGGGTACAAGGATTCACCCGTATTTCTGTCAAATACAAACACCATCCCCATCTTAGTGGTCTGTGCTACTGCGTCAATCGTTTTTCCATCTTTTCGCAAAGTCATTAAAGTGGGCGGTGCCGGCAAGTCATAGTCCCACAAATCATGATGCACCAACTGGTGATGCCACTTACGTTCACCTGTAAGCGCATTGAGCGCCACAAGGCAATTACCAAATAGGTTGTCCCCCTTTCGGTTACCGCCATAAAAATCAAATGCAGGAGAACCCAATGGCAAGAAAACAGTACCGGTTTTTTCGTCCAGGCTCATTCCTGCCCAGGCATTTACACCACCCGCTTCTTTCCACGCATCTTTCTCCCAGGTATCATATCCAAATTCGCCCGGCTGTGGTATAGTATGAAAAGTCCACTCTGTATGGCCGGTAATTACATTATATCCACGTACAAAGCCGGGGGCAGCGTCGTACCCTTCGCCCAAGGCTGTCCCCATCACTAAAATATCTTTATATATAATACCAGGCGATGTAGACCACACTGCCAACCTGGAAGAATCTCTACCTAACCCATTGCGGAGGTCTATTTTCCCGGTTGTACCAAATGACGTTATCAACTTACCAGTGCCTGCATCTACAGCGTATAAATATGGTCCCGCCGAAAAGAAAATTCTTTTATCATTGTCCCCTTCCCAATACGTTACTCCTCTGTTGACTCCCGTTGCTTCCACATCCGAAAATGGATCAAAGCGCCAGATTTCGGCTCCACTCCCCGCATGCAATGCAATCAATTTTAATTGTGGAGAAGTCACATACATTACAGTGTCCACAATAATAGGGTTACACTGAATAGCAGAACGATTACCATCCCTGGCATCTCCGGAACGATAAGTCCACGCTACTTCTAACTGATCGAGATTGCTTGTATTAATTTGCTTTAGCGCAGAATAACCTGAACTTTCTTTATCGCCTCTATATACCTCCCAGACACCTCCATTTTTTTTTACAGTCTCACTACAAGAAAATAATAACACACAAATCGCCGGCAGAAGTTTTCTATAGTCCATTTTTACTTTTTCAAAATTTTCAAAGCATTTTCGCGATAGATTTTTTTAAGCGTCCGGTCACTCAAATTAAAACCTTGCAAAGGCCAATGGTACTCAAAAAGTTCCGTAGCATAAAAATGTTCGTCATTGGTTTGTAGTATTCTGAAGGTAGTTTCATACATAAACTGGCTGGGATGATAGTCTGTACCATACACCAGTTTGTCGGCGTGTTTCTCGAAAAAGGCTGCAGCAAACCTCGGGATGGGTGCTATTTCCCCAAACCTTGCTCCCACATCCGCATACAAATTTTTATACTTTGTGAGCAGGTTACCCAATATGGAAAGATCATATTCGCAGTTCGCTAAATGGCAAGCTACAAAAGTTGTTTTTGGATTCGCTTTCACTACATTTTCCAATGCCTGAACCATGGACGCATGCCCCCTGAAACCTGGTTTACTTGCATCCATTCTCCAGCTGTAAGCATTCATCAACCCATCATTGGTGGAATCCATAGGTTCATACATCCACATGGGTTCAGCCACATGAATGCTAACAGGTATTTTTAACTCCGCGCATTTTTCATATAAAGGCTGCAGCCGCTTGTCATCCACATGCATTCCGTATCCTGGTACGGGACTGGAAAACACTTCACCCAACCCTTTATCTCCCAACTCTCCCACCCCTCTTGCGCCTACTTTTACGCAACGTTCCAACTCCCTCAATGCACGTTCGCCCCAACCAGGTTCCTGATATCCTGTATAATCAAATCCACACCAAAGTTCAAACCTATCACCATATGGCGCATATACATTGTAAATGGAATCAAATTGTGCGCCGGTAGCCTCTGTTAACAATACAACTTTGTCAATGCCAAACTTATCCAGCAGCTTTACCCAAACGTTTATGTCTTCTACCCTTTTTGCATACCAACTGTGTGCATGCATATCGATGACCGGAAATTTTGCCTTATCTATTTTAGTAACAGGAATATTGTAAATAGACTGGGGTCGATAATTTTTTAATAATAAGTCCTCGGGATTTTGCCCGAAAGTATTTGATGCACACAGCAACAAAGAAAAAAGCCAATAATTTTTCATTTGAAATATATTAAACGCGTGAATGAAATAGTCCCATTTGAAATACAATAAGAAAGCACTACGCAATCGAGCCAAAGAGGTAATTTAATTGTCAACCGCTTTTTTATCCAGATTATAAGCGATCTGGTAAACGGCTTTAGATACCAGGTTGTAGGTTGAAGCGGTACTAATCAACATCTTATCAGCAATTTGCGGATAACTCAGGTTCCCATAAAATTTTAAAAGTATGGCTTCCTTTTGCCTTCTGGTCAATAATTTCAATGCATCTGCAATTTGTCGCTTTTGCTGTGCCCGCAACTGTGCCTCCACCATTTCCATCTCCACACTGGGTGTATATCCTTCTTTTAAAAAGATGGCATCAAATACTACGTTCTTTCTTTCTTTATTTATTTTTTTAATAATTTTCCTATGAACGGAACAGAGAAGATACGCCTTTACTGATCTCGGTAAAGCCAGATTGTTTCTGTTACTCCATATCTCCACAAACAAATCGTGTACACAATCTTCTATCAGGCTTTTATCGGGATGCAGCTTTAAACTTTTTTGCATCATTATATCAAAATAACGATGATACAACCCTTCAAATGCTCGCCGACATCCGTTTTTGAAATTATTCCAAAGTGTTTCATCGCAATGCGAAGATTGATATGTTAATTGCATATTTTCCTTTTTGCTCAATTGTTATTACAAATCCAGTTCCATATACACATCAGCTCTCTTATACTTTGCCCGGTCTCCCGCTTTTTGGATAAAACCGTATTGTTTGTATATAGTCAGCGCTGCCTTAAGGTTACTTTCTGAGTATAGTATAATTTTTTTTGCATTCATCGACCGGGCGGTTTCGATTGCAGCTTCACACAAATGCTTGCCAATGCCCACGCCCCTCCAGGCTTCATCCACGCCCATTTTTATCATTTCCACAATATTGTCTCCGGTTTGTTTTAAGGCTACGGTCCCTACTATCTGCCCATCTACGGAAGCAAACAAAATTTGCCCGCCGTCTTTTAAAATTGCTTCTTCAGGATTTTTGAGCAAATACTCATCCAGCGGTTCCATCGTAAACAGTTTTTCTAACCATACCCGATTCAGTTTTTCGAAGTATGGCTGATAAGATGGCTGGTATGATAAAATCGAAATCATATCCGGTTCTATTGTTTACGATTAGTTGCGGTCTATCCATGTACCGTTCAACATTACCTTTTCTATATTGCGCATTGCGCCGATATCCGTCAACGGATCTCCTTTTACCATAACAAGATCTGCCAGTTTCCCTTTTTCTATACTTCCTAAGCGCTCTTCTATTCGGAAATAGCGAGCATTCTCCATTGTAGATGCTACTATTACGTCCATAGGATTTATACCGCTTTCCACCAACAATTCCATTTCCCTTTGATAAGCCCATCCCTCTTCCGCATATTGAATTATAGAATGCGAACCCAATACTATATGTACGCCTGCTTTTTGTAGGCGAGCCGTCAACATTTTCATTTTATTAAATCCGACGAGTTTGACAGTATCCTGACTATCTCCTTCCAATCTATATTCAAATGGTCCAAGCGTCGGCGTTACATAAGTACCTTTTTTTACAAGAAACCTCGCAAGGCTATCTACTTCTGGCATATTCATATCCATTGTAGCCCACAGTTCGTAACGCCCATGCTTTCTGAAATCGTTGGTTGAAAGAACAGACTGTCTGTATCTTTCAGCTTCTCTTCTGGGAGTAAGTGTCAGTCCAAAAGAGGTAATGTGTTCAATTCCATCTAGCCCGGCTTCTATAGCTTCCATGGCTTCCGTAATTTCTAAATGTCCTGTAACGGGTACGCCTAACTTACCTGCAGCATTAGCTGCTATACGAATAAGATCCGGCGGCATTCTAAAATATACTTTTATTACGGATGCTCCTTGTGCTACCTGCTTGTTAACAGCATTAACCGTTTCGATGGAATCTCTTACAATGTATGCATCGTAAGGATATGCCGGTGGCGGCATATCGAGATGAGGTCCGGATAGAAATAACCTCGGATTGATCGCTCCGGAATTTCTTTCTTCATCATATGCTTCAATCCAGGCACCCGGATCTCTAACAGACGTTACGCCGTTTTTGAGAAACCGAGTGGGTAATCCCTTTATTCTATCCAGGTGGAAGTGCGCATCTATCAACCCTGGCAGCAAAGTAAGTCCCGATGCATCTATCACTTCGGCATTTGCCGGTATTGCCACTTTTTCTATTTTGCCAACTTCTTCAATAGTAGTACCATTCACCACCACGCGTCCGTTTGTAATAGGAGTTCCTCCATTTCCATCTATAATAGTGACGTTGGTGATAACAATTCGTTTTTCTCCCTTGGGAATTTCCGCCACGTTCACCTCTGCTATTTTTGTACGCTCACCTACTACATTCGTATTGTTGCCACATCTACAAAATAACAGTAATAGAAACGCTATCCCTAGTACAGGGCATTTTCTAAAAAATAAAGCCTTCATGATAATCGTATTGTGATGAATACACCTGGCATCTATTCCAGGTGTATTCATAAGATCTGCGTACTTCAGAACTTTTATGGCAACGGGTAGCCGGGATTCTGCTCCAGTAAATCGTTTAACCGTAAATCCTTCGGAGGAATCGGAAACAAGTAATCATCTTCAGAAAAATTAGCCGCCCATTCAGGATTTTTCTCCCCTAATATTCTTTTACGAATCAAATCAAACCAACGATCAAATTCAAAGCATAACTCCTGATTTCTTTCTTCAATTACGGCATCATCAAATGCTTCTTTAGTCATTGCCGTAGTCAACAAAGGATGTGACGGCGATGGTACGTTTGCATTTGCCCGGTTAATCACCAGATTAATTGCATCCACAGCCGCCTGAGTAGGAGAGCCATTTGCCATATTAGCAGCCTCAGCATAAATCAATAAGACATCTGCATATCTTATGATAGGAAAGTTGACTGTGGACGAATAGCTATCAAAATCCTCCTGAGAGATATAAAGGTATTTGCGAATAAATGGTCTGTTTACCGCGGTCCAGGCGGTATAATGAACTCCATTTAGCTCCGTTATCAGATATGCATCTTTACGGGGACCATCTGGAATTGCCTGCTCCCACACCACATTAACCGCAGCATCTCCCCAACCATCCATATTTTCTGGGGCCCAAATCTGAGGATCGGTTGCCGGATCGTCGTAGGTAGAATTAAAACCCCACATCATTTCCGGACCATATTTATTTGCAAGGCTAAACACCTCGTGAATATTTTGCACCAAACTATAATGACCAGATTGAATTACACTTTGTGCCATATCTGCGGCTTTCTGGTAATTGCTGGTTTCATTTAGCGGTGCAGTAGCCATTGTAAGATATACTTTAGCAAGAAGTCCCTGTGCTGCTCCACGTGTAGGCTTACCTGGTGCATTGCTCCAGGAAACCGGGAGCTTGTTTATTGCCTCCAAAAAGTCATTTACAATCAATTGGTATACTTCGGACACCGATGAGCGTGGTAACGGATTTGCAATCGGATCTGGCGTATCTTCCACAATCAACGGCAGACCACCAAACATCCGAACAAGCATAAAATAATTATAACCCCGCAAAAACTTGGCCTGACCTAATAGTTGATCAATACTTTCAGGAGAAGCTCCCTGCACTCTTCCCTCTTTAATAGCTCCTATAGCAGTATTGATATTCAATAATGCTCTGTAATGAGCATTCCATAAACCGGAACCATGTGTAGGCGAGATATTTAAATTGCCACCATGTAGTTGATCATCGTGAATAAAATTACCATACCCATAAGAATAGCCACCCCAGTAATCCCAAAGAAAGTTTAGGGACGCTGCAAAAGCGGTTTCCACCTGAGGAACAGTTTGGTAAAAATTTTCGGGCGAAACAAAACTGAGCGGCTTTTCCTCCAATTGCTTACTGCACCCTGATACTACCAACAACAGTATCAGGATTTTCGCCTGTATTAATATTTTAAATTTCATTGCTAAACATTTTATATGTTACCGGTATGTCCTACCGAAATTCAGATTAGAATGTTACATTTATACCAAAGGTTACCGACTTCGAAGCCGGATAACTACTCAAATCCACTCCCAACTGCGCGTCATTACCAGTAAACGCACTAACTTCAGGATCATACCCTGAGTATTTTGTAATCGTCAGTAAGTTTGCTCCGGTTACAAATACGTTCAACCTATTTAATCCTATTCTTCTGATTAAGTTATTGGGCAAATTATATCCTAGCGTGATATTCCGAAGTCTGATATAAGATCCATCTTCTACCCAACGACTCAACCGTTGATCGCCTCCGATCATTATCTTACTGGTAAGATTAGAATTTTGTCTGGTAAGGTCGTCTATAAACGCTGGGATATCTGTGTCTTGATTTTGTGGTGTCCATCTATCCAGTATACGAGAACTTACTGCCTCAACCGGGTTTTCCAACCTTATCCGGGCCTGATTGAAAATATTATTCCCTTTGGTTCCCTGAAGAAGAAAGGTCAATTCGAAATTTTTGTAAGTCATCCGATTGGTCCATCCAAATATGTATTTTGGAAAAGCGTTACCAATCACCTTCAGATCTTTGGTGTCGATAGTTTCATCGCCATTCAGGTCTGTATATTTAGGGTCGCCAGGAAGTTGCCCATACAGCGCTGCTGTTGCAGCATCCTTTTCTCCCCATGTACCTTCATATCCATAGCCATACATCTGGCCAAACGGCTCCCCTTTCACTAAGAACATAAATGCTTCTCCTAAACCATAGCCTCCAAGTGTTGTTCTGTAAGCAATTCGATCATTAGCACCGAGGTCCAATACCTTATTTCTGTTGAACGAAATATTAAACCCTGTGTTCCATCTAAAATCTCCTCGTATTGGGTCGCCGCTAATAGAAAATTCCATTCCCTTGTTTTCAACAGAACCTACATTATCGATAATACTGTTCAGCCCCGTATAGCCGGGCAACTCTCTCGACAACAGTAAATCTCTGGTTGTTTTCTTGTAGTAATCAGCTGTGAACTGCACCCTGTCGTTAAATAATCCGATGTCGATACCCACATCCATCTGGGTTGTGTTTTCCCATTTTAAATTAGGATTGGCAGCACTATTGATATAGAACCCGAGATCAAAACCGTCGTTTCCATTGTAGGGGTAATTGCCGCCCGAAGCCATCCGTGCCAGCGTTTGGAAAGGTGTAATGGCCTGATTACCGGTAACACCCCAGCTACCGCGAAGCTTAAGTTCAGAAAACCAACCAAGACTTTTTATGAATGACTCTTCTGAAATACGCCATGCAGCAGACAGCGATGGAAAATATCCCCATTTATTATTCATTCCAAATACCGAGGAACCATCTGCCCGGTAACTCGCTGTTAATAGGTATCGTTCATTGAAAGAGTAGTTGATCCGTCCGAGGTATGAATAAATTGTTCTATTATCAGCATTAGAGGCGTTGACAACTTCACTGGCCCCTCCCAAATCATCTATACCTGTTTGGTCTACTGTAAACTTCCTGGCGGTAAGAGAAGAACCCTTAAAACTTTCATACTGTTGCTCTACTACCCCCATTACAGTCAGGCTGTGTTTGCTAAACTGCTTTGAGTAAGTAAGAATATTTGAATTCTGATAACGGGTAAAGATATTCTCTGCTGCTGTACCATAACCTACCATCCCTTGCTGTTGCCTTCCTTCGTATGTTTTACTGTTGAAATATGATTTGTTGTTAATGTTTCTAATGATTGCGCCACCTGTTACCCTTAATGTAAGCCCTTCTATTATTTTAAAATCAAGAAAGGTGTTGATAGTGTTGCGAAGTGTATTATTTACAATATTTGGTTCTCTAGCTGCTGCTACCGGATTCCAAACATCATATGCACCATAACCTCCAGGGTGTGTATTGTAATTTCCATTTGCATCAAGTACCGGAGTGGTAGGATCCCATCTGGGGGCTCCATTCACCGCCTGTCCTAAAAACGAAACTGCATTGCTTCCAAATGGAGGTGAACTTCCTTTCTCTTTTGCTGCGGCCCAATTCAATCCAAAATTCACATTTTTAGTAATTGTGGATGTTAAATTAGCCCGCATAGAAAAACGCGTATAGTCTGAATTTACGAGTATTCCTTCCTGATCGAGGTAACCTGCCGATACCATATATCTTGTGTTATCAGATCCACCACTTACAGATAGTTGGTGATTTTGTAAAATTCCTGTTCTGTAAATTTCATCCTGCCAGTCTGTTCCACCATTCTTCTCAAAATCAGCAATTTGTTGATCTGTAAATACCATTACTGGTGTACTTGTCAAATTCTGCGTCTGCCGATAAGCGTTAACCGTTCTCGCATAATCCGCGGCTCCCATTACGTCAAGTTTTTTGCGCAACTCCTGAAGCCCAAGATTGTAACTATAATCAACCACAGGTCTTCCTTTTTTACCTGCTTTTGTAGTTATTAGAATTACGCCGTTAGCACCCATTGATCCGTAGATTGCTGTAGCCGAAGCATCCTTCAATATTTCTATGGACTCGATGTCGTTCGGGTTAAGCGAATTCAGATTTCCACCTTGCAATCCATCTATTACCACCAATGCGCCATTACCTCCATTGATAGAATTCATCCCCCTGATTCTGATGGTAGTGTTACCGCCAGGAGCACCATCTGTATTTAACACCATCACCCCGGCAGCACGTCCTTGCAATGCCTGATCAACCCTTTGTGTCGGCAGTTGGGTCAGATCTGCTCCTCTAACCTGTGTTACAGAGCCTGTAAGATCACTTTTCTTCATGGTGCCATATCCTACCACAACGATATCTGAAAGGCTGCCATCATCTGTTGTAAGTAATATAGTCATTTGTTCAGTGGTCACCCGCAGTTCTTTGCTTACATAACCTATGGAGGTAACAACCAATACAGCAGCTTCATTTCTAACTGTAATATCAAACTGTCCGTTCTCGTTGCTGGTAACACCATTAGAAGTACCTTTTTCAATAATGGTTACTCCGGCAAGTGGCTCTCCTCTATCGCTCAATATTACGCCTGTAACTTTTATATCTGCTGTCTTTTTACCCTGATCGCGAATGATAATCGTCTTGTTATCAATTACAAAATCAACCGGTATACTTCTAAAAACTTGTTCCAGCACATTTTCGAGTGGCATATCTGTCACAGAAATACTCACAGGAAGCATGTTTTTAACGGACTGTGTATTTACCAAAAAATCGTAGTTGGTTTGCTTGCGAATTTCACGAAGCACTTTTTGAACAGATGCGTTCTTTTCGTTCAGCGTCACCTTCTGTGCTGAAACAGAAGCACTTGCCTGAACACATGCAATAAACAGGAAAAACGAAATGAGCTTCATCTGCAAGATTAGTTTTGAAACAGGTAATACTGTTTTGGGCAGTCTAGACTTGTACAGGTTTCGGAGCACTCTTTTACCGGAATAAGTACGTAACTTACCTCTGAAAGTATCAAATTGCATACTTTTGTAAAGTTTGGGTGAACAATAATTGATTGCGGAAATAATCAAATCTGGATTACCTGAATGTTCCGGAAGTGCTGGCAGGCATTTCCGGTTTTTTATGCAATCCAGTTGAAAAATCAAGTGGGTTTGAATAAAGTCATTTGCATTTAGTTTGGATGTTAAGAATTAGTGATTACTGTAAACATGAATTTTGTTGTTCTTTAATTCGAAGTGGGAGTTACCCGACAATTCCAGCATACGCAGAACCTCAGAAAGATTCCTATTCCTTGAGATTTGACCACTTACAATCGATCGCAGCCCAGTCTCCTCTTCATATTCCACTTCCACATTGTACCAGCGTGCGATCTTACGCATTACATTTTTCAAATCTTCTTCAGCAAATACAAAATCGCCGTTTTTCCAATCAACGGCTGTTTCTACATCTACCTGTTGTGTTGTCACTCCATCAGCACGCAGGTTGAACTCTTGATTAGGTTTTAATATTATTGCCTCGGTCTCTGTCTCCACCTTTACCTTGCCTTCTATAAGGGTAGTTTTGATGCCATTACCATCATCATAGGCATTCACATTAAAACGAGTGCCCAGCACTTCAATTCTTTGCTTGGCTGTTTCTACGAAAAAAGAAATATTTTTTCCCTTTTTGTGCATGGGCTGCACCTCAAAGTAAGCCTCACCGGTTAGCTGCACTGTTCTATCGGCATCACCAAAAATAGCCGGATATGTTAATGTAGATGCCGCATTCAGCCAAACTTTGGAGCCATCAGGTAGTTTTACAGCGTACTGACCACCTTTAGGCGTTTTTATAATATTCACGCCACCTTTTTTTAGTGGCACGGCTTCATATTCTAAAAAGCCTTCGTCTGTCGCCTTACTATTTACACCTGCTACTCCAGCCCCCTTCAAATCGTTTAGGGACACTTCACTTCCGTCCTCCAACACCAGTGTAGCCCGATTTCCTCCTGGCAAAATATCTTCTACCTGAGACAAAACGTCTTTTTGAATAGGTTTTACATTAAAAACGTACACTAGTGCCGAACATGAAATAATAATGAAAACAGCAGCAGCTACCTTCAATAGCCAGCTTCGTCTACGGATAACCGGGACTACATCCTGCTGAAGATGTAAACGACTTAATACCCGCTCCGACACCTCCCGGGGTAACGGTATTTGTGTTTCTCCATCCAGATGCCTGCTCAACAGTTCATCAACAAGTGTTTTATTTCTTTCTGCCCGAATAATCTCTATCAGCTCCTTCAATTCATCCTCAGTACACTTATTTGATACATATTTTTCAAACAGATTTGTAACATATGCACGATTGCTCAATGGGTTGTTTTAATAGTAATACCCGGGAATTGAGATTTTCCTCTGCTCTGAATTAAAAAATAATTAAGTTTTTAATGAAACGCACCCAAAAGGAGCAGAACAATGGCATTATATGCCACATCTTTAGACAAATAATAGGCTTTTATACTCCGGGTAGCTTTTACGATATGATCACTGATTGTGGACATAGATATCCCTAAGTTCCTACTCACATCCTCGTAACTTTTCCCTTCTACCTTGCAAAGCGTATACACCAGTTTTCGCTGCGGCGGCAACTGTTGAATCGCCTCATTCAATATATGCGCTATTTCCTTCTCTTCAAGCAAGTATTCGCAACCAACCTTCTGGCTGTCAATATGCTGCATATAAAGTTCTACTATTTTTTGCCGGGAGGCCTTATTAAAATAGTCGAATACAAGATGCTGCGCAATAGTAAAAATGTATGATTTAAAGTTCTTTTCCGGGTCTATTTTCGTTCTGTACTCCCAAACTCGTTGAAATACATCCTGCAATAATTCTTCTGCCACATTGGAAGATTTTACCAGCTTGAAGATATTACCATACAAACGATTATTGTATAAATAATACAATTCTTCGAAAGCGTTAACATCTCCCTGCTGCACTCTCAAAAGCAATGCAGTCTCATTTTCCTGGTACATTGAGCCACTTCTCACTTGCAGAATAGATAAATGTTTGAATCAAAAAAAGGCTTCTACTAAAGTTAAAACAATTATTCTGCAATTAATACACCTTTCGATGGAAAACTTGCGCAATCGTTTTCACAAGCATTTGATTTATTCGGATGCGGATGACATTCGTATTCGTTATTTCGCTATGAGCAGGCGCATGAGTGCGGTTGAGAAACCTGTTATCTATCCAGCAAATTTTTATACAGCAGACCGCCTTTGATAATGACCAGCATTTTTGTTGCAGGGTTCGCTATCAGCGATAAATCCTCCAAAGGATTCCCCTCCAGCAACAGCAGGTCAGCCAATGCACCTTCTTCTATAACGCCCAGTTTACCCGGATAAGGACTTCTTAAACCAGACAATTGCAGAAGTTGCGCATTGTCCTGTGTCACCATTTTCAGAATCTCGGCATTGCTAAACCATTTTTGCAAACGAAGAATATAAGCATTCTGCTGTGCATTTAAATGAGGCTCGAAAAGAAAATCTGTGCCCCAGGCTAATTTGACTTTATGTTTTTTTGCCAGCGACCATATTTTCGCCTGTCCTTCCAATACAGGCTGACGCTTAGCTACCCGCTGCGGATCCATATCGGGTGTATTTTCCATTAAGTTTTGAAGACTTAACCAGATGTTCTTACGCGCCATCAAACGAAGCGTTTTTTCATCGAGCAACTGACCGTGTTCTATACATTTCACGCCGGCTTCAATAGCCCGCAGAACAGCCCGCGGCGTGTACGCATGCACCGTAACATAGGTGCCCCAATCTTCTGCTGCCTCCACAGCAGCCCTCATTTCGTCCAATGTATATTGCGTAACATCTACAGGATCATAAGCAGAAGACGTTCCTCCTCCTGCCATCAACTTTATCTGGCTGGCACCAAACCGAAGATTTTCCCGCACTGCCGTCAATACTTCATCCCGTCCGTCTGCAATAAATGTAGCTCCATGTTTCTCCGCCCTGGAAGATTCACCAAAAAAACGACGGGATCGTTCATCGGGCGTTCTGAAGTCCCCATGCCCCGCCGTCTGGCTGATAGTAGCGCCAGAGGGCCAAACCCGTGGTCCCTTTATTCTACCGTCATCAATCATTGCTTTTAGTGGGAAGATCGGACCTCCTACATCCCTTACGCTCGTAAAACCGCGCATCAACATTTCGTGAGCGGACATACCCGCTTTTTCCAACATTTGTTTTTCCGTAAAATGTGGAGACATCATGTCCTGCATGGTTAAAGCACCGAAAACCAAATGAACATGTACGTCAATCAATCCCGGTATAAGCGTTCTTCCATTACCTTTTATTCTCAACGCGGCTCCATTAATAATTATTGGCGCACTACTGATCCTTTCTATCGTATCTCCGGATATCAATACGTTCATCGGCGAAGAAACAGTATTGCCATTGAATATTTTGACATCTTCTATCAAGATTTGCTTCGGGCTTTCTGGTTGCGCCTGAGTGATAGACAGCAATATCCAGCCCCATAAAAAAATCTGGAACAACACTTGCACGGTTCTGGAGATAATCACCGTAACGACAAAGAGTGGTTTTAAAATAACATGTAGAACTAGCTCTCTTTTTAGCAATGAGACAAATTTCATTTAATACGTTTTTGTTGCAAAATTTACCGTAAAAAAAAAGTATGAACCATTTTTAATAAGCCACCCACGAATGATAAAATAACTCCTGTTAAAAAATAGGCAAGTGTTTTCTTATAAAATTTTTTTGCCTTGGTTCGATCATAATTGTTGTTTAGTATCCGGTACAACGATACGATTAGAAAGCAGATCCCTATTAAAGTAAAAAGCAAAATGAGCAGCGCAATAATATCACTTTTATTATCCCTTTTAACCAATGAAGTGGTAAAGTTCAACACAAAACCTAAGATGATGCCCGCTGCCGTTACAAGTGGCTGTCGGAAATTAAAAAGTTCATCTCTTTCCATTTTACGTCGTTAGGTAAAAAATGCAAAATAAGACACAGCTTGTTCAAGTTATTGATAGAGTAGTTGGTGCTTTGCGAAGGCAGCCTACCCATTGACGAGCAGGTATTATTTCAATTCGGTGTTTTACCTATAGGCACTCTTCAATTAAATGTGGTATGCTGAAAAGGAAGTTACAAATATTTTACAAAATATTTTAGATTAATTGTCGCCGACCGACCGATAGGACGCTAGCGAAGGGAGACCGTGAAGCAACCCATATGATAATTTGGAGTGCCCCATAAATGTTTGCATCAATAAACTTATCCAAAAAAGAAAAATTATAACCGGGAAATATTTCCTTCTTATACAAAAAAACATACATTCCTTAGCAACCGAATAAATCACTGCACTTTGATATTCCCCATGGGATACCAGCCATCATCGCCCCTGCCGTCAATAGCCAAACGAATAACAGGTTGCAATGAATGAGGCGACACCAGGGCGATATCTATTCTATAGTCTCCGGCCGGCGTATTCACCGGAACAAAAATGTTTTCATCATGAACAATATCTCCGGGTAACCATTTGGGTAAGTCTGCCGAGGTAGGTATGGTTATCGAAAAATGATCATTCCGTAAACGCACCATCAATGTATAATCTCTGTACACCGGTGCCACACCTACATTTTCCCATATGGAGTTAAATCTCAACTGTCCGTTTTTTTTAACCACCGCAGAATATTCCAGCTTTCTCAACACAAAACGATAGCCCATTTTTGAGAGCCACTTGTCTATCAGAGGTTTCCAAACTTCGGGAACGGCAGAGCTTTTAGCGTTGAAGGAACTGATATGCCATTTCAAGGCTTCATTAAAAATCCGTTCTATATCTTTTTCGCTATACTTGAAACGGTGAAGCCACTGCAAAAAAGTATAACATATTTCCATCGTTACAGGTTGTTTTTTCCAAGCCTGCTGCATGCCACTTTTTACTATATCTCTCGGATACACATCGTCCATGTGACTCCAATCTCTGTCTGGACGGGAAGCGGTCATAATATCACCGAGACAATCGCACCTGTAGCCTACCGGACGCATTTCGGGTCCAATACCATTGTTATTCCCATCAGGCCAAAATGCTTCTATAGTGGTTCCGTTAACCAACACGCCGGGGTCCGGGGCATCGCCATTCAATGGCTGAAAATGTAGTGGTGTACGCTTAAAATAATCCAGATAACAATTGATCAATGCTACCCGGGTTTGATCTTTGAGCAAGTGAGTACCATCGCCCTCGCCCCAATAGCCTACAATCGACATATCAACAGACTCCAAGTGCGGATGACCGTCATACCGCTGACCCAATGCCTTAATCATACCACCAAAGTATTGAAGATACCGCTCATCTTCAGGGTCTATACGCCATTTTTCAGATAGGTGTTTGTCTTTCTTTCCAACCATCTTCCTATACCAGGCAGGTACATCTTTGTCTCCATGTTCATATGGCGCAATTCTTAGCATCAATGTTTGTCCTCTTGCAGCCGCGGTCAATAATGCCTTATCTATCATTTCCCAATTATACTTCAATGGTTCCGGCTCAACATACGCCCATACCACCCGGAAGTACGCTATGGTTGTTTGGGGATAATCTTTATTCACGATATCTCCATCAAAGTTTTGGTACGCAATAGGATATCCCTCCGTCCAACCATACCCGGCGTTGAGTGTATCTCCATTGAAACGTTGAAACGTTGTAAACCCGATACCCGGATTATTAAGCACATCGTTGATTTCTTTGGGACGAACACGCACCATCCTGTCTATCTCCTGCGAAGTGGCTTCGTGAAACAGACCGCCGACAAATACAAGTATAATTGAGAATATGTTGCTGTTCATTGTCGCATTATTTGTTAATTCCAGATGATATCTTCTTTTGCATTGCCATCACCATTGGCAGGTCCGTGCCATATACCACCACCAAATGTTATGATGTATACTTTGTCCTGGTTGTGCGGATCGGGAACGACTCTTTTTCCCCATTTAAAATTATACCCTTGTATGCGTTGCCAAGTTACAGCATCGTCAGAGCGCCATGCGCTGCTATTGAACCCGCAAGCGTAGTACCGGCCGATTCGTTTATCAAATGTAACATCATGTATATGCTGGTCTTTTTCCATTACCTGCTTCCAGGTTGCCCCTTCATCATCTGATATATAAATACCGCCTCCGGTATCCGCTGCAAAAGCACCTGCATTGTTTCGCCCCCATGCAGATAATACCATTCGTCCCGGATTGTTGTCTGTCGTCATGATATCAGTAGGTCCGTTTGTTCCCGCTGGCAATGCAATTTTTGTCCAGCTTTCCGCTCCGTCTTTAGAAATATACAATGCGCCATCTCCTTCGCCCGAGCCTGTTTCACTCCGCCGGCTAAGTACCAGGAATAAGGCTCCATCGTTTGTCCGGCGATGAATACGCCAGGCAAAAGGCTCAGTGGCCGGCAATCCCTTGTTCTTCTGTTGCCAACTTTTGCCGCCGTCTTCGGACTTGTATACTCCTTTGCCAAATCCACAGGCATATAAAGTCCGTGCATTTATATTGCTTTCCGGATCGAGTAGTATATGTGTAAAAGCGCCTTCCCCGATAGCTGTACTCAAAGACTCCCAGTTTTTACCAGCGTCGTTCGTTTGCAATATGCCACCTTTGTAATTGCTTATCCCGGTTCTTCGCCACATCTTGGGTCTGGGCAAATCATGCGATCCGCTCATCACCGCCCAGGCACGTCCTTTTATTTCCGGATCAAAAACCATCCAATATGTACTATTCACCCATGCACGTGGTACACCATTATTTTCAGTAGCACTTCTCCAGCTATGTCCTGCATCTATACTTTCCATTAATCCGATATCTGTGTTGCAGATAAATAAATGTGCAGAATCGAAGGGATTCATCAGAATATCATAGCTGGTGGTTACCTCCAGTCCACGTGAAGCCCAGCCCACAGCTGTTTTTCGGGTATAAACCTGTTCCCAGGTTTTCCCACCGTCCTCAGTTTTAATTGTTCTGCCAAAGTCGGTTGCAAACAACACATCGGGATTGGCAGGTGAAACGCCTATTGAAAAGGGGTTCTCACCCCATGAGGGACCAAATCGTTTATTGATCCATTCTTCACTAAAGTTAGAGGCTATGGTGTAGCCGCCCCCAAAAAACCGGTCTTCCCATATAAGGCTCCAACTTATTCCGTAATCCTTACTTTTGGCAACGCCAATAGAAAGGGTATCTCCTTTCTGAAAATTGTTATAGGAAACATACACCACATCCGGATGTAACGCACTCGTAGCAATAGTGCGCCATTCCGGTATACATCCATTGCATAAATCTGTAAGCCCTGCCTGCCTGTTTTCCCAGGTTTTACCACCATCGCGGGTATAAAAAACACCCGATGAATCCCTAGCGCTGTTGAAATAAGAAGTACCAGCAATAGCGTATATAATCGTTTCCTTTTTTTGATTATCATACCCTCCGCTGAAAGTAGTAAGCGTATTTACACCGTCGGGTAAATGATGAAATTGCCAATCAGATTTTCTCTTATTGTAAATGCCTTTATCTGTAGCCGCATACACACCGTTTGTTTCCGGCATAGCAAAAATGCTTTTTACCGGAAGTTCAGTATCCGCTTCCTTTTGCCATGTTTTTCCACCGTCAGGAGAAGAGTAAACGGCATGGCGTCCACCAAGGGTAATGCCGGCATAAAGTTTCTCAGAACTGAGTGGATCCACGGCCAGTGCGGTTAACCTTCGGGCGATACTATCCTTTGGTACAATTACCGTTGTGGCATGATCTCCTTTTGATATGATATCGGCTATTTCATTTTCGGCCGGGTAAATAATCTTCCAGGTATTGCCTTTGTCGGCACTTTTGAATAACGCGCCTGTATTTACGTAGACCACATTACTATCTACCGGATCAAACACAAAAAACTTTACAGGATCGCCCAGGTTAAACATCCGCCATTTTTCGCCACCGTCATAGGTGACGTATGATCCCGTCATATCGCAGGCAACAAAAGCAAATGATGAATTGAAAGGACTCACAGCGGGATAAAACATTGCTCCCCCGCCACCAAAACCAGTAAAACCCCAGGCATCATTTCTGCCATTATCGTTAACAGCACCAATATCTACGCTACCTGTACTATTACTGTTGCAGGCTAACAATACCGTAAAAACCAATACATAAACGAATCTGGATGCCATACCTATCTATTTGAGTATCTTATTCTGTTTCCGGGGTTCCATGCCACACGGCTGAACCAAACGTGGTAAGAAAAATCTTCTGGTCGTCCCTTATATCCACTACCGGCCGCTGTCCCCAATGAAAATCATATCCTTTTATTTTTTTCCATGTTTTGCCAAAGTCATCACTTCTGTATGCTGCACTATTAAACGTGTTTATGTACAAACGACCTTCTTTTCTCTCGTCTACTACCACATCGTATACATATTGCTTTTTATCAAAAATGCTGTTCCAGCTTGTTCCGCCATCCTCCGAAACAAATACACCTCCAGGCATAAACAATTTTTCATTTCCGCCTGTTTCTCTTGCTACATTACCACCCACTAAGTCACTCAGGCTGATATCTGCCCAGCAAGCCAGGTACAACCTGTCCGGATTAGCACGGTCAAAATCCAATCCATTAGGAAACAATAGTCCATCTGCCACCCTAAGCTTCTGCCAGGTTTCGGCACCATCTACAGACTTGTACACCGCACCGGAGTAAAAATCGCGGCCTTGTTTTCCGTCCTTATGCATGGGTGCTGCACTTACCACCAGGTATAAGTCCCCTTTGTTCGTTAAGGTTAATTCAAATGCCGCTGTGTTATCTTCAATCCCCTCATTTTTCAATGTCCAGCTTTTTCCGCCATCTACTGATTTGAAGACACCCTTACTGTATACCGAGGCGTACAACACACGGTTATCTACAGGCGAAGCAGTATCCAATACAATACTCGTCGCCGGAGAATCGAAGCCCATCCCCTCCACAATCGGCTTCCAACTTCTACCTCCGTCATCCGATATACAAATCCCGCCCTTCGCTCTTTTCCGCCATTGTGGATTTCTTGTCATCTTTCCCCGGGGAAAATCGTGCAAATTGGACCATGTGGACCATACCCGTCCTTTCACTTTTGGATCAAATACCATCCAATAGCAGGTATTCACCCAATTTGCCGGTACGCCCTCTACAGAACGTATCCAGGTGTTGCCACCATCGTAAGAGTGATGATAACCAATATCAGTAAAACTAACTGCCAGATGATTTCGATCAAAAGGATCGAAATGAACTCCATAGGCAGTTGTAACGTCCAGCCCCCTGCTGATATATCCTTCTCCTCTTTTTTCACTGTAAATCTGTTGCCATGTTTTTCCCCCGTCCGTTGTCTTCATCGTACGATACCAATCGGTTACGATGGCGATATTTCCGTCTGCAGGAGACACCCCCACATCCATCAGCCGTATGTATTCACCTCCAAAGGCCTGCTTCACCCAGGCATCGTTCAGGTTATCTGCATCCTGCCCATCCTTTACACCATACCTTCCCGAGCCGCCGCCACCTTTCCAGCACCACTGCCATGTATCGCCATCAACAGTATTTAAAGCTCCATACCAATATAGTTTTGTGGTATCATTCTGCTGCAGGTAACGATTGGTCACCACATATACCTTTCCTGCGTCCAACTCTGAACAACGGATCATCGAAAAGCTAGGCAGTATTCCGGAATTAGCATTTGTAATAACTGTGTCTGTCACTTGTAACCAACTCGCTCCCTTATCCACCGACCTCCATATTGTGCTATAGCCAAATTCCTCATTGATTTCTTTGGACGGATCGTGACGAATGGTATAAAAAACCAGTTCATCTGTACCTGCCTGTGTGCCACCGGTAAAAGAAAAAGCATTGCGTACAATATCCGGAAGTTTCTGTTCCTTCAATAAGGCGCTCTTTTTGTCAAATGTCCATACAGCCTGCTCCGTGAATATATATACCTCATTGATTGCGCTGCTGGCATTTGTGTAAATGAAATCAATCGGGAAAAGGCAATCATTTCTGTTCCAGCTTTTGCCGTCGTCCAGTGAATAATAAAACCAACTACCGATATTAAAATACACAGCCCCTGCAACGGCAGGATCAATTCTGATATTTCGGACACCACCATTCTGAAAAATACTTTCTCCCGACGTTTCAATATGATAATTGGCGTGATCGCCCGAATAGGAAGTTTTGATTATCTCATTTGCAGCAGGAAACACCTGTTGCCAGCTTCTCCCACCGTCGTCTGAACGTCTGAGGGAAGATGCACCGATATAGATAACATTAGAATCCTGTGGATGATACGCAAAAGACGAAGCCCCGTTCGGAAAATTTATTTGGCTATAGGATTTTCCGCCATCGTTTGTAAGATAGGAGCCTGTCATATCACACCGCACCAAAAACTTATCGCTGTTGAGCGGTGAAAAAGTAGGAATAAAAGTAGCACCCCCTCCTCCAGGACCCAGCTTTTCCCATTGTGATTGAATCGATGCCTCTCCGCTATCACTACCTGAGCGACAACCGATCAATAATAAACACATTGCGACCAACGTTGCCCCGGAAATTTTGAAAGTATTCATATTTAGACTTGTTCTTCTCAAAAAAGAGTCATCCACCTGCGGTTTCTCATCAAATGCTGAAAGCTGATTTTGAAAAAACAAAAAGAAATCAGGCAATCGTTTGCAGCACTTTCGCAACGATTTTAATGATTACTTTTAACCAGACAATGAAGATTATTAATTCTTCCATTTTATTTTCCATGAGGTCCATCGCATCAAATATTCGTACTTATTGGTATGAAGGTTTTAAAGTGAATACCGGACCGGGTAATAAAAAGAAATAAAACAGATATGAAAAAGAAACTTCTCACCCTACTTTTTATTGGTTATGCAGTGGCTGTTGTCAGTCAGGAAAAATCTGTTATCAAAGAGTATAAGAAAGAATTTGTAACCTATCCTTTTTCTGACCCCAACCCCAATGCGCTGTTATCTGAAGTATATCCTTATTTCAGGTATGATGGTTTTACCAATACTCCTGTTAAAAAACAATGGACTGTGGTGGAACTGGAAAACGACTATATCAGTTTAATTATATTGCCAGAAGTAGGGGGTAAAATATGGGGTGCCTTCGAGAAGAAAAACAACAAGCCTTTTATATACTATAACCAGGTAGTTAAATTCAGAGACATAGGCATGCGGGGTCCGTGGACAAGCGGCGGATTAGAAGCCAATTATGGTATCATAGGGCATACGCCCAATACGGCTACCCCTGTTGATTACACCACACAAACAAATACCGATGGCAGCGTAAGTTGTTTTATTGGTGTGCTTGATTTGTTGACGCGCAGCCAATGGCGTATAGAAATCAACCTTCCAAAAGACAAAGCCTATTTTACAACACGTTCTTTCTGGTACAATAATACTGCTACTACTCAACCCTATTATCACTGGATGAACCTGGGAATGCCTTCGGATGGAAATCTAGAATTTATTTTCCCCGGCACACACTATGTAGGACACGAAGGAGACTACGCTGAATGGCCCGTCAATAAAGAGAATAATAAGAAAATTAACTTTTATGAGGAGAATGATTTTGGTGGACCCAAGTCATATCACGTTGTAGGTAAACCTGCTGACTTTTTCGGCGCCTACTATCACGATAGCGATAATGGAATGGTGCGATATGGCACATACGACGACAAAGCAGGTAGAAAAATCTGGATATGGGGATTATCCCGCCAGGGAATGATCTGGGACAAACTACTGACTGACAATGACGGGCAGTATGTTGAAATTCAATCCGGCAGATTATTTAATCAAAACTCAACCAAAAGCAACCTAACCCCTTTTAAACAGACAGCTTTTGCACCGTATGCTGCAGATACCTGGACGGAATACTGGTATCCCGTTTCCGGCACCAAGGGCATTGGCAAGGCCAATAGCCACGGTGCTTTAAACATAAAAAGTGAAAATGGCTGGTTAAAAATCTACCTGTCAGCCGTACAACATATCAGCGATGTGCTGGAAATTAAATCGGGCGGTAAAACCATTTACTCCAAAAAAATCCAACTGGCACCATTGCAGGTTTTCGCAGACTCTTTACAGGTGAATCTACCGGCAGATGCCATCGCAACTATCGGCGACAACAAAATGATATACGAACTCAATCCTGAAGCCGAAACCTTGCATCGCCCTTTGGAAGGCCCCGCAGATTTTGATTGGAACACGGCTTACGGCGAATACCTGCAAGGCAGCTCCCTGATGGATCAAAAGCAATATGCCAGTGCAGAAACCCATTTGAAAGCATCGTTAGAAAAAGATAAAAACTTCTTACCTGCTCTGGTAAAAATGGCTGTGCTTCAACATAGAAACATGCTCTACAATGATGCGTTGACTACCATAAGAAGGGCACTACAAGTAAATGCGCATGCTGGTGAAGCCAATTATTTCTATGGCGTTATAAACGAAACGCTGGGTAATACGGCGGATGCCAACGATGGCTATAGTCTGGCCACCCTTACACAGGAATACCGAAGTGCCGCCTATACAGCACTGGCACGAATGGCAGGGAAAGAAAAGAAATACCCGCTCTCTTTAGACTATGCACAAAAAGCATTAGACTACAACCGGTATAACCTGGATGCACTAATGCTACAGGCAATTGCCTACAGACATCAGCAACAAAATGAAAAAGCGAGAGAAATATTGCTGCTTTTGTTGAAGCATGATCCGCTGAACCTTTTTGCCATCGCAGAAAAATACCAGCAGCAGAAAAATGAGACCAATAAGAATGCGTTAATTTCTTCCGTTAGAAATGAATTACCACACGAAAGCTTTAACGAGTTAGCAATATGGTATTACAACAATGGTTACCCTGCCGAAGCTTTAGAGATTTTTCAGTTAAGTCCTGCTTCCGCTGAGGCAGCCTTCTGGGTTGCCTTTCTAAAAAAAGAAAAGGTAAACACACCATCCATCAATCCGGCATTTGCCTTTGCCTTCAGGCCCGAAACCGGTAGTGTGTTGGAAAAACTATTGACTCAACAAGATGACTGGTTTTTAAAATACCAGATGGCATTGGTATACAGAGATAAGAATCGTTTGCAGGAAAGTCGTTCCCTATTGGATGCCTGTGGCGACAAACCTGGCTTCGCACCCTTTTATGTACTCAGGTCTGCCCTCTCCGAGCGTAAGGATAACAAATTAAAGGACCTCAAAAAAGCGTTATCACTGGAACCCGCCGCCTGGAGATACAATAAACTATTGGCAGAATATTATATAGCCGACAATCAACCCGCAGAAGCACTTGCCATAACAACCTCGTATTATAAAGCCAATCGCAATAATATGATGATGGGCATGTTGCATGCCAAAACACTGCTTCTCAACAAGAAGTATAAAGAAACAGATGCATTGCTAAGCACTTTCAACATCCTGCCTTTCGAGGGGGCAACTGAAGGAAGAATGTTATACCGGGAGGCCAAGTTAATGCAGGCCATAGATGCACTGAAAAAGCGTGATATTAAAAAAGCTTTACGATTTACGGAAGCCTCCACCTTTTGGCCGGAAAACCTGGGCGTGGGTAAACCATACGATAACTACATTGACTACCGCCTGGAAAATTGGTTACGCTACCTGGCTGACAGCAAAAAATCAGATAAATACCTTGACGAGATTGTCGCTTTTACGCCCGGCATTGAAAATACAATTGCCAACTTCATTCCTTCTAATGCGTTGGTAAGCGCTTGGGCCATTGAGAAAAAACAGGGAAAAGAGGCCGCCATTAATTGGCTGGACAATCAGAAAAACAAATTCCCATCTTCCTCCAAAGCTTTGCAGTGGAGTAAGGATATGTTTGAACAAGATGGTGTTGTGACAATGGACGAAAGTAACAAAGATGCAGGTATGAGAATATTGGAAGCGCTCAAGTTGTTGAAATAAGCGCCTCCGGAAACTACAAAGGCTACCCCACATTAGTAGGGCTAGCCTTTGTTTTAAGTACTGCAATTAATTTATTATCAATCTAACAGATCCCCTGGCTTGAAATAATTTTTCATATTTATCGGGAAATCGTCGTTCGAAAGCATTTTCTGGTACTCCCTGGATATAGCAAAACTAGCTCCTTTGCCCTCTCGGGGATAAGTCATCGTTGATTCGTCGCTATAACCCAGCATGTGTCCGATTGCCGGAATGAAAGCCTCAGAAATATCTTTCGTTATATAGTCTCCAATAGCATATTCGGCCAGTCCAAAAGCACTTCCTCCACCAAACCCTGAAACATTTGCAGTAACGCCTACCTGGAAATATGGGATATCTAAATACCTCTGGTAAATCTGCTGCTTTTGTTCTGTTGTAAAAAGCGTACCCCCGTCATTACCATGAATAGTCTCGTTGACAAACGATGCCCTGGTGGCATCCGCCTGCAGCAGATAAGCTATGTTAATCATCAAACCGGAAAGCCGGCGTACATCTTTCGGGCTGATATCTTCTTTCCAGTCATCCGTAGTACTATTGTTAGGGTCAAAATCATGGTATTTCACTGCCCACTTCAGCTTAGATAGTTTTTTCAATTTTTTAATTAGCTCGTTATCGCCAATAAAATCAAATGTTGCATTCGCAGGCGGTATGCCGCTCTCTTTAAATGCACCTAAACTAACCCTATTGTTATTGATATCCAGAAAGCTTGTATCTCCTTCAATAAATGAATAAGCTATTTCCCGGGTACCATGTGCTCTTATTTTTTTTATTTTAAAAAGCTGTATGGGATTAGGCATATTTTTTATCGTCACTAAAATAGTAGCATCTTCAATATCTACCGGGGCAAAATTAGCTACCTGGATAGTAGTATTATTGATCGCTTTTACATACAACACACGGGCTATCGGATATCTTCTTGATGAAGAGGTCAATTCCGCCACTGATTCAGCGTCTTCAAACATTCGCTTTGAATTGTTATCATCATCAAACGAATACTCAACTATTTTTTGTGATTTTGAACCCATATCCTCCCTTTTACAGGAGAATAGAATGAGGATGCAAAGAAAGCCTAATACATTTTTCATGACGTGCCGATTGGGGTAAGAAAACATATGTAAGTAAAAACGCTTATAATAGGAACTGCGTTGCATCAGTCGTTCAAAAATTCAACTGAATTTATCAAATGTTTCTTTAGAGAATGGAAATCAAGAGTGGTAGCGCAGCCTATTAAGCTGATTGGTTTGTTACGCCGGTTTTTATCAAATCTCCTGAAGACAAAGACCGCCCCAGTGGTACATGCGAACACTATATAGTCGTCCCTCAAAAAGTCAATTTTTTATTTAGGGCATAAAAATTCCAATAAA
>CAZRYS010000046.1:0-32827 GCA_964604365.1 uncultured Terrimonas sp.
GTTTTGAATTAAATCCTGTCTCGTTTAAATTAAATCCTTAACTAAACGGCATTGATCCCATATTATACATTAGGATTTTTTGGCGTTATTTACTTGTAGAATACATAAAGAAACTACTAGAAGACGAAAAAACGGCATAGACTAAGTCTTTAGTTAGAATTAAATAAAGGTCATAACAACGATGAAAACTAACAAACTATATTAAATCATTAAAAAGAAGAAGCTATTCTCCGCCTAAATCATCTAATAATTTGTTCAACCCATATTGTTCAAACAACAGCAGACCAATTTTCGCATTTGACCATCCTTCTTTAACCTTGTAGTCAAAACGAGGTTCTCCTCGTTCAACGAAAGAATCAATGTAGTATTTTCCTATTTTGTCAGACGATACCACTTCCGACTCCCCAAGTTCGAGTATGTGAGTAGATATGAAGAAAAATGAGTTGTTAAGTTTGGCTAACCCGCTTAAAGTTTTTATGGTTATTTGATAAGCATCATCTAGGTTGGTACTTTTAAATAATTCATCAAAAACAACAAAGCATTTTTCATTATTGTGAACTCTTTTCAAAATACTCTTTAGCCGGATAATTTCCCTCATAAAGTGACTATAGCCATCTTGCAGACTATCCTTTAAGTTTATTGCAACTAAAAATGTTTCAAAAAACGGGATTTCTGCTTTGGAAGCAAAGACTGGAAATCCGAGATGACCCAAATAAACACTCAAACATAGCGATCTTAAGAAAGTTGATTTCCCCGCCATATTGGGTCCGGTTAACAAATTAACGTTTCTATCAATTTTTATGTCATTCAAAATAGGCTCCTTTAGTACCGGATGGTAAAGCTTATCAAAGTTGATTCGAGCATCAGTAAATGTAGGAAAGGTGAATCTCCTTTTTGAAATACCCCTAGCTATTGAAATATATGCTTCAAAATGAAAAAACAGCTTATAAAATATTTCAAATTCATTGTTACTTTTCGCTAATTCTACTTCATTTAACAAAGAAACAACATCACTGTATCTTAAACTATCATTTTTAATTAGTTCGTGGTACTTCGAAAATTTAAATTTTGAAAAGAAAAGAAGAATTTTTTCGACTTCTTTATGATAAGAGGTCGAAAAAAATTTTAGTACCAATTTTTCTGAAATTAAATTACTTATCGTAAAAAATATAGTAACAAACTGTATAGTTTTAGATCTTAGAACCTTCATATCCCTCTTTAAAAAAAGGAAATCGGTTAACCGATATTTTCTATTAAAATCATGAGTGTCTAGAAAATCATATGATTCATGGAAGTCTAACTTGGAATATGAGTAAATTTCAATAAAGTTTGAGTTTTTCAGAAAAGACCTTATAATATTTTGTCTTTCAACTATGTCATATGTACTGCTTAGCGGATTCTGTAACATTTTCAAAACTACAAGTTTAGAAAAGTCATTAGACGTGTAATCGAAAAAATGAAATATTTCTGACTCCAAATTTAGATCATCAACATTATCTTCCATAATGAACGAATTAATATCCAACCTCCATATCCACAACCGAACTCTGCGAGCAAAAGCAAAACTAAGATTTAAACACTAAATTTGCATAATCCGTTGATCTGTCAGCCCATGACTACCTCTCCTCCGTCTGGATATAGGTGCTGGAGCAATCTTCGACTACACCTAAAAGTTCTGCTCTTATACGTTTAGTCGCATCGGACAGTACTTTTACACGCATTTCCAATATTTTTTTTGCAAGGATACACGCATTCTTATAATCTTTGTGTTCAAGGAATAACTCTGCTTCTGTCCCGAGTCTCCCAGCCAAGGCAATGTGTTGGCGGACTCGGAAGTCGAAGAAATGGCAAAAAATAGTTTAACTTTAAGCAAGCTGTTCATCGTCGGCAAATAACAGAAAGGTGGGTGTAGGTTTTCTTTAAACAGGTTGATCGAGCCGAGTCCGCTCACGCACAAAGCAAAGCAGTGAGACTCGGCCTTGAAAGAAGCACAAATAGCTTCGTGCTGAACAATTATCCAAAAATAAGTAGGGAAATATCAGTCTTATGAAGTTTTGCAAATCTTTTTTATTCAGAGGTTTATAGTTGAGGCTACAGTAGTGCAAAAGCCTAATCAGGGCGTTCCGGGGAATTGGGTGTAATAATTCCCCGGCGGCTTTTGGATACTTTTTCCGCAAAAAGTATCGAAGAAGCATGATTGAAAGTTTTAAAATAGATCCGGTCCACAGTTTAAATAGAAACCTTAACTAAACGGCATTGATCCCATATTATACATTAGGACTTTTTGGCGTTATTGACTTGTAGGTATTTTTGATATCGGAACGGCTCGAACTCCGGACCCTTCAGACTCATCAACCGAAATGCCCTTAACCCAAAAGAACAATAATCGCTTTATACCTTTCCGGCTTATCAAACCTTAACTTCCCGTTCGCATTTATAATCCTTGGGGGCGTCTTTAAAATTTCGGTATAAACCACACTAACCAATCATTTGATAAATCCGTAAAACTTTTGTGATCGGAATTGTGACGACGAAGATGCTCTTGCATAGTGTCTCCAGTAAAAACAATGCAGTATCTATCGCATAAGGAAAAATAAAGAATGTAGAAAGTCTACATAACAAAAAAGGTTTCGGTTAAAATTAACCAAAACCTTTATCTGTGGGAGCACACGGGCTCGAACCGCGGACCCTCTGCTTGTAAGGCAGATGCTCTGAACCAACTGAGCTATGCTCCCGATATTTTTAGAACTGTCCCGTTTTTCATTGGGAGTGCAAAGATAAGCCTTGCTTTATTTCTGCAAAATATTTTTGCCTTTTTTTCTCTTACTTGCCGAATTTCTTTTTCAGAGCACTTAAAGCGTCAGACATGGAAGCCGAAGATATATCCTGCTCTTTTTCCTTCTTATCAAATTTCCTTGCCGTAGGCCGTTGTCCACCACCCTGGCGTGCAGGGGCATCTTGGGTTTGTTTGATAGAGAGGGCTATGCGCTTCCGGATCATATCCACTTCCAGCACTTTTACCGTCACCTGATCATTCAGCTTTAGTACTTCGTTGGGATCTTCGATATACTTATGGGCTATTTCCGACACATGCACCAAACCATCCTGTTTTACTCCTATATCTACAAAAGCACCAAAACGGGTAATATTGGTAACAATGCCCGGCACGATCATCCCCACCTGCACATCTTCCACTTTATAAATACCGGCAAACTCAAACTGCTGCACCTCACTGCGGGGATCCAACCCTGGCTTCTGTAACTCTTTCAAAATATCCTGAATGGTCAATTCTCCAAATTGCTCACTTACATATTTCTTAGAACTTATTTTTTTTATCAATGCCTCATTATTGATCAGGCTTTTCACCTCCAAATTGTTATCTGCCGCCATTTGTTGCACTACACCATATGCCTCCGGATGAACCCCACTCCCATCCAGCGGGTTATCACCGGCTTTAATGCGAAGAAATCCTGCACATTGTTCAAATGCTTTTCCGCCCAATCGCGGTACTTTCAACAATTGCTCCCTGCTGGTAAACCCGCCGTTTTCGTTGCGATACTTTACGATATTGTCTGCTATCGTACTACCAATACCACTCACATAGGAAAGCAGGTGTTTACTGGCCGTATTCAGGTTTACCCCCACCTGGTTTACACAACTTACTACGGTTTGGTCCAGTTTTTCTTTCAGGCGAAACTGGTTCACATCATGCTGGTACTGCCCCACCCCAATGCTTTTAGGGTCTATTTTCACCAGTTCAGCCAAAGGATCCATTAAACGGCGACCGATACTAACGGCACCGCGTACCGTAATATCATAATCCGGAAATTCTTCCCGGGCTGTTTCAGAAGCTGAGTATACGGACGCGCCATCTTCATTCACCAGAAAAACGGGAAGTCCCAATTGCAAGCCTTTTATAAACTGCTCGGTTTCTCTTCCCGCAGTACCATCTCCAATAGCAAAAGCTTCTATAGCAAATTCTTTTACCAGGTGTCGTATCGTATATTCTGATGCCATTAATTTGCCCGGTTCGTGCACATAAATAAGGTCGTTCTTTTTGAGGTCTCCTTTTTCGTCCAGACAAACGACTTTACAGCCGGTTCTGTAACCCGGGTCTAATGCCAATACCTTTTTGCTACCCAAAGGCGAACTCAGCAATAGCTGTTTTAGATTTTCCGAAAATACATTGATCGCTTCTTCATCTGCATCTTGTTTCAACTGCGAACGAAACTCGGTTTCGAGCGCCGGCTGCAAGAGGCGGCGATATGCATCCCGGCAGGCTCTTTTAACCTGCAAGCTGCTTTCTCCTTCCCCCCTTACAAATTGGTTTTCTATCAGGGAAAGTGCGGTTTCTTCTTCCGGTGCTATAGCCATTCGTAATATGCCTTCTACAAATCCCCGCAATACTGCCAGCGCCCGGTGGGAAGGTACTTTCATCACAGGCTCGCTATAGTCGAAATAGTCTTTAAATTTGGCGCCCTCGGTTTCTTTGTCGGTAGCTACCTTACTTTGCAGTGTTGCTTTATCTTCAAACAGGCGCCTCATTTGTGCCCGCAGATTAGCATCTTCATTTATCTGTTCGGCTATTATATCCCGAGCTCCCTGCAAAGCTTCGTCTGCCGTTTTAACATTATCATTGATATATTGCGCCGCTATCGTTTGCGGATCTTTTTCTTTCTGTTCCAACAGCAGCACAGCCAGTGGCTCCAATCCATTTTCTTTGGCTGTCTGTGCCTTGGTTTTACGCTTAGGCTTATACGGCAGATATATGTCTTCCAGTTCCGCCAACGTTTGTGCCTTATCAAGTTTTTCCTGCAGTTGCTCTGTCATTTTTCCCTGTTCGGTTATCGACTTTTCTATAGCCAATTTCCGTTCAGCAAAAGCTTTCAGGGTTTTATTTTCATCTTCTATGTGTTGAATCACTACTTCATCCAGCCCACCGGTCTTGTCTTTACGGTACCGGGCTATAAAGGGAATGGTGGCATTGTCTTCCAGTAATGCTAATACTACTTCTACCTGCTGGGTACGCAGGTTCAATTTTGATGCGATTGTGATTGCGAATTCCATAAGGCTGCGAAACTAACAGCTGGATTTGAAAACAAAAAATTGGAAAAAGAGAAAAAAAACTATAAGGTCAGAAGTATAAGATTTGCTGATGTTCGATTTGGGATTATTTTAATTTTAGCTACGCTGCAATCAGGTATGTCAACATCAACTATCAGCCATTTATCAATTAAATGTAATCTTCCTGTAAGGATTAGCTTCAGCATATTTATACAACATATTGCGGATATTATCATTATCAGGATAGGGTGTCAGCACTTTTTTCAACCGGTCAATATCCATTTTCATGCCTGCAGGGACATAACCCATGCCATAAAACTTCCCATTTTCCATCAACACACACCCTCTTTCTGAATCTTTTAGTCCGGCTCCCAACAAAGCAAAAGAAGGCAAAGCCTCGTGCAATACCAATAACGCTTCCTCCACGCGCTTGTTATATATCGCCGGTTCGTCATATGGTTCAGCCGAAAGATGATCACCCGATTTATCTACAAAACAAAGCCGGGGAGATAGATTATGTTTTTCTATCAGGTTCCAAAGCATTTTATATCCGTCCCATAACAATCCGAATGTATACACCGGGCGCAAATGCTTCTTTTTCCTTTCTATTGCCAGTCGGGCATATCCTCTCCTGTCTTCAAACATATACAATCCATATTGGGTGGCAGCTTGTTTACTGGCCACATTGTACATCGGCCACAACTTTTTTATCTCCGTTTCCTCTAACACGGCTGCCATTAATTCCGATCCACAAACCTGGTAACTGATATTATATACATTACGAATAAACTCCTGCTTTTGCCGTGAAGTGCCATTATGAGAAAAGTGGCTGCTTACACGACTTCGAAGATTTTTTGCTTTGCCTACATAAATGACTTTCCCCTTCTGGTTTCGGAAATAATATACGCCCGGCTTTTGCGGTAGTTCTTCCAGTTGTTCTTTTGGAAGATGCAGGGGCAGGTATTGCTCCCGGGATGATTTTTTTAACGCTTTCTCTATATGCGGCAGGGCACCATTGTTCAACAATGTTGTCAGTACCTGCACGGTGGCTTCAGCGTCGCCTCCGGCCCGGTGTCTGTTTTGAACAACAATATCCAGGCTACGACAAAGATTTCCTAAACTGTAAGAGGAAAAATGCTCAAAAACTTTACGACTCAACCTTACCGTACACAGTTTAGGTGTATCCAGTTGATAGCCACAAACCGCTAATTGATGTTTCAAAAATGAATAATCAAAATTGACATTGTGGGCTACAAAAATTTTATCATTCAAGAGACTGAATATCTTTTCGGCCACCTCCTCAAAAACCGGCGCCTCTTCCACCATACCATCGGTGATACCGGTCATAGATTGTATGAAATAAGGAATAGGTTGTTGTGGATTAATCAACGTTTCAAATCTATCCACTACCGATTCGCCATCAAAAACAATAATGGCTACTTCAGTAATGGCATTTCCTGAAGCATAACCACCTGTTGTTTCTATGTCGACCACGGCATATATCACTTATCCAAAGTTAAAATCGTTTTTCAAAAAGAATTGAAATAAATATAAAATGCTTAATTTCAATTAACAATGAATGAAATTATTTAATATTTAAATATTTTAGCGTTGGTACACAATAAATTGAATAACCCCTCTGATTTTTTTGTAAATTTGATTACAAACAATTTTGATTCCGCCCCTCCTTTGAAAGCTTAATTAGTGTAAATCCTGTCCTCATTTCTACACTTTAAAATTGTATGTTATGAAGATTTTTAATTCTTTACATGTTGGGGAAAGCGCTAAAATAGCCATGATTGTTATACTTGTGTATGGTGCCATTGGTTTGGTAACCTGGCTTTCCTGGTAAGTTGATACTATTTATTAATTGGGAAAACACTTTTCGCAATCAGGTGAAAAGTGTTTTTTGTGCCTTCCGCAATTAATCTTGTTCGCTCGTTCACCCCTGAGATTGTCCGCTGCTGTATTTTACATTTTTTCTGCATTCAAATCAATAGACTTTAGCGATAAATAGTCTTGTAAATGAATATCAGGAAGAAACTATTGAAAGGTGGGCATTTGTCTGAAAAAAAATGCCTGGAGATATTGCAGCTGTTTTGCGAGGACCTGACAGCAACTGAGATCGCAGATGCCAGTAGTGTAAGTCGGGTAACGATCAATAATTATTTCCGATTGATACGTTCGTTGATTGTAAATAACTGTTGCCCTGAAAGCAAATTGCAGGATCCAGCCTTTCAGGGTGGAAACCACTATGCTTTTTACCTTAAAAATGGAAAAGTAACCTCAGAATGGCTTGATCATAATTTTGTACTGATTCCCGGTAATGTCATTGATTTGATGGGCGCTCAGGCTGTAGCCAATAGCAATAACTGGACTTTATATTGGACGCAGGGCGACGGCAAAACCTTGTCAAGTATTCAGGAAGATATTTCTACTTTCTGGATGTTTACGAAAGCCCGGCTGCAGAAGTTCAGGGGCATGAGTAAAAACACGACTTATCTACATATCAAAGAGTCAGAATTTCGATACAATCATCGGGACTGCGATATGTTTTCTGTGTTAATTGAAACGATTAACAATAGTGGTAAAGAAAAGGCAGCTATCTGGCAACAATCCGAAAGAGTACCATTTGCATAAATTACCCCGGAGGTTTCGGTTTATTTCCTTCCTTCAGTCACTTCCGGATCAATCAACTTACTGAAGGAGTTTTCTCATGTTTTGGCACGGATGGTTGTCTAACCGTCCGTCCCTTTTTTATATGATTACCTATAACAAACACTAGGCAGTTTTTATCATTCATTAAATAGGGACTATTCGTAACATACAGCAGCAGCTATTGGTTAGAAATCTCCTAAATCTTATGTATGTTTACTACGTTAAAATACCATCACCACTTGGGATAGGTTACGTTCTAAATCCTTAAACTTTATCCATGACCGGAGAAAAATTTTATAACAATCTGGTACAAAATTTACAAGTCGGAGACGTATTACATGTCGGAAAAAACAATAGCCGGTATACCTTCGCTGGTTGGCACAACGGCAATCTGCAATTTAATGCCACCCAAACAAAGTCCATTCCAAAATCAGTATTGATCTCAGTAAAAGAAGCTATGGATAACAAAGTATGTGTAAACGCTGAATGGTTGCGCAAACACGAATTAGAAAGTTTTGCCTCAAGAATAGCTTTGATAAAAAGCATTGTGACAAGATATGAGAAATATCCACCGCCGGTTAAACATTAATATTTAGCCCTACATTCCCTGTCAGGATACTGTTGTCCGTTTGGGTTTATGTAACCAGGCAAGTAATACCGGCAATAATACAAGGTTGGTAACGGTAGCGATCACCAATGTCAGCGAGGTCAACCATCCCAAAGCTTTGGTGCCCCCAAAACCACTAAAAATAAAAATGCTGAAACCCGCAATCAATACCAATGAGGTATAAATAATGCTAATACCCGTATGATGAATAGTTTGCACAATGGTTGGCAATGGTTGGTTCTGGTTGGCTGGCAATTCCTGCCGGTAATTCACCAGAAACCGTATCGTAACGTCAATAGCAATTCCTAAAGCTATACCAAACACTATAACAGTAGAAGGTTTTAAAGGCACACCAGTCCATCCCATAATACCGGCCGTCAACATCAGTGGAACAACATTCGGGATAAGGGAACATAACAATATCCGGAATGATTTGAACAGGTACAACATACACACTGCAATCAGTATAAAGGCCAATACTATGCTTTCCTTAAGACCTTCAATAATAAAACGGCTGCCTTCCAAAAATGTGATACTCGATCCGGTAAATTCTACTTTGTACTGTGTGGAATCAAATAATTGATTGGCTCTTTCTTCTATATCCGCTAATACCAGTGGCAATTGTTTGCTGCCAATATCCGCCATATTTACGCTGATACGTGTTTTGCTGCGGGCAGTATCCATGAAGGCATTCATTAGTTGCTGAAACACATTGTTACCCGATCCTGTATCTCGTCTTACACGCAGATAATCTCCCACAAATGCACCGTCAAAACTATTGGGGATGCTATAATAGGCACTGTCTCCGTCGTAAAACGCCTGACGGGCAAATTTCAATCCCTCGGCTAAGGATAATGGTTTTGCCATTTCCGGTCGCTGGTTTATGTACTGCGATAATGAATCTATTTTATCAAAAACCGTCAACGCTCTCATCCCCGAAAAACCAGCCCGCTTTTTGGTATCCACTATTATTTCAAGCGGCATAACACCTTTGAAATTCTTTTCAAAAAATTTAAGATCAATATAAATAGGATCTGTTTTCGGAATATCATCCACCATATGTCCTACAGATTGCAGGCGCAGCATACCGCTGATGGAAAATACGATGGCAAGGATGGTTACCAAATAAACAAGGCTTTTACGATGAAACACCCATTTTTCTATCTTATCCAATGTCTTTTCCAACCAACGATTCTCCAGGTAGCGGAGATGCTGGGGTTGCGGCGAAGACAGAAAACTCAAAACACCAGGGATCGCCACCAGCGAAATAAAGAAAATAGACATGATGCTGGTACCTGCTACTACACCAAATTCTTGCAGCGCCACACTTTTTGTAAACGCAAAAACAGCAAAACCGATAGCGGCTGCAATATTGCAGAACAAGGTCACAATACCCATGCGTCCTACCATTTCCACCAATGCCTTTTGCTTTTCACCAAAATCCAGCCAGGCCGTGTGATACTTATTCAAAAAATAAATACAATTGGGAATACCGATTACCACCACCAATGGCGGCACCAAAGCCGTAAGTAAGGTGATATTATACCCACACAAATACAAAATACCCATGCTCCATATTACCCCGATAATCACCACTCCTAAAGACAACAATGTTGCACTCACCGAACGGAAGAACAACATCAATATAGCGGCCGAAATAATAATAGACCCTATCAGAAACCATTTCATTTCCTTCTTCACATTAATGGCCATATTGGTTCTGATCAACGGCAAACCGCTAATATGTACATCCACGTTGTGTTTCTCACCAAACTCGTAGCTAAGCCTCTCCATATCTGCTATTACTTTCTCCCTGCCTTTAGTTCCCAATACATCTTTATTTACTCGTATCGCGGTAAGGTATGCATTGGTTTCAGGATTATATAACAGGTAGCTATAAAACGGTAGTTTATGCAAAAGTGCTACTGCACTGTCTAATTGTTCCTGGCTCTCGTACCGTGGTTTGAAAATTGGAACCACATTCAATTTCTGGGTAGTATCGTTTTTCACCAGGTTAATGGCAGATGTAATATTCAGCACATTTTCTACCTGGCCAACTTTCTTAAAATCATTTGTAAGCGCAGAAAAATTATTGAACATATCTTTCTGCAACAGATCATCTTTTACAAAACCCACCACTACGGTGTTGCCGTCGTCACCAAACTCCTTTTTAAAATCCTGGTATCGTTGGTAAAGCGGATTATCAACGGGTATTGTTCTAAGAAATTCATAGCTGATGGTGACCTTGATTGCACAATACAGCATGAAGCCCGTTACAGCCAATAATGTTGACAGCAATATAACTCTATGGCGTAATACAAACTTTCCCAGTTGTTTCCACATGTTGAGGATAAAATTGGTTAAAAACTACAAAGAAACTTATTTTGACGCTTTTCAACTATTATTATATTAATAAATATCACCGGGCATCAAACGTTATTAAAGGTCTCCGACTTCGGGAGTATGAACTTCCTGTTATAAACAGGTAAGAACATATCGTATCCGGAGTTGCAAACTCCGGACAGCAGTCGTTCCAGTTATAAAGAAGCAAATCCGGACAACAATAAACCTATTTTGAAGCTTTTCATATTGAGAACTAATAATTATCATTGCATCGGATCATCAAGCCATTAAGTATTATGGTACATACCACCAGGGGAATTGTGTTGCGAACAACTGTTTACGGTGAAACTTCTTTGATAGCCCTTGTATATACAGAGCTATATGGTTTACAATCTTATATGGTGAATGGAGCAAGAGGGGGTAGAAAAGGTAATAAAGCCAGCCTATTTCAACCCGCATCCATCATCGAACTGGAAGTATACCACAATGATCTCAAAAAACTGCAGCGGGTGAAGGAAGTGCGGTGGCATTACATTTACCGGGATGTATTATTTAATGTATACAAGAATACAATCGTCCTGTTTATGGTAGAACTGTTGCAAAAAACCATTCGGGAGCCAGAGCAAAACGACGAGTTGTACCATTTTATAGAAAAAGCACTGATAGAGTTGGACCGGGCCAGCGATAAGACGGCCGCCAACTACCCCTTATTTTTTCTGATACATCTGCCAGCATTCCTGGGACTAAGCATCCAGGATAATTTTTCTGCTGCCGCCTCCATTCTCGACCTGAAGAATGGCAGATTTGTAGCCATTACTCCTTCGCATGATTATTATACAGAAGCCGAAGCGGCAGAATGTATATTTAAACTGTTACAGCTCGTACACCCGTCCGATTCTGAAAAGATCCCACTGACCAACACACTGCGGAGGAAGTTAATGGACAACATGATCAGCTTCTACCAGCTCCACATTCAAGATTTCGCCCATATGAAATCGCTCCCCATTCTGCAAACTGTTTTCTTCTAAAAATTGCTGCAGATCTTCGCCGGGATATAGTTCATTCTGATTTTTTGACAAAACATTATATCAGGATGTGAGATCAAGGAACAGGAAGGATTCAACTACCCAGATACAATAAATAATAGAAAATACAATACACTCATCATATCTTAATGTTCATAAATACACCGTCGTTGAAGTATATGTAGCAATATTTTCGTTATTTTTGGTAATATATCCTGAAAAGGACTCAACATATATCATTGCAGGAGTTTTTGTGAGAAGGAAAAAATAGAAACTGTCAACATCTATTTCTATAAATAACTTATTCTGAATCAAATTGTTATATATTTATTACGTGGTATAACATTTTAAATATTGCATTCCTTTGGGGATTGTTCTACAGGATAATAGTGCATGTTCTCCTATAATGGTGTTACTCCTTTCAGACCATTAATTCAAATTCAATTATACTCAACATGAGTTGCAGTAATTGTGGAACCAGTTCGGGAAAACCCGGTGGATGTAAGAGCAATGGCGGATGCAGTACCGGCAGTTGTAATAGAATGAACGTACACGATTGGTTGAGAAACCTGCCATTGGTAGATGATGAGGCCTGTCGTATTGTAGAAATCAGTTTTAATAAAGGTAGCCGCAAAGAGTTTTACCGGAATGCTACTGTGCAGATATACGAGAAAGGCGACCAGGTAACGGTGGAAGGGGTTAGTGGCTTCGATGTGGGTGAAGTGAGTGTTAGCGGCGAGCTCGTGCGGTTGCAAATGAAAAAAAGAGGCATCGACGAAAATAATCCGGAAATCAAGAAAATATTACGCCGGTCAAGTGATCGTGACCTGGAAATGTACCGCCAAACCAAACTCCGGGAACCGGAAGCACTTATGCGGGCAAGATCTATAGCCCGAAACCTAAACCTCGAAATGAAACTTTCGGAGGTAGAAATACAAGCCGACGGTAGAAAAGCAACTTTTTTTTATACTGCAGATGGCCGGGTAGACTTTCGGGAGTTGATCAAAAGTTATGCTTCTGAATTTAAAGTAAAGGTAGAAATGAAACAGATCGGCACCCGGCAGGAAGCAGCGAAAGTGGGAGGTATAGGAAGTTGTGGACGGGAATTGTGCTGCAGTACCTGGCTAACCAATTTCAAAAGTGTGACGACCATTGCCGCCCGGTACCAAAATCTAAGTATCAATCAAACCAAGCTGAGCGGTCAATGCGGCAGGTTAAAATGTTGCCTGAACTACGAACTGGATACCTACCTGGATGCGTTGCAAGGGTTTCCAGACAATGCCGATATGCTGGAAACAGTAAGAGGAAATGCCATCCTGATTAAAAAGGATATTTTCCGTAGCATGATGTGGTATATACTGCCAGACAGCAACCGGCAGTATGCTCTGTCAATAACCACCGTAAAACAGATACGACTACAGAATCTGAAAGGGGTAAAAGTAGAAGCACTGGAATCAGAAGAAGTACAAACCAACAGACCAAAAGAAGTGGAACCTCAGTTTGTGGATGTGGTTGGACAGATTAGTTTGGGTACCTTGGAAAAAAACAGCAGAAAAAACAAGGCGAAGCAACGTAACAATAACAACGGCAACAGTAATAATAATAGAAAAGGCGATAGCAGAAACGAACAGCGTAGTGATAGCCGAAACGAACAACGTAGCGACAACCGAAATAGGGATCGCAATCGTAACGATCGTGAAAAATCGCCGCAACCCCGCAGAAACGACAACAAAGGCAACCCTAACAACAATAGGAATAGCCGCAATACCAATAACAATCCTCCAAACAAAACGGAGCAGTAATTGAGAATGACCGATTGATAGAGAGGTCGGATTGCTGATTTAATGATCAACAAATCTAGAAATCAGTAATACCCAAATTAGAAATCTCTATCCTGCTTTTCTATTATCTTTTGAAAAAAAGAACAACAGGTATTGTTTTAATAAAAATAAAATTCAACCTTTGCATCCTCAAATAAAATTGTGTACCTCTTAAATACACAATTGCCATGCTGAAACAATACTACATATCGCCCCTTGTAATTCTTGCCTGATCAGGCAGATTCTTCTCAACGTAATGATGACCTGATTGCTGACACATCCTTTGCGATGTTAGGTTTTCGTGTGCATTGTCGGGCTATATCCTTCTGTAAGAACGAAAGAATCACTATTGATTTTGCGAGCTTTAAAATGTCGTTATGCACACACATATATGACAAGGGGATTTTTTGTCCTATAAACTAAAAACAAAGAGACAGAAGAAAGTCTTGTAAAACAGAAAAGCTGAGACATTCCATCAACAGGGTAGCGTGTAGAAGAGTCTATAGATGGAAACAACGTACACCCGAATACAAAAAAATAACAAAGATTTTTAAACAGCCGGTAGAAAATACTGGCGTTTATTAAACAAGTGTAGATATGACACAGATAAAATTAAAAGAATTGAGTAAGATGGGATTCACCAACAACCAGACAAGGTCTTTACTGGTGAATATCATTGCCAAACATTGTAAACACACCAGCAGAAACGAATTGCTGGAGTTGTTGAAAGCTATTATAGCAACGCCGGAAGCATACCGGCATCATGAAGTATGGGGCAAAATTGCCAACGCATTGGTTCCGGAAGAGAAGGAAATAACTTTCAAAAGTTTCGAACTTCTGACCCAAGCCGGCGAACTACACATATTCGGCGGAAACGGCATTGAGCAATCCGCAAAAAAACAAATGGAAGTAGCCATGTCACTCCCCATAGCGGTACAAGGCGCTATGATGCCCGATGCACACACCGGTTACGGATTACCGATAGGAGGTGTATTGGCTACTGAAAATGTGGTGATACCTTATGCCGTTGGTGTAGATATAGGATGCCGGATGTCATTGACCGTAGCCGATGCTGGTGTAGGATTTTTAAAGCAATATGCCCATCAGGCAAAAATAGCTTTGAAAGAGCACACCCATTTTGGTACAGAAGGGCAACTTGAACAAAGGCAGGAACATGCTATACTGGATGACGCACGTTTTAATGCTACTGAACTATTGAAAAGCCTGCACGGTAAAGCTGTCCGGCAATTAGGTAGTTCCGGCAGTGGCAATCATTTTGTGGAATTCGGATTGATAGATTTGTATGAGCAGAATGTATTAAATCTACCGGCTGGAGAATACGTAGCGATTTTGTCTCACTCGGGTAGTCGTGGGCTGGGCGCCAATATTGCGATGCATTATTCCAAACTGGCGATGGATAGCTGCCGCCTGCCTTCTGAAGCAAAGTCGCTGGCATGGCTGGATATGGATAGCGAAGCCGGACAAGAATACTGGTTGAGTATGAACCTGGCCGGCGCTTATGCCAAAGCATGCCACGACAGAATCCATGCGAACCTGCTGAAGGCGCTTGGGTTGCAATCCCTGGGCAGTGTAGAGAACCATCACAATTTTGCCTGGCAAGAACAATTGGATGGTAAAGAATACATTGTACACCGAAAGGGAGCTACGCCGGCACATGCAGGCGAAGCCGGGATAATCCCGGGCAGCATGACGACTCCGGCTTTCCTGGTGCGGGGTAAAGGCAATGAATTGGCGATTAACTCGGCTTCGCATGGAGCGGGTAGAGCCATGAGTCGCAAAAGAGCAAAGGAATCTATTACAGTTAGTGCGATGAAAAAGATGCTGAAGAAGGCTGGTGTGACCTTGGTTGGCGGCAGCGTGGAGGAAAATCCGATGGCTTATAAAGACATCGAAAAAGTGATGCAGGCACAACAGCACCTGGTGGAAACAGAAGGTGTGTTTATGCCAAAGATTGTAAGAATGAATAAAGAGTAAAAGCAATGGATAAACAAAAAATAATCATACAAATTACTGCTGGCCGTGGCCCCGTGGAATGCAGCCGGGTGGTAGCTAAAGTACAGGAGAAAATCATACAACAAGCAAGGGAGGCAGGTGAAATAACGGTATTGGATACTGTGAAAGGCGACCTGAAAGGTACTTTACTTTCCGCCACCTTATTATACACTGGAAAGCCGGACCAATTGCGATTGTCATGGGAAGGTACGGTACAATGGATAGCCAACAGTCCCTACCGCATCATGCACAAACGGAAAAACTGGTTTGTAGGTGTTGCCTTTTTTGACATGCAGCAACAACAACAGTGGAGTGAAAAAGATGTGGTGTTGGAAACCTGCCGGGCTTCCGGACCGGGTGGACAGCATGTAAATAAAGTTGAAACGGCGGTAAGAGGCACACATATGCCTTCAGGCTTGCAAGTGCTGGCAATGGACAGTCGTTCGCAAGTGCAGAATAAAAAGTTATGCCTGCAACGGTTGAAAGAAAAAGTAGAAGCATGGTATACAAGCGAACTTACCCAACAACAGCAGGACCATTGGCAGGAACACAACGTACTCGAAAGAGGCAACCCTGTAAAAACCATCCGCGAAACGTTGAAATAAGCACCTCATCCCTCCAAGGTTTTAAAACCTTAGAGGGATGATAGTATAAAGAATAATTATATGGCAAAATGCTCCAAAGGTTACCTCATAAACATTTATATTTACGGGTACCTTTTGAAGAACGTATAATAAATTCGTTTCATGACTGCGAGTACCCCTGAGTCAACCATTGAACATAATTTAACTACAGACTATTCTTATCGAGCATTAATGGGAACCGACATTGATCTTTTACCAGACTGGGAAACATTTTTCAACTCACTGACCCAACTGGGACCGGAAGAACGCCGGGACCGGCAAGATAATATTTACCGCATGCTCCGTGAAAACGGAGTTACCTATAATATTTATGGAGACCCATCCGGACTGAACCGCCCCTGGAACCTGGATATTATTCCCTACTTCCTCAGTCAGCGGGACTGGAAAAAAGTAGAATCGGGACTGGTGCAACGGGCGGAGATTCTTAATCTCACATTGCAGGATATCTACGGCGAGCAAAAGTTGATTAAAAATGGAATACTTCCGGCAGAGCTGGTGTATAACCATGGCGGCTTCTTACGACAATGTGTGGGTATAAGACCCCTACACACCCGCAGCCTCGTAATGTATGCTGCTGATGTAACAAGAAGCAAAGATGGTAAACTATGGGTCTTGAACGACAGAACACAAGCCCCCTCGGGTTCAGGATATGCGCTGGAAAACAGACTGGCGATGGCGAGAGTATTGCCGGAATTGTTTGATGGATTGCAGGTACGGCATTTGTCTTCGTATTTTGATACGATGCGCAAATCCTTGCTGGATATTGCACCAACGAAAAAGCAGGACACCCGTGTTGTAATTCTTACACCAGGTTCTTCTAATGAAACTTATTTTGAACATTCCTACCTTTCTTCTTATCTCGGTTTTACCCTGGTGCAGGGTAATGACCTGATGGTGAAAGACAATTTTGTTTGGTTAAAGACCATTGGCGGTCTGGAAAAAGTAGATGTTATTTTACGTCGCGTTGACGACGTATTCTGTGATCCATTGGAACTCCGGGAAGATTCACAACTAGGCGTACCGGGGTTGTTGCAAGCGGTAAGAAGTGGTAATGTCACCATTGCTAATCCTTTGGGAGCAGGTATTCTGGAGAATCCGGGATTCATGCCTTTTTTACACAGTGTAGCCAAATATTTTCTAAACGAAGACCTGGTATTGTCCAATATAGCCTCCTGGTGGTGCGGTCAAAAAAAGGAACGGGACTACGTACTGGACAATCTTTCGTCGTTGGTGATCAAAAGAATCTACAAAGGACAGGAGAGTGGCAATGCTGTAGATGGCGCAGCACTCAACAAAGCCGAAATAGAAACACTCAAACAAAAGATAAAGTCTCACCCTTACCTCTATGTTGGGCAGGAAAAAGTAGACATAGCACATACACCTTCCCTGGTAAACGATAATATTGAATCGGGCACAGCGCTGTTTCGAAGTTTTCTGGTTGGCAACGATCATGCATACACGACCATGCCTGGTGGGTTAACCCGTACCGCCCAAAAGGAAAATAAATTTGTTGTATCCAACCAAATGGGCAGTGTAAGTAAAGATACCTGGGTAATAGCGCCCGAGCCTGAAAATATTGACAGTTTCAAATCCAGCAAGGTAGACACATTTACCGCTAATGAAAAGAGGTATATTACCAGCCGTACAGCGGAAAATCTTTTTTGGGTGGGACGCAATGCAGAAAGGGTATTGGGGAATGCCCGTTTCATACGCAACGTATTACAATCGAGTATGGAAGGCAACCGCCACCACCAGAACGAGCTGGAAGCGGAACGCTACCTGCTGGAAGCGGTAACGCACTATACAGCTACCTACCCTGGTTTTTTAGAAGAAGAAAAAGATGAAGCAGAAAAAAAGTTTCGCTATCCCTGGGGTGAATTAAAATACGTATTGTTTGATGATTCAAAACCGGGCAGCCTGCTCTATAACTTCAACCTGTTTTGCAGAGGGGTATACTCCGAAAGAGACCACTGGAGTACAGATACCTGGCGACTGATCTGGAATATGGAAGAAGTAATGAACAGTACCTCTTTGCACCTCAGTCATATAAAAGCTATCTCCGTATTGGACACTCTTATCACCTCTATGGTGGCTTTTATAGGACTGAATGGAGAAAGTATATCCAGAGAACAGGGCTGGATTATGATGGACACAGGCAGAAAGCTGGAGCGCTCTCTTTTGTTGATCAGTATGTTGCGCAACACCGTAATAGAACAATATGAAGGCAGTGTGAGTTACAATCTCTACGAGGCACTATTGAAAAGTAATGAGGCCCTGGTAAACTACCGCTACAAATATAAACGACCACTGGAACACTCCCTCGTATTGGAGTTGATGCTTTTGGATACGAATAATCCCCGTTCGCTTATTTACCAACTAGAGAGGCTGAAAACATACTTGAGCAAGCTGCCAAAAATCGGACAGGAAGCTACGCTGTCAGTCCATGAAAAGATTATTTTTGAAGCGCATGCGGCGCTATTGCTGGCAGGAAAAGAAACTTATACCGATCTGCGAAGGAAAACCAATCGTTATGAAAAGCTCGACGAACTATTGTCACATATCTATGATCTTTTATCAGAGATAACGCCTGTAATATCTAAAACATATTTCACCCACGTGTCCAGGCAAAAACAGTTGTTTATCGTTGAATCCTTTTAAACACCCATATGCTGTATAAAATAACGCATACCACTATCTATGAATACGAAGAGCCTGCCAGTCTTTGTCACAATCTGGCTATGTTGAAGCCGCGGCTCACCCCTACACAAATATGTGATAGCGTACATGTTCATATCACGCCAGAGCCCGATGTAGTAAATGAGTATGAGGATTTTTTTGGCAATCGTGTTTTTTACTTTGCCATACAGCACGAGCATAAACACCTCAACGTAACCGTTACCTCACACGTTGACAATACTCCTTCTGATGCTCAACAACAATACCCCGTAATCAATTGGGAAGAAACAGTACAACAACTAACAGAATCGACGCCGGAAAATGCAGATTTAAAACAATTTGTTACCGATACCCCCATGACAAAAATGGATGCAGACACGTTGGGCTACGCACTTGACTCTTTCACCCCCGGAAGAGACCTGGTGGAAGCCTGTCTGGATCTCACCAGAAGGATATTTTCAGACTTTACATATTCGCCGGGATTTAGCACCATTGCAACACCTGTTAAGGAAATCATGAAACGAAAAAAAGGAGTTTGCCAGGATTTTGCCCATTTGGCTATTGCTTGCCTACGCTCTATGGGATTGGCTGCCCGTTATGTAAGTGGCTACCTGGAAACAATACCGCCGGAAGGGAAAGAAAAGCTGGTTGGCTCAGATGCGAGCCACGCCTGGTTCTCTGTATTTGTACCCGGTGCCGGTTGGCTCGATTTTGATCCTACCAATAACCTCATGCCATCTACCCAACATATTACAATAGCCTGGGGACGAGATTATGCGGATGTTGCCCCGCTAAAGGGTGTTATTCTTAGTGGTGGCAGCCATACATTAAAAGTTTCTGTGGATGTTCAACGGAAGTAATAGGGAATATCAATTTCACCAATGCCTATTGCCGGCCTCTAAAACCGGGTGCGCCAAACATATTCTGCATTTCGGACATAGGCTTTAGCTCAACTCCCTTTGGAACTTCAAAAGTTTTATCGGGGATATTGGGATTAACTTCAATTTTCTTTACTTCCATTTTCATACTAAAGCCGTTCGGCCGGCTTACTTCGTAGCCCATCACAAAACCGTCTATCTTATCCAATCCGGAGAGTCCGCCAAATCCACCGCCACCGAAACTTCCACTAAAACCTCTGCCACCACCGGGCGCTACCATTCCCGCCTTAGGATAATCGGCATGCATTTGGAGGTCGGGCGTATACCAAACGGTTGTTTCATTTATTTCTCCGTTCCTGGACGTGGCTTTTATAATCGCTTTTTTGCAGGTATAACCGGCAATTTTTTTGGTGTCATTTGACTTTACGATTTCAACTGCTCCCTGTCCCCTGTCTTCACTTCTCCCCCGGTTACCGCCTGCCTGTCGCAACGAATCCATTCTTTTACGAAGCCTTTCCTCATCATCCGGGGTACTATAATAACCCGTTTTTTTTCCCATTGCTTCAACAATCGTTATGGTTTTATTGTTTTTTTTATCAATGATAACCGTATTGTTTCCAAAATCGGTCTGGTTAAGCGTCTTTATGAAATCACCTCTGAAATAGACGGTATTAGTACTTTCCATGCCGCCACCAAACGGACGAGCATCTTCGTCAGCACCGGGTGTATTGTTGTTGTCGGGAAAAGTAATTTCTGTTACTGATTTCACAATTGCAGTCTGCACCGCTGTTTGAGCAATCCCAAGTTTGGCATACAACAAGGGGACCAGTAGCAACAAATATTTCATGGTCAAATGTTTTACTCAAATTTACCCCACCTGTTGTTTATACAAGGTTAATTTACGTTAACCACACCAGACAAAGGTTTGCGCTCTCCGATCTGCTGTCGCCACATAGCATAGTATAAGCCTTTTTCCTCCAGCAACGATTGATGCGTTCCCTCTTCCACCGCCAATCCTCTTTCTAATACATAAATACGATCGGCGTGCATAATAGTCGACAATCGATGCGCAATCAAAATAGTTACCTGGTTACGGTGCGAAGAAACTTCTTTAATGGTAGCGGTAATCTCTTCTTCCGTTAGAGAATCCAGCGCGGAAGTCGCTTCATCAAAGATCAATAGTCTTGGCTTTCGCAACAGGGCCCTGGCGATTGACAAGCGTTGTTTTTCTCCACCAGACAATTTCAATCCTCCCTCCCCTATCATGGTATCCAATCCTTTCTCTGCTCTTTCCAGCAGTTGTACGCAAGAAGCTTTTTTCAGTGCGTCCCATACATCGTCTTCTGTAGCTTCAGGATTTACAAACAAAAGATTCTCTTTAATCGTTCCGGAAAATAACTGGGTATCCTGTGTTACAAAACCAATCTGGTTTCTCAGGTCATCATAATTGATTGACAATTCATCGTACCCATTGTATAGAATTCTGCCTTCCATTGGCCGATAGAGCCCTACCAGCAATTTCATCAAAGTAGATTTGCCAGAGCCAGACGGCCCCACAAAAGCTATGGTTTCACCCACTGCAGTCTTAAAACTTATTTTTTCGATAGCATTATGCTGCGCTGTCTGATGTTTAAACGCCACGTTTTGAAACTCAAGTGTTTGAATATTTCCTAAAGACAACGGATTCTCAGGAACAGGCTCAGGCTTTTTATCCATCAGCCGCTTGAAATTATTCAACGAAGCTTCTGCCTCCCGGTACGATAAAATAATATTTCCGATTTCCTGCAGGGGACCAAAAATGAAAAATGAAAATAGCTGCATGGTCACCAACTGACCGGCATTCATTTTATCGCCATATACCAGCCACATGAGTATGAAGAGAATTACCTGTCGTAAAGTATTTACAAAAGTGCCTTGTACAAAAGAAATACTGCGGATGCGTTTTACTTTGGTGAGCTCCAATCCCAATATTTTGTAAGTATTCTTATTAAGACGGGCGATCTCCTGCTGGGTAAGTCCCAGGCTCTTTACCAATTCGATATTACGAAGAGACTCTGTGGTAGCACCAGCCAATGCGGTCGTTTGAGAAACGATATTTTTTTGAATGATCTTTATCTTTTTGCTCAACACATTTGTCATTACAATCAAAAACACTATGCCTCCAAAAAAAACCAATGGCAGTGACCAATGCACATCAAATGCGAAAACAGTTACAAAAACAATCCCTATGATCACAGAAAACATAACATTCACCACATACGCAATGAACCTTTCTGTATCGGTCCGCACTTTTGTTAAAATGCTCAGGGTTTCGCCACTTCGCTGGTCTTCAAACTCCTGGTAAGGTAAACGCATTGAATGTCTTAAACCATCTGTAAACACTTTGGCACCAAATTTCTGAATCACTACATTTAAAAAATAGTCCTGAAAGTTTTTGGCAATACGGCTTGCCATTGCCACCCCAATAGAAGCCAGCAACAACCACAAAACAGAATTGTAAGGTTTGGTGAAAAAATCATCCGAGCTAAACGAACCCGGGTTGGCTGCATAACTGCTCGCCAGGTTAACAATTTTCCCGAATATAATCGGATCAAACAAAGAAAAACCAATATTCATTGCTGCCAGCATCAGCACCAGCAATACCAGCCATTTATGTGGCTTCATGTAATCAAATAATATCTTCATAATTTATTATGGTCGACTTTTATGGTCTGTTCCTATCAACTTTTCTTTCATCTCCAAAAAAGCATCTATACTCATTGCTTCCGTCAAAGGGAAATTACCGATACGTGTTCTGCAAAGGCTACTTAGGTAAGCGCCACAACCCAGTGCCGCACCATAATCATTTGCCAGGCTACGGATATAGGTACCTGTAGTACACACCACCCTGAAATCTATCACGGGCAGTTGAATATTCGTAATTTCAAATGACTTAATTTCTATTGTGCGGGGCTCCAGTTTAACCTCCACTCCTTTTCGTGCCAACTCGTATACACGCTTACCATCCACTTTGATGGCGGAATGTGCCGGCGGCACTTGCTGAATAATACCCAGAAACTGTTTCGTTGTTTCCAACAATAACTCTTCGGACACGGCACTGTAATCTTTAAAATTGCCGGGTAACGATTCCAGGTCATACGTTTCTGTCGTGGCGCCGATGGTAAAACTGCCGGTGTATTCTTTCTCCTGTGCCATGTACTCATTGATCCGCTTTGTAAACTTTCCGGTACAAACAATGAGTAAACCCGTGGCAAGTGGGTCCAATGTACCGGCGTGTCCTACCTTTTTGATGCGAATGGCCGATCGAATCTTCCTAACCACATCAAAAGAAGTCCAGCCAAGGGGTTTATCTAGCAGTAATACTTTGCCTTCCGCAAAAGGATTCGGTTGTTCATTCTGCATTTGAGTCATTTAACACGCACTAATTTAATCGAACTGCAGGCAAGCGGTGCAGCAATCCATCCAATACTACCAGTTCATCAATTTCAAACCGCTGCCAATATTTATACAAAGGTGAGGCGGAAAGGTATTCTTTTATCTCAGTTTTACTATCGCCGTTAATGGTAATCCATATTGTTTGCGATTCCATGGTGACAGCATATTGGTCAATTATGCTTTTATCAATCAGCGAGTCTATATATTTTCGATGATCAGGAACGATAGACATAAAGTCTTCGTCCATCGAAAACTGTATAGTAACCTGAAACTTTTTCATAAGTACAATATTTTAAGCCTACACCTTCCACTCCACGACGCTATTAACCCAATCTTCCCTAAAAGGTGCGGTCACCTTAATATAATTATCTGTATACCCCTCCATCATCCCGTTTTTATTATGGCTTTCAAACAACACTTTCCTGTTTTGTCCGGTATGTAATGCTGCAAACACCTGCATCTTTCTATATGAAAGATTTCGGAGTATCTTATTACGGTCATGTCGCACATTCACCGGAACGACCGGCGTTATATCCAATGCAAGCGTATTTTGCCGTTCAGAATACGTAAATACATGCAGGTAGGAAATATCCTGTTCTGTGAGAAAATCTACCGTTTCCCTGAACTCCTCAGTAGTTTCTCCGGGAAATCCTACAATTACGTCCACACCGATACAACAATCCGGCATGAGCGATTTTATCATTGCTACACGGTCCTGGTATAACTCTCTTCTATAACGACGACGCATCAACCCCAATATTTTATTGCTGCCACTTTGCAGTGGTATATGAAAATGAGGCATAAATTTCTTACTATTCGCTACAAATCGTATAATCTCATTGCTCAGCAGATTGGGTTCGATAGATGAGATTCGAAAACGTTCTATACCTTCTATTTGATCCAGTTGTTGTATCAAACTGTAAAAACTCTCCGTACGTCTTCCATCTGCATCAACCCGCTCATTCAAACCAAAATCGCCCAGATTAATACCCGTCAGCACAATTTCCCTGGCACCGGCATCAGCAAGATGTCTTGCATTACGCACTACATTTTCCACTGTGTCGCTTCTGCTCTTCCCGCGGGCAAGGGGTATGGTACAGAAAGAGCAACTATAATCACAGCCATCCTGCACTTTGAGGAAAGTTCGGGTACGATCATTCAGCGACCAGGAGCTGGTAAACCCTTCAATTTCGTCAATATCACAACTTGAAATTCTGGCAGAATCACCCTTGGTTAACTCCTTAAGATGCGTGGCGATGTTAAACTTTTCGGCAGCGCCTAATACCAAGTCAACCCCTTGAATATCAGCTATTTCTTTCGGTTTCAATTGAGCGTAGCAACCGGTTATCACCACCATGCTCTCCGGTGCCTTTCTCTGGATCCGTCGCACCAGTTGGCGGCATTCCTTATCTGCATTTTCCGTTACAGAACACGTATTAATTACATATATATCAGCTACATCATCAAACTCTTTCTTCTCAAATCCTTCATTTTCCAGCATTCTGGACAGTGTGGAAGTTTCAGAAAAGTTTAATTTGCACCCCAATGTGTGAAAAGCCACCGTTCTATTTGCCGACATAGGCGCAAAGATAATTCGAATTTGCAGATTCGGACAAGACTAATAATCCCCTGGAGATAGGTCATTTTCTGGCATTTATAGAAAAAACGCCCAATTTTAGATAAGAATCTTTTCTTTGAACATATCAACGTACTTTGCAATTAACAAATTCGTTGTAGTTAGTTTTCTATGTATTAAAACTAAAATGATGTACTTGTTATTTGGCTAAATAATTGGTTGCCAGAATAAAATTTGACAGATGTATAATATTTTTTATTAAAAAGATTCAATGGATTTCGTTTCCCGTTTGTCTGGATCGAGAGTTTTTGTTGCTTTCCTGGTGAATATTCTGTTTTTCTGTGTGTTATGCTTTTTTACTCCACTAATACACAGTCAAGGTGACGTTTTTACCATGTATGTATTGAGTGGCGGATTTGGCAACGCCACCAACCTGTTACATTTCGACCATATATACCATCCCTGGCTAACCCATATTATACAACAACTATTCGCCCTCGACGCGTCCATAAACTGGTACAGTTGGTTGTTGATTGTTTTACTTTTCTTTAGTTTCTGGACAATATTGATGGCTATTTTTGAAAAAGAATTCAACACGAAAGGCCTTATTTTTTACAGCGTAATATTTGGACTGTATGGCACACTTTTTCTACTATATTTAAGTATCAATCATGTAGTGGTAGCATTGATCGTCTCCTCGCTGATACTAGTTTTACCTACAGCCGAAAAAATAAACTTTAAAAAATATACCGGGGCTATCCTCCTGCTCATCATTGCTTCATCGTTACGAATACATCTCGTTGTATTTATCCTTGTGATTTTATGCCCTCTTTTATTTGTTTTCTTTAAAAAAAAGGCACATTTCTTCTTGTTACTCCTTGTATTTTTAGCCGTTCCTTTTCTTTTAAATCAGGCGCATAAAAGTTACTACACAAAAGCAATTCCCGAATGGAAGAAAGAAGAAACAAGAAGACAGAACCTTTATCATTTCTATAACCAAAACTATTTGTTGGACACTGCCTATAAGACCTGGAATACCGAAAGGGTAATGATCAGCAATGCAATGGTATGGGACACAACCTTTCTTTCTAACGAAAAGTTAGTAACCATTGCCAATGACATAAAAGAAATACATCGTATAAATGACCATAAACCCTCTGCGTTTAAAGCACTTTCAACTAACAATAAATTATATTTTATTAGTTGTTTTGTAGTCGCCTTATTTTTTGCCACCCGTCGAATGTTACTACCATTGATTGTAGTATTTACATCTGTTTTGGTAGTCGGCTTTTCTTTGGTAATATATTTCAAAATGCCGGGATATTACCTTAAAGGCGCTGGTTTAGCAATTTCACTTTTTATTTACCTTCTTTCCTCAAAAGAAATAAAGAGACCAGCGATTTATTTCTGTATTTTCTCATTGCTGATAATATGGAGCCTGGTAATAGCGATCAACAATAATCAAACTAATGTAGCCGCCAATGCACTCTTCAGGAGCACAGCTAAAGAAATCGGCCGCAACAAAAAAAACATCTTTCTTATTGTTGACAATAAATTCACACTGAAAAATTTTTATGCATTTGATAAACCGGCAGATTATCCATTGCCCAATATCTTAATGTTTGATCACTATCATTCAAATATGTACAAAGACATATTAAATAGGTTCAGCATCAAAGACATGCCTGAATTGATGCGTAGCAATACTCTCTTATTATGGGGTAGCCCACCACGCGAGTTTTTAGATTACCTCGCAATTGCGTATAACCTGGATGCCTCCTTTTCTGAACCGCTGCCTGAATTTCAATACGCAGAAGTACGCCGTTTAATTATTAAGTAAACACAATCAGATTACGGCCTTACGCAGCTTTAACAGTTGTTTCAGCAAATCTTCCAGCAAATCCAGTTGCAACATATTAGCCCCATCACTTTTTGCCACCGCCGGATTCGGATGTGTTTCTATAAAAAGGCCGTTGGCGCCGGCTGCAATAGCTGCTTTAGCAATGGTGCCAATCAATTGAGGATTACCACCGGTAACACCAGTGGTTTGATTGGGCTGCTGTAGAGAGTGAGTGCAATCCATCACCACAGGCACACCATGTTCCTGCATCCAGGGAATATTGCGATAGTCCACCACCAAATCCTGGTAACCAAACGTAGTACCACGCTCTGTGAGTATTATCTTATCATTACCAGCTTTACGGATTTTTTCTACGGCAAATTTCATAGCCGGACCGCTCAAAAACTGTCCTTTTTTTACGTTGACAATCTTTCCGGTTTCCGCCGCTGCTACCAGCAAATCCGTCTGACGACATAAAAATGCAGGAATCTGTAAAATGTCAATGTATTCGGCGGCAGGCGCTGCTTCGTCATGTGCATGTATATCTGAAGTAACGGGTAGTTTATATTTTTCACCTGTTTTTTGCAGCAGTTCTAACGCATTATCATCGCCTATCCCAGTAAAAGAACCGGCACTGGTGCGATTGGCTTTGCGGTAAGAAGCTTTAAAAACATACGGAATACCCAGACTTCGGCAAATTCCTGACACCTTATCTGCCACTTCAGCAATCAAGTTCTCACTTTCTACCACACAAGGTCCTGCGATCAGAAAAAAATTCTTTTCGTCATAATCCTGCTCCTTAAATATATCTTTCAAAAACGACTCCATACAATCCAATATTTGCCCACAAAACTAACCTAAATCTTTTTGTGCGCTCTCGTAATCTGCGGGAATGCCAATATCGATAAAAAAGCCTTTATCTACTGCTCCATAGAATTTATGCTCTCTAAAATAAGCTTCCAGGTAGTCTTTTTCAAACGAGAATTTTTCCAGAAAACCCCGTTGGAGAAAAGCTGTTTTGTTAACTACATAAGCACCACCGTTTATGTATCCTGTTTTGTAAAACTGTTTCTCCTTAAACCCGGTAACAAGCCCGGTTTCATCTCTTTCTACCACACCGTATCTGTCAAAATTCTGCATCTCCTTTAATGCCAGCGTACACTCCGACAACCGTTGACAATGCAGTGCTGACAATCGAGACAAATCAAACTTAAACAAAGTGTCTCCATTGGTGACCAACACATCCCTTTCTTTTACTGCCCTGCAGGCAAGTTGCACAGCACCGCCGGTCCCCAGCGGTTCCGGTTCCACGGAAACTACATATTCATCGGAAGATAACTCCTCATCCAGGAAGTTAAGAAAGACTTCACTTTTGTAACCCAATGCAAAAACAAAGCGTCGGATACCCTGTATTTTCAGGTATTCAATTACATGTGCCACAAAAGGTTTTCCCTGAACCGGTGCCATACATTTAGGCAGCGCTGGCACGGCATCCCGTAGGCGGGTCCCCAAGCCTCCAGCCAAAATAATGGCCTCCGTCGGTTGTGCACTCATCCTTTTGTATTAAAATAACTAGCTTCAACCAACTGGCAAATAATATGTCCCAGCAACATATGCGCCTCCTGTATCCGGGGCGTATCCATAGAAGGCACATTAAAAAGATAATCACTCACCTCTTTTAACTTCCCCCCAGGTGTACCGGTAAAACCAATTGTGGTCATACCATTTTCCCTAGCCTGCTCGAAAGCCATGACAATGTTTTTGGAATTACCTGAGGTAGATAAACCGATAAGGATATCTCCTTTATTGCCCAAGCCCTTGATGATGCGGGCATAAATCACATCGTAACTATAATCATTGGCCACGGCTGTCAGGTAAGAAGTATTACAATGCAATGCCTCCGCAGGCAATGCATCTCTGTCTATATAAAATCGGCCACTAAATTCGGCAGCAAGGTGCTGTGCATCGGCGGCACTACCACCGTTTCCGCAAAACAACACTTTATTACCTCTTCTGAATGCCGCTGTAATAATGTCCGTAACCGTAGCCGTTAATTGTAATAGACGGTCGTCCTCCAACACCAGTTGCTTCACATCAATAGATGCTTTTACCAATTCCTTTATCTGTTGAACCATAATTTATATTTTAATACGCTCTTCGGAAATAAATATTTAGTTAAACGGACCAGGAAGTTAAACCGTATTGAGTGAAATTATATTGTTTTATCTCTCCTCCAAATGCATGCAGTGCTTCTATCACCCGATAGCGGCTGTTGCCGGGACAATAAAACGTCATAAAACCACCACCACCGGCTCCGGATATTTTCCCACCGCTGGCACCCGCTTTTTTGGCCGCATCGTAAATTTCTTCTATTAACGGATTGGAAATATTGTCTGCCATTTTTCTTTTTTGCTGAAATCCAAAATCCAGAATTTCTCCCACTTCGTGTAGTTTACCCAGCAACAATGCCTCTTTCATCCGTCGGCTTTGCTCTTTCAACTGATGGGTTGCATCCAGCGATGATTCATTTTTTTGCTTCACATTTTTCTGTTGCTCTTTAATAATGGAAGCTGACTCCCGACTGGTGGCGGTAAAAAATAACAGGAGGTTGTTCTCCAGTTCGCTGAGATACTCCGGTTTTACCCGCAGTGGGTTTACGATCACTTTATCATCCTCGTAAAACTCCATATAATTCACACCACCGAATGTAGCCGCGTATTGATCCTGCCGGCCACCGGCCAATTGCAAATCCTGCCTTTCTATTTCGTAGGCATAATGGGCTATATCATATTCTCCCAACGGTAGTTTCAGCAATTCGGCAAATGCCCCTATTATGGCTACCACCAATGTAGAAGATGTCCCTAACCCTGAGCCTGCCGGCGCATCCACAAAAGTGGAGAGCCTGAACGCGGTGTCTGGGAACCCATAATCTTTTTGAATACGATTATACACCCCTTTTAGCAAATCGAGTTTCCCATCTATGGGAAGCGAGTTGGCTTTTACATATCGTAAGCTTTCCCTTCTGTCTGCAGCTTCCAGTTCGATGGTGTCCCCCTCTATCAATTCAATATTGGCATGCGCAAAAAGAGAAATAGTAGCGTTCAAAATAGCGCCGCCATATAAGTCGCAGTAAGGACTCACATCCGTACCGCCACCCGCCAACCCAATTCGCAGGGGTGCTTTGCTTCTGTATATCATTCGTCTGTCGTACATTATATTCATACCAAAGGTAGATTTTTATTCAGCAACACAACAGAGGCTAATAAATAACCCTAAACGTTGCATCTCCGCTTCAAAATACACTTCCTTTAACAAACGATACCCACCGTATGAATCTCCTGCAGGAGAAGATAAGATGGCACTTGTACACCTCAACAGCATTGACGGCTACAGCAGGACATCCGGATCTCCACCGCCATGCGAAACAACGCATGGAACAACTTTAACTTTCTCAACGAAGGCAAATGGCGCCCTATACTGCTCTTCCTTTACATAGAGAAAAAATGTACTTTTGTTGTCTCAAATCGTTAAGCAAAATGTAGAATAATTTCTTTCAGCTATTGTAAAAGGACTTTGCCCCACGTGGCATAGATCCATTTTTATAACTACTCAAGAAAGAAAATTATGATCTTGCTACAACAAATTGCTTACGAGCATCCCAATAAAGAATTATTTTTTTCCGACATCAACCTGTCTGTACCGCAGCAGGGGAAAATGGCACTTATAGGAAATAATGGCTCTGGCAAATCCACACTTTTAAAAATAATAGCCGGCGAACTATTGCCTGCCTGTGGCACATTGAAAGTGTCAGGAAAACTATGGTATATTCCCCAACTACTCGGACAATTTAACCATCTCACTATTGCGGAAGCATTGGGTGTTTCGGAAAAGCTGCATGCGCTACACCAAATTCTGGGGGGCAATGTCTCAGTTGAAAACATGACTGTTTTGGCAGATGACTGGACAATTGACGAAAGGTGTAAAGAGGCACTTAGATACTGGCAACTGTCCGACCTCTCCTTACACGAGAAGATGAACAATGTAAGCGGAGGGCAGAAAACAAAAGCTTTCCTGGCAGGCATTGCTATTCATCAGCCGGATACCATATTAATGGATGAACCGGGCAATCACCTGGACAACCAAAGCCGCGAACTCTTGTATCAGTTTATTCAGGACACAAACGCCACTCTTTTAATAGTAAGTCATGACAGGGTTTTATTGAATCTGCTGAACACAACGCTGGAATTAAACAAAAAGGGGATTTTTCTCTATGGAGGAAATTATGACTTCTATGCCAGCCAAAAACAAATAGAAGTGGAAGCCCTTTACCAACATTTACAAACCAGGGAAAAATCATTGCGTAAAGCGAAAGAAAAAGAAAGAGAAACCATTGAACGCCAACAAAAGCTGGACGCCAGGGGTAAACAAAAGCAGGAAAAAGCAGGTATGGCAAGAATAATGATGAATACCCTGCGTAACAAAGCCGAAAAAAGCACGGCCAAATCTAAGGCTACCCATACCGATAAACTGGAGGGCATTGCCAGAGAATTGCAGGAGATACGCCAGGCATTACCCGAAACAGACAAGATGAAATTTGGGTTCGACAATTCCCTCCTTCATAAAGGGAAAGTATTAGTTTCGGCAAGCAAAATAAACTTTTCTTATAGCGATGTTCTGCTCTGGGAACAAAACCTTGACCTCCAGATCCTTAGTGGCGAGCGTCTTTCGCTTGGGGGAAACAATGGTTCGGGCAAAACAACCCTTATCAAAATCATTTCCGGTCGGCTAAAACCAACGATCGGTTCTCTCTACCGTAGCGACTGTTCTATTATATATATAGACCAGGATTATTCGCTGCTTAATAATCAACTCAACGTTTACGAACAAACGCAACAATTTAACACGACCGGGCTTGAGGAACACGAAGTTAAAATCAGGCTTCACAGGTTTTTATTTGGAAAGGATGATTGGCACAAACCCTGTGCAACACTCAGTGGTGGAGAGAGAATGCGATTAGCTCTATGCTGTTTGACCACAACATACCAGGCACCAGACATAATGATATTAGATGAGCCTACTAACAATATCGACATTCAAAACACAGATATACTTATAGAAGCTATAAGTGAATACCACGGCACTTTGATTGTAGTTTCCCATGACGAATATTTTAAAGAAAAAATTGGCATAAAAAAGCACATCGAACTTTATCGAAATAACTAAAAAAGAGAAAAAAGCGCATTGACAATCAAGAGGTTAAAAATCGTTTATAATTTTGTCCCTATCTTTTTACGATTCTCTCCCCATCAAAAATATTTTGCTCACAATTTTACATCGGCAACCTACGATAAACACCCATACAGCTAAACCTACGAAGTTCACTTCTCTTGCTAATCTGATTTTGTAACACCCGGCGTATTTAAATACCAGAATTGGAACCTGCAAAAACGCAGCGTTTAATAACGTTAATATATAAACGCCAAACTATAAATTTAGAAATATGCAAAAGCATTAAACCCCTATAGAACCTACCCATACCCCGCTTCTGAATCCAATATCAATCCTAAACCCCTGTGCGACGAGTGTATGATAGGCTAAAACACCAATTGATCCTTGAGAAACTTAACCTAAAACCCATATATATTTGCATATATGGGTTTTCCACTTTTATAAATCTTATAAACAAATCCGCCCTGCAAAACCCATAAGTATTGTCCGGTCGGCAGAGTCCGCACATCTACGGTCAGAAGATTATTTCTCCACTTGGGCAGTCTTCTGGAATACAGGGCAGCCGGAGTTATCATATACAATAACCACCCGCTTGCCAGCAGCTATTCATAGCTGGTTTTATTTCATCCGCTACCGGGTTAGGGTAAATCTTTGTATTTTGTTCGGTCTGAAACAACACCCGCTCTATAGTAAAGTATTCGTGACTTGCATCCGGATCAATCGGCAGCAAGCGGTAAAAACAAGTACCCGGCACCGGATTTTCATCCTCAAAATTGATACACGTAGATACCTGGCGCTATTGTCCGACTTTTAAGGAACCAATAGTTAGAAAATCCATGTATTCGCATCCCGCCGAATGACAAGGTGAGAAGTGTTTATCTTGTTGGTTATTTTCCATGTAAATAGTGCGGAAGCACTGGTTGTATTATACTAATATTTGCTTTTAAGGATGACATTAACCCATATTTAATGCCGTTTAGTTAAGGCAAAAAAAGTTATCAGATATATTCAATCTGGCT
>CAZRYS010000047.1:0-31528 GCA_964604365.1 uncultured Terrimonas sp.
TGAAACCAACCTCCAGAGCGGATTTGTCTAATATAAATGCGCAATGTGGGTTAAAGTTATAGTTGCCTGATTTTGGCCACCATTTCTTTAAGCAAAGAGGCATCTTCCGTCCCTCCGTCGTGGATGCCTATGCTCCGCAGATTGTATTGGTGAAGTAAAAGTAAGGTACGTTCCACGCCGTCATACCCATAGTTTTTTGCCGCAGACAAATAGTCCTTAATAAAATAAGGGTTGACACCAATTGCTGCTGCCGCTGTTTTGTCATCTCCCTGCACACCAAATAACATGTAGACTTTACTGAAAAAATTATAAATAGCCGGTAAAACCAACTGAATAGGATTTGCTTTAGGATTCGATTCAAAGTATTGAATGATCAGAAAAGCTTTGCCAAAATCTTTGCGTTGTAAAGCCCCTTGCAGCTCAAAAACATTATATTCCTTGCTCACACCAACCTGTTCTTCTATATCCTCCTCTGTGATCTCTCTGCGTTTACCCAGGTTTAGTAATAGCTTATCTACTTCATTGTTGATACGGCTGATATCGTTACCTATATGTTCTGTAAGCAATATGGCCGCTTTGGGAGTAATAGTATATCCCTTTGAGGATACCAGGTTATTTGTCCAGTCAGACAACTGGTTGTCATACATTTTTTTGGTGGAGAAGAGTACTGAGTGTTGTTTTAATAATTTAGCCAGTTTGCTTCTGCCATCGACTTTTTTTTCCTTATAGGCCACTACGAAAATCGTAGACAACAGCGGCTGTTCTATATAGGACTCCAGCTTATCCACGTCCCGCATATGTTGCGCCTCTTTTAGAATGACGACTTGTTTTTCAGAGAACATAGGGTAGCGACGGCAGGCATTTACCACATCCGGCCAATTGGCATCCTTTCCGTAGAAAACGGATAGATTAAACCCAGCCTCCGTCTCCGAAAGAATGGAGTGTTCAGCATAATTGATCAATATATCTATGTAGTAAGGTTCTTCCCCCTCCAGCCAGTATACGGGTTTAAAACTTCCCTTTTTCCAATCTGCCAATATCTTTTCTGCGCTCATAATTAAACCGCAAAATAACTAAATCTTAGCACTTAGTTAAAAGATCAGGCAATCTGGATACTTGCCGGCTCCAGGTGCGGCAGGTTCTTGAAATGTAAAAGAATATTTGCAACGGTTACTACGTCTTTTTGGCAATAGACAACAATACGTTGAAGGTTTTTTTCGTTATAATATACATCCTGTACCATGCTACCGTCAATATCGTCTTTGGGTGTTTCAATACCCAGCACGGCCGCCAGGAGCTTTAACGAGATATAATTTTTGTAGTCTCCGAATTTCCAAAGCTCCAGGGTATCCAGCAGGTTTGTCTCCCAGGGTCTTTTTCCGTACAACTGTAAACTATCAGGTAAAGCAATGCCGTTAATAATCATTCGGCGGCATAAATAAGGGATGTCAAACTCCTTTAAGTTATGCCCCGCAAGAATAATCAACCCTCTTTTTTCGTTAAAGGAGTTGATCAGAGAAACAAAATCGTTTAACAAAAGCCTTTCATCATCGCCACTCACAGATTTAATTTTGAAATGAATTTTACCATCAGATTCATGGTAAAAAAAACCACAGGACACACATACGATCTTCCCAAATTCAGCCAATATTCCGGCCCTGTGCCGATAGTACTCTTCTGCAGAAAAGTTTTCTGGCATGGTTTTGGAAACCTTCTCCTCCCAGAGACCCTGCCAAAGTGTTGGCAAGCCTTGAAAATCAGGGGATCCGGGAACAGTTTCTATATCAATAACCAATACCTTTGTAAGATCAATTGTACCGAGCATATTTTTTAATTTCGATAAAAAAACAAATAAACACTAAAAATAAACACTATGAGCGCTTCAAATTATCCCTCTACTTCATCGGGATACCCCCAACCTCCCAAAAAAGATAACCGTGGCATTATTTACGGCGTATTAATTGCCGCATTGTTAGGAACCTGGGGTTATATCATCTATGATAAAAGTAAAACCAAAGAAGTAATTCAGCAAAAGGATGTTCAATATGCTTCTCTGGACTCCGTTAGAATTCAGTTGAACGCAGACTATGAAGCAGCAGAAATTCGGCTCGATAAAATGACATCCGAAAATACCAAGCTGGATAGCCTGGTTAAGACAAGAGACAAGGAAGTAACCGAAATGAGATCACGGATCAAAACCCTGATCAGCAAGCAAAATGCCTCAGCGGGTGACCTGGCAGAAGCCCGTAGACTTATAAACTCACTTAATGGAAAAATAGAGGAGTATGTGAAAGAAATTGAGCGTTTGACGGGCGAAAACATTCAGTTGACAGCCGACAAGGAGCAATTGACTACTGAAAAACAGGAGTTAACAACCTCACTTGACCAGAAGTTAACGGAGAATAAAGACCTGACCGGTAAAGTTGAAGTAGGATCCACACTGAACGCAGCCAACTTCCACATCGTAGCTATCAACGAGAAAAAAGGTGGTAAAGAATCTGAAACTTCTAAAGCAAAACGTGCAGACAAATTCAGAGTTTCTTTTGATGTAGAAAACAGATTGGCTGTAACCGGTACTAAAGATCTGTATGTGGTAGTTACCAATCCGGAAGGGGCAATTGTTAAAGAAGACGGATTGGGATCGGGATCGCTTACAACCCGCGAAGACGGCAGCAAAGACTATACTAACAAAGTATCTATCGATTACGAACAAGGCAAAAAGAAAAATGTTAGTTTTGATTTGAAGCAAGCTGACAAATACACAAAGGGTACTTACAAAGTAGAAGTGTATGAAAATGGCTTCAAAATTGGTGAAGGTACTGTTACCCTCAAAAAAGGTGGCATTTTCGGATAATTTTAGTCTCATAATATTAGCATACGTGAAATGCCGGGAGTAATCCCGGCATTTCTTTTTATTATAGCTTAAGTTTGTTCTATAAAGTTGTATGAATGAAACGAAGGCCCGCGTACCAAGACCCGTCCGCTTTTAAAGCCATTTCCGCAGCGCTTGTACAATTATATAATGTTTCATTAAATACCGACTGCCTGATGGAAATGGAAAACCGTCTACAGCTAGTCGAAGTGGAAAAAAATTCTCTGCTTGTAAAAGAAGGACAATACGCTGACAGTGTATTCTACGTTGTATCCGGGGCCGCCAGGGTGTTTTATTTAAAAGACGGAAAAGATATTACTGATTGGTTTTCGTTTGAAAATGACTTTATCTGTTCCATCAATAGTTTTTTCCTGAACGAGCCTTCTCCCCATTATATTGAAGTTTTAACAAATAGTACTTTGCTGGAATTTAAACATAAGGACTTTATAGAGCTTTCCGACAAGTACCGGGATTTTGATCGTCTGACCAAACTCGTTATTACAAAAACTTTATTGCAATTGCAGCAACGGATTGTGGCTATGCAATTTGAAACGGCTTATCAAAAGTACGAGAACCTGTTAGCTATACATCCTGACATTACGCTCAAAGCTCCTTTGATGCATATTGCATCTTTTCTGGGTATTACATTGGAAACACTTAGCCGGATCCGTAAACCAAAAACGCGAATTTGATGCAGATCAAAATTGAGAAATCTCCGCAGATTTGCTGCCATGAAACGGTGCATTTCTACTCAGGGATTCCAATTGGTTTCAATGCCTTTAGGTAAGGTCAAGTAGCTTCATAGAAAGCAATAAAGAAATAAAAGAATATTCAACTGTTCTATTGTATTTAGTGAACCAGGGCACCATATGAGGGATAGAGTAGCCCAAAAACTTGATCAGGGCGTTCGGGGAAATTGCGGTAATTATTCCCCGGTGGACAAGTGTTCCCTATGAGACTTTTCGATGCTTTTTGGGCAAAAAGTATCGAAGAAAAATGATTGAAATTTTTGCCATAAATTCAGTTTGCAGTTAAAAAAAACACTCACTAAACAGCATTGAATTTGGTTATTTATTTAAGAAAATCGTTACACCTGCCGGGGCTTACAGCTGAAAAAACTATTTTCGGCGGTCAAAAGAAATACTTCGGAAAGTCGCCTACCTTATGATGGGGAGATCTACTGTCCGGCGCACAGCAACGACTCCCTAATGAATACCCTTGATATAGGACAATAACCATCATCAACTTTGCTCAGGTTTTTAAGACATTTTTGACTTATTTTGACGCTACAGAACAAACGAGTCGTATGGCAAAAACAATAAGAACAGCAATTATCGGATGTGGTAAAGTAAGCCAGTGGCATATTGCAGCCTTAAAGCAATCTTCAAATGCAGCATGTGTAGCTATCTATAGCCGCAGCATTGAAAAAGCCAGGGAATTTGGACTAAAGTACGACCTTTTGCCTTTTAATGATATCACGCGGATGATTAAAGAAGCCAATATTGACGCGGTTGTCATCTGCACGCCACACCCCTATCACAAAGAAGCTGTGTTGGCAGCAGCAGGTGCTGGTGCACATTGTATGGTGGAAAAGCCATTGGCTTCATCGTTGCAGGATTGTGACGATATGATACATGCCTGCAAACAAGCAGGGGTTAAATTGGGTATGATCAGTCAGCGGCGATTTTTGCAACCCGTGCAAAGAGTAAAAAAGGCCATTGAGGATGGCAAAATAGGAACGCCCGTATTGGGTACTGTAAATGTATTAGGCTGGCGGGATCAGGCATATTACGAGAGTGACCCGTGGCGCGGCAAATGGGATACGGAAGGTGGTGGTGTGATGGTAAATCAGGCTTCTCATCAGTTAGATATACTATTGTGGTTGATGGGCGATGTAGAAGAAGTATATGGTGTGTGGCGTAATTTCAATCATCCTTATGTTGAAATAGAAGATACTGCAGTTGCAATTGTAAAATTCAAAAATGGCGGCATTGGTAATATTATCGTAAGTAACTCCATGAAACCTGGCATATACGGAAAGATTCAGGTACATGGATCCAATGCAGCCTCAGTGGGAGTACAGGTAGATGGCGGCTCTATGCCCTTACCTGGCAAGCCCGCCGCTCCTTATATCCCCGTAAATGATTTATGGACGGTTCCGGGAGAAGAACAGTTTTTAGACAGGTGGGTAAAGGAAGATGAACAGCTATACAATACCGTTAGTATGGTAGAGTACCCGATGCAATTGCAACATGAAGATTTCTGTGACGCCATTATACAAAATCGTCCGCCAGCAGTGGATGGGGAATCGGGGAGAAAAACGGTTGAGTTATTTACAGCGATCTATCGATCTAACCGGGATAATGCAGTTATTAAGTTTCCGCTGCTACCGGAAATGGGAGCAGATTACGATGGACGAATATTAAGATAGAAATGTATCAATAAAACGAACACCGTCGCCCCAATAGGCGACGGTGTTCGTTTTATTGATATCTACTAACGTTTAATAACTCAAATTCTGTTCCAGGTATCCTGGCAAATTGGATGCACCATCAATCGCATTTTGGGGAATCGGGAAGATTCTTTTTTGAGGATTACTATCTGTTTTTTCCGTCCAGGTACCTTCGTATTTTCCAAAACGAATCATATCTGTACGACGAACATTTTCCCAGTACAATTCAAACCCTCTTTCGCGGTACAGTATGTCAAGGTTGATGTCACTCAAAGCAGGAGCAGTTATACGAGCTGTTCGTGCAGCGCGAATGGTATTTACATCATCCAATGCACTCGCTTCGCCACCGGCACCCTTGCGGAGCTTCGCCTCTGCCCGCATCAGGTAAATATCTGCCAGCCTTAAAATCACCAGATCGTGTTCTCCAAAGTTTCTACCACTTACAGAGCCTCTGCTAAATTCATATTTAGAAACTCTGTATCCATTGTTATAGTTGCTGTAGGTAGAGAAATCAATATTTTCGGTAAAATTAACAGCCAGATCGGGTCTGTTTCGGGTTACATTAAACAAGGGACCGATTTTCATATCACCGCCAGGACAGGTTTCAAATACACCGCTGGTCCGAATCAAACCGTACTGCGGCCCTCGCAGGATACCACGGTTAATGTGGAAGTTAGGACCTGCGACACAGCCTTCAGCAGATTCATGATTTTTTTTGAAAAACCTTGGGTCCATATCAGCCGGATCGTCGGCACCATACGCCTGTACCCACGTGTGATAGAAGTCTGACGTAATACCGGGACCATCTGTGCCGTTAGCCCCCGGATAGGCAGCCAAAGGAAACTGGTCGCCAGACAAAGAGAAATACGCCATCCGATTGTGACCGTTCAAATCTGCTCTTTGGTCTACAGCAAAAATCAATTCCTTATTGGTATGGTTTGCATCATCAAATATCTCAAAATATTCGGGAGACAAGGCAAACTTACCTGAATTGATTATTTGATCACAATACTGGATTACTTTATCCATATCCTCTCCAGTAAATGTAAACGAGCCATAAATATCGCGGTACACTGCCGATTGTAAATGTAACCGGGCCAATAATCCCCAAACAGCCTGCTTAGAGATTCTTCCAGGCCCTGTATCATCACGGAGTAAAGGCTCTATCGCTAATAGTTCTGACTTAATATATTCCACCGCATCGGTTCCCCTCAGTATAACGGAGGTAGCTAAAGGATCCTCTTTCATAAAAGAAACGCCAAACAAATCCAAACATAGGAGATTATAGTAGGCACGCATGCCTCTGGCTTCTGCTATAAACAAAGGGGCACTTGCATCAGTACTCGTAGGCAAAGTATTAATTGCAAGAATGGCACGGGAAATGCCGAGCGTAAGATTATTCCAAACATTTCTCACATTGGGATCTACACTGGTAGTCTGATGTCTGAACAAGGACATGTAAATACCATTATCGCCCCAATCAGTTCCGCCACGATAAGGTAAAATTGCCTCATCCGTAGAAATTTGCTGTAATGCAAAATATTGCGTGTGCTGAAAAAGACCTGGCAACACAGCATAAACGGGTGCTATCAAGCCTTCAGTAACTTCTTTATCGGTGGCTCCTGTACTGGAAGTTTCGTCAAGAATTTGCTCATTTAGTTTTGTACAACTATGCAGTGCCGTTAAAACAATATATGCCGATAGTATATAAAATAATTTCCTGATCATATACTTCAAGTTTAGAATGTTAAGTTTAAACCAAAAATTACAGAACGAGGCCTGGGATAGCTCAAATAATCAATCCCGTAGGCTAAGGCACTGTTTATCGATCTTCCTTCCTTATTAATTTCCGGATCATATCCATCGTAATTAGTAACTACAAACAGGTTTTGTCCTGTAACAGATATCCGCAGATTGGAAACCCATTTTTTTAGACCAATATGTCCAGGATTAATATTATATCCAATTACCATATTGTTCAAACGTAAATAGCCGCCGTCTTTTAAATAACGCGTGCTAACACCTGCTGCATTGTTAATAGACTCATCCGGATATTCAACCGCTGCCGCCGTTGTGTTGCGATTTTTAGCAATCAACGTCTTATTGAAATTGGCAGTAGCCGTATTGTCATATATTTTATTCCCACCCAGTCCATTGAAATTTACCAGGAGGTCAAATCCTTTATAAGAAAAGTTTCCAAAAAAGTTATACAGGTATTTAGGTACAGCGGAACCAGCAATAATTCTGTCTTTCGCGGTAACAATTCCATCCTTATCTGTATCCGCAAACATACTTTCACCATTAGCATTGATACCAATAAAATCCAACAGGTAAAAAGAGCCAATCGGGTGCCCGTTGATATACCCGTTTAATGTAGCGCTCGTTAAACCAGAGCCCGTGGCTGTTCCGGAAAAAATGACCTGGTAAGGAGAACCGGTGACATTGTTTTTCATAAATGTCGCATTACCACCTATACCGAAGCTCATATTGGCGGAGATTCTTTTACGATATTCAAGGTCAAATTCAATACCCGTATTTCTGATTTCCATACCGGGGATATTGGCATAAAGATCTCCTGCAGGCTGTACAGGATCTGCGGGAGGTATCGATAACAATATGTTATTTGTCCTTTTATCGAACCAATCTATAGAACCACTCAGCGCCCCGCCCAGCATTCCAAAATCCAGTCCGATGTTCGTTTGTTGCGTAGCCTCCCATTTCAGATTAGGATTTGCAAAACGGGCAAAGAAAGTACCGGGTGGATAAGCGCCTGTCGGATATAACGGATAACTAACACCAGATCTTACTTCAGTTTTAAATAATGCCTGGGTAAGTTTTGGAGCAATTTCCTGGTTACCGGTCATTCCCCAGCCCCCTCTTAGCTTCAGTGCATCAAAGAAGGAATTTTCCATAAAAGCTTCTTCTCTGATATTCCAGCCAAGCGAAAAGGAAGGGAAATATCCATACTTATTGTTTTCACCAAACTTGGTAGAACCATCCATTCTGAAGCTGGCAGTGACTAAATACTTATTGTCAAAACTATAATTAATACGACCAAAATAGGACTGCAGTTCACTGATATTAGCCGTTCCATTAGGTAGGTTATTAACCATCGTCAACTCCTGCCCTATTCCGGGATTATATATAGGATCCAGGTCGTTAAGTGGAAGATTATTGATACTAAACTGACGCCATTGATAAAATATGTTCTGGTAAGAGTGACCAGCCATCGCAGAAAAGCTATGCCTGTCAATAGCTGAAGAATAAGTAAGATAGTTTTCAATCAAACGGTTGCGGAGAAGGATATTCTCTGATTCAAACCGTCCATTTCGCTGTGGCACCGCGTTAGCAAAGTTCACAATATCACGGCTGGTGGTTGTATTGTCAATACCAAAATTCAACTTGTAAGTAAGTCCCTTAATAATTCTCAAGGTTGGAGAAATATTACCCATCACCCGATTAACGGACGCAATGTCTTTAAATAATTCCAATTCAAGCAAGGGATTGCTAACATTGTCGAATACAGCAGGTTTTCCATTGGCATCCCGCGCAGGCAACGTTGGGTTATTGGTTAACGCATTCCCTATTAACCCTTCAATTGACGGACGGAGATTATTAGTATTGCTGGCAGTAAGATTCAAATCGATAGATAAGCGATCTTCCCAAAATTTCTGTGTCGCATTAAATCTACCTGTATAGCGCTTCATATTGCTGCCTTCTAAAATGCCTTTTTGGTTTTGTGCATTCACAGATGCATAATACACAAGCTTATTACTACCGCCACTCAATGTAAGATTATTATCAAATGCGCTGCCGGTTCTAAAGATTTCGTCCTGCCAATCGGTGTTTGAGCCGAAATCTTCGAGATCACCGCCTACAGCTACAACCTGTTTCTTAAACTCCGCAGCCGAAAAGACCGGCAGTTTCCTGGCAACCTGTGATAAACCCGCACTAGTGGTATAATTTAATACGGAAGTTCCAGCCTTACCTTTTTTGGTAGTGATAATTACCACACCATTGGCGCCGCGAGATCCATAAATAGCTGTTGCCGAGGCATCCTTTAGCACATCCATGGAGGCGATATCCTGAGGGTTTAAAAAATTGAGTGCATCACCCGTACCGGTTCCGGCATTGTCCAACGGAATACCATCTATCACAAACAAGGGAGCACTGCTATTTCTTACACTGGCGGCCCCTCTGATAACAATATTGATCGGTGCACCCGGTTCACCACTGGTAGCCGTTACATTTACACCGGCAACCTTACCTTGTATCAGTTGTTGCGGGTTGTTTACGATACCCCTGTTAAAGTCTTCCGCCCGTACGGACTTTACAGCACCGGTAACGTCAACTTTTCTCTGTGTTCCATATCCTACTACGACAACATCATCCAGGCTTTTGCCATCAGATTTCAGCACTATCTCTAACTGTGCTCCATTTGATAACACATAATCCCTTAGAATCTCCGGATCGTACCCGACAGAACTGACCGTAATGGTATACGTACCTGCAACAATATTTTGCAGACGAAAATTACCTTCTTCATCAGAAATAACAACAGTACTCGATTTAATTGATTTGTTTTCAGCAGTAATACTAGCGCCAGGCAACGCTTCACCGCTTTCACTTTTTACTGATCCCGATACTGTAAATCTATCCTGTGCCGAGAGATACACAGAACATGGCAATAGAAATGCCAATAACCATAGCAATCGTCTTTTCATGAGCTTAGGTAGTTTTGGTTTTTAATGATTATAAACATAACGATATAATTCTATTACTCCGTAATTGATAACTATGCAAACGTTTGAAATTTTTATTTGGATGGCATGTGACTTCCATCCATTGTCGAAAGAAATAAATAACAGGAGAAAATACCTGGCAAAATTAAACTACGAAAACCTTACCCGCAAAGGCGTCACTGTACTTAATAATAAATTAATGAATCGGCAGTAGTCAACCAAGTTCCATTAATTATTTAATGGAACTTGAATAGTAATGGTTATTTTCTGCTTAACCAATGCTTAGCATAGTCTCAGAAAGGCTCAATCCTTAATATTTTATGAACCATTAACACCCAATCTGTCAATCGAAATTTTTAGCTATTATTTGTTAGATTAGAGATGATTTTTTGATAAAAAACATGATATCTGCCTAATTGTAGCCTGATTGATATCTCTGCCCTTATCGAGTCGGTTGTAAGTCATAAAAGGAAAATGCAAAAAACAGTAGGCCTATTTATTACCTACAAAATGTGCTTTTTACACTCATCGACAGAACATTTGGTCTCTATCAGTCCTAAAACCGAGCGAAGCAAATTCTGCCATATTTTAGAAATCCTACCTCATATTCTTAAAGGTTATCTAATTTATTGAACATCCTTAACTGGTCACAGGGGGCTGATACTTCCTGTTTATGCTGTCAATTAAATGTTATTCAATAATTGGTTAAATTGCATATAAGCAACTACATAATGGACGACATAACAATAAACGAGCTACTCGTTGTTCCGGAGTTTGACACCGTCCCCGGCGAACAACTAACCTGGCTTCTGCAAAAAGGAACAACAATACAATTGCAAAAAGAGGAGAAACTTTTTGAAGTGGGCGACCCGGTTGATAAATTATTCATTTTGCTGGAGGGTTCGCTTAGGATGTGCCTGCCCCAGAATGGAAAGTTCAGAGAATTTGGAATACTGCAAAAAGGCGCCGTAACAGGCTATTTACCCTTTTCCAGGGCCACCAATGCCTTTGTTCTTTGTGAAGCGCTTACACCATCGAAAGTATTTGTTTGTGCTGCTGCTGATATAAAAGATGGCATCAAAAATAATTACGAGTTGACAGCGGCATTGGTACATAAAATGACAACCCGCGTTAGAGATGGAGCAAACTTTCAGCAACAAAATGAAAAAATGCTGGCACTTGGCAAATTATCAGCCGGACTTGCGCACGAATTAAACAATCCGGCCGCAGCTATTACAAGAGCGGCAGCCCTTTTACAAAAACAAGTCGACCAGTTACCGGATTTATTCAAAAATGTGTCACTCTTACATATCAAAGAGGAAAAACTCGATAAAATTCAAACGCTGATTCGTTCAAAAACCGATCAGCCACCAGCCCCGCTCAGTATGCTGCAAAAAGCAGATCTGGAAGACGAAATTTCTGATTGGCTATACGATAATAATTTAAAAAACATTGACACCGAAGGTTTGACGGATCTTGACTTTACCACCGAAAACCTGGAAACGATCAAAGCCTGTTCTGCCGGAAACAAGGATGAGTTGCATGTAGTATTGGAATGGATCAGCAATTATCTCGTCACCAATAAAATGGCCGAAGATATCCGCTCTTCTTCCGAACGTATTTCTCAATTGGTGGGTGCTGTAAAAAATTTCACCTACATGGATAGGGCTATGGATAAACAACCCACCAATATTCAATCGGGTATACAAAATACCTTAACCATGCTGAAATACAAACTGCAGAAAGCGAATATCACCGTAGTTGAAAACTATGATGCTACCATGCCCGATGTAAAAGCCATGCCCGGCGAGCTCAACCAGGTATGGGTAAATATTATAGACAACGCCGTTGATGCCATGAGTGTTGAGAACAAAGGCACACTCAGCATCACCACAAAACACGACGGACTTTTTGCGAGAACTTATATTATCGACAATGGACCCGGTATTCCGGCAGACATCCAGCAAAAAATATTCGATCCCTTTTTTACCACCAAGGAAATAGGAAAAGGCACAGGATTGGGGCTGGATGTTGTAAATAAAATAATACTACAACATCATGGGTCTATAAAGGTAAAGTCGCAGCCCGGTGCTACGGAATTTGAAATTTGCTTACCCATTAATTATGAAACAAATCAATGATGAACCAACCGATAATATTTCTTGTAGACGATGATGGGCAAGTGCTTCGTGCATTAGCAAGAGATTTGAAAAATAAATACCGGGGCGAGTATCGTATATTAAGCACTACTTCTGCCCAGGAAGCACTCGATAGTTTATTGGAATTAAAAAATAAGGGTGAAGTCGTTGCTATGTTTATTTCCGATCAACGGATGCCAGAGATGGAGGGGGTTGATTTTTTGCAGAAAGCAATGGAATATTATGATACAGCAAAGAAGGTGTTGTTAACAGCGTATTCCGATACGGATGCTGCCATAAAGGCGATCAATGCGGTTAAGCTGGACTATTATTTAACCAAACCCTGGGATCCGCCCGAAGAAAAACTGTATCCGGTAGTGGACGATTTGTTGAATGATTGGCAAAGTGACTTTCACCCCGACTTTAAAGGCATAAAGATTATCGGCTACGAATTTTCACCAAAATCACATGATATCAAAGATTTTTTAACAGGCAATCTCATTCCATACTCCTGGCTCGACATCAATACCAGTAGTGCATCGGAACTGATGCATTTGAACAAGATAGACAATACGGATTTGCCCGTTGTTATTTTTGAAGACGGCACTATTCTAAAAAAACCGGAGCGAATAGATGTTGCTAAACGTATCGGACTTAACCCGGAAGCAAAAAACGAAGTGTATGATGTGGTGGTCATAGGTGCGGGGCCGGCAGGTTTGGCTGCTTCGGTATATGGATCGTCTGAAGGACTAAAAACTTTGTTGATTGAGCGAAGAGCGCCTGGCGGGCAGGCCGGTACCAGTTCGCGTATTGAAAATTATCTTGGTTTTCCCAGCGGCTTAAGCGGTTCCGATTTAACAAGAAGAGCTATTTCGCAAACCGTTCGTTTTGGTACCGAATTTCTATCGCCTCAGTCTGTAAAGGAAATACAGGTACAGGACAATTATAAAAAACTGGTGTTGGATAATAACGAAACGGTGATGAGTAAAGCCATCGTTATCACTACCGGTGTTGATTATCGCCAACTAACCACACCCGGTATACAACAGTTTACCGGTGCGGGTGTATATTATGGTGCTGCCACTACCGAAGCCTCCTCCTGTATCAATCAGCCGGTGTTCATCATCGGCGGCGGTAACTCTGCCGGACAGGCCGCCATGTATCTGTCCAAGTATGCCAGAGAAGTTAATATCATCATTCGTCGTGAAAGCCTGTTTGCCACCATGAGTGCCTATTTAATAGATCAGCTCAACAGCGTACCTAATATACAGGTGTTCGGGTGTACAGAGGTGATAGAGGCAAAGGGTAAAGACAGGTTGGAAGAAGTGGTGGTGAAAAATAGCAATACGGGTGAAGTAATAACAAAACCAGCAGCAGCCTTATATATTTTTATCGGTGCCAAACCCTATACGGACTGGCTGGCAGATTCTATAATCAAGGATAGCAAAGGATTTATTGAAACCGGCAGGAACCTGGAACTGTGTGAGTCGTTTAAAAAAATATGGAAACTGGAGCGCGACCCTTACCTGCTCGAAACCAGCATTGCCGGTATTTTTGCTGCAGGCGATGTTCGATCGGGTGCTATGAACAGGGTAGCGTCTGCTGTGGGCGAAGGTTCTATGGCAATCAGTTTTGTACACAAGTATCTTTCAGAAATTTAAAAATAAAAAACCATGAGCGAAATATGTCAACACCTGCAAGCAATTGAGGAAATAAAAACAGCCAAAGAGAACGTTTGCGAAGAGTGTATCAAGATCGGAAGCGATTGGGTGCATTTGCGCACCTGTCAAACCTGCGGCACTACGCTTTGCTGCGATAGTTCGCCCAAAAAACATGCAACCAAACATGCCCACAGGAGCGGTCATCCCGTTGTCATTTCATCTGAACCCGGTGAGCGTTGGCTTTGGTGTTATGTAGATAAACAAATGGCTGAGTATTAAACCAGGATACGCAGCGCCATGATTAATCAGGCATTGACATCCGATTAAACACATCGTAAAAACCTGTGTATTATTCAAGGCAGAATCTTTACGACGAATTGTTATTGTACAACTGTCTTTTTCTTTTGGGGATAAACATCCTTTGCAATTTAAAAATTGCAGCTAAATAATGTTATGGGTTCTGACGACTATCGCTAAATCCGTAATGAAATACTATCGTTTGACTTTTCAATTAACACTGAATGAAGGAATTTAAAAAAGAGGCGGCAGGTATTGGACTAACAGGTATTTCTTTTGAAAACTTTAAAAGAGAGATCATTTCCGGATTGAAAGCCGAACTCAAATCCTTGCCTTCAAAATATTTCTACGATGCGGAAGGTGACAAACTTTTTCAACAGATAATGGCAAGCGATGAATATTATCTTACACGGTGTGAAATGGAAATTTTTACAAAAAAGACAGACGCCCTTGTCAGCCTGCTTACCGAAACCCAGGAATCGTTTGATGTAATAGAATTGGGCGCCGGCGATGGTACCAAAACCATTCATTTGCTTAAACATCTTACTGACAAAAGCGTTGATTTTCGATATCTGCCAATAGATATTTCTGAAAATGCTTTAACAACGCTTACCAAACTCCTGCAAAACCAGTTGCCCGGTATAGATATAACGACGCTTAAGGGAGAATACCTTGAAATGCTGCAAGAAGTTTCTTTTTTATCAGACAGGCGAAAACTGGTGTTGTTTCTGGGTTCTAATATTGGTAATTTCAACCGGCAGGAAGCTGTCTCTTTCTGTAAAAAAATCAGGACAGATCTACAAGCCGGTGATATTTTTGTAATGGGGTTTGATTTGATGAAAAATCCAAATATTATACGTGCTGCCTATGATGATAAAATGGGTATCACAAAAGCTTTTAATCTAAACCTGTTGAGGAGAATCAACCGCGAGTTGGGTGCCGACTTTAACTTGAATCAGTTTGAACATTATAGTAATTACGATCCGGAAACAGGAGCTTGTAAAAGCTATCTTGTTTCTTTGCAAAAGCAAATAATTCATTTTCCGGAAGATGAGATATCCCTGGAAAAAGATGAAATCATTTGGATGGAGATCTCTCAGAAATACTCAAGGCATATGATAACAGATTTAGCCGTTAGAAGTGGTTTTGAAGTCTCAACGCTGGTGACTGATTCAAAAAACTGGTTTGCTGATGCTGTGTTAAAAGCCGTTTAAAATTTCCTGACTAAAAATGATTGAAGCGCAACAATTGTACAAAACCTATCAGGGACGAACCGTTGTCAACAATGTTTCGTTTACGGTGCGCAAGAATGAAACTTTTGTATTACTGGGCACAAGTGGTAGTGGCAAAACTACCGCTTTAAAAATACTCAACCGTTTGGTGGAACCTGATTCTGGCAGGGTATTGATTGACGGAAAAGACACATTGCTGGAAAAACCTGAGATACTGCGCAGAAGTATTGGTTACGTATTACAAAGAAGCAGTCTTTTTCCGCACTATACGGTTTTTCAAAACATTGCTGTTGTTCCCAATTTACTGCATTGGGATAAAAATAAAACTCGCGACCGGGCGGAAGAGTTAATGCACAAACTTCACTTACCTGTAAATTACCTGCAGGTATATCCGCAACAATTAAGCGGTGGCGAAGCGCAACGAGTAAACCTGGCGAGAGCACTAATGGCAAACCCGCCCATACTTTTGATGGACGAGCCTTTTAGCGCATTGGATATCCTTACCCGAAAATCCATCAGAAATGAATTTGAAACCCTGGATGAATTAAAAAATAAAACCATTGTAATGGTTACTCATGATGTACAGGAGGCTTTTGAAATGGGAGATAGTATTTGTCTCATCAACAATGGCACAATAGTACAGCAGGGGAAACCCAAAGAACTGTTACAAACTCCTGCTACTGATTTTGTGAAGTCCTTTCTGGCAGACAATTATTTTTCGCTAAACCTTAGTACCATTAGTTTGGGAGATTTGTGGGACTATTTTCCTGCCGTAAGCTTGCATAGCAAAACAATTGAAATATCAACAGCTGCACCTGTTGCTACAATTATACTACAGTCAAAAAATGAAGACACTAATAGTACAGCAATTGTCATCCGTAACGCATCCGGAGATATAAAAATAACCGATTGGGCGGGGGTACTTCAGGCTTTTAGTCATTACAAAAGACAAAACCCATGAACGAAACACAAACATTGTGGCAGTTTATGGCTACTCACCAGCAGGAACTGCTGCAGCAAAGTCTGCAGCATCTCGGACTCACATTTGCTTCCTTAACCCTCGCTGTATTCATTGGTTTGCCGCTCGGCATCTTCATTGCAAAACGAAAAAAATATGCTACTCTTATTTTAGGCGTGGCCGGTGTAATGCAAACCATTCCTTCCATTGCATTGTTAGGTTTTCTCATTCCGGTTCTGGGTATTGGCATGAAGCCGGCCATAGCAGCACTTTTCCTATATGCCCTGCTACCCATCATCCGCAACACATATACCGGCATTAAAGGTATAAATCCTGAAATAAAAGAAGCAGCTATGGGGCTGGGTATGACCCCTACACAAATACTCACTGCAATAGAATTACCGCTTTCTCTACCAGTGATACTGGCAGGCATTCGAACGGCAGCGGTTATAAACGTAGGTGTAGCAACACTTGCTGCCTATATAGCTGCCGGAGGTTTGGGCGAATTTATTTTTGGGGGTATTGCTTTGAACAATGCCAATATGATATTGGCAGGCGCTATCCCGGCCGCGATGCTGGCATTATTATTAGACGGCTCATTTTACCTTTTACAACGGATTCGTTTCAACAAACGAACGTTTCGTTTGGCATTGATCGTATTCGCTGTTCTTCTTACGCTGTTTTCTTTTCGATTTTTACCGCTGGGTAAGCAAGAAATGTTGACCGGTTTTGAGCCGGAGTTTATGGGCCGCCAGGATGGCTACCTTGGGTTAAAAAAAGTGTATCATTTTCAACTAAAGACTGTTGTAGTAAGTGACGCTGTGATGTATAGCGCCTTGCGGGAAAAAAAGCTGGATGTGATTGGTGGCTATAGCACCGACGGAAGATTGAAAACGTATAAGCTAAAAACATTAGAAGACGATCTGCATATCTTTCCGCCCTACTATGCAGCACCAATGGTTGGTACAGAAACACTGCAGAAAAATCCCGGACTTGATTCCGTATTGAATTTATTAGGGAATAAGATCAATGATTCACTGATGACTTTATTGAACTACAAAGTAGACCATCTAAAAGAATCACCACAAGCTGTGGCAAAAGACTTTCTAAAACAGTTAAATTTATGGAAAGATCCTTCTGCAATAACCACCGGCACTTTTAGGATCGGCGGTAAAATATTTACAGAGCAATACATTCTTGCCAACCTGTATTCCATGTTGATAGCAGGGCATACCACGCTAAAACCTGAACTTAAAACAGGACTGGGTGGTACAAAAATTTGCTTTGATGCATTGGTTAACCGGCAAATTGATATGTACCCGGAATATACCGGAACGGGTTTACTCGTATTGTTACAACCTTCGCCATTTATAGTGGACAGCCTGGGAAGCCATCGGGAAAAAGTGTACGAATTTGTAAAACAGTCTTTTCAAAAACAATATAATATCACCTGGCTTAATCCTATAGGTTTTAATAATACTTATGCGTTGATGATGCGACAGGAAGATGCGGAAGAGCGAGGGATTGAAACCATTTCGCAATTAAGTCAACTGAAATAAACAACAATGTCAGCAGAGATTACTAAAAAATACAAAGAGATAAGGCAGCATTCAATCGCCATTTGCAAATCGCTTGAGAAAGAAGATTATGTAGTACAACCTATTGCAGACGTGAGCCCACCCAAGTGGCATCTCGGGCACACTACCTGGTTTTTTGAGACTTTCATCTTAAAGCAATGCTTACCCAACTACAGAGAATTTAATTCCCAATACAATTTTGTTTTTAATAGCTATTACGAAACTGTTGGGGCCAGGGTAATACGCACCGACCGGGGAAACCTCAGCCGGCCATCGGTGGATGATGTATATCGTTATCGCAGTTATGTAGATGAACAAATGATATACTTTTTAGGGCTTCAAAAAATTGACAAACAACTGGAATCATTATTGGTGCTGGGTTTAAATCATGAACAACAACACCAGGAGTTATTGCTCTCCGATATCAAATATATTCTGGGGCATAATCCACTGTTTCCTGTTTACGAAAACAATTTGATTATAAATGAAACACCGGAAAACGAGAACGCAATTGCAGTGGAAATAAAAGAAGGTATATACGAAATAGGTTTTACCGGTGACGGTTTTTGTTTCGACAACGAACTAAACCGTCATAAAGTCTGGCTGAATCGTTTCAAAATTTCAAAACTGTTGGTGAGTAATAGAGAATACCTGGAGTTTATAGCAGCCGGCGGCTATCAACAATTTCAATACTGGCCTGCAGAGGGTTGGGATTGGGTGAAAAAAAACAATATCACGGCGCCTTTGTATTGGCATTTTGAAAATAACGAATGGAAGTACTACAATCTAAAAGGTCTGGTGCCGTTGGATTTAAATGAAGCGCTGTGTCACATCAGTTTCTATGAAGCATCCGCCTATGCAGCATGGAAAAACATGCGCCTGCCTACCGAAGCCGAATGGGAAGTGGCATCTTCTCAATTTAATTGGGGACAGCGTTGGGAGTGGACCAATAGTGCTTACCTGCCTTATCCGGGTTTTACGAAGGCCGCCGGGGCTATAGGAGAATACAATGGGAAATTCATGGTCAGTCAAATGGTGTTGCGCGGTGCTTCGGTAGCTACTCCTGCAAATCATAGTCGCAATACCTATCGCAATTTTTTTCACCCGCATGCCCGCTGGCAATTCATGGGAATAAGATTGGCAGAATAAAGGCATCTATAACACCTAAATGAACTCAGGTAAGCTGAAGGATACGCTTCAATTTGAATTTTGTAATATTCTCAGGCTTTTTTGAGTGGCAGGTGAGTAAATGTGGATAGGGAATATTTTCTTTAATTAGTTCCAACATAAAAGACGATTGATTGTTTGCTTTTGCTTCAACTTTATAATAAATGCCCTGATGTTCCAAAAGATGAATACTGATATTAAAATCGATATCATAGTTCTTTATAAAATCCCGGATATAACACTCGATTGATTGTTCGAAAAACGATCGGCGGGAAAGTCCCCTGTAATTGTCTTTATAAATTTTTTTCAGCAATGTTCTCACAATGATATGTCCTACATCTTCCACCTTTACGTGACCGTAGTAAATACCATAAGGCATAGCAACTACATTCGCTGCAAACCGGTCGCCGCCAACGTGCGAACATTCCCAAACAGGAACATCGGTATTGAGTGATTCAAAAAACCTGAAAACAGGTAAGCCAAATTTTGCGCAACATTTATCCTTTTTTCCGTTTGTACAAACAAGAAAAAACGGATCATTTAACCATTCCGTTTGTGGTGCGGTAATATGGCGTGCTATATCAATTGAAGTATATGTTTCTGAAGTGGCAGCAATGGTAAAATAGCCCGGCTTATTGCAATCAATAAAACTGATCTTACAATCTTTGGTCTTGCTTGTTTTAGAGCGAACAAGTAAAACTTTTCCTTTGTAAGATTTAGCAAGCAGTTGTACCTTTCTCAACCATTCTTTATCTAAATTTGCTTCAATTATTTTTTCAGGAAAAGGACTAGCGTATTCTATCAGAATAAATACAGCGCTATTAGCGGCTGTACCATTTATTTGCTCTTTAAAATAGCGGGAGGCAGTGCTGCAAAAGTATATTTCTTTATTTTCTGTTGTACTCAATTTCTTAATAGTATTACTCGTCAATATAAAGAACGCCTTCCTTTATTAATTTTGATACAAAGTCTTTCTTTTGTTCTTCTTCAAGATTACCCGGAAGGTTTTGTAGCGTGAAGGTCTTGTGGCTTAAAATATATTCAAATGCCGGCACCGTTGTTTCAGGAATATGAATTGTTTTTCCCAACCAGTTGAGCTCTGCCTTTTCTTCTTTTTTTACCCAGGTATATATAATATTCTCGTTCAAGGCTATGCGGCTCTCTGCCGAAATGTTCGGTATATTTTTTACGCTTTCAAAATAGTGGTATAAAGGCTGCGGTTGTGTGTTCCTGTAGGCTTTGTCCAACTTGTCCAGTCCCTCGGCAATATTTAATTCAGCAATTTTCTGTTGTAAGAGTGCCGTTTTTTGTTCTATAAGGGTTGATAAATCTGTTTCCCAAAACGGAATTGCTTCCCTGAGTTCCTTCTGTTCTTCCAATTGCTGAAAAAGATCGGTAAACAGTCTCAGCCAGGTAAAAGACAATACTCCAATCGTAATATGCGAGGATATGCCATTGTCGGCAACGGCGTCGTGTACATACCCCCGGGGTACATAAAGAAAATCACCCGGCATCAGTTGTATCGTATGTAAGGGCTCTTTGTTATAATCCTTACTTACAAAGGATTGACCTTTAACAGGCAGTTCCTTTTCAAAGCCGTACAAATGCCATGTTTTAGTGCCTGAAATCTGTAGAACAAAAACATCATGAGTGTCCCAATGCGGATTGAAACCCTGCGATTGATCGGGGGTGATATATAAGTTGGCCTGAACCGGTGCTTTGAACTTTTTTGAAAGTTGAACGCAACAATGAGAAAGATGATTGAAATATCGCTGCCCGGCCTGAATTACAAAAGTGGCACCCGAATTAAATAACGCAAACGCCTTTTCCGTATTGATGATACCGTCCTTACGATGATGACCAATGGGCGTGCCTTTCAATGTATAGTCGACACTGGGGATTTCCTTACCATTTTTTACCATCCTGAGCGAAGGATAAAAAACATCCTGCCGGTCCAGGTAGTCAGATATCTCTAACGATGTCAGAATATCTTTGTAATAATTTTCATCGTTTCGTTTTATATATAGTATATCTTTTTCGTGGTATTGTTTAAAGAAATCTTCTACAGAAAAGGGAGCGAGAACCAGTTCAAAATAATTTTTCATATTAAGCTATAATACAAATGAAAAAAGTCGCCGAAACTTATAGCTGCTGCGACTTTTAAGTTAGGTACTCCGGAAAATTATTTGCTGTTGGTTTATTTTGAACCACCATCACCATCAGCACCATCTTTTCCTCCATCTCCGTCCGTGCCGCCATCGCCATCAGATCCACCGTCTCCGTCGGCGCCACCATCACCATCAGCACCGCCGTCTCCATCTTTTCCACCATCTCCATCGGCACCATCTCCGCCATCACCATCGCCATCATTTCCGGATGAATGCAAACCAGCTTCTTCAACCCTTGTAACAGATAATTCGTCCTGAGGAAAATCTAAAAAATTTTGTTCCATAAAATTTATTTGGGTGTTTTGAAATAATTGTCCTTGTAAACTATATAATTTTTAGCAGCTATAAAAATCTAAATTTCGTTCTCATGAAAAACTAACAAAATGTTAATGCTATACCGAAAACCGGATATTGCTGATAATACACTAAACCCTTGCTCCTTCTGCAAATTTGAATATCCTCGCTATTATGAATTGTGGATATAATGCAGAAAATATCTCCAGGTCGCTTTTGCTATCTTTGAAACGTCTTAACTTATTTGCTTATTAAACGGATTTAATGTAATCAAAACATAGCTATTTTATTGTAGCTTCATCCTTTACCTCTACCAATTATCCGAATATAAAGAGATTAAGATACTCCCTTAAGTAAGAAAAGGCTGCCTGAAAGACAACCTTTTCTTGTTTAGAAGAAAATATTAGTATCCTTCGTTCTGATTTAATTTTCCATTCAAAACTTCCGAAGAAGGTATTGGGAACAATAGTTCTCTTTTCTTCAAAACAGGTCCATAAGAGAATTCATGTCCAATGTAGTCATCAAATTGTTTGGTAATTACGTTAAATGCTTTCTGCAAACGAACCATATCAAACCAGGTGATATTTTCAAAGCATAACTCGTACCAACGTTCTTTCCACACAGCTTCTTTAAATTGGGTTGCAGAAAGACCAGCCAAAGCAGGTAATTCTGCTCTGGAACGGATAGCATTTACTGCAGCATAAGCATCCGCAGTAGGACCGCTCACCTCATTCGATGCTTCAGCATACATCAACAACACATCCGCATATCTCAAAACAGGCCAATTCATTCCGCTACTTGCAGAAGAAAGATGCGCCGTACTATCGAAAAACTTATAGATATGATATCCGCCAAGTGTAACAATGGAGTCTCTTTTCTTTTCAGCAGTGTAGGTAGTGAAAAAGAACTGTTTTTCTTTAGCTCTTAAATCATTAGCCTGAAAAGACTGGGCAAATGCTGTTGTGGAGTAAATGCCACCAGTTTCGTCAGAATATGCCGAAATGTTTTTGTTATAAGGAAGTAACAATACCTGGAAATTACTCGGTAGCGTACCTGCAAGAAACTGTATCATGAAAATATTCTCTTCTTTATTTTTCATAGACAGATCCCGCAAACTTTTATAATCGTTAAATAGTTTGAAGGCTCCTGATTCTATCACTTCTTTCGCTTTTTGAGCTGCAAGTGTATAGTGAGAAAGGCCTTTTAGAAGTGGATAACCAGCCATAGTCAAATACACTTTCGCCATTAACGACTTCACTGCTCCCAGACTTACTTTTCCAGATTCATCTGTCCAATCTAGTCCGGACTGCTCTGCCATTTGTAAGTCACTTACAATTAAATTATACACTTCCTCTGCAGATACTTGAGGCGGTACCAATTGAGGAGACTCCAAATTAACCGGCTCAGTTACCAAAGGTATATTACCAAAAAGTTGAACAAGATTGAAATAGTACCAAGCTCTCAAAAAGTAAGCTTCTCCCAATAACCTTTTACCCTCATTAGCATCCAACCCCGGAATTCCTGGGATGTATTTAATTGAGGAATTGGCATTTCCTATCCCTCTATAATAGGCTGTCCAAATTGTCAGCCCATATCCATTCTCAGCAGTATTCCTGAGGTCCTTTACAAAATAACTATTCACAGCCTGACCAAGGTCTGTATTAGCAAGTCCTGTGGCGAACTCAACCATATTCCATGCGCCACCCCCAAAACCACTTGCAAATGGATCTCTCATATTGGCATAAACAGCATTCACAGAAATTCGTGCATGTTCAGGTTTTTGATAAAAGGTACCAGTCGAGAAGTTGGAAGGATCACTCTCGTCGAGAAACTTAGAGCACCCCGAAAACAGTACTCCCAAACAACATGTCAGTAAAGACAGATACTTATAAATATTATTTTTCATTGTTTATTTTTTATTGTTCCAGATATTACAACCCTACATTTATCCCTAGCATAAAGACTCTCGGACGAGGATAATCATACAATCCGAAACCCTGATCGAAAGGCGATCCAGAATTTGATACTTCAGGATCATATCCCCGATATTTAGTTGCAACAAAAAAGTTTTGAACTGAAGCAAAAACTCTTATCCTGTCTACATATAATCTTTTTGCAACATCAGGATTGAAAGTGTATGATAGTAGTAAATTTCTTCCTCTTAAAAATGACGCATCCGTTACTTTATGAGAATCATTATTAGTATCATATCCTGCAGGTATTGGGCGAATCTGAGCAATAGGAGTATTTTGATTGGTTTCCGTCCATGCGTTCAATACGGTTTTATAGCTGTTGGCTATCCCTTGCCTGTCTTCCGCAGAGTGCAAGCTTCTGTCAAGTACATCATTACCATACATGTATTGCAGATCAATCATTAATGACCAATTCTTATACTGGAAAGTGTTAATGAAACTTCCGAAGCCATCGGGTATACCTTTACCGATAATGGTGCGATCCAGATCATTAATTGTGCTATCACCATTTAAGTCCGCATATTTTACGTCACCGGGTAACCAACCGTAACGTTCAGCAACACTTGCTTCGTGAGATCCCCAAGTTCCTAAGTTAACTCTCCCAAAAAAAGAACCAACTGGTTGACCCACCTGAATAATAGTATTACCCGAATAAATAGGGCTACCACCAGTAAGTGCAATTACTTTATTCTTATTAATTGAAATATTAAATGTTGTATTCCAGGAGAAGTTATTGGTACTGATATTTACCGAATTAATTGCCAATTCTATTCCCTTGTTTTCCATGCTACCTATGTTTCTGGAAACATCAGTATAGGCACTGCTGCGGGGTACAGGAGCACTAAGTAACATATCCAGAGCTGTCTTCTTGTACCAGTCAAACTCCAGGTTTATTCTATTATTAAATAATCCTAACTCCAGTCCAAAATCAAACTGCCGCACTTTTTCCCACTTTAGGCTTGGGTTGCCCATACGACCAACTCCGATGCCTATTTCTCTGTTATTCGCAAAAATAACTTCATAAGGGAACATGATTTCATCTGCCTGATAAGCATTTATTTCTGAATTTCCTGTTTCTCCATAGCTGGTTCTTATTTTCAAATTAGAGATAGTAGGAATTGCTTTCATAAAATCTTCTTCTGTCACTTTCCAGGCTAATGCTGCAGAAGGGAAAAATGCATAGCGGTTATTTATACCGAATTTTGAAGAACCGTCCTGTCGTCCGGTGATTGTCACCAGATATTTGTTAAGTAAGGTATAGTTTACTCTTCCAAAGTAAGATTGTAAGCCGTAGGCCGTGGCAACAGAACTTGGAGCTTGAATTATTGAACCTATTCCAAGATTATTTACACCAAAGAAGTTGTCGAAATAATTCTGGCTCCGCGCTATCATTTCATACCTATCCACATGCTGCCAGGAAATGCCAGCCATCGCATTGATGTTATGTGCACCAAAAGACTTATTATAAGTCAGGTAGTTTTCAAATTGCCAGGAGTTGAATCTATTGTTGTTAACCACCGCATTACCGTTGGAGGAAATATACTGTAAGTCTCTACCATTATAATTATCCAGCCGTTGATTAATAATGTTGGTTCCAAGTGTTGAACGAAGTTCCAGTCCTTCGGCAAGTTTGATGTTGGCAAACATGTTTCCCAACAAAGTTTGGGTACGCAAAAAGTAAGAACGTTCCTCAATCACCCTTAATGGACTGTCTCCCCCTTCCATTCCGGGATAATCTCTATTACGTCCCCATGCTCCGTTTGGATATTTAACGGGAATGAAAGGCAAGGCCTCCAACACCTGCCTCATAGGAGTAATACCACCACCACCGAGTATATCTATCTGCCTATCCGTTTGATCCGTATATCCTAAACTACCGCCTACCTTTAACCAGCTTTTTATTTGTGAGTCAAATACAAAACGGGCTGCATATCTTTTAATCCATGATCCGGTAACGATACCATTTTCATCACGATAATTTAAAAAACCCCCATAACTACCTTTTTCATTACCACCTGTAAATCCCAATTGATGATTTTGTGTAAATGCCTTTCTGAATGTTTCATCCTGCCAATCGGTTTCATACAAATTGTTTCCGTTTGCGTCAAATAACAAGGGATCATTTCTTTTAGTTTTTGGATCAACATATTTTCCATCAGCCCACCCCTGCGGATCGTACTTTTGAGCATTTGCATAAGCAAGATCTTCTACTTCAAAAAACTCTTTTGAATTCAAAACTGCTAGTTTCTTGGGAGCTACACCTATACTAAAATCACTATCATAGGTAAGTTTTCCTCCACCAGATGACCCTCTTTTAGTAGTAACCAGAATTACGCCATTAGCTCCACGAGCACCATAAATGGCTGTGGAAGACGCATCTTTTAAAACTTCGATAGATTGAATATCATTGGGATTCATATAATCAATGGGAGTACTACCATTTTGCAAACCAGCCGAGTTCAGAATCACTCCATCAATTACGTACAAGGGATCATTGGCTACACTGATCGAGGTATTACCCCTGATTCTGATATTGGCACGACCACCAGGACGACCAGAACTGGACGATACATTCACTCCGGTGATACGACCTGATAAATTCTGATTTAAAGATGCGGCTGGTCTTTCGGAAAGTGCGTCACTTCTTACAGTACCTACGGCACCTGTTAAGTCCGATTTTCTACGGGTACCATACCCCACTACCACTACATCCTCAAGGTCTGAAGCACTAGCCACCAGGTGAATGTTCAATTGAGTAGTATTTCCAACAGTTACTTCCTGAGTTATGAATCCGATAAAGCTAACAACCAATACGCTGCTTTCTGAAGGTACACTTATAGAAAACTGACCATTAGTGTCCGTAGTCGTTCCTACGGAAGATCCTTTCACCGTCACAGTTACCCCTTCAAGCGGCTCTCCTGCTGTGCTGCTAACCGTCCCTCTAATATCAATGGCTGCACTTTCGACATCTATATCTATTTTATTGTTTGCAAATACGGCATTGACGTTCATCAATAAAAGAATCAAACAAAAAAAGCTGAAAACCTTTCGGTACTTGCATTGGAAAATTGCATCTATTAGAAATTCCTTTTGCATATAAAAATTTTAAGTGAGTAATGATTAAATAGTAATTGTAAACAAAAGGACAGACTAAGGGGCATTGATATCGTTCATAGCAATCAGTTTTTATTTTTTAATAAACAGTTGAATCTCTTGTCAGGGCAAGGCACAATTAAACAGATTTACAGGGTCGTAAACCTTGAAATTTTTTTTAGAATAAATTAAGTTGCTTGCAAAAAGGAGGGAACAGGTGATTGATTCATACGGCGTTATTCTTTGGTTTATGAAAGCTGTGAAATATGAAAATAGCCAACCTCACTCAACCAACCATCCTGTACCTACCGGGTGGCTGTAATCCTTTCGCCTCAAATCATCTTAGCAAATAATGTCCTGGCAAAACCGTGATGAAATTCAATACTCATCTTATCTTGATCAACTTTCTTATGCGAGGCGGGAACGATTATTCGTACAGATTTAAATAAATATTATCAACACATTACCAGGAATGTAAACAGTTAGAAACGGGTCTTTTTTCTTTGATTTACATAATTGATGTTCTACAACAATGTAAGTGTTTTAAAGAATTTCATTAACGATATGGATAAAATCTGTAAGGATTTCGTGTAGCGCTCGATAAACCTGTGATTCCGAGCCCTACTTCACTTTTAGTGAGCAGGTGTAAGGGGTCTGCAATAGCCTTGTTGCTCGCTTTATAATCACTTAAAAATCCGCTCAACAGAGCCTTAAAACTTATTCTGAATATAGCCTTCTTCTTTGTAATTTTGCGCCTTCTTATATAACACAAATAAACCATGGATACTACAGTTGAAATAGCCCAAAAGCTTGGATTGCGACCCGAGGAATTTGAAATGATCAAAACCATACTGGGACGGGTGCCCAATTTTGCTGAATTAAGCGCCTATTCTGTGATGTGGAGTGAGCATTGCAGCTATAAAAACTCTATCAAATGGTTGAAAACCCTACCACGTGATGGTGGCAAACTACTGGTGGCTGCTGGTGAGGAAAATGCTGGTCTGGCGGATATTGGTGATGGCTGGGGTGTGGTATTTAAAATAGAAAGTCATAACCACCCATCGGCTATCGAACCTTTTCAAGGGGCAGCCACGGGTGTAGGTGGTATTCACCGGGATATTTTTACCATGGGCGCTCGTCCGATTGCGGCGTTGAACTCCCTTCGTTTTGGTAACATTAAGGAACAAAAAACACAACACCTGGTAAGCGGTGTGGTACATGGTATCGGCCATTATGGCAACTGTTTTGGCGTGCCTACTGTAGGTGGTGAAGTATATTTTGAAGACTGCTACCATACCAACCCCTTGGTGAATGCCATGAGTGTGGGTGTGGTGAAAGTAGGAGAAACTGTGAGTGCTACGGCTGAAGGCACTGGCAACCCAGTGTTTATTGTGGGCTCTGCCACTGGTAAAGATGGTATGGGTGGTGCTGCTTTTGCATCTGCCGATATCACGGAAAGCAGCGTGGAAGACTTACCAGCGGTGCAGGTGGGCGATCCATTCCAGGAAAAGAAATTACTGGAAGCCTGTCTGGAGCTGATACCCAAAAATGCCCTTGTGGGTATGCAGGATATGGGCGCAGCGGGTATTATCTGTTCTACTGCTGAAACCAGTGCGAAAGGTGGTGTAGGTATGAAGATCAACCTGGAAAAAGTACCTACCCGTCAGGCCAATATGAAAGCCTGGGAACTGTTGCTCAGTGAAAGCCAGGAGCGTATGCTGTTGGTGGTGAAAAAAGGAAGAGAGGCGGAAGTATTGGAAGTATTTGAAAAATGGGATCTTCCTTGTTCAGAAATTGGTGAAGTAACCGACGACGGACTGTTGAAGTTTTATATGAACGGAGAACTGGAAGCAGAAATGCCTGCTGAAAGTCTGGTATTAGGTGGTGGCGCCCCTGTATACGAAAGAGAGTACAGAGAACCTGCTTACCTGAGCAAGGTAAAGGCGTTCAATGCTGACAGCATTCCCGTTCCTACAGATTTGAAAGCGACGGCTGAAAAAATAATTACGATTCCTAATATTGCTTCCAAGCGCTGGATATATACGCAGTACGATAGCATGGTGGGTACAGGCAATACATCTACCAATGCACCTAGCGATGCACAGGTAGTGAAAGTAAAAGGTACTAACAAGGGATTGGCGGTTACCGTTGACTGTAATAGCCGTTATGTATTTGCCGATCCGTTTAAAGGATGTATGATGGCGGTGAGTGAGGCGGCCAGAAATATTGTGGTGAGTGGTGGTTCTCCGTTAGGTGTTACCAACTGTCTGAACTTTGGTAATCCTTACGACCCCGAAGTGTACTATCAGTTTGTATACGCTATAAAAGGAATGGGTGAAGCTTGTAAGAAGTTTGGCACACCGGTAACAGGTGGTAATGTAAGCTTCTACAACCAAAGCCCGGACGGACCGGTATACCCTACGCCTACCATTGGTATGGTGGGACTGTTGGAGAATATCGAAAATAAAATGACCCTTGATTTCAAAAAAGCCGGTGACAGCATTTATGTACTCGGTGAAATCCGAAACGATATCAATTCATCTGAGTACCTGCATAAACTGCATAAGGTAGAATTTTCACCAGCGCCGTATTTTGATCTCGATACAGAATATAACCTACAGCAAATAGTAAGTAAACTGATCACAGAGAAAGCTATTGCTTCAGCGCATGATATCAGTGAAGGTGGATTGTTTATCACGCTTGCTGAAAGTGGTTTCAGTCGCGACCTTGGCTTCAATATTAATCTTGATAAGAGTATTCGCAGCGATGCCTTCCTTTTTGGAGAAAGCCAAAGCCGTGTAGTAGTATCAGTAGCAGCAGGACAGGAAACCGCATTTGAAACCCTGGTGAAAGCCAGTGGTGTTCCGTTAACAAAGGTTGGTAGCGTAACGGAAGGCGATGTAAATATCGATGGAACATCATGGGGTAATATCGTTGGCTGGAAAGAAAAATACGATACAGCTATAGAAACATATCTTTCAAATGAATAAACGCATAGTTATATTAGTGTTGATCATGGCTGTATTGGCGAGCTCCTGCAACGACGGGAAGACGAGTAAAGCCGATACAGAAAGCGCAGCCAATATAGCCGCAGTAGGGGTTCTGCAAAAAAAACTGCAATTAGCACCCGACTCTTTGGGCATACGGTACCAGTTGATGAATGCATTGGCGAAAGTAGGTCAGTACGAGGCAGCGTTGTTGCAAAATGACACCCTGCTGATGGATGACAACGAAAATGCACCGGTACTCTTTCGCAGGGGTAGCATATTGTTGGAGACCGGTGATACTACCAAAGCCATTACACAATTTCAACTGGCTTCAGCAGCGGCGCCTATGTTTTCGGAACCGCTGCTGCAACTGGCAGCTATTTACGCAAACCAGGGTAATCCTGAAGCTTTAAAAATCACCGATGTACTAATAAAAGGTTCTCAGGAGGCGATGACTACTTCGCAAGCCCGTTTCATAAAGGGGTTGTATTATTCCAACCTAAATAACAAAGATTCTGCACTAATTGCTTTTGATGAATGCATCCAAAACGACTATACCTTTCTGGAAGCTTATATAGAAAAGGGCCTTTTGTTATACGACAGTCAACAGTATGAAGCAGCGCTGACTGTCTTTGAAAGAGCCATCCAGGTAAGTAATACATTTGCGGAGGCGTACTATCAAGCTGGGCGCTGTAAGGCTGTTTTGGGTGATAAGATAGCGGCAAAAGATCTATTTGAAAAAGCAGTGGGACTTGATAATTCACTGGAGGCAGCGAAAGAAGCCCTTAAGAATATTTAGTCACCTTAAGATAAAAAAGGCAGGGTTTGCTCCTTTTATCATCTGTCAGCAAAAAGGCATTGAATTTGCGTTTTATCGTCTTCAGGCATTATATTCGATAAAAATTAACCTGACGTGAAAAATACCTTTCTTGCAACCCTTGCATGCTTTTTGTCGTGCTTTGCCCTTTCGCAGGATTCCATTCCTGACTTTCGGGCTACAATCGATTCGATTGAAAACTCCTTTTTTTATCAACGTGGAAAAATTACCTTAAAAAACGGGATAGGAACATTGACCCTCCCTGCCGGATTTAAGTATCTCGACGAAAAGCAGTCTGAAAGGGTACTGGTGGATTTATGGAACAATCCTGATGATGAAAACCTGACACTTGGTATGATTCTGCCTGAATCAAAAGGCGTAATGAGTGACAATAGTTATGTCTTTAATATTCAGTATGAAGAGATTGGTTATGTAAAAGATGATGATGCAGACGACATCGACTACGCCGATATGTTGAAGCAAATTCGGAAAGATGAGGTGGCTGAAAATAAGGAAAGAGAAAAACTGGGATACGAATCGATTCATATGGTAGGTTGGGCTGCAAAACCATATTACGACAAAGAAAAAAAAGTGTTACACTGGGCTAAGGAGATAAAATTCGGCGATGAGAAAGTCAACACGCTGAACTATAACATCCGTATACTTGGCCGAAAAGGAGTTATTGTGTTGAATGCTATTGCCGCAATGCCAAGTTTGCCTCTCGTGCAAAACGACATTCCACAGGTACTCCATATGGCTGAATTTGGGGAAGGACTGGCCTATAAAGATTTCAACGCTGCAACGGATGAAGTAGCCGCCTGGACGATTGGAGGACTCGTTGCTGGTAAGTTATTGGCTAAAGCTGGTTTTTTTGTATTCCTCCTGAAGTTTTGGAAGATCATTGCAGTTGGTGTAGTAGGATTGAGTGGCTTCATCTGGAAGAAAATAAAAGGAAGGAAAGAATCCGTTGCAGAAGTGGTGTCTATAACGGAGAATAATATTCAAGCCTAAATAACCTTTGATAGCAATAAATTGGAGTGAGAGGCTATTTAGTCGTCCCTCAAAAAGTCAATTTTTTATTTAGGGCATAAAAATTCCAA
>CAZRYS010000048.1:0-30731 GCA_964604365.1 uncultured Terrimonas sp.
ACAAGTTAATCAATTAATAAGCGGGTCTTTAGCCGAGAACATAGTAGAGCAAAAGTCTAATCAGGGCGTTCCGGGGAATTGTGTGTAATAATTCCCCGGCGGCTTTTGGATACTTTTTCCGCAAAAAGTATCAAGAAAACTGGTTGAAAGTTTTGATATAGACCCGTCCGCAGTATAAATTAAAACCTTCACTAAACGGTATTGAATCCCGGTTTAAAAGAAAAAACCACCTGAAAATCAGGTGGCTCAATTTTTTTGTCATCAGAGGTTATTCGGTTTTTCCCAGGCTGCTGACTGGCTTCTCAACGGTTTGGATTGGGTTTTACTGGTAATGGATTTCGACAGTTTTTCGGATATAGATTCTTTTCGGATTTTCGGGATTTTGGATCGGGTCTTTTGGGAAATTGGATGGATTTTCTGGATCTGGATATCAGGTCTTTTATGATATTGGATGCTTTGGTTTTCTATCGGATATTGCTCGCTGCGATTGCCATACAAAGATGCGACGTAAATGTTCCGGAATGAACTTAATTCGACAAAGGACTGGTAGCGTTCGATTTTTGGTAGGTTTTCGCCGATTTACCGGAATAATTTCTCGCAAAAAACGCAAATAGGAATATAGTAAAGAACACCAAAAGCCCGCCGTTCGAAGTCGGCGATTTCTATCTCTAAAAGAAAAAGCCGCCTGATTTTCAGACGGCTCAATTTTTTTGTCATCAGAGGTTAATTGTTTTTCGGACTGGTGACTGTTTTTTTCAACGGTTTGGATTGGGTTTTACTGGTAATGGATTTCGACAGTTTTTCGGATATAGATTCTTTTCGGATTTTCGGGATTTTGGATCGGGTCTTTTGGGAAATTGGATGGATTTTCTGGATCTGGATATCAGGTCTTTTATGATATTGGATGCTTTGGTTTTCTATCGGATATTGCTCGCTGCGATTGCCATACAAAGATGCGACGTAAATGTTCCGGAATGAACTTAATTCGACAAAGGACTGGTAGCGTTCGATTTTTGGTAGGTTTTCGCCGATTTGCCGGAATAATTTCTCGTAAAAAACGCAAAGGAATATCGCAAAGAACGCCAAAAGCCCGCTGTTCGAAGTCGGAGACTTCGTAACATTTATCTTCTTCGGAGATTTGTTTCTGCCAAAGGAAAATCACCTGAAAATAAAGCTCATTTTTTTGTAATTAGAGACTATATGCTCCACCAGTAATTGAATTTCAGCACTAATGCTCTTGTTTTAACAGCCCAGGGGCCGGGCAAATAGTTATCCGTATACACCAGGAAAAGGTCAGACGCTGGTTTGTAGCGCCACTGGAAACGGGCGTTGATATTCATGTTATCCATTTGCTGATTATACTGCACATAGGTAGTAAAAAACAAGCTATTGGTAAAGGTTACGTCGATGCGGGGCCCGACCAGTAGGAAATCTGTTTTGCCCCAGGGTTGTGGTAAATTCAAACGGTTATAAGTGCCTGTCAACGTTATATTTACATAGGGCTGAAAACGATAGCCCAATTCACCTCCCGCGGTCAATAGCCGACCATCGGCGTAGTAGCCACCATAACGGGCAGACAAGACATAAGTGAATAAATGCTGCGGGGCTGATACGTAATTAAAGCCAGCGGTTAACCATCGATGTCTACTACCGGTTTCCAAAGAATCTTTGCGGGTATTGGTTGGGTCGAATGGTGTTAGCAGTTCTACAAAATCCTGTTGTATTATTGGCGTCAGGGTAGCTTTCGACCTAAATGTGACCAGGTAGGAATAAATATTGCTATAGTCTGTTGCTTTAAGCTTTGTATCGAAAAAGAAAGTAGTATTAACCACAGGACCATGACTCAGTACATTACCTCCTTTAGGAAAGAAAAAATAAGAAAGTTGGGGGTTGAGTTTAACATACCCTCTCCTGGGGGTATATCCAACTTCCGGATTAAAATGCTCTCCTACGTATTGCAGTTGGTTATACAGCAGCCATTTTCGGCTGCTATACTGCAGGTGACCCGCAAATGTCCAGTCGCTGCCCGATACTCCGGGCTGGAAGGTTTTTAACGCCAGTGCTTTGCCCGTCCACTGGTTGCTGGCAGAAGCCAGGTTGTATTCAACCCCAATATTCCTGTTGTATTTGGAATAAAAACCTTTCAAACTATCTGATGCATCCGGATGATAATTTAAGGATGACTTATCAATATACATCAGCCCAATGTTAGACCGTTTCTGAATCTTTCTTTGCAGCGAGAATACAGCAAAGTTCTGCGCCGGCAAAGCCCGATCGCCCACTGCCGCTGTTTTCATATCCATCACGCCTATACGCCAGTTTTTATCAAGTTTGCCGCTAAGCCGTGCACCAAAGTCTATAGGAACGCCCAGCCCTATGCGCCGCGAAAAAAATGGACGGATATCTGCATAACCGAAATTGGCAAACAGGTCTCCATTCTCCAGGAAAAACTGTCTGCGTTCGGGAAAAAACAGCTCAAACCGGCTGAGGTTGGTCACCTGCTTATCAACCTCTACCTGGGAAAAATCCGGACGAACGGTCAGGTCCAGGTTGAGGGACGGGCCGATAGAGACTTTTACATCACCACCAATATCTGTTGTATAAGCTGGTTTGGCGCCATCTGTATAGTTTTTTGCGATACCCCCTAAGGTATAGGGAATAACAGAAATATTGCTGCGTGGTGCCGGTGGTGCTTCGTCCCATATAAGCGAACCGGTGTAAGCCAGTGCTGCGCTTGGAAACTGGCGGGGTATGGGTGTCCAACTAGACTTTTCAGTAGTTTTCAGGTCGTTTCGTCCGAAGTTAATTCCCCATACGCTGGCATCTTTTTTATACCGTATTGTTTTGAAAGGAATGGCAGCCTCAAATACCCATTTATCCTCATAGTTCTTCACAACAGATACCCATTTATTGTCCCAGTTCAGATCCACTTTGCCACCTTCATACATAATGCCGTCCCATTGTGCCCCGTGAGCATTTACGCCAAACGAAAATCCGGTGGTAAGATCATCGAACGTGTCCATAAACAAGAGGAAATTATCATTCTTCAGAAAGCTGAAATCCCTGCGTAATGATTCCACCATGTGCTGACCGGCGCCGTAGTTAAAACATTCTGCCAGTAAATAGAGATTTTCGCTATCATATGTCATTCGCACCGTGGTGCGCACATTCGCCATGCTGGTATCCATTGGCAACATCATATAAAAATCGGTAGCAGCAGCGGCTTCATTCCACGCAGGTTCGTCTATGATACCATCTACAACGATAGAGGACACGGCCTTTTTTATGGGCAATTGAAAAGATGCATTTTTCTTTTGTGCAAAAGCAGTGATATGCAGCAGTAGAATCAGTGATAGCAGTAATGACTTCAATGGATGTAAATGATTGGGAAAGGTAGGATTTCTTTTTCGTTTTTCAGTAAGCTTACACCTTCTTGTGGTTACCGCATAAGTACAGATTGGTTTTTAGGAGACACTTGGGGACACTTGTCGGGGCTGCCCGGTTTCTCCATAAGTTTGTTAACTGGCTGATGCCACATCAAACGATGCTGAACATACGACGATCTATATACATTATCTTTGTTGATTATGGACAGAGTTCTTGGTATTTTATTGATTTGCTGGATCAGCAGTTGCGGGCAGACGGACACACAAAAGAAGGTACAGGATATTCATGCCAATCATCAACCCTCTGTAGACACAGAGGAATATATAACGGCATTGCAAAAGGGTGCTATTGCAGAAGATACACTTAAGGGAAGTCCGATGCGGATTGCTATGGGCGATATTGGCAAGTCGCATCTGCATATAGCCTACAGCGCCCCGGGCACTAAAGGAAGGGTTATTTGGGGCGGATTGGTGGCCTATGATAAAGTATGGGTAACCGGTGCACATAAAGCGACCTGCATCATCTTTACAGAGCCCATTTTATTTGCAGGACAAGAAGTACCCACCGGGGCCTATGCATTGTTTACCATTCCGAGAGAAAATGGGAAGTGGACTGTTATACTCAACAAGAATTACGATCAGCACCTGGCTGATGACTACGATGAGAAAGAAGATATACTCCGGGTAGAAATAGAACCTGTCAGCAAGGAAAAACTGATACAGCGATTAACCTATGCTGTTACCAATGAAACCGCACAAAAAGGAGCACTGACCATTGAGTGGGAAAAGAAAGCACTGGTAGTTCCACTGGAAGCTCTCTAAGAAACCTTTCTATTTCTTTCGGAAAAAAATACGCACCGGCACTCCGGAAAAATCGAAGTTTTTACGCAACTGATTTTCGAGGTAGTTTTTATACGGTTGTTTGATATCATCCGGATAGTTGGTGAAAAAAGCGAAACTGGGAACGGCCGTAGGTAACTGCGTTACATATTTAATCTTTACAGAGTTACCTCTTACCACAGGAGCACGGTACGATTCCACAGCTTTCAGCATTACATCGTTCAACTTGGAAGTGGGTACTTTACGCTGCCGGTTTTCAAAAACCTGTAAGGCAGTTTCCACCACTTTAAATACCCTTGTTTTTTCCTTGGCAGAAATAAATAAAACTGGTATGTCAGTAAAAGGGGCGGTTCGCTCTTTTAGTTCTTTTTCGTAGTCGCGGGCTGTATTGGTTTCTTTTTTTACCAGGTCCCATTTGTTCACCAGTATAATCACGCCTTTTCCTTTGCGTACTGCCAACGAAAAAATATTAACATCCTGCGCCGAGATTCCTTTTTCTGCATCAATCAGCAACAGACATACATCCGCTTCGTCTACCGCCTTAATAGCTCTTATGACTGAATAAAATTCCAGGTCTTCTTCCACTTTTTTCTTACGCCGTATACCGGCTGTATCGATGAGGATAAATTCTTTTTGAAAAAGATTATAGTGTGTGTGAATGGTGTCACGGGTGGTGCCTGCAATCTCACTTACTATAGTACGGTCTTCTCCGGTCAAGGCATTTAGTAAGGATGATTTTCCAACATTGGGTTGCCCTATGATCGCAAATCTTGGTAGCGGGTCTTTTTCTTCATCCCCTGATTCTTTTTCAGGTATCAGCGTTGCGATCTCGTCCAACAATTCTCCTGTACCACTACCGCTAATACTCGACACAAAAAAGACATTTTCGAAACCCATGCTGTAAAATTCAGTTGCATCCAACATCCTTTCAGCATTGTCTACCTTATTCACCACCAGGAAGATCGGTTTATTCACCTCCCTTAGTATATCGGCAAATGCTTCATCCAGTACGGTAATGCCTGTTGTTACATCTACCATGAAAATAATTGCATTAGCTTCATTCAATGCAATCTTCACCTGTTTTCGAATTTCAGATTCAAACACATCGTCGCTACCCGCTACAAACCCGCCGGTATCTACTATATTAAAATTCTTTCCATTCCAGTCTGAAACACCATACTGGCGGTCACGGGTTACCCCACTCATATCATCCACAATGGCTTTACGTTCTTCCAACATCCGGTTGAAAAAAGTACTCTTGCCCACATTGGGTCTTCCTGTTACTGCTATTGTAAAACTCATTTTTATTCAGTTGTTAAAGAATTAATAGTAAGTGAAAAATAACGACTTACTACTAAGTACTTAGTATCCGTATTCTTTTAAATGTAAATCATTATCGCGCCATTTGGGGCGTACTTTCACAAACAGCTCCAGGAACACTTTGCTGTTTAGAAACTGTTCTATTTCCTGCCGTGCATTGCTGCCGATCTTTTTAATCATTTTTCCCTTTTCCCCGATAATGATCGCTTTTTGTGTTTCGCGATGTACGATAATTTCGGCTGTAATTTTAATCAGGCCGGTTTTTTCTTTAAACTCCGTTACCATCACGGCTGTGTGATAGGGAATCTCATCTTCGAAGTATTCAAATATCCGCTCCCGGACCATTTCCCCCACAAAAAAGCGCGTAGGCAAATCTGTCAGATCTTCGCTATCATAAAAGGGTTCTCCCTCCGGCAAAGCATCTATTATATGCTGAAGCAACAGGTCTGTGTTTTGCTGTTTTAAAGCAGAAACAGCCAATAGTTTACTGCAATATTTTTTGCCCTCAAAAAATGTAGATACCTCCTTTAGTTTCGCTGCAGATGCCTTGTCTGTTTTATTGACTATCACAAAAGCCGGCACTTTTAGTTTTAGTCCTGAGAATATAACATCCGCTTCTTCCAGGTTGTCGTTTACATCTACCAGCAATAGTGCGAGGTCGGCATCTTCTAAACCACTTTTAACCGACTGCATCATTTTTTCATGAAGCTTATATTTAGGTTCTATTATTCCGGGTGTATCAGAAAAGATAATCTGGTATTCATCGGTATTTAGAAAACCTTTTATTCTATGACGGGTAGTTTGCACCTTGGGCGATACAATAGCCAGTTTCTCACCAATCAATGCATTGAGCAGTGTACTTTTACCAGCATTTGGTTTCCCAAAAATATTAACAAACCCTACTTTCATGAAACAGTTAAAAATTCCGGCAAAGGTAATTCAACAAAAATAGTTTGGCGGATAAAATATATCGCCTTACATTTGCACTCCCATCGCAACAGGCAATGGCTTAGTTCTTAAGAAATTCAAACTTATTATATCGCGAGGTAGAGCAGCGGTAGCTCGTCGGGCTCATAACCCGAAGGTCGGGAGTTCGATCCTTCCCCTCGCAACAACAGGGGCTTTATGCCCCTTTTTTATTGTCCCTCCTTTTTGCAAACGATCAACGGCTATAAAATTCTGTACATTCGTAGCCGATATGATTGCACCACCTATAAAAACAATTGCAGGATTTTTTTTTGTGCTACTATTTGCCTGCGGCAAAAAGGTAAGTCCGGTTTTGCAAGAAAGTTTCAGTGTCAGAACCGTAGCAGTTGATGGCAAAACAGGTGATAATATTTCTATGACAGCCGGCAGGCCTTCCATTGCAGTACACTTTTCTTTACCTGTTGACAAATCATCCGCAGCCGCCGTAGCACTGCTGGATGACAATAATGGAAAGCTGGATGCACTTCTGACCTTTTCCAACGATGATAAAGAACTTATATTAACACCAACCAGCCGGCTGGAGGGACTATCCCGTTTTTCCATCTCTATAGATAAAAGGCTACAATCCGCAAATGGCAAGCCCCTCTTGGTAGCGTCTATCACCCGGTTCTCCACGGGCATCGATTCTGCCAGAAAATTTCCCGCTATCACTGACCAGGAATTACTGACTTTGGTACAACGTCAAACCTTTCGCTATTTTTGGGATTTTGCACACCCGGTATCCGGAATGATCAGAGAAAGAAGCAATGGAGATGATAACCTGGTAACTTCCGGTGGCTCCGGATTCGGTATTATGGCAATTATAACGGGTATCCATCGTGGATTTATCACCCGGCAGCAAGGATTGGAGAGAGTACGGACTATCGTGGGTTTTTTGAAAAATACTGCTGATACTTTCAAGGGTGCTTACCCGCACTGGCTGAATGGCAATACCGGCGCCACTGTGCGCTTTAGTGAAAAAGATGATGGTGCGGATCTGGTAGAAACCTCTTTACTGATGCAGGGTTTGTTGTGTGCACGGCAATATTTTGATGGATCGGGAGTGGAAAAAACGCTGCGGGATGATATCAACGAAATATGGCAAGGGATTGAATGGGATTGGTTCCGGCGGGAAGGGGAGGAGGTTTTATACTGGCACTGGAGTTCCAAGTATGGCTGGGATATAAACCTTCCGGTTAAAGGGTGGAATGAATGCCTGATTACTTACGTGTTGGCCGCTGCCGCTCCCACACATGCGGTACCGGCAGCAGTATATCATAAGGGATGGGCGTCGGGCGGCAATATGAAAAATGGAAATGTATATTTGGGATTTACGCTGCCGCTGGGACCTGCAATGGGTGGACCACTCTTCCTTTCCCAATATTCTTTTCTGGGCATTAATCCCAAAGGATTATCTGACAGCTACGCAAACTACGAAATTCAAACCACCAATCATACCCTGATTAACTATACCTATTGCGTTGACAACCCCAAAAAGTTCGGCTATAGTGATTCCTGCTGGGGATTAACGGCCAGCGATATTCCGAATGGCTATGCGGCCAGTTCACCGGAAAATGACATTGGTATAGTTGCCCCTACAGCAGCCGTATCCTCTTTGCCCTATACCCCCAACGAGAGTATGAAGGCATTAAAGTTTTTCTATTATGTGCTGGGTGACAAACTTTGGAAAAACTATGGTTTTGTTGATGCATTTTCGTTGACCGATCCGTGGTTTTCCAATTCTTATCTGGCTATTGACCAGGGACCCCAAATAGCGATGATTGAAAATTACCGAAGTGGTTTGTTATGGAATTTATTTATGAGTTGTCCCGAGGTGAAAACAGCTTTACATACGCTTGGCTTTAATGGTACGGGACTTTAAATCGTATTTAGAAATCATGAAAATATTACACCTACTTCTATTTGTTTGCGTACTGTCATTCGGCGCAGAAGCACAATCAAAGAAAACTGCATCTTTCAATCCGGCAAATCGTCCCCAAAACCTGTCGGATAGCGCCTTACTGGACCTGGTGCAGAAACAGACCTTCCGGTATTTCTGGGATTTTGCGCATCCGGTAAGCGGGCTGGCAAGGGAACGTAGCAATATCGCTTATGATTACGGCAGCGACGTAGTAACAACAGGGGGGAGCGGCTTTGGTATTATGGCTGTAGTGGTAGCCACAGAACGTAAATGGATTGGACGCGACACCGCTGTAAATTTCCTTCTAAAAATGGTGAAGTTCCTGGCAAAAGCAGACGCATATCATGGTGTTTTTCCACATTGGCTGAATGGTGCAACGGGCAAAACCATTCCTTTCAGCCGGAAAGATGATGGCGCAGACCTGGTAGAAAACTCTTTTTTATTTCAAGGGTTGCTGTCTGCCAGGCAGTATTTTGACGCAGACAATAATGCCGAAAGAGAATTACGGCATCGTATCAATTGGCTCTGGAATGACATTGAGTGGGATTGGTTTACAAAGGATGGACAGGATGTATTGTACTGGCATTGGAGTCCTAATAACGGATGGGCAATGAACTTCCCTTTACGGGGTTTTAATGAATGCCTTATCACCTATGTATTAGCAGCCAGTGCAGAACGTTATCCCGTACCCGCATCTGTTTATCACAACGGCTGGGTACAAAGCAATTTCTTTAAGAATGGAAAGAAGTTTTACGATATAGTATTACCCCTGGGTTTTGACTATGGCGGACCCTTATTTTTCTCACACTATTCTTTCCTGGGATTAAATCCGAAGGGCTTGAAGGATCGTTATGCTGATTACTGGGAGCAAAACCGAAACCATACACTCATCAACAGGGCGTATTGTATAGACAATCCAAAAGAATTTAAAGGGTACGGTGTCAATAGTTGGGGGTTGACTGCCAGTGACACGTACAGCGGATATGCTGCCCATTCGCCAACAGAAGACCTGGGTACCATAACACCGACTGCAGCACTATCGGCATTTCCCTATACACCGGAATATTCCATGCAGGCGCTCAAGCATTTCTATTACAATCTTGGTGATAAAATATGGAGCGAGTACGGCTTTGTAGACGCATTTAATGAAACACGTAACTGGTATGCATCCAGCCACCTGGCTATAGATCAGGGTCCAATCATTGTAATGATAGAGAATTATCGCACCAGCTTACTATGGAACCTTTTTATGAGTTGTCCGGAAATTAAAAAGGGGCTGGATAAACTTGGATTTGAAGTACAACCTTAACTTGTTGCTTCGCTGTCTTCTCCTTTTGTTTCTATTTTTTTATCCGTAACGATGTCGGGCTCCTTTTCCTCGTCTTTAAACCGTACATGCCTGTTTCGTAACCTCACCGCAGGATTGGTCATAGGACTTAGTCCGGGCCGATCGTCACCAAACAATACGCCCCAATGTTTAAACTCGGTTGTATGATCAAAGATCACCTTCATGATTGCCATAATAGGTAGCGAAAGGAACATTCCGGATATGCCAGCCAGCGTTCCCCCCAACACCACACCAACAATGCTTACCAACGCATTAATTTTAACCTTAGATCCCACAATCTTTGGCATCAGTATGTTGTTGTCGAGAAACTGCACCGCTGCAATAACACATAACACTACAACAACCTGCCACAAATCATTTGAAGAGGTAAGTGTAAGTAATACGCCAATTACATTTCCGATGAGCGCGCCTACATAGGGAATCAGGTTAAGAAAGGCAAATATAATGGCGATTAACAGCGCATGTTTAATGCCGATCAAAAGGAGAGTGACACCCAATAGAATGGTCATATAGGTAATCTGGATTAGCAATCCGATGAGGTAGCTTTTAACTATCACCTCTGTTTCTCTCAACGCCGATTCTACCTGGACATGGTCTTCCTTTTTAAACCATAAAAAAACAAACCTGAGTAAAAGGTTTTTATAAAAAAGAATTAAGAAAACGTAAATGGGCAATAAACCAACGAATACAAAAACACCGGTTAAGGATACCGCTGCCCCGCTCAAATAGGAGCCGGCATTATTAAGCAATTTGTTTCCCTGGTCCCGAAGCATATTTATCTGCTCATCAAGCGAAATTTTAAAAGTGCTGGTTATCCAGGAGCTTAATGTATGCCAATGCTCATTCAGGTTTTTTTGAAGCTGTGGAAAATCATTCACCAGCGCGGCCACCTGGAAAGAAAAAAATGTAAGAATGCCCGCTACTGCCAGCACGGCAATCAATATTACCAATACAATTCCTATTAGTTCGGGGACTTTAATACGCCGAAAAAAACGGTACATTGGCAGCAACATCAAACTTAGAAAAAATGCCATAAGCAACGGCATTATTATTTCGTTCCCCACATAAAACAGAATCAATACCAGGCAGATACCCAACAATTCTACAGAGCGTCTAACGGTTAACGGGAACAACTTCATACAAAAAGTTTTGTATGAAGTTAAGGGGAAATTGCAAAGTTTTATCTTTAGCTGGTATTTTTTAAAATTTAAAATTTACGGTATTCGGATGGGTATATGTCTTTTAAAATCCGCAATAAAAAAGCGGGTTCGTGATGAACCCGCTTTAACAATGTCCGGTACCCTTAAACAGTTCCTCCCATTCTTTCCAGTAATATTTTAGTTTTTTTGATACCTTCATATTCATCCAGGTTGCTACCTTCATATTCAATGCCTATATATCCACTGAAGCCAGATTTTTTAATAATTTTCATGACTTTTTTATAGTCGGTTTCAATGCAATTTCCCTTGGCATCAAAATCGTACGTTTTCGCACTGGCCCCTTTTGCAAATGGCATCAGTTCTTCCACCCCTTTATAGCGATCATACTCTTCTACGCATTTTCCATTTTCACGTTTAATGCAAAAGTTACCAAAGTCAGGCAACGTGCCTACGTTCTTTTTGTTTACCTGTTTCATCACATCTGCCAGCCACTTACCGTTAGAGGAGTAACTGCCATGGTTCTCTACAATAATATTAATGCCCACCTTTTCACCATATTCACCTAGGCGTCCTAACCCATCTATCGCAGCCTTCTGAACTTCTTCCGCACTACCTGTACCGTAGCTATTCACCCGGATAGTACTGCATCCCAAATATTTTGCCGCATCTACCCACTTATAATGATTTTCTACACTTTGTTTCCTTTTTGCTTCATCTGTATCGCCGAGCCCGCCTTCTCCGTCTATCATTATTAGATGATTTTTTACACCATTATCATTCACTCTTTTCATCAGTTCGTTAAGGTAATTTGTATCATTTGCCTTATCTTTAAAAAACTGATTTACGTATTCTACTACGTCAATACCAAATTCTTTTTTGGTGACAGCAGGAAAATCGAGGTTGTCTATTTTTTTACTGAATAGTGCTTTGTGAAGTGACCATTGTGCTAAAGAAATTTCGAAAAAAGATTTCTTATCTGCAGCAAACGAATCAAGTGGTAAGTTTGAAATAATTCCGGACCCCGCTAACAGAGTACCCATTTGCCTAAGAAAGACACGACGATTAGATTGCATAAGGATTAATTTTTGAATATGAAGGCAAAATACAGAATTTTTGAAGGTTTAAGCAAAAGAAATCTATGGACAAAAAGGCTGTTGGTATTACTTGTATGTACTGGGGTAATATCTGTTGGGGCTTCGCAAACACAAGGCACTTTTTTAGTGGGGGCTGCCGAAGCTAAAATTAATCCGGCAGATGGCGTTTTTCTGGCAGGCTATCAACACAACCGGAAAAGTAGTGGCATACACGACGACTTGTTAGCAAAAGCAGTTGTAGTAGCCGCCAACGATTACGCGGTTGCCATTGTGACTGTTGATTGTATAGGCCTTCCATATCCACTCGTAAAACGGATCAGGGATCTTGTAGAAGAAAAAATTCCCCGGGGCGATTTTAATGCCGACCGGATAATAGTGTCCTCTACCCATACACATGCTGCACCAGATGTAATAGGCCTCTGGGGGGAAGGACCCCTACAGAGTGGAACGGATAGCGCTTATATTGAACATCTGGTTAAAACAACGGCAGACGTTGTGGTAACGGCGTGGAAAAAACGGGTGATAGCTACCGCAAGATATGCAACCACTTCTTTTGGGGAAGGCTGGGTAGAAAATGTATCGGATAAAACTGAGCTGGACAGGGAAGTGAGCGTTTTACAGTTTATTAATCGCAAAGGAAAGAATATCGCCTCGTTGACAAATTTCGCCTGCCATCCAACATTTTTGGATAAGGAAAACACTCGGGTAAGTGCAGACTTTCCGGCAGGGCTCTATCGGCATTTGAAATCAGATATCGGGGGTGTTAATTTATATCTGCAGGGGGCGGTTGGTGGCTGGATTCAACCCGAAAATACAGCGAGAACTTTTGAAGAAGCCGAAAAAAAAGGCATTGCGCTCGGACAGGCTGTTTCAGAGGCATTAAAAAAGACGACCTCAATACAGGAGAATAAACTACAATTCAGTTCCCGGCTTTTTGAAGTGCCCGTATCCAATAAAAATTTTCGTGACCTGGCAGCAGCTGGTGTGATCAATCGAGATATCAGTGATGGTATTTTAACAGAAATTGCCTGGCTGTCAATTGGCGAAGCCACATTTGTAACACATCCGGGAGAAAGCTCTCCGTTGTATTCGCTGGAAAGCAAAAAATTGATGAAAAATAAAGGTCCAAAATTTGTTATAGGGTTGGGAATGGATGAGTTGGGTTATATCATAAAGCCTGCGTTTTTTGAAGCCGGAACTACATTACATGCTGCAGCATATCTTACAAGTATGTCTCCAGGAAAAGAGGCGGGAGGCGTTATGATGTATATTATTCAAGAGTTGGCTGAAGATGCTCAATGGACTGATTGATGTCGTTAATCAGAATACATCGGTGTTATAATCCGAGCAGTTTAGTTGAAGTAATTCTTCCCTGTTTTTCCTGGGCAAAAGTGTTTTTACGTAATCAAGCTTTCTTTGCAGGTTCGCGATCTGTTCTTCTTGCATTCCTGTATTTGTTACTTTTTGTTCGTCTTCAATTTTTACAGGTTTTTTATCTTCTATATATGTTTTGACAAGATATATTACAGGACTGGAATCCTCAGCGGGTGGATAATACGTGCTCTGTTCTGTTATCAAAAAAATCTCCCCTGCTTTCAGATAATATTCCGTTAATAATTCACTTCCATTACCGTATACTTTTTCAACAATTTTCTCTTCTTTACCCGCGTCACCATAATAGGTTATTTCACCAGACCCCGGCGGGCAATTGGCTGTTTCGCCGGTTTCCCATATTACTGTTTCGCCCTTTAACTGTTTGTGGTTGATGGCAGCAAGATCATTGTCTAATTGTTGAATTTTATCAGAAATATCTTCAGTAGAATTTTTTGTAGATTGATTTTCAATGGAATTTTCATTACAACCTAACAGTCCGGCTATCAAAAGGCAAAAAAATACTCCCTGTTTCATAAGTTTCTTTAACTGAAGAATACTTACTAGAACGATATAGCTTCACCGATTATTATTCATTCACATAAGTAGTGAAAAGAATAGAATGCGTAGAATAAAAAAGCCCCTGTTGCGGACAAGGAGCTAACCGAATGTTTTCACAACGGAATAATCCTTATTGTGAATTGCTTTCAGGTATGAAGATAGGAAAAGTTTGACTATACTTTCAATAAAAATGTTATATTTATTTTTTCAACCCCTGAACCTTATTGCTTATGCCATCCACTCGAATCCTCTGCCTCGCAGTAGTCATTCACTGTATTGATTGGGCTGTAATCACAAAAGAAAATGAAGAAATAAAAAAATCCCACGGAGTACGCAGGATCAAGAATTCTTCGGCTTATAGCCTTGTTGTGAATTGTCTTTCGTTCTCAAAGTTGAATAAAATATACTTAACAACCAAATACTATGAACAGAATTTTGGGTATTGATTTAGGAACAAACTCTATTGGACTTACACTAAGAGAAAACAATGAGTTTACTTGGTATGGTGTTTACACTTTTCGTAAGGGAGTTGGTGAAGGAAAATCTGGTGAGTTTTCATTTGCAGCAGAGAGAACCAGACACAGATCATCAAGAAGGCTTTATAACTCAAGAAGATACAGGAAATGGGCAACTTTAGAAAAACTAATTGAAAATGGCTATTGTCCTTTATCTATCGAAAAACTTAATCAATGGAAAAACTATAAAAAGGGTGTCGGCAGAGTATTTCCTGTGGATGATTTTGCCTTTAACAATTGGATAAAACTAGATTTTAATGGGGATGGAATTCCAGACTATTCAAGTCCTTATCAACTAAGGAGAGAATTAATTTCATCAAAACTAGACCTCGAAAAGCCAGCGAGCAACTACAAAATTGGTAGAGCGCTATATCACATTGCTCAAAGACGTGGTTTTAAAAGTAGTCGCAAAACAGGAGCAAATGAAGAAACGGCAGTATATAAGGGAAGTAGCGAAACCAAAACCACTGGTCGGAACGAATATGAAAATATCATAACAGAAAACGGATCACTGGGTGCAGCTTTTGCTTTTTTGGAAGACCAAGGAACCAGGGTTAGAAACAGGTATACATTGCGTTCAGATTACCAATTTGAAGCTATAAAAATTCTAAATTACCAGAATAGTGAAGAAAACTTTCAAGCGAAAATTCTAAAAGCCATATTTTATCAGCGGCCACTTCGTTCACAAAAAGGGTTGGTAGGAAAATGTACACTTGAAACCTCAAAGCCTCGTTGTCCGATCAGTCATCCAAAATATGAAGAATACAGAGCATGGTCCTTTATCAACAATATTAAATATCGTTTGACTGACGACGCACAGTTTGAACCAGTACCTCTCACAATAAAAGAAAAACTCTATAATGAAAAATTTTTTCTAAAATCTAGAGATCTTGAATTTTCTCAAATTAGAAAGTTTATAAAAGCTAATGGAGGAAAAGATTGGGAGCTAAACTACGGACCTAACATGGATAACATTTCGGTCTCTTCGTGCCCTGTCTCTGCACGGTTAAAAGCTGCTTTCGGTGATGATTGGCAAAACTTCGAAAGACAGGTGATTAGGAAGAATAAAAAAGGTGAATCCCAAAATATCACCTATAGAATAGATGATATATGGCATATTCTTTTTTCATTTGAAGATGAGGAGTACTTCAATGAGTTTTTAAGCAATGTTTTAAATCTGAATGATGACCAGATAAAAGAACTCGTTGCCGCCTTCAAATCTTTTCCAGTTGGATATGCTAATTTAAGCCTACAGGCTATCAACAATATTCTTCCTTTTTTAAGAGAGGGGATGATTTATTCCGATGCGGTGATTCTTGCTAAAATCCCTGAAATACTTAACGCAGATATATTTGAAGATAATAAGCAAAATATACTTGAAGGTATAAACAAAGTTATAAAATCAAATAGGCAGGAAAAGACAGTTGTAACAATAGTCAATAATCTGATTTTCAAATACTACGCTCTCGATAACGTAGATAAGTTTGGCTGGAAGAACACTTCATACCAATTAGTTGATAGTGATTTGAAAGATATTGAAACGACTGCAAGAGAGCATTTTGGTGAAATGACATGGGAAGCTTTAAACAAGGAAGATAAAGATTCTCTAATTCAAAAAGTCACTAAATACTACGAAAACTTCTTTGCATCATCAAAACGAGAGCATATCAAACCGCCACATCTGGTAAATCAAGTTAAAGAATTCCTCTCGGATAATTTCGAAGTGGATGATAAAAGATTAAATAAAATTTACCATCCATCACAAATTGCCATTTACCCTAAGAACGATGGACAGCAATATTTGCTGAGTCCTAAAACTGCGGCGTTTAAAAATCCAATGGCCTATAAAACACTTTTCAAGCTAAGAGATGTGATAAACTACCTGATTGAAACAGGAAAGATTGATGAGGATACGAAAATTGTTATTGAAATAGCAAGAGAATTAAATGACAGTAATAAAAGATGGGCAATAGAAAAGCATCAAAGAGATAGAGAGGCTGAGAATCGCTCATTTGCTGCCGCTATTGGTGAACTAATAAAAGAAAAACAGTTTACTGGGTTAGCCAATCCGTATAGCGATTCAGATGTCGACAAATTAAGGATATGGACTGAGCAACTTGAACAATATGAAGAGGTTAAAAAAACAATAAGTACCATTGAAAACAATAAGAAAATTTCAGTTTCGGAAAAAGATATTCAGAAATACCGATTATGGAAAGAGCAAAATTGCATCTGTATGTATTCTGGTAGAATCATAAGTATAGCAAACTTGTTTGATGCTAATACAATTGATTTTGAACATACCATACCTAGAAGCAAATCGTTTGATAATTCTTTGGCTAACCTAACAGTATGTTACGCTGATTACAATAGAGGGATAAAAAGCAATCGCTTACCCGTTGATTTGCCAAATTATGAAATTGACTCACATGGGTATACTGCAATAAAACAAAGACTGGAAGCCTGGAAAAAACGTGTTGATGAACTTTTTAGACAAATTGACTTTTGGAAAATGAAATCAAAGGTAGCAGCAGACAAGCAAGCAAAAGATGATGCAATCAGACAAAGACATTTGAGACAAATGGATTACGACTATTGGAAAAACAAATTAGACAGGTTTACCAGAAATGAACTACCTGCTGGATTCGTAAACAGCCAATTGGTGGATACACAGATTATCACAAAATATGCTTTACACTACTTAAATACCATATTCAATAAAGTAGATGTAATTAAAGGCACCATTACCGCAGAATTTAGAAAAATATATGGTATACAACCGAAAAAAGACGTAAAAGACAGAAGTAAGCACTCCCATCATGCCATAGATGCAGCAACGCTAACACTTATTCCGCCACCAAGAAAAAGAGAGGAGATTCTCAAAAAATCATACGAATTTGAAGAGCAAAACAAAACTAAACAGTATCATGAGAGTCCTTTTCGCACCTTTAATTATTCGATGATTGAGGAAATTGAGAAAAATATCCTAATTAACAATATGGCAGACAAAGACAATGTGCTGGCGTCAGGTAAAAAAAATGTAAGAACAAGAGGAGAATTGGTTTGGCTAAGATATTCTGAGATTATTGATGAAAAAGGTAAAGTTTGGTTGACAAGGTTCAGTCCTAAAAATAAAAAAACAATACAGATTCTAAAAGACAATGTGAAAGATAAAATGACTTATGTTTTTGAGAAAGGAAGACACAAATTAGACAATAACGGGAATAAGCTTGTAAAAGTTGTAAAAATAGCTAACGGAGATTCAGTAAGAGGAGAACTGCATCGTCAAACAAACTACGGCAAAATTAAAATTGCCGCAAAAGATGAAAAGGGGACTTTGCTAAGAACCGATGAAGGGTATATCACTTACAACCAAATTGATGGCAAAGATGAAATCTGGATGGTGCTTAGAAAGCCAATTGATAAAGTAAATTTCACGTCCGATATTGTAATTGATCAACATATTTCTGAGCATTTAAAAAGTCAAATATCACAAGGTGTAAAACAGAGTGAGTTAAGAGGTTTTCAAGGGAGACTTGTTCGGCATCTTCGTTGTAGAGTTAAAGCCGCAAGAGGCTTTATGAATGCTGATAATGCTACGGTTGTAAAAAGCCAGGTTTATAAATCTTCAAAGGAATATAAAAACTATATCTATGCAGATTCTGGAGAAAACTATCTTTTCGCTTTGTATGAGAATGAAGATGGAGATCGAGATATAGTATCTATAAATCGCTTTGAGGCAGCAAGACACGTGAGTGTTTTGGGATTACCTGAAAGTAAAATGGAACTATTTTCTTCTAAACAACCTGTTTTGATTAAAAAAAAGGAAGCTAGACTCATACACATTTTTGAAGTTGGACAAAAGGTTCTCTTTTGTGAGTCTTTGGACGAGATTAGGGATTTAGTAAATGATAAAATAGAAATCTCTAAAAGATTATATTTTGTAAAGCGTTTGCACCAAGCCTCGGCAGGAAACATATTATTCCAGCACCATTTGGAAGCTAGGAGTGATGATGAATTAATTAAAGCTTTCCCAAAAGAAACATTCAAAGCTGCCGGGAAAGATGGGTTTAGTAGATTTCAAAAAGATTTCATCGCCCCAAGGATATTATTTAAGCCAATTAAGCCAGTGTTTGTAGTCGAAGGAAAAGATTTCGACTTTAAGATTGATGGTTCTATCGTCTTCAAATTCTAGTTGCCTTGATTAAACGTACGCTATATTTTGGCAATCCTGCTTATCTTAAAACAAAGGATGAGCAATTGGTGATTCGGCTTGCCGACTCGGGCGAAGTAAAAACAACTCCTATTGAGGATATAGGTTTGCTGATCTTAGATCATCAGCAAATTACTATTACACAGTCATTAATTGCTAAATTATTGGCAAATAATACAGCGGTAATCACCTGCAATGAAACCCATCATCCTACCGGACTACTGTTGTCATTGGATGGGAACACGTTGCAGAGTCAACGTTTTAAGACTCAAATAGAGTCATCTCTTCCTTTAAAAAAACAACTTTGGCAACAAACTGTAATAGCAAAAGTTCAAAATCAGGCGGCTTTATTACAAAAGGAATCCAGAGATTTTAAACAATTACTACATTATGTAAAAGAAGTGAAAAGTGGGGACAGTGACAACCACGAAGCTAAGGCAGCAAGCTATTATTGGAAACGAATATTTGGTCAAGAATTAGCATTTAGCCGTGACCGCCTGGGGTTTCCACCCAATAATTTACTGAATTATGGGTATGCTATTCTGAGGGCTGTTGTTGCCAGAAGCCTTGTTGGGAGTGGGTTATTACCAACACTGGGCATTCACCATCGCAATCAATACAATGCCTATTGTCTGGCAGATGATATTATGGAGCCATATCGGCCTTATGTAGATGAAATAGTTTGCAAAATCGTTAGGACCGAACCTGAATTTTGGAATCTGACTCCTTTGTTGAAAAGGAAATTGTTGGAGTTGCCCGTTATTGATGTGATGATAGACGGAAAACGAAGTCCATTAATGAACGCAGTACAAAGAACAACAGCCAGCTTGTCGAAATGTTTTGAGGGCAGCCTGAGAAAGATTATTTACCCTGAACTATAATGATATGTTTAACCGATTAAATGCATATAGAATTATGTGGGTACTCGTCTTTTTCGACTTGCCAACGGAAACAAAGCGCGATAAAAAAATCTATGCTAAATTTAGAAAGTCTATCATGTTGGATGGCTTCAATATGTTTCAATTTAGCATTTACATGCGGCATTGTGCCAGTAAGGAAAATGCGGATGTCCATATTAAGAGGGTCAAGAGCATTTTACCCGAGAAAGGACATGTAGGGATTATGTGTATTACGGATAAACAATTTGGTATGATGGAAATTTATAGGGGCAGGGAGATTACCAAAAGTCCGGATATAGTGCAACAATTGGAACTGTTTTAACGGAAGAATAGGATTTTAAGAATGCTTTATGAAGACAAATTTAAAATCCTATTTTTGTGTTAATATATTGACAAACAAGTACTTATAAGGTTCCTGTTGTCAATGATCTAATGTACGCCATTAATTGAAAGCAATTCACAACTAAGCGTCACCGAAAGAAGAAAACTGTAATGTTGTCAATGATCTAATGTACGCCATTAATTGAAAGCAATTCACAACTTCGATCACCGGTTCGGGTTCGATGCTGGCGTTGTCAATGATCTAATGTACGCCATTAATTGAAAGCAATTCACAACCCTTGAAAATCTATACCGACAGTCGTATTAGTTGTCAATGATCTAATGTACGCCATTAATTGAAAGCAATTCACAACCCTGTTGGATGTGCTGTAGGCGGTGACGCGTTGTCAATGATCTAATGTACGCCATTAATTGAAAGCAATTCACAACTATCTCCACAAAGATAAGCTAATACCAATGGTTGTCAATGATCTAATGTACGCCATTAATTGAAAGCAATTCACAACGAGAGGCTGCGTATAACGTCCATTTCTAACGTTGTCAATGATCTAATGTACGCCATTAATTGAAAGCAATTCACAACCGTTCGATATCGAGTATATCCATAGCCAGAGTTGTCAATGATCTAATGTACGCCATTAATTGAAAGCAATTCACAACGGGACACTCTTGTGAACACTGCGAAAGATTGTTGTCAATGATCTAATGTACGCCATTAATTGAAAGCAATTCACAACTATCCGGCGTACGTTTAAGAATATTACACAGTTGTCAATGATCTAATGTACGCCATTAATTGAAAGCAATTCACAACCCGGTTGTGCCGGTGTATTACCCAGGGCCGGGTTGTCAATGATCTAATGTACGCCATTAATTGAAAGCAATTCACAACTACTAACGGACTGTTACCCGCTTTATTAATGTTGTCAATGATCTAATGTACGCCATTAATTGAAAGCAATTCACAACATTTGTCTATTTCATCCTGAAAATTCTTTTGTTGTCAATGATCTAATGTACGCCATTAATTGAAAGCAATTCACAACTGAAAACAACGTTTCTACTTGTACTTATAGGTTGTCAATGATCTAATGTACGCCATTAATTGAAAGCAATTCACAACTGTCGAGTATGGCATATTTGAATTTTTTGAGTTGTCAATGATCTAATGTACGCCATTAATTGAAAGCAATTCACAACCATCCATCCACAATCCTGTTTTGCAGGAGTGTTGTCAATGATCTAATGTACGCCATTAATTGAAAGCAATTCACAACTCTTCTGAATCTATCCAGTACTTTTTAACGTTGTCAATGATCTAATGTACGCCATTAATTGAAAGCAATTCACAACCCGAATTCTTTAAGCATTTCGAAAACGCGTGTTGTCAATGATCTAATGTACGCCATTAATTGAAAGCAATTCACAACCCTTATACTTTACCCGTGTGCCGTACTCGTGTTGTCAATGATCTAATGTACGCCATTAATTGAAAGCAATTGCCAGTATTTGTACTGGAGATTCAATGCGCTTCGCTTTATTGAAAGCAGTTTTTTACAACAGTGGTTAGTCAAAAAATGGAATTCCTGGAATGGCGTATTTTTTCATGGCTTCAATATTAATGTCTACGCCTATACCAGGTTTTTCTGAAAGGGGGATAAAGCTGTTTTTTACCCATTCCCCGTCATATTGTACGATTTCTTTAAACATAGGGTCTGTATGGAAATAAGATTGCCATTCCAGAATCAGGAAATTGGGAACCGATGCACACACATGGCAGGCTGCCATGGCACCCAAAAAAGAAGCAACCATATGTGGAGCAAAAGGTGTATAGTAGAGATTCGCCAGGTTGGCGATTCGCTGGCCTTCTCCCAGTCCGCCGGCTTTTTGAAGGTCGGGCATAATAATGTCTACACCTCCTATTTCCAACAACCTTCTTAAGCCATGTGCCAGGTAATGATTTTCACCGGCGGCTATAGGAGTGCTGGTTGATTCGGTAATCAACTTATAGGCTTCTGCATTTTCTGCGGGTATGGGTTCTTCCAACCAAAGCAGGTTAAAAGGCTCCATGCGCTTAGCCACAGCTTGTGCAGTCACCGCATCATACCGTCCATGCATATCCACCAGTATATCAGTGTCTGGTCCTACAGCCTGTCGGGCTGCGGCTACCTGATCAACCATTCGCTGCAATTCACCCGGGCTGGCGGTCCAATTGTATAAATCATATTTTTTAGGGTCATTTGCCTGGTCAAGGTCAAATTTGATGGCGTTAAACCCCATTTTTTTTGCATTTATAGCGGCATCGGCAAAGTCCTTAGGTTTCGGAAGGTCGCGCTGGTATAAGGCCGTATCACAATATACCCGGATCTTATCTCTGAACTTGCCCCCCAACAACTGGTATACCGGTACATTTAAGGCTTTGCCCGCTATATCCCACAAAGCGGTTTCGATAGCAGATAACACCGCTATATACATACCCGATTGCGCACCCTGGAAAAAGCCGGTTCGTCTGACATGTTCAAAAATGCGATGTACATTCAGTGGGTTTTGTCCATGGATACGGCGGGCAAAATTTTGCACAAGATGGTAAGTGCCCGGGATGGCGTCTACTCCTTCGCCACAGCCATATATGCCCTGGTTGGTAAATACTTTTACAAAAAGACTCCCTCTTATATAACCGCATTTAATATCCGTAATTTTCAAATTGCTGGGTACTGATCGCTTTTCAAAATTATCCAGTGCTGCTTCATAGGGTTTACCAAATCCGGCAAGGGAAGCTAAAGGCGTCATTGCAGTGGCTATTGCGGCCTTCGATATAAAATTTCTTCTGGAATTGGACATACATAGCGGGCTTTACAACGTTATAAGATTTACCATGTTCTTTCTTTCAGGAAGTCCTGTATTTGCTCTTTGCCAACAGGGAGGTCATTGATATGATCATTCAACCAACGGGAAAAATCTTTTTCTATCTCTTCGGACCATCTTGCATCAATTTGTCCCGCAGTATATTTTCCTTCCCGAAGGCGTTGGTGACCAAACATGTCTCTTAGGCGAACAATTTCTGATGTAGTAACAACTTTTTCCGCCAGGTGTGGAGGCACAAACACTACCACTCCCATTTTTCCCAGCACCACATCACCCGGCATAACCGTTACTTTCCTGATACGGGTTGGCTTATTGATACCTACGATCATTGTAGTCAAATCTCCCGGAGGATTATGAAAGGAAGGATGAAAGCTGGTATAAAAAGAGGTAAACCCTCCGATTTCTTTTAACCCCTCCACGTCTCTTAGCGCACCATCATATACAATACCATTACCGGTTTTAGCGTAGATCGCATTTCCGACATTGTCTCCTATGGTTGGACCATTCAAACTGGCACCAAACTGATCGGCTACATATACATCTCCCTTTACCAAAAGGTCTACCGGCCAACTATTCTGCCCCTTCTTTCCAGCTTTCTTGCCCACAGAATCTATTATCCCCCAAACATCCGGCCGACCCGGCATAAAGGTAGCTGTAACCGCACGACCAACCAGTACGCTATCGGGATTGATAACCTGCCAGTCGTAAGCTATCTGGTAGGCATACCCTGCATTTTTCATTACCGCCCAGGCTTCCTCCACGCTCACTGCTTTCATACGGTGCAATAAAGCATCAGGCACTTTGGGGCGCCCGTCATTAAATCTTTCTCCCTTCCACAATGCAGTAAGCGACATCAATTCACTTTTTGAAATCTGTACTTCCTGGCTTATTGCATGCAGCCTCATAGTCGATAAAGCAATCATTAAGGCAAAAAACTTGTATGTGCTCATAGATGATTTATTGTGTAAGTCATGGTTTAGGTTTTTTAGCTGTCTTTGGGCGGCCGTTGGTGCCACCAACTTGCGAGAGACGATCCTGTTACATTCATCAGCGATCCGAAAATAGCAGGAGCGAGACCAACCGTCGCCATTTTTCCCATATTTAGTGCTAACCCCGATGCCAACCCTCCATTTTGCATACCCACTTCTATGGAGAGTGTACGACAATCCCTTTCTTTGAACCCCATCAAACGCCCCAGCCAGTAGCCAATTACAAAACCACTTACGTTGTGAATTAATACCGCCAGCAACAACAGGGCTCCTACTTCGAGCAGGCTGTTTCTGCCTGCTGCAGTAAATATGATGAGGATAAACATGATGCCGACCATGGAAAAATAAGGCATCGCCCTATCCAGCCATTTGAATTTTCCGTGCAAAAAATAATTAAACAAAACGCCGGCTGCAATAGGGAACAAAACTATCTTACTGATATCCCAAACCATAGCCCAAAACTTCACTTCAATATAGGTGCCTCCCAGCCATTTCATTAGCAATGGCGTAAATATGGGGGCCAATAGAGTGGCCATGCTGGTTATACATACAGACAGCGCCAGGTTTGCTTTGGCGAGGTACGCCATTACGTTAGACGCTAATCCTGTAGGCACACAACCTATCAAAATAATACCGGCGGCTATCTCTACAGGAAAGCTAAAAACTTTTGTCAATCCAAACCCAATAAAAGGCATTATGGAAAACTGAGCAATCAACCCTGTTAATACTGTTTTGGGTGTTTTGTATACTTCTGCAAAATCTTTCAAACCCAGTTCAGTACCCATCCCAAACATAATAATTTGTAATAGCGGTATTGTCAGAGCTGAAAACTTAAAGTTTCCAATACCAATAAAATACTGCGGATGATACATAGCTATCCCTACAGCCGAAAGAATGGTAACTGTATAAGAGAAACCTTTCAGGAGCGGGTGTCCTCTGAATGCGACCGCCAGGCTTACAAAAAGAAACAACAACCACCACCCGGCTGTGCCATGGTTACCCTGTGAGGTAAAAATAATAAACCCTATCAGGCATAACAGGGCAACTATGTAACATGCTTTAAATACTAACTTCATTGTTTTCTTTTTCTTTTGAAAGTATGCAGTTGTCGGGAAGGATCTTTTTATTACAACGGCTAGAGATTGCCTCTTTAAAAAGAAAAGTTTGCTTTGGCATACAATCTGGTACTAAAGCTATTGTTGGATAGTTTTGAGGCATATGCAATCGTTGATAGTTCGTAAATACTGTTGAAACAAATATCAATGAAAACATTTTCTTTTTTGTACAAAATCGCCCACTGTTTTATTTTGAAAGTTTTCTATTTTTCTTCTTCTTAAGTCAATCATTCTTTCTTATACATGAGGCGCATTTTTAAATAATGAACGAGTTTTATATGAATCTATAAAGTAGTAAAAAGAGGGGGGATACATGTAAGCATTGTTTCATTTAGACTTCGGGTAGCAATAATATAAAGGCTTTCAATCTTTTTCTTCGATTCTTTTTGCGGAAAAAGTATCCAAAAGCCGCCGGGGAATAATTACCGCTATTCCCCGGGATGCCCTGATGTGACTTGGGTGCTGTGAGCTCAACGATTGTACCTTGATGAGCCAAATGAAATAAAACAGAGGTTCTTTTTCGGTTAGTGAGGGTTTATTAAACTTAAACGAAAGATATTCAATACAGATAGAGTGAAAATAGATGTTATGGCTGGAGCATTAAGTGTTAAGACTTCTAAGTCAGCTAAGTCCTAAAGCTGAAAGAAAATCGTTTTTGTAGTTGTTGCCAATCGGTATTTCATTTTTCTGAATGAATACCCTGTTCCCCTCTACATGCGTAATTTTAGATTTGTTGATGATAAAAGATCGATGTACTCTTAAGAATACATCAGGTGGTAGAATCGACTCCAACGTAGTAAATGTCATGGCTGGCATCACAAAACCTTCCTGTGTATATAACTTTGTATAGTTGCCACTGGCTTCTGCAAATAAGAGATCGCCAAACTGGATATTGAAAATCTTTCCGTCTGCTTTTACAAAAATGTTTTCCCTTCTATCATCGGCACGATTTTCCTCTGCAGGGTTTATTTTTTCCATGGCCTTATCTACCGCCACTATAAACCTATCCAGTGAAAATGGCTTTAAAAGATAGTCGCATACAGCCAGGTCGAATGCTTCTACAGCATACTCCTTATAAGCGGTGGTAAGTATCACCTGTGGTACATTTCTCAATGTTTTCAGAAATGCGATACCATCCAGTGCGGGCATGTTAATATCGAGAAAAAGGATATCTATTTTTTCTTCCTGCAGTATCTTTCTGGCCTCAAAAGCATTGGATACGGAAGCCTTCACAGTTAATACCGGTAGATGTGAACAATACAACTGAACAATGTCTCTGGCTATGGGTTCATCATCTACAATCAGGCATTGTACACTCATGCACTATTCTTTTATTTGCAATTTAACACTATAAATATTGTCTTTGTCCGATATTACCAACTCGTATTTGTCGGGATATAAAAGGTCTAGCCGTTTTTTTGCATTTTCAAATCCAAGTCCTTTATAGCTGTCTTTCCTTCCAGCGTCCGTTTCAGGATCGTAGCTGTTTTTAATTGCAAAAAGAATGTCTTTTCCAAAGGTCTTCAACATGATACTTATTTGTATTTTTTCCGATAAGGTATTCTTTGAATGCTTAAAAGCGTTTTCAATGAATACAATCAACAGCAATGGGGGAATCTTAATATTGTTGCCATACACTTCTTCAATGTTTACATCAAGTTCCAATCTGTCACCAATTCTCAAACGTTCGAAGTCAATATAATTTCTGATATATTCAATTTCATTGGACAATGGCACATGTAATTCTTTGGCATCGTACACAGAGTAGCGAAGCAGATCAGAGAGTTTCAACAACATGGAGGGGATTTTTTCATGTTGAGAAAGAGAGATGCCGTAGAGGTTATTGAGGGTGTTAAACAGAAAGTGAGGACTGAGCTGGGACTGTAAAAAATGCAGCTCCGAAATGCTTTGGGCAGCCGTGGCTTTGGCTTCTGTTACCTGTCCGATAGAGTATTTAGTGACTTTTACAAGAATTCCTAAGCAGGTAGCGAATATCGTTATCATCGCACTGGCGAAGAAGAAGGCTATTGGAAGTGCAGCCTCGCTTTTGTCATACATTGCCTGCGCCTGCACAAATAAGAAAAATGCCGAGAGTACTATTCCTGTAGTCAACCAGTAAAAGAGCTTTCTATTGATTGTTTTTTGTCCAGACACCCATACGCCAGAAATATAGCGACCTACAAACACACAAATGATAAATAAAGTAGTTAAGAATATGGAAATTTGTGCTTCGTTTTGCTGTGATAATAATCTTGCAAAAGGGACAATTATAATTAACAGTAATGTCCAGGACAAAGCAGTAAGTAATGCATAGTTCCAATTCTTTCTCTTCTGCGGATCGCGGACTTCTTTCATTTTTGTTTCGATGGCTTTTTTCATACCAGTTTTTTATCGGTTGAATAATATCCGCAAATATGAAATGCTAACAGCCGTGAAATTAATTAATATGACGAACACCATCCAAATGATGACAAAAAAACGTTGGGTGGAGCTCAAATATCTTATCAGGGGAAAGTACCTGTTTATCCTAAGATAGTACCAGTTGGTCACTATAATTTCCGGCAATGCAGGTTGGACGGCAGTTTTGTGAAAAATATTACTATGTTACGTTTTCTACTCTATTGGATAATAGGCTTACTGCTTTTGATGAGTTTTCAGGTTACTCAAGCCCAGGAACCAATTGCCGTAACCGGAATGGTAACGGATGAATTGGGTAAACCTGTAATTCGCGCCTCTGTTCTGGTTGCTCCAAAGACAACGGTAACAGATACCGCCGGACGGTTTCTGATAAGGCTGTTACCCGGGAAATACCTACTAAGAATAAGTGCTACAGAAATGAAAATCTATGAAAAAAAAATTACGATAGGAGCAGGTTCTGTAGAATTGGCGACAATTGTATTATTAGCAGCTGAAATAAAAAGCCTTAATGCAGTAGTAGTAAAAGCCGAAAAGCCGGTAATTGAACAAAAACTTGATAGAACCATTGTTAATGTAAGTGCTATGATAGGTGCTTCATCTGGCAATGTTTTGCAATTGCTGGAAAAAACACCTGGCGTGACAGTGGAAGGTAATAGCGTAAGCTTGAATGGGAGAGGGGCTGCTACCGTTATGATCGATAACAGACCCACACAAATGTCTGAAAGCGATCTTGCCAACTATCTCAAATCATTACCGGCAAATACGGTGGAGAAAGTAGAGTTAATACCCGTGCCGCCTGCTAGTTACGAAGCCAGTGGTGCTTCTATGATCAACATTGTATTGAAAAGGAACAGACTTCAGGGATTTTCCGGGTCGCTGAATGCAGGTAGTAATGCGGGTAGATACGTTCGTGGTTTTGGCAATGCAAGTCTCAACTACAATTACAAAAAGCTGCGTTTGATGGGGAATATTGGCTATAACCATGATGCCTGGTTTTCGGACGGCAGAACGGAACGGGTTTTTTTTGACAATGAAGGAGCAATATTATCCAAGGTGTTGCAAAAGAATTTTAGTAAATCCGGCTTCAACAGTTTAAGTACCCGACTGGCAGTAGATTACGATTTGTCTAAATCTACCAGCATTGGCGCCATCGTTAATCTTCAGCGTAATCCCGGGCGCGACAGAATGGTTTATAGCAGCGAGTCAGATGATCGATCGGGATTTAACGTTTATAACGGTTATGGATACAGTCATCAGCAGAGTCTTACCAGGAATTATTCCTATAATCTGCACGCTTTACATAAGTTTCGGAATGATGGTGGACAATTGTCATTTGATGCCAACCATATGGAGTACAACAAAAGGTCAGATATGCAGTTAAACAGGTATTCTGATATAGATGCCCTGCTCTACGAATACAACATACCTACCAATATTAAAGTGTACAATGCACAGGCGGACTATAGCTGGTCGGCAAATGAAAATTGGGGTCTGGAGGCAGGTATCAGAACCAGCAATGTATCTACCCACAATATTTTTCAAATGTCTGAGAAAGACCTTCATCAAAACGATATTGAAGAGTTCAACAACAATTTCAAATACCGGGAGGCGGTACAGGCAGGCTATATCAGCGTGCAAAAGAAATTCAATCGTTTCAGTGCAAAAGCAGGTCTTAGAGGGGAGCAAACCAATATCCGTGGCACGGAGCCTGAAGTGAACGGTCACGAAAACTGGTTTAACAATGCTTATTTTTCTTTGTTCCCATCCGGCTTTTTTTCCTATAAACTTGATAGTGCCGGTAAAAAAAACTTAACATTGAGTATTTCAAGACGAATTAACCGCCCGGGTTTTCAACAGCTGAATCCTTTTTTGGTGAAAGAAGATGACTATAATTTCAGCGGTGGAAACCCTATGCTGCGTCCTGAATTTAATACCCAGTTCGATTTACGATACCAGCTTAATAGTAAACTAACCTTTAATGCAATCTATGCCGGGTTTAGTCAAATTATCTTTCAGTCTTTGCGGGTAACGGATAGTTTGTTTATCAGGCAACCGGAAAATATAGCCACGGGAATTGCTGCCGGCATCTCCGCTAATTACAACTCCACTATTACCCAATGGTGGCGTGTTAATACCAATATCAATGTGATCAGGTTATACCTGAATGGCGAGACATTTGGTAACCCTATAAGACAGGAGTTGTATACGGGAAGGCTCAACTTTTTTAACAATTTTACTATCTCCCCCAAATGGAAAACAGAGCTGAACTTCTTTTACAGGCATAAAGACCTGAATGGCCAAACTTCTACGAAGCCCAGGTGGCGCCTAAATGCTGCTATTCAATATGAATTTATGGCTGGCAAAGCCCAGATTCGCTTATTCGCGGATGATATTTTTCGGGGTTGGGTGGAGGACGGTACCACTCAAAACCTGCAGAATGCCGCAGTTTATTTTAGAAGAATCAATGAAACCCGCATGGCAGGACTGTCATTTAGTATGCGTTTTGGGTCAAAAAACAACAAGGAGCATCGGGATACGAACCAGGAATCTCAGCGTTTATAGTTTACAATGAATAGGTAACGGTGTTAGCAGACTTTATTTATAGGTTTTTGATTGCTGAAAATATTTATTTCTTTTCGGGAATAATATTAATTTACCATTGCAATTATTTTAGTACTGATAGGAGCTATCGATTAATTGGAATAGAGTTGGGTTATCTTCAACGAAAGGCAAGAGCTGGAATGTTAATAGGGATAAAAAACTGGCTGCCGATTTCGAATCAGCCCAATTATAATTGCCAATCTGCCTAAAACCTAGTTCGTGTTAAACTGTTTATTTTCATAAGAACGATGACAACAATTTTAATTACGAAGTATTTACTGCTAACAAGCATTATTGTGATCTATATTATTTATACCGTCAGTGCCCATAAAATGGTTAAGAAAAGCATGGTATTTTCCAGGAAGGTTAGAACCTTTCACTTGTCAATGCTTTGGTTATTTCCTTTTATATGGGCGATAGCATTAAAAATATTGATTAAATCAGCTCCCGGCTCTCACGAGGTAGAAAAGAAAGAGGAGGATGGTCCTTTCTTTGATGTATATAGGAATTTCGAGTAAGAGATATCAATTTGTTGCATCAGTATTGTTGGTCTATTATGGCGTGTGCTTTTGGGTTCGTTTTGCACAAACAAAAGGAACGAAAAAAATGGTAGAGCGCATAAGATTTATAGCAATTTGCAGGCTATGACTGACTTATGTTTTGTAATAACCAAATAGGTGACTATCAAAAACGGTGGTTATGCTTAAATAACTTAGCCTTTTGCTAACAATTAAAATGTCTAATGCATAAAACGTTTTCAATGCCGTTTAGTTAAGGTTTTTATTTAAACGGGATGAGATTTATTTC
>CAZRYS010000049.1:0-30690 GCA_964604365.1 uncultured Terrimonas sp.
AAAAGCCGCCGGGGAATTATTACACCCAATTCCCCGGAATGCCCTGATTAAGCTTCTGTGCTACTGTAGTCTCAACTACAGTTCCCTGAAAAAAAGAACTTATCAAACTCCATAAGGCTAATATTTCGTTAGTCATTTCGGGATAATTATTCAGCCTGAAGCTATTTACGCTTAACTAAACGACATTGAACCCGTATTATGCATTTGGACTTTTCGGGAAGGAACAAGAAAGTAGGCATGAGGAAAAAAAACTCTCAAACAGCTTGCAGGCTGTGACGACTTTTATTTTACAAAAATACACAAGGTTTCGCTAGTACATTTGATATTACTCACGAATTAAAAATCAAAAGCCGATCAACAAAACTTGATCGGCTTTTCAATATTTCCCGCTAAATATTAACCACCAACTATCAATCCTCGTCACCCTTATTCTTCATCATCGACAGAATGGGATATGCATTTTTGACTATAATCTTTTTACCCTCCAGATCTATGTCTTTATTGCTCACTTCCACCACCCCTTCATGTAACACACCCGTATCTACTTGTAATAGCGAAAAGCTGTTGCTTCCTGTTTCTTCCAGTAAATAACTGTCTTTACCATATCTTACCACCGCATCTTCCGGAACGGCTGTAACTTCTGTATGGTTTATCTGGATAGCAGCATTTAAAAACATGCCGGGCAGCAATTGTTTAGGCTGCTTTTCAAAGTGGCAATGTACCAAAGCACGCCGGTCATCATCTACGTTTTTAGTTACCAACAACACTTCACAGTCATATTCCACGCCAGGTTCATCTACAAAAGTCACTTTCACTTTTTGTTTGGGTTGCACTTTTCCCAAGTCTTTTTCAAATACAGTCAATGCAGCATGTATGTCATCCGGATTAATCAACTCAAACAAAACATCTGCCGGGTTTACATATTTGCCGATATTGACATTTACCTTAGATACAAATCCGTTGATGGGTGCAAAAATGGGTACTGCTCGGGAAATATTCTGATCGGTGAGTTTTTCCGGATTAATCCCAATTAGTCTCAACTTCTCTTCCAATCCTCTGAGCATTATTTTTTGTGATTGATATTCAGCTTTAGACTGCTGTAATACTTTGTCGGCACTCACGTTACTCTTATTAAGCGTTTCCTGCCTTTGGTAATCCTTTTCAGCAAACTCCAGGCGGGCTTTGGTTACCAGGTAATCCTGCTGTAATTGAATCATTGTCTGATCCTCAATGATGGCAATTGTTTCCCCCCTTTTCACCTTCATACCCGGTAGTAAACGCATCGATTTAAGGTAACCACCCAATGGAAAACTGACAGACACTATATTTTGTGGTGGCACGTCTACGGTACCGTTCACCCGCAATATACTGCTGACTTTATGTTTTTGTACGATGCCTGTTTCTATTCCTGCATTCGACATTTGTTCGGGTGATACTATTACGTGATCAGCAGGCTCCTCTATCACCTCATTATTGGTGGGCTCAGGAGCAGCACAAGCTGCAATGAAAAAAATGAGCAAAAAGAATATGTTCCGCATATTTACTTTATTTAGCATTTAAATATTGTAGTTCTATAATAGTCTGATTATACAACTGAATAACATCCAGGTATTGCAACTGAATCGTCACAGCACTATTCATCAATACCGTCCATTCCAGGTAACTGATGGCACCGGTGGAGAAGCTCAAATCTGCAGACTGAATGATCTTTTCAGATTGATCTAATCCCGTATGCTCAAAATAGCGAAGCTGCTTTTCTTGTTTAATAAATTCCTGTTGCCACTGTTTGATGTTATTGCTTACCATCTGTATAGCAGCTTCTGTGTGCAAACGACTTATATCTTCGTTTACACGGGCAGCTCGGATTTTGGCTCTGACAGCACCAGTGAATATAGGAATCCCCACTCCTACCATAGCGGTATGAAACCGATACCCTCCGCCATAAAATTGTTGTGACACTCCGTCCAAACTTTGATAACCAACTATAGACTGATTGCTATACCCCACAGAAAATTCAGGATTGAGTTTGGCTTTTTCTGTGTTGGTTTGTGCAACAGCGGTTTGCTCCAGCATCTTATTATATAAAACTTCCGGATGCTGTGTTGTTCGGCCTATATCAGCTATATCTGCAGTTTCTATTTTTAGCCTACTATAAACAGGCACTGGTAAATCTTCTGTATTCAATAACAGTTGCAACCTTGTAGATTCTACCACCATATCATCTTCCAGCGTTTGCCTTTGTAACTGCAACTGCTGCAATTGAGCATCAGCAGTTGTTTTTTCCAGAATATTTGTTTCTCCCGCTTCCTGACGCAAAGTAGCAGCCTGCTGAAATTTTCCATAGATAGTATCCAAACGAAGCAATAGCTTTCTCCTCTCTGTCAATTCGGCCAACCGATAAAAAGAACGTTTTAAAGCCCGGGTCAAATCAGCTTGTTGCCATTTCACCATTTGCTCTTGTGCGTTCTCCTGTGCTTCGTATAACTGTGCCTGTCGCTTATACACCACCGGTAAACTGAAGCCCTGGTTTATAAAAAACCGAGTATCATTCCTGGCGCTGCTAACGCCACCATATTCTCCACCCAATTCCGATTTGGGCGGATCAAAAGTGGAGGATTTCAATTGCTGCCAATATGCAGTTTGTTTTTTAGCTGCCTGCAAACGAAGATTAGCCAGATCTGCCTGTTGCAACATTTGTTCTAATGTAAAAGATTGCTGTGCTTTAAGATTGACAGATAACAATAACAAACCAATTACAATAACGGTTGGAATCTTATTCGACTTATTTCGGGAGCTGCTTTCCATCCATCTATATAATACAGGTAGTACCACCAGCGTAAGCAGTGTAGCCGTTATCAATCCACCAATCACCACGGTTGCCAATGGACGCTGCACTTCAGCTCCAACACTATGGCTTATCGCCATGGGCAAGAAGCCCAGCGAGGCAACGGATGCCGTCATCAATACTGGTCTCAATCGGGTAAGTGTACCTTTTTTTATGATTTCAACGATATCGGTCATCCCCTCTTTCTTTAAGCGATTGAATTCAGCAATCAACACGATACCGTTTAACACTGCTACACCAAACAAGGCGATAAATCCTACGCCTGCCGAAATACTAAATGGCAAATCTCTTATCCACAGCGAAAAAACACCTCCAATAGCGGAAAGCGGAATGGCTGAAAAAATAAGCAACCCATATTTAAGAGAACCAAATGCAAAATAGAGCATCAATAAGATCAACAACAATGCTGCAGGAACGGCGATGGACAAACGCTCCTTAGCCTCCACCAAATTTTCAAACTGTCCGCCATATTTTACATAATAGCCCGATTTCAGTTTCATGTTTTTACTTACTTTCTCCTGTAGTTCATTTACTACCGATTCCACATCTCGGTTGCGAACGTTAAAACCAACTATAATCCGGCGATGCGCATTCTCTCTTTGTATCTGGTTCGGACCCTCTTTGATGCCCACTTCGGCTACCTGGTATAGTGGTATTTGAAGTCCGCCCCGGGTAGGTATCAGCAATTCCTGCACATCTGCCAGGTCTTTTCTGGCTGTGCCGTCCAGCCGAACCGCCAATTCGTATCGTCTCTCGTTTTCATAAATCACACCCGCTACTTCACCGGCAAATGCACTTCTCACAAGCCGGTTTACATCGGCTACATTCATTTGGTAACGGGCCATTGCCTCCCGATTATAATTGATGACGATCTGTGGCAATCCGGTGACGGTTTCTATATAAGTATCTACCGCTCCGGATACCGTGCCTACCAACCCACCTAACTCTTGCGCATATGCGGCCAATTGATCCAGATCCTCCCCAAAAATTTTACAGACTACATCCTGCCTTGCCCCCGAAATCAACTCATTAAATCGCATCTGCACCGGAAACTGAAAGCCAGCTGTCAACCCGGGAACATCTTCTAATGCCTTACTCATTTTGTCCGCCAACTCTTCCGTGGTTTTAGCAGAAGTCCATTGGGAAGGCGGTTTCAGGGAGATCATGATATCTGTCATTTCCAGTGGCATAGGGTCCGTAGGTATTTCACTGGCACCAATACGGGTCACAATTTTTTCTACTTCCGGAAAACGTTTTTCCAGTATCGCCACAGCCTTCTGTGTCGTATTAATGGTTTCTGTAAGCGAACTTCCGGTCATAATGCGGGCATCTACCGCAAAATCGCCTTCATTCAACTCCGGAATAAATTCACCACCCAGGCGGCTCATGGTTGCAAAAGCCAATGCAAGTAATACAAGACATATTGCTACTACTGTTTTAGGGAAAGCAAGGGCTTTATTGAGCAAAGGCTTATACCATTGTTGAATTTTATTAATCATTTTATCCGCCCAGGTATCCTTATGCGATAGTTTCTTACTCAGGGCAAGAGAAGTCATCATGGGTACATAAGTGAGCGAAAGTATAAAAGCGCCTATTAATGCCAGTGATACCGTTTGCGCCATGGGGCGGAACATCTTACCCTCTATTCCGGTAAGACTAAGAATAGGCAGGTAAACAATCAAAATGATAATCTGCCCAAACACAGCCGAGTTCATCATACGGCCGGATGCATGCTCCACTTCTTCATTTAGCTTTTGCTGTGTAATGCGTGTTGTACCCAACAATGTTTTTCCATGGTTGAGTTTGTGCAAAATAGCTTCTACTATTATCACAGCTCCATCCACAATCAAACCAAAATCCAGTGCGCCCAAACTCATCAGATTGCCGGAGATTCCGAAAACATTCATCATAGTAATGGCGAACAGCATGGCAAGTGGAATAACTGACGCCACTATCAAACCAGCCCTTGCATTACCCAAAAAAATAACCAATACAAATATTACAATCAGCGCTCCCTCTGCCAGGTTTTTCTTTACCGTATTCATGGAATTGGTTACCATTTTTGTACGGTCGTAAAAAGTCTCCAGCACCACACCTTCGGGTAGTGTCTTCCTTATTTCTTCTATTTTGCTTTTTACATTATCTACCACTTCAGAAGCATTGGCTCCTTTCAACATCAATACTACTGCCCCGGCCACTTCCCCCTGATCGCGATAGGTAAGTGCCCCATAACGTATAGCATGACCGATACGCACTTCAGCTACATCTTTAATATATACGGGAATGCCCTGTGCGGTATGCCGGATAAAAATCTGTTTAAGTTGCTCTATATTCTCCGTAAGTCCCTCTGTTCTGATAAACAATGCCGTGGGTCCCTTTTCTATATAAGCACCACCAGCGTTTTCATTATTTTTTTCTAAAGCAGAAAATATATCTTCTATGGTTACCCCCATACTACTCAACCTGGCTGGCTGCACAGCAATTTCATATTGCTTCAGGTAGCCACCAAAACTACTTACATCTGCCACACCTGGCGTACCCAACAATTGCCGGCGTACGATCCAATCCTGTATGGAGCGAAGCTCTGTAAGATCGTATTTACCCTCAAAGCCTTTCCTGGGACGTAATACATATTGATAAATTTCTCCTATACCGGTAGTTACCGGTGCCAACTCTGGTGTACCAGCTGAAGGTGGAATCTGTTCTCTCACCAGTTGCAGCCTTTCACTAATTTGCTGCCTTGCCCAGTACACATCAGTTTTATCATCAAATACTACTGTGAGTACAGACAAACCAAAACGGGAAATAGAACGCATCTCTTTAATACCCGGGATACTGGCGGTAGATTGTTCGAGCGGAAAAGTAATCAGCCGCTCCACTTCTGGTGCAGCCAGTGATGGAGATACAGTAATCACCTGTACCTGGTTGCTCGTAATATCGGGCAACGCATCTATGGATAAATGTTTAAGATTTATAACACCGATGACAACAAGTATCAGTGTGAATAAACCTACGATAAGCTTGTTCCTTACGGAAAAGCGAATAATAGCGTTTAACATGCAATTATTTTTGTGCCTTAGAAAATGATATTATACTGCGTAATATCAGGCACAACGGGGTGGCTGGAAGATGTCAAAAGTAGAGAACTGTGGCTTATTGATTTCATTGTATGAATGAAACTCATTGAGCAACGGAAGCGGTGCTACAATTTTAACGTGCGTATGATTGGGAGTGCAAATGCTTACACTTGCATGCTGCTGTACACTTCGGAAAGGCAATGATTCGTGTTGTTCAAAATCATCATCTTCCTGAATGGGTATCAGATAGTGAATTTTTATAAACCGGGAAAAGCTCATCTCAGGCGTTTCCACCTGATGTTTCTTGAAATGTTCCATTAAATAAGGAACTTTCAAAAGTTGCTGAAACTCAGTGAAAGCGAATACATACAGAGAAAGAAATAATATATTGATAGCTTTTTTCAACACTATAAAGGTAGGAAAGATTTTGGAAAGCGGGTAAAAAAGGTCTGCCACAAAGGGCAGACCGGACAAAGGGCACCTGTTTTCTCATCCGCGTCCAAATTCGCTCTTCAATCCTTTTATCAGCTTGTTTACACTGGCATTGGCTGAATTAAAATTATTGCTACCGTTGGGGCTGCTTTTATATTTTTTTGATTGCCAAAGTTTTTCCATCCCTGGTTTCCATGCTTGCCATTATTTGTACAGACTTACCTCCCCAGGAAGTCCAGGTAACACCACCATGGGTATTGATGTGCAGCTTTAAAACAAAATCAGCCTCCTTTTTGCTCTTTACCACCTTCCAGTAACTCCAGTTGGTCAACTGATCATTAGTATATTCAGCTACTTTTTTCGCATCGTCATCGCTACCGGCTTCCACATATACTTTGTTTCCTTTTTCCAGGCTAGATTGCTGTGCCTGCGAACGCACGGTAAAGCAAAGCAGCAATATTGTCAATTGGAATAATTTCATAATACCCTATTTGTTTATATAAAATTCATACATAGTACTATAAACAGCAATCCCTTAAATCCTTTAATTTTTTCTACCAGTAATCCAGTAGAAATACTTCCTCCTGATGACATTTTAATATTTCAAAACTGGTAAAACCGCAAAGAAGTATTATTTTTAAGACTCATTTTTGGGTTTCCTTACAAATCAGCGATTTTATGTCAATTGATAGGCGTTCTTTTATTGGTCGTACTTTGGCGGGTGTCGGCGCTGCCGGATTAACCGGTTTGTCATTTACATCACCTGAACATTTTGCATGGCAGTGTGTGCACAACACCAATGCCATGCAAACCCTTATCAGCATGTCGGGTATCACCAAACCCGTTAAGATTTTACAAATAGCGGATACACATATCAGTTGTGACGATGAAACTGATAAACCATTTGAACAATACAGTGCCCGCATGAATAAAGCATTTGTGCTACCGAAACACTACAAAACAGGGCAACCCTCCACTACCACAGACAATTTCAAAGAGCTTATGCAACTGGCTATTGCTGAGAAAGTTGACATGATAGCGCTGATAGGTGACATCATCAACTACCCCTCTGCCACAGCCGTAAAATTTGTAAAAACAGAAATTGCAAAAACAGGTATTCCTTACATATACACGGCCGGCAATCACGACTGGCACTACGAGGGGCTGCCAGGATCATCTGAAGCACTCCGGAAAGAATGGTGTGAAAGCCGTTTGAAACCACTCTATACTTCTGACAATATCTGGCAATCTTCCAATATAGTGGGCGGGATTAATATGGTAGCCATTGACAATTCCACGTACCAGGTTAGCGAAGAGCAGGTGGCATTTTATAAGCAGCAAATGAACCGGCCAGAGCCGCTGGCACTATTTGTACATATTCCTCTTTATCTTTCATCTATGCGTATGTGTTGTGGCCATCCTGAATGGGGGGCAGCTGTAGACAAAGGATACGAAGTAGAGCGACGTGAAAAATGGGCAACGGAAGGCAACAAAAAATCAACCATCGAGTTTATTAAACTGGTAAAAGCCACCCCTCGTTTAGCGGGCGTTTTTGCGGGTCACTGGCACCAATATTATTCTATTACAGAGGGTAATGTGAAACAGTTGCTGGCGTTACCAGGATTCAACGGACAACACAGGCTGATACAATTTCAATCCATATAATATTTGGTTTGGATGCCCCCGGGAGCAACCTGTTAAAAATCAAAAGCAGGCGTAAGACAGAGAGGGCGAACTTGCGTTTATTTTTATAAAATATTATTTTTCGATGGTTTAAAATATGTACGCAGGTATATTAATTGCGTAAATACACTAGTTGGCGGTAACTTAGAAAAACCGTTATATGGACACAAAAGATTACATCATAATTTCTTTAAGTGGTTGTGCCTTGACAATTTCCCTTGTTTCTTTGAGTATTACATTAATTCAAAAAAATAAGGAAACAAAAAGGGCAATTCGTAAAACGTTAACCGACACATTAGAAGGCATTTCTAAAATTGGTATTGAAACAACGAACCTTAGAGCAACAAAAGACGTTGACTTTAATTCTGAACCCAACATTTTACTTAGGCGTAATTACAATTCTCAAAGACGAATTTTAAGCATATCGACTTATCAATGAACTAACACCAAACAGAATGAACGACCGTTGGATTAACGAATACAAAAACTATTCATTACTTGAAATTTTATTGTATAATATGAGACATATTCAACATCATTCCGCACAGTTCAACTTAATACTTAGACAAACTATTGACAATGCCCCGAACTGGGTAGGTCAAGCAAAAAAACCTACCGAAAAATAAACAACCCAAAATCAAGCTAACAAAATGTGGCAACAGCTAACAAGACTTTGCAATGGTGGGACTAAACTGCAAAGTTCAACGTCAGTTCTTATATTGAATTTTGTAGAAACTTTAAAAGTTGTGCTTCAATTGCCATATCATCGCAAATTCCATAAACGTTGGCTGTCACTGCACAAAACGAGTGCAGAAAAATAAACTTATGAACAATAATCGGGAAAATATCATCCAAAATTATATAGACGGTTACTATGAATTTGATGTTTAAAAAATGCTTCTTAATTTAGACAACGAAATCATATTTAATTCCATTCAAAACTGACTTAAAAAAGGACAAAACCTCCAACTGAAAGGAAAAACCATTTTTACATTTCAAAAGAATCAAATAATTGAAATAAACGACATTTCTTAAAAATATGGTAAGAACAGAACCTATTATTGCTGTAAAAGACGTACAAAAAAGTTCAAAGTTTTATCAAAATCTATTGAATTGTAAAAGTGAACATGGCGGAGAAACTTTTGAGATTTTATCAAGTGACAATGCGGTTATTCTTTGTCTTCACAAATGGGGAGAACACGAACACCCAACATTTCTAAATCCCGAAAAAGAAGTTGGTAATGGATTGATACTTTTCTTTAGAGTAAATAACTTAAATGAAATCTTTCAAAATGCACAAAAATTAAATACCAACATTGAAAAAGAAATTCACTACAATGAGAACTCACTAAAAAATCAATTTACCCTGAGAGATTTGGACAACTATTACCTAATCATATCTGAATAAAAAACAACGGCGGCTAACATTGTGTTCCTATGCAAGTTGGGCATGATCAGCAAACATCAGCCAATTGCAAATCCAAGCGTTGGCTTGGGCGGAACAAGCAACTTTCAGCTTTCGTTCCTAATTTCAACATCATTTTTTCAATCGGCAGCAGTTGTTGGTAGACGGGATTCTAATTCCCAACCTGCATAAAGCCCTGTTCCCAAGCAGTTATTGAATCTTAAAAAAGGGGAGTCTACATGACCTTTTTCATTTTTTTACGATATATGAGTATATAACTCATTATTCTAAAAAAAAATGAAACTACATCTAACACAATATCTACTAGCCACAGCCATCATCATAGGCACCTTGCTTTCTTCCTGCAATAAAGACAAAGAAGAAGACCCTAAAGCACCTACCGAAGCTTCGGGAATATATGCTACGTATAGCTATGGTTCTGAGTATAACAACAGAACTGCTATCTTATGGAAAGATGGTGTGGAGACCAAACTGACAAATTATAAAGAAGTAAGCGAAGCTTATTACGAAAGAACAAATATGTTTACCAGTAGTGTAGTTGTAACTCCCCAAAATGATGTATATGTAGCAGGATGCGAGTGTTTAAAATATGAAGGTGGATTCTATGGAACTACTTTTGATTGCTATACAGTATTGTGGAAAAACGGCTTTAAACGCAGGATAAATGAAAACGTCATTCCAAAATGGTACATAGGAAGTAAGGAAACGGGTTTACACATTGCAAGCAACGGAGATGTATATATAATGGGTGTGGAAGGTACCGAATCGAAAACCACCGTGTGGAAAAATGATAGCAGAATATTTACTAAAGATATTGAAGGTGAAATCACCGATTTTTTTGTGAAAGGAGATGATGTATATATTAGCGGAAACAGTTACGACTTTTCTACTAACGAATATTACTCCATTTTATGGAAAAATGGAGTGGAGCAAAAGCTCCCCACCAACAGCTATATGGCTACATCTGTTTGTGTATCCGATCATAATGATGTGTATGTAGGATTGCATAATGGCAAGGTCCTAAAAAACAATGTAGAATATCCTTTAAATACTCATATTACAGACGATATTCCTGACATTGTCGCATCGGGCAATGACATCTATGTACTCGCAACGTTTTCAGATGTAACCAAAGCTGGTATCTGGAAAAATGGCGAATTCTTTCAGGAATTGGAGTTCGATAGAGCCATCAACAATATCTACCCTAGTTCGCTTTTTATCAAGGGTGATGATATCTATGCCATAGGTGTGGTCAATCATACTGGAGGCAGTAGCTCTACCGGTCTAAATACCGTAGTCATCTGGAAAAACGGAAAAGTGTATGAAAAGCTAAGACAAATAGACGGTCTCACCCTAGAAGCACCATCCATTTTTGTAAAGTAATACCAACAATCAAATACGTAAATGAAATCACATTTAACACGACACCTATTAGCCACAGTCATCATCTTAGGCACTTCGCTTGCTTCCTGCAATAAAGAAAAAGACAAAGAAGAAGACCCCAAGGCACCTACCGAAGCTTCGGGGGTTTATGCTACTTATAGTTATGGTGGCGAAAATAACAGCAGAACTGTAGTATTATGGAAAGATGGGGAAGAGACAGACTTGACTAATTATGACATTTCCCATAACCGTCCTAATCATACATCTACAAATCTATACACCAGTGCTGTGTCTGTATCCTCACAGAGTGATGTATTTGTAGCCGGATGCGAGTGCCACGAATATTATCAAGCAGAAATGTATATTGACTCGTGTTACACAGTATTATGGAAAAATGGCATTAAACGAAATGTAAATGAAAATAGTATCAATAGATGGTTCGTTAGCAGCAACCAAACAGATTTACAGATTGCAAGCAACGGAGATGTATATGTGTTGGGTATGGATCAAATAGATATTAGCACAAAAGCAAAATATGCTGTTTGGAAAAATGACAGCAAAATTTTTACCGTGGATAGTGCATATACCATCTCAGATATGTTTGTAAAAGGGAATGATGTATATATTGCCGGAAATAAATACGATTACTCTATAAACGATTACTATCCTGTCTTATGGAAAAATGGTGTGGAGCAAAAACTCCCCATAAGCAGCTATATGGCTAAGTCAGTTTTTGTATCAGATAATGATGATGTGTATGTAGGATTGCATAACGGGAAGGTATTAAAGAATAATGTAGAATACACGTTGAACACTTCTGCTGCAAACGAAATACACGACATTGCCGCAGCGGGCAGCGACATCTATGTACTGGCAACCCATTCAGGATACAAGAAAGCTGCCATCTGGAAAAATGGCAACATCTTTCAGGAACTGGAATTTGACAAACCCTTCGATAATATCGAGCCCGGGGCTATGTTCATTAAAGGAGAAGATATCTATGCTATAGGTGTGGTCAACCATCCCGGAGGTACTACCTCTACAGGAGACGGTCTGAACACCGTTGTCATCTGGAAAAACGGAAAAGTGTATGAAAAACTAAAAGAAATAGACGGGCTCACTGTAGAAGCACCATCCATTTTTGTAAAATAAATATAAAATAACCCATTCTGCCTTGCTCCTGACTGCCTATAATAAGCGTTTTACAAAATGGCGGAGTTTAGGTCCGTTAAAGAGCTAGTTTGGGGATGTTCAGTAGCCAGGTGTTTTTTTAATGCTTGGATCACGTGTTCACTTAGCGGCAGATAATGGTCTCTATTGCTTTTGCTTTGAACAATATGTACCAGCTTACGGTTAAAATCAAGGTTACTGATACGGAGGCGGCGAACTTCCATACACCGAAGACCACAACCATACAGTAAACCAATCCGTATTTTATGCTTGAGAAAAGTAGCGGTTTGACGTACTAGCCAGACTTCTTCCCGGCTGAGCATAACTGGCAGCTTTCTATCTTTGCGTATGGATGACAAATGAAAATGTTTGTAAGGAAGCTCTTCCGTCTTTAGTAAGAATCGAAGTGCGTATACAATATGTTTGAAATAGGTGTTTTACTGCGTTGCTGCAGTTCAAACAAATATTCTTTGATTTGCTTAGTATCCCATTGCGAGTGCAGGCATTGATAGTGAAGGGTAATTGCTGCGATATAACGACTGTAATGAGCAAAGGTTCGGAAGCTGCGACCGAGAATAGAAATATTGCGTTCGAAACAACCCAGCAGTTCAGAAAATCCTGTAACTTCACGACTGGCTGGATTGAGATAGGTATTCCATCTCACTGTTTCCGGCCCTTTTTTAATCATTACTTAAGTTTTATTGAGGACTAAAGTTACGGATAGTGCGGAAGGCTACCGTAGGTTTAGTTCTATAAGCAGTTTGGCAAAATGCGGGATGAACGGCTTCGTATCAACAGAAATGAAAAATAAAATTCTGTTCTTCGATTTGGCTTTAGTGAAAAAATAAATCCTATAGCCAATCCTCGGACCGGTACCTTCCATTTTTTTCAGAGATATTAAATGACAATTATATAGCATTCTCTTTTATGAAGTTTAGAAATGACATCCAAGGATTGCGGGCAGTCGCAGTATTTTTAGTTTTTATTTTCCATTTACAAAAATCCTGGTTACCAGGTGGGTTTGTTGGAGTTGATGTTTTTTTTGTGATTTCCGGTTTTTTGATAACTACGATTATAAGAAAGAAAATATTAAAAAAATCTTTTTCTCTAAAAGAATTCTATTTGAGCAGAATTTCTCGTATTGTTCCGGCATATTACTTCATGGTCTTGATTGTGTCGATTGCAAGCCTTTTTGTTTATCTTAATTTTGACATAGAAAAAATCTTACGGAAAGAATTAATTTATGTATTAGGCTTTGCGTCAAATAATTATTTTGCTACTTTAGGAACTTACTTTGGTGCTTCTTTATTTGAAAACCCCTTTTTGCATACGTGGACGCTAGGTATAGAAATGCAATTTTACTTTTTCCTACCCTTTTTATTACTAATTTTTAGAAAAAATAAAAATACAAAGTTTGCTATTATAGCTTTAACCATTTCATTGCTCTGTTACGGAACTTATATGCTTTATGTTGAAAAGGAGAGCTCTTCTACTTACTTTTCATTATTAGCACGAATGCCCGAATTCTTGTTTGGCAGTTTAGTGAGTTTCGCAAGACAAGATTTGTTTAATAAAAGAAAATTAACAGCGAACATATTTTCTTTTATTGGATTAGGACTTATTTTGTTTTCTTCATTTTTTTATTCCGAGCATACACCTTTTCCGGGGTTTACAGCAATTGTTCCCTGCCTTGGAACTGCAATCTTAATTCTGACTACAGATAGTTTCATAAACAAACAACTTGCATCTAAAGTTCCAAAATTTATAGGAGAAATATCATACTCTATTTATTTATGGCACTGGCCTATTATGGCTCTAACCAGATACTTTTATAGTATTGAGAATTTTAGTACTGTCCAAATAATAATGGTTGTTTTACTAACAATTATAACTTCCATAATATCCTATTACGCAATAGAGAACAAGATAAGAAGTGTAAATAAACTTAACCTTTTAAAGTTTTTGGTCCCGATTTTTGGCATTTGCCTTATTTTTCCATTACTCGCCAAGAAAATCAGTGATAGAATTTATAACCTTCCTGAAGAATTTGTTCAACCAACTTTTGGAATTAATTCACATAACCTTGAACGAACTGAAACTTTGGGAGAGGTGAAATCACCAGATAGTACTATTTTTCTAACTGGTAACAGTCATGCTTTAGTTTTAAAGAAATATCTCGACTATATGGGGTTAGTTAATAAATTCTCATTTAAAACAATAACGTCTGATGCGTACCCTCCATTTAAGTTGAATAAAGATTCGTTAATAGAAGATGGAAATTTCAAAAACAGTTATTATGTAATGTCACAAAAACTTCAACCGATAGCTACAAGCCAAATCAAAAACTGTGAATTAATATTCATTGCAATCAGTGACAATATACTATCAAAAAATTCAATCCAGAAGGCAATATACCGCATTGCTGACTCATTAACCCAGCACCAAAAAATGGTAATTTTTAAAACGTTTATAACCATTAACGATAATCCAATCAAAATAGATAGAGGAATTACAAAGACTTCACATCACGAATTCCGTATTATACCTCAACCTTCTGTTGTCGACAGCTTTTTAACAACTATTCAACAACGGAATAATAATGTGCGTGTTTTCGATTTAACAAATTCCAGTATATATAAAGAAATTCCTTATAAAAATGATTCTGCTTTATATTATAATGAAGGTCACTTAAACACTTTCGGAACTTTAAAACTTGCTGAGGATCAACGAAAAGCCTTCTCCGTATTTTTTGAAGAATTGAAAAAATAAGTCTCAAGTTTAAAAAAAAGATGCTTAAACACTTAAAAAAAGGCAGGTAATAACTAAGATTCTGTTTTGCCTGAAAGGCAAGAAATGAAAGTGTTGTTGAACGAACTATTCTCACCGAAGGTAAACCTACGGAGTCGCTCTTGTTCTAGGGAGTTGTCGAAGTTTAGGTTTGGCTGTAGAAGCAGTTTGAATCGACTGCGTAAAAAGTGATTCGGATTTTTATTAGGTTTCATAGGCTTTTTTTATGAAAACAGATAAGTTCCCTTAGTCATAAAACCTACAAACCACTAAAACTTTAATCAAACCGTCTTCGTATTTCACTCAAAAATGTCAGCAGGTGATGCATTAAGTAATTATCATAACGTCATAAAAAATGAATTTTATTTTGGAACGAACGGTTTAATTTGTTTATTTTTGCCCCTAGATGCCAAGACCAAAAGAATTTAACTACGATGATAAGCTGATTATGGCTCGTAACCTTTTCTGGGAAAAGGGGTACAATGCTACGTCTTTAAATGATTTGGTGGATACTTTAAAAATTAATCGGAGTAGCCTCTATTTAACGTATGGTGGAAAACACGAACTGTTTTTGAAATGTCTCAAGAGTTATTTTCAACTTAAAGACAGTGAATACAATCAAGCAATGAGCAGTAGCGAGAACCCAATCGAAGCCGTTCAAAATCTGGTTCAGGCTATTGTTGAAATAGTACTTACTGATACCAAGACCTGTATGTTTGTTAACTCTACATTTGAGTTAGCCCGTATTGATAAAGAAGTAAAAAAAATGCTTAAACAGCAAACCTTGACAGCTGTAAAATCAATAGAAGATCTATTGAAAAAAGCACAACAATCGGGGCAATTAAATAAAGAAAAGGATCCTGAAACTTTAGCTCACTATTTAATCGCAGGGGTGGGGTCCATCTGGCAAACGCAGATTTTGTTTGGCAATGAAAAACTAACCCGGCAAATGGCACTGCTTTTAACAGCATCGATTACAGCGTAAATTTTTTTACCCTATTTTGGAACGAACGGTTTAAAATAAAACTAAAATAAAAAATAATTTTTAAATAACAGAAGATGCAAAAAGTAAAACTGAATAATGGCATAGAAATGCCTTTGATCGGTTTTGGTGTATTTCAGATACCCGACCCGAAAGAATGTGAAAAGAGTGTGATTACAGCCCTTGAAGCGGGATACCGTTTGATTGACACGGCCACCCTTTACCAGAACGAAGAGGCAGTGGGCAATGCGATGAAAAACAGTGGCATAGCCAGGGAAGAAATTTTTGTTACCACCAAACTTTGGATACAGGATACGGGTTACGAGAGAACTAAGAAATCATTTGAGGAGTCTTTGAAAAGATTACAGCTTGACTATATTGATTTGTACTTGTTACATCAGCAACTGGGCGATTACTACGGCTCGTGGCGTGCCATGGAAGAATTGTATAAGGAAGGTAAAATCAGGGCTATCGGTGTTAGCAATTTTTTTCCGGACAGACTAATGGATCTGAAGTTGCATAACGAAATTACACCTGCTGTCAATCAAATAGAAATCAATCCGTTTTATCAGCGAAAAGAAGTCATTGCATTTCATCAACAGCAAAATATTCAGGTGCAATCCTGGGCTTCGTTTGCTGAAGGACAACATGATATTTTCAAGAATGAAATCCTGTCACATATTGGAGCGAAATACAATAAATCTGTTGCACAGGTCATATTACGATGGTTAATTCAGCAGGACGTAGCAGTTATCCCAAAATCGGTTACTGCATCAAGAATTTCTGAAAACAATACTATCTGGGATTTTGAACTGAGTATGGAAGATATGCAGGCAATAATAGCTTTGGACACAAATAAAAGTGTGTTCTTCGACCATCGACAAGCCGAAACAGTGGAATGGTTAGCTGGTTTGAGATATTAAATGATTACACAATTATAATTGTTTGAAACTTACATTATATAAAAACAGAAAAATATGAACAAGAAAAAAGTCTGGTTTATTACAGGAGCATCCAAGGGGATGGGACTTGAAGTCGCAAAAACTGTTTTAGCGAATGGCGATAAAGTAGTTGCCACTTCCCGAAATTTAGCCGAGCAAATTAAAAACATCGGCGAAGCATCGGAAAATTTTCTTCCCTTAAAAGTGGATATTACCAATGAAGATGAAGTAAAATCAGCTGTTGAAAAGGGCGTTGCAACATTCGGAAATATAGATGTTGTGCTGAATAATGCAGGGTATTACCTGGTGGGAAGTGTAGAAGAAATAAGCGATGAAGAATTTCGCAAGACTATTGATGTAAACGTATTTGGGATGGCAAATGTAATCCGACAAACAATGCCCTACCTACGTAAGCAACAATCGGGACATATTATCAATATTTCGTCCAGTATGGGCTATATTGGTTATGCTAAAACAGGAAGTTACAATGCTTCAAAATTTGCCGTTATCGGGCTTTCAGAAGCTTTAGCACAGGAAGCAAAACCATTCGGTATTCATGTTACGGTAGTAGCTCCCGGAATGTTTCGCACTAATTTTATGAGCGATACCACATTGACCGTTGCACAAAATAAAATAGCAGATTATGGTTTAGCCGAGCATATAAAAATGCTGCAAAATTTTGATGGTAATCAACCAGGCGACCCAAAGAAACTGGCAAAGGTACTTTTTGACATCACCACTTTACCAGAACCGCCTTTACATTTGCCATTGGGAACAGATAGTTATCAATCTATCATGGAACAACGAAAAAGTGAAGCCCTGGAATTGGAACAATGGAAACACCTGAGTATATCAACCAACTTCGATTAATGTGTAAATTTGAATAAATTTCTAAATATACTTCTTCACATACCATTGAATCTATAATTGCTAACTAGTTACTGCATTATGGAGTTTTCTTGAAGTTTGGGCATTGGGGCAGGATTCAACTTTCGTTCTCCGATCGAAGATTTGGGCTCCCCCCCTGCCTTCGGCAAGACCAGCCCCATTAGATGCCATGTATAGGTACTTCCTCGACGAGATTAGACTATAAAATAAGAGGTTAACCACCGGTGACTTCTTCTAAAAACCACAGTTGGTTATCTATTCCTGCTCCGCAGTCGTACGTCATCACATTAGCACCATTGTAGGGAAATGCATCACGCACATCCAGGCAAAGACCTGTTGCAAGGTTTCTGAATTTCACGCTGGCATTTTTCCCTTCATCAAGATACCAGAAAGAAGTGCTATCAAAGATGCTGGCATGCAGCTGAACATTATGCTTCAGAGACAGTGTCCCATCAGACTCCTGAAGATATTTACCTGAAAACACATTTTGCAGGACATAGGTATCATTCTTTTGTTTTTTTAGGATCCACAATTGTTCCGGTCTATTTTCAAATGGCCACTGTCCGATATTGGCACCATCTTTATCCAGCGGAGGCGTGGGAGCCAGGTACTTATTATTGAGTTTGCTCGTAAACATTACTTCATCTCCATTTCTAATCAGGTTCCATTTTTGATTAGGATGATCTTCCCTTGGCCAAGTAGTAATTACAGCAAAATCTCTTGTTTCCGCATCGGCAACATCAATACAGTATCCGCTATACAAAGAAACCAACGAAACGGACCTGTCTGCATTTGAAAGCAGCTTAAATCGCTGTCTTAGATTAGCAGTGTCTCTGACAGTAATATAGGGTAATACCTGATCCATTATTTCATCAAGTTCTATAGCCTCGCCCGTCGGCATTGATACAAATGAAACCGTCGAATCAGGAAAATACTGTATTTGCCACCTGACTGCAGCATTGCCGGTATCGCTAACAGTCTGCAAGGCCCGATTATAACTAAGCGTCAGTGCTTTTTTACTGTGTGCAGCCAGAATCTTATAAGTCTTTTCCTTCCCCATGCACGATGTAATTATCAAAGCAAGTACAAAAAAAGAAATCCTCATAATTATATATTTTCATTCTTTCTGGTAAACTTCTATTTCAAAGCCTGGTCACAGTTTCCATTCTAACTTTACAGCATTGTATAAAAACAATGCTAATGAAAGCCCGATGTCTTTTCCCTCTTTTCTGTTCACAATAATTAAACCTGCATTCTCCGGATTTTTGACAACAGCCGGCTATTTAATCATCAGCTTTACCCAGGATCGTTGGTAATTCGCCACTTAAACAGATTTCTCTTTTTGGATGGATTGGAGCTCAGGTTTCGGAGTAGTAATAACAGCTATCATGGCTGTTGCTGGTTTTGTAATATACAACAAAAATTTGGCTTTTAACGCCCTCGACAAAAATCCCTCAATCTTCAGGAAGCCAGCAACTAACGGCTAAACACAACCGTTAAGTCTTTATAGCTTTGAAACACCATTTAATACTTATTGGGAAACTGACAGAAAAACAATAAACATATAGGGAATACAAGAGTGCGGGGGCTACTTTATCCATCGATTTTTCTTAATCCCATCAGAAAAATTGTCAGCGTTTCGTAAGATACAGCAGATTCGTTACCTCCTTCAAAATAGCATTCCCACAAAAAATGGACCCATAAAACAGGATATCAATTAGTTGCAAAAAAATAAATCTGGGGATCTGCCCATTTTTATACCTCAAAAGCTTATTCAGATAAAATACTATCGTTAGTAGGTCAGGCAAAACAGAAAAAGGCTCAGCTGAGGAGGAACCCCTTGAGGGATAGTCTGACAGCCGAAAATGAAAGAAGCGGTTGAATCAACCGCTTCTTTCATTTTTATCTCAAATGCCTTAAAAAACTTAAAACTGTCCGATTAAGCAATGACGATTACAGATAACACTTTCTGAATATCCCATAGCGATCAAGTATCACCTGGAATAAAGTAACGATTCGGGCAGACAAATCTTCGATTTTTTTTAAGCAGCACCGCTGTATCACCATTCTGTAACGCTTCCATCTTCATTTCGCCAGACAGGATTTTTCCAATCATGCCCCACTTTTGCCATTTCCCTCACTTTTTCTTCATTTATTTCCACTCCTAAACCTGGCAATGTATTACGGGAGACGTAGCCGTCTTTGATATCAAAAACTTCAGGATTTAACAGGTAATCCAACAGATCCATTCCCTCGTTGTAATGAATACCAATGCTGGACTCCTGGATGCAGGCATTGATGCAATTGAAATCTACCTGGAGTGCCGCTGCCAGCGAAATAGGACCTAACGGGCAATGTGGTGCCAAGGCCACGTCGTATGCTTCGGCCATAGCAGCTATTTTTTTTACTTCTGTGATACCGCCGGCATGACTTAAATCGGGCTGTATAATGTCCACCACCCGCAACTCAAACAGACGTTTGAAATCCCAACGGCTGAACATTCGCTCTCCTGTAGCAATCGGTGCTGTTGTATATTTTGCCAGTTCTACAAAGGCCTCCAGATTTTCTGCCAACACAGGCTCTTCAATAAACATCGGCTTGAGGTAATCCAGTTCTTTCATAAACAATTTGGCCATGCCCTTATGCACCCTTCCATGAAAGTCAATTCCCAAACCTTTATCGTAGCCTATCACTTCTCTTACTGAAGCTATCACTTTTACCGCTTCTTCCACCTTCTTTGGAGAATCTATCCATTCCATCTCTGCGCAGCCATTGAGTTTTACCGCATGAAAACCATCGTCCACTCTTTTTTGTGCAGCTTCCATCACGTGTGCCGGTTTATCACCACCAATCCAGCCATAAATTTTCATTTTATCGCGCACCGCACCGCCCAGCAGCTCATATACAGGTACCCCCAATGCTTTACCTTTTATATCCCACAATGCCTGATCTATACCCGAAATAGCACTCATCAATATGGGTCCGCCACGATAAAAACCACCTCGGTAAAGCACTTGCCATATATCTTCTATTTGCCGGGCATCTTTACCAACCAGGAAGGAAGCCATTTCCTCCACTGCTGCTTTTACCGTTTCAGCCTTGCCTTCTACCACGGGTTCTCCCCACCCCACAATACCCGATTTTGTTGTAATTTTCAGGAAAAGCCACCTGGGTGGCACTTTAAAGAGTTCTATTTTTTCTATAATCATAGCTAACGTTCTGAAGATTTGTCTTCAAAGTAAAACTTGTAGGGGAAATAAAAAAGTCAGACTATCCGCATGGTCATTCCGCCATCAATCACCATGTTTTCGCCGGTGATAAAGGGGTTCTTCACCAGGGCACAAATCATAGCAGCTACATCTTCCGGGGATCCTTCACGATGAAGCGGTATTCGATTGTTGATATTATTGGCTACCTGCTCAGGCGTCAAAAAGTCCTGAAAACGGGTTCTTATCACCCCTGGAGAAACACAATTGACACTAATATTATCGTCGGACAATTCCAAAGCCAATGCCCTGGCAAACTGAGGAATTGCTCCTTTTACAACCGCATAAGCCAGTGCATTTTTTACGCCCCGCAAACCGGCAGCAGAGGATATGAGTATGATAGCTCCCTCTTTTCTGCTTTTCATATGTGGCACTACCGCCCGTGACAGATGAAAAGCAGCATGGATATGTATATCAAAAGCCTGGAACCAGACATCCCTTGCACCATTCAATAAACTACCCGGTGCCGCCGAACCGGCACTGTGTATCAGTATATCAACTCCACCGAGTGCCGTAGTCACTTTTTCCACAGCCTCAAAGCAGCCCTCCTCTTTACTTAGATCGGCAAGTACGGTCATACAGGGTACGCCCATTGCCTCTATTGTCTTCTGCAATCTTCCGTCGCCGGTATTGCGTGCCACCAACGCTATACCCACTCCTTCTTTAGCCAGTTCCAATGCCGTTTGAGCGCCTATCCCATGTGTTCCTCCTGTTATCAATGCAATTTTGTTCTGTAATTCCATCACTACCTTTAGTTTGTCTGATAAATGTTTTAGCAAGTTATATACAAATGAAATAATTAATACACCGATACCAGTGCTGATTATTAACATTCACGTCTTTAATGTTAGCAGTTTATACAGGATTGTATATGCCCGCATATAATTAGCGTGAAAACTAGTGAACCTTGAATAAGGTCGTTCTACGAAAAGATTATGGTTATCTGATTTGTAATATACCTGAAAGTGGTACTAACTAAAAAAGCTATGCGAAAATGCATAGTTTTTTTGGTTAATTACTCTATATCAGGATCGGGGCACCATCAAACTGCAATCTTGTCTTCTCTGGCAGAATTATTTTTACCACAGTACCCAAGCGGACTGACTTTCATAATTTTTCTAAACTGGTAATAAAAATTCGATAAACTTTCAAAGCCACAGGAGTACCCTATTTCTTTCATCGACATATCACTCTTACGTATCATCTGGCAAGCTTTGCCAATTCTGTATTCTGTCAAAAATTCGAGGTAGGTTTTATTAACCCTCGTCTTAAAATACCTGCAGAAAGATTCTTTGGTGAGATTTGCAATCCTTGCAACATCTTCTATGCGGATATGTTCATCGTAATTTTGATACGTATACTCCAGTATTTTATCAAAACGCTTGTCATTTGCACTCAAAGAATTGTATTCATTCGTTTTTGACAAAGACCTGGACATGATGGGATTGGTCAGGCATTTCAAAATCTCAAGTAACAAAATGATTCCGTCGAAAGACGGTACCCTAAAAACCTGCTCCATCAGTGGAACGATGATTTCTTTACCGGCGTCGGTTATGAGCAGTCCTTGCCTCGATCTAATAAGCAGATCATTTACCGGGCTTAAATCAGGAAGTCTCAAAAAATCTTCCCCTAAAAAGCTTTCGCCAAACTGAATCACCAATGCTTCAGGTATTGGACTTTTGGCGTTAAGGTACTTTTCCTCATGTAAGAATGCATGCGGTGTATTTTTGCCAATTAACAGTAGTTCGTTGTCGCCAAAATTTTCGACTGTATTCCCTACAATACGGGTGCCCCGTGACCCGCGAAGTAATATCAATTCAACTTCCGGATGGTAGTGCCATGTGTTTGTAAGATTGCTCCCTTCGTAGGTGATAGCATTAAAACAACTATCTCTTTTCCAGGATACCTGCTTATACATCGGTTTTTGATCTTTTGACATAGCTTAATGTTGAGATTAGGAAATCGATTTCCTAAATTAAAGAATTTCTCTTTTCTGGCAAATTTATGGCAGATAAAATTTTATCAACTTTCAAATAAAACAATGAATAATTAATTTATAATGTATTAAACATATAATTTAATTAAAATTTATCTTTTCACATAAATTAGTAATAAAGCGAAACAAAAATCGATTTCCTTTTTATTTTATTTTTGTTTATTATGCGACAATTATAGCTTTGCGGATTCCGGCAAATCGTTCCGAAGACATTTTATGAAAAGACAAATCAAAGAAAAAAGGGTTACTATTCATGATATTGCAAAAGCCATAGGCATAGCTCCTTCCTCGGTGTCCAAAGCACTTAACAACCTCCCCTCGGTGAGTGAAAATGTGAAAACACTGGTGAAAGCCAAGGCAATGGAACTGAATTACAAACACAACCTGAATGCAGCCAACTTGCGTCGTGGCTCTTCAAAAACGATTGGAGTTATAGTCCCACGGGTAAATGTGGCTTTTTTTGCTGATACCATTGCTGGTATCGAAGAAACCTGTTTTGAGAACAACCACCGGTTAATTATCTGTCAGTCAAACGAGTCATTCGAAAAAGAGGTTCAGGCCGTAGAAACCCTGATACAACAAAATGTAGACTGTATCATTATTTCTCTCTCACAGGCTACCCAAACAACGGAACACCTGGAAGATATTGTTAATCACCACATTCAACTCATCCAATTCGACCGGGTAAACCCCGGCTTTGACAGTCATATAATAGTAAACGACAACGAGCAGGCGTCTGCCAGTGCCGTTCGACACCTTATCGAGCAGGGATATAGAAGAATTGCATTTTTGGGTGGTCCCGAATACCTTTCTATTTACAGAGATAGAAAGAATGGATATCTCTCCGCTATAAAGGAGGCAGAGCTGGATATCCCTTATAATTATATCATCAACAACGCTGCAAAGACAGAAGTGGCTATGGCAAAGGCATTGGAGCTATTTTATAGCAAAAATCCTCCGGATGCTTTTTTTGCCGTTTCCGATTATGCCGCGCTTGGAGCCTTAAAGGCTGCCCGCTCTTTTGGACTTAAAGTGCCGGAAGATTTGGGCATTATCGGATTTTCAAACGAAGCATTTACGGAAGTAACGACCCCTACCCTCTCATCCGTTAAACAATGGGGTAATAACCTGGGCAAGGAAGCCGCCAATATTTACTTTGACAGTATGCTGAAGGGGAAGCAAGACAAACAATTTGCGTTTATTACCATCGAAAGTAGTGTAACAGTGCGTGAATCATCGTTGCGGAAACAAAAAGCAAACGTTTGAATTAAACAAGACTTTTCTCCCGAAATTTGTTGGACATCACTACAAAAATGCTCCAAAAACCTTATCCACAAAGGGTTTCCTAAAAATATCGTTCTTTTGAGATAATAAAATCAACCACAAGTTGATTTCTTAAAGAATCAATCGATGTTTAATTTTACACTCAGAACGAACAAGGTAAGAAGGGCAAGCAATCGTGAGGGGGTTCGGAAAAGCGGCAAGTGTTAGAGGCATCTAAAAAGGCAGCAAAGCTGCTACAGACCAAGATTATTCAAGATTTTCATATGGCAAGCAATCGTTAGAGGTCATCTGTGTCTACAGAAGACCTTCTTTTTTTGTACGAAACGTCAAATATAGCATAACAAAATTGCTTTAACAAATCTTTTTCTACTTCCCCATCCGGCGTCAAAGCTTCGCTACTATCATTTCAATTAATATTTGTTAACGATTCATTAGCTTCATGTCTCTACCTTTGAACATAAAAATTCAACCGGTAGTACCCGGCATTTGCTTATTCAACGAACAGAAAATATGATGCAAAAATTCACCATTGCTTTCTTAGCATTTACTTTATGTATCGCAACCAACAGTTTTGCGCAGCGCAAAAAGAAAAAGGCCGACACGGCAGTTGCAGATACTATTAAAAAGCCTACTCCCCCATTGCCGCCTTCCCGCCCGGCTTCCGACCCTAAGCCTTTTGGACAGGTAATTACAGAAAAGGCGACCGCCGCCCCAGGCTTATTTAACGTGTATGAATTGGATAAAAAGTTTTTTTTCGAAATACCTGACAACATTTTAGGTAGAGATATACTAACTGTTGGGCGGATTGCCAAAGCTGCCGCAGGTCCCAGGACCACTTATGCGGGAGATGCTATTAATCAGAATGTCATCCGGTTTGAAAAAGGCCCCAACAACAAAATCTTTCTGAAAAAATTATCTTTCCTCGAAACGGGTAGGGATAGTACGGAAGGAATGTATAAAAATGTAGAGAATAGCAATATCCAGCCCATTGTAGCAGCCTTTGATATCAAAGCACTTTCCAAAGACAGCAGCGGTTCGGTGATTGACATCACCGATTATATCAGCAGCGACAATGATATTTTCTTTTTTAACCCGCGTTACAAGAGAATGCTGGGATTGGGAATGCCCCAAAGCGACAAGTCTTATATCGTAAGCGTAACGCCTTTTCCAAACAACATTGAAATCAGAACCGTAAAAACCTATACCCGCACCCCCACCCCTTCCGGCCCCACTTCACCCGCTACAGCCCCTATTCCGGAACCTACCACACTGGAACTAAATACCTCCATAGTAATACTGCCGGAGAAACCCATGCAACCAAGATATTTTGATGACAGGGTTGGTTATTTTACTACACAAACCATTACAGATTTTGATGCCAACCCGCATGGCATAGAACGATATCGATATATTGCCCGTTATAGATTGGAACCAAAAGAAGAAGACATTGAAAAGTACAAAAAAGGAGAGCTTGTAGAACCCAAAAAACAGATCATATATTACATTGATCCTACCACACCCAAAAAATGGATCCCTTACCTGATAGCCGGCATCAACGACTGGCAGCCTGCATTTGAACAGGCAGGTTTTAAAAATGCCATCATAGGTAAATTAGCCCCTACGCGGGAAGAAGACAGCACGTTCAACCTGGAAGATGCCCGTCACAGTGCCATTGTTTACAAACCCTCCGACATTGCTAATGCCAGTGGACCACATGTACACGACCCCCGCAGTGGTGAAATCATCGAAAGTCATGTAAACTGGTATCACAACATTATGAACCTGCTCCGCAACTGGTACCTGGTGCAAACGGCCACCGTGGATACCGGTGCCCGAAAACTCCAGTTTGATGATAAATTAATGGGAGAATTAATTCGTTTTGTAAGTGCCCATGAAATTGGACACACCCTCGGGTTACGGCATAACTTCGGCTCTTCCTCTACCGTGCCGGTTGAAAAACTGAGAGACAAAACCTGGGTGGAAGCAAACGGACACACTCCTTCCATTATGGACTACGCCCGGTTCAATTATGTAGCACAACCCGAAGACAATATTTCCCGCGATGGACTATTCCCCCGCATTGGCGATTATGACAAATGGGCGATTGAATGGGGGTATCGTTGGTTTCCGGAAGCAAAAACGGCCGATGATGAAGTAGCGCTAATAAACAAATGGACGATAGAAAAACTAGCCGCCAACAAACGCCTTTGGTGGGGAGACGGTGAAGGCAACCGCGGAGATCCCCGAAGCCAGACAGAAGACCTGGGTGATGATGCAATGAAAGCAAGTGACTATGGTATCAAAAACCTGAAAAGAATAATTACAGAGTTGCCCAAATGGTCGAAGGAGGCTAACAAGGACTACAGCTCCCTGGAAGAACTCTATGGTAACGTTACCGGACAATTTACCCGGTATATTGGACATGTGGCTGGCAATGTAGGCGGCCTGGAGCGTACCCCAAAACGCACAGAACAACAGGGACCTGTGTATGTATTTACCGATAAGGCGAAACAAAAAAGAGCCATCAACTGGATACAGGAAAATGTGTTCAAAACGCCGTCCTGGGTGATACAACAAAATATCACCGCACTGACCAACCAAACACCACAATCAATTATTGCCAACTTGCAAAACCGAGCCCTCAACAGCCTTACCAGCGTGGCTACCTTGCAAAATCTGTCACGTTTTGAAGCGGAAGAGCCGGCAAAAGCATATACCATTAGTGAACTACTCACCGATTTGCGGAGAGGTATTTTCAGCGAACTGACTACCAGAAGTGCTATTGATCTTTATCGCCGGCAGTTGCAGAAAATTTATGTAGAACGGTTAATCGCGCTCGTAAAAGAACAACCACAGGCACCAGCCGGTATGTCTATGTTTGCACCAGGCAATCTCAGCAATATCCAGGATGGAAAGTCGCTGGTAAAATACCAGTTACGTACGCTGGAAACGGAGATCAGAAGCGCTGCCGGATCAGCCAATACTGCTACAAGAGCTCATTTGCTGGACCTGCAGGATAGAATAAAAAACGCACTGGACCCTAAATAAAAAATGAAAAAATAATCGAAAAACGCCAGAGTGATCTGGCGTTTTTTTTTTGCCAGACTACTGCCAACAAAATTGATGATAAAAGAGGGAAAGTTCCGGAAGGGGTATGGTTGTAGACAATCTTTGCATGGTTTGGATGATAATATAGACACCAACCGGATAAAGTAAGCTCTTTTAATTCCGAAAAATCGAGACAGGAAAATTCCTGAAAATCGACTTAACTGAACGAACGCTGACTATAACACTACCTGGACAAAATAGCGGTGTGTTTTTCAGCCCTCGTTTCAGAATAAAACAACAATTAATACGCCCGGGAAAATATTCCTTTATCCTTAATTTATATTTGTAAGGATTCCCATAGATTTCTGACTAAGTTCTGATGAGTATTGCGTTGAAGAAAATAAATGCCGAAATCTATTCTTACTTTTGATCGAAAGCAATATGCCGACTAACACCGAATCAAAAGCAAAAAATGTGGGTCCCAACTCCTGGGTAAAACATTATGCGGACTATTTATATCAATACGCCGCGGTACGTATTGATGACGATGAGCTTGCCCGGGATTTGGTGCAGGAGACTTTTTTATCGGCATTGGAAAGTTGGGAGAAATTCGACAGCCGCAGTTCCGAGAAAACCTGGCTTACTGCCATCCTAAAAAATAAGATTATCGATATTTACCGAAAAAAGTCAGCTGCAGCGAGCAGAACGTCCATTTCAGCAGAAGATGCAGGAGGTTTTTTTGACAATAACGAAGGGCATTGGAAAGTAACCCATGCTCCGGTACATTTTGGCATAGAAGATCCTGCTGTATTGGAAAATAAAGAGTTTTATAATATCTTGAAATCCTGTCTCAAAAAATTGCCGCCATTATGGAATTCAGTATTTACGATGAAACATATAGATGAAGAAAGCAGCGAAGATATTTGTGCTGAACTGGCATTGACCCCTTCTAATTTTTGGGTTATCAGTCATCGGGCAAAGTTGAATTTGCGGGATTGCCTTCAAAAGAATTGGGCATAGATGAAACAATAAATGGGTATGAAAATGAAAGACGACCAAACAGTTGATTGCAAAAGCGCTACTTTTCTGATTGAGAAACAGCAAACAGAAAACATTACCCCAAAAGAAAGGTTAGCATTGGAACTACATCTCAAAACCTGTGATTTGTGTAACATCTTCAAAAAGCAAAGTGTCATCATCAATAAATTGGTCAAGAAATTGTTCCACCTGGAGCGTAGTGAAGCAAAACTCGATGAGGTGTTCAAGGAACAAATTCAAAAGCAGCTGGATGAAAAGTGGGGTAATGCCTCCGCGAATAAATAGGATTTTTATCAATTCAAATATTTAGATTCAACTCATTATCTATTTGTGGTTTTATACTTTTCCCCTCGCTATCACAGGTTATCCATTGGTCGGTGGCCCACCGTTTTTGAAATACACGGAGCGTTTGACGGAATTTGGCAACACATTTATTCTTCTTATTGGGGCTTTAGAAAAGTGGGAGATGAAAATGAAATACAATTATGGTCAGTTATTCTAAAACATTTACAAATCGAAAAATAGTTTGCCTTAAAACCACTCTCTTCAAAATACAACCCAAGTTTCCCGGTAATGAAATGCTCCTTACTCCGATTTCTGTAAGGATACAGCATTTTTTTCCGACTAATACAACAAGAATCGCCAACCGTCAATTTTTTAAATAATTTTGTAAGGAATCATTTCACTTTTCGACTAAGAGGAAAAAACGAAAATAAAATGAAACAGTATCAGTATATCACCACAACGAAAGGCATGCTGACTATACTTTTCGGTATATGGTCGTTTGCGAGTTGCAGCAACAGTGCGGGAAAGCAATCACAACCGGAAAATACGGCAATCCATAGTCCGGATACTGCAAATGTTATTTACTTTGCTGGTGGATGTTTCTGGGGAACGGAACATTTTTTCAAACAGGTAAATGGCGTAACGGCAACGGAAGTGGGATTTGCCAACGGGCATACCGAAAAACCAACTTACAAGGATGTCATCCGCAAAAAAACAGGCTATGCAGAAACGGTAAAAGTCACTTATGATCCCGAAACGGTGGACTTTGCTTTGCTTCTGGATTTATATTTCCTGACCATCGACCCCACCAGTATGAACAAACAAGGCAACGATATTGGCGACCAATACCGCACTGGAATTTACTACACCGCAAACCATCAATTACCATTGATAAAGGCAAGGATAGATGCGGAAGCAACAAAACATACTAAACCGGTGGTAGTAGAGGTACGTCCACTGGAAAAATATTACAAAGCGGAAGATTATCATCAGGATTATCTCGAAAATAACCCCAACGGTTATTGCCATATTAATCCCAAGCTGTTTGAAGTAGCAAGAAAAGCCAATAAAAAGAGAATCGATAAAAACGTGAATACTCAAAAAAATAAGACTATGCTTAATTGGAATAATGTCCTCGCTTTTGCCAACAATGGCAACCCCACACCCGACAGACGGGTAGAAAGAACAGAAGAAGAATGGAAGGAACAGCTTACCGAAGAACAATTTTATGTAACACGCAAACACGGTACAGAACGCTCTTTTAGTCACGACCTTTGCAGAAGTTACGATCCGGGACTGTACTCCTGTGTATGTTGCAATTCGTTGCTGTTCGATTCGTCCGAAAAGTTTGATTCAGGAACCGGTTGGCCAAGTTTTACGCAGCCCGTCCAGGAAAACAGTGTGAAATACATCAAAGACACCTCTTACGGAATGACCCGTGTGGAAGTACAATGTAATGTGTGCGATGCGCATTTAGGACACGTTTTCCCCGATGGACCCGAACCAAGTGGTCTCCGTTATTGTATGAATGGAGAAGCATTAACCAAAGTAAAAAAATAAAAATGGTAAATCTAAAGAAAGCATATATAGCCGGAGGCTGTTTTTGGGGAATGGAAGATCTTTTCAGGAATCGTCCGGGGGTAAAAAATACCGAAGTGGGGTATGTGGGCGGTTTGAATGAAAACCCTACCTATCAAAACCACCCCCAACACGCGGAAGGTTTGGAAATTACTTATGATACCAGCGAAACATCCTACAAAGCGTTATTAGATTATTTTTTCAGGATACACGATCCCAGTACCGTAAACAGGCAAGGAAACGACAGAGGTTCCAGTTACCGTTCCGCCTTGTTCATACAAAACGAACAGGAGAGAAACGATGCGGAAGAAATTATCGCACTCGTTGATGCGTCAGGACGCTGGCCCGGAAAGGTGGTGACAACTTTGGAGCCGTTCACCAAATTTTGGCCCGCTGAGGATTACCACCAGGACTATCTCGTAAAGAACCCCAATGGCTATACCTGCCACTTCGAACGTTTTGGAAGTTTTTTGTAAAAAAAAATGATATTTAATTAAATAGTATGTCAGGTATGCCTGATACAATACCGTTTAGTTAAGGTTTTTATTTAAACGGGATGAGATTTATTTCAAAACGTTCAG
>CAZRYS010000050.1:0-29013 GCA_964604365.1 uncultured Terrimonas sp.
GGTCTTTAGCCGAGAACATAATAGAGCAAAAGCCTAATCAGGGCGTTCCGGGGAACTGGACGTAATCCACCACGGCGGACAGGGTTTTCCCGCCTTTTGGAACTTGTCCGTCCGAAGGCGGATACTTTGTCTGCAAAAAGTATCAAGAAAATTGGTTGAAAGTTTTGCTATAGATCCTGTCCACAGTTTAAATAGAAACCTTAACTAAACGGCATTCAATCCGCGTTATGCATTAAGATTTTTCTTTGATTTACTTTTCAGTCATCAATGTAGATGTAACTACTATTGCGGAGCATAGTAATGTAGTTGATCGAAGCGATCGCCAAACGGCCGTACATTGTCTTCGCCTTAGGCGTGACAAGTTTTGGGCTGCTTTTGGGTTCGTTTTGCACAGGCAAAAGGAACAGGGAGGCAAAAAAGCACAAATTTCCAAGCAGTTTTCAAGCTGTAAAAGACCTTTAATTCATTGCCAGAGTGTTCTTCCAAACCGTAGTTCCTCTGCCAAGGGTTTGTGCGCTGGGTGGCAGAACTAGGGACTTTGGAGCACTGTTGGCAGCTGGCAGATAAACAACACTCTTATAAATCGAGCTTAAATAATACATCAATTTTCACTCCTACTACTTTTGTGCTATTGACAGGAAAAAGAATTATAACAAATTTTAGGTTATAAAAAGCCGATTATGAAAATCTCTAAAGTACTACTGACCATATACATGCTATTTGTAGGACAAGTTTGTACCTCACAAATTTTTAATTCCAATGGTTCTATTAGAAACGGAGTTGCAGTACACATAAAAAACGTGGCTAGTGGCAAATACATGACCGTTAAAAATAATTACAAAAACAATAATAGAAAAATCATACAAAAAGACTTTACTGGTGAAGCAAATCAAAAATTTATTATTACCCTGAAATATACGGGGTGCACTTTTTTCACTGGTGATCCAGGTCTGGGATCGATGACTAATATTGCTTGTAACGGATATCGTATACAAAGTGTAAGTAGTGGAAAATATCTGAAGGTTAGAAACGCCAGTGTAAAAAGAGGAGTAGGATTGGTTCAATATCAATTTCAAAATAGTGATAGCCAAATTTTTGACATCGATTTTACTACGTCAAATTTAAGAACCATTAGGTTAGAATACCGTAAATCTATTCAAGGTGGTATTCTTCGATCCATTCACCAACCGGCTAATCCTGTATCCGGTTCCTCCCAATTTGTTCTTTGGGATGATCAAACAACGAACAGACAAATATTTGAATTGATCGAGGCGAGAGATTAACTTCGGTGTTTAAAACTAGTCAACTTTTAACTCCGGTAAATTCTCCCGTTCTCAATGCTTATCTTCAATTTCCTCTTCCTCTTATCCCTCTCCTTGCAACGGAGAAAGGACGGTACTACAAAATATATTTAAAACAAAGGTCTACCACATCACCTAAACATCTAACGGGTAACGTTGGGAATTTCTGATATAGATTTAGAAGAATTAGTAACTTGAGCCGAGTCCGCTAGCCCACAAAGCCAAGCAACGAGACTCGGCTTGGAAGGAAAGTTGGGCAATTAAATCAACTGATGAGAATGGCTAGTCAAGCAGAAAGCCGAGGTTTAAATAATGCTGCAGCACACTTGCGCGCAGAGGCTCAGGCTTTAAGAGGTTCAATACTTAATAATTAAAAATATGAATCATTTCATCTCAGGTTTAGCTTTATTGATTACTCTTATTTACTCCTTGGGGTGTAAGGGGAGTAAAAACAGTCATGATAAAAATGACAACGATTCAGTTACAGTTATTGATGGTAAATCTATTTCTGATGTTAGAGATGTATTTAACAACGATTCTTTTGAAGTAGAAGATTTAGGCGAGATTAAAAGAGGCTATATTGAAAAATATAAAAATACTTTTGTTCTTGATACATCAATTATCTCCAAACAGGGATCTATAAGTATCCAGTTTAGGCATTTTTGCGTTTTCGATAGTGTTTTGGTGGTGCCAGAAAAATATGTTGAAATATATGGAATTAAGGAGTTTGTTACACATAGCTTTCAGTCTCATTTGAAAATTTCAACAGTAAAGGGAGTCTTAATAGACACGGTAATTACTAAAAATGCATTTGCACAAGTTTTGCCCATTGAATTAAAGGAGTATGGAGTACTTTTGTTTCCCAATGTACAGGTGTTACAAGATCATCTGAAAATTAATTACAGTGTTTCAATTCCCTTGACTGACGTAGGGAGGGGGTACAGTCTTCTTTGTGATTATATTGGACACATTCAATTCCCTCCCGAGTCTCCCAGCTAAGGCTTGTTTGTTGGCGGATTCGGGAGATGTTAGTCCCCCTTATCCCTTTCCTTGCAGGGGAGAAGGGACGGTACTACAAAATATATTTGAAACAAAGGTCTACCACATCAACTAAACATCTAACGGGTAACGTTGGGAATTTCTGATATAGATTTAGAAGAATTAGTAACTTTTTATTCCAAGCAACGTCTCCCCAATTCAAAGTAGTTGAAGACATAGATGTAGTTGACGGGGACGTTGCGTATTGAAGACATTTCTTTCACAGCAACGTCTCCCTGTATCAAATGTTTAAGACATAGTTGTAGCTGGAGGGGACGTTGCGTAATGTTAATGGATTTTGCATAATTGGTTATAAAGTTGTAATTTATGTTGAATGCCAGTAAAGCGAACGATACCATATTCGTTGGGTATATTTTCTATAACATTTACCTGTTATAATTGGTTAAATCTAATTGATAAAGTGAACGGGTATGATTTGGTATACAAATGGTTTTCGTATTTGCAGTCACAAGGTCATTATGTTGTCGGATATGTAATAATGCCCTATCATTTACATGTCATGATAGGGTTTGTAAAAACACGTCAACGCATTAATACGATTATTGGTAATGGAAAACGATTTATAGCCTACGAAATAATAAAGCGATTGGAGAAGCTCAATGAAAAGGAGCTTTTGCAAATACTTGAAGCAGAAATTGAAACCAAGAGGAAAGAAAACAATAAAAAGCATAACGTATGGCAGCTATCTTTCGATTGGAAACATTGTGAGTCGGAGCGATTCATAATTCAAAAGTTGGAATATTATCATAACAATCCTATAAAAGGCAGTTGGAATTTATGTCCCAATCCTATCGATTATCTTTATAGCTCAGCTAGGTTTTACATGAATGGCGAATGTGGTGTATTTTCAGTGAAAAATTACGCTGAATTAAATGATGTAAATTTGAGCGACGCAACGTCCAAGCTCAGCACAAGGCATTGAGGAGACGTTGCTTGGAAGTGAAGGTTTAGGAGCAAGTAGAGCAACAAGTTGGGAGTTGTTTCAAATATATTCTAACCCTAGTGCCTTGCAACGAACTACCTTTTATTTCAATGGGGAAGTAATACCTAGTCCTTTTTAACACTAAAATTATGAACAAAGAAATTTTTAAGTCAGACAGATATTTTACTGTGTTTGATTTTCTAATAAGTCATGGACAGCTACTTTTAAGGTCTAGTAAAGATGACAGCAGCGTTAAAAATATTGACATTGTTTTTTTCGGTATAAAATACATTCAACTATTCACGTCTCTAATAGGTATTTCTATTAGGATTGTAGATAAAACCATAAGTCTAATTAACTACAACTGTGTTGACTCATTTTTAGATAATGATGAAAATTATTTATTTGAGATAGGGACTGGGGGTGAAAAATTTTATGTCGGAGCCTCATATTTTAAAGTGTATGAAAACGAATTAGAGTTCAATGAGACTAGCTTAGGTCTTCATCAAGTAAAAGGTAGAGAGAAGGAAATAGCAGGAAGCTGCTAAGGGGGAACAATTTTGAAATCGGTTCAAACTTTGGTTCAAAACAATTTTGGTTAGATAAAGAAGGCATTAATTGGTGGAAAAGCACTTCTTTCAGCAAGAATTTTACGGCTAAAATTACAGTTGATAATTCTGTGTTAAAGCACGGCACTATTTTTTCTGATGTTGGAAAGTATAGAGCCATATCATTTGATAGCCAAGACGCTTTAGACATTTTCAACAAAAACATGAAAATAGAATGGATACAATACAAATAAATAGAATAGCTATGCCAGTGTTATATTTTGTATTTATTAAAATAATTGAAGGGGTCGAAATAAATTCGACACTAAGGGTATCATTATGGCTTGATGGCAATGATAAATATTTGATGCCTTCTCAATTTACTGAGGTTTGGAAAGAAGATAACTTTTATATGATTAAAGCAGAAGTGTTAGACCCTGAAAATTTTGTAGACGAAAAATTGCTTGAACAAAAATTTCTTTTTGGTCACCCCGGAAAAATTATTGGATATGGATTATTAAAGGAAATAGTTTAATGCAAATAAGACGGGAGTAGGGTTAATCTTACAGAGGAAACTTTTTCAAGCATTATTTAAAGATGTAGAAAATATAGGAAAACAGAAAAGATACGATATATCTTAGCTAAGATAATTATGCCAATATTCGAAATTACTTCGGTCTCACATTCCTTTCCATCAGTTTATCCTGCACCCCATATTTTTCAGCCAGTTCCTTATCGGCAATCCATTTCAGGCGCTGATTCATCATCAGTATATCGGCATCGGACAGCCCAACCACACCAATAGCATCAGTAATAAATGAAATGGTATACAGCTTCCACTGTTCCGGTGTCAAAGTTAGCTCCACCTCCTCATAGCTTCTATCTGCACTTGGATATTGACCGGTGATCGCATCATATCTGCCAGAATTCTCTCATGGAGGCCATTTTAGTTACCAATCTGTCATATAAATTACGCAGCCATGAGATAATGTAATCATAGTTCTTCCGTTTGTTAACGTTTTCGTTAACGTTTCGAAAAAACTACAGTAGTAAGGAAGACTCTAAAACGATAAAACCCTTACTGAGTAAGGGTTTTGAGTGGTGACCGCGTTAGGGTCACTTTGTATTTCACTAATTTTATTTTGTTTGTCCTCTTTTTCCTTTCCCAATCCTTTTCTGAAGCCATTTTTATTGATTTTATAAAAAACAAGTCACACTTGAAATAAAAATAAAAGTTACCCCAAATGTTCCCCCTGGTGTTTTTCTTCTTATATTTGATTTATCAACAACAAATGAAAATCAAATTCTATTTAAAAAGACCTCAATCGACAGCAACTACCTCGCTTTATGCACTAGTTAGATATAGTAGTCATATTGTAAAGGTGTACACTGGTGAGTCGATACTACCTCAGTATTGGAACAAGAGCACTAATTGTGCTAGAAATACCCCGAAATTCATTGAACACCCTGAATTCAATCAACGACTAAATAATATAAGAAGTACCATAAATAAAGTCTTTTTAGACTATAAGAACGAAAACTCCCATCAGGAACCATCACCAACGGTTTTAAAGGAATTGATTGATAGCGCAATGAAAAAGGGTAGTGGCAAGTTGACCTTACTTGAGTATTTTGATGATTTTGTTCAACGCTCATTCAATGGGCTAAGATTAGATCCCCGGAGTAAGCAGCCTATACGACACGGCGTAGCTAAAGGATATAAAACGACCTATAATCATCTTGTAGAGTTCAATAAAAAATGGCATAGAAATTTGGATTTTGATGCTATAGACTTGAGTTTTCATGAGGATTTTACAAAATATCTTACCGAAGCTAAGTTTAGCCTAAATTATATCGGCACTCATTTTAAGCGCATAAAAACCGTTATGGCTGAAGCAACGAGAAGGAAAGCGAATACTAATGTCGACTTTCAAAGTAGCCACTTTATAAAACCATCTGAAGAGGCTGAAACTATTTATCTAACCCAGGCTGAGTTAGAACAAATAAAATCTTTAGAACTGGAAGAGAGGCTGGATAATGTTCGAGATTTATTTCTAATTGGATGTTATACCGGTTTAAGATTTTCAGACTTTAGTACTTTGAAACCTGAGAGCATTGTAGATGGTTTTATTAGAATCAAGCAAGTTAAGACCGGGGACCCAGTTGTTATACCTGTACATCAGGTAGTGAAGAAAATTTTAGCTAAGAGAAATGGAATTTTGCCACGTCAAATATCTAATGAAAAGTTGAATGCTTATCTCAAGGATTTAGGCGAGAAATGCGATCTTTTAAAGGTTGGGGTAAGCAAGTCTATCACCAAAGGCGGAACAAAGGTTCATCTGAATACCGAAAAATGGAAGCTCATCACATCGCATACTGCCCGTAGGACATTTGCTACCAATGAGTATCTACAAGGAACTCCTACAATAACTATAATGGCGATAACTGGACATAAAACGGAAAAATCTTTTCTTAAGTACATAAGGATAACAAGAGATGAACATGCCAAAATAATGAAAGAGGTATGGGATAAGAGAAATAATTTGAAAGCTGTTTAATATGAATGCCGAAATAATAATACCTAAAGCTATTGAGGTAAGAAAGTCACTTAACGCTGGAATTGTTGATTTAAATGCTTTACAGCAGCTATTAACTTTAATTGAAAATAGCTACAATCCACAGGCTTTTACCCCAGAACAAAATGCGTATATCAACCATGCTCAGAAACTTGAGCAGGGAATATTGAGAAGAAAGAACAGAAGAGACAAGTAATTTTTGTGAAAGGAATAGTTATTGAAAGAAAGGAAGCTCCAAAGGCTGGTATCCAATGGGACTTCTAGAACATAAACTCGATTAAATCTATGTGGTACAAAGATAGCATATCATTAGATGTTATTCTGCACGCTAGCACTTTTAGCATGTTTTACATTTCGATTTTCAATTTTAGAATATTTACCTCATTTCCTATCCCCGTCTTTAGCCTTCAAAAGTTATAGTTGAGTCCTCAACACTTAAAATAAATCAGATGAAAAAATTTACTGAGCCAATATTTAGCCCTCTTAATCCTAAAGCGGAAGACATGAAGAATGGATGGCGTGTAAGGTTTAATTATTTACACGATGATAAATGGATAAGGTTTTCTTTTAGCCAGGGAATAAATCGCATAAAGGATTACGGAGAAAGATTAGCTCAGGCAGAGGTTCTGAAAAATCTTCTAACAAACAAACTAAAGTTTGAAGGTTGGAATCCTGTCACTGATACTTATAATCCTGAAGTCCATCCAGAAGTTGACCAACAGATAAAGGCCATGCAACAAATGTCTCTTGAAGATGCAATGAGTTTTGTTTTTGGGAAGAGAAAGGATGAATGGACTAGGAAAACTCAACAGGATTACAGTTCAATGCTTAAATATCTTAAAAAGGCTGCAATGCTATGTAAGTTGCATGATAAAGGCGTCCACCTTTTTCAGGGAGCTCATTTTAAACTACTTCTTGAAACAGTAGAGAAAGTTCGTAACCTCTCTCACAAAGGCTATAATAAGTACCGTGATTACCTTTCTACTTTGGTGGGTGAGATGGTTCAATGGGATATTATACAACACAACTATATTCATAACATTCGACTAAAAAAAGAACCTAAAACCTTAGCTCATCAGCCGCCGGATGATAATGACAGAGTATTGATTGTAAATCATATTAAAAAGGAACATCCAGACTACTTTATGTTTTTGTGTTTAATTTACGGATGCACACTAAGACCTAAAGAAATTTTGGGATTGAAGGTTTCCGACATTGATTTTCGCAAACAGACCATTAGGCTAAAAGCCGAAAATGCCAAAACTGGAACTGAAAGAAATGTGGCACTTCCTAACTGGGTAAAAGATATGCTTGAAGATTTTCTCATTCGCCATCCCCACAAACCTCATCATTACCTATTTACTTCTAATGGACAAGGCACATTTCTGCCGGGTTGGAAGACTCCTGGTAAGAACATGGCACACAGGACTTGGAAAATTCTGGTAAAAGAAGGTTTAGGCTTAGAAACAACTCAATACAGCCTTAAAAAGCTGGCAGGCAATGACATGATCAAGCTGCAGCAAGAAAGAGGTGTCTTGAGTCTTTTAGAGCTTCCTAGAGTGCAAATGGGACATAGTAACAGTAGACAGACCGAGGTCTACGTAACTGAACATAAAAAAGCCATAGATAAGGTCATTAGAGACTATATGCCTGAACTGTAAGAATTCGTTAACTTTAAAAAGCCCCGACTGTCCTCCAACAGTTGGGGCTTTGAATAAAAATGAAAGAGCATGACAAATGTAAGTGATATTTTGATGGATTGGAATGTAGCCATTCGTAGGTTAGAAGTCTATGGGGAATATATTAGACGTAAAGATTGGGATTCGGATAAATATTTAACTAAAGAACCCGAAGGTGTTTTTTTTTACTTGTGGCTTTGTAGTTCTGTATCCAAAGAGAAATATCAGTTAACCCAAGAAGACGAAAGTGCTAAAGATTGGGAGGTTTATGAAGGAGAAGATTATCACAAAATTGAAGAATGTATTCCGGCCAGCAAACTAGTCTCGATTCAAAAAAAATCTGAAGAATATAACCTAGAAAGAAAACGACATTTTACAGAATCTTACTTAAGACACAGATATCCAGCGGACTTCAAATCTGAACAAAAAAAGAAAATAGAAGACTTTTATGATAATGCCGTTTCATTTGAAAAAGCTCAACGTTTACCAGCAAGTGAGCGGCTAATGTTTATGGTGATAGATCAAGAGGAGTACATGGATGGTTGGAATATATTCAGAGAAGGAAGGGTGATTGATATTCTTATTGGCGATGAAATTATTGAAGATAGTGGGTATGGAGAGGGTAGAGTTTTTTCGACAAATTATTTTAAAAAGGAAAACAGCAAAATACGGGGATATGCAGATGCAGAAATGATTTTTTTTATAGAGAATTTCGACCCAGAAAGAGATTCAGAAAGTAGCCTGTCAGAATTAAAATTTTTAACTAATAAATATAAAACCTTAGTTGAAATTGAGAAAATCGAATATACCATATTTGGTGGCAAGCCAGATCATAATACAAAAAAGGCGGTGATAGCAAGGTTTGTTAACGAGCTTGACTCACAGGGATACTTTTCAAAAGACCTTAAACCTTCTCAGCGTATTTCCTTAAAAAAAGATTTTATAAGAATCAGATACAGTATTGAAATTAAAGACCAGTTTAAGGAGATGTCAAACAGTGATTCTTTTACTTATAAAATACCCCCACATTCTTAAATGCCCCCATATTTTTCTCCCCCCATATTCTTCTAATTTAATCATACGATATTTAATTTTATCTTCTAGAATCCACGGCAGCAAAGAATTTGACGTCCAAAATAGCTCCCCCCCACTTTTGTTAAATTAGTGCTTGTAAACAACTTTGTTCCATTAAATCAAACAAAATGGACATCATTAGTTTCGAGCAAATGCCTGGGATAGTTTGGGAAATGGCGAAAGAGATAAAATACTTGAAAACTCAGGTTGACAGACTTGTCGAAAAACCTGCAAGCAATCAAATTAAGCTTCTATCTCGTCAAGAAGTAGCGAATCAATTTCACATTACTCTCCCAACGTTACACGCATGGACTTTAGAAGGAAAAATTAGGGCTCATCGAATAGGACGCCGAGTACTGTATAAGCAGCAAGAAATAGAGAATGCCCTTTCAGAAATAAAAGTAAAATAAAAAACCCCACACAATGGTTACAGCATTAAATGGGGCATCCCTTGGGATGGGAGAAGCCAAAGGTATAAAACATTTGGATTTAGAAGAGACCATCACTAAAGAAATAGAGGAAAAAAAATCTTCACGTCATTCAACCTCCTTAGGCGAATTATTAGAGGGCAATAAGAACGAGTCTATACCATGGCTGGTTGAAGGATTAATGCAAGAGGTTGGCATCGGTGCGATTGCGGGAGCAAGCGATATTGGTAAAACAACGGTCTCCAGGCAACTTGCAATTAACATTGCGTCAAATGATCAATCATTCCTAGGCTGGAGATTAAACCTTAAGCATGGCAAGTCAATATTGGTTTACTCCGAAGACCTTCCGGATGCAGTAGCTGCATCCATAAAAAAACAAATAAAGGAGGCCCCTCAATGCATATATGAAAATCTCCGTTTCATTTTTGACTCCAACGATCATTTATCTAAGCTAGATGAGGAGCTAACCACTGAGCCGGCAGACTTAGTGGTTTTGGATTGCTTTGCCGATCTCTTTGGCGGAGATCTGAAGGACACACAACAGATCAGAAAGTACTTAACGGCGGTGCAGAAGATCGCTACCAAGCACAGATGCTTTGTCTTGTTTGTTCACCATACCGGAAAAAGAACAGAAAACCTCGAACCATCCAAGAATAATCTTTTATCTGGGCAAGGGCTTGAAGCTAAGCTTCGTCTAGTTATTGAGATGCGATCTGACATTGATACTCCCAGCCAGCGACACCTCTGCGTCGTTAAAGGCAACTACCTGTCCGAGCAAATTAAAAAGAACAGTTATGTTCTTGACTTCGACGAGACAACATTGACGTTCACCTCAACCGGAGAGAGAACCCCCTTTAGGGATCTGCTTAAAAGCCAGGAAGATGAGCAACGAACTAAATACATGCAGGCGCTAAGACTTAAAGAGCGGGGCTACTCCTACGAACAGATAGCCAGTCAGCTTAACTACGCTAACAGAGGAAGCGTTTCCAAGCTGTTTTCCAATGGTGAAAAAAGGGGTTGGAGGAGCGTTGCTGTAGCTAACAACCGGGAAACGGATGAAACGTAGGACAGACAAGGGTGTTTCCAATGTTGCCATTGATTAATCCCTACACATTTTCCAGGAAACATTCATACCGTTTCAATACCGTTTCCAGGAAACATTAACAGGAAACATTAAAGCAAATTATAATAAAATGTATTCATCTATTCTTGATACATCACCGAAAAAGTGTAAATGTCCGAATTGTGGTAGGATCACATTTACTCACTATATTTTTTCTGATACTAAAAAAATTATATCAGAAAAAGTAGGTAGGTGTGATAGAGAAAATAACTGTTCTTATCACTATACTCCAAAACAATTTTTTTCTGATAATAAAGTATCAGGTGTAGAATGTTTCCATCTTAATGAGTGTAGGAATGGAGGAAACGGAAACAGGAATCATTCAGCCTCAATAGAGTACTTACCGGCTGAAGTCGTTGAAAAATCAGTTTCTCTATTTCAAGGATGTGACTTATATCCTTTTCTGCAGAAACTATTCTGCACTGACATTGCCGATTATCTGTGCACCACTTACAAGATTGGTAAGAGCAAGAATGGAAATACCGTATTCTGGCAGGCTGATATGTACGGTAATGTCCGACAAGCTAAATTAATACGATACGATACCGATACGGGCAAGCGTTCAAAAGACCATTCTCCGCACTTTCTCGGTAAGAAAATAATCGGCAATAGTAATGCTGTTTTTCAACAATGTTTTTTTGGCGAGCATCTACTTGCCTTACCGGAAAACAAAGGCAGGTATGTAGCCATTGTAGAAAGTGAAAAAACAGCTGTTATAGCCTCAGTTTTTTTCCCTCAGTATGTGTGGTTAGCAACCGGAGGTAAACATGGCGCGAAATGGACATCTCCTGACGTATCTAAAGTTCTAGAGAAGCGGACAGTTATTCTCTTTCCCGATCTGGGAGCTTTTGACTCTTGGACAGAAAAAGCAAATTCAATTAAAAGTATTGTTAAGTCTAGGGTTATTGTCAGTGAGACATTGGAGAAGTTATCAAACGATTTCGAAAAAAAAGAAGGATTAGACTTAGCGGATTTTTTACTGAAGGACTCAGGTTCTACAGGTTTAGCCCTTACCTCTTCCGGGTATCCCGTTATGTGGGATTTCTATCCAGTCATCGCCAAAAATCTTTTTAAACCCCAAATTGAAATATGACTAATCATTCAAACCTCCAACAATTAGCAGCTCGTTTGTCTCAAGCAATAGCTTGGGAAGAAGCTGTGCCAAATTCAGCGAATACAGCAGCTCATATTGACGAAATAGAAACTGAAGCCATAAGGTCGGGTTATTCTATTGAGGACCTGTACAGCCTTTTGGATGATGACGAAGTGTATGCACGTCAACGCAATCTTTTACCCATTAAATGACCATCATGGAAATTATCATAAGCCCCAAAGTAAAACTGGAAAAAAATAAACTAACCCTGGATCCTTCTCTCACCTATGAAGAATGGAGAGATGCTGGAACAGCACTAAAACAAATTGAAGTTAGCTCCCAAATCTGGATAGGCGATTGGGCAAGATTTGGAGAAAAGCAAGGGTTTACCGGTAAGCATGTTAAGACACAAGTGTATAACGAACTGGAACAAGCTACCGGATTGGAAAGAAAAACACTTCAAAACTATAAAAACATTGCTGAAGCCACTGCCACAAGTAGGGAAACTTCCCCGCGCGGGGAACATATAAGCTTTGCTCACTACAGGGAAATAGCTTCTCTACCAGAAGAGAAACAAAAGCAGTTGATCGAGAAAGTGAATGCTGAGAAGCTAACCAGTCGGCAACTACGTGAGATCGTGAAGAAGGAAAAGCCTTCCAAACAATCCGAAGAAACAACAGAGCATGAGGCCAACCAGCCACGGAAAAAAGAAATGGAACAACTGGCAAACAGGATCAACCTCAATTACTCTACCAAGCAAAAGATGTATTTACTAACTCTAATTAAATAAAAAATGAGCTCATTAATCAGAAAATTCAATATCTGGCCACTCCCCAGAGCTGCTAAACAGTTTAATCGACTTGAGAGAGAAGAGCAGCTGAGAAAGATCGCAGATCATGTCCAAGAGTTTCACCGCCCTCTAACGGCTTACATATTCTTCGAAGACATGTGTGTCGTAGTTGACTATGGCAGGGATAGAGACGTTCAAATCGTTCCGATGAAGGTTTATGCTGTTTCCAAGGATGAAGGCATGTACAAGGTTAAGAATACGTCTGGCGCCAAATACATGTGGCATTATCTACAACCGAATTCAAAATCCAAAAAAACATACAAACATGCAAACGTTTAACATCCCGCAGGACTTCTCCCTAAGAAAAAGTATAGAAAATTTATTTGAAGCTGATCCGGAGAGAAAAGGAATCGTAGAATATAACACCTTTCTCCTGAAGCCAGTTATTGAAAAAATGAAAAACTGGAGCATTCCTGTTGCCAAAGCATTTACGAGGACTGTTCAAGCCACCCATGAAGCCGGAGAAGTAGAAATACTAGTTAAGATATTCGATCAACTCAACAAAGAAATTCCTAAGGACCAGGAATTGGACAACGTAATTCATTATTTCCACGAGCTAGTATACAATCCAGCGATGGAAGCCGAAATGGAATATGAGCTGGAGATTGAAGAGATGGAAAGAACCCGCTCCAAGCCTAAGAAAAAGAAAAAATAAATTATTCACCACTAAATATTTTAAAAATGGACTTGTTAGAATTAGAAGACAAACTGAAAAAAATCGAAGCTGAATTGGAAGCCGAAGGAAATTACGGCACCCAAGAACACCTGACTTTGAAAGTAAAAATAGCTAGGAAAAAATTTGATCTGGCAATAGAAAATAAACTGTCTAGTAATAAAATAAGCAATGCCTATTATAATTTGAAAGAAGCTGAAAACGAGCGATATTCATTCTGGCCGGGGTATGGTGATCCGAGTGCTCGAATAAATGAATATTGGGATAGATACTATGCCACTACTGAAGCTGAGAGAAAGAGACAATTCTTAAAAGACGGTTTGGAACTTCCTGCGTTCTGGCTTGCCTTCAACGAGAATCCGAAAGAATACCGAATCAAACTGGTATATGAAATTAGGAGAAACGCAGACTGTAGCAAAATGTTTGAATGGTTCTATAAAGAGTCCTCCATTTACATAGAGTATCCTCTCTACAACTTAGCTTTGAAGGTTACCGGAAGCGCAAAGTTGGGCATCATCGACGTTGAAGCCATGCACCAAGGGGATGGTTGGATGGAACATAATTACAGCCGGTCAATAGGAAAGTACTCAAGATGGGTTGATATAAGTTTCTTCCAGATTGAAATCAGTGAAAGGCTTCATGTGACCCAGAAGAAGAACAATCTCCCGGTTGATCCTTCCTACCTAGCAGTTTATGATGTAATGAAATACGTTGGATAATAGGGATAATTGGAAAAAGCCTGCAGAAATGAGTACCGGACTGTCACTAAGTGAAAAAGTTAGTTCTGTTCGGTGTTCGTTTCCGCGGTTTCTTCCAGAAAATAAAAAAAAATTATCGTATCAAAGTGTAAATGCGGAATTGGTCGCTGTAATAATTTCATCCACCTGAATCTGCACCCAAACCCGAAAGACATGGCAGCAAAATCTATTAAACAATTGACTATTATCTTCTTTGGTATCAGATGCCTGAAAAAACTGAATCAGAAAAGAGGGCTTTCTATTACGGCAACTGATGTGAAAATATTATACTACATCCATTTTGAGGGCGCTAAGTCAATGAGAAGTCTCCGTGCATTTAACCAGGAAGCTAGGTTAGAAAAATATCATTTACCCAGGCTCCTTGAAGCAGGCTTTATAGAGCTTGATAAACGTAGATACTCCATAACCTTCACTGGAGAGCAATACTTGTCAGAATATGCCGCTATGTTAAGTAGAGCACGTATGGATAGGGTTTCTGTAGAAAAGATAGCTGCTAAGAGGAGGTATTGGTAGCTAAAAGAGTACATGATAAAAGACGATGTGGAATTTTAGCTCTGTAGATTTATTAAAGATGGGTGTGTAGTGAGAATTTCAATATTTTCAACTTTAAAATCGGCATCGTTGGTAACTACAATTAAATTTTGTTTTAAGGCAATCTTACTGTAAACATAGTCATTGAAGTCAAGATGCGATGGAATGTTTTTAATTAAAGCTTTACAGGTATACTGATCTAAGTCATCCGAAATGAATGTTATCTTATTGTGGTAGTCACGAATATTCGAACATAATTCCTCTAAGTCTGAAACATAGTTTTCACTACTTCTGTACACTTTTTTAAAATGTTGTTGCTTGGTCATTCCGGGGGGCGGCTCATTATCCAAACAAAAGTGATAATAATAAATATCATTCATGACTCTATTAATGATCTCAGAAATTAACAGCGAAGGAATAACGATTGTTGCGGTAGGAGCAATTTTGTTGGTAATTATCTTATTGAAAAATTCAATATATGGCTTGTAGCGACCTGAAGTAAGGTAAAAGTCATCTAAAACTGAAAGCCATACATTGGCATCAAACAAATATTTTCGATTGTCTTGTGGAGTAGACTTCCTAATATCCCGAACATTAAATGCCATTATTACTTTCTAGTAGCATTGTTGAAGATTTCATTGAAAGCCTCTGGATTTAATGCCCTTTTCTTAAGTCTGTTAATCTTATTTGGAATAACATCGTTATCGTCATCAAACCCTGTAAAATTAATATACTGATCAACTTGATTTCCAAAAGAAAGATAAAGTTTTCCCAGAAAACTATTTAGAAAGATAGTGGAACATATATCCATCCCTTCAAATGACAAATCAAGTGACTTTTTCTGAATTACGGCCGTCTCAACAATAGGAAAAACTAAAGCTGCGTCCTCCATAGAATCAGCATTTTTTTTGTTGAGAATTGATATAATTTGGAGGGTTTCTGACATCTTTTCCGTTAATGTGGCTATACAGTTGAGCAAATATATGTAGAATATTCAGTATAAAAAGGTTAATTTTTGTCTTGAACATCGAATATAATATTAAGAACGCTTCCGTTAAAGTAATATTTTAGTCTCAGATATCCGTTTGGTAGCGATCTTTCTAGATCTGACCCCCAGAAATCTTTACCACTATAAATTTGGAACACCCCGTTATTGTTTTGACAATACTCATAAATTCCTGATAACCCTAATCCACCTATCTCAGTTGAAGGGTTAGTGATTTTGGTGCTACCTCCACTAACCGCCCACTTTATTGCCTCGAAATCCTTCTTTATCTCACCTTGAGTATACTCAAGTATTGGAGTTAGAAACCCAATTCCCAAATCTACTATAGTCAACATAAATTGTCCTTTTGTGGGATAGTATTGTCCGCAAACAAAACAAGGCAACTCAGTTCTTGCATGCTTAGATATGTTTTGAAATACCTCATATAAGTCAGAATGAATTTGATTTTTTATCTTCTTTTCAATGTAATTCATTCCACGGTTTCCCATTAATTGCATTTGTATATAATCTGAAAATTCTTGTACTGAATTGGGGGCAAATTGTTTGCTTGGTATAGTTGTTTGTTCAAGGTCATCAATTGAATAATTTTCGTGCCTAAGACAACCATTTCTAAATAGCACATGAAATTTTGAAAACAAAAAATTAAGATCGGTCTTTAAAGCTAGGTTATTCTCTATCTGCAACCTAAATAGAAGCGCTTCAAAAAGAGCTGATAAATTGGCTTCAAACCACTTCAAATCATAAAAATCAATTGTGATTACTTTATTCGAGTGTTGAGCTGCTTCATTATAAAATTGCATTAGTTTGTATATGCCTTTGGGGGAAGTGGTTATATATCCCTCAATTTTTATTGTCACAACTTTGCTTATTGCCATTTATCTTATCTGTTATTGGGGCTACTACCTTGTCAAATAATCTAGTCGTATTTATGAGTAGCAAGGTTGAATCAAGAATTCAAAGATAATGATATATAATTTATTTTAATTATAAGTCTAAGTGAAGGTCAACGAGAAGTTTTTACACAATTATGTGAAATGGAGTAAAAGACGGTAGTAAAACACCGTTTTTTAACGGTAGTTCGACACCGTCAAAAAACGGTTTTTTTAAAAAACAGATATTAAATTATTGTTCAGTGTTGATTTATATTAAAAAATACTTTCCTTCGTCCCAACCAACTAACGATGAAGTTTTTTTCAACCTTATTCCTAATAATAGTCTCACATGTATTACTTGCACAGGTAAGTCAACCAGATAGCATTGTTGTACAAAGCAAGCTCCTCAAAAATGTAGACGGTACTGTTGGTTCACTTGATAAAAAGCTTAATCGCAAATCAGAAAAATATCTTAAAGATTTTCAAAAACAGGAAGAGAAATTATATCGTTTGCTTGCGAAGACCGATTCAGGGGCTGCAGCCCAGATGTTGGCATCTGGAAAACAGACATACAAGAAGCTTACAAACAATCTGCAGAATGTAAACGCTAAGACTGAAAGAATCCTGTCAGGTGAGTATATTCCTTTACTGGACTCTTTACAAGGGGCTTTTAGTTTTCTGAAAGATGCAAAAAATATAGTTGGCAAATCAAAAGATGTTCAAGAGCGGCTCGGTAGTAGCCTTGGTCAAATAAACCGGTTTCAAAACAGGCTATTTGAAGCATCAAACATTCAACAGGCTATTGGCGAACGACAAAACTATCTCAAAACTCTATTGAGTAGTTATTCCAACCTACCAAAGGGAGTAGCGAAAAGCTTTGGCAAATATCAGGAACAAGCTTTTTACTACAGCAGGCAAGTGAAGGAGTATAAAGAGCTACTAAACGACCCCGATAAGCTAACGAGAAAGCTGCTCTCTACATTACAGACTCTTTCCGCTTTTCAAAGCTTTATGGGTAAATACTCTATGTTAGCACAGTTATTTCCTACGCCAGAAAATTATGGAAGCCCACAGGCTCTGGCTGGGTTACAAACAAGGGCTGTGGTTCAGCAACAGCTTTTACAGCTTCCTGCAAATGCCAATGGTAGTAATCCCACTCAATACCTCCAGGAGCAAATGCAACAAGCTCAAGGAGAGGTCAGCAAGTTGAAAGACCAGTTAGATAAGTTAGGCGTAAATGAAGGCGGTAGTAGTAACATGGCAATGCCTGACTTTACACCCAATTCTCAAAAAACAAAATCCTTTCTGCAGAGATTGGAGTTCGGCAGCAATTTCCAGACCCAGCGTTCCAACTACTATTTCCCGGTCACTACTGATATGGCTTTTACAGTAGGGTATAAATTCAGCGATAAAGCCACCGTGGGCATTGGTGTAAGTGGCAGAATGGGCTGGGGCAGCAGTTGGAAAAACATACAGTTGAGCAGTCAAGGGGTAGGTTTTAGAACCTATATCGACTGGAAGGCACCGGATCTCTTTAAAATGAATAGCCGCTTTATGTCGAGTCTGTGGTTTACGACAGGTGCAGAGATTAATTATAACCGAACAGTTGAGAGCTTATCTATTTTTAAAAACTACAGCAACTGGAACAAAAGGGCACTGGCGGGATTGACAAAGAAATTCAGTATGAATTCCCCGCTGAAGAAAGGCAGAAGAGTAGAGGGCAATATACAGGTACTGTATGATTTTTTACATAAACAACAAATACCGAGAACGCCGGCACTTGTTTGGAGGGTAGGATATGGATTTTAATGTCCGTTTTTAGGACACTTTTCGCAGACTTAATAATTACATATTATTAATCCTATAATTTATATTAATGAGACTAATAAAAAACTTTACTTGTATTTTGTTTTTTGTTTCTGTTAGTGTTACAATATTAGGTCAAGGTTTGCCTAACGTCATTCCTCCAAGCCCCGAGGCGGTGAGTCTGTTTCGCTATCAGGACTATCCCATAAGCTACTCTACGGGATTACCTCAAACTGAAATACCCATATATCAAGTGAAAAGTGGTAGTCTCTCTATCCCCATTTCATTATCATACCATTCTTCCGGCCGAAAAGTTAGTGATGAAACGGGTTCGGTTGGACTTGGTTGGACATTAAATGCAGGGGGAAGGATATCGAGGGTGGTTTATGGAGATGCAGATGACAATGATGCAGTGATAAAATTCCCTTCACCTTGGAAAAAATATGCCGACATACATCCAACAAACGATTTAAGATTTCTAGCAGGCATACTCAACGATATGACGGAAAGCATACCTCATTATGATACAGAATACGACGTTTTTTATTATAATGCCCCAACTATTGGCGGTAAGTTTATTTTAAAGGATGATAACAATGTTAAAATACCGGTGCTTATACCTAAAAAATCTTACGTAATTGAATATAATCAAGTACAGTTATCTCCAACCGCGAAAAGGTTTGAAAGTATAACTATTACGGATGATATGGGTATAAGGTACAAATTTGGTGCTGATTTTGAAACATCAAATTTAAGCGTAGGAACCACTTCGCCGATTACATCATGGATGCTGAATAGTATAACTTCTCCTGATGGTCTAGATTCTATAGTATTTGTCTATGATCATTTCTATAAAGAAAGACGATCTGAAAGTCAAAACATCATGATTAAAGACAGCTGGCTAAATTGTAGTTGTTTCATTGGTTTTGATCCTGATCCTATTGCTTTAACTCAACACATATTTGAGAATAATTCTGTAACAATAGAGAGTTACTGGGTTAAACTTCTTACCGAAATAAAATTTAATGAAGGAAAAGTTAATTTCGTTCGATATTCCGGGAGCGAAAGGATCAAAGACATAATTGTAACCAATTATAATGAAGACAAAATTTTAGAGGTTGGACTTAGTTATTCATTACAAGATGTTAACTTAAACGGTAATGCCCCCGTTTATAAACTTACCGATATAGACTTTAAAGACAACGAGGGAAGTGTCGGGCAATCATACAGTTTCGATTACTATTCTACTGTTTATCCTGGCTCCTATAGTACGGTTGATTACAGGTTTAAGGATTTCTGGGGGTATTACAACGCTTCCGGCGTCACCGCAATGAATGTAAAGATCGATGATATAGTAGTTGCCGGTTACCAACAATCTTTTACTACCAGTATAGGGTATTCATATACAAGTAGAAATCCGCTGTTAACGGCAACGCTTAGCGGAGTACTTAAAAAAATAACCTATCCCACTGGAGGAACTACAGAATTTGTTTATGAGCTTAATAAGTATAAAGATTCTCGAACGCAGGAAATAAAAAATAGCGGGGGTCTCCGTATAAAAACGATAACCACTGCCGAGGGAATAGACGTTAACAATAAGACCTATGCCTATGGATTCGGTGAATCCGGTTATGGCACATTGCCGTTAGAACCTTACCCAGAATATTTTAGCTTTTTAAATTATAATCTTACGTATTGTGGCACTGGTCCCGATGTAGACAACTCTTATCGCACTCGCGTCTACAATGCAGATGTGCTACCTCTATTTCACTACTATTTGGATAAACCTATAGTCTATCAGGAGGTGGTGGAATATAGCGAAAATACCAACTCATATAACGGTAAAACATTATTTAGATATGATTTTGATTTTGATTTTGCTCCGGTAGGTGGCATAGAGTTTCACCTCCATGGGTTTGATTACAAATATTGGAAAGAAAACTCATTAATATTGAGAACAGACTATAAGCGTGTTAATAATGTATTTGAGAAGGTCAAGAGTACAGGGTATGAATATGGCGAGACTAGGTTTGAAGAAGAAGCTGTATTTGGTCTTAAAGTACGACAACTTACGTTATCAGTCCCATCATGGATAACCGACATTCCAGGTACAGGAAATGTAATACCCAGTTATGTTTATACTGGTACCAAGCAGACAACTTGTAGTGATGCTTACCAAGACCCTTATCAAGTATTTGAATATGTAAATTACAAAATATCCGTCGCAAAAAAAGAATTGCTAGTTACTCGTGATACTCTTTTTAGTGATGCTGGGAATATTATAGGAGTCAAACATTATGAATACAATAGCTACCATTTGCCAAGCAAGGTTACAACTATAAATAGTAAAGGTAAATCATTAGTTTCTGAAAAAAAGTATCCATTTAATTATTCGGGTATTACTGTTTTAGATGATATGGTTGATTTGAATATGCTGAACTATCCCGTTGAGTCTATTGATAAATCAGGAACAAATCCATTACGGTCAGTAAGGACCAACTATAAAAATTTTGGATTGTCGAGTCTTCGCATATATCCTGAGGAGGTGGAAGAATCTTTAATGGGTAATAGCTATCAAAAATCGGTAAATTATTTTGACTACACTAGCTCGGGCAAGATAGTTAGTTTAGCTAAGGCTAATAATTACTATCTTTCTTATATCTGGGGCTACAAGAATCAACATCCCATAGCTTCTATTGTTAATGCTCCGGTAAAAGACGTATTTCATACTTCTTTTGAAGAAGACGGAAATAGTACCGATGCCTTCACCGGTAGAAAAAGTAAAACGGGAGGTTTTTCTAAAGCTCTTTCTGGTCTAACAGATGGAGATTATATATTTAGTTATTGGAAAAAAATAGGTAGTGCTTGGTATTTTCATTCGATGGTGCTAAATGTAATTTACGGAGAGATTAATTTCGGGACCACAGGACATATTGACGAAGTTAGGTTCTACCCTACCAATTCTCAAATGACTACCTATACTTATGATCCATTGATAGGCATGACTAGTCAATGTGATTTAAATAATCAGGTTACATATTATGAGTATGATGGTTTTGGTAGGTTAAATCTTGTACGTGACCACGATAAAAATATCATCAAAAAAGTCTGTTATAATTACACAGGTCAGGAAGAAAGTTGTCTTACTTATGGTAACCAGATTCAGACCCGATCTGTTCGACGAAATAATTGTACCGGTTGTCAGGTAGGCTCCAATGTAACATATACCGTCCCTGCTGATACCTATTTTTCTACTTCCCAAACAGCTTCTAATGCACTTGCACAAAATGAAATTGATGTAAATGGTCAGGCATATGCTAATGCTAATGGTAATTGTACAACACCTCCTAATGCGGGAGCAAATTCAGTTAATAACACGAGCTACGGTGTTAGTCTAACATTTACTAACACCTGTACCAATACTAGCTATTACTACACCTTAAACCCAAATGCAAGTGCTTCTTTTGGCCCATTTCCTCAAGGAACTTATCATGTTAATATGTCATCTTCTCAAAGCTCTAATTTTTCGATTAATGGATTTTCGCAGTCTGGCGTGTTTACTGCTTTTTTCTATAACATAGTAATTGGAGGAGGAGCATCAGTATTTATTAATAATTAAAACTAGCAATCATGAAAATATTAATTGTATTATATAGCTTTTTTTATCCTGTTACCGATAGCTCACTGTATGGTATCAGTTTTAGCGATTCTAAAGGGGAAACAGTTGAAATGTCTTCGTTTAAAGGAAAAAGGATTATGGTGTTTGTAACGGATAGTGAAACGCCGGATATCCATAAATTAGACCAAGTGAGTAATGTTTCTAAAAATTCATTGCCAACTACGGAAATTATAGTTATAGCTGCGAGCGATTTGGGAAAAAATGATGATGGATCCAATGCCCTCTCATCATCATTCAGTACAGCAAAAGAGAAGTTTGTGCTATCGGATGTTATGGAAGTTGCTAAAGCGTCCCGGCAACAACATCCTTTGCTTAGATGGCTAACAAGTTCAGAGTACAACAAGCACTTCGACCGTGACGCTGAAGAGGGAATTATATTCATGATTAATGAAGAGGGGGTTCTATATGGAGTACATTCTAAACAGATAGACTCAAAAATGTTGAAGCATGTTATGGAACAAAACATCAATCAAGATAATCAAACCGAACACAATCCTTAAATAGCCTTTATGAAAAAAATATTCACCTTTTTTCGAAAGGGCGTATTGATCTTGGGAGGAACGCTGTTTACATTACACTTGTCTGGCCAGACACCTCGACCGGTTCCTGCCAGTTATTCAGGATCAGTACCTGTTAATTATGTTAGGACTTGGGATGCCAAAGCTCCAGAGCAAAATGGTAATACTCTTGTAAGTCGTTCGTTGAGAGATGTACAACAGACAACTCAATATTTTGATGGTTTGGGACGTCCTTTGCAAATGGTGGTCAAGCAGGGATCCTATCCCACAGGAGGTACACCTGTTGATATGGTCAGTATGACTGAATACGATGCTTTCGGTCGGGAAGCCTTTAAGTACTTGCCTAGTCCGGCAAATAATACTGGTGGCAATACTTCGATTAATGACGGTAAATTCAAGCTGAACCCTTTTGCTCAACAGGCGGCTTTTTACAATTCGTCTAACAGTAATTCACCATTACATGAACAGGGCGAGACAATGTTTTACGGATTGACAGTGTTTGAAGCCTCGCCACTCAACCGGGTGTTAGAGACCTATGCCCCTGGCAATAACTGGGTAGGCACTAATACACAAACAGCAGACGCAGACAAAAAGGGCGTTAAAATAAAATACTATACCAATACGGCAGCCGACAGGGTGCGTATCTGGAATGTGGTGATAGGCACACCCGGCACTTTCAGTACGTACAATAGTTCTGGTGCTTACGCAGCAGGAGAATTGTACAAAACCATCACCGTAGACGAACACAATAAACAGGTAATAGAGTTTAAAGACAAAGAGGGCAAAGTAATACTAAAGAAAGTACAATTAACTGCGGCCATCGACAATGGTGCCGGTAGCGGACATACCGGCTGGCTCTGCACCTATTATCTCTATGATGATTTTGGTAATCTGCGCCTGGTTATCCAGCCCAAGGGCATTCAACTGATAGTGCCCAGCAACTGGGAGACTGTCGCAAGTTTCCAACTGACCAACACATCTATTCTGGCTAATCTGTGTTTTCGTTATGAATACGATGAACGCCAGCGAATGATCATCAAAAAAATGCCTGATGCCGGCCAGGTCGATATGGTATACGATGTGCGCGACCGTTTAGTAATGACCCAGGATGCTAAATTAAAAGCGACCAACCAATACCTTGTTACCAAATACGATGAACTCAACCGTCCTACGGAAACAGGATTATGGACCAATGGCACCGATCCCCAGGGTCACCGTACAGCTGCCAAAACCACTACCACCCCGGTGGCAAACCCGCTTTATCCCGTCATCAGCGGCACCTACGACTATCTTACTAAAACCGGTTATGATCGTTACAACAATATTCCTTCGGGCAGTGGGCTGAATGCTACTCCGGAAATGGCGCAGGTGAATACCACGTATGGTTTTTTCAATACGTATAATGCAGCCCCCGATTATGCCCAGCCACTCAGCCCCTCTGACCAAACCCGTGGATTGGTTACCTGGACAGAAACCCGCATCATCGGTACCACTACTTCTACCTATGCTGTCAATATCTACGATAGCAAAGCCAGGCTGATACAAATAAAGAGTAAGAACCACCTTGGTGGAGCAGATATTACAACTACGCAGTACAGTTGGGCAGGTCAACCCCTGGTTACCTTGCAAAAGCAGGTAAAGCCCGGCACAAATGCACAAACTATATTTACGCTTTCCAAATATATTTATGACGATCTGGGCAGACTGACACGTACTGATAAAAAGATCCGGCACAGTCAGGTAGACAATGACGATCTGCCTTCAAATTATACAACAGTTAATAAGCTGGACTATGATGCCTTGGGTCAGTTAGAGCAGAAGAGCCTGGGGCAAAAGCCCAATGCTTCAGCCGGCACGCCGCTTTCCGTAGCCAAACACCAGTATAATATCCGGGGCTGGCTGCTGAGCATTAACAAGGAATATGTAACGGAAACCAATAACGGAGACCGTTATTTTGGACTGGAGCTGGGCTATGATAAACATCCGAGCCTTGGAAGTTGGGGAAGTTTTCAGTATAACGGCAATATAACCGGCATGCTCTGGAAAAGCGAAGGCGATCAGCAAAAACGGCGCTACCGCTTTACCTACGATGCAGCCAACCGGCTGACGGCAGCTACTTTTGCACAACACTACAGTGGTGTAAACTTCAATACCGTTGCCGGTGTTGATTTTTCGGTGAGCGGACTGACTTATGATGCCAATGGCAATATCCTTACCAAAACACAAAAAGGTCTGTTATTAAATGTTTCCCCCACCATAGACAATCTGTCATATAGCTATATGTATAACAACTCCAACCGACTGGCAAAGGTAGACGAACTGGCCCCAGACCATAGCGGCAAGCTGGGTGATTTTAAAGATGGGGACAATACAAACAACGATTATTCCTATGATGTAAACGGCAATCTTACCAAAGATCAAAATAAAAAGATCAGCAGTATTACCTATAATCACCTGAACCTGCCGCTTAAGGTTACGGTAACGGGTAAGGGTTCCATCACTTACACTTACGATGCCACCGGTAATAAGCTCAAGAAAGTAACCCTTGAAAATGGTGCCAGCATCTCCCACAACAATACCAGCTATACCACCAATATTACCACCACCAGCAACTATATAGGTGCGATGGTATACGAAAGTAAAGTATATAGTAATGCCACACTCAATACAGCCCTTGGTTATACCGACCGGTTGCAACATGCGGCTCATGAAGAAGGACGTATCCGTCCATTATTCAACAATGCCACCACCCCCAACACACCAACAGGTTTTGCGTACGACTACTTCCTGAAAGATCATTTGGGTAACATACGTGTAGTGCTTACAGAGGAACAGAAACAGGATATATATCCGGTAGCCACTTTGGAAGGTAGCCTTACGGCCAACGGTAGTCCGAATGCGGCTTTTATTGAAAAAGAATATTATAGCATTAACAGCGCCAACATCGTAGTAAAAGACAGCGTTACGGGCATTACGGACTACCCCAATCACAATGGCAATCCACCTGCCAACCCCAACCCCAACAGTGTCGTCACTGCCAATAGTGCTAAGCTATATCGGCTCAATGGCAGTACCAACAAAACAGGTTTGGGCATTACTTTAAAAGTAATGGCTGGCGACAGGATAGATATTTTTGGCAAGAGTTATTATTTTCAGAACAACACGGGTGGTACCACAGCCAATCTTGCGCTGTCAACGCTGGACATCATCACGGGTTTATTGGGCGGTCCCACGGGTGGTATAGCAGCAATCAGCCATGGTGGCATCACCGCCAGCCAGCTTGATGGTATAAGCACAGTGACCACCGGCATCACCAATATGCTCAACAGCCAAACCACCAATGCTTCGGGAGCACCTCAGGTTCCCAAAGCGTATATCAACTTTATCTTCTTTGACGAACAGTTCAAAGTTGTCAGCCGGGGGTTTAGCAAAGTAGGCAGCAATAGTGTTGTAAAAACCCATACAGATTTAACAAACAAAACCGCTACAAAGAATGGATATGTGTATATTTACGTGAGTAACGAGAGTCCGGTAAATGTGTTCTTTGACAATCTGCAGGTAATCCACACTCGTGGCGCCATCCTAGAGGAGACGCATTATTATCCGTTTGGACTCACGATGGCGGGTATAAGTAGCAAAGCGCTAAACGGAACTAGTGAAAACAAGTATAAATACAACGGTAAGGAGGAGCAACGAAAGGAGTTCTCAGACGGTTCAGGTTTAGAGTGGATGGATTACGGAGCGAGGATGTATGATGCGCAGATTGGGAGATGGCATGTGGTGGATAATAAAGCCGACAAATATAATTGGGTATCACCTTATGTTTACACTCTAAATAATCCAATTGCTTATATAGATCCTGACGGAGAAGATGTCATAGTTGCTTTTACTGGTGGTTTTCGAGGTGGAGGAAAAACTATTGATCCAAATTCTAAAGATGCAGCTTCTACAGGTAGGGTTATCCGAGAAGCAGAAAAATTTGCTAAAGAAAATGGTATTGATTTAGATACAAGAGTGATTGCTTCAGGCGCGACCTCTGGAAGTTCTGTTAGTAATGCATTAGGCTTTATTAAAGAGAATTATACAGAAGGTGAAAAGCTTATTATTTATGGGTATAGCTATGGTGGAGATTTTGCAGTTGAACTTGCTGCGGCGCTCAAGGAGGAAGGAATTACAGTTGATTTTTTAGTGACCGTAGATGCATCTGATGGACCATTGCAGAACAACACTGTAAATAATGAAGTTTCAGACAATGTCAGTGCAGCAGCGAATATCTACCAAACAAATAGTTCTGGGAAATCTTCAGGTTCGCAAAACTCAAAAAGTTCTAAAGATAAAAAAGCCGATGGAGGAACCTCTAATTCTCCAGGTTCCCGAGGCAATCCAAAGTGGGCTAAAGATGCTAAGAAAACGGATGTACGCAATTATCGAGTAGTTACCAAAGATATAACTCACGGCAATATCCCTGAAAGAGCACAACCTTACGTAAGTCAAATGATAGAAAACATACTATCAGGAAAATCAATCGATGAAATCCTACGTGAAAAAGAATAAAAATGAGACAATATATTATATTATTTATCCTGATTGGTTCAATATATTCTTGTGTTGATAGCGAAGAAGTAAAAGGTGTTGAAGTTCAAGGAACAGTTTTAGATGATAATACAGGTGTTCCGATTAGTAATGCTCGTGTCACTGTATTGTCCTGGCGAAAAGTAGGGGAAGAAGAGACATATGACAAGGTTGATACTGTAACAGATAATAATGGTCGCTTTAAAGTGATATTTGAAAGGGGATTTAAGATAGACGTTGGCAGCATATCTCCTAACTATCATCCTGTAGTAAGGGAAATAACTGATATAACTAAGACTGTAAATATTGATATCAAATTAAGTCGCAATACGGCTACAGGCACCTTAAAAAATTTAGGTCAAATGGCTGTTTTTGCTAGAGAATACAATAATATCAACCCTTCTATTAATAGAGCATATTTTGGAATCGACCTTTTAAATGGAGTGAATACTAAATCATTAGACAGCATGGATATCAGTGTTGCAAATTATTCCGGAACTGACTTTCCTAAAATCTTAATTACAAGTGAAAGAGGCGGGATAGTGCCAATCTTTAATAGATCAACGGATACAATTACTAAAGCACCGGAAGTTGGTTATGTAAGTCGATATGAGCTAACAGGTAGTGAAAAAGGGATTTTTGTAAAATGCAGAGATGGAAAAACTTATGCTCGTCTAATAATTTTCAGCCTTGAATATGATAGCTCATCGCCATACAAAAACGGCTCCGTTAAAGATTATGGAATCATGTTTAATGTTGAATTGCAAACAGAGGGGAGAGAATTTAATAGTGCTGCCGATATGAGACTAGACTATTATATCTTGAAGAAAATTTAAACTTATCCTCATTCTAGCGCAGGTCTGTCGCGCATGTTGAGTTCATCATTCTAGCGCAAGCGTGTTGCACAAAGTAAGCTGGCGCTGGTTTTGTAGAGGAGCAATTGTGCGAAGCCAGACCAGTACTTAACAATTACTCTTACATTCCGAGCCGAGTCTCTGCTAATGGCATTGTGCGTGGGGCAGCAGGACTCGGCTTCAATTCCTTCCCGAGTCTCCCACTAGGCTAAGTGAGTTGGCGGACTCAGGAGATCTAAGTCAAATGAACAACGATGGCAGTGGAAAAGATATTTGCAACTTCTACTTCCTAGCCGAGCCTTTTAATTCACCGCAACGTGTCCATTTTTTCCCGGACAGTCTCCTCGTGGGCGGGTTTGTGCGTTGGCAAGGGACTGTCGGGTGTTATCAATGGCAACAGTCTTGGGCGTCGGCGTTATAAGCCTCACCCTCTTACCCTCTCCTTGCAACGGAGAGGGACGGTACTTCAGAATATATCCAAACCAAAGTTCTACCGCATCAACAAAATTACAATCTATGAGCAGTTCCGGGTAGTAAAAACTGAGTTCAGCAAAGTAGGCACTGCAGGAACTGTTAAAACCCATACCGATCTTGTAAATAAACCCGTCACCAAGAACGGATATGTGTATATTTACGTGAGCAATGAACGGCGTAGCCCTCAATGAGGCTAAATAAAATAAAGCGAACGAAGTAAAGTCCGGTAGAAGTGCTCTTTGACAACCTACAGGTCACCCACACCAAAGGTCCTATTCTGGAAGAAACCCATTATTATCCATTCGGGTTGACGATGGCAGGGATATCATCAAAAGCTTTAAACGGTATAGCAGAGAATAAGTTTAAATACAACGGTAAAGAAGAGCAGCGAAAAGAGTTTAGTGATGGTAGTGGGTTAGAATGGTTGGACTATGGAGCAAGGATGTATGATAATCAAATTGGGAGATGGCATTCTGTTGACCCGATGGCGGATCAGATGAGAAGATGGTCGCCTTACAACTATGCGTTTAATAATCCAATCAGATTTATAGACCCTGATGGAATGGCACCAATGGACGATTACTACTCAAAAAGGGGTATATATCTTGGTAGTGATG
>CAZRYS010000051.1:0-28551 GCA_964604365.1 uncultured Terrimonas sp.
TTTTGAAATAAATCTCATCCCGTTTAAATAAAAACCTTAACTAAACGGCATTGAATCCCCTTTATGCATAAAGATTTTTCTTTGATTTACTATTCAGTCATCGATGTAGATGTAACTACTATTGCTGAGCATACAGTAATGTAGTTGATCGAAGCGATCGCCAAACGACGGTACATCGTCTACGCCTGAGGCGAGACAGGTTTTGGTCTGCTTTTGGGTTCGTTTTGCACAAGCAAAAGGAACAGGGAAACAGGCAAGGAATGCACAAATTTCCAAGCAGTTTTCAGGCTGCAAAATACCTTTGTTTTCCAAGAACCTAAAAGGTTACGCTATGAAATTCTTCCTAATACTTAGTGAATATAGGTATAGGCCAATAATAAAAAATCTATCGAATAGTTTGGGTTTAATAATTGACAGCACACAAAAAAAGCCCATGTCCCGGTACGGAAAAATCTGCATTGGTACAATCTCTGCTCTCGATAATTGAACGAAAAGCCGTTAGATCAATTTTACCGCGCCCTACCTGAAGCATGGTGCCAACCAATCCGCGAACCATCCCTCTTAAAAAACGGTTGCCTTTTACGTAGTACACCAGTTTATTATCCTCCTTTGTCCATGCGCTTTCTTCGATTTTGCAGCGAAAGTTTTTCACCTGGGTATTTCGTTTGGAAAAACTGGTAAAATCTTCGTACTGCTTGATTAAATCTGCCGCAGCCTGTAAAATATTAAGGTCGGTCGGGTAGGGGAAGAAGAAGGCGCTGTTTGTAAGAAAGGGATTCTTTTGGTTATAGACATAATACCGATACGCTCTGCTGGTTGCATCAAAGCGGCAGTGCGCATCGGCATTCACGGGAATGATATTCTTGATGGCGATATCTCGGGGCAGCAGGGCATTCAGGTTGTACATCACTTTGTCCGGGATGGCAATGTCGGTGTCGAAATGAAAAAAATTCTGCAAAGCATGCACCCCGGCATCTGTTCTGGAGGAGCCGGTAAGTACAAATTCCTTCTTGAAGAAAATAGCAAGGGCTTTTTGTACTTCCGATTGTACCGTTCGGGCATTTTGCTGAATTTGAAATCCTGCATAGGCAGCACCATTGTACGACACCTCTATAAAATACCTCTGCATATTAGCAACCTTATTTTGCTAGTCTACCAATAAATTACCTGTCATTTCAGCGGGTATCGGCAATCCCATTATTGTAAGAATGCTGGGTGCTATATCACCAAGTTTTCCGGGTTTTACGGTGCCATGCCAATCTTTATCTATCACAAACAGTGGAACCAGGTTCAATGTGTGTGCTGTATTGGGGGTGCCGTCTTCATTCACTATATAGTCGGCATTACCATGGTCAGCAGTAAGGAAAATGGTGTAGCCGTTTTCAAGGCCCGCGGTCACTACTTTTTCCACGCAGCTATCCACTGTTTCAACCGCTTTTACCACTGCCTCCCAAATACCCGTATGACCTACCATATCCGCATTGGCGAAATTCAGACAGATAAAGTCTGCCGATTGGTTCTGAATTTCCGGCACCAGTTTGTCAGCGAGTTCAAAGGCACTCATTTCGGGTTTCAGGTCGTAAGTAGCTACTTTGGGAGAAGCCGCCATAATACGGCTTTCACCCACAAATTCTGCTTCACGACCACCACTGAAGAAGAAAGTTACGTGCGGATATTTTTCCGTTTCGGCTATGCGTATCTGCTTTAACCCATTCTCTTCTACTACCTGCCCCAGTGTTTTAGTAAGATTGTCATTCTCAAATACAACATGCACTCCTTTAAAGGTTTTGTCGTATTCGGTCATGGTAGTATAATACAATGGAATGGTTTTCATTTCAAAATCCGGCATGTCTTTCTGGGAGAGTACTTCTGTTATCTCCCGGCAACGATCAGTACGGAAATTGAAACATAACACTGCATCGCCTTCTTTGATAAAACATTTGTCAGCCGCGGCTTTTGTATTGATGATAGGCTTAATAAATTCATCCGTAATATTCTCTTCGTAAGAGGCTGCAACAGATGCGGGAATATTGTCACTTGGTGTGCCAATGCCATTCACCAGAGCATCATAAGCTATTTTTACACGTTCCCAGCGTTTGTCGCGATCCATGGCATAGTACCGTCCTGTAACGGTTGCGATGGTTCCGGCTGATTTTTCCAGGTGCAACTGCAAATCATTGAGATATCCAAGCCCACTTTTAGGATCCGTATCACGTCCATCAGTAAACGCATGGATGAAGACATCCTGCAGTCCTTCGGACTTGCACACATCAGTAAGTGATTTGATGTGATTGATATGAGAATGAACCCCACCATCGCTCACCAACCCAAGCAAGTGCAGCGACTTGCCATTGGATTTTGCATAATGAATGGTATCCAGTAATGTTTTGTTGTTAGCCAGTTCTCCGGTACGGGCAGCCACATTTATCCTTTGCAACTCCTGGTACACGATACGGCCGGCACCCAAATTCAGGTGTCCCACTTCACTGTTGCCCATTTGTCCCTCTGGAAGTCCTACGTCTTCGCCACAGGTGATCAAAGTGGTATTGGGGTATTTGCCATATAAAGAACTGACAAAAGGCGTTTTAGCGTTCTGGATAGCGTCGCTGGATTTTACTTTGCCCAGTCCCCAGCCATCCATTATGATCAGGATTACTTTTTTGTTTGCCATGCCGCAAAGTTACTCCAAAAGAGCAAAGAAAAATTACCACCTGTATACATTCAGATTTGGGCGCTGAAAATTTTACAGGAACCAACAGGCAACAGATTTCTTAATCACAGCCATACACCTGCTCATAGCGAAATGAAGCATACCACCGTCACTTTTCCGTCCCTTCGACCGTAGGGAGAAGCCTGCTCAAAAGGTACAAACCATAGTATTAAGAACAGATTTCTTTAAAGGTCCTCCGGAGTAACAATACTTCGGAGGACCTTTTTATAGGATTTTCCTATTCATATTGATGTTCATAATATGGTTTAGACTTCCTTATCTATATTTTTATTATATTTATTACATCTGTTCAACCCAATATACCCGGTATTCCTGACAAACCTGCCATTTCAGTGCTGTGCTTGAAACAAGCACTGGTAATTTATTAAATTGCTTGCATGGTATTTAAAATTGTCCTAATCCTTCAATCTGACAAGGCTGTCATTCCTATTAACTACGCCTACCCATTATCGTCGGTATTGTATAAAATCATTGCCAAAGGTGATGCGGAATACGCCTCCTTTTTACATGAATCCGGATACGGTAGAGGATTTAAATTTTTCACCTTCTCTCAAATAAATTGTCCCTTTAAGATAGAAAGAGACAGAATGTATTTGTTATCACAAGAATTGAATTTCAATGTTGCTTTTCATTTACCACAGGCCGCGGAAAGTTTTGTCAAAGGATTGTTTCAATCCGAGAAAATAGATATTGCGGATAAAAAATCCAGAGCAAGTTTTACAGTGAAGTCGGTAGAGAGCCTGCCCAATCCTCTGCAACCATATAAAGACAATGAAATTATCAGCGTGCAATTAAAACCGCTTTCACCTGTGGTGGCTGCTATTCCCAACGAAAGGGGGCATGATGATTACTTATCACCCGATGATCCTCGTTTTATAGATAATATTATTTACAACTGGCGCAGTAAGATAGAAAGTTGTTTTGATCCTGTTACAGGTTCTGGAGCATTGTTGATGGCAAGGGTAGAAGGGATGAAGAATCCGCCTAAATCGAGGCTGATCACCATAAAAGCTAATACCGGCGCCGAAACACAAGTGCGTGGATGGCTAAATTTTGGACTAAAGGTAACTGCAGAAAAGCGATTTGTGGAATTGTTGCTGAATGCGGGGGTGGGTAGAGAGAATGCGATGGGGTTTGGGTGTGTGGAGATGGTATAATTGTATTTTTTAAAATACAATTTCATGGATGTTTTGTAGGAATTGGATGACAATAAGGGATGGGAAAGGAATTGAAGAAGATTTTTTCGAGATCTGTCAAAACCACCGGTACACTTTAACACAACAAGTTAACAAATGATAAAGGAGCTTATAAGTTTTACAGAAACTTTGGACGAAGAGTTCAGAAATTTGGGTTCATCACCTAAAGAAGGAATACATATTCTCATTAGTAGCATAACAGATGAATCGGGAGAAGTTAGTATCGATTTAGAAAACTTCAAGTACGAACAATTTTCTAAAAAACAGAAAGAGGGCCCTTCTGATTTTTTGAACGACTGCAAACTTTTACACCAAAACGCATGGTGTATAGATACCAATAAATGTTTTGACTTACCAACTAAAGCCATCCATACATGTTCTCCTTTTGCTGTTGGGTTTAAAAGGGAGCATTTGGACAGAGGCGGCAAATTCATAGAGAATGAGGGTAAGAAAAAGCAGATTTATGAGCGGTTTGGAGATTATTTCAATAAAGCATTTGCTCTTTTTGAAAATGAGGAAGAAAAGGAGCGGTATATCGTATTTAAAAACTTTTTTACACAAAACCAGTTTTCGAAAGTTATAGAACAAATTGAGAGCGACCATGCGAAAACCAGGCTTGAGTTGGAAGAAAAAAAAGAACAGCTGACTGCTGAATTTAAAGAAAGTAAGGATAAAGGGCATAAGGAATCGCTAAAGGAAAAAATTATTCAAATCGATCAGGAGCTTTTAAAGGTGAAGTTGCTGGAGGATAGTAGCTATATTATTTTTTACTTCGATGTACCACTGGACTTGTATAAAACAGTTCATAAAAAGTATTTGGACGACAAGCTTTTTAATACTGATAAGTACAATACCGAACCTGATGTACGTGGATTGATATACGGTACCAATAACTTTCTTAACGGGTTTAATAGTAATATGCCCTTTCTAATGCATCAAACAGCAAGCTTTGATATTACTGGAAGAATATCTAATGTAGAAGCTAAGCTATTGAACGACCTGAAGAATATGTTTCCCAACAAAACATTGCCTAATCCATTGCCAATTTTCATATACAAAGATGAAATGCTACAAGATAAGGTGATTGGCATTTTCAGAGAAAGTGGCTTCAAGTTTGGATACAAAGAAATTATACAAAAACTGGTAGAAGATAACGAAGAAGATATTTCTAATTACTACTTGCTGTTCTGGCAAAATACCATGGATGGTATTGTTTTCAGAGATTATGATTTTGTGTCAAGATTTGAATACAAGTTTAAGGAACCGTTGATTATTCAAAATCTTTTTGATATTAAAGAAAAGGGAGGAAAAGAAAACAAGCATTACCCTCTTATAAAGAATGTTTTCGACTTCGAGCAGCAGGTTTTAAAGCCTCTAATTCAAAGTAAATATTTACGGGTAGATTATTTTGGTGACCTCAACAAAGAGGATTATGCGAAGTTGGATATGACATTCAGCTCGTATTCAAAATACCGAAAGGCTGTGTACGATTATGTCTATAAATCGCAACGCAACACCATCAATGGAAATGTATTCTATGAAATGGTTTTTAATAGCATTAAAGATGATGTTAAAAATGGCAATGAATACGGAATAAAGGAAAAGCTAAATATTTGGTACAGTTTATTTGAATATTTTAATCCCAAACAAAAGATAAATATGGTAAACAAATTGAAAGAATATCAAGATTTTGTTGCTGCAATTATCGCAGACGGACCTCTGAATGATATTACAGATGAACGCTTTGCTTTTGCAGCAGGGCAGGTGATCGAGTATATTTTGAGTAAAAGTAAATCGGCAGATAATAGTTACAATCTGTTAGAGCCTTATTTACAACAATCAAAATGCGCCGAGTTTAAAAAAGCAATCGCCAACGATTTTGGTCGCTATAAACACGAGAATTTCTCTAAAAATTTCGAGAAGGTAGCTGCATTTGTATTGAGCTACGAAACCGATACCAATCTTAAACATTTATTGCCCCAGATACTCTCTGGTGTTTTTGCTAAAAATCAATTATTCAGTTCTAAATCTTAAAAAATAATATACCAATGACAACATTTAAAAACAGAGTATATGGTGCTGCCATCATTAAATCAATCAATTCAAATTACAACGCTGATTTTTCGGGCCAACCACGTAAGTTGCCCAATGGAACGGTATATGCCACAGATAAAGCATTAAAATATTCCATTCGGAATTTTTGGAAAGATGCTCTTGCTGAAAGAGTATTTTACTTTAAATCATTAAGTGAGGAAATGGCGCCCCGCACTTTGGATGAAACATATGCTTTACATTTTGGAGAGTCTAAGGAAAAGGATAAAACAAAGCTAAGACTAGAAGTTTTAGGTAATATCTTAAAATGCTTGGATGTGAAATTATTCGGCGGAACTTATGCCGGCAAAACCAACATTTCAATTCATGGAACCTGTCAGATTACTCACGGATTAAATAAGTTTACTGAAAATGTTATTTATTCGGAGCAAATCATGTCTCCTTTCAGGAATTCTAATGAAGATAGCAAAGACAGCACCATGACTACCCTTGGTTCACAATCTCGCTTGCAGGAAGGCCACTATGTGCATCATATCTCTGTAAATCCTAAAAATATAGAAGAGGATGTATTAAGGGTAAAAGGGCAGGGCTTGGTTGAAAATGATATTGCTAAACTCAAAGAGGGATTGAGAAAAGGAGCTACTTACTATGATTCTGCGGCAAAGGCAGGTACAGAAAACGAACTGTTGCTTTGGGTGCAATTAAAAGTAGATTCTAAATTGGTTTTACCTTCTTTTGTTAGCTTGATGGATGTAAACGAGGCAAAAGAAATTGATTTGTCTAAAGTAAGTTCTTTATTAAAAGAAGCTCATATCAATAGTGAAATTGAAAAGATTGAAATCTATTATAACAAATCGAATACAAAAGTATTGAACGAGCCGGCAGGTTCGGTTTTCTCCGAACTATAAAAACTAAGCCGATGAAATTAATATCATTTGATTTACAGGCAGACTTTGCTTTTTTCAGAAAGCCGGAAACCAACAATACGGTTAATTTGTCGTATAACATTATTCATCGACCAGCTATTTTGGGCATCCTAGGTGCCATCTTAGGCTTGGATGGATACAAGGAAAAAGGTAAACTTCCAGCATATTACGAAGTACTGAAAACTATCAAAATTGGCATCGAACCCCTGAATCATGATAAAGGAAATTATAGCAAAACCAATATCAAATATTCTAATACGGTGGGATATGCGAATAAAGGAACCAACTTTCTAACGGAAGAACTGACTTTGATTGAGCCGGCATACAGAATATATCTCTTACTTGACGAAAGTGTTAGCGATCAATTTCAATTAGTAAATTTCATAAAAGAGGGACGTACAGAGTATATTCCTTATTTAGGAAAAAATGAATTTACCGCCTGGTGGAGTACTGATTCGGTAAAAGAATATGCGTTCGAACAAAGGGAAATTATGGAGGATAGTATTTTGATTCAGTCCATTTTCATAAAAACAAGTGTGTTGAAAAATGATGCTGAAGCACCAGTTCCCGATTGGCTGAATCCTGACCATGATGCAAGTCCTTTTATGTATTTTGAACGATTGCCTAAGGATTTTGATTTGAACCTGATGCAGTATCAACTGTCAGACTTTGCCTACTCTAATTTCAGATTCAAGAATGCTCAGAATTTAGACGATTTGTATTATTTGGAAGAATCAGATTCTTATGTCCAGCTCTTTTAAAACGGTAAGTGACATATTATCTGTAACACCTGCATTGAAAAGTCAATTAATCAATGCAGGCATTTATTGGGCACATCGTCCGAAAGATGCATATTCAAACCTTCCTGTTGAAACATTGGAAGAACACAGTGCGTTAGTGCTTCGCTATTTTAATCAAAACATTGAAGCTCATCATCTAGATGCTGTTATTGATAAACTCATCCTTAGTCTTTACGACAAAGTAGATAATGCAACCGGCAATTACATCAAATTACTGTTTGTAAACACCATCGTATATCATGATTATGGGAAGATAAATGAACGTTTTCAAGCAGACAAAATGAATAATCTTCATTTTAAGAGTAGTGCCTTGAAAGATTCGTTCATTGGTTCTACTCATTCAGGGTTAGGAGCGTTCATATATCTTGCCACACATCTCGATGAGATTATTACGCAGTATAAATCAAATCCATTGCTGATAACAAACTGTATTCATTTTTCCTACTCTATTTTCAAACATCATAGCAAGAGATTTGATGATGATTGCATTTATACAATCGGATTCGCAGACTGGAAAGCTAAGTATGACATAGTGGAGCTGAGAAACTTCCTAGGTTCGTACTTAAAAGCGTATCAGTTTGATGTAAATCCAAAGATTGTACAACTGATAGGAGAAAGTGATTTCCTGAATCACAAGTCTTTCTTCCCTTATAAAAAATCCTTTTCACTCTACGCCCTTTTCCGGTTAAATTTTTCTCTGCTCACAGCTTCTGACTATCTGGCTACCAATGAGTATATGAACCAATTGCCTTTAGAGTATTTCGGTGTACTTACCAAAGAGAGGATTAATGAATTGTACCAGAATGTAAGCCAAAACGTATGGATTAATCAGGCAGAAAAAAAAGGAAATTATAATAAAGCTGTCTTTGAACTCACAGATAGTTATGTAACTAAAAATACTCAAACTGCCAGTGGCGATAACTTGAATATACTGAGGCAGGAAATGGCGATAGAGGTATTGAGGAATATTCGCATAAATCATCAAAGCAACTTGTTTTATATTGAAGCGCCAACAGGTGGTGGAAAGACCAATCTGTCTGCATTGGCGGCTATTGAGCTGTTGAAAATATATCAAGGGAAGTATAACAAGGTTTTTTATGTTTTCCCATTCACTACCTTAATTACACAAACCTGCAAGTCGCTAAAAGAAACATTGGGCTTGAAAGATGAGGAAATGGTAGAATTACATTCCAAAGCCGGAATGAAAGTAGATGACAACAAGGAAGATGACGATTATGGCGATGAGAAACTTAACTATATCAACAACCTGTTTGTCAATTTTCCGTTCGCTTTTTTATCACACATACGATTCTTCGATATTTTAAAGACAAACGAAAAGGAAACCAATTACTTGCTGCATCGTTTGGCTAATTCTATTGTGATTATCGATGAGTTACAATCGTACAATCCTCAACATTGGGATAAGGTCATTTATTTTGTAAAACAATACGCTGCACAGTTCAATATTAAATTTATTCTGATGTCGGCAACCTTACCGAAATTGGATAAGCTGGATGTAATTAAAAATCAGGCTCAGGATTTTGTTTATCTTTTGCCTGATGCAAAGAAATTATATTTCAACAATCCGAATTTTTCGGGACGTGTTAGTTTCAATTTTGATTTGTTCGACAGGAAAGATTTAGAACTTACAGAACTAGCCGATAAACTCATTCACGAATCGAAAGAGTATGCAACTAAGGAGTTTGAGAAAGCCAAACCCTTAGGAAGCGTCTATACAATCATTGAATTTATTTTTAAAAGGACGGCGACTGAGTTTTATCAGATTATAAAGAATACGGATTTTTTTGATGAAATATTTGTGTTGTCAGGCACCATATTGGAACACAGAAGACGGTACATCATCAATTTCCTAAAGAATAAATCCAATCGGAAAAAGAAGATATTGCTAATCACTACGCAAGTAGTAGAAGCCGGGGTAGATATTGATATGGATTTAGGCTTTAAAGACCGCTCACTGATTGATAGTGACGAACAATTAGCGGGAAGAATCAACCGAAATGTTAACAAGCAAGGCTGTACGCTATTTCTGTTTAATTACAACAAAGAAGCCATTATATATGGAAATGACAAACGATTGGAACTTACCAGAAAGTACATCAAGCGGGAAGAGCATTTTGATATTCTGAAAACAAAGGATTTTGACAGATTGTATGATTTAGTACTGAACGATAGAAACGAATGGAATAATAAAGAAATGGTGGCTGGATTTAGCGAGTATGAAAACAAAATAAAAGCCTTGAAATTTGAATCAGTTCATAAAGATTTTAAACTGATTGATCAGAATAATATTTCATGTTTTATACCTGTAAATCTATCGTTAGAAGTAGATGGTGTTGTAGATGGGCAAAGTGAGCAGATTTTCAGTAAGATGGAACTGGATTTTTTAAGCAGGTACGGTGTTTTCCCTAATGCAGATAGTGAAGTTGAAGGGAAAGACGTATTTGATATTTATTTGAACCTGATTAAGAACAAACAAGAATTTATACGCCAAAAAACTTACGAAAAAATATTGCAGGGGATTATGTCAAAATACGTCTTTTCGCTGTTTGCAAGCCCCAAAATAGAAAAGCAAATAGTACTTTTTTCGGATGAAGAGAAAAGTGAGTTTGGGTATAAATATCTCAACAGATGGTACGAATTTTATGATATTGAAACCGGGATGCGAGATGCAGATTTTAATAGTAATGAAACTCAATTTCTATGACCATCAACGCCACACTCATCAATCTGTATAATGTATGCAAAAGGGAGTGCTGGTTACATGCCAATGGAATTACCATGGAGCATACCAGTGATACGGTATATGATGGTAAGCTGCTGCATGAAACAAGCTATGCTGACAGAAGTGAGAAGCATTCGGAAATAGACATTTCAGCCAAGTACAATGATGTTGATCTCTATGGTAAGATTGATTTTTATGATTCCAAACGTAAAATTATTCATGAAACCAAAAGAGGCAACAAAGTAGAAGAAGCGCATAGTTGGCAAGTAAGGTTTTATTTATGGTTGCTAAAGCTAAATGGCATCAATGATGCTACAGGTATTATAGAATACCCATTATTACGGAAAACGGATGAAGTAATATTGTCTCGGGCAGATGAATTGCATCTGCAGGAATTGGTTAAAGCAGTAACTGTATTACAAGCATCTGAAACCTGCCCGCCTGTAATTAAAACTAAAATCTGCAAAAGCTGTAGTTACTACGAGCTTTGCTATATAGCGGAGTAGATATATTTCATCCCTCCAAGGGTTTTGAACCCTTGGAGGGTTTGTATAAAATCGCTAACTTATACCTATGTACTTCGAACCGGAAATAGTATATCATGTGTACACCCATGCTAATGGAAGCGAAAACCTGTTTCGTTCCGAGGAAAATTATTTCTACTTTCTAAAGCAGTACGAAAAATATATTTATCCTGTAGCGGCTACTTACGCTTATTGTTTGATGCCGAATCATCTCCATTTGATGATTGGTATTAGAAGCGAGGCGGAGGTGCTGAATTTTCTTCGGGAGAAGAAGCGAGATCCAACTCTCCAAGGCTTTCAAACCCCTGGAGAGTTTTCGAACGTCATCAGCCGCCAATTCTCTCATTTATTCAACAGTTACACACAAGCCTATAACAAACGATATCAGCGAAGAGGCAGTTTGTTCATCCCCAATTTTAAACGAAAAGCTGTTCTCGAAGAAACTTATTTCACCCGATTGATAGTCTATATTCATAACAATCCGGTAAAACATGGTTTTGCCAATGCTTTAATCAACTGGCCACACTCATCTATCCACGTCTATTTACAGGATAAACCATCTATACTGGATAGAAAGTATTTGCAGGATATATTTGGTAGTGGCGATACAGTTGTAGCACTTGATGAAGCATATCAAAGTGATGATAGAGCATTTGAGTTTCAGTAACCCTCTAATTGTTTTATAACGGTAAACGTTTCAGGTGCTTCATTATCCCAGTTTGCCCGCACATTGTAAGTTCCGCATTAAGTATTACCACCAACTTTTGAAAGGTTTGTATTCTTCCATATTCAGCAGGTGTTTGGTAAGTTTATAACACTCCAGTTTTACGAGATGTTTATAGCTCACACTTCTGTTTAGCGACCTGTGTTTGATGGTCTCCCCAAGCCTCTCTTCGAAGGCTCGTACAAAGGTCTTCCGCGCCGCTTCTTTTAAAACCACACTATTCACCTTTATATCGAAATCATTTGCCTGGATCTCTTTTTTGTTCAATAGTTTAAAAATTGTTCTGTCTACCAGGATAGGTTTAAATATTTCGGCGATATCCAGTGCCAGGGAATAACGCCGGAAGCCCGGTTCGTGCAGGAAGCTAATGGTGGGGTTGAGCTGTGTATGGTATATTTGTCCCAGGCATAATGTATAACACATCATATTGCCGAAAGATACCAACGCATTTACTTCGTTTTTGGGCGGTTGTTTACTACGACCATCCATCGAAAAATCGTTGAGTATAAGGTCGAAAGCATCGTAATATACCTGCCGGATATTTCCTTCAATACCCATCAGCTCATCAATTTCACCAACGATAGTAATGCTACCAGAATACTTTTCAATGATAGCAATATTCTCAGATACATCTTTCCCTCTGGATTGATAGTACTTCAGATTTTTGAGGATATTAAAAGCGGCAGCTTCCACAAATTTCCGGGCAATAATCAATCGCTTTTGTTTGTGGCTATAGTGTTGGGTTTGCGCAATCTGCATTTTACCTGCCAGCAAATACTCCTTTGGCATAAAGCTACCGGTATAGTGCTCGTAGTAATCAAAAAAGTGAACAGCGATCTGTTCCTTCCCCAAAAAATTGTACAACGCACTATTGGCATCCAGTGCACCAAAGCAATATAAATCCGAAACGCCTTCTGCGGGAATATATTTAGGACTACCTTCTATACCGGTTTCATCTACAGGTATAAATTTGAGTGTATTGTCTTTTCGGCTCATTCGGCCGGGGTTGAACAGGTAGTATGTCTTTTTCATGCGTAAACAGTACGGGTACTAACTAAGTTACAGAAAATATGTTATTAGTAGATGCCCGCTATCGGTGATAAACTAACTAGATACCCCATACGAGATGATAGGAAATGAATTATATTTATGGTAGTATGTATGTAATATTGATATACGATGTAGGTGAAAAACGGGTATCAAAAATGTTGAAACTCTGTCGTCAGTATCTGAATTGGATTCAGAATAGTGTGCTGGAAGGAGAAATAACGGCCGTAAAGCTGAAAGAGCTTGTATGGAAAACGGAGCAAATCATTGACAAGCAATACGATAGTATTATTATCTTTAAAAGCAGGGAAGAGAGGTGGTTGGAGAAGGAAATTATTGGTATTGAAAAAAATACAACGGATACATTTCTGTAATCGATGAGGTTGTGAGAATAGTACCCGGATGCTCTTTGACATCGTTGGAAAGAAATAACTCATTCAGAAACAATGGTATAAGTAGTCGTCGATCTCAAGGCAAGATCGGTTTATCAGGGGTCGACGACTTTCTTTGCCTGAAAAATACCTATCTTGTTTTGATAAAGCCTTGTAAAACAGGCTTTTTTAGTCGTCGATGCGACGGCTTTTAATCGCACCATAGTGGAATTGAAATCTCCCTTAGCAATGAGTATCATTAAGGGGTCAATTACTTTTAATCGCACCATAGTGGAATTGAAATAAGAATGCTCTGTATGCGATTTCGCCACAACTAATACTTTTAATCGCACCATAGTGGAATTGAAATTAATAATAGATTTTGTTTATAATGTTTGAGTAGATATCTTTTAATCGCACCATAGTGGAATTGAAATGTAAATAAACATTTTGAACGATGAAAAAGAATTATTCTTTTAATCGCACCATAGTGGAATTGAAATGGGTAGGCGTTACGGCTAGGACTTGTTACGTAGAAGTCTTTTAATCGCACCATAGTGGAATTGAAATGCACAAGAGTTGCAGAGCATTTTGCCAAATGGACTCTTTTAATCGCACCATAGTGGAATTGAAATGACTGTAGTAGCCTAAATGACCTTAGGCTTAAAATACTTTTAATCGCACCATAGTGGAATTGAAATTCTTTTTGATTTAATCCGTGACCTTCCGGCATAAAGCTTTTAATCGCACCATAGTGGAATTGAAATTGGCATCCATGCATTTTTGCATTAACGGAGCTAGCTTTTAATCGCACCATAGTGGAATTGAAATATGGATGTTCTGTATAGTACTTTAACCGCCTATTCTCTTTTAATCGCACCATAGTGGAATTGAAATCCGGAAACTATTACCTTGTCTTTTGTAATCAATATTACCCTTTTAATCGCACCATAGTGGAATTGAAATAGACTTAACTATTGATATCACTACCGCTTTCACTATCTTTTAATCGCACCATAGTGGAATTGAAATTTCGCCACGTCGAATACAAGGCAGCGTTTGCCCTCTCTTTTAATCGCACCATAGTGGAATTGAAATGAGATATTTCTGTACATTACGCTTATATCCCAACTGGCTTTTAATCGCACCATAGTGGAATTGAAATGTCCTAATAGCCATTCGTCTAATGTTCCGCCCCTGTTCTTTTAATCGCACCATAGTGGAATTGAAATTTTTTTCCTGCAATTACATCATATCCGTTTTGCTTTTCTTTTAATCGCACCATAGTGGAATTGAAATATAGCAAGGCGGTACAGGATGAGATTACCCAGGACGCTTTTAATCGCACCATAGTGGAATTGAAATTTATCTTGTTGTTGTTGTCCGTTCTCCTTTGTCCGCTTTTAATCGCACCATAGTGGAATTGAAATTCCTGTATTGCGTTGTGCCAGGCGATTATTGCATCGCTTTTAATCGCACCATAGTGGAATTGAAATAGTACCGGAATGTAACGAGCTTGGAAAAACTTTTTCTTTTAATCGCACCATAGTGGAATTGAAATACCCCTGTATATTCAAGTTCAATACAACATTGGCCAACTTTTAATCGCACCATAGTGGAATTGAAATTTGGCTACATCCTGCAATTTTTCAATCATTGCGGGCCTTTTAATCGCACCATAGTGGAATTGAAATCTGTTTAAACTCTGTAGTGCTGTATCGTCTTTTTCTCTTTTAATCGCACCATAGTGGAATTGAAATTTTTGGTCGGTTCAAAAAACAACGTACTGACTGTTAACTTTTAATCGCACCATAGTGGAATTGAAATTTCGGTACAACTCTATAATAAACACCAAGACCAAAACTTTTAATCGCACCATAGTGGAATTGAAATTTTAAAGACGGATGCCACCGCGACTAACGTAATAAGCTTTTAATCGCACCATAGTGGAATTGAAATGACTTTAACGGTTGCTCCTTTGAATTAAACCAAAACTCTTTTAATCGCACCATAGTGGAATTGAAATTAAAGTGCTTAGGCAACCCTTGTTGATAGGCAGGTTCTCTTTTAATCGCACCATAGTGGAATTGAAATGATAGGAAAGCGGCAGCCGAGAGGTTGGCGCAAATGCTTTTAATCGCACCATAGTGGAATTGAAATATCAGATCAAAAAGCACTGAAGAGCAGCCGGAGAAATCTTTTAATCGCACCATAGTGGAATTGAAATCAGTAATAATAAGGGTTATTAATAAAGAGGGTGTTACTTTTAATCGCACCATAGTGGAATTGAAATGTACATAATACCGGGACTAATTCACCGAACCTCATTGCTTTTAATCGCACCATAGTGGAATTGAAATTAAAGAGCAACAACAAACTAAACACAAAAAAGCCCAAACTTTTAATCGCACCATAGTGGAATTGAAATTCACTGTGCTGTCATCTGTTGCATTTCGTGTGTAAGACCTTTTAATCGCACCATAGTGGAATTGAAATCGAATTAGGTTATCGTACCAGGGACGATTTGCCCGCCTTTTAATCGCACCATAGTGGAATTGAAATGGACTACTTTCAGAAACGTTTACATCGGCCGTAAGATCTTTTAATCGCACCATAGTGGAATTGAAATTTAACACTTAAAATCTTTTACAATGCGTGGTGGTCTTCTTTTAATCGCACCATAGTGGAATTGAAATTGTGGTGAGGGATTCCAGTGTGCGCCGTCCGTTGCTCTTTTAATCGCACCATAGTGGAATTGAAATGGAAAACCGGAATTTTTTATTTGATGGTAACATTCCAGCTTTTAATCGCACCATAGTGGAATTGAAATGTACCGGTGCAGCTGCTGGAGCCTGGATACCGGCTTTTAATCGCACCATAGTGGAATTGAAATGGGGGCAGGTGTATTCACCTATAGCGTTGCCTATAACTTTTAATCGCACCATAGTGGAATTGAAATACTCACAAGGACGCGATAGTGAATAAAGGAAATCGTACTTTTAATCGCACCATAGTGGAATTGAAATTTGGTTTACTGGTTAGTGCAGCCAGCCAAAACCATGCTTTTAATCGCACCATAGTGGAATTGAAATGAAGAATACATCTTGGATCCCTGGGCCTGGTACTTTTCTTTTAATCGCACCATAGTGGAATTGAAATCCGGTTGAAACATCTGTATAAGGTAAGTTTTCCTGCCACTTTTAATCGCACCATAGTGGAATTGAAATTGCCTAAACTCTCGGCATTGTCCTCTAAAATGCCTTCTTTTAATCGCACCATAGTGGAATTGAAATTACGATACTGGATTTTTTTCCGGTGCATGCGCACCGAACTTTTAATCGCACCATAGTGGAATTGAAATACGTTAACTTTTGAGCTGTGGAACTTTATCGATTCTTCTTTTAATCGCACCATAGTGGAATTGAAATTAATGGGAGTGATTGCGGGGTGTTACACGACTTTTCCTTTTAATCGCACCATAGTGGAATTGAAATAGGAGTGTTACAAAGTCGGATGGTATTGTACCACTCTTTTAATCGCACCATAGTGGAATTGAAATGGTATTCTGAAGGATGAGGTACACCGCAAAATTTGCTTTTAATCGCACCATAGTGGAATTGAAATCCATGTAAGCAACGCTACCAATCTTGCTTAATGTATCTTTTAATCGCACCATAGTGGAATTGAAATACGCCAATATTTTTGGCAGTCCGGAAAATTGCCGCCTTTTAATCGCACCATAGTGGAATTGAAATATGGATTGCATTAGCCAGTGATCAGCGGCCTTTTCTGCTTTTAATCGCACCATAGTGGAATTGAAATCCGAATGCCATTTGCATAACTTTTGAATGCACTTCGTCTTTTAATCGCACCATAGTGGAATTGAAATATTAGTTCGCCCGTTGATTTTCTAACAAAATCTTTTTCTTTTAATCGCACCATAGTGGAATTGAAATTTCACCCCTATAATTCTTACCGAAAAGGAGGCAATAACTTTTAATCGCACCATAGTGGAATTGAAATGGAGAAAGCTCAGGCTGATAAACAGAAGTCAACATCTTTTAATCGCACCATAGTGGAATTGAAATCCAGTATGACTACCTATACTTACCCCCGTAGATTTTAACTTTTAATCGCACCATAGTGGAATTGAAATTGTGTTTAGGGTTTGAATTTTAAATGTTGTTTATGGCTTTTAATCGCACCATAGTGGAATTGAAATATTTTTAAGATGTTTTCAAGGGTTAGCAACTTTGCTCTTTTAATCGCACCATAGTGGAATTGAAATTCAGTAAAAGTTCTCACCCTTCGTGGCAGACTGTTATTTACCACTGTTAAATTTAGCCAGGTTCACGAGTAGCACCCCGGCAAGAATAATACCCAATCCTATCAATTGAAAAGCGGTAACGGTTTCGTTGGCAAAGAATACACCGAGTAATACGGCTACTACCGGGTTTACATATGCATGCGTACTTACCTGCGTAGCAGGCCGCACTTTCAACAACCATACAAAGCTACTATAGCCCACCAGGGATCCCATTACAACAAGGTAGGCGATAGCCCACCACGCAGTACTGCTAACGGCACGGGCATCAAAGTCGGTCCAATCGTTGTGTAAAAAAGAAGTAATGGTAAAGGCCAACCCTGCCCCCATCATTTGCCAGCCGGAATGCAACGGACCGGAAAAGGTGGAGGGGCGATATTTTGAAAAAAGTGAACCGGCGGCCCAACTTACCGATCCAATAGTGAGTGCAAAAAAAGATAACATTTCCCACCGGTTGCCGCTAATCGTACCGGAGAGAAATACGTCCTTCAGCCGGTCGCCGAACAGGAAGAGAATACCCGCAAAACCTAATACCAACCCGATAATAGTATTTACACTGGTGAAGTTAGCCCGCCATTGCCTGTAATCGAGCAGCACAAACCACATAGGCGACGAAGCGACAAAAACAGCTACCAGGGAGCTGGCAAGAAATTGCTCAGACCAGGCTACTGCACCATTTCCGATATAGAGTAACAGACAACCGGTAAACATGGCCGGCAAAATTTCTTTCCACCGAAATATATTCTCTTTTTGAAGGACGCTCCACCCCAGCATGATACCCCCCGCTGCTACAAAACGAATAATCCCCATAATAGAAACGGGTATTTCATGAATGGCCATTTGGATAAAAAAATATGTGGAGCCCCATACTATATACACTACCGCAAATGCTGCAATAACTTTTGCCTGAGATACCTGCTGTGTTGAATCCGTTTCCATACCTATCTGTCCGATTTTTAGAAGGTGCAAAGTTCTGTTTAAACCAGATACAAACCTTCGCGGTAGAAAAGATATCTTTCCTGCCTAAAAAATGGATAGCAGGCTAAGGAAAACCTTTGTGAAACAGCATGGGTTTTTCTTTGCGCTATAGCAAATGTTGCGAAATGATCATAATAGGAAGATGCGTATAATGGATTTTACTGAAATTTTTTATAATAAGGACTTTCACCGATATAAATCGTCTCATCGTAGGTAGCGGGATTTCTTGTAGGCGGAACGGTAAATAATCTGTAAACCACCCTACCGTCATTGTATTTGAATGTTATGGTAAAATTCTCAATGTTATAGGTTCCCGTACCGCCATTACAATTGCCTGTTTTGTTAGGCATCGGACCGGTATAAAAAATACCTTTGTCATCAAATGTTCCATCTTTTTTAAAATAGATTACATATTGGCAACCCGGCTTGTCGAGGTAATTAAGCTGTGGATCTTTACCCCAATTGGGCGACACATAGTTGTATGCCCCCTCTAACTGTAGCCCATCTACCGGTAAGTATTTGTAGTAACTATATTGGTCGTCATCCTTTATCATTTGGGTTGCCGATTTTTTTGTAACCACTATGTCTATATATTTACTTTTGAATTTTCCTTTGGCACCTTGCATGGAAAACCTACCCCAGGATTCCGGACTATTTGATTTGTCGAAGTTGACTAACCCCTGCCACGGCGCTTCCGGAAAAAAGTCGCCGTTTGGATATATAAGGTACCTGTCAATAACGAGTTTATTATGTTTATAATAATCATATTCGCCCAAATTAACAGAGCCATTGGTGTTGTATAAAATATTACTGTTGCGCCAGCCAGCCCACATTTCGGGTTTGTCTTTTGAGTTGTTGGTAGATTGTTCTGTAGCTGGTGCATTCGTATTATTTTTCGTTAGAATCTTCGATGTATTAGGTTCTTTTAAATCGATGCTTTCTAAAAATGTTTCCATTTCTTTTAGGTAGGCATCAGTATTGGTAATAATTAAAATATTTACCTGCCTGTTATTTTTACTGCTGTTTATTAAAATGGCGGAACCCGTTAAACCGTCCTTTTCAAATGGAGCCGATCCTATTTTGGTCTCCCAACCTTTATCCGTGCTGCCGGGTTGCATTTGAGCTTCGCCTGCACCAAGATTTGTTTTTGCCATTATTTGCCACATATGGTCAAAATTTTCTTGTGCATTGGCTGTTGCCTCTATACTCTTACACAAAGAGATGACACAATACCGGCTGCCACCATCTTTTGTAAAGATTACAGCTTCTGCTGTATTGCTTTTTGTCCAGCCTTTTGGAGCCGTATAAGCAACTCTATCGAAGGTTTGCTTTTGTGCTTGCAATGTTTGCACAAAAAAAGATAAGACAATAAAGGGGATGACAATTTTCATAAAAATGATTTCAAATAAATTCCGAATTGTTGTTTAAATATTTACCCGCTTGTAATGCCAGGTGATTAGGCGTGGTGGTATATTCCTGCCAGCCAAACACAGCAATGATTTCCAAATGAAAAGGCTGAACCTTTCCGTTGTAGCAGATGGCTGATAACAAAAATGGATTATTGTTTTGCAAATGTGCTTACCATCCCATCGGGAGATAATTTTCTAATACAATTATTTCCTTCATCAATTATATAAATATTTTGCTTGCTGTCTATAGCCATAGCGGAGGAATACCCAGGGAAATTAAAAAGCGCAGTTAATGCTTTCCCGTCTTTATAACCTTCTTTCGATCTGCCACCCATATTTACGTTATTGGATTGGATAACACTATTGCCCGCTATAGTGGTAACATTGTTATTGGCAATTTTAATAATTCGGTTTAGTCTGCCATCTAAAAAAACAACGTCTCCTTTTTTATTGATGAGTATGTCTTTGGGTGCCATCAATTCGGCTTTGCTAATATCGCCCTGCACATATACCGGATGAAACTCCCTTTTATTGCAGAGCCCGGCCAGGGTAGTTATGGTGCCGTCTGTAGCCAACTTTTTAATGCAGCGGCCATCGCCATCACTCAGGTAAAGATTGCCAACAGAATCAACTCCCATACCAGCTATCCATTTCGTTTTTAGCGTCGGATTATTTCCTGTATTTGTCAATGTAGTTACTTTTCCTTTGTTGTTTATTTTACGAATAATATAAACCAAACCCGGATCGATTGTTTGGGTGTCATCTTTTTCAACGATATAAATATTTCCGGCGGGGTCTGTTTCCATGTATTCAATATCCCTGAACTGAGCTGTTTTCAGTTCGCCATCTTTTACCGTATTGACATAAGGCATACCCGCAAACTGTGTAACAGTACCATCGGGCGTTAGTTTCCAAATTATATCTTCGGTGGCCATGTAAATATTATCTTTCGCATCAATCGTCATGGCATCGCAAGTGGGTCTGGGACTTTTATTGAAATCCTTTTGAATGTCTTCTGTAATAAAAGAAGTTTTTCCATCGGGCGTTATCTTCATAATTATTCCCTTGTAAAGATGTAGGATGACATTGTCTTTGCTATCTACTACCATTTGTTTGGGAGAGCCGGGCAATTTTGCAACTGAGGATTGTGCAAATAGTTGCAATAGTAACAGACTGCTAATTAGAGAAAGAATTAGTTGTTTCATTTATTACTTCATTGATGGTTATTTAATTCCTGCTAGTATTCCTTTACCAGAGGTACTTACGCCACTATTAACGGTTACTTTTATATCACCGCTAGCAACAGTTACGCCTTGCACACTTCCTTCTACACCTACAATTGCCCCTGCATCAGTAAGACCTGTATTGTCCCATTCTATCAGTCCCGCTAAAGATATTTCCGCTTCTGTTCCACCTGGTCCATTTATACTTTTGCTGGCACCCACCATCGCTGAGCCAGCGTACCTGCCTGTTTCAACATTGCTGGATAAATTAATTGCTAACCCGCCAAAATCAAATTCGCCGATTAGGTTGCTGCAGCTTGATGTGATTTTGTAAATACCCAGGTCCATTGTACTTACATAGTCGCAATGTACATCGTCAAAATTTTGCAAAGGCCCCAGCCTTTTTGTTTTCGGCACATCCTTGCACCATCCGCTTTTGTCTTTAAAAAATACCCGCTGGTCTTTTATTTGTGTGAGCCAGGAAATTTGTGCGCTTAGCTTGGTCAGTTCAAACTGCTCCGGCCACATTGTATATTGGTAGTAATATAAAAGGTCGCTGGTTCTTTTGCGGACATAATTGAAATAGTTGCTGTAGGCTTTTTGTAACCCGCCATTAGCAGCGGCTAAAAAGTTTATTCGGATAGCATTTTCATCTTTACAAATAGCGTCAGAAGGATTGGACTTGCCTTCCCCAACCTGACCTTTATATTTACTATCCAACATTTTTTGCTTTTCAATCATTATATTTTCATACTCCGTTACAGCAGCTAAAGCAGCAGTTACCGGCTCTAATTCATTTGCAAATACAAACGACATATTCCCATTTACATCACTTACACCCGGTCCGAGTTTTTTTATTGCCTTTGCCGCATAACCCGGCAACAGGGATGCATATTGACCCGTTTGGCTTGCTCTAAATAGCTGCTGCGTACGGGCGTCGGCTATAGCCAGGTTGTCCTCTTCTAATTTTTCTCGTTTAGCCTGTAATTCATCTATTTTCTGCTCACATTCATTTTTAAAATCCTTCCATTGTTTTTCAAGTAATTTATTTTGTTCAACATCCAGCGGATAGTCGGGCCAGGTAAACTTGCCCAGCCCTAATGCATCCTGTGGCATGGGTCTATTCCAATTAATATCAGCAGGTTTTATACCATACCCCAGTTTTTTTAACTTGTTTTCTTTTTCGGTACTATACCCTTTAGCAATGCTTTTTTTTGCCGCTTCAACAGCTTTCGGAATATTGCCTTTGCTTTCTTCAATTAAACATCTGGTCATATTTGCCTGCGGATGGTTGGCGAATATGCGGATGGCGCTATCGGCATACTTTTCTGCTCTTGACAAATCTCCCAAACCCAACCATGCCTGTGCTATATTATTAAGTACGCTACTGTTTTTAGGGTAGCGTTCATTTAAATTATTTAAAAGAGGCAGCGCCAGTTGTTCTGCGCCGCACATAGTTAAAAATGAGGCATAGTTATTTAGGTTTCGGTCGTCCGTGGGATCGGCTTTGCAGGCTTCTCCCATGAGGTATAGCGCCAATGTAGGTTTTCCGTATATCCACAAGCCTACGGCGGTATTTGCTACAGATTTATTCAGTTTCTTTGCCTGTTGATAAATTTCTGCGCCTTTTGCTTTGGTAGTTGCGGATAATTTTTCTTGTACGGTCTGCTGTATTTTACTGATATAGGCACTCATTCCGGCAGTAGTCAGTTTAGTGGCTAAAGCAGCGCTTATTCTTGCGGCATCTTTTTTAGGTACAATAATGCCTTCATCTTTCCATGCGGTGGCTAATTGCTTATCAGAAATGGAGGCTGTTTTTTCTGCAGCTTGCTTCATATTTGGCATTTTTATGCCCATGCTGTCCAGCATTTTTTTATCTTCAGGGCTCATGTCTTTCAGAGCCGCATCCATCATACTTTGCGCTTCCTTCATCATGTCCTGCATTTCTTTTTGCGTAGGCGGTTTCTCTTTAGCTTTAGGCTTGGTTTGAGCAAATGAATTCCCAAACATGATGATGATGCCTATAAGGCAAATGATAATTTTCATGATGATGTGGCTTTAGATAGTAAATAGATTTTGATTGCGGAATAGTCTTTGACAATCTTAATGTTTTATGCACCTGTTACTAAAGTGTATCGGCTGTTTATTTTACAAACATTCCTAATGCTTGCGTTCCCGATGGCAACGCTACCTCGATACCGTTTTTCCAGTATTTAGGTACGTCAGCAGATCCAACTGTCTCATACCCGGCCACATATACATCGGTGCCCTTTGCATAAATGGCATTTCCTCTGGCTGAACCAGGGCCTGTTGATAATGGAGCAGCAACGCCGTTTTTCCAATACTTGGCAATCTGAAAACCTGGGGAATCGGCTTCAGCACCGGCTACATATATATCGGTACCGCTTACATATATAGATGTAGCGACAGACAACTTCGATCCACCAGTTACCAAAACGGCAGTACCGTTTTTCCAATACTTGGCTATAGGAATGCCGGAAAGGTCGGAAGCGTTTAGCTCATAGCCGGCTACATACACATCATTGCCCGCCACAAAAATGGAATTGGCTCTGCTATTTACGCTGGGAGAGGATAGTTTGTGCATCACGCCGTTTTTCCAATATACGGCTACATCTCTAAAGGTGGTGGGATCGTGCTGATACCCCGCAGCATAAACGTTGCTTCCATCTATTAGTATTGAATAGGCTTCTGCAGATGTTGGACCACTTGCTAAGGTTACAGGATTACCGTTTTTCCAATATTTGGCAATGCGTGAAAAATTATTGGAGAGATCTGATGCTTCGCTACCTGCTACGTACACATCGTTATTATTCAAAGCAACACTGTAAGCAAATGCATTGTTGGTTCCATCTGTAAGAGGTGTTGCAGTACTATTTTTCCAATGTGTTGCTACTATTTTTCCGGCAGTATTTTTTTCGTCTCCGACAACGTGCACATCGGCATCCTTAACAGAAACGGAAAACGCATGCGCATGGGTTGCTCCCGAAGTTAAAAATGTTGCGACGCCGTCCTTCCAGTACATTGCCCTGGCTATACCTCCGGTAGCGCTATAGCCTGCTACATACACGCTGCCCACCGGGGCTGTTGTGGTAAAACTATCCAGGTTACCGTAAACCGTACCTGTACTATTAGTTGCAAAAGCCCTAAGGTAATATTTAGTACCGCCTGTTAGTGAGGTGATCTTGCTCGAAAAGCTACCGGTTCCAGTACCATCAGTCGTTTTATTGTCTGTAATAGTGGGATTTGGAGTAGTAGCCCAGCAAACACCCCGCGCAGAAACAGGGCTGCCACCATCAGAGCTTACATTCCCGCCAGATATGGCACTGGTTTCGGTTATATTCTCTGCTGTATTGGTACTCACCTCTAACGATGTAGTAACGGGCTCGTTTTTTTTACATGCTATAAAAAATATTGTAACGAGGATAAAGAGTATTTTTTGTTTCATAATTGATTTTTATTGCCTGGTAAAAATGGTTCTTGTAAGCAAGAATATCAATCGCAGGAAAAGGGGAAAATTGCCCGGCGGAAAATCACTTGTTCAGGGGATAGTAGTTTGCTGGAAGCTAGCTTTATTTGCATAATGTATTGAAATGGGTTAATTTACTATATGAGACTTTTCCTACTATTCCTGACGGCATTAGTAACCAGTTTGTCGCTTATTGCACAAACAAGCAATGTAGATGAGCTGTTACAACAAGTAAAAAGTAGGCCGGACGATAGCACCAAAGCAGCCATGCTCAATCGTCTTGGTTTTATAGGAAACGACTATGGATTAAATGAAAGAGCGTTTAATGAACAGGCTTTGCAGTTGAGTACACGGCTTACCTTAACAAAGGAGAAAGCTAAAGCTATTTTAATAAGGTCAACCTTTTTGGCGGCACAGGGCAAACCAGACTCCGTGTTGATTTTGATTGCAGAAGCTCAAAAAACTTACCCAATAAGAGATTCGCTAAAAGAAGCGGAATATCTTGGGCTGTATTACTTTGCTACAGGCATGGCTTCTCTTCACCAGGGAGATAATAAAGATGAAGTATTACATGATTTTATGACCGCTTTGCATTTCTCACTTCAAACAACAGATAACTATCTTATTTCTGTATGTTATGGTGCCAGAGGTGTTGCCTATAATTATTTAAGGTTATTTGATAAAAGCGTTGAATCGGCAAAGGAGTATGTTCTATTTGCGGAGAGCGGAAAGGATATGCTTATTCTTGCAAAAGCCTATCAAAATTTGGGATCAGCTTTTCAGAATGCGGGAGATAAAAACGAAGCGGAAAAATATTACAAAAAATATGAGCAGCTATTACCCTCTTTAAAAAGTCCCTATTACACGTGGCTTCACAAACACAATACGGCACTCGCATTAGCCAATGAAGGAAAAGGTAAAGAAGCGATACAGGCAGCATTGGAAACTCTGGAAATAGCTAAGAATAAACTCCCCGCAGAAAAATGGTTGCCATCCTATTATTTGATCGGGTATTGTTACATGCTTAATAAAGAATACCAGCTAAGCAATAAATACTTAGAAATCTGCCAGCAACTGGCGGATAGTATACACTCAAAGGAATATCAAATGTACGCTGCGAGTGGATTGGCAACCAACTATGCTAGTTTAGGTGAATACAAAGCTGCTTACGAGAATATAGACAATCAACTGGCACTTACTGACGAAATTTCTTCCGATAAAATAAAGATAAATGGGAACTACCTGAATATAAAATATCAATCTGAAAAAAAGGAAGCTCAAATAAAATTACAGCAAGTATCCATCAAACAAAAAAATACACTTAACTATATTTTATTAGGCAGCGCGGTGGCGTTGCTTATTATCTCCCTGCTTAGTTATCGTAATTACAGGAACAGGCAAAAACTGCAGCAACAACGAATATCCGAACTGGAAACCGAAAAACAATTATTAGCTACTCAATCATTGCTCAAAGGCCAGGAAGACGAACGCAGCCGGTTGGCCAAAGACCTGCACGACGGGCTGGGCGGGTTATTGAGTGGCGTTAAACTTCAACTAGGCGCTATGAAAGGAAATTTAATTTTAAGCGAAGCGCATGGACAAGCATTTAATAATGCGTTGAACAAACTCGATGATTCGATTAGTGAAATGCGTCGCGTGGCACACAATATGATGCCGGAAGCATTGATAAACCTGGGTTTGCAACAGGCATTGCATGATTACTGTGATGGATTATCGACATCGCAACCCTTTACGATCAACTGTGAGTTCTATGGACTGGAACAGCGTATGGAACCTTCGATAGAAATTGTAGTGTACCGTATTGTGCAGGAGCTGCTGAATAATGCTGTAAAACATGCCAACGCCACAACAATTCTTGCGCAGGTAATACGCAGAGAAAATAACCTGACCATTACGGTTGAAGATAATGGGAAAGGGTTTGACACCACCCAATTGGATCAAATGCGTACTGCTGGTCTGCGCAATATCCAGTCAAGAGTAAATTATCTTCATGGGCAAATTGATATTCAGTCAGTGCCAGGAAAAGGAACTTCCGTGCATATAGATTGTTTAATTGAAGATCATGGATAAAATAAAAATACTGGTAGTGGATGACCACCCGATGGTGCTGGAAGGTATGCAATCCATGCTGGCACAGATCAGTTTTGTTGAATTGATTGGTGTTGCACCCAATGCTTTTGAAGCCATAGATAAACTAAAACAGTATAAAACAGATATCGTGCTTACCGATATTAATATGCCGGAAATGAGCGGCATTGAGCTGGCAGAAAAAATTAGGAAAGAGTTTCCTCTGGTAAAGGTGATGGCCATGAGTACGTTTAAGGAACGCAGTTATATTTCGCAAATGATCCAGCATGGCGCAGTCGGTTACCTGTTAAAAAGCGCCTCCAGAGACGAGATCGAAGAAGCCATTCTTTCGGTATATGAAGGCCGTTTATATGTAAGCTTTGATATAAACCTTTCCAGTGGAGATAAACAGGAAATTAAAAATACGCCTGTGCTTTCTACAAGAGAAAAAGAAGTGTTGCTGTTAATTGCAGACGGTTTGACCAATCCGCAGATGGCGGCAAAATTGTTTCTGAGCGCACATACTGTGGATAGTCACCGTAAAAACCTGCTGCTAAAATTTGGCGTAAATAACACAGCGAGTTTAATAAAACTGGCGGCAAAACATGGAATGGTTTAAAGGAAATTTATGGTACAATCTGCTTGTGAAACCATATTAGACCAGGATCGGACTTTAATTACATTTTTCTCTCAATTTATTTTGACGTTTAAGGGTAGCAAAATGGAGGGGGCTGGTATCTATTCGTATTCGAAACTATTTTTGTATTAAAACTTATCGCCATGTTCATTTCAATTAAACAAATAACTTATAAAGCTGGTATGCTTTTATTATTCATCACTTTTTTAATAAGTTGTAAAAAAGGAGATGAAGGGCCTCCCGGAACTGCAAACGTAAAATATTCAGATTGGTTTACGCCCAATGCGTACACTTCTGCTACAATACATGGGATAAAGCATTTTACCTATGAAAAAGACGCCCCGGAAATTACACAATTCGTACTAGACAGTGGTGTAGTAATAGTGTTCGGTAAATTGTTGGGCTATAACACAAATGTTTGGCCTGCCGGCCAGGTATCGCAAATGCCGATAGCATTAACGTACTTTCAAAGTGGATCAACAATGACAGATACCTGGTCTGCATTAACTACTCCACAAAAGCTGAAAATCCGCTTTTTGAACGACAGGAATGAGTATAACGTAATAGCGACTACCCACCAATTCAGGTATGTAATCGTTCCCGGAGGTACTAAGGTTTCCGGACGTCGCGCAGCAAATTACCAGCAAATGAGCTACAGCGAAATTTGCGCTCTTTTACAGATAACAGAATAGTTCGTTATTGTACCACGTTAATTAGAAAAAGCAGCCGATTCCTGAGAATCGGCTGCTTTTTCTAATTGTATGATTGGGTAGGGTTTAACTACTTCTGCACTTTACAAATGCACCCGTTGCTTGCAGTATATTTGCAATCGTAATTTTTATATGAAACATCCATATAAAAGAGTTTCGCCAGAGGAATGTATGTATAAGTGTTTCATGGAGAGGCTATACTATAAATAAAAATATACTGAGGAAGGATGTGGATACGATTGCTGAAAATATAGAGACACCTGATTTTAAAAACACCATTGCTGCATTGGAGTGTTCCGGTAAAGCATTGAGTCTTGCTTCTTCCGCTTTTGTCAACCTGGCTTCCGCGGAAACCAATGACATCATTGAAAAGACTAAAACAGTCATATCTTCCTTGCTTGCCGCATTTAGAAATGATGTTACCCTTAATGAAAAATTATTCAGCCGTGTTAAAGAAGTGTATAACAACCGGCATTTATCCCGGATTTAATACCGTTTAGTTAAGGTTTTAATTTATACTGCGGAGGGGTCTATATCAAAACTTTCAACCAATTTTCTTGATACTTTTTGCGGAAAAAGTA
>CAZRYS010000052.1:0-28247 GCA_964604365.1 uncultured Terrimonas sp.
TATCAAGAAAATTGTTTGAAAGTTTTGAATTAAATCCTGTCTCGTTTAAATTAAAACCTTAACTAAACGGCATTGAAAGCGGGTTTATTAGCAGGCGTCTTATCAGGCAGATAAGCAGCCTGGATAAAGTAAGGGATTGATTTTAATAATATGCTGTATGTTCCTGATTGTTAAATCAGGCTACAATTGTTGATCCTGCCCTAGATTAACAGCGGAATGGCAATTGAGCAGACTGTAATAAATCTTTAGTTTCTTCTTGTCCTATTTTTGCTCGTGCAAAAAAGGACCAAAAAACACGCCAACGAATGATGTACGGCCATTCGTTGGAGCGCCCTGGTCGGCTGTGGTGCTTCTGTAAATTGTGCACTTCGTCGTTGGTCATCATCGATGACTAATAGCTTCGATGCTTTATTTATTGAGTAGATCGGAGATTGCAATTGCCCGCATCAGATATCAAGGAACGATAGTCCGGTTCACAATAATTCTTCAGCTACATCAAGGCGTTCCCGAAATCGGCCGTAATCGCCTCCGCCTGAGGCGAGACAAGTTTTCGGGTGGCTTTTTGCTTTACTTTTTTCCACAAAAAGTAAAAAAGAAATAGCAACAGAATAATCCTAAAACTATGTTGAATTATATTGGATAGAGCGATCGCTTACAGCTGATAAGTATGTCATCTCTCTTGAAATTCTAATGTAGAAGGTGTCAAAATAGTTTTTACCAGCTTATCATCGATTGTTAGCGAACCTTATGAGAAGGCGTTGATTCCGGGATCAATAGTGTTTTTTGCCTAATACGTTGTGAACGTCATAGAAAGTCCATGTTCCATAGAGGAATCTGCATTATTGTGGTAACACAAAATACGAGATATGAAGAAGTTGCACCCGCCAGGCCCCACAAATATTCCAATCGATACCATAAATGCAGCTTTTTTAGCTAAATTGCTTCTTGAGAAGTATAAATCTGTGTCTGGTGTAATGCGAGGTAATGTAGAACATATCAAAACCTGGAACGCCTTGCTGAAAGGCGAGCAAGCTGCTTTGGAAGACTTGTATAATCAACATTATATAGGCTTACTGAACTATGGAGTAAAGTTTATACGCGACCGCGAGGCAGCCAAAGATTGTATTTTTCAACTATTGCTAAAACTTTGGGATACCCGTGACAGACTTACTCCTTTGTCAAATGTTCGGTCTTATTTAATTACTTGCGTGCACAACGAACTGTTGCTTTATATAAAGAGAAATAATAAGGTGGCACCTGATATCCGGAATGCTTATTTGGATACAGAGTCTTCGCATGAAGAATATCTGGTAGAAATGCAGCACAACCAGGAGTTAAAAGATAAACTGATGGCAGCCTTCTACAAACTGTCTGAAAGAGAAAAGCAGTTGTTATCGCTGAAGTTTTTTGAGGACCGGAGTTATGATGAAATCTCAACAACCTGTGGCATCAGTAAAAGAACTGCTTATAATACTATCCATGGAGCACTTAAGATTTTAAAACAATCTCTTACGGAAGAGTTGAAGGTGACCGTCAACTCTAATTTTATACTTACAGCGCTGAGAACCATTGTCTTCTGATATTTTTCTGCTCTTTTTAGAAAGATTAAAAAAAAGTTATCATTTTAATAGTAAATCCGGGGCGTTGGATAATCTATCCTAAAATCAGGGTATGGATTTTCGATCACTCACGATAGAAGAGTTGGCACTGGACGATTCGTTCAGGAACTATTGCTTAAAGACGAACCGGAAGGATATCAGCTTTTGGGAGTCCTGGTGTCAGCAAAATCCGGATAGGATGCCTGAAATCCGGGAAGCAAAAAAGCTGGTGCTCCTTTTAAGTGGCGCCCATAAAGAAGAACAGCTTATCAATGATCGGGCAGATTTTACTGCTGTAGTAGCACGACATTTAGATACAATCGTACCAATACAAAGCAGGCAACTCCGGCTCCCCCGAACATACATCTTTCGCGCAGCGGCAGTTTTATTAATCGTTGCTACAGCAGCCATCCTCTTCACTATCAAAAAAAACGAAACACTTTCCTATGTATCCAGCGAGGTGGGCGAACGTAAAACCCATATTTTGCCAGATGGCACCAAAGTGACTTTGAATGCCAACAGCCGAATAGAATTGTCTACTGACTTTAATACATATTCAAGGGATGTGCTATTGGAAGGGGAAGCTTTTTTTGACGTGAAACATGACGGTGAACGACCATTTGTAATTCATACTTCCAAAATGGATATAAAGGTGCTGGGTACTGTATTTAATGTAAAGGCTTACCCGGAGGATAATCTTACGGAAACCGCATTGATACAGGGTTCCGTTGAGGTGGTGATGAAAGCAACCAACGAAAAAGTAGTACTCAAACCGAACGAAAAGTTGGTTCTGCCACAGAAAGAACCAGTTGCCATCAAACAAACAGTTAAGGAACCGGAATTTACTGTTACGCATTTAACCTACGACAAAGTAGATAGCAGCCTGGCAGAAATTTCCTGGAAAGAAAATAAGTTAGTATTTAATGAAGAAGGATTTGATGAACTGGCTAAAACCTTGCGGCGTTGGTACAATATGGAGATCTCTTTTAAAGATGAAGCAGTAAAAGCATTCCGGTTTACAGCCACTTTCGAAAACAAAACTATTGAACAGGTGATGGAAGCCTTGCAACTATCAAGACCCTTTACCTATAGTATAAACCAAAACGAAATAATTATAAGTAAATAGCCAAAATATTAAAAGGAGAAATGTTGACGCATTTCCCCTTTTTGAAGTTTTTGAGGCAGTACATTCTTGATCGGGTACAACCTCATTGTAAACTTAAACTTGCATAAAAATATGGAAAAAAAGCTGCAAAAGCGGAGGCGATTTAGCAATGCCACGCTTGCCAAAATTGTATTGCGTATGAAATTAACTGCAATTGTTCTTATTGTATCCTGCCTGCAGGTATATGCGACAGGGTACTCGCAGGACGCAAAAGTGACCTTACATCTTCAAAATGTATCACTTAAATCTGTTTTAAAAGCCATAGAACGTAAAACAGATTATAAGTTTGTTTACTCAAGCAATCTACTGCCATCGGAAGCTACCGTAAGTGTAGACTTTAACGAAACGCCTGTGACAGCGGTACTTACATCCGTGCTGCAAAACACTGGTTTTAAGTTTAGGAAAATGGACGACGACCTTATTGTCATTACCTCCAATATAGATATTGTAGTGAAAGGACGGGTAATGGATGCGAATGGTACGCCGCTGGCAGGCATTACAGTGAGTGTGGAGAATAGCAATATTCAGGTTGCCACCAATAGTCTTGGCGAATTTTCAATTAATGCACCTGAAAATGGCGCCTTGATTTTTACCGCTATTGGCTTTAAAACAGAAAGGGTGGCGATTAATAAAAGGAATGACATTACGGTAGCATTAACGGAGAGTGCTAAAGGACTTGATGAAGTAGTGGTGATAGGATATGGAGAACGGAAAAAGAAAGATGTCACGGGCGCACTGGCTACTGTATCGGCTAAAGATATTGCTAAAAGTACTGCAATGACGCCGGAGCTTGCTTTGCAAGGGAATGTGCCGGGGGTATTTGTAGAGTCGGGTGGGGGTGAACCTGGTGCCAGACCTACAGTGCGGATTCGGGGGGTAAATACATTCGGATATGCAGAACCGTTATATGTGATAGATGGAGTGCCTATTTATGAAGGCGGTTCTGGTGTGAGTGATGGAGCTATTGGGGATATGCGGTCTCCGATTAACGTTTTTTCAAAGTTCAATCCGTCTGATATCGAATCGATAACGGTCTTAAAGGATGCTTCCGCTGCGGCTATTTATGGGGTAAGGGCCTCTAATGGGGTTATACTGATCACCACTAAAAGAGGGAAGTCCGGGAAACCAAGGGTTGAATTTACCGGTTCTCATACTATTCAGAATATTGCTAAAACCATTCCCCTGCTGAATACACAGCAGTACATGGAACTTACCAAAGAATTGTATAATGCCCGTCCGGATGCCGGTGTGAGTTATGAAGAGCGGTTTGGACCATTATACGACCAAAGCAGTCCGCAATATGTAGGCAACAACCCAACCTATGATTGGGTAGGGGAACTGAAAAATAAAAATGCGCCGATTAAAGACTACGGGGTAAGGGCTTCCGGTGGCACAGAAAGTTTCAACTACTACTTCTCTGCTGGATACCAGAAAACAGAAAGTCCGCTAAAGGCTAATAACCTGGAGCGGTATTCTGTGGCTACTAATATTGAATCTAAAATTTCCCGGTTCATCAATACAGGTTTGACCATCAGATTGATTCAACAACGTGGGTTGAACAATACCCAGGCCGATCTGGGTACTATGATGTCAACCATTCCGTTTCAGCCCATTCACAACGCATCTGAGCCATACGGTTTTCAGAGAACTGCTGCGGGTAGTTTTGAGCCGAACCCCGATTATGATCCTTCGTTGTTGAGCCCGGGTGCACCTTTCAATTTTGTAGCCGGCGACCCAACACTATTGTGGGGGCAACAAACAAGGTTCAATGTTTTTGCTTTTCAACACCTTAATTCTAACCGTTACGACCTGAACGATATCATCGGAAATGCCTACGTGCAGATAGAACCGGTAAAAGGATTGAAAATAAAGGGCTCTTTGGGTGGAGAATATTATACCAATCTTAGAAAAAACTGGACCAATAACGATGAATGGATGTATTCCCAAACACCCCAGAATCCATATGCTGGGCAGGATGGGTTAGCGAAAGGGAGTTATGGTGAAAGGCAGGGAAGAACCACCAACCTGAATAAAGAACTAACGGTAAATTTTAACCGTACCTTCTTCAAAGATCACAGCATCGACATTTTGTTGGGTGCGCAGGAACAAATAGGACAATGGAGTGTAAACGATCTTAGTGGCAACGTTAACTATGCAGATCCGCAGTTCAGGTCCATAAACAACAGACCACCCTATACCCAGGGCTTTGCGGGCATCATGCAGGAAGATGCACTGATAGGGTATGTAGGAAGATTGAGTTATAAGTTTCAGGACCGATACTACCTGGATGGAACATTCAGAAGAGACGGTTCTTCCAGGTTGGCACCAGGGTACAAATGGGATAACTTCTCCTCTTTTGCCGCTGCATGGCGCATATCCAGCGAGAAATTTTTCCCTAAAACATCTTTCATAGACGATCTGAAACTGAGAGGCGGATGGGGTACATTGGGTAACTACCAATCGGCGAGGTATTATGCCTACCTGTCATCTGTTTCCTTAACGCCTGACTATTCTTTTGGTTCGGGGAACGGAGATGGTTATGGTACGCAATACCAGGGATCAGCCTTGCCCAACTTTGCCAATAATACTTTGACCTGGGAAAGACTGCGTACCACCAGTATCGGTTTGGATGCGATCTTGTTTAATAATTCAGTTTCTTTTACGGCTGAATATTATAACAAAACTACTTTTGATATCATACAATCTGTATCGCTGCCACCCAATACAGGTATAGAAGTATCGGCAGATCTTAATATTGGGCAAGTTCGTAATACAGGTTTAGAATTCCAGTTGGGATACAATACACAGTTAGGTCCGGTAAGCTTTAATGCCGCTGCCAATGTAACGACTGTAAATAATAAAGTGATAAAATTGTCTGGTGGCACGCCGTTAGGCAGCGAGTGGGGACGGATAGAAGAAGGGTATTCCATGTTCTATTTATGGGGATACAAAACGGGGGGTGTGTTTCAAAATCAGGCTGAGATTGATGAGTGGCGCCAGAAATATGCAGATGCTAATATTGGACAGAGCGCCACCGATCCCGCTACCGGCTACACGTATGTGCCGGGTGATATGTATTTTCAGGACGTATACGGCAATCCGGAGCATCCGACTGAGCGATATAGCCAGACACCAGATGGCTTAGTAAACAGCAATGATAGAACTTATCTTGGTAAAACGATACCCGGTTACTACTACGGTTTTAATGTAGGCGCTAATTACAAAGGACTCGATTTGAGTATCTTTCTTCAGGGCATAGGCGATGTGCAGAAATACAATAGTCTGCGTTCAGGATTGGAGGCGATGGGAGGTGTGGCCGGTCAATGGGCAACTACACTTAACCGTTGGACGCCGCAAAACCCTTCCAGCACCATGCCAAGAGCTGTGTATGGCGATCCGGCAAATGCGACCAGGTTTTCAAACCGGTTTGTGGAAAATGCCGCTTACCTGCGTTTGAAGAATATTCAATTGGGATATAGTTTGCCTAAACCGTTTTTGGAGCGGCTGCAGTTTGTTCAAAACTTCAGGGTGTATGTGGGCGCTGTTAACCTGGTGACGATTACCAAATACAGTGGGCTGGATCCGGAAAATGATCTGATTCCACCAACGCGCCAGATACAGGTTGGTTTAAGTGCTACATTCTAAACTATTTTAACTCTACACAATGAAATCATTAGTTAAATATATCAGTATTATTGGCGTTGTCTCCCTATTGGCAATGTCCTGCGATAAAACAAAATTGGACCTTCTGCCCCACGGGCCTACAGAGTTATCTTATTTCCTGGAAGAAGATGATTTTAATAAAGCGGTCATTGGGGTGTACGCCAAAATGAATGATGCGTATTGGTTTCGGGGAAGTGGCTGGAACTGCACTGTTCCTATCTTTATTTTGATGGGAGATGATGTAACCACCAGAGAAGATGAAGATTTTGAAACTTTTGGACGGATACAACCGAGCAATGGCAGGCTCAGTGACTTTTACCGCGTTTGGTACCAGATGATTGCCCGGGCCAATGTGGTGCTGCAAAAAATTGAGCAGGAAGAGGGGATATATAAAACGGCCGGAATGAAAGACTTCCACAAGGGTGAAGCGCTTTTTCTAAGAGGGTATGGTTTTTATATACTCTGGAATTATTATGGTACGTCTCCTTTGGCAACCACGCGGATCTTGACATCAGACCAATTTACACCCCCTAGTACAACCGGAACGGAATTACTGGATCAGGCGATTTTGGATTTCGAACAAGCGGGATCATTATTGCCCGATAACTGGAATGATGCCAACCGGGGTAGGGCTACCAAAAAATCGGCTCGTGGAATGTTAGGAAAATCGCTGGTGTTCAGAGCATCGGCTACTAAAACAACAGAAGACTACGGCAAAGCAATCACTGCATTCGATGCAATCACCGGCGTATCATTGGTGCCAGATTTTGGAGACAACTTTGCTTTCGATACGGAAAACAACACCGAGTCTTTGTTTGAGTACCAGTCTACCCAAGCTTTTGCCTTTAACAACGTTTGGCTGCCAAACGATTTTGATAATCCTATCGGCAACCTTTCTGTCTTTTGGGGCTATTACGATAATAACAATGGATTATACGGTAAACAACCTTTTTCGGCTACGGATAAATTGGCTGCTGCATTTGAGACAGGCGATCCAAGGAAAGCGGAAACGGTGGATGCCGACAATAATATTCGGAAATACGTGTCCAGGGATAGGCTTGATCAATCGGGTGTAGGTTCGGTCAACAACCCAAGGCTGTTACGATATGCGGATGTTTTGTTGTTGAAAGCAGAGGCGGTTTTGCAATCCGGTGGAAGCACTACTACCGCAGTTGAACTGATTAACGAAGTAAGAACAAGAGCTCGCAATATGGGCGGCGGCACCGTTCCGGCAAATTATGCTACAGCAGAAACTGATAGAACGGTTATCATGAACTGGCTGATGAATGAAAGATTTCTCGAGTTGAGTGGCGAAGGGCAACGTTGGCTGGATCTGCGGAGATGGCATATGCAAGGTGTAATCACCCTCAACAATGCCTTCTTCGATTCAAGAGCTGCTACTATGTCTTTTGAAGCGCCTAAACACCTGGTATTACCGATTCCCACTATCGAAACAGACGTGAATCCCAATATTGTACAGAATACGGGATATTAAGGTTACTCCTATTCAGATTATATAAACAGCCGCAAGGCTGTTTATATAATCATTGTGTTGCCATTTGACTATTTTCCAAATTATACATTTCAATGGGGAAGAAGTTGAGGGACATGGAAGGTATAATGAGTTCTCATTTGCCTGGTTTCGTCGACACTCATTTTCATATTGGTAAAAATATTTCATGAAAATATTACTGATACTATTGACCGCTGTGGCCACTTTTCTGAATGCCAATTGTAAAAAGAAAACCAATCCCACTGCTTTATCGCCGGCGGCAACGCTTTCCAGTCAACTCATTTCCGTACCACCATTTACCTATCAATTCGTGGTGTCGGTTAGCGATCAACCTACCGCTGCTTTTGAATATAACTGGGATTTCGGTGAAGGAACCGTAAAAAAAGGTGCTGCCACAGAACAATTTGAGTATGCGAATGCCGGTACCTATATCGTATCGGTTTCAGTTTCTAACGGCTCATCGGAAACGATATTGAAAGACACGCTACAAATCAAGGTGTTCAATCTTACCGCTAACACCAATCAAACATTTCAAACCATGAAGGGTTTTGGCGGTTTTGGTTCCCAACGGGAGGGCTGGTCTGGCGGACCCTTTACCAGCGAGGCATTTGTCAATACCATGATGGACGATCTCGGTATTTCCATACTTAGGATGAATGTGCCTACCAATTTGGAAATGGAGAATGATAATGATGATCCCTTTGTTACGGATTTGTCAAAGTACAATATCAACAACAATACCCCGGGGCACGATGAAAAGCTGGCGGATCATATACCGTACCTGATTGCTATGAAGGAGAAGGGCTTGAAGACCCTGATCGCCTCTATCTGGTCGCCGCCGGTATGGATGAAGTACAACAATACCGTGCATAACGTAAAAAAAGAAAATGAAGCGCCACCGTATACCAACGCTCCCGATGCTAATACCAATCAGCTCCGTACAGATATGTACGATGAGTTTGCAGAGTATTGCGTGGCCTATGTACGATTAATCAAACAAACTACAGGAATAGAGGTGTATGCATTGAGTATCCAGAACGAACCCCGTTTTTCGCAGTTTTATGCTTCCTGTGTTTATGACGGGGCTGCCCTGAGAGATGTATTGAAAGTAGTGGGTAAGCGGTTCAAAGATGAAAATATTGCGACCAAACTATTTGTACCGGAAGATGTAGGCTGGTACGATGGTATCAAAGGATTAACAGATCCTATACTGCAAGATGCAGAAGCCAGGCAATATGTAGATATGCTGGCTGTACATGGATATGCCAATGATGGTGTGCTGCCAGGTTCGGCTGATGCGGTTACCTGGGAGAATATGTATAAATGGGGCGAACCTTATAATATTCCGCTTTGGATGACGGAAACTTCCGGTTACGAAAACACATTGGATGGTGCCATCGACCTTAGTAAAGCAATGTACATCGCCTTGCGATACGGAAATATTTCTGCCTGGGTTTTCTGGACAATGAGTACAACAAAGCTCGATGCGTATTCACTGATGAATGCCGCGGGCGAAAAGAGCAAGCGCTATTTTGTATCTAAAAATTTTTACCGTTATATCCGGCCCGGCGCCCAGCGTTTTCAGATAGACTCGGACAACGATTCTTTGCTACCGTTGGCTTTTTTTAACCCCGAAAATCAAACAACCACAATCGTAGTGATCAACATGGGGAATGATGATAAAACATTTAACATGCAAGGTATTGATGCGGGCAAAAAATACAATGCCTATATTACCAGTGTAGACAAGGACTGTGCACCCAATGGCGCCGTAAATGCTGGTGATGTGCTGCTGATACCCGGAAGGGCGGTACTAACGCTGCAAACGCAATAAATTAAATACATCCTGAACAATACAGTTATGAAAAGAATACTATTGATAACACAGCTTTTTTTCCTTTTTTCGTTGATAGCCTGCGGGCAAAAGAAAACCGCAGAACAAAAGCCTGCGGAAAAAAAAGAAGTAACCGCCTTTTATCTTGGACATAGTCTGAGCGATGGTATACCCGAACTGTTATGGGGGCTTACCCGCGATGTTCCCAATGTGTTTTACGACTATGGCTACCAGCGGATCAATGGAACGCCATTGCGTCATCAATGGAACCAGTTGCTGCGAAATACCAATCCTGAGTACATGGATTTTACAGACAAGGAAATGCTGAAGGTGTTCGATTCCACTATTGTGTGGGAAGATGCACATATGTATCGTTTCTTCAATGAAAAAAATGGGCTGCCATCCGGCAAGTATAGCCACCTGGTGATGACAGAAAGTGTGCCCCGTTATATTGCAGAAGGCTGGGGGAATATAGAAGATACGTACCGGTATGTGGATAGTTTTTACAACTATGCAAAAAAATACAATCCTAACGTGAAACCTTACCTGTACGAAGTATGGCATTGTATAAAGAGTGGTACACCCACCGGCTGCGATCACGATAAAGACGCCAAACCATTCAGGGAACGGCTAACAGCAGATCTGCCCATGTGGGAATCCGTACTGCAGCAATTCAACAGCAAAAATCCAACAGAAAAGTTACAACTCATCCCGGTAGGGCAGGCTATTGGCAATCTCAGCGATGCCATCGATCGAAAAGAAATACCGGGTATTCAATCCATCAAAGAACTCTTTACGGATGATATTCACGTTAACGATACGCTTAGGTATTTTAATGCCTGTGTACATTATGCTACGCTGTATGAGCAAAGCCCCGAAGGATTAGCCAACGAGCCGAATAAACTAAATGGAGAGTCTTTTGTAAAACTCCCTAAAGACATGGCAGCGCTGTTGCAAAAAATTGCATGGGAATCTGTGAAGAAATACAAAACAACAAGAAATTAGTTCTTCTCTGTAAAGAGAGGGTTAAGCGGAAAAAAATAATCTTTTAAAAATAACGTGATGATGATCAGAATGATGCCAAGGGTCGTTATACTTTTGCTTGCGGTCATGGCATGCGTGTCACATGGAAAATCCCAGGGGCAGCAGGAAATATATGTAGCCCTTACGGGAAAGGATTCGAACCCGGGCACCAGTAGGCAACCGTTACGCTCTATTCAGAAAGCCGTTGATCAACTGGCTCCCGGGAAAACAGTCGTACTGTTGGCCGGCACCTATGATCTTTCCAGGCCCATTAAAATTGCGGCAAAGGGCAATAGGGGTAACTGGATCAGCATCAAAGGAGAGAAGGATGCTACAGTGATCCTGGATGGAATAAAGGTGAACATTCCTGATTCGGGTACTTATCCCCGTAATAACGGCTTGGTACAAGTGGAAAATGCAGCTTATGTGCGCCTACAAAACATTTATGTCAGAAATTCTAGAAGGGCGGGTATCAATATCCAGGACAGTGAGCATATTGATGTGATCAATTGTACTTCGGAGAATAGTCTTTCTCCGGGGATAGCAGCCTGGCAGCGTTGTTCCTATATCAGGGTGCTAGGCAATACCGTCATCAATGCCAATGACATGAAAATGAGCTGGACGCCGTATAAAGGAAAGGAAGCGCCCCACGAAGCCATTAGTATGGCAGGTGCCAGCCATTTTGAAGTGGCATGGAATCATGTATACAATTGCGATAAAGAAGGGATAGATGTAAAGGAGACTGCGACATTTGGATCCGTTCACCATAACTATGTCCATCATTTAAAACGCCAGGGTTTGTATATCGATGGGTGGTTTGGGCAACTATCAGATATAGAAATGTATAACAATGTGGTGCACGATTGTGAGGCAGGTATTGCCATCTCTTCGGAGGAGGGTCCTAATACACAGAATTTAAAAATTCACCATAATCTTATCTACAACAACCGGGCAACCGGGCTCTTTTTCTCCCGTTGGGGCGCTGACAGACCGCGTGAAAATATTGAGATATACAACAACACTTTTTATAGAAATGGTTGGGGACGGAACTTTTCTGGTGATCCGCAATACTGGTTAAATGGCGGCTGCTATTTTTATTCAACCAATGTTAAAGACGTAAGTATCTACAATAATATTTTTGCCCGTAATTTTCCCTTCGAAATTGGACATACCGCCCGTTTTGAAACAAACTGGATGCAGCAAAAAAATATTACCATCAGTAATAACCTTCTTCAGGATATCAATACAATCAACTATCCCATTTATTTAGAGACCTGGTTGAAAGATAGTGTGTATGCTATTACCGGCACGCATACCATACAGGCAGATCCCCTTTTTGTAGATGCAGACAACGGCGATTTCAGGTTGCAACAGCATTCCCCTGCTATTTTGCCTGCTGCCAATAGAAGCCAAGGTCGACATTACCTGGGTGTATATCCGGCCAATGCTTCTAAAGATGATTTTTGGTGGAAAGAAAATTTTCCGCCGCAGATAGATATTGAATCCTATGGAAAATAAATAAACTAAGATTTCTAGAAAAAAGAAGATTAATTACGGGTTATGAAAAAGATACTATTTGTGCTACTTGTAATAATGGTTGGAGCCGCCTGCAACACGCAAAAGGAAGAGAACTGGAAAGACCTTTTGAACTATAAAGATTTTTCAAACTGGTCGGTTTTTGTGTTAAAGCCTGAGAAGAGAGGCGCTACAGAGGCAGAAATGCAGGATCCACCGGAATGGCTACTGCCTAAGGTGTATCTATCAGAAAATCCGGAAGAAACGGTGTTTCAATATGCAACACAGGAAGGAAAACAGGTATTACATATCAGTGGGGAGTTGCTTGGTTTTTTAACGTCGAAAGAACAATATGAAAACTACCACCTGAAATACAAATTTAAATTTGGCAAAAAATGGCAGTGGTTAGGGGATCGCCCCAGTGACGGTGGCATCTTCTATCATATACAAAATCCTTCTTCCAAAAAAGAAGCTTCGCCGCATGAATTGAATATTCATGATGGGGACATCGGCAGTTACTGGAGTTTTGGGGGGTATGGAGATATCCCCAGCCGTTTGTCGGGAGATTTGCCGGGGAGTATTAAAACCATTGTGCCGATTATAAAACCCGTTATCCCGAGCCTAAATGATTCCATGTTTGTTTTTGATCCCAAGGGGGCTATTAAAACTTTCGGTGCCGATATACCCGACATGCAGATCTGCGTAGCCAATCCCATAGCAGATAATCCGCCGGGTGAATGGAATGAGATAGAGCTTATTTGCGTAGGCGATACCATCGTGCATGTAGTGAATGAAAAAGTGGTAACGGTTCTTTTTAACTCGAGACATAAAAATGAAGATGGTAACATGGTGCCGTTAACAACAGGTGCTGTGAAAATTCAAAGCGAAGGTGGGGAGCAGTTTGTAGAATATATTAAAATTAGGGATGTTTCGGCGATTCCGGAAAAGTATCGGAATTTTTAGAACCTTGTTGTTATTGGATGTAGTAGCATAGTTCCCTGATAAAGGAAGCCAACAGGTTGGTGAAAAGATGGTTTAATAATGTTTTTTACCAGCTTATGATCGATGACTGTCAAGGAATACCATTTCCGTCAGCGGGATGGATAGTGTACTCTGTTATTTGCCGCGGCGTTCATCGGCTGATGATGCTTACATCTATATACAAAATGCAGGCAGCGACGGAAACAGCCTTCCCGGTTCCAAAAAATAGTTATGCCAAATAAAAAACTGCAAGCTTTACAGGCTTCAGAACAACAGTTGGAAAGCACTGTAAGATTAATCGGAAAATGATGGTGACGCCGGCAAAGGATAGAAACATTTAGCGTCGGTAGCAGCGTAGATTTTAAGCCTTTTTTGAATATAACTTCATCATTAATAACGTTTCTGCGGCCGCGCCTCTTCAAAAGAAAATCGGCACAGGAGTTTTTCTTCAGCAAATGATTAATTGGACGTTCTGGTAAAAACTGCGTGCTTGCTGTTGTATAGGCGGCGACTATTATATGGAAGCATTACCACCTGACAAGCTTTTCGGTTGTTATTGTAACAACAGTTTTCTCAGTATTATGCCGCCGTCCTGCGTCACAATCTTTATATAATATTGCCCCTTGTTAACGTGGTTGAAGTTCAGTTTTATCAAATCCGGCTGAAGCTTTATGTTATCTACAGGTATATTTTTTCCTGTGACATCAAATACCATCACACTCTTTACGGTTAGGGTTGTTCTTAAAAATACGGATCCCTGAGCCGGATTGGGAGACAATCGAACAAATTCTTCCCCGTTACCTCGCCGCAACGATATAGTATGGCTGTATTTTATACTGCCATCCAGATCTACCTGTTTTACTCTATAAAAATATAATACCGCAACTAAAGAATTGTCAACAAGCGAATAATGTAGTTGACGGCTGCTTTTTCCATAAGGGGCTTTAGAGGGTACCCAGCCAATGCTGGTCCAGGTATTGGCATCCTGAGATCTTTCAATATAGAATCCTGCATTATTGGTTTCGTATTCTGTAGTCCATTCTATAAGTACATTATCCGCGATGGGTTTGACAGAAAATGTTTGCAAGGAAACAGGAAGGGTTGTCAGGTTGTTTGAAACCAGGTAGCCAAAAGTTGAAAATCCGGTGATGTTCGAAAATTCGACAAATGCCACTCCATTTTCAATACCGGTACCAGTGGGCGTTAAGTCTGTAGCAACGATACGGGCGTCATCCAACAAATCGGTCAGTACGGCAAGCGCATCACCGGCATGCTTGAACCATGATTGTTTTAAAGCGTCCGGCATCTGCGATTGTGCTAATTCTTGTTCCGAATAATAGATGCGAATTTTTAAATTACTATACGTTCCTGCTGAATTATCCGATATAGTTGTGAGCCTCTGCATGATATTAGTATAGATCCCATTAATGTTCGCAGTAAAAGGGGTACTATTGTAAGTAATAGTCAGCACAAGCTGATCGAATTCGGGCGCACTCAGCCCTGAAATGGCTGCTAATTTTTCCTGTCTTGTAGCGTCTTTATAGAAGTATCGCCAGTTTTGCTCCGGACATGGACTGGTAAAATTGCTACTAATGGTCTCCAGCGGAAGCATAACATTTGCCGGACTGCCTGTAATCTGCGCAAATGTAAAATAGCTGACGCCCACAGGAAACACTATATCTGCTTCGTAGGAGGCGCCGAGGTCCGTTAGATTGTAGTATACATCAGTTGTAGTAAAGTCGTCGGTGCTGTTAACAAACAGCCTTGCCTGAATACAACTCAGTGAATTTTGCGAGGCATGTTTATTCAAGCTTGTTTTGGGATACGATATTCTAACCTTTTGGTTTACGTTATGATTCTGCACTTTCCATACACGGGTCAACCGAAAACCATTCGGCACGGTAACACTTACGGTGGTAGTGGAATTATTGTTATCGCCCCAAACAATGTAACTAAGGTTATTGTTAAATATCCCGTTGTTGGCCGCATTGGTTGCTGCGATTGTTCCAAGTCCTATGGTAACTTGTCCTGCTGCGCTGGCATTTACACTTCGCGACTGCTTTTGATTCAGGCTTTCGTCGTCATCGCGTCCGATACCCGCTACGTTGTTATGATAATCACTATTTGCAGAGCCGTTCCAAATAGTTGTGCCATCGGTGGCTTTGTATTGATAAGTGAGGGCGTTTTTCATCGTAACGCCATATTTGATTGCCAGGTAGGTATTTATTTTCAAAAGATCATCGCCTGTCACTTTTGAAGTATATATCGCATGTTCCATAATATCACCTACCCATGCTTCATTGTTACCTGTTTTGTTTCCGGCTCCGAGCAGGTAGTCCGAAGTGTTTATACTGACAGAATTGGATTTTGTAACGACTGTGCCATCCACTTCAAAAACAACACTATTACTTGTTCGGTTGAGCCATTGTGCTGATGCAATATTTGTTTTGCCTGCTGTAGCATTTATAGTGTGATCATTTCCTCCGTTATAAAATGTCCAGGTGGCATCCCGCAAGTTGAGAGTAGGGGTGTTGCTGTAAAAATCCCACAGCGTCTTGTAACTTGAGACAATAGAAGTGCTTCTTGCAGATGAGAATATAGAAACGCCCGCTCCCGTAGTAGCCGGTATAAAGTTTTGATCGCGGTGCAGCACGTCAGAAGAAAAAGTAACGGCGGGGTTATAATTTGTTGAAGCCGATCCACTGGTCAAAACTGGTTGATACAAAACGTTGCTTTGTGACAGGTGGTTTTGCCAGCCAGATATGTCGTTCCAGGTAGATACCGTTGTAGCGGCTATGCCGGAATCCGCTTTGTTCCATAGAACCAGGTTTGTTATTACACCACCAGGCCCTGTAATGTGGTAACCCAGCCTGATAAAATCCCCGTTGTTGATTGTAGCATTTTCTGCAACGCCATTGATGAGTGGATAAATTCTTGTTGTACCCGGCGTAAAGGATGCAGCACTACTTACAAGAAGGAATCTGGCTACCTGGGATTTATTACTCCTAAAGTTTACGGTCCAGGTATTTTGTGTGGTAGCCTGCGCCTTCCATATTCTCTGGCTCACCGAATTTATTTTTTCGGGAAGTGCTGTATTTTCAAATATTTCTCCTGCCTGGTAGACCGTATTATAACTCAGACCATTCAGATTGTTGTCCCCCAGCAATAAAAAACTGTTGTCGTCAGCAATGTTGGAGCTGTTCAAACTGTTTAACCCGGCCAAAGACCCAAGATAAATGGCAAGCGATGAATCTCCGAAACTAAAAGCTTGTTTTTGATAAAGAGCGGAAGCATCATCCCTGCCTATACCGAAAATGTTATCTTGATATCCTGAATTGGTAGAGCCGGTCCATATTGTAGAAGACTGCGAAGAGACATAATCTGCCTGTCCTGCAGGGTCGAGCGATATACCGTATTTAACGGCCAAATAACTTTGGATTTTTATCAGGTCTTGCGCATTAAAGTCAGCATTTGTGGCGCCGGAGTAAACGATCACCTCCTGAATATCGCCGTTTAAAGGGTCTTCTCCATTATTAACATCAGACCCTACAGTGTAGGTGGCACTGGTGGAAGTATAGTTGTAATTACTACTGCTTCTCTGTGTCCCATTCCAGATAATTCTTGATTGTACTGTTTGTTTAGGGAGGATATGGGCTGTTAATCCATATAATATGTCCGTTTTTGCATTTGCCAACCTGTTGCCGCCTAAGTAATTTCCGGGCGTTCTGTTGTACCAAATTGCATTTACCGCGCTATTTAAAACGCTGTAGGTCGTTTGCCATTCCGTAGTGCTGCCTGCATTTATCCGGGAGACAACGAATAGATGAACCGAGTGGGTTGTAGCGTTTATATAGCCGTTTATAAATAATCGGTCATTTACACCGTCGAACCGTACTGCGGGATTAAAGTTCATAAGGTAGGAGCTGCCTGCTCCTGCATAGGTGGGTTGAAAATTGGTAGTCGCCTGTGCGTGATGCCTGCCGTTTCCAGACTGGTCATTCCAAGCAGAGATATTGGCAGCGGTGGTTGTTGTACTTGTTCCCGCATCTCCTTTTAACCAACATTCAAGACCAGATGAAACACCGCCGGGCGATTGTGCAAAAACGGGCGTCAGGGTAAAAGACAAAAAAATAACAATAATGGATATTGAAATTTCTTTTTTCATGGCATTTATTGTAGGTTAATCCCTTACAATTTATTAATAAAAAAATCATAAATTCTAATAACAACACGGATATTTTTGCGCGAACAGAAAAAATATTGGTTACTACTTAAAGAAAAATGGTATTTCGTTATTCGATGAAGGGAATTACTTTCAGCATTTTGTAAATGGAAAACAAGACCTGGTAAGGAGTGAGTATTGCTACCAATATTTCAATCCTGGGAATAATATACGATAGGGATTTAGTGCCCGGAGAGTTCAGTTTCGTCTTGGCAAATGCAAACGCTATTACCGCCATTTCGGCAATGGTCAGAATTGAAGCTGTTGTTGTAAAACAGGAATGGGGCAAAAGGATTGTTACTCAATTAAAAGTCAAAGAGCGGGAAGAAATGTATATGGCGGGAATTAATTAATTCAATATTATAATGGTAGGTAACGATTAGGGATTTAGGCTGTTGTGGAAATTATTTGTTCCTTTCATGTTATTTTAGGTATTCTGATATCTTTGGGCTTACAATAATATAATTTGTTTTCTTTCCGCTGTCCTCTGCCTTTAGCATCTCTTTTGCAACTAAATCCTGTAAATCTCGTTAAGGCGTGTCGTTGGAGGTTTTGGTTAGTTTGGCGTAAGTTGATGTTCTCAAAAAGCCAACTTCTTTATAATAATTGTCATACAAATAATTGATTACAAGCCGTTGTCTATCGTTAATATTTGTTGATGGATGCTTGTTCCAAAAATATGCTTTATCCAGGATAATTTCCAAATTTTGTTCACTTGCCAGTAATGCCCTTTCAAAACAGCCTAAAAACCATTCTAAATATATCGAAATGTCTTGCGTACCCTTTTGTGTTTTTTCGATGATGTGGTTATGATTTTTCTCCACTCTCAGAAAATAAGAATGAACCGATTGGGTAACCTCTTATAAGAGAGTCCCCCAAATCCTCGACTTGCTTGGATTTTCATACAAAACCTCTTTGAACAGAAGGTAATTCTACTCGTGATTTGTCATTATGTAATTGCCAATCGGCGATTTGTTGAAGTGTAAAGATTTCTTTCATTTAATTCTAATCTGGTCTATTCGGGAGTCCGATTGGCGGTTGAAGCTATTGGTTTGGTTATTGCCGAAGGCGGGGATTTTTAGCACTAAAGTTCAATCGAAGAACAAAAGTTGAACCTTGCACACCGCGAAGCAGCACCGAAGGTAAATGTCCAATCGAAGCCGTTCAGCCCCGCTTTTGGATACCTTTTTTTAGTGGCTGCCGTTCTATGTCCTCCGCTATTTGTCTTTCGTCCAGTAGTCTGCATATTCAATTACTTTTTTGTCGAGTGTGTCATTTGCTTGCTCTCTAAAAGTAGAAATAATTTTCCTTGTTTCATCTGTGTCAAATGAGGTTAATGCTTGAAATGCGTCTACTCTAAAAACATCCATTTCACTTTTATCAAATAGGATTTTGGTAAGAGTTTTTGTCGCTGGTAAATATTTTAATTTTTCAAGTCCACCTATTGCGTAGCGTCTATATTTCATTTCCTTGTCTGCAATATGTTCTGTTATGACTGGTCCGATTTGACAACCTGCTTCAAGTATTGGTCTGTCGATGTACTTTTCTGAAACAGATTGGTTATGAAAAACAGAATAATAATGAAGTGAACATTTTTTGTCAACCACTTGTCCTACTAAAAAGTAAAATACTGTTGCGAAAATTGCTGTAATAGCTGTCGTCTTGTATTTCTTCCGCAACAATTGTCTAACTGCAAAAACTGTCACGTTTGCGATAACTAACCAAAAAAGTGTCTTATAGTAAAAAATTGAAGTGAGAGCAATGTCAAGCATTAAAGTTTCTTTCCTTTTTGGAAACCAGGCATAGTTGTCTGTCCCTGTTAAAAGCCACCAGAGTCCAACCACAAAAATTGAGGACAAAAAGTAGGGTAATATTTTCTTGATTGCGGTCGTCATACGGTTGCCACTAAGGCTTTGCGGATGGGCGATGTGGTGGAATATTAGCACAAATTTTCAATAGAATTACTGCTGTTAAGCTTTGGGCAAATGTTTTATAGAAGCACTTCAATCCGCATTTCGGCAAACCGATGTATGCCGTTTTATATTTTCAGAATGGAGATAAAAAACTGAAAGATTTTGACCGGAAAGTCGGTCAAGTCTTGCAAATCCACCTTGATTTCTAAAAACTTTTTTTGTAGCCTCGTCATAAAAGTCATACAATATAAAAGCAAATGCTTTCGCTCTATTTGTCTGCAAATGCTCTTCACAAATTTCAATAAATTTCCTTAAAAATGTATCGAATGTATGCCCGATACCCTTTCCTTGTCCTTGTTCAAATATTGGAAACATATTTTGTTTAGTGTCGTTTTAATTTGCCGCTAACGGCCATCGTATTGGCGATGGTTCGGTAATATCGGCCCGTCAGATGGTTTTGCACTAAAGTTACATAGAATTACAGAAGATGAGCATTTCACGTCAAGCCGCACTATTGCAAAGTCTCCATGTTAGCGGTTGTAATTTATTGACTTTTACTACTTTGCAAGTATAAAGTTATATTTCAACATCGTGTTTACGAGCTAATTGTTTTTTCACATTATCAGCCAGTTTTAATTGATATAATTGCTCCTTACATTCTTTTTCACATATAGAATCTTTCGCTGAAATTGCTAAGTCTATACGCATAATTAATGCCTCCGCTATATCTATCAGGGCTTCATTTTCAGAAATTTTCAAGGCAATTTCCAAAGTTTGAGATGCTTTTTTCTCGTCCTCTTTATAATCTCGAAATCTTATCGCAGTAGCAATGGATTGCTGTAAAGGAGTTTGGTTGGTATTATCTGCTTGTTTATAAATTTCTTCATCTTTCTCATCATCCATAATAAAGATGACACAGTTTCCCGAAACATCGATTAAAGTGAAACGACTTGCTTCGGGTTTCATTCGTGAAATTCTTGGTATTCCAGAATTTGGAATCTTTCCCAAATTTTCCTTTAATTTTTGAGTAAGTTCTTTGTAGGCTTTTTTTACATCAGATACCATAATAAGACAACCGTCTTCATTTTTTGTAATATCTAATTCCTTTAATCTTGCAAAGTGTAGTTCGTAACCATTCCGTTCCACTACACCATATTGATAAGGACGCAACATTTTGTAAGTAATTTTGAACCCTAATATTTCCCAGAAAGTTAAGGTTGCTTCTATTTCATTACAAGATAAAGTTGGTATTGTCATCCAATTTCTGTGATGCTTTAAATGCTCCATATTTATGCGCTTTTGTGAAATGCAAACCTAATCACATTGGCAGGAACGACAATGTTTATATACTATTTGGTATATAACTAAATAAATGTAGCGAAATGAATTTTATAAAATTTCAAAAATATTTTATTACTTCTTAGAAGTCCTATTTATACCAACTTCTTCCATTAGAAAGGTACCATATTCAGATAATTGGTCTATAATAGGTAGCGCTTTTTTTGCTTTTGGGGTTAATTCGTATTCCACTCGAGGTGGTTTTTCTAAAAATGCGTTTCGCGTAATCATATTTTTATCTTCTAATTCTCGTAATTGGGTATATAGCATTTTGTCTGAAATGTGAGGTATCGCTTTTTTTAAGTCTCCATATCGCACAGAACCTTTCTGAAGACATAAAAGAATAGGGATTTTCCAAGTATTTCCTATATGAGCCATTGCAAACTCAATAGGACTATAGTATGTTCTGTTGTCGTATATAAATTCCCTCATTATAATATTTGCGATTGACTTTTTTTAAATATTTGTAACCACTGTTTTACCATTGCCGCTAACGGATTAGGAACCCAGGTTAGCGGCTGTATATTTTCTTTATATGTTTTTAAACCAATCTGATTTTATCTTTACTTCTTCAACTAGTTCGACACTTACGCCCAATCGTAGGTCTTTAATTTCGTTTACTGCATCATCACTTAAAGCCAAAATTTTAACTACTTCATCTTCAATTTCTGTTACAGATCCAGAATCTCCTAAGTTTCGAATTGCTTTTATAGTTGGGTTAAATAAGTCGTCATACTTATACTTAAAATATTTGTCCATTTTTATAAATTCTCAGTTTGTCTATGGTCGGGTTTATATAGCCGCTAACGGTTAAGGGCTGTCTGCTGTGCTGGTGTTCTGTGATCCGTCCAGTCCGAACATATGCCCAATCCTGTTACTAAAGTTGAAGATATATTATTTTGTTCATCTGTGATTCTTCTGCCGGAACTAAAGCCGATTAGCGATTTTCGGTCGATATTTTATTCTTCAGCCAGCATGCTAGAAAGTCTACATGTTGCATGCTGTTTTATTGGTTATCGATTATCTGTTGAAGTCTTGCTGTCTGGTTTTCATATGTTGCGAATTGACCAACATGGGACGCTACAAAGTTTCTCAAAAATTTATTTTGTCTTTCTAATCGATTTGTCTTTTTCCGGTTGAAATTTTGAATAATAGCTTGAATTGTCCTAATAGGTCCCCACGGGATACCCCACCACCCTAATAGTGTTGTCTTAATTAGCGCCTTATTAGTAAATCTATTTAAACAAGTTGGACAGGCTATTTTTAAGTGTTTGTCAAATTGTGTTATAAAAATCAGACTAACAACCTCACTGGTCAACGTTCCGTTTAATTTAACTGATTTTGTTCCACAGAAAGGACATCTTAGGTTCCGAGCCAACTCGCAGTATCTATCAATCTCTTCAAAAGTTGGTTCTCTATTTTGAATGTTAATTCCACTTAAAACATTTAAATCTAACTTACGTCGCTTCAGTTCTACTTTAACTATTTCTTGGGCTTCAGCTGTTAAACCCTTAGCATCTTGAGTCGCAATTCGAATGATCTCATGATCACTCATTCGCTCATAATTTTGTCGTATGAAGTCTATATCCACTTATTAGTTTTATGGGTAGGGACATCTGTGTGCTCCAATGTTCAAAATCCGATGAAAACCTAAACATTAATCGGACTCCTTTTCAAAGCAGACGCTCCCAACTGCTTACACAACCAAACTCAAAGTTCGACAATTCCATAGTGCAACACCAGCACCGTAGGTTTACCTTCGGTGAGAATAGTTCGTTCAACAACACTTTCATTTCTTGCCTTGCAGGCAAAACGAAAGCTTAGTTATTAGCGGTTCGGCTTTTTATTTCTTTTTTGTCTGTTTAACAAGTTTGTCAAAATCTCTTTTTATTCGTTTTTGCTCTTCAAGTAAGTAGTCATCTGCAAATGGCGAACCACAGTCTTGATTGTTTATTTGATGTAATAACTTTCCGTTTTCAAAATAACTTCTGTCTTCAATTATTTCTGATTTGTCAATGTCAACTGCTTCGGTGTCATTATTTTCTTTCATTGCTGTCGTGTCGTAATATAAAGGTCGGTTGTATTTATGTCGTTTTTCAAAAACAAATGAAAGTTGTCCTTTAAGCAAATAATATTCTGTCAATAATTGAAATGTTTCGCCATAGTGTCGTGTTGCAATCTTTTCTAATTGTCCGTTTTGGTAATAAAATTTTGCTTCTTCGCCTTCTGTTGATTCCGATAATTCTTTCGTGTCAATAGAAGTCCAATTTGTAATTGAGTTAATTCTCTTAAAATTCGCTCTGATTGGTTTCAGTCTGTTGGTCAAATATTCGTTTACAGGTAAATCTTCTTCGCTAAAAGTTTCTTTTAGTTCAATAGTATCCGTTGTAACTGCATTATTTTTCGTAGTCGTGTCGGAAACTGTCGTGATTGTCTGTTCGGTTTTTTGTTGTCCGCAACTTGTCAAAAGGAAAAATGTCAATATGTAAATTGTCTGTTTCATTGTCGGGTTAAGCTGATCGCTAATGGTTTACGTATTGGCGATGGTGAGGCATTTTAAAAACGTCAGCTCAATATTTGCACAAATGCCCAATAGAAGCACAAATGTTGAGTTTACAACCGTCAGCCCCAATATTGCCAATACGATGTTGAACTAAACCTACGGTAGCCTTCCGCACTATCCGTAACTTTAGTCCTCAACAAAATTTCAATTATGACTACAAAAAAAATTGCCGGAAGAACTGAGATGGAATAAATATCTCAATCGAGCCTGCCGTGAAGTTAGTGGATTTAGGGAACTCCTGCAACGCTTCGAACGTAACATTTCTATCCTTGGTCGCAGCCCCCGAACCTTTGATAACTACAGCCGTCATATAGCAGCGCTTGCGCTTCACTTTCAGTGTCTGCCCACAGAGCTGGATCCCGAACAAGTCAAAGACTATTTGTACGAACTTCAGCAACGCAGTAAAACACTTTCTCAAACTTATTTCAAACATACCGTTTACGGTCTTCGATTCTTACTAAAAACGGAAGGACTTCCTTACGAGCATCTTCATTTACCATCGATACAGAAAGATAAAAAGTTACCCGTTATTCTCAGCCGGGAAGAAGTCTGGCTCATGCTTCAAACGGCTATTTTACTTAAGCATAAAATACTGATTGGTTTACTGTACGGTTGTGGTCTTCGGTGTATGGAAGTTCGCAACCTCCGTATCAGAGATCTTGACTTTGATCGTAAGCTGGTACATATTGTTCAGAGCAAAGGCAACAAAGACCGTTATGTACCGCTAAGTGAACACTTGGTCCGTGGCATTAAAAAATACCTGGCAGCTGAGCATCCCCAAGACTGGCTGTTTAACGGACAGCCCAATGGACAGGGTGGCGGTGACTTTGACAGCCGCTACAGTCAGCGAGGTGTGCAATGGGTAGTTAAAACCATTGCCCGACAAGCCGGCATTGTTAAGGAAGTGCATACGCATATGCTCCGCCACAGTTATGCTACACATTTATTGGAAGATGGTGTAAACATGGTAACTGTTCAAAAGCTATTGGGGCATGCCAATATAGAGAATACGATGGTGTATTTGCATATCTGTACTACTCCTGATCAGCTTCCTCAAAGTCCGTTAGATAAAGTGTTTGCCCTGTGCAGGCCCGCTACGAAGTAGCCGATGTCTTGCGCCACACCAACATATCATCAGCAACAGGCTTTAGTGTTCATCAACAAAAAACACTAAGAGCCATAGAGCAATGCCGCACAGCGGCATTGGGTGGTCATGTAGATGTATGTACCGATTGTGGCGTAGTACATATCAGTTACAATAGTTGCCGTAACCGGCATTGTTCACCCCGTAGGATTATTTAAGAAATTTCGTAACCTGTTTTTTAAGTAAAACTTTCCATTTCCCGATTTTAAGTACTTTTCCCTTCTGGTTGCGTCTTGTTGGTTCAAGCATCCTTCCCAATAGATAAGTGTTAGCGGCGTTCTTTTTTGTGTTGATAAAACTTTTCCAGAATTATGCTCTTGTACTCTTCTATTGATGTCATTTGTAAATCCGGTATAAAATAATCCATCTACTTTAGAAAGGAGAACATACACATAGTATTTCATAATGGAATAAAGGTAACTAATCCAACGGGGTAAAAGTGTCAGGGTCATAAGCGACAGGAATGGATCAGCCGTCGGCAGGCAGATCTATTGCCCTGTACTTACTACCATGTGGTGTTTACCTTACCACAACAACTCAACCCGCTGGCATTATACAAACCTACACTGGTGTACGATGCATTATTCAGTTCGGTATGGCAGACCTTATATCAGTTTGGGAAGTACAGTGGTATACAGTCGGGTATGATAGCCATCCTTCATACCTGGGGTCAAAACCTAAGCTTGCATCCACACCTTCATTGTATAGTACCGGGTGGTGGTATCGACCAAAACGGCAAATGGCAAAAACAGATCAGAAGCAACAAATACCTTTGTTCGGTCAAAGCGCTCAGTAAAGTCTTTAGGGCTAAATATGTACACTATCTGAGAACTAATGGCATCAAAGATCAAAGCTTATTCGATAGCTTATACAGTCAGCCCTGGGTGGTATATGCCAAACGTCCATTTGGTGGTCCCAACCAGGTGATCGAATACCTGGGCAGATATACGCACAAAGTAGCTATCAGTAATTACCGTATTAAAAGTGTAACAAAAGACGAAGTAAGTTTTAGCTACAAAGATTATAAAGCTAACGGACAAACCAAAACGATGATGCTCAGCAATGCTGAGTTTACCCGTCGTTTTGCACAGCATATACTACCATACCGCTTTGTACGCATCCGGCACTATGGGATACTAAGTAGCAGTTGGAAACGAGGTAAGCTGCAGGCATTGCAACAGCAACTGAAAGTTGTAAGAAAAGCACCTGCCATCAAAACCAAATTACATCAATGTCTCTGTTGCAAAACGGGAACGCTGATAACCATTGATGTTTTTGGCAAACGAGGACCACCAAAGCAATATTTATTGGAAAACCAAACTGCACCTGTAAACTAGTTTTATGGGTAAGGGAACTTATATACTTCAATGTTCAAAATCCGATGAAAACCTAAACATTAATCGGACTCCTTTTCAAAGCAGACGCTCCCAACTGCTTACACAACCAAACTCAAAGTTCGACAATTCCATAGTGCAACACCAGCACCGTAGGTTTACCTTCGGTGAGAATAGTTCGTTCAACAACACTTTCATTGTTCGTCCTTCGGACGCAACGAAAGCTTAGTTATTGCTCGCCGTTTTATCGAAGCGTTACGGAACATTTACAATCGGAGTTGTTCTTGTCTCTGTATGTCCACCTGCAGAAACATTTGTTGTGATTGTATGACCTTGAGCAGGGACAAAATCAATATTTATAGTGTAGCCTTGAGCAGCGTGAACATTACATAGAAATGCTTCACTATTGGGTGCCCATATTGCAGTAGTGTCTTCTCTTCTTAATCGAATCGCAATGTTATTGGTTGCATTGTTTTGACAATTTGGAATTAAGCATTGTGGCATTGTGTTATAGATTTATGGTTATTAATATTATTAAGGAGCGACTGTTGCTGAATTAAATCGCACTAACTTATCCCAATCTATTGACCCATTGTCAAGACAAAATGTGTCAGCAAACTCTTTTGTGAATTTGTTTATCATTTGCGAATATGATTGAATGAAGTCGTCGTTTCGTTCTTTAGCTTGATGTCCTAACGGCTCTATGATTTTTGTATAAAGGTCTGTGTCACCCGAAACAAACTCCCAAAACTTTTGACCACAATATTTGAAGTAATCCCCTTTGTCTGAATTGTTATCCCTGCCGTAGCAACAACCGTTTACGGCTGTTATGTTGAGTTGTGAATTACTTGTACGAAGTGTCTTTTGAGCAGTTTTGAAATCTGCTCTCATTTTACCAATTTGTGAACTATTGCCCCAATTGGGTCCAGATTTTATTGTTACGATGTAGCGAACACCATCTTTGTCAAACTCTAAGTCAATGCCTGGAATACCTGACTTACGGCCGTCATATACTTTGCCGTTGATAAAAATTGCAAGCCCTTCAAGCCAATCACCGAAAATTGTTTCTTCTTGTGATGAAATAAATGCATCGGTCAGGCTCTTTATAATATCCTGTGCGGTCAGAATATATTTTGCTTTGAAGAGGTAAGGATTTTTCTTTCCCAAAACTTTCCTCAGCTTCAAGTCATTCAGTCCGGCAATTCTTTTTTGATGAAAGGTTCCGATGTTTTCTTCAACGTACTGCGTAACGTCTTTTAGATTTAGCTGTTTCATATTTTACTGTCGGCTCTAATAAATATAACTCCACTGGCTTAACTTGTTCTTTAACCATGTTAAAGTATTCAGGAACTATTTCTATACCAATTGAGTGTCGTTTCATTCTGTTGGCAACTAAAATGGTTGTTCCCGAACCCATGAAAGGGTCAAGTACCGTGTCCTTTTCTTTTGTAAACAGCTTCATAAACCATTCAGGAAGTTCTTCAGGAAAAGCAGCACTATGATTTTTGTTACTGCATTCTGTTGCTAAATGGAGAACATTAGTAGGAAAAGCTTTATCTCTTGTCAACCAGTTTGAAATGTTCTTTCCGAAACCGCTACCTACTTTTGAGTTGTCTCTTATTTTATCTGTTTCGCTAAGATTTTTAAGTCTTGACTTTGCCCAATCACCCATTGGAACCATTACTTCCTCTTGATACATGTTAAACTTCTTATCCTTGTTAAATTGAAGAAGTCTTTCCCATGCGTCACGAAAACGATTAGGCCATTTGCCTGGATAGCAATTCTTTTTGTGCCAAATAAATTCCTCTGTCCATAGCCAACCTTGCTTACGCATTTCAAGAATTAATTCCATTACATAAATGCTTCGTTCACCTTCAACAACCTTTTCTTTTATGTTAAGGATAAATGTTCCAGTCGGTTTTAAAACCCTAAGAAGTTCCTTAGTTATTGGAAGAAACCATTCAACGTATTTGTCAGGATGAATGCCGCCATACGTTCCTTTACGCTGGTCTGCGTATGGGGGAGATGTCACAATGAGGTCAACAGAGTTGTCAGGAAGTTTTTTGAGCATCGTTTTGCTGTCGCCTAAAAATAAATCTGTTCTTATCTCCATAGTAGTGTCCTGTTTGTACAAATATAAAGCCTTTGTCCTCGAATGCCAAAAATCTTAGTAATCTTAGAGTGTCACCCAAAATGGCGTGCAACGGTTAAGGGCTTTCTGCTGTGCTGGTATTCTGTGATTCGTTCAGCCCGGTACATATGCCCAGTATTGTTACTATTGTTGAAGATATATTATTTTGTTCATCCGTGATTCTTCTGCCGGAACTGAAGCTGATTAGCGATTTGCTATTGATGCTTTATTCTTCAGCCAGCATAGCAGAAAACACAGGTTGGCTGTAGTACTTCACTTCAGTAACTGATCTATTTTATTTGTCAACATA
>CAZRYS010000053.1:0-26124 GCA_964604365.1 uncultured Terrimonas sp.
TTTTGGATAATTGTTCAGCACGAAGCTATTTGTGCTTAACTAAACGGCATTAAATCGCGGATAAATATTACTTCTCCTCCTCATCATCACCTGCGTCAGACGATGATGCATCAGGTTCATCAGGAGTTGATTCGTCAGTAGCATCATCTTCTATCGGGTAGTCTTCCTCTTCAGAAACAGTGTCGTCGTCGGCGGCGGCTGTGGGTTCAAAAGTCTCCTCTTCATTGGTCCCTTGTTCCTGATTGACGGCATCCACTGTTTCGTCTGTGTTTTCTTCTATTGTAACAGTTGTTTCCTGAAACAACTCACCATTTTGCCCTACCACCAGGTTGATTTCTTTTTCCACCTCAAAATGACTGGCATTCACCAACGTAGGTTCTACCACCTGGTCTGCCAATACGTCTTTTATTTTAGGTAAATCATCGGCGGTGTTGATGCCGAAATAATCCATGAAAGATTTGGAGGTATTATAAATCAATGGCTTTCCGGGTAACGTTTCATCTCTGCCGCTGATTACTACCAATTCTTTTTCGAGTAATTTCTGAATAACATAGTCGCAGTTTACGCCACGTATCGATTCCACCTCACCTTTGGTAATAGGCTGTTTATAAGCAATAATAGCGAGGGTCTCCATCGCAGCAGCCGACAAGCGTTTCAAAAACTTGTCGCCGTTTAACTGGGCAATCGTCTTGTGGTACAAGCCCTTGGTCAAAAACTGCCATCCTCCCCCGCTTTGCCTTACTTCAAAAGGATAAAACTCAGTGGCATATTTTTCCCGTATTCCATCTATAGCAGACTCTACCTGTTCCAAAGTAGCCCGGTCTTCAATAAAGCCTAATGCAGTATTAAGCAAGTCCACCAACTCAATACTGGTTAATGGCTTTTCACTTGCAAATATCAATGCTTCTACGTGTGGTATAATTTGCGAGATTTCCATTGGCTATTATCTGTCAATTGGGTTTAAGCGGGTTCGGATTATTACACTATCCCTCCAAAGCCGCCGCACCGCTTACTATTTCAGTAAGCTCAGTAGTAATAGCTGCCTGACGGGCACGATTATACGAAATGCGCAAATCTTTCAACAGTTCATTTGCATTTTCGCTGGCCTTATCCATCGCCGTCATACGCGCTCCATGTTCACTGGCATTAGCATCCAATACAGCTTTGTACAACTGCGTATTTAATATTTTTGGCATCAGTTCTGCAATCAGCGTTTCCTGATCAGGTTCAAATATAAAGTCTGCTTTGGTCGTTTTCCCATCTTTATTTTCAACCTTAGGAATAGGCAAAAAACGTTCTACCACAAACGCCTGGGTAGCAGCATTCCTAAACTCACTATATACCACTTCCACTACATCAAATTCATTTTTTGAAAAAGCTTCTATTGCATGCTGAGCCACTTCCTGTACACTTTCAAAAGATAAACGCTGCAATACATCGCGGTAAGCAGCATTATTGGCTATAGATAGTTTCTGCATCGCATCGAACCCTTTTTTTCCAATCGGCCATACCGTCACATTTCCTTTTGCCTGCTGCGCAGCATATTTCTGCAAAGCCAGCGAACGGGTCAGTTTAATCACATTTGCATTATATGCACCGCAAAGCCCCCTGTCCGAAGTTATGGCTATGATCAATACTTTTTCCACCGGACGTTCTACAGACAAATCAGCACTCACATCCCCATCAATATTGCTAACAATATTACTTAGCATTTCCTGCAACTTTTTAGCATAAGGACGCATTTGAAGGATAGCATCCTGTGCCCGCCTCAGTTTGGCAGCACTTACCATTTTCATTGCCTTGGTGATCTGTTGCGTACTTTGTACTGATTTTATCCTGTTTCTAACCTCTTTTAATGCGGCTGGCATATAGGTGTAAGTTAATTAGTTGACTGAAAAACAATTATTTATAAAAAACAATGCTCCTTAAAATGACCGCAAAGGTATTTGAAAAGCTGTAAAAAACAAGGTGGGTGTGGAAAGATTGTGGTGAGATCGGGAAAAAACCACCTGGTTCTTACTTTATTGCTTCCTCCCTTCTTTTTGCCCGACAAAACAATTTTGTCTGTATCCATCTACAATGGGTTCAAAAACAGCATAATTCCTGAATTTTCTATCTTTTCTGTCGCATTCTGCTTAGCGGAGGTCTATCTACAATGGCGTAAGTATTCGGCAAAGCCTGTCATTTGTATTTCACAATAAACTTACTTCAGCAACAGATTTTGAAAAACCAGCGAGTCGCCATTAAACACATTGAAATCCACTTTTTCTTTTATACCATTGACCCGTCCCGTTTCACTATGCTGCCAGAAAACCCAGTCCCTCTTAATACGGGGTTTGTTGGGTTGAAGATAGTGCGCCACCCAAAGGGGATATTCATCAAACTCCTCTCCGAGGTATTTCTCGTAAAAATCTACATTGGTATAAATAATAGGCTTCACCTTATAATACTCCTCTACTACTTTCAACCACTCTTTTACTCTTGGCCGTAAATCCTTCGGTTTTACGCCATACAACTGTTCCACATCCAGCACAGGTGGTAAATCGCCCGGTTCCATCTGTACCTGAGCAATAAAATTTTCTGCTTGTTTTCTGCCGCTTTTAGTGGATATGAAAAAATGATATGCGCCGCGAAGAACGCCTGCTTCCCGGGCCCGGTACCAGTTGCGTTTAAACAGCCGATCAACATTCGTCAATCCTTCTGTTGCTTTGATAAAAGCAAAATCGAGCGTCAGCCCCTTCACGTTCATCTTGCGCACTTCAGCCCAGTTTATCACGTCCTGGTGATGAGAAACATCAATACCGTGCACCATATAACCTGTTGGTATTTCTATACCAAATGCATTGTAGCGAACAAAATTCACCTGGTATTCCTGCCACTTGAGGTATCCGTATAATGCAATACCCAATATGCCGAACACCAGCAGAATAATCAGCAGTCTTTTAACTCCTGAAGTGTTCTTCTTTTTGGGTGCCATAATGGGTTAGCAGGTTAATGAAGGAGATTAAGCCGTTACCGCTTTACTATTGTACATCGTCTCTCTCAATTCTTTCACTCTTGGGTCCGCCAGGTATTCATCGAACGTAGACAATCGGTCAATAACTCCCTTAGGTGTTATTTCTATCACACGATTAGCGACGGTTTGCATGAATGTGTGGTCATGAGATGTCATCAACACGACCCCTTTGAAGTTCACCATGCCTTCGTTGAAAGATTGAATGCTCTCCAGGTCCAGGTGGTTAGTGGGTTCATCCAATATTACCAGGTTGGGGTTTTGTATCATCATACGACTGATCATACACCTTACCTTTTCCCCTCCGCTGAGTACACTGGTCTTTTTTAGAATTTCATCACCGCTGAATAACATTTTACCTAAAAATCCTCTCAGAAAAGGTTCATCTACATCAGTAACGGTTGGTGGCACATACTGGCGCAACCAATCCATCAGGTTGATATCTTTCTCTGTAAAAAACTGGCTATTGTCGTTAGGCAGGTAAGCCTTAGTGATGGTGGTTCCCCATTCGTATGTACCGCTATCCGCTTTTTGCGCTTCGTTGATAACCTCAAAGAAAGTGGTCAAAGCGAGGTGGTCTTTTGAAACAAAAGCAATCTTATCGCCTTTCCCTACAGAAAAAGAAACATCGCTGAACAACACACGACCATCTTCAGTTTTTTTAGATAGCTTTTCAATATTCAATACCTGGTTGCCCACTTCACGATCCTGCTTGAAAATAATACCCGGGTACCGCCGGTTAGACGGTTCGATATCTTCGATAACCAATTTTTCCAGGGCTTTTTTGCGGGAGGTCGCCTGCTTACTCTTGGAAGCATTGGCACTAAAACGAGCGATGAAATCCAGCAAATCCTTCCGCTTTTCTTCCGTCTTCTTATTCTTGTCGCTCTGCTGACGGGCGGCCAACTGGCTGGTTTCGTACCAGAAAGTATAGTTACCAGTGTATATTTTAATTTTTTGCCGGTCTACATCTGCCACATGGGTACATACCGCATCAAGAAAGTGACGGTCGTGGCTCACTACAATCACGATATTTTCGTATTCTGCCAGAAAGTTTTCCAACCACCCGATGGTTTCCACATCCAGGTCATTCGTAGGCTCATCCAGAATCAGGATATCCGGATTACCATATAAAGCCTGTGCCAGCAATACCCGCACCTTGGTGCTACCCGGCAAATCTTTCATGAGTGTCTGGTGAATATCTTCCGATACACCAAGTTCTCCCAACAGCGTACCAGCATCACTTTCTGCAGTGTATCCACCCATTTCACCAAACTCTGCTTCCAACTCACCAGCACGCATACCGTCTTCTTCGGTAAAATCCTCTTTGGCATAAATGGCATCCCGCTCATGCATCACTTCCCACAACTTGCTGTGTCCCATCATCACCGTTTGTAAAGCCGTTTTGTCGTCAAACGCAAAGTGGTTTTGGTTCAGTACCGCCATACGTTCGCCGGGCGTAATATCGATGGTTCCTTTGCTCGGATCTATTTCCCCGGAAAGAATCTTTAGAAAAGTAGATTTTCCAGCCCCGTTCGCTCCTATTACGCCATAACAATTCCCTTTACTGAAACTTAGGTTTACTTCGTCAAACAATACCCTTTTTCCAAAGGATAATGACACATTATTCACTGTAATCATGGAAAACTCAATATTTTATAGTTACACGTCTCTTTTGCCGGCGCAAAGGTACTGATATTTGGGAGATTGTAGATTTCGGACTATTCCCCACCCTAATATTTGAGAAAACAGGGTATCCTATTTCAGCGGAAGAACCCCATTTACGGAGCGTTACAAAGCCTATTCTTTCCCTTCTATTACTACAAATGCAATTGACCGGGCTGGCAGCGCAAACTTGATGTGCTGGTCAATTGTTGCAGCATAGGGTTTAATGGAACCATAATCTTGTGGACCACCGGCTATTCCTTTCGGCGACATACCATTAACAATTGTTTTTCGGGAGAACTCTTTATCAGTACCTCCACTCAATATGTACCAGTAATAATTATTACCCGGCAAAAAGTTTTTGAAATCAATGCTGACTGTTTGGTCTGTAGCGGTTGTATTAACTACGGTCACCCCCATTTCTCCGCTGGAGAAGGAAGATGCATAACTGTATATGCCATTACCATTGGAAACCGATGAAGATACTGCCCGGTCTCCCAGCATTTTTTGAAAATAATATAAATGATAAAATACGGGCCGCGGATTCCATCTAGGTTCGGCACTGGCGGCTTCGCCCTGGCTAAACATACCATGGTCATTTCCATCTTCCCAGGCATTAGCCAAATCCCATCGGCAAGCCATACCCATTTTATTTTTCATCAACTCTCCTATTACCATCACCGCATGCATTCCATTTATATGCGACACCATTTGCTTAGATCCTACCGCAAAAATATTATACTCCGTTAGGGCGATGGGTTTGGCGGCGGCACCATTGCCGATAATACTTTTTGTGAGGTAATTGCTCATATGTGCCGTGACTGTTGCAGGCGTTGCCAGTATTTCTGCCGCAGTGGAATTGGCATTATACGGCGTATAATAGTTGTGAACGATATAATAATCTGTTTTATCAGCTACCTGTGCTAACACACCCCTATTCCAATGCTTATCGGTGTCGGTTGCCCAGGAAGCAGGTTCCTGTTCCAACAATTGTGCACCAATAAAAATGGTGGCACCCACCTCTTGCGCTGCCTTTCTCATAGAATCTGCAAACACTCTAAAATGTTTGCCATATAATTCTCCGGTAATAACTTCCGGTTGTCCATCTTTATTATTTGCAACATCAATTCTATTACCCGCCTGCCATACGCCATTGCTTTCGTTGCCCACTTCCCAATATTGGGTTCTGCCATTGTCGTATCGTACCCACTCTGCCGCCAAGTGTGCAGCCGCAGCCACCGGGTTGTCTCCTTTTCCATACCTGGCATAGCCATAGTTAACCGTTATCACACCCTTACTATTCGTTTGCTGCAACATGCTATAGTAATTATCTACAGACAACGTCCAGCTGTCATTATTTTTACCAAACCAATAGCCGGGATTTATCTGATTGCCCGAAGCGCCATCTACTATTTGTGTTGGAGCATCTAACGGGGCATTGCCGGGGGTGGCATTCCAAAAAAATATACTGCTCAAGTTTCCGCCCGGAAACCTGACCAAACCCGGATTTAAATTTTTTATATCGCGAATCAATGATGGTTGATCCACCATCTGTGTCATGTAGGTATTGGCGTTATTGCCAAAAAGCGTAGGTGGAATTTTGGTAATGATATCACTTTTATCGACCGATACTATCACATTTCCCTGAGCGGGAAGGACCGGTGTCATATAGGCTTCGGGAACAGTGAAAGATTTCGCCTTCCAATCATCCAGGAAAAAGCCGACTGTTTTTGCCGTAGGCGGATCTGCTGCCGGAGTAATAGTTATAGTAGTGTCTCCGGGCGGTATTTCGCTGCCTGTATTCTTCTTTTTACACGCAGTCCAGATCAGCAACCCCAGCATACATTTTATCAGCATCAGTTTCATTGTTATCCAATCATTTTCAAACAAAGGATACCAGTAGGCTTTAAAAGTCTACTGGTATCTCATTCGTATTTAAATCCTTACTTCACCAAAAGAATATTGTCGAAATAAACAGTTTTATCAGAAGCTCCTTCAATTTTAAAATTCAAACGGCTATAACCACCTGTAATAAAAGACATGGGTATTTTATAGTAAGTCCATACATCTTTTAACACTGTAAAAGTGTGACTTCCGCTTCCCTGTGCCGATCCTGTCGGCCATGGACCATCAGGCACAATGGTAATATTAACGTCTGCAGCATCACCCCTCGCCCAAAAAGTGATATGCCTTGCTTTAAAGTAATCAGAGAAGCCCTGCAAAACAGGATCTCCCCAATCGGCACCCAGAAAGAGGCTTAACCCACCATCATCACCAGTGTAATCTACACGCAGCGATTTTTCACCGTCCTTTTTTAAATCGGCAAATGGATAAGGGTTACATCCCCAGGACCAACTCTGCACCGTACCGCCATATGCGGCAGCTTGTCCCCAATCGTCGTCAAAAGCCACAAAATTGTTGGGTATATAGATAAACTCCTGGCTGGTAACCAGCTTACCTGTTGCATTGGTAATATCGAGCGTAGTCCTTACTACATTGGATGCGGGCATTTTAATGGTCAGCGACTTACTCGTTTGATCAATAATTTCCGCTTCATCGGTGGTGCCGGTTAGTACCACTTTTTCTACGTCTAACAAATTAGTACCCGTAAGCGTAATTTCTGTATCCTCTTTGAATTCATACAAACTGGAAGACGATACTGTTGGATATGCCAATACGCGAAAAGGCAATATCAGTTGTTTACCCGTACTGTTGGTAAAGATTACCTTCTGCTCACCACCATAGGCGGTATCCGGCACTCTGAATATGATAGTGGTTTCCGTATTAAGCGTAGAGTAAAACGGTGCTGCCACATTCTCTTTATCAAACACGATACTTCTAATGTCACCTAGTCCGGTCCCCTTTAGCGTTACCAGCTCACCATTGGCGGCTGAGTCCGGGCTGAATCCGGCTGACACCGGATTGCCTGCTGGCGCTACCCAACTTCCATCACTGTCTCCTTTGATGCAGGAAACGTATAGTACTGCACTCAAAAGCAGTAACAATGTATATGATTTTATATAACGGATTTTCATCGTAATCATTTTAATTGAAATTAATAGTATGGAACAGGTGGTTTGGCCAATTCGGGATCTTGCAATATTTCGCCTGCGGGTATTGGCAGATGCATATACTGCTCGGAGAACGTTACCGTACGGGCTTCATCAAAAGTACCCCGGTTCTGTGCCTCAATTATTTGCTTAGCCTTTTCAAAACCCTGTCTCTGGATATCAAACCAGTAATCACCTTCAAAAGCAAACTCTATTCTACGTTCGTGCAGAATATCATCCAGTGTTAACTGAGTTTTGAGTGGAAGTTGTGCCCGCCCCCGCACTTTATTGAACGCTTCTAATGCCTTTGCATCAGTTGTTACAGCATTGTTTCCTAACACAGCTTCTGCATATATCAATAAGATATCCGCATAACGTAGCAACATGGTATTAATACCTGAATTCATCCCTAGTACCGCTTCTCCGCCGTATGCCTGTCCTGGTCCTACTACATATTTTGCGATATTAGATCTGGTGGTATTTTTAATACCGCCAGCTTCTGTAGCTTGCAGCGTATCGTACACGTAACCGTTAGCCATAAATGCATTATAGTCCGGGCTGTTTTCCCGCTGGGGCTTCCAATCGAGCCTGCTCCATCCATGCTCCATTACAGACCAACGACGCCTTAGGTCACCCGATTCGTAAGCACTCAGTATATCCATTGATGGGGTATACATTTCCCACATAGAGGCTTCAGCCGTTTGAAGATTAACGGGACCCCGATCCGGATTTTTTTGACTAGCGGATCCCCAGGGATTGCCTGTAAGTTGATGTTGTATAGAAAAAATGGATTCGACATTGTTATTATGCGTGCTTGAACTGAACATTGCTGCATAATTATTAAACAAATCGTATTTACCCGATTCTATTACATCCTGTGCCATTATCCTTGCATTCTCATAATCTTTCAAATACAGATACAGTTTCGCCATCATCCCTTTGGCAGCTAATTTAGTCAACCTCCCTGCCTGTGCGTCAGACTCAGGCAAACCCGTTTCTGCAGCCCTTAATTCCTCAAGTGCAAAACGTAATACATCCGCCTTATGATAACGAGGAATATTGAAGTTGCCCTCCAGAGCTATTTGCCCGGGCTGAGTAATAATAGGCGCATCACCCCACAAACGAGCTATATAAAAGTAAACGGTACCTCTAAAAAAATGACATTCTGCAATTGCGGGATCAATGAAAGCTGCATTGCCACCTTGTGCTTTCTTTTGCTCCAGTGAAAACATGTACTCACTGGTCCAACCGCCTATTTTATAAAACACTTTCCAGGCTTCCGCTATGCGAACGGAAGTAGCAGAAAAAGAAAAATTAATGAAGGGTGGATCGTCATTGCCTCCGGTATAACTATTGCCTGACATTACATCGCCAATAGCATCCATGGCCCTGTTTTCATATGCAGACCATGGCAATCCATATAGTGTACTCGTAAGACCTCTTACCTCTTCTGCTGTATTAAAGTAGTTGTCGAGTGTAGTACCGTCGAGCGCCGGACGTTCTATAAACGACTTTTTACATGCTGCCAAACCCACAATCATCATGAGCATGGCTAGTATTCTAATCTGTTTCATGATATATTTTTTTTAGCTTCTCTTATAATTCAATGTTGATACCGGCTGTAAAAGACCTGGGATTGGGATAGTGTCCTGCATCAACATTCATCAATCGTATATTATTATTAAATGCACCCACTTCCGGATCGTAACCACTGTAGTTAGAGAAAGTATGCAAATTCTGCACAGAAAAATAAACCCTTGCATTGTTGATTAAAGCTCTGCGGGTAAGTTGCGAAGGTAACCTGTACCCTACGGTAAAGTTTTGAATCCGGAGATAAGAGCCACTTTCCACATAACGGTCGGACATGTATACGTTATTGGTATTGGTATTGCTAAATCTTGGTAAACTTCCATCTGTGTTGGTTGGGGTATATCTATCCATCACGGTTCGCATCTGATTGTAATATGGATTATCCATTTTCTCTAATTGCCAACGCAGGAAATTGAATATTTTTGCGCCATAACTTCCCTGGATGAATAACGAAATATCAAAATTATTGAATTGGATAGTATTGGTGACACCGTAAGTAAATTTAGGCAACGGACTTCCAATATAGGTGATATCCTTTGCATCTATCACACCATCAGGCTTACCGTCTGCACCGCTAACGTCCTTAAACCGCACATCACCCAGCCAGGTATGTGTTTCAGAAATTTCGTAACCGAATTGCGGTAAACTTTTATCCAGATCAGCCTGCGTACGGAACAAACCATCAGTAACCAGTCCAAAAAAAGATCCTACAGGAAATCCTGGATTGGTGTAGGTAACTATGTAGTTATCGTAATATAACCTTCCAGTTAATCCTGCGGTAGAATTGGCCATCTTATCCAGTTTGTTTTTAAACTGTGAGTAAATGATATTGGTTTTCCAGGTAAAATTTTTAGTTTGAATATTGGTAGTATTTACACTCACATCCAATCCCGTATTCGACATTTGCCCTACATTTCCTATAGGTGCTTTCAGATCATCCCACTGATCGCCTACACCTATTAATCTGGGACCTGTTAAAAACAATAACATATCTGACGTAGTTTTCCGATACAGGTCTACAGCAAAATCAACTCGTCCATTAAACAGACCGCCATCTATTCCAATATTTTTTGTAACTACAGACTCCCAACTTAAGTCGGGGTTACTGATACCATTCAAGTAGCTGGAGCTACCAAAGCCAACCGGACCAGTCCAAAAGCCGATGGCCGATGTAAACGGTGGATTTTGCGCACCTGATGGCAGATTCTGATTACCAACCGCTCCATACCCAACACGTACTTTCAGATAACTTAAAGCAGGCATAAGAAATGCGGCAAAATTCTCGTTGGTGACCGTCCAGGCAGCGGATGCACCTGGAAAATACCCCCACTTGTTATTAGGTCCGAAATTAGACGAACCATCCCCACGATAACTAACTGTCAAAGAATACTTGTTATCAAAAGTGTAGGCTGCACGGGCAAAATAAGATTCCATTGCCCATTGATTTTTTCCACCGCCTAACTCCCATGATGTTCTTTCGCTGCTACCGGAATTTAAATCGAGTATGTTGTTTTGCAGATCTACCTTTTTACCATTAATGCCTTCGTAGTACGAATACTGCGTTTCATGCCCGACAGTTGCTGAAATAGTATGCTTGCCTAAGTTTTTGTTATAGTTCATATAATTTCTAAGCGCATAGTAATAACTGTTGCCGCGGTTGTCGAACAACTGACTCCTCAAACTTGTCCTGCCAATATTACCTGAACGTTGATAAGCAGAATTGTTATCCAGGTTCAGTGAATAAGACACTTCATTACGCAGCGATAGTCCTTTAATGAACTCAACATCCGCATACACATTACCAAACACCTGTGAGCCGACAGATTTATTTCCCCTATAATAACTCCTTGCTATTGGGTTGTCCTGTCCATACTCAAAACCGCCGACAGTAGTACCGCCGCCCCAGGAGCCATCCAGATTTTTAACAGGAATCAGCGGACTCTGAACTGCGCCCCACCATATGGTACCTTCTGCGGCATCAGCCAACGTCACATTTTGTTCACTTCTGGTAGCATTAGAGCTTACGCCCACTTTCAACCATTTTTTCATTTGGTGATCGAGGCTAAAACGGGTACTGTATCTTTTAAAGTCTGAACCAATTAGAATACCCGTTTGATCAAAGTAATTTAATGAGAGATAATAGTTGGTTTTATCCTTCCCTCCGGAAAAACTCAACTGATGATTTTGCACCTGTCCGATCCTAAACATAGCTTCCTGCCAATCGGTACCTTTTCCCAACAAAGACGGATCTGAAAACTCCTGTGATGGTGTCATACCTACTATAGGGGCTACTTCATTTTGATAGCGTGCAAATTCCTGAAGGTTCATCAAATCCAACTTCTTCGGTACTCTTGACTGTCCCAGGTACATGTCATAATTTAACTTGCCCTCTCCTGACTTACCTTTTTTTGTAGTGATGAGTATTACTCCATTAGCCGCCAATGATCCATATATTGCCTGCGCCGATGCATCTTTCAATACATCTATACTTTCAATATCTCCCGGGTTGAGTGTAGCCAATACACTATTGCCGGTTTGTCCATCAGAGCCGCCCAATCCGGCATAACCTGTACTACTTCTGGTATTCGTCTTAAAAGGCACACCATCAATCACCACAAGCGGATCATTTGCATTGATGGTAGTAACGCCCCTTACTTTAATATTGACCCCACCACCTGGTTGTCCGCTATTATTAGTAACCGTTACACCGGCTACTTTACCCTGGATAGCCTGGTCAATTCCAGCGACCGGCAGGTCTTTAATATCTTTAGCGTTTACAGAAGAAATGGATGAACTCACGTTCGCCCGTTTAGCAGTGCCATACCCGATCACTACTACCTCATCCATTTTCTGACTTATATAAGCCATGGTTATCTCCACCAGGCTTGAACTGCCAATGCCTAGTTCCTGGCTTTGAAATCCTACAGAAGTAAATAAAAGATTTTTAGCATTGCCGCTTACTGAAATAGTGAAGAAACCCACATTGTCTGTAACCGTCACCTCTTTGGTTTCTTTCACTTCTATGGTAACACCCGGTAGCGCGGCTCCGGTTTCATCTTTAACTGTTCCGCTTATTAGCCTCGCCTGCTGTGCATAGGCAGTTGTGGTAAGCAGTACAGAGAATAGTGCCCATAAGTACACCAGGCACTTCCTCATTGTTTTGTTTGCTTTCATATTCATGCATTGTTAATTTTAGCATTAAAAATTGTTGTTCATTTTTATCGTTTGTTCGTTGCCATTATAGGATATGGCTGTATCGTTTTTCCTGGAGAAATCAAGTGATCCCGCTTTATCTTTCGTTACCCACACTATACTGAATATTCTGTTTTGTAACATTCCCCCATATGATCCTTTTCTCTTTCCTATGGTAAGGGTTTTACCAGCTTCATTATACAGAATTGGTATTTCTGAATACTTATTTCTTTCGTAATCGTTGCTCACACCATCATCTTCATAGATAGTAAAAGCGCCGTCTTTTCCTGTATATACATACAAAGTAATATGCTCGGGCTTTTGCTGCATGGTATACTCCAATTGCGGACCAAAAGGAATAATAGCACCTTCTTTTACATACACGGGGATGCGCTCGTAAGGCGCGGGTGCCTGGATAGTTTGTCCGCCTTCTTTAAAAACACCTGAGTACAAGTCGTACCAGCCCTGCCCTTCAGGAAGGTATACATTACGGTTAGTATCATGCTGACGATATACCGGACTCACCAATAAAGAGGAGCCGAACATATATTGATCACCAATTGATTTCACACGGGGGTCTGAAGGGAAATCCATTGGTAAACCACGCATTATAGTATAATTATCATGATAGCTTTGTGATGCTATACTATATATGTAAGGAAGGAGACGATAACGCAGTTGATTATAGTACAACATACTTTTATACGCGGGATGGCTTTCCGGTGCTATGTTAAATATTTCACGATAGGGGTATTGCCCATGCGAACGAAAGATTGGGCAAAAAGCCCCAAATTGATACCACCGGGTATTGAGTTCCCGCCATTCTTCCAGCGCGGATCCCGTTGGATCAGGACGATCGTATTTATTCTCCACGAAAAAGCCGCCGATATCACTGGTCCAGTACGGAAGACCGGACATCGAAAAATTGATTCCTGCCGGAATTTGACGCTCCAGTTCATCAAATCTTGCCGATATATCACCACTCCAGGTAGCAGCACTGTATCTTTGCAATCCAGCAAAAGCCGAACGGGAAAGTATAAATGCTCTCTTATCCGGATCAACAGATCGTTGCCCTTCGTATACGCCCGCTGCATGTGGCAGTGAATAGACATTGAAATATTCTGTTGATGATCCCAACGCCAATGGCTCCATCAATTGCTTTCTTTTTTCGATAGAGGCATTAGACAATATATCAGGTTCTGTTGCGTCCAACCACCAGGCATCTACCCCCTTTGTCCATAAATTATGCTGTATCTGATCCCAAAACATTTTTCGGGCCAACGGGTTAAAGGCATCGTAAAATGTACTGACGTATCCCTTTCCTATCCAATCCTTCTGTTGATCTTTTATATTTTGTGTATATAAGTATCCATTTTGATTTAATGCGTTATAATTATCGATCCCTTCATAAAACTTAGGCCACACAGAAATCATTAATCGTGTATTCAAACTATCATGCAGCTTTTTAATCATGCCCTCAGCATTGGGGAAACGGGTGGTATCAAACTCATGGCTGCCCCAACCGTCCTCTTTCCAGTAGCTCCAATCCAGCACAATATTATCCAACCCAATTTTCTTCTGACGAAATTTTATAACGGTACTTTCTAACTCTTCCTGCGTTTTATACCTTTCCCTGCTTTGCCAGAAACCGAAGGCCCATTTTGGCAAAAGCTTTGCTTTGCCCGTAATGTCTCTGTACCCACTGATAATGGCATCAGGCGTATTACCATAAATAAAATAATAATCTATTTGTTTGCCGGCTTCTGATGTAAACATAACGGCATCGCTCATCTGCTCCGAGGGCGGCAAAAACTTCAGGTCAATGAACGCCTGCTTCGATTCAGGTATCCACTCCAGTCTCACCAACACTTCTTTGCCCTTCTTAAGCCATTGTTCCAGGTAACTGGGTCCGGGATTCCACCCCTCTCTCCACCTGTCATGCACCAGCGAATCTCCTATCCAACATTTTGTATACCCCGAAGCCCAAATAAAAAACTTATGTATGCCTGTTGTGTCTGCTGTAATTGTTCCCTGCCATTCTACCTTACCCTTTGCCATAGGAAAGGCTTCCGGAATTTGCTGTAGAGAAGACAACCAGGTATATCCAATGTCTGATTCATTTTTTTGAACATATACAGTTTTCCCGTCTGCATCCATATAACGGGCCAACCATCCGCTATTTCCAGATAAGTCTTTTGCATTCAACTCATATATTGCTTTTTTGGATATGCTGTCTCCAAACTTTGTTATGGAATAATTATCCCATAAAATACCATACTTCTTTGAGGACATCAGAAAAGGAACAGCCACAATACTATTGTACTGGGTTAAATCAACATCCCTGTTCTTATAATTAAATACACCCGTTTGGGGTTGTCCGAGCCCATAAAATGATTCGTCGGCCGGTGAATGAAATTTCTGGGATACCTGATAAATTCCATCTGCCTCTTTCTTCAAATCACTCCCATTCTCTTCCCCTTGTAACAACTTGTTGCCAACGCTGTCTGTAAAAGAAACAATACCCGTCTTGAGATGAACGGCAGCATTTATTGAATTTGTTTTTAATATCACCATTGAATCTGAGCGCACGGTTGTCCACTGAGTCTGCTGCAAAGGCACTATTATCAACGAACTATCTTTAATTTGCGGATCATATCCTGCTTTGACTCTAATAACTGAGGGTGTAACAGCCTGTAGTGAAACAAAACTAAAGTTACCAGAAGGTTGGGAGGGGTAAATAAGAATACCATCGGGTAAATCCACTACCTGCTGTTTGCAGGATTGTAAAATCAACAGTAAGAACAGGAATAGAACATTCACCTTTTTCATTATACAAGCAATCATTATTCAACTTCACAAACTTAATAGTGAATAGAAGAAAACAGGGGAGTCGTATGTTTAAAAAACGGGGGTCATATGTTATCATCAGGGTATACATTTGTTTATTTTTGGTGTATCAAATGTTAACCTTACTCAAACGAATACATGTTAGACGCCTGTAAACAATTATATTTAAGCTTTCCAACAAAGAATGACTGTTCGCACGCTGTATGTAATGTTATCGATGCTTGCTTTCACCAAACTTGGTGCACAATCCTATCTTTTTAAAAGATTGGATGTAAGGCAAGGCTTAAGCCATAACCAGGTCAATAGCATTTTTCAGGACAACAGAGGCTTTTTGTGGTTGGGCACGATGAGCGGGCTAAACCGTTTCGACGGCAACGAAATAAGAGTATTTCGACACAACCATACCCATCCCAATTCGTTAAGCGATAACTATATTACCCATATTTATGAGCTTCCTGATAAAAAACTATGGATAGGGACGCGCAACGGCGGGAACATCTACGATCCTTTGTCTGAGTCGTTTCAACGCAATACCAATAACTATCTGTTGTCGATTGGATTGCCCGCAGGCCAAATCAGTAAAATAGTAAAAGACAAAGATGCCAATTATTGGTTTCTTTATCAGAACCTGGGAGGCATTTTCAGGTTCAACACCAAAGACAAAAAGATAACACAGCTCCTGCTGAAAGCGGCGCAGCCCGGCGGAATATCATCGTATGATGTTGCTGATCTTCAGCAGGATAACAACGGCCATATATGGCTGGTATACCGAAATGGATTACTGGAAAAACTGAACGAACATCTGCAGGTCACCACTACCAGTCCTCCCCTGCAAACAGCCGGCAAAAGCAGCGAAAGCTACAGCCTTTTCATAGATGCTGAAAACGAACTTTGGATATACTCTCCTATGTCCACCAACACCGGCGGTATTTTTCATTATCAACCGCTTACAGATAAACTGTTGCACTATTCTACGCAAAGCAGCCCCATACGATTAAATAGTAATATTGTAACGGGTATTACCCAGGATGAGAACAACTTACTGTGGATAGGAACGGATCATGGCGGTATCAACCTCATCAACAAAAGAACCCAAACCATACGATATATAAAAAACGATCCCGAGGACAACTATTCTGTATCCCAAAACTCCACCTATACCATTTACAAAGACAATAATAACATTATATGGTTGGGAACTCATAAACAGGGTGTAAGTTATTATGACCGGAAACTTCCGGCATTTAATTTATTTAAACACAAAATATCCGACCCACAGAGTCTTCCGGTAGAAGACATCAACAAATTTGCAGAAGATGCACAGGGCAATCTCTGGATTGGTACCAATGGCAATGGGCTTCTTTATTTCAACCCGAAAAACCAAACATTTAAAAGATATGTTCATGATCCCAAAGACCCGAATAGCCTGAGCAGCAACATTATTGTTAGTTTGTGTGTAGATGCTCAAAATAACCTTTGGGTGGGTACCTACTTCGGAGGGCTCAACTATTTTGATGGTAAAAACTTTAAACGTTTTCTGAAGCAACCAGACAACTCCAATAGCATTCTCGACAACAGTGTCTGGGATATCATGGAAGACTCTGGGCAAAACATCTGGATAGGTACACTCAGTGGTGGCGTTACCAGATACAGCCCGGGCAGCGGCCAATTCACTCATTATCATGTGGAAGACGGTCGTTCCGTACACTCCAATTATATAACAGCTATGCAGGAGGATAAAACCGGAAAGATATGGTTTGCCACCTCTAACGGCATTGACATCTTCAACCCGGCTACAGGACAGTTTCGCTACTACGGACACGATGACGAGGACTCAACAACGCTCAGCAACAATAACGTGATGTCTTTACTCGAAGATAGTAAAGGGCGAATGTGGGTGGGGACACGCGAGGGGCTTAACTTATTTCTTCCAGACCTCGGGCAATTCAAAATTTTTAGAAAAGAAGACGGACTGCCCGATAATACGATACTTACCATTTTACAAGATGATAAAGGAAGCTTGTGGATAAGTACCCCTAACGGCCTGGGCAACATTAGATTGATAGAAACTCCTGATCGGGCATTGACCATACAATGCACAAACTACGATGAAGCTAATGGTCTTCAGGGAAGGGAATTTAATGACAAAGCAGCTATAAAAACCACGTCTGGGAACCTTTTGTTTGGAGGTCCCTATGGCTTTAATATGTTTAAGCCCGATGAATTTATTTATGATATTGTTCCACCCAAACTGGTATTTACAAGCCTGCAAATATTCAACACCACTGTGACGCCTGGTGAAAAATTCAATGGTCATTTGATCCTTCCAGAATCCATTACAGAAACCGACCACCTGGAATTGCCTTATAACCAGAATGTATTTTCGCTTTCCTTTACCTCCATTGGAACCGCCAGCTCCTTCAAAAATCACTACAAATATAAATTGGAAGGTTTCAATAATGAATGGCTCACCACCGATGGCAGTCAACGGACAATCACCTATACCAATATAGATCCCGGTAAATACAAACTATGGCTCACCACCGCCGAAGACGATCCCATAAAACCCAGGCACGCCATACAATTAAGTATCCAGGTATTGCCTCCTTTCTGGAAAACCCCCTTGGCGTATCTTATCTACTTTCTTATCGCAACAGGTGTGCTTCTTTTTACCAGGCACCTGATTATTCAAAAAACAAAAATGCGCCTCAATCTGGCACAACAAAAAAAGGAAGCGGAACGCATACATGAACTGGATATGTTGAAAGTAAAGCTATTTACCAATATCAGTCATGAATTAAGAACACCTATCTCTCTTATTCTTTCGCCCGCAGAAAGTTTGATTCAACAAAAAAACACACCGGAAGTACATAAAAACTTACAGCTCATTTATACAAACGCCAGGCGGCTACTCGGACTCGTTAATCAGTTACTGGATTTTAGAAAACTGGAAAAAAAGGAACTTCGTTTATACATAACAAACAGCGATATTGTTTCGTTTACCAGGGAAATCACAGCCTCCTTTAGTGATATTGCCGAAAGAAAGAAAATTGATTATTCTTTCAATAGCACGCACAAAGAAATAGCGGTAAACTATGACCCTGACAAGCTGGAACGAATACTCTTTAATCTTCTGTCGAACGCCTTCAAATTCACTGGTGAAAACGGAAACATTCATGTAAATGTGAATGTAGACAATATAGAAAAACAGGTATGCATAGCCGTGAAAGATTCCGGGATAGGGATACCGGCACCACAACAGGCAAAAATTTTCGAACGATATTTTCAACACAATACACCGGAAGGATTTAAAACCACCGGTACCGGCATCGGACTTGCCATCTCAAAAGAATATGCAAAACTTCACGGTGGTGATATAAGGGTTGAAAGCACGGAAACTGGAGGCACCTGTTTCACTATTATGCTGCCAATTTTGAGTACAAGCGCTAAAGCTGACCTTACAGAAACCTTATCCGTAGTCATGTCAAAACAATCTGTGGCAGAGCCTGATGAGACAAAGAAAAAACAAGCTGTACTATTGGTTGAAGACAATGATGACATCCGCTTCTATATTAAAGATAACTTACAGCAGCAATACACTATATTTGAAGCCCTGAATGGTAAAGAAGGATGGGACAAAGCACAGGAACTTCTTCCTGAACTCATTATCTGCGATGTTACCATGCCTGAGATGGACGGACTGACCCTCTGTAGTAAATTAAAACAAGACAAACACACTTCGCATATTCCTGTTGTACTATTAACAGCGAGAGGATCGGAAGAACAACAACTGGAAGGACTTCGGACAGGTGCTATAGATTATATCACCAAACCGTTCAGTATCGAAATGCTTTTGAACCGTGTCAAGAATATACTGCAGCACCAGGAAAAAATGAGAGCCGCATTTCAGCAGAAACTTGATATTAATCCAGCCGAGATAAGCGCCACACCCGTTGACGAAGACTTTATAACCCGGGCTATTGCAGCAGTGGAAAAAGAAATAAGCAACACAGAATTTTCTGTGGAAGACCTAAGCAAAGCTATGTTGATGAGCCGGGTAGCCTTGTACAAAAAACTACTAAGCCTAACCGGGAAGGCACCATTGGATTTTATACGTACCATACGTATGAAGAGAGCAGCGCAATTAATGGAAAAGTCTAACAAATCCGTTTCCGAAATTGCCTACGAAGTAGGATTCAGTAACCCCAAATACTTTACCAAATTCTTCAAAAAAGAGTTTGATCAACTGCCATCCAGCTATATACAACAGCGCAGGAAGCAATAACGATAGTAATGGAGACAAATATTCGTCAATTCTTGTACCCGGCGAAGCTTGGGGAGCATTTGTCCTGTGCATAACCAGGAATGCTACAGCCTTTCGTTACTTATTTTGCCATATACACAGCGCCAATATCATGACCTCGGAATATTTTTTCGGCATAAGTAATAGCCTGGCAACAGGTCAGCCAGTGTACGACACCAACGCTACAAACAGGCGTCAAAAAGAGACTTGACGGCATTGATAGAACTACTACTTTTCTGCAATGTAAAACAAATCGAAGCAGGCGTCATCAGCTTCTTTAATGAAGTAATCTTCGTGAGTAATACCAGTTACCAATCCCTGGTTGTCGCTGAGTAGTTTTTTACGATTCAGGCGATTGAGAATATCATAAGGAATCTGCAACAATTGTCGCGGCAAACGATATTGCAGGTTAAAAATGTCAAAACGGGTAATTTTCCTCACCGAAGCTTTATTCTTTTCGTAATAGTCCATAATGCTCTCGTTACCGAAAACGCCGAGCGCTTCAACCGATTTGAAGTAACGCAACATCAATTGCTTTAGTTCACCTACCGTATACTCCCTTACATGCCAGGGATTGCGGGTGATAGACATTTTTTTGTTGGGGGTAGTCACTATCAATTTACCGCCTGTTTTTAATACCCTGTGTATTTCTTCGAGAAAAGTCGTGTCCTTTTGGATATGTTCAATCACCTGGAAAGTGATGACGAAATCAAAGGAGCCAGTGGGAATATCTTTCAATGGTGGCACATTCATCCGCAGAAACTCCACATTAGCCGGGGCATTCTCCAGGATTTCTGTCTGAAATTTATCAATGGTTACAAACCGCTCTGCACTGGGTGCTATAATATCCACGCCATAACCGCTTCCGGTACCAATTTCCAATACCTTGCCGGATACTATTTTAGCAGCCTCCAAATAAGCCAGCAGGGAACGCTGATATACATAATTGTCTGACTGATCCTTTTGTGATACTCTTTCTGCTGTCTGTAACATATTCTTACGAAGGTAAATAACTCTGGGAATTTCGAAATTTTTGATTGCTAATTGAGGAATTAATAATAACAATTGAAAGCGCCCCTACTACTCTTACACCATTAAGTGACGATCAACGGCCGAACTGAAAGCCCCCCATTCCAGTGCTCAATACTCTAATTCCTACTACCAAAAAGGCGCTGATCATGCACAGGTAGTCCCCGCGGAGAAGTGAAAATGAAATGAGACAAAACACAAGGTATTGAGCACTTCATCAAGTTTTCTTTTAGCCCTAACATAAAAAAGTTGCAGATTAAGTATAATCTGCAACTTTTAAAACCAACAACGCAATATCAGAATTGCACCAACAATCAAAACAAATAGCTATCTCAACCTTTACAAAACATCTTTAATAGCTTTAATAAATATCCCACCATACACCGGCTCCAAATTTTTCATCAATGATGCCTGGTTGTGCTGCTAATGCTGCAGCTAATCCATCCGGATTAGACACCGCTTCAGATGAGGGGTAAGGTCTTCTTAAGATGGTTCCTTTACCAGGGAAAAGTGATTGCACAGGTTCGGTGGTGGCTACATATACAGGATAACCAGATCTGCGAACTTCCGCCCAACCCTGATTCCCATCAGGATATAATGCACACCATTTCTGATCACCGATTAATTCTCTTGGGTTAGCTGCGGCATCAAACGACACCAGCGGATTTGCAAGGTATGTTCCAACATCAATCCCATATTCTTCAAAACTGGCCTTGATGGCCGCCTCATATGATTCCTTGGCTGTCACGCCTACATTCCACCCATTCAAGGCAGCTTCTGCATATATAAAAAGCACTTCCGAATGTCTCATAATACGAGTAGGAGAATTTAAAGACCGAAATTCACTAACGCCCATAATAGACAACTCCTGCGTACTTTTTCCTAATGTACCCAATGGCAAACCCACATACTCCCCATTATTAACAGCAGGTTCAGCATAAACAGGTAACCTAGGATCATTTCTGTCTTGTAGAAATCCTATCATAAATGCTTCTGTAACATTTTCCTGCGTGTTGGCATTTACGGGATTCATCCAATAAGGGCTTCTGTAAATTGCATCATTAGGAAGCCAATACTTGAAAGCTGCCGTCTCTTTTGAATTGATGACGGGGAAGGCACCTGGGTCAGTAGCTATCGCTTCTATTCCGGCTTTGGCAGTAGCGGGATCTACCAGGGAAATTCTCATATACACCCGTAATAAAAGAGAATTACAAAACCGCTTCCACATCATCATATTACCGTTAAAAATAACGTCGGCGGTACCAATATTAGCCTGGGGATCAATTAATCCATTGGCCTCTTTTAGCTGTGTAATTAAATCCGTATAAATATCTTTTTGTGTATCATATTTAGGATAAATAGTGGGATGATCTTCGTCGTCAGCTTTCAATGCTTCTGAATACGGGATATTACCGTACCAGTCAGTTAAATTTTGAAATGCATAGGAACGAAGAATTTTAATTACTGCTACGGTATTATCATCTCCTGCTTTTTCTGCCAGCCGCAATGCATTTTTTAAATTCTTGATATGGCCGCTGTACATGTTAAAATTAGTACCACTTCCGGTAAGCTGGTATCGATCGTCATGCACGTATACATTACGAACATTGTAACGTGTCCAGCTTACAGCCTCATTTAAAATAGAATTATAGGTATTGAGAATACTAATCTCTGAATTTGTAACAAGCGTCTTATACGGTACAGACGTTAAATCGTTAGGACTCGTATTCATTTTTTCAAAATCCTTGGTGCACGCGAATGTTGTCAGCACCAAGATCAATAAGCCGAATAGTTTAGTATTTATTCTCATCGTACTCCTGATTTTATTATTAACGGTTTATTGTAAATTAAAAGCCAACTTTAATTCTGAATCCAATATTTCTCGCAGAAGGCGGTGCCGCATATTCCGACCCCTGAGACGATTGGCTTGCTCCTTTATTAGCAACTTCCGGGTCGAAGTTTTCGCTTTTCTTATGCAACAATGCCAGGTTTCTTCCAAAAAGGGATATGGCGACATCCGTTAGTTTTATCGACCTCAAAATAGACTTTGGCAAGGCATACGACAAGGATACTTCCCTTAGCTTAATATAACTGGCATCGTATAAAAATCTTTCTGCTCTTGCAAAGCCATCCCACCTGAAATCATCCAGGTATTGATATTTATCGTTGGCTTTTCCATCTGCAAACACACCATCTACCAAATAACCACCACCAACTTCCAGTGGATCTCTTACTGAAACCCCGTTGGCATTTTCACCAATTGTACTGGTCAAAACACCAGTCATCCAGCCATCTGCGTTCGTTCTGGAATAAATTTTGCCGCCCCATTTTGCGTCAATTAAAAAACTAAAATTGACACTCCCGTATGTAAATGAATTGTTGATTCCTCCTATCCAATCAGGCATCACATTGCCCAGTTTTTTCATTTCACTTGTAAGCGGTACTCCGTTGGCATCCACTATAGGTTTGCCATTTTCATGATATACAAACCCTCTACCCCACATATCTCCGTAAGCACCGCCAACGTCTGCCACAACAATGATTTCATCGCCTTCTGTTTTATAGAGTTCCAGGCGCTTAATATTGTCATTTAATGCTACTACTTTGCTTCTGTTTCTGCTCCAGTTAACCGTTACATCCCAGGAAAATTTAGCGGTTTGGACGGGGGTACCATTTAACACTACTTCAATACCACTATTGTTTACCTGCCCGGCATTAATTATCTGCGAGTTAAAGCCGGAGGTAGGTGAAATAGGGGCACTTAAAATCTGGTTTTTTGATACAGTTTTATAAAGTGTAACGTCAGCACCTAAACGATTTTTTAAGAACTTCAATTCAATGCCCGCTTCACTGGAGGTAGACAACTCATTCAACAGCTTAGCAGGAGGCATTTGATTGCTACTGCTAAATGAAGGGTTATTGCCATAAGGAGAAGAGGCGCCGTAAATAGCATTTAGTCTATACGGATCGGTATCGTTCCCTACCTGAGCTACCCCCAATCGTAATTTACCATAACTCAGGACGCTTTGCTGATTCAACAAATTTGAGAAAATCCAACTAGTTGTAACCGACGGGTAAAAATAAGAATTGTTGCTAACCGGTAATGTAGACGACCAATCGTTTCTACCGGTTAAATCGAGATAGAGTTGATTTTTATATCCCAGAGAAATGGAGGCATACAAACTATGAATCTCCTTTTCTCTTTGATAGTAGCCTGTAGTAGGGGTCTCTCTGGCATTCGCCAGCGAATAATTGTCTGGAACCACTAATTTGCTAACATAAGAGCCCTGCGACCGAAACCTGTTATTCATTATATTGCCACCCAGGTTTACTGCCAAAGAAAGGTCGTCAGAAATATTTTTGTTAGCGGAAAGCAAGAAATCTGTATTGATTTCCTGCCGGAAATAGTTACTCACATTATAACGCCCTTCCTTATCATTCATACTATAATATGCACGAATCAGTTCTATTTGTTCATTAGAATAATCGATACCAGCCCTGGCCATGAAACTCAGCCAATTGGTGATATTGTACTTGATGGATGCCGAACCAATCAACCTGTTTTCCGTTTGAGGATTCAGGTTTTTATATTGAAGCCAATAGGGATTGTCATGCCACCTGCTAATCCAGCTAATGGGGGTTCCATCTGAGTTTTCGATATGGTTTTTTTCGTAATTCCAATCAACCTGACGTGCCGCCCATACGGTTTGCATGGCGGGGTTATTAAAAGTATAGCCCGATCCACTCAGATTTCCCTTTGTATTAATATAAGAAACCTTTGCATCAAAAGAAAGTTTTTTAGTAAGATGTGCAGTACCCGAAAAATTGATGGTATTTTTTTGCTGATTGGTATTGGGTACCATGCCCGTTTGGTCGGAATTCGTTACAGAAAGACGCATATTTCCCATCTCACCACTGTTTGTTAAGGCCACATTGGTAATCCGCGTAATACCTGTTTCGTAAAAATCTTTAATATTATTAGGGTACGACACCCAAGGCGTGGGTATACGTTTTCCGGTATTGGGATCAACAGGGCTGGTAAACTGGGGTAAGCTAAGAATGGTACCTGCCGTTTGCGGAAATCCCGCTTCTATTGCCCAATAAAGTTTGCCACCAGGAACTATATCTTCCGGCTTCACAATATAGTCTAACCGCGGTCCAAAGCTTTCATCTACACCATCATTGTTTCCGCCATTTAAACCGTCTTTGTACCAGTATTGTTGTCCCCCACCTTGCCCAAATTCGTTTTGATACTTTGGCAATAAAAGAGGATTGCTGAAGGTGTATGTATTTTCCACGGCAACAGAAAAACCTTTGCCTTTACCTGATTTTGTGGTAATTAAAATGACACCGTTAGCCCCCCTGGAACCATATAAAGCTGCCGCATTACCACCTTTTAAGATTGACACATTGGCGATGTCTGCAGGATTGATATCGGCAGCACCATTACCCATGTCTGTAAAATCCATAGATCCGTTTGAACTGGAGATAATAGAGTTATCGATAGGAATACCATCCACCACAAACAAGGGCTGGTTATTGCCGGTTAGGGACTGATTTCCGCGGATCACAATTCTTGAAGAGGCTCCCACATTACCACTGGAATTGTTGATATAAACACCGGCAGCTTTACCCGCCAATGCGTTTACCACGTTCATTTCGCCCGTATTTTTGACGGCGTCTCCTGATATTTCCTGAACAGCATATCCAAGGGCCTTTTTAGCGCGGGAGATACCCAGTGCTGTTACCACTACTTCACCCAAGGCCTGGGCCTGTGGTGTTAATGTTACATCTACTACCGTTCTCGATTCAATGTCGACTTCTTCTTTAGTAAAATTTGAAAAGCTAAAAATAAGTGTTCCTGTAGGTTTTGTCCGAATGCTATACTTGCCCTGGTTGTCGGTAGTAGTACCCAAGCCTGTTTCTTTATTGACTACAGACACGCCTGACAATGCCGTTCCGGTTTCATCTACTACAGATCCGGTTACTACAATGTCCTGACCATAAACGGTTCCGGAAAAGAAAAAAGCTAGTGTTGACAAAAACGCAAGCTTTGCGAACAATGTAAATAGATCTCTCATATTGTTTTGCAGTTGTTTTGAATGCTTAATAAATAATACGTAAAACGTTCGCGGAAAGTGTTGTTATTATCTCTAACAGAGATATATTTTAGTTCTTACAATATTATTTCCATTAACACCACGCACATTCCTCAATTTTGCTTATTTCTATTCGAATTTTATCCTGTCCCCATTTGCAAAAAGAAAATGTAATGACAGTTGCGCAACTGCCTAATTTACTAAGAGGTTGTATTTAATAAGGTATCCAGGTTTTGATCTCCAATACCACCGATTTTTCAGAATGGGTTAATCGCATATTCAATGCCGTTTAGTTAAGGCAAAAAAAATTATCAGATATATTCAATCTGGCTGTGG
>CAZRYS010000054.1:0-21033 GCA_964604365.1 uncultured Terrimonas sp.
TTGAATATATCTGATAACTTTTTTTGCCTTAACTAAACGGCATTAAATCCCGGTTAAATACCGTTTAGTTAAGGTTTTAATTTATACTGCGGACGGGTCTATATCAAAACTTTCAAACAATTTTCTTGATACTTTTTGCGGAAAAAGTATCCAAAAGCCGCCGGGGAATTATTACACCCAATTCCCCGGAACGCCCTGATTAAGCTTTTGCACTACTGTATCCTCAACTATAGATCCCTGAATAATTGGGTTATTAATTTATATGAAGCTATTTGTGCTTAACTAAACGGCATTGAATCCCGGTTAAAAGTTTTCAGGCTTTGTGCCACGCTGGTTTGGAATAATCGAAAGCGTTCGGGTTGAAAATGGCTGATCCTGGTTTATATATAGCCTAAGCCTCAAACCTTAGCCGTCCGTATACGAACGAAAACTGTCCGCTTTCGGACAATTTACCAAGATTGGTTGATTTAAGTTGTTGAAAATAAATGCGTTGGCTTTGTGGCATATCAATTGAATCATAACGCTGTAAATGCACCAATATGTTCCGGAACTACTTCATTATAGCCATTAGAAACCTCAGAAGAAATAAGATTTATTCCTTCATTAATATTTTTGGACTAAGTCTTGGATTGGCCTGCAGCATGTTGATCCTGCTATACATTAAAGATGAAGTGAGTTTTGACCGGTTTCATCAGAAAGGCGATAACATTTACCGGATAGTCCAAAAAATGGAACGAGGCGGTGAACTCAGATGGGGTACCCATACCGGGTATCTGCAGGGACCAAGATTTACCGCAAATGTTCCGGGCATCAAATCGTTCGTACGGTTACACAATCAGAACTATGATATTAAAAGCGGTACAGAAATAAAAAGCCGTGAATTGCTTTGTGTAGATTCTTCGTTTTTCCAGGTATTTAGTTTTCCGATTTTGTATGGTGACCCTGTTACCTGTTTAAAGGATCCCTCTTCTATTGTATTGACAGAAGATGAAGCAAAAAAACAATTCGGTACGGCAGATGCGGTTGGCAAAGTAGTGCTGTTGAATTTCGATTCGGTATTTACGCCATTAAAGGTAGCAGCCGTTACCAAAAGAGTACCGCAAAACTCTTCCATACAGTTTGACATGATGATCCCTTTCCGGGAAAGTAAGGAAGAGGCTCAAAACAATGATAATTGGTTCAATTTCTTTTTAAACACATTTGTGTTGGTAGAGCCCAATAGTAATGTTGCTACCATAGAAAGTGGCATTGCACAATTTTATAAAAAAGATGCGGAGAACACGTTCAAAGCGATGATAGAGAAATATGGTGGCGGTGCTGATGAGTCTATGGGAACCTATGTTTTACAACCCTATACGGATATGCACCTCAATCCACAGTTGTCCGCCTTTAACGGATTGAAGAATGGTAGCAATCCGATGTATGGCTATATCTTATCCGGGATTGCGTTGTTTATATTGATAATAGCCTGCATCAATTTTGTAAACCTTACCGTAGCCCGGTCGGTAAAACGGGCAAAGGAAATTGGTATTAGAAAAGTAGTAGGCAGCGATCGGCGTCAGTTGATCTGGCAGTTTTTGGGAGAATCGTTTATGTTGTGTTTTATTGCTTTTGGGTTGGCGCTGTTGTTGGTGCAACTAATGCTGCCGGTATTTAATGACCTGGCAAATAAGGCGCTGTCTATTTCCTATATTCTCGATTGGGACATGGTAGGCGGTTATATCGCTTTGTTTTTGGTGACCGGACTGCTGGCAGGGTTTTATCCGGCGCTGGTATTATCCGGTTTCAACCCGGTGAAAACATTGTATAGCCGCTTCACATTAGGTGGAAAAAACTATCTGCAAAAAGGGTTGGTGGTATTGCAGTTTTCGTTAGCCTCTTTTTTAATTATAGCAACTGTCGCTATCTACATGCAGTTTTATTACCTCACGCAAAAAGACCTGGGTTATGATGATAGTAATGTAATAGAATTATATAAAGACAATATCAAACACGAGGAAGTCGCCTTGTTTAAGGCAGAACTTTTGAAGAATCCGGATATACTGGAAGTGGGGGCAAAGAATAGGGGTCAGTGGATGACGGGTGCCAAAATAGCGAATGATTCTTCTATGCAATTTGACTATGAAACGGTAGATGAGAATTATATTTCCTTAATGAAGATTCCAGTGATAAAGGGCCGAAACTTTTCTAAAGATTTTCCGGCTGATGCTACTAAATCTGTATTGGTGAATGAGTCCTTTGTAGAAAAGGCGGGGTGGAAGGAACCGATAGGGGAGATCGTGAATTTCTTTTACAACGATAACGAGATTTATACGGTGATAGGCGTGGTGAAGGATTATCATAACAAATCGCTGACACAAAAAATAAGTCCGCAATTGTTTACCATGAAACCCGGTAACCCTTATGGGTTATACAGTCTTCGTATCCGTCCGGGATCAGAAAGTCGTACACTCGACTATATACAAAAAGCGTTTGCTCAATTTTACCCGATGAGCCCCTATCAATACGAATTTAAAGACCAGAAAAAATTGGCGGAGTACGCCCAGGAAGCAAAGTGGAAACAGATCTTGTTATTTGGAGCTGTGTTGACGATTTTTATATCCTGTATCGGGCTATTCGGTTTATCTGTACTGGCTGCAGAAAAACGTACCAAGGAGATTGGCATCCGGAAGGTATTGGGTGCATCGGTGAACAATATTGCCACTATACTTTCCCGTGATTTTCTGAAGCTGGTATCACTGTCATTGTTGGTTGCCATACCCACAGCCTGGATTGTAGCCAATAAATGGCTGACCAATTATCCCTACCGGGTAACGCTCAGTTGGCAGATGTTTGCGGCAACAGGATTGTTGGTGATAGGCGTGGCAATGGTGACCATCAGTTTTCAGTCAATAAAAGCAGCCTTAGGAAATCCGGTGAAAGCGTTGAGATCTGAGTGACGATTTTGTCTTTTTTATAACCGTATGGTAAATAGTAGACTGTCCGAAATATCAAACTATGCTTAAAAATTATTTTAAAACAGCCTGGAGAAGCCTTGTGAAAAGCAGGGCATACTCCACTATTAATATTGTCGGACTTGCTGCCGGTATGGCCGTGGCGATGATCATAGGTCTCTGGATTTTTGATGAGGTAAGTGCCAATAGCCATTTTGAAAACCCGAAGAATCTCTATCGGGTGATGATGTATCAAACCTTTGAGGGTAGGCGAAATGCGCAGCGGGCATTGCCCTTTCCCCTGGCACAGGAGTTGAAGGAACAATATCCCGACTTTAAAGCAGTAACACTTTGCGATTGGGGTAATCAATATTCGCTGATGTACGGAGATAAAAAGGTAGCCAGAATCGGGCATGCAGTTGGAGAAGAAGCCATAGAAATTTTTTCACTAAAAATATTAGCGGGAAGTGCTAATCCATTACAGGATCCATATGTAATTGTATTAACAGACAAAACAGCAAAGGCATTGTTTGGCAACGAGGACCCTATTGGGAAAACGGTAAAACTGGATAATAGTACCGCTCTAAAAGTTACAGCGATTGTTACGGAACAACCCCAAAATAGTTCTCTGAATTTTGACTTCCTGCTCCCTATAAAACTGGTAGAAACCTATGATTATATAAAAAACTACCATAAAGAGAATTGGATCAACAATTCCTGGCAAATATTTGTTCGTACAAATGACCAGTCAAGCGAACAGGTTGTAAATGATAAAATAAAGGGTATTGTTCTTTCACACCTTCAGGATGAGAATACACAGACGAGCATTAAGCCGGAGCTATTTATTCATCCTGCCAGTAAATGGAGGTTATACAATCAGTTCGAAGATGGGAAAAATATCGGGGGATACATTAAATATGTGCGGCTATTTGGGATACTTGGAATGGTGGTGTTGCTGATTGCCTGTATCAATTTTATGAATCTGAGTACAGCCCGATCCGAGAAGCGGGCAAGAGAAGTAGGTGTGCGGAAAGCGATTGGTGCCGGCCGGGGAAACCTGATAAAGCAGTTTTTGTCTGAATCCATGCTGGTAGCTTTCATTGCTTTTTTGATTGCATTGCTTTTGGTGGCTTTGAGCCTTCCGTATTTCAATACACTCACGGGAAAAGAAATGACCTTACAGGTAAATAACATAACATTCTGGGGGGTGATGTGTGTTTTTACGGCTATTACCGGACTTTTGGCCGGAAGTTATCCGGCATTGTATCTGTCTGCGTTTAACCCTGTCCGTGTATTGAAGGGCATGCTCCGTACCGGAAGAAGTAGTGTGTTACCGAGAAAAATACTAGTAGTGACTCAGTTTGTATGTACTGTGGTGTTAATGATAGCTACCATCGTGATATATCAGCAGATCCAATTCGGCAAAGATCAGCCGATAGGGTATGATACGAGCGGTTTGATCAGTGTCAGGTGGTCCACAGACATAAAGAAAAATTTGGAATCTTTGAAGCACGAGTTGGTGGCTACCGGCGCTGTGCTTTCCATAAGCCAATCCAATAGTTTGCCTACAGAAGTTTTCAGTAGAAACCATGGATGGGAATGGAAGAATAGCCAGCCTCTTGACAAAGCTACCATGTTTACTACGATTGTTACCACCTACGACTACACTAAAACAATGGGAATAAAGATGCTGGAAGGACGTGATTTTTCCCGAAATTTTTCTGATTCTAACTCCGTAATGTTGAATGAAGCAGCAGTGAAAAGAATGGGATTGGAACATCCTGTTGGCGAAACACTGAAATGGAATGGCAGGACAATGACCGTTGTGGGTATAGTACCCGATATTCAAATGGAAACACCTTTTTCGCCAATTTCTCCTGCTACTATCCTTTTTGACAAGGATTGGGTTAGCCATTTGTTAGTCAGACTAAATCCGGTTATGCCGGCCTCAAAAGCAATTAATCTAATGCAACCGGTTTTTGATAAGTTCAATCCATCTTCTCCTTTTGAATATAAATTTGCTGATGAAGAATATGCAAAAAAATTCAATTACGAAGAACTAGTAGGAAATCTTGCTGCAGTGATCGCCGCATTGGCCATTTTTATTTCATGTCTTGGGTTGTTCGGTTTGGCTTCTTTTACAGCAGAACAGCGGATAAAAGAAATCGGCGTACGAAAAATACTAGGCGCAAGTGTAATAAACCTGTGGAAGCTTTTGTCAAAAGACTTTGTTTTGTTGGTAGCCATTGCATGTGTAATAGCGGTACCGCTCGCTTATTACGCTGTAAATGAATGGTTGAAAAACTATGATTATAAAACTGATATCAGCGTCGTTGTGTTTATCGCGGTTATATTGGTGTCATTGTTGATTACGCTTGCTACTATTAGTTTCCAGGCTATCAGGGCGGCAATGGCCAATCCCGTGAAAGCATTGCGGAGCGAGTAGAAAAATGTGGAAATGCGAGGATGTGGAAATGGAAGACAATTTGAGAGTTTGAAATTGAGGAGAATAAGAAAATGTGGAAATGTGAGAATGTGGAAATGAAAGAAAATGTGAGAATGAAGAAATAGTGCTCGTTATATTGAAGAGAGACTAAATCAGCAATCAGAAATCAACACATCAGCAATCAATACCATGCTGCTTGTCATTCCGACGCAGGAGGAATCTGCCAGGATAATGTGAAAGTGGAAGGAAAGGCTCAATCAGCAATCAATACATCAGCAATCATCAATTATGTTCAGCAACTTTTTAAAAATAGCTTTCAGGAACTTCACTAAACATAAGGTTACATCATTTATCAACCTCTTTGGACTCACACTTGGTTTAACCAGTTGTTTGTTGATTACCTTATATATTCTTAATGAGGTAAGTTACGACCGGTGGAATAAAAACGGTGATAATATATACCGTGTGGCCCGGATATTTAAAACCAGTGATGGTGCTAAATCGCTTGAGTTAGGCACCGTATCTCCGCCCTTCGGTCACTATTTTCCGTCTGAGTTTCCGGAGATCCAAAAGATAACCCGACTGTTTGGCGTCGGCACCGTTCCTTTTAAGTACCAGGACAAAATATTTAATGAAAAGAATACCTTTTTTGCAGATGAAAATGTGTTCAGTCTTTTTCCTGTTGATATTGTAAAAGGCAATCCGGCAACTGTTTTAAAGGATCCTTTTACAGCAATGCTTTCAGAAGAAATTGCTTATAAGTATTTCGGAAATGACGATCCAATAGATAAAGTTATTCGGATCAACAGTCAATCCGATGTAAAGGTAACAGGTGTTTACAAAGCTTTCCCATCTAATTCGCATATTCATCCGGAGATCATGGTGTCCTTTAATACGTTGAAGGATACGGCTGTATATGGAGAAGAGCGGCTAAGAACCAATTGGGGCAACAACGCTTTTTTCACCTACCTGCAATTGCCGGAAAACTACGACCCTAAAACACTGGAGCAAAAATTCCCCGCTTTTCTCGATAAACATATGGCAGGCGAGTATGGCGGGGCAAAGCCTTCTACGCTCACTTCACTTTATCTGATGAAGATGACAGATATACACCTGCATTCGCATACAGATGCCGAAGCGGAAGCGAATGGAGATATCAAAAGAGTGTATATTTTTTCTGTAATTGCCCTGTTCATTTTGTTGATTGCCTGCATCAACTATATGAATCTTTCAACAGCACGTTCGTTACTAAGGGCAAAAGAAATTGGCATCCGTAAAGTGGTAGGCGCCGGCAGATGGGCTTTGAAGGGCCAGTTCCTGAGTGAGTCCTTATTGATTTGTTTTGCAGCTACTATTTTAGCTTTGTTATTTACCTGGCTGGCGCTTCCGTGGTTAAACAAAATCTCCGGACAAACGCTCGCTTTTGAATCGTTGTTACAGCCGGAATTGTTGGTAGCGCTCATTATTACGCCCATTGTGGTAGGACTGATTTCCGGTCTCTATCCTGCCATCTATATGTCATCTTTTCAACCGGTGAAAACGCTAAAGGGACTGTTTAAAGGGGGGAATTCAACGGTGTCGCTGAGAAAAGTATTGGTAGTGTCGCAGTTTGCTATTGGCATAGTATTGATCATCACTACCATAATCGTATTGCAACAGCTTCGTTATATTCATAATAAAAAGTTGGGCTATGACAAGGAACGGGTGGTGACGTTTAGGTATACTTTCGAAGTGGATAAACACTATGAATCATTTCGGACGGCTTTGTTGCAAAATCCTCAATTCAAAAATGTTACCCGTTCTTCCCGCATCCCTACGGGCAGACTGTTAGATAATATGGGCGCTTCTGTGCTCAATGGTGATTCACTTAAACCCGTTACAAGCGATATCCGGTACGTGCGGTGCGACTACGAGTTTGCCAACACCTTCGATATTAATCTGGCAGCAGGAAGATTTTTTTCCAGAACACATGGTGCCGACTCTGCCAATTTTGTAATTAATCAGGCTGCCGTAAAAGCCATAGGACTGCCGACCGATGCTGATGCGGTGGGCAAAGATTTGCGGTATGGCGATATCAGGGGACAGATTGTAGGAGTTGTGGAGGATTTTCATTTCGAATCGATGCATCAATCCATATCGCCAATGATTTTTCTGTTGCAGCCATCTTATGGCCGCCTGGCTATTAAAATAAATGGGAACACAACAGAAGGCATGGACGTGTTGGCTAAAACCTGGCAAACGTTTTTTCCGGAATCTCCTTTCGATTATACATTTTTAGATGAAAGCTTCGATCGCTTATATGAGTCGGAGCAAAAACAGGCTTCGATCTTTACATCGTTTTCTATTGTCGCTATTTTTATAGCTTGCCTGGGACTTTTCGGATTATCGACCTTTGCCGTGTCGCAGCGGATAAAGGAAATAGGTGTACGCAAGGTATTAGGGGCAAACGTAAAAGGATTGGTATTGCTATTGGCAAAAGATTTTTTGAAACTGGTAATAGTAGCAGCAGTGATAGCCTTCCCCCTGGCCTGGTATGCCATGAACGAATGGTTGAACGGATTTGAATATCGAATTTCTATTCATTGGTCTGTTTTTTTGTTATCAGGAATAATGGCAGTGTTGGTGGCATTTATCACCATCGGTTTTCAGGCAGTTAAGGCAGCATTGGCAAATCCGGTAAAGGCTTTGAGAACGGAGTAAGGGAATGTGGAAATGAGGGAATGTGAGAATGTGGAAATGGAAGACAATTTGAAAATGCCGAGATGCCTAAAATTGAGAAATAGATTATTGAAGATTAAATCAGAATTCAATGCCGTTTAGTTAAGAAGAAATAGCCTATTAGGCAATTATTTCAAGGTACTATAGCCGAAATTACAGTAGTACAAAAGCTTAATCAGGGCGTTCCGGGGAATTGGGTGTAATAATTCCCCGGCGGCTTTTGGATACTTTTTCCGCAAAAAGTATCGAAGAAAAATGACAGAGAGTTTTGAAATTAATTCTGACTGGTCTAAATAAAAACCTTAACTAAACAGCATTAAACCAGAATTCACGAATCAACACATCAGCAATCAACATACTGCTTATCATTCCGAAGCAGGAGGAATCTGTCCGATTAATGTGGTGAATGTGGAAATGGAAGACAATTTGAGAATTTGAAAATGAGGAGAATAGCGCTTTTTCTGTTGAAGAGACTAAATCAGCAATCAGAAATCACACATCAGTAATCAACACCATGCTGCTTATCATTCCGACGCAGGAGGAATCTGCCGGGATAATGCGAGAATGTGGAAATGAAAGGCAATTTGAAAATGTACAGATTAATAATTTTCAGGTCTAAGTTTAAGTAAAAATCCTAATGCATAAGGACGTTTAAAAAAGTAAGTAAATCAAATGTACATTGCAGGTACTTTAGCTTTTTATCTTCCTTCAACAATAATTACCTTCGTTTTCTGTTCAATAAAATCTGAAGTTTTTTGATAGGTGCTAACGAGATATCTGCTTGGGCGGTCTTTATAAAGCTTTAGCAAATATTATACATGTAAGATAAATGCAATGCTTACAAACTACATATTGGGATAGATGATGATATAGGCTTTTTAAGCAAGCTGATCGTACAACATATCAATCCTGTTTTCAAATAGATGCTAACACAGAAGAACGAACAATACGTCCATAAATATTTTATCATAATGTTGAAGAAAGCAACCCTTGTACCAATTTTCTTTTTATGTATTGTAACAGCTGTATTGGGTCAGCAAAGCTGGCAATATACGGAATACAAAACCATTGAAGGGCTTGGGAATATTACGGTGCGCTACGATTATTGGTTCAGCGATTGGACCATTAATAGTAAAATCACCGATATCACTATTGGCACTTATAAACCTCAAAAAGTGCCTGTAGATAAACATAGAGATTTTGAAAGATATGTGGCAGAAAATGGCATTTCCTTCCCAATGAACCTTAGTAAAACGGAGCACGATTTTGGACTAACGATGACGGGTAGTGTTGCCCGCGGTTTTGCAACGGAGGGCTTCGAAAAAGTACATTTTTCATTGTTGTTGAGTAAGGGCAATAGTAATTGGACATCAAAAGAGCCTTCAAAACAGTTAAAAGAAATTGCTGACAACCACAAACGATTACACAAAACCGACTTTTTTAAACTGTATTCACAGTTGGCTGTTACAGAAGTAAAAATGGTGGATTACAGATTCCCATCCTTGCTCAACAACCTGCAATTGCTGGAAAGTAAATTTTTGGGCGATATCAGTAATAAGGCACGACAGTTCAATTCCCTGATAGAACAGACGAATAAAAGTATTGACGACAATAATTTTGCGGAAGCTTCCAAACTACTGGCACAGGCAGAAAAATTAATGGATGGTAATGTGCAGATAGCAAAATTCACTGAAACGAAAAATAAGCTAGCCCATAGTAAAAAGGATTACGAAGCCAACAATAAAAAAATAAGCACCTTACTCTCAAGGGCTACTTCGTTGGTAAATGCAGGCGATATACAGGCAGCAAAGGCATTACTCGCAGAAGCAGCGGCACTGGATACCAACGATGATCACCACCAGGCAATAGCAGCCGTGGAAGATAAAATGGCATCGACCGCTGCGGCAAAAGAAAAGGAAGCCGAAAAAGAGGAGACTACTTCAAAAAAGAGCACCGCTAAAGGAAGCAGCAGCGGATCTGCGAAATCAGACAGCGACCGTTCGGAAACGGCTTCATCTGGAAGCGGGACAAAAAGCAGTAGTAAGCAAAGCGTATATGTACCTAAAACGGCTACCCAAAAGCATGCGGAATTAAAAGAAATGGTAGCTCGTAATCCCCATATGGCTAATGATCCTAAAATAAGGCAGCAGCTCCGCCATTTGCAGGTAGATGCTAATAGAGAACAGGAAACCTATCGCCAATACCGGGCGGGTGCATACAGTCACGGAAACTACCAGGCTATGGCCAGCCAAAGGCGTACCGAACAGCGTATTGATGGGTATACCAAGGCGGTGGGAGATATCACGGACGCAACTACCGGATTGGTGAACAGTATTATTGCGGAGGGGGAAAGGAAAAATGAGCAACGACGGGCTGAAATCCAGGCGGGCATTAATAATTTTTATGCTAAAAAGAAAGCCTTACAAAACTATTATGAAGGATTGCGAAAACAACGAATCAGTTTCGAGGATGCCGTGCAAAAACAATTGGAACAATATTGTGAAGACGTGTACTCGGTACAATCGACTCCCATATATTATGACACAGAAGTGGAGAATCTGGATACCGAAAATCCACACGATTTTAAACCTGCAAAACAGTTGCTCGCTTACGAAAGGGCATATATCATCAAAGAGGGAAATCAATTTGGGCTGGCTGCAGATAATGGTCAATTGATATATCCACCCCAGTTTGATGGTATTGTGCAGTTTAGTTCCAGAGCAGAAGAGGGGGGGCGTCCCCATGCCCACTTTTTAGTAAACATCGAGGATAAATGGGGCGAAATAACTGCCGATGGTACGATTGTAGAAGAAATAAAACACGACGGAATATGGTATCGGGCAGACTATAGCAAAATGAAAAATATCGCCAATGTTTGGGAGCTTGTGAACCGTAACGGACAAAGCTACCTGGAAACAATTGGTAATATAGAAAAGGGTTTACCCCGCTTACAAGCCGTAATGCATGAGATAGGAAATGGAATGAATTACACTCATTTTTTCTCCACTTCATTTGCATTATTGGATATGGAAAAAAAGTCGACACGGGAAGTAACGTTGTATGCCAATAGACCAGGTGCCCGTGCAGGATCGATTCGGGGCTACGGACTTAACCCACACGAAAAGATTTTACCGAACAACTATGTTGGGGGTTTGTTGTTTCAGTACGAAAACAACTGGTATACGCATATAGCGTATAAAAATGATAATGTGCGGCAGTCATTTATGCAACAAAATCCGGTATCCTTTGTGCACGCAGTACACAATGAGTATAAAAAATGGGGTGCTATCAATCAAACTGGTTCCATAATAATACCCTTTGAACATGACTACCTGAAAGATTTTAATATGGGCAGGGCTGCATCAAACAAGGGCGTGTACAATGAAGAAGGGAAACTCTTGTTTACGAAGGCGTATGAATATATTTCCGATTTTGATAGAGGAGCAGCACTTTTTTTGGCTAAAGATAAAGTTGGCAATCTGGAAATTGGATTGATTGACACAGATGGCAAAGAGTTTGAACGTATCCGGGCTTACTCCAGCGATGACATAGACAAGTACTGGTTCAGGCTCGGCAATCATTTCGCCGCTGAAAAAAATCTTAATAACTCTGTCGCATTATATTGTTATGGTAAAGTGTCTGAAAAGTCTTCCGATTATCCCTTTGCGAATATATTCATGGGGGATATTTTCAACCTTACCCTGAAGGATGAAGAGCAGGCTCTGAAGGTTTACCTTAATGCAATAGAAGTAAAAGACTGGAACGAGCGCTATCTGAAAGACATGCAAAAACGTTCCTACTCGAAGCGTGGTTCTGTGTCTTCAACAAAATATTTTAACCAGGTGCAGCAGTACCACCGATTACTGTATGTAACTGCACGGATACTTTCAACCAATGAAAAGTTCTCAAACGATCGTGAAACTGCTAAAAGCTTTTTGAAATCAACAATAGACGTTGGGAATTTAATTATCGCCGAATTTAAAGATGATTTTCCGCCTGATAGAAATCAGAAGCCCGTAGATCTTTCCTGGATATACCTGCGTTCAGGGCTGGCATTTGAACATTTGGGAGATTTGAAACAGGCAAAGAAATATTATAAATTGTCGACGGCAAGAAAAACAGCAGATGTGGTAAAAGTGGCTACCATTAGACTGAAAGGTTTGAAATAAGGTGCAAAATGAGATCCGTTAGCTTTCTGATCGACCTTCTGTAATAAACAGCATGCGCATGAAGAGTAGCTGCTGTTAACCAAAGGAACGTTATGGCTCCAATAAGCCGGGACTATAGATTTCAGTTTTAATCTGTTCTATTGTAAGGATTGGCAGCTTCTTTTTTATTGATTCTCGACAACAGGAGCGCATTTACAAGTGTTACAATGGCAAAAGTTTTTTCCAAGATGGTTTGGGCAATAATATTCCCGATTGTGTTTAACACAAAAATGCCAAAGAAAATCCAGAGGATCACTGAAAGCGTTTTCTCACTCAGAACGGCGTTAACGAATCTCCCTTTTTGAAGTAGAATATAGAGATAAAAGGAATTGATCAGGATGGAAACTGTTTCAAACACATACATCTCTTTTTCGGTTTTCAATCTTCCACCCCAGGTAGTTTCGTAAGGAATTATTTTAAATAATATGAGTAAATGAAACAATAAAACGGAAATGGTAATGCCTGCCAGTATTTTTATGCCAATGCTTTTGTTGAAGTTCACCTGTTGTATTTTGAATGTCTAATGGGAACGTCGCAAGATACAAAATCGGTTGATTGGAAGGAGCGTGGTTACGTATTTTTAGCTCCGGCATCTTAATTGCAAAAGAAGTGAATAGACGCCAGCATAAAACGACAGTCGCTAATCTAATAAGCAGTATTTTTCGGTTGAAAGTCAGCCAATCAACAAAAGAATATACTTTTACAACAATATTGGACTGTAGTTCTGACTCAGGGAATAACAGAGCCGTGCAGCAGAAAGTCTGGTTCATTGGTGGCAAGTATTACAGGTGACCGTAACAACAAAACAATGGAAAATATACTATTTGATTTTATGTCAAAATACGTTTCTCTGACCGAAGAAGAGAAGAACGCAATCATTGCTTTGAACATATTTCGCTCGGTAAAAAAGGGGACGATTTTGCTCGATGAAGGACAAAAATCAAAAGATAGTTACTTTGTTTTAAAAGGATGCCTTCGCACATATTATGTTTTAGAGGGGGAGGAAAAAACGACAGCCTTCTATACTGAAACGGAAGTGTTGACGCCACCTTGTGTGATAAGTAAAACTCCATCTGAGTATTATATAAGTTGTATAGAGGACAGTATAATAACAGTAACGGATTCCGATATGGAAGTGGAGGCAAATAGTAAGTTTCCCAGGTTTGAAACCATTTGCAGGTTATTATCTGAGGAACTGCTTGCTAAGGAAAAAATCAATTTTGACGAGTTTAAAATTTCTTCTCCCGAACAACGATACCTCAACTTAGCCCAAAAAAGGCCCGACCTTATCCAGCGTGTTCCACAACACCAGTTGGCAAGTTATCTTGGTATACAACCTCAGTCGTTAAGCCGGTTAAGAGCCAGGATAATAGATAAAAATAGGAGGTAAGTTTCATTTCTTAACTTAAGTGTAGAAGTTGTGGCATATCGCCCATCTACATTTGCATCATCGTATAACTATCAAATACAGATGATATGCAGAACAGAAGTTTATTGATTCTACTTGTCTTACTGATGACAAGAGCGCTCAGCCTCAATGCTCAAAATGCCAATCAAGACAGTACTTACAAAAAGTATTTTATTGGGAGCACATTCATGATGTTAGGAAATCTCATTCCTAACGACCCTAATCGACTGATTTTGTGCAATTAAATGTTGGATACAGGGTAACGCCTAAAAATGTTGTTTTCTTAGAATTGAAAACATCGAAGTTTAATTGGCCATTGGGTATGCCGTGGGAAGCAATACTTGGTAAAGACCGCCAACAATACAACTTTCCCGGATATGTACGTCAATATATAATTGGGTTAGCATACAATCGTTTTTGGTGGAAGGGTTTATATACGGGTGTTCTCCGGTTATCAAAACATTTCAGATAAGAAGGTCATTCATTTGCATCAGTTATGTTTCCATGAGCTCCTCTGGTGGAGTAACTGGGCGTATCCCATAGAGTAGGAGGTAACCTATCATCCAAAACTCTCCGATGGTAGCGGGGATAGTCAGGATATCCAGCATAGGTTGGTCGAAGCCTATATAGCGGATGAGTGTATTTAGAATATAACCTACTCCACCAGCTATGAGCACCCAGCCTAACCATAGCGGCATCCTTTTGGACACGACTATTATGTGTCCCATTGGTATAAGCCAAAGACCAAAGAAAAGACCGCCGATACCCCATGAGTGTTTAATCAGATTCCCTAAGAGGTTAATTAAAATCATTTTATCGTCATAAGTTTGGACAGAGGAACTCGCAATTTGGATAGCGGAAGCCATAGAAATAGCACTCAACAGGATAAGGATCGAATTGATCGTTCCCCAAATTCCAATTGCCCAGGCTTGCCAATCGCTAATACTTTTAAATAACTTGTAAAACCACAGCGCAGCAAAAGTTTGGGAGAGTACAATTATCATCTCCAGTATGAGACGCGTCCTTGCAAGATATTCTGAGTCGATCAGGTTTTTCAGTGTTTTTTCAGGATCGGCCGGAAGGTAAATCCGGGAATGAAATACCATAAACCCAAGTATGCCGGAAACTGCCAATAATAAATACCAAAGTCCGGCAATTCTTGCAGTCTTGGTTAGTTGTATTTGATTTTCATTCATAAACGATTTTAGTTTTGTTATTTTTCGAGTTGGATCAAACAGATAAGGCAATCAGGTGTTTCTGTAGGTGGGCGGTTAGAGGCAAGAATGAAATTCAGTCGTCATACAATTGGCGATAAGAAATCAAAACTTGATTTACAAACTTATCATGTGTGAATGCTGAACCGAAGGCTAAATTACAAAAAAAGCGCCGATGCAAAATCCGTCGGCGGTTTTCAAATTTTCGTTGTTCGTGCTTTTCCGATCGGTGAGGACACCAATCGGTAGGATATCCTACAGGCCGGTGTCTCAGACCTGCAAAAAAGTGAAATGCACCCAAATGCGTCGGCGTTTTTCTACTTCGGGTGTCGGGATTTTCTAATCCGGCGTTAACTGATGTTAGATTTTTTGTTTCGTATAAAGTTTTCTGTAGATCCTGATGTTTGTTTTAATAGTCTCTTACAAACCTTACACTTTATGCAAAGCGGGCTTTATAGTAAAGCTAATACCTTCTTTTTTTTTGTGATGAAATTAGTAAAAGCTGGTATAGATTCAGCTACCTGAACCCGTTGTTTTTAGTGAAGGAAAAGCTACAATTGTTTCTTCGTTTTTAATTAAAAAAAATGAGTCTGCAGAATTTTATTGTACATCCGATACGTGAAGTGTTTGTAATCGTTCGTTTCTATTCTTCACGAACTTCGTTAAATATCTTTAAGAGATTATCATGTCCATCAGGAGCGTGCATAAGTTCGGTATTCTCTATTGTTCGTTTTGTTATCTCAGCAGATCTTGCTTGCATTTTCTTTTCAAAATCTGCAATCGCCGTTTGTGTGTCAGCAGGCTTACCGCTCGTTAAATTCCAGGCCAGTTCAAAAGCATCTTGCATGGCCTGGTTTACGCCTTCTCCGGCGTATGGTGGCATACGATGCGCGGCATCACCAGGCATCGTCAGGTTGGGTATGGTTGCCCAGCTTTGGTTGTACTGATAATGATAAAAACGGCTATCAGAGACTACATTCGCTTAAAGGTAACGATAGGGCGTCCTGTGCTATGTAGTTTTAGATAAGCCTTGTCAAGTTGTAGAATTCTACATGTGTCACCCATGAGGATAAGTAGATCTTTTTCAATAATAGAATATTTCCCTTTGGAGTTATTCGCTTTCAGTCCACCCTTTTGTTCGGATTGGAAAGTTTTGTCGCTGGTAAACGTTATCGTCAGTCCTTTATTTTCATTGTTAGCTTTGTAAAGCATCTGAGCCTCCTCTTTTGAGACCTTCATTCCTTCCATCTCTGTTGTAAACTTTTCGAACTGCCATTTTCCGATTATTAAATCCTTCTTTGTGGTCTGTCCGCAAGCTGTGATCATGGTGATAGTAAAAAGCTGTGCAATTATTCTCTTTAGGTGCTTTTGTATGCCTTTCATTTTTTGATTAATTACTAAAGATAATTGGAAGATTTGGTCCTTTTTGATGTTGTTATCCTGGAACAGTTCAGTTGCTTTTGCTTAGTTGATGTTACAATGTCAAAGCCTGCTTTTGCAAATACTTTTGTTGTGCGTGCTGGAGTCTGGGTTAATCAATATTCCCTCTATCGGCGAAAGATTTTTATTCATTATATGCTTTTGCAGGGATGCTTCGGAATATTGAATAACCGAACTGTCAAAATCTTTTTCGTTATAGTAGGATAGAATAAAATGTTTGTCTTTAAAGAAATTTATATACTGTTTGATAATGTAATAGCATTTTTTGGAATTAGTTTCCGTTATTGCTTTTGTTTTGAGGTTATTCACAAGCCTATCATAGGCATTATTAGATGTTTCATTTACTTTTGTAGGATAACCTGCGTAATTTTCCTCTGTCTTTTGAATAGTCTTTAGCAGGTTTTCGATGCAATTGCATGTTGTGTCCTGTCCAAACAACAACCCTGATGCGAAGAAAAATAGGAGGGTAAAAGTTAATCTATTGTTCATCTCCAATTGCTTTAGCTCTGTTACGTTTTACGATTATAAATGTTGCAATAAAAAGCAAGCAAATGACGCGCCCCGAATTAGGGCTCTTTGCTGTGCCGGTATTCCTTGATCCTTCCAACCGGACATAGCCCAATATTGTTACTAATATTGAAGATATATTATTTTGTTCACCTGTGATTCTTCTGCCGGAACTAATGCTGATTAGCGATTTGCAGTTGATGTTATATTCTGAAACCGGCATGGCAGAACACAGGTTGTGTGCTACCTTGTCTCGTCACCAAAATCGCCATTTTGATTTCCTTATCTTGTCCGGTCTTGGATAGCTGCCACCAATTAATTCTTTTGTGTCAATATTGTAAGTAAATTTTACCCATTCGTCAGCGTCATACATTGGGTCAAAGGCAAGTCCTGTTACAACACTTTTATCAAGTTCCAACTCTTTAAGTCCGTCCCAAGAAATACGTTCTGTGTCCCAATGGCTTCCATTAGTTTCTACAATAGTTAAGTCGGTTTGGTCTTGTAAAATTAGTCTGCCGTCATCTGTTGTAAATGTTTTCACATAGCCAACTCCAAAAACAGCTAATGGTTTTGTTTGGTCTGGATTCATTAAGTAACAAGTTCCAAAGGCAATTACTAATAAGTTAGTTGTGTCAGCAAATTCAATGATTACTTTTAAGTCCGTCCAACCTGGCTGAAAATTGGCAACCCATTCTGTTCCGTCTGTCTTATAAATCCGAACTGCAAACCCTTCTGAATAAAATGGTTCATCGTTATCAGTTACAGGAATATACATTGGCCCATAGGTCGGCAATGATTCTAAAACTTCATATCGTTTGTTCTCTGTCAATGTTTACAGGGTGTCGATAGGGTAGCACACAACGGTTAAGGGCTTTCTGCTGCGCTGGTATTCTGTGATTCGTCCAGTCCGGAACAAAAGCCCAATATTGTTACTGATGTTGAAGATATATTATTTTGATCATCCGTGATCCGTCTGCCGGAAGTAAAGCTGATTAGCGGTTTGCGGCTGAGGGTTTATTGTTCAGCCAGCATAGTAGGAACCCTGGGTGGCGGAAGTACATAGTTAGTATGCTTGAACCAAAACTTCTGTGGGAATATTCCAACTACTATGGAGTTGTCTAATCATTTCCAAGGAAAGTTTTCGCTTTTTGTTTAGTATCTCACTCGCACGGCTTTTTTGTCCTACAAGATTTGCTAGGTCAGTTTGAGTTAAACCCGATTGTTCCATTCGAAATTTGATGGCCTCAACTGGGTCAGGCAAGTCTATAGGGAAATGCTCGTTTTCATATTTTTCAACCAGTAAACTAAGTATTTCTAACTCATCTCCCTTTTGTGTTCCTTTTTTTGCATCAAATAGCTTTTCAAGCCGAAGCATTGCCTGCTCATAGTCTTTCTTTGTCTTAATAGGCTTGATATTCATTTTAAATAGTTTTTGCGTTTATTTTGTCGTATTCTGCATGTGTCCTAATAAAGCGAATCCACACCATCTGATAATCAAAGTTTAACTTAACAATAAGTCGGTAATTGTTGCCCTTTATGTTAAAAACAATCCTGTCACTTCCAATTATACTTGAACTTGGATATTCTGTCTTTACCTGATTTGAATTTGTCCATTCAGCTTTTGAAGCCTCTTGATACCATGCTTTAAGTTGCTGCTCGCAATCGCTATGTTTTTCCCACAACTCTCGTAGTTTCTTTTTCGCAATTACTCTCAACCCTATTGTTTTGTAAAAAGTAGTAAAAAGTTACCAAAATGGGAAATTTGTTTTCACCTCCCTAAATTGATAGTGTGTGTGCGTATTTCTGCCAACGGTTAAGGAACACAGGTTGGTGGCAGTTACCTTTTTATCCATTCTACTGTTGCAGTTGCAGCCTTCCAAGTTTCTGAAACAGCTCCATCGGTTTCTTGTCCTGTGAATTTTTCATAGTTTTTTAAAATGTCAGTTGCTTTTTTGTTACCCAATAATGCAAGAACCTCTAATTGTCCAATTTGTAATTCCCATTCAGAGCTGTATCCAGTACCTCTAGTCAATGAATTTAAAAATAATTCTGCATCCCTTTCGTCAATATGGAACTTTTCAAGTTTTGGTGAAATGTCTGAAATAAATAGTTTTCCGTTATTTAATGTTATTATTTGTTCGCCTATTTGGATTAAATTCCAAGACCAATTTTTTCCTGTAGGCAAATATTTCAATTCTTGAATAACCAGAGTGTCTTTCTTTTCAACGATTTTGCAAATTTGCATTGCATCATATTCCGTCAAAGATTTACCTGTTTTGCATTCAAAAACATTAAATTCTGAAATTGTAATTCCTTCCATTTGTTTATCCACAAATCCACAAACAGAAATGCTTTCTCCATTTGAAAAAGTCATTTCAACAATTGCTGTATCTCCTTTACTAGAACCGATTCCATCAAAGCAATTACAAAAAATTTCATCTTTATCTTTTGGAATAGTTGGTAACGCCACTATTGTCTCTATTTTGCCTTTCTCATTATTGTCTTTACAAGAAATAATCAAAAAGCAAAATGCTATAAATGTCAGGTTGAACTTTGTCATGGCGTAGGGTCTGTTATAATTGCCACCAACGAACAGGAACCCAATGTTGCCTGCCGTATTGGTCACTTATTAAGTTTGCGCTTTATTAGACTGATTAAATCTTCAAATTCAATCTTATTATAGTCAACATAGCCAATAGTATCATTTAGTCCTGGGATTTCTGTGTTGTCTAACCTTAACGGTAGGATGTATTCCTCGTTTTGTTTAAAAGCTTTTGCCTGCGCTGCTCTTCTCTCATGGTTTGTCCATAATTTGTTTCGATAATTTTCAGAAATAACCATGAGGCAATATCTTGCTCTTTTAGAGTAGAGGTCATTTAAGTAAATGTATAAGTCTTTACCCCAAAGCTCATCTTTCTCGTAATCGTCGTAAAAGACCGAATAATTACTTTCAGAAAGCTTATAAGCGATTTTATCTGCTATGGCTCGGTCTTCCCCTGCAAAGCTTAATGCTAGATGATAAGTCATCTCATTATTTGCCCTAGCACTTAAAACTTCTTTGGAAATGTCTTTGATGTCTTTTTTCATTTTATCAATGTTGGGATAAAGTACTTTGAAAATTTCCTTTATTTTATCGAACGAAACTTTCTTTTCTTCAAGATTACTTTCTACAAAGTCCACCATTTGTAACATATCGTATCGCTTTCTTTTAATCAGCAAGTCGTTGAAATAACTTACAGAATGTCCGCTTTTCCTAAGAGCTGCCATCGAAGCTAAAAATTGAAAAGCAATGTCGATAGAAATAGAGGTTTGCTGGTAGTACTTCGATAGCTCCGATACTTCGTCAACTGTCAGATATTTTTTCTCTAACGCATAGTGGGTCTCAAATGCATAATCTATTCCATGTCTAATCGAATAAAGAACATTTTCTGCCGTTTCGATTTCTTTTTCCTTTTTGATGTTCAATTCAATTAGGAAATCTCTCACTTCAATATTAAAGGGCTTTTTGGTGTCTTCGTACCAAGCCTTTGTTCTTCTTGATATACTCACTAGGCTGGCAAGTAAAAGAGTAACTTCTAAGGGTGTTCCTTTTAACCTTCTATAGATTGTAATGTCCCAAAACTTGTTGGGCTGTCTTTCAAACATTATATCAGCGCCAAGCCACGTTTCATATCCTATTTTCCCAATAGAAATATCTTCGGAATTGATAACCTTATCAATCCTTTCGTCTTTACCACGGTTTATTAAGAAGAAATCTTCAGGAATGGTTGTCATAATATGGCAGGCAACGTCTGTATTTACGCAATATACGCTCTAAAAACAATGGCGTCATTTTTTTTAATCCCTTGGAAAATAATGTTTTATATAAATTGACGCAACTGTGTCGCTAGGTGCGTCAATACAGTCCGAATATCCGTGTATAAACGTTTATACACGGATAATTGACACAGCTTCGCCCTCTCAGTCCCATATGTATTCTATCAATATGCATATAGACTTCCTATTCCTGCCGAGACAAGAGATACAAATAGAAGCCACCAAAAACTGCTATTGCGGGTTTGGCTGGCAGTTGATCAAATTAGAAAGGATTAAAAGCGTAGTTCAAGTTAACCCACCTTGCGGATTTCCTACATTCAAATGTTAAATTTTGCTTTGATCG
>CAZRYS010000055.1:0-19916 GCA_964604365.1 uncultured Terrimonas sp.
AGATACAAATGAAAGCCACTAAAACTGCTGTTGCGGGTTTGGGTAGTGGCAGGCAATCAAATTACAGAGGATTAAAAAGGAAGTTTCAAGATAAGGATTTTTGATAAAATGCCCATATTTAAGTTTGGGTATAAGTACTTACGCTTATTAGTACACGAAAGATATTAATTCATCAGTTTTATTTTTGTCTCAGCGAAATGTTCCTGGGGATCAATGCCGTTTAGGCAAGGTTTTAATTTATACTGCGGACGGGTCTATATCAAAACTTTCAACCAATTTTCTTGATACTTTTTGCGGAAAAAGTATCCAAAAGCCGCCGGGGAATTATTACACCCAATTCCCCGGAACGCCCTGATTAAGCTTTTGCTCTACTATGTTCTCGGCTAAAGACCCGCTTATTAATTGATTAACTTGTCCGCTACTGATATCAAGGAACTATACTTGAGTTTACAGTAATTCTACAGTCATATCAAGGCGTTCCCGAAATCGGCCGTAATCGATTTCGGGTGGCTTTTTGCTTTACTTTTTTCCACAAAAAAGTAAAAAAGAAATAGCAATGAGAATAATTCCACAGCGAGATTGAATATATCTGATAACTTTTTTTGCCTTAACTAAACGGCATTAAATTCGGGATTAATAGGGTGTTTATTTTTTGTTTGTCTTCTCCATAATTACTCCATGATCATCATTTTCAGGTCTTCAATCGTATTGATTTCTGCCACTGTTTTATCACGGCGCCAGCGCAGGATACGGGGAAACCGGAGGGCTACGCCGGCTTTGTGCCGCTTGCTATAGCCAATGCCTTCAAAGGCAATTTCAAATACCAGCTCGGGTTTTACGGTTCGCACGGGGCCAAATTTTTCGATAGCATTTTTATTAACGAACCGGCTCACTTCCTGTATTTCTTTATCGGTGAGTCCGGAGTAGGCTTTGGCAATGGTCACCAGTTTGTCGCCATCCCTTACGGCAAAACTATAGTCCGTATAATAGGCACTTCTGCGGCCGCTTCCTTTCTGGGCATATATCAGTACCGCATCCACCGTCATAGGATCTATTTTCCATTTCCACCAGTCGCCTTTTTTACGGCCGGTGTGGTAGGGCGATTGGCGGTGCTTGAGCATCAGTCCCTCGCTATTGATGCGGCGGGCATCAGCGCGAATGGCTGCCAGCGCTTCCCAATCGGTTGCTGCCAGCACGGGTGATAATTGCACGAGTGGACTGTTGTTGGCCACCAGTAATGCTTCCAATGCTTTTCTTCTTTCCAAAAGTGGTTTTGTCCTGTAGTCTGTTCCCTCCAGTTCCAGTAAGTCATAGCACAATACAGCTGCCGGAATATCTGCCAGCATTTTTTTAGAAATTGTTTTGCGGTTCAGGCGTTGCTGCAGGGCATTAAAGTTGAGTACCTGCTGATCCCGGATCACCAGTAGTTCTCCATCCAGTACAAAGTCTTGCGGCCATAGGCTTACGGCATCCCGTATTTCAGGAAACTGCTCCGTCACCAGTTCTTCCCCCCGCGACCAGATGAATGTTTCTCCTGCGCGTTTGATAATTTGTCCGCGAATGCCGTCCCATTTGTATTCGGCCTGCCAGTCGGCAATAGCACCCAGTGACTGCACTTCCTTTTCCAATGCATAAGCCAGGCAAAACGGATAGGGTTTGGAGCGCTGCGTGTTGGTATACCCGCCCTGCACCAGCTTGTCAAATTCAATATTATCAATGGTCCACTCACCCATAATGCTATGCGCCACGGCATTGGCATCCAGTTGATAGTAGGCCGCCAACGCATTGATCAGGGTTTTGGAGGAAACGCCCACTCTAAAACTGCCGCCTAATAATTTGTTGAAGATAAAGCGTTCGTTGACCGGCAGCGATTGCCAGGCCGACACTACAAATTCTTTTTTGGTTGTTTCTGCTGCATCCTTCAACGATAGAATCGCTTGCATCCAGTCGGCGAGTGACCGTTCCTGGTAGTGGTCAGCCGGTGGTAGTATCAGAGCGATTGTTTCGCCCAGGTCGCCTACTGCTGCGTAGGATTCCAGGAACAACCATTCCGGGATACCCGTTAGTTCCATCGCCCATTGTTTCAGCAGGGTGGTACTTACATTTCGTTTGGGCCGCTTACCGGTAAAGAGCGCCAGCATCCAGCGTTTGTCGTATTCGGTGGCGTCTTTTAGAAACTGTTCTATGGCTTCCTGCTTACGGCCGGTTTTGTTGGTACTATCCAGTGTAGCTATCAGGTTGGCAAATACATTCATAACGGATCGTTTTGGGGTGGGGCAGGTGTTGTTGTATCCAGGTCCTCCTCTTCGCCGTAGTCCGTTCTTACGGGCTCGGCTGATAGGCCGTTTTCATTCAGGTATTTAGCAAACACATCCGTTTTGCCATGTGTTACATACACTTTTTCGGCTCCGGTAGATTTAATGCTCTCCAGCAATCCATTCCAGTCTGCATGATCACTCATCGCAAATCCGGCGTCTGCGCTACGCCACCGGCGGGCACCCCGCACCTGCATCCAACCGGAGCAAATGGCATTGGCCACATTCGGAATTTTGCGCACCACGTTCGTTTCCAGCAAGGAGGGCGGCACTATGATCACTGCTTTGTCTAGATGGTTCATTGATTCGCGCAGGTCTATTTTTTCGTAAGCCGGTAGTTGTATACCCACCAAGCTGTAGGCTTCATTGAGTTTCGCAATAGAGTAGTGCACATACAGGGGTGCTACGCCATCCAGCGCTTTCATGATGCGCTGTGCTTTCCCCAGGGAGTAACCGAAGAGCACCGAATTTTTTCCCTGCTGTTGATTGTGGAGCACCCATTGCTGTAACTGGGCATTTTGTTCCGCTACCGGCACCCAGTTATAGATGGGTAAACCAAAAGTGCTTTCTGTCACAAACTGATGACAACGCACCGGCTCAAAAACCGTACTCAAACCATCATCCTGCACTTTGTAGTCACCTGATACTACTGCCACTTCGCCTTCGTATTCCAGTCTTACCTGTGCCGATCCGATAATGTGCCCGGCAGGATGTAGCGATACCCGTACCCCATTGATGCTAACAGGACGATCGTAATCAATCCCTTCCACGGCAATCCCTTCTCCAATCCTGCTTTTTAGTATCGGTACCGTATAGGTGTGACAAAGGTATTTACCCATACCCGGCCGGGCATGGTCGGCATGTCCATGCGTGATGACAGCATTGTCCACCGGTCGCCAGGGATCAATGTAAAAATTGCCCGGTACACAGTAAATACCTTCTGTGGTGAATCTCAGCATAGCGATAGTGGTTTGATACCAGTATTGAAATTACGCTTATTTTCATTGGGGCGTGCCCCTTCGGGTCGGGCTATGCGCTGTATCTTTTGTGCCGCCAATGCGTCGCAAAAGGATGCCGCTCCTATCCCTCACGCCATCGCGTTACTGGAGATAAACACGGCAACGTGAAGCGTAGGAGTATCGGCTCAGAAAGGAGACCTTGCCTTACAACACACGATTTTTTTCATATTCTCAAAGTCGGCAGTACAACCGGGTGCCATTTCCCTGCATAAAAGCACCGATATACCGTATGGTAGAGATCAGTGAATTTTTTGGGTGATAATTTGGACCAGTTTTTGATTTACCGTTACAATCTTCTCTCAAGGTGTAAGCATCTCTTAAAAAGTCTAAAATTATTATTAACCTATAATTGAAATTTACATGAGCGTAAAACACATGCTTGGCCAGGAAGCCATAGAAAAACTCCGGAAACTTGCCGAAGGCATTGATTTTTGTATGTTTTGTACCCGAATAGATAAGCAGCCTATTGCCAGTACCCCCATGAGCATTCAGGAAGTGGATGATGAAGGTAATTTGTGGTTTTTAGCGGATAAAAACGGTGAAAAGTATCACAATATTTTATCAGATGATCGGGTACAGTTATTTTTCTCCGGAAGCAAGGATTATACTTTTTTGAGTATTTATGGTTATGCTGCCTTGTCGAGAGACCAGGATAGAGTGGATAAATACTGGAACAAAATGATGGAGGCATGGTTTGAAAAGGGTAAAGAAGATCCCGCGATCACCCTTATACGCGTAAATCCGGAAGATATCCGGTACTGGGAACCAAAGGACAATAAGTTCGTTACGCTTGCCAAAATTGTTTGGTCAGCCGTTTCAGGCGAGCCCTCCGATACGGGTGTAGAGGGCAAAATAAAGGTTTAAAAATTGCTTTTCTAAAGTTTATCCGGGCTGTTGATTAGCAGAACGATCAGTCCTTTTTAGTTTTTAGGGCTTGTCCCGGGGGGAACGGTGCGTTGTCTATATACTACGCCGGCTCATCATCAGCAGTTGTTTTTCAACAGTAAAATATTGGACACGGTGCCCTGGAGGTAAATGGCAGAATAAAAGATTTCCGGGCAGCTAGTCCGGCGTTCCACCCAATTGATCCTACCCATATTTGTGTAATCTCCCGGTTGCTTGAATTGAAATTATGGGACGGCTTTATAGGTATATCCTGGTCTTCAGTAACCATTGGTTCAATATTCAAATAACATTTTTAATCTATCAAAATTTCGGATATGAGCAAATCAAAGAAGAACGACAAAGTGATTCATAATGGGAAGTTAAACCAGCTTAATAACTATTACATTTCGTCTACGGAAGAGAAGATGAACACGGATCAAGGTGTTAAGATAAATGACGATCACAATTCCTTAAAGGCTGGCGACAGAGGAGGAACGCTACTGGAAGATTTTATACTGAGGGAAAAAATTACCCATTTTGATCATGAACGAATTCCCGAAAGAATCGTGCATGCAAGAGGCAGCGGTGCACATGGTGTATTTAAACTTACAAAGTCTTTGAAAGACTTTACAAAAGCTGGATTCCTGAATGATGTGAACAAAGAGACGCCTGTATTTGTTCGGTTCTCGACAGTGGCCGGTTCAAAAGGCTCTACAGATATGGCCAGAGACGTGCGTGGTTTTGCCGTTAAATTTTATACTACGGAGGGGAATTATGATCTGGTAGGGAATAATATCCCCATATTCTTTATACAAGATGCCATGAAATTCCCGGACCTGGTTCATTCTGTAAAACCTGAGGCAGATAACGAAATTCCTCAAGCGGCTTCTGCGCATGATACTTTTTGGGATTTTATTTCTTTAATGCCGGAAAGCACCCATATGGTAATGTGGGCCATGAGTGATCGCGCAATTCCGAGAAGTTTGCGAATGATGGAGGGATTTGGCGTACATACTTTTAGGTTGATTAATGCAGCCGGTAAATCTTCTTTTGTAAAATTTCACTGGAAGCCGGTATTGGGTGTACATAGCGTGGCCTGGGATGAGGCGCAAAAGATCTCTGGTAAAGATGCTGATTTTCATCGCAGAGATCTGTGGGAATCCATCGAGGACGGAAATTTCCCGGAATGGGATCTGGGGGTACAAATTATCCCGGAAGCAGATGAGCATAAATATGCCTTTGATCTGCTGGACCCCACAAAAATAGTTCCTGAAGAGTTAGTGCCGGTGCAGATAGTGGGCAGAATGACTTTGAACAGAAACCCTGATAATTTCTTTGCAGAAACGGAGCAGGTGATGTTCAGCCCGGCGCACCTGGTTCCCGGAATCGATTTCACCAATGATCCACTACTGCAGGGGCGTTTATTTTCTTATACAGATACGCAATTGTCGCGTTTAGGAGGACCTAATTTTCACCAGATTCCGATTAATCAGTCAGTAAATGTTATTCATAACAATCAACGGGATGGTATCCATCAGCAGGCAATTCATAAAGGGAAAGCCCATTATGCTCCCAATAGTATAGGCGGCGGTTGTCCTCATTTAGCAAAAATGGCAGAAGGTGGTTTTACAAGTTATACCGAAAGAATAGATGCGCGTAAAATTCGGGCCAGGAGTAAGAGTTTTTTGGACCATTTCGGGCAGGCAACTTTATTTTACGATAGTCAGTCTGCACCGGAACAACAACATATCAAAGATGCGTTCAGTTTTGAGTTGTCGAAAGTCACCATCCCCGAAATTCGTCAGCGCATGGTAGATACCCTTACCAATGTGAGTATGGAGCTGGCAAAGTATGTAGCTAGTAAAGTAGGCTTACCCCTACCCAATAAAGTGAAACAGGTACAAAATGGCGCCATACCTGCAGACGGTAAACCAAAAGACTTTAACCCCGTTAAGGTAAAACAGGATATCGACCAGTCTCCCGCACTCAGCATGGCAAATACGGTAAAAGGAAATATTGTGTCCCGCTGCATCGCGGTGTTGATAGCAGATGGAGTGAATGACGACACCTTAAAAAGTTTGCAAACAAAAACGGCCGCAAAGGGCGCCAAAATAAAATTGATTGGTCCTTCATTAGCGGCTATTAAAACCAACAAAGGGAAAATGGTTTCACCCGACGAAGCTTTTTTCAATACGGCTTCCGTGTTATTTGATGCCGTTTATATACCGGGTGGCAAAAATTCGGTGAACACGTTAAGCGATCATCCTGACGCTCTACATTTTGTTAGCGAACAATACCGTCATTGCAAGGCTATCGGGCTGGATAAAGATGCTGATATGTTTTTAAAGAAAACTTATTGCAAGCCGGATTCGGGAATAACTGATAATGGTGTAGATATATTTTTAAAAAATGTAGGTCAACATCGTTTCTGGGAACGCGAGCTCGATAGAAAAGTGCCAGCATAACACAATTCAGGAAACTTTGCGCTAAGGACGGAACCTGGAGGGTTGAATGAAGCCAATCTGCGTCCTTTGCGTATCCCTTTGCGTTCTTTGCGTGAACAATAATTCCCGGGCAAACAAGTGTTCCCGATGGCGATGTTATTCCACCGCCTACGGGCTGCCGGACTGGCAGCAGTAGCTGTGCCGGCGTTGGCCGGGGTGCGTACGGGGCACACTACTGCCAAAGACCGGAACAATAGCCGGGATATGCATAACAACCGACAGCCCCGAATATTTTTCCGGAGAACAATGGTGCTATTTTTATTGCTACCTTCAAATAAAAAAAATGCGCTTGAGAACCTATGAATCATTCTGGCTATTACAGAATGGCTTGTTGTATACTTATCCTCTTCTGCAAAAAAATATCAATACAGAAATAGTGGTCATTGGTGGGGGGATCACGGGAGCGCTGATGAGTGATGCACTGGCGCAGGCAGGTTATAAAGTGGTGGTGCTGGATAAGCGGGATATAGGGCAGGGTAGTACGGCCGCTACTACCAGTATGTTACAGTACGAAGTGGATACCCAACTGATAGACCTCGCAAAGAAAATTGGAGAAGCGGCGGCGGCACTTTGTTACCAGGAGGGTATAACGGCTATTCATGCGCTGGCGGCACTGGTAAAAAAATACCGTATTGGATGTGATTTTAAAATGAAGCAGTCACTCTATTTTGCACATAATAAAACCGCTGGAAAAAAACTGCAACAGGAATTTATGCTGCGCGATAAATACAACCTGGGGGTGAAATGGCTGAGTGCTGCAAAGGTAAAATCGCAGTATGGTATTGTGAGTGAAGGCGCGATCTTATCGGATACGGCTGCGTCGGTGGATGCCTACAGGTTGACACATGAGCTATTGCAGCGCAATATAAAAAAAGGCATGCAGGTATACGACCAAACAGAGATAAAGAAAATGAATTTTAAAGGACGCAGACCAGTACTCACCACTGCGGAGGGCGCAACGATTACCTGCAATAAAGTTGTTTTCTGTTCGGGTTTTGAAACTACCGAAATGTTGAAGGAGAAAATTGCAGATTTGTTTTTTACCTATGCTACTATCAGCGAAGCTCACCTGAATCATACGAATAAGCTCAAAGATATTTTGTTATGGAACACCAACGATCCCTACCTGTACATGCGTACTACCGGCGAAGGGCGTATGATTGTTGGGGGAGAGGATACTGAAAATCATGCGGAAGCCGGTCAGCAGGAAAAAAAGGAAGCAGCGGCAAGACGCTTACAACAAAAGCTGAAGAAAGTAGCACCTGACATTCAATTTATAGAAGATTTTAGCTGGTCGGGTACGTTTGGTTCTACCAAAGACGGGTTGCCGTATATAGGCGAAAGTCCGGAATACAAAAACGCCTACTTTGTATTGGGCTTTGGTGGCAACGGGATCACTTTTTCTACGCAGGGGCGAAAAATAATTACAGATCATCTGAAAGGGAAGGAAAATAAACTGGCTCCTTATTATCGTTTCGGGCGATGAGCATTAATTCACTTCAGATCTGAGATTGCCCAAACATCATTTTTTCAGAGAGGCGCTCCTTAGTTTTTGTTTTTATTCTTCTGAACATCCTCATTATCTAGTGCTCAATTTTAACTCCAGAAAGGCGCTGTGATCCGTAGGGACGATCCTTTAGTCTTCTATCCTTTATCAGAGACGATTTTTTTTTCGCAGGTTAAAAATTATACAGGCAAAAGCGAATTTTATTTCGTTTTTAATCCATTTAAAATATTGATATTCAACTATTTGTGTTTTGGCATTGATTTGGAATTATAGGGTAGGTCAACAATTTTCAAACTGTTCACTCAAAAAATTTCACTATGTATAGCCAAGAACATGAATACACAGATGCTGAATTTGAAAATTATGAATTTGAAACACAAGATGAGTTCGAATTGGAAGATGAATACACTTACGAAAAAGAAATGGAAGGCAGTTATGAATTTGAAGACGAGTATAATGACGAAATGGAACTGGACAATGAATTTGAGGAGGAATATGCGTTTGAGTATGATAATGAGTTTGAAACAGAAGACGAAAACATAGCGTACGAAGACGAAGTAAGAGTACATGACGACCGCACACGACGGCACGGCTCTCCCGCTAACAGGCGTAGCTATAGTCGTCCCGGAAAAGTTGTAACAGTACCTGCAAGGCAGGGTGCTTCGGCAAATCGTTTTCCTTTTCAAAGACCAACCAATCCATATGCTTCCTGGAATAATCGTTATCGTCGTCCTGCGTGGGACAACAGACCGCCCGTCCGCCGCCAGCCTTTTTTGAACCGCTATAACTGGCGCAATAGATTAGTAAATAATAGTTATCAGCCTTCTTATGTTTCACCATATCCCGGTGCCGTTGCACAACCTGTTTCTGATAACCCTATTCAGACCGATACAGGATTGCAAAACCATATACTGGAAACATTAAAAAGTATTTCAGCGCAATTGGCAGCCAGTAATGCAAGTATCCAGGCATTGCAAAATCCTTCTCCAAACAATACACCTCCGGAAATGGGAAATACTGAATCGCAACCGCCTCAGCAAGCGGGTAATGAATCGGAATTTGAGTTTGAGAATGAGTTTGACGGAGAAGTATATGATAGCGAAGGAAGTTTTTCCGAAACCCGGGAAATGGAATTAGCCTCAGAATTACTGAGCCTAAACAATGAAGCAGAATTAGAATATTTTATTGGATCACTCATAAATAATGCTGCCGGCATAGTAAGGGGTATTGCAAAGTCGTCCCAAGGGAAACTGTTGAAAAAACTTATCAGGAATGTTGCCAAAAAGTCGTTACCAATTTTAGGCTCGGCTGTTGGCACATTTGCAGGAGGTCCTATGGGTGCACAAATGGGATTGAGTGCAGGGAGTGCAGCCGCAAAAATGTTTGAGCTGGAATTTGATGGGCTTAGCAATGAAGATCGTGAATTTGAAACCGCCCGGGCTGTGGTAAGATTAGCCGGTAATGCCTCCCGGCAACTAACAGATATAGATAGTGGCGACCCACAGGAAGATGCGAGGCAGGCGTTGATAAAAGCCTCCATGTTGTATGCGCCCGGTCTTATTGTTTCTAAAAATGGAAATAGAAGAATAGAGAACGGACATTTTTCCGGGAGATATTAATAACCCTACCAATAGTGATGTCTTGCAAACGCTGAGTCAATACCCGGTTGCTTTCCTGGAAACGGAAGCTCGTTCCTTACTGGCGAGGCTTAACCAGGTACGGCCATTTACAATGACAATGCCCATGGTAAAAGGAGCATCGGTATCTGGCGAAGCATTTAAACAAATTACAGAGTTGCTTGAAAGTGGAAAGTCCAATCTTAGAAAAAAACTGCAAGAGTTCATTGACAAAATAAGAGCAGGAAATGATCATAAGCTTTCTCCCGAAGAGTGGCAAACAGCGTTTTCAATTCTTAGGTTACGTTTCAACAGCATTTTAGATCAACTTGACATATTTGCGGATGTTTTGTCACAGCGATCGGAGCATTATGTAGGCGTATGGTTAGCAGGCTTAGATGTGTTAGCGGAAGATGGCTTGAATATGCTTAAGTCACTTGTTGACATACCAGCCTTGGTAGTATACCTGGATCGTGGTCATGGCGCTGCCATACGAAGAGCCAGAACAAGGCTTCCGGGGGGGGATGAAAACCCGGTTGCTGTTATACAAATACCCCGCGAAAGACTGATAGGTAGCGGTATCGCTTCTTCTCTCATCCATGAAGTAGGACACCAGGCTACAGCCTTGCTCGACCTGGTCGCAACTTTAAAAAAAGAACTTGCCGCAAAAGTTAATGCCGGTAATAGTAGTAATGCCTGGAAATATTTTGACCGCTGGATATCGGAGATCGTTTGTGACGTATGGGCCAGCGGTTTGCTGGGTATAGCCGCTACACTGGGGTTGATGGGAGTGGTAACGCTTCCCCGGTATTTTCAATTCAGGTTGGATATGAATGACCCGCACCCTGCGCCTTATGCCCGTGTTTGGCTTAGCTGTGCCTTCGGAAAAAAGTTATTTCCAGATAAGCAATGGGACCGGCTATGGAATATGTGGGAAGATTTTTATCCACTGCAAGGATTAAAAAAAGAAATAGTGTCGGACCTGCAGGAAATAAAAAAGCATACTGCAGCATTTGTAGAAATAGTCTTGAAGCATTCCACAAAAGAAATGAAAGGAAAGAGATTAATTGATCTGTTTCCCGTACAGAACAGGCAGCCTTTTCAGTTAAAAAAATATTATCAATCATGGAAACAAAAAAAAATAAACTTAAATGATATGCCGCCTACACTGGTGTTTGCCATTATGGGCCAGGCAAAAGCAGATATACTGGTAGATGCGGGAACAGAATCGGCCGTACTTACCCGCCAGCTAAAAAGATGGGCTTTTTTCAGGAACTAAACATTCATACTATAAATAAATATTTATGAACCAGGAACAAGAAAAAAAAGAATTATTACAAGGAGAGCTACACCATACCGAACATGATAATCCATGCAAAGAAACCTGTAATGAAATACTATCGCACTTAAAAGGTGGGGGTATTCCCATTACCGTTAATGCAACCCGGGTAAATCAAGCCGGACCATCTGAGATATTAGCTATAGGAAAATTTATCAACGAAACCCGCTTAATATTCAAAGAATATAAAAGCCTGATGGATGATATCCTGGATTGCAAACCAGCAAAATTTACTGGCAGTTCAAGTACAGAATCGGCAAGCACTGCAAACCCAGGCAAAAGGGTGGATGAATGTGACGATTTGCCGGATGGTGAAGGCCATTTACTTACGGCGAATGAAAGAATGCTTTTTAGGGGTGGGGTGTTATTTTCCAGCTCCAAGGCATACAGTATTTTAAAATACGCAACAGAAAAATTTGTAAATAAATTTTTTGGGCTGGATGATGGCGATATTGATGCAAGCTTTTTACCCTTACCATATGTAAGACTCATTGATGAAAAGCTAAAAGACGTTTGCTGCTCCAGTAAGGAACTTCGTTTCAGGCCATTGTTTATAGAGCTTATCTGGAATTACTGGCATGAGGAAGGTATGTTGTCACATACCATCAATGCAATAGCCAACCGATTTCAAAACAAGCGAACCACCTCAGATAGAAACCCGCTTACAAACCTGGTGTTAGATCCGCTGCGGCCTCTTAATAATTTAATATGGGGATATATACAGGATAAAGTACACCGGCTTACCCCTAAACGAAGAGAATTTGAATATGATCACCAATATGGCCTTACCCTGTTTGTAGGTACCGGTGCCCGCATCAATACAGTAGAAAGTAATTCTGCCTTTATACAGGCCTATCATAACCTGTTGTATAAATGTTCGCTGTTTTATAAAGAAGCGGATAACCTCTTTCGTGTGCCTGATGCGTTTCCTATTTTAAATGCACTAAGAGAGTTACACTTGTTGATTGCTGAAGCCGCCGGCAACCAGGCAGGAGAGCTTACCATGACAGCCCGGGCGGAAATGATGATAGAACAATACATTCTTTCCCGGGGTGAAATAAGGGAATTTTTGGGTGGCCGTATTATGGTGCCGTATGACGAAAGCTGGATGGATAAAGTTGACACCATGAAGTCAATTATGGGATGGCCGGGTGCCAGCATCAGTTATTACCACGATTTGGCCGAGCATGGTGAAAAAATAATTCTTTCCATCCGCTGGATATCCTGGACACAAATTGATACCCGTGACCTGGCGAAAGATTGGGCCTTACTCTTCCGCGATTCGGTACAGCGATATATACATTGCTACCAGGCCGTAACGGGTGTAGATCTTTCCGCCCAGGAAATTGCAGGCGGTAGTGATGAAAAAGCATTGATGCCGGCCTACCTGATACAAAAGAACCTGCAGCGAATGGCAATGAGCAGAAGGCGATAAGATTATATACTACAAGTATGATAATAGATTGTCACTGCCATGCAGGAAAGGGAAACGGGTTGACGGGGCCCTGGGACACGAATGCCAAACTTGAAAAATACCTGCAATGGGCCGATGAATATACCATAACAAAAACCGTACTGTTTGCAGCACTTAATCCCAGCTACCATAAGGCAAATGCACAGGTAGCAAAAATTGTGAATAGCAATCGAAAGCGGTTTTATGGCTTTGTTTTTATACATGCGCAAAAGGATGCAGGGCTTATTCTCCGCATCGTTGAAAAGGCGGTGAAGCAAGATGGTTTTTGCGGCATAAAAATACATCGCTACGACGCAAGAATAACCAGGGAGGTATGTGATGCAGCATTACATTTTGGCTTACCGGTTTTGTATGATACGATGGATGAAATATCCACTATTGATTTGATGGCTGCTGAATATCCCGGCGTCAATTTTATTATACCACATTTGGGCAGTTTTGCGGACAAATGGGAATCACAACTAGCCTTTTTAAGTCCACTCGAACGGTATAAAAATGTGTATACAGATACATCGGGTGTACGCCGGTTTGAAATGATAGAGCAGGCGGTAAAAAGAGCGGGACCGCATAAGATTCTCTTTGGCTCTGACGGTCCCTGGATACACCCGGGTATAGAGCTGGAAAAAATAAAAGCCCTGCATTTACCAAGGGAAGAAGAGGGACTGATCTTGTATAAAAACTTTCTTCGTTTAACAAAAAATATTAATCATTCTAAACAGCTTAGTTATGTGTAATTGTAAACAAAATGAATTTGAATTGTTACCAGAGTTGGAGACTCGGAGTACTAAATTGAAAACTGCTCCGGTTATATGGAGAGGTCTACCTGATTCGCTTGATACTGAATTTGAGTCCAGTCTAGTTGGAAAATGTGAATTGCAACCGGGAGGAATTCAAGGAGGGAGGAGAGCGCTCGTAAGAGATACTAGCATTGAGCCTTTTAAGTATATATGCAAGATTGAAATGGATGACGGAAGTCATTGTACAGGCACTTTAATTGCGCCAAACAAAGTAATTACTTCTGCACATTGTCTTTATGATCGAAATACTTCGACATATTCAAAGGGAATAAGAGTCGTTCCGGGAAAAAACGGCGATGGTAGTTCAAAACGAACTGAACCATTTGGTTTTTCAACAGCTATTCGTATTGATGTGCCAGATGATTATAAAACAGCTTTAGACTATAAATCTGCCACTCCCTTTGACTATGGTGTTATTACTTTAAAAGAGCCGATTGGAAAACGCATTGGTTACTGGAGAAGACTTGCTTATAAACCTGACGATCTTTTATTAAAGCACAAAGTAAATACCGCTGGATATGCTGGTGATATTGATGGTAACAAGCAAGTGAGTGCTTATGATCAAAATGTTGCTGTTTACCCTCAAACTATTGAATTTAAACTGGATATATGTGGGGGGCAAAGTGGTAGCCCTCTTTGGGTTAGATGGCGCCAATTTAGAGCGATAGTAGGTATAGTAAAAAGAGTAGGTGGAACTGATACAAAAGGAAATGTTGCTGTGCGAATGAGTCCGTCAGTATTACAAAATATTCAGCAGTGGCTGAAAAATTAATATCTTGTCTACGAGTTGTAGATTTAGGCTATTTTTTGTAATTCTGACTCATAAAAAATAAAAAAGAGATAACTATTACACCAGAGGCATTTACAGAATGTAACTTAAGTAATAGCAAGATTATTAATTAACTAATTTCTGTACCCTTTCTTTTCACATATTGCTGCACTGTTCGTACATCTACTCCTAATCGTTCGGCGGCCTTTTGTTTATTATTATGTTCTATATCTAATGCTATGGCTATGGCAGCTTCGGAAATCTTATTTTTAAGATTCCACCAGTTTTCGCCGGTTAGTAGTGCTTTCCTAATAACGTCTTGCATATTACCAGGGCTACCTGTACAGGGTGTTTTTTCGGGATTATAGAAACGGTCTTCTGGTGGTACTTCACCTATAGTAATTTGTTTATGGGCTACATGCCGGAGGGCAATACGTTTTACCAATTGTTTTAGTTCACGGATATTACCTGGAAACTCGCGATCTATCACACACTTCATCACCAGTTTGTCCATAACCGGGGTGTTGATGCCTGAAAAAAGGGCAGTTAAAAAATGATCGACAAGTTCCGGAATATCTTCTTTGCGTTCCTTTAAGGAAGGCACATGAAATTCGCAATCGGCGATACGGTAATAAAGGTCTTGCCGGAAACGGCCTTGTTGCACTGCCTGGCGCAGGTCTTTGTTGGTAGCAGATAGCAATCGAAAATTTGTCTTTTGCCAGTTATTGCTACCTACTTTTTTATAAGTGCCTTCTTGTAAAACGCGCAATAGCTCTGCTTGTAAATTGAGTGGTAATTCTCCTACTTCGTCTAAAAACAGGGTGCCTCCATTGGCTAAGGCAAAAGCGCCTTCCCTGGATTGTACAGCGCTGGTGTAAGAACCCCGCTCATGTCCAAATAATTCACTACCGGATAACTCAGGTACAATAGTAGTGCAATCAACGATGATCAGTTTTTTTTTATCTTCTCTTGCATCAAGTGTATGAAGCAGACGCGCTAACAGTTCTTTACCCGTACCAGATTCGCCAATTAATAAAACGGACGCAGCTGAAAATAAGGCTGTTTCTATAATGCCTTCCAGAAATTGTTTCCAAACCGTACTACTGCCTACTAGATTGGCTTTTACTAATGTGGAATCAAGTGTTTCTTTGATCAGTTTGTTTCTTTGATACTTCGACTCCAGGTATTCTACAATTTCTCCCGATTCGCCCCATTCAATTACATCGTCTACACCCATATCAAGCAATTGCCAACAGGCAGAGAGGTCTTTTATATTACTTTGCTGTAGTACTACCACCAGCGGTTTTGTTCTTTTTTTAAATACATCGCCGTGGCCTGTAATGTCGCTTAGCTCAGTAGCGGTGGGTATATGATCGCAGAAAAAAACAAAAGGAAAACCAGGACAATCCTTTTTCGCTGCCAGGTAATCTTGTAAGAATGCTAAACCCTCTCCATTTTCAGGAGACGACTTCCCAACCTTATATCCGATATAATTTATAAATTCCTTTTTACCCGGCATCAGGATAAAGTTGAAGTAAAATAAAATCGTGATTGTGTTTTAAGATACAAATTTTGACGACCAGATATACTGATCCTTTGTGATCTTCGGGTTTGGGTTGGTAACTGGCGTGAATAGTCATGTAGTTGGAAATCTTCCTAATAGGCACTTGTAGTAACAGGATATGATCTTTTTGAGTGTACGGTAGATTCAATGCCGTTTAGTTAAGGTTAAATAGCTTCATATTCAGCAATTACTCAGGGTACTGTAGCCGAAATCTCAGTAATGCAAAAATTACATCTAAACGGCATTGAAGGTAGTTTTAAGCTTAGAGACACGAACCGATGCCCATACATGCGTGTTACTGGCAAAGGGGGCATGACTACAGGGAATACAGCAACGCCTGCTTCATGTTGGGCTTGGGTGGCAATGGGATTTCTTTTTCTGCATAAGGCGGAAAAATGATTATTGCTTACCTGGAAGGAAATGCGCATCAATTAGCTCCGTTTTACTAGTTTGGTCGAACAAGTTGGCAAGAACGATGCTGAAAGCGAAACAAAGCAGGGACGGCACCCGGATTTTCGATGATTAACTAACCGGGGTGTTGTCTTTACAAAACGAATCAGCGGACAGGCTTTGGGCGCTGCTGTTTTTTCAGGCTGTGCAATACCATACCTAATACCACTAATGCTACACCGATAAAACTATTGAGTCCGGGTAGGGCAGCCTGCAGTAACAATACTTCTCCAGCAAGGGCAAAAAGTACTTGGGTGGATTGCGTGGCTTCTACAGCCGCCAATTCACGTTGGTTGTTTTTTACTTTGTCGGTAGCCGCGAAGAATAGTGTAGTGGCGACCACACCTGAAAATACGCCGATAACAAAAGTAGATACCAATTGGTCCCGGGAAGGGAAAGAGTGCCCGGTGAAAAAACCAATGCCATTCAGTATAAACCAAAACGGCAGGCTGCATATTACCATGCCCAGTATCCGCTGAAATACGTCCAGCGTCCCGTCTGCCACCTGCATCATTTTACGATTGCCGAGCGGGTATGCAAATGCGGCCACGCCTACCCAAAATATGCCGGTAAGTAAATGATGCGCTGAAGCCGACTTCAATTCCGTGAGCTGCATCACGATAATACCGAGTAAGATAATGCCGGTAAATAAAAATGTTGACGGCGTATTGGCAGCTTGATTGTTTTTACTAATGAAAGGGGCTAAAATCATCCCTGCTATAATGGTGATCTGCCAGGTGCTGGCTACCAGCCAGGAAGGACTAAAGGCGGCAGCATAGGTTAGCGATGAATAGAATAGCCCAAAACCAATGGTGCTCCACAGCAACCAGGGTAGGGGCTTGCGTTTGATTGTCAATAAGAGTGGTTTCAGATTTTTACGACACAGTACGATGGTCAAAAAGAAAAGCAACATCCAATAGAAACGCAGGGAAGAACTCCATATCCAACTACCGCCCTGCAAAGACATAGACCTGTTTAACACAAAAGTGACTGCAAAAAACAAGGAGGCCAAAAAGCCTAATAGAATCGGGTTTTTCATACCAGCATTATTGCATAAAGGGAATTCGTGTAAAACGGATAGAGCTGTTCATATTGCTACATCATTTATCCATCGGGCATCACCCTGTTTTATCGCTGATAGCGATGCATCCGACCGGCAAATTTACGAAATGACTCTTTCTTTTAAAATCTGATATACACTACCCGTCTTTTATTTTTAACAAGGCAGGTTAAGCAAGAAACCAAAGCAGGCGGTGCATAGGCGAATTACTACCACTATGAACGAGCCGGGTTGACCATGTTCTATCTTGCAGATAGTATCGGGCAGCCGTTGATTGGTATTACCCATGAATGTTTTTTTGTTGATATTACCGGGCTGATGCCATCCAGGTGCTGATTAGGTTATTGTTTCTCGGTCAGGTATTTCCAATATCGACGGGGTACATGCTGCAAATGTAACTTCATATTTTTTCGGGCTACAATATTGGTGCTTTTGTAATAGGTTTTCCAAAGTTGGGAGAAGGCTTCTTCTTTTTCATCGAGTTCAATGACAGTGTGCGTGATGAGTGCATTTTTTTCAGCCGGGCTGAGTTGTACTTCACATACCGATGTTTTGTTGTATAATAATCCGTATTTTCTTTTGGCGTCATATATAAGCCAGGGTTGATCGGCATACCGTTTTTTAAAAAAGTCAGACAGTAACGGCAGTACGTTAAAATCGGGTTCTACTACAGAAACATACATGCCATCCGTTGTTTTTTGAAATCGGATAAAAGCCTGCATACGATGTCGTTCCCGGTTTACTTTGGTAAGGGTTTGTGAAAAGTACAACACATCTGTATTACCGTAGTTGCCAAGAATAGCATCTCCTTCTCTAAATATGGTAGTAATGATGTTAAAGATGGCTTGCCAGCCAGTTGTATCTTCTGATAAAAAAGCTTTATAAAAGTTGGCGGCGGCTTTTCCGCAGTGTTGTTGCAATCCTTTGCTAACACGGGTAGCTTTTTCCAGAGTGGTGACAATTTCTCTGCTATCGGCAAAAATGCCCGGTTGAAATTGATCGTTGGGCACGGGATTTACATTTTTTTCTTTGCGTTCAAAACTTTCAAACACACAACAGAGAAACCCGGCATACGAACCATCAAAAACATATCGCATGGCTAAAAAAGACTGAGTTGATGCGTTTGCAAGGTGGCGGTGTATTTGCTATATCCTTGCCGAAGAATAGTATTTCGGATGGTAGAGCCTAACGGCATGCCAGGCACAAATGGGCTGTCTGCACAAACTACAAAATGTTTAACCCGGTTCCAGGCGACTCCCATTTTCTTTAGTTGGTATTCGTGTAATTTGCCAAACTTTCTTGCCTGTATAATTTTCATGGCAGATTGCCTGCCAATACCCGGTACCCGGATGATGGTAGCAAACGGAGCCCGGTTAATATCTACGGGAAATTGGCGCATGTTGCGCAGTGCCCAGCTTAGTTTTGGATCGATGTCCAGATCGAGTTGTGTGTGCGTAGGATTTAAAATTTCGTTTAGTTCAAAATGGTAGAAACGCAACAGCCAGTCCGTTTGGTAGAGTCTGTTTTCCCTTATCAGGGGTGGTGCAGTTCCGATTTGCGGTAATAAATTGTTTTGTGGATTGATGGGCACATAACCACTGTAGTACACCCGCTTCAGTTGATAGTTCTTATAAAACTCGCTGGCTACCTGCATTACCTCAAAATCAGATTCCGGGGTGGCGCCAATCACCATTTGTGTACTTTGTCCTGCCGGTACAAACTGGGGTACATGTTTGATGACAGCTTTCTCCGCTTTGTAAGCCTGCATTTGTTCATTAACGAAACCCAGGGGTTTTCTAACGGCGGCATGCGATTTTTCCGGTGCTACCATTTTAAGTCCGGCTTCCGTAGGCATTTCCAGGTTAATGCTCATCCGGTCTGCATACAAACCGGCTTCTTTGATCAATTCATCGCTGGCGCCCGGAATTGTTTTAAGGTGAATGTAGCCATTGTAACGTTCTTCTGTACGTAGTTTCTTTACAATGCGAAGCAGCCGCTCCATTGTGTAATCTGCATTTTTAAAAATTCCCGAGCTTAAAAACAGACCTTCAATGTAATTTCTGCGATAGAAGTTCATGGTGAGTTCTACTACTTCCTCTACCGTGAAAGCGGCTCTTTTCACATCATTACTTTTGCGACTGACGCAAAAGGCACAATCGAAAATACAGTGATTGGTCAACAGGATTTTTAACAACGATACACAACGACCATCTTCGGTATAGGTGTGGCATATGCCCGATGCCGACGCATTGCCAATGCCACTATTGTTCTTTCGTTTACTGCCGCTGGAACTACAACTGACGTCGTATTTGGCTGCATCTGCAAGGATGCTCAATTTTTCTTCAATTCTTGATAAGTTCATTTATGGTATATTCAAGGCTACTGGCATTAAAACCGAAAACAAAATTACTAAAAAAATTAGTAATTTAAATGTTTGACTTATTAAGATTTTGTCAATTAAACAATTAAGCCCGAACTGCCATTTAGTTAAGGTTAATAGCTTCATATTCGGCAATTATTCAGGGTACTGTAGCCCAAATGTCAGTAGTGTAAAAGCTACAGCAGGGCGTTTTAGGGAATTGGGTGTAATAATTCCCCGGCGGCTTTTGGATACTTT
>CAZRYS010000056.1:0-19156 GCA_964604365.1 uncultured Terrimonas sp.
AAATAAATCTCATCCCGTTTAAATAAAAACCTTAACTAAACGGCATTCAATCTGGTATACGCTTGAGAACAATATACATAATTTTAAATAAATTATTACTTTTTCATATAATCTTTATCCACTTAGCAGCTCATAGAGCATTAGATATTTATGTTGGTTTGGTACTTGAGTTGATACCAAAAGTCAATTAAAATGGGTAAATTTTTTAGTTACATTTTTGTGTAAAATGATTGAAGTAATGGATTATATTCGCCCATTCAACCAAACCTTATTTGTTCTAAAGAAATTTCCTTCCTAATGACATTTTTGAACAAAAAAATCATTGCCATTTTTGTTAGTCTGGCTGTATTAGTTTATGTGGCGGTGATTAACATGGAATTTAAAACCGGATACCCTGATCTGCCTGCAACTGTCGATTTCAACTTTCATGTAAAACCTATCCTGGTACAAAAATGTTACTTTTGTCACGGACCCGACCCTAGTTCGCGCAAAGGGGACTTAAGGTTGGATACGGAAGAAGGAGCTACTCAACTATTAAAAAGCGGTAATTATGCCGTCAATAGAAGTCACCCGGATATTAGTTCTTTACTTGCCCGTATAGAGCATAAGGATCCGGATATGGTGATGCCCCCACCTGATTCGAAAATGTTGCTTACCGAGAAAGAGATTGCTATTCTTGCCAAATGGATTGAGAAGGGAGCTGAATGGAAACCACATTGGGCATTCATATCACCCGATACTACAGTATTTGAGAAGGTAAAGCGTAAAACTGGTAATCCTGTAGATTTTTTCATAAATGAGAAACTGACTGAGAATAAAATAAAACCTACAGGCGAAGCCAATAAAAATAGCTTGCTCCGTCGGGTCGCTTACTTGCTTACTGGTCTGCCTCCGACAACAGAGGCAATGGAGCAATTTATCAATGATAAAAGCCCTGACGCTTATGAAAAAATGATAGACCGCTACCTGGATGCCCCTGCTTTTGGAGAACGCTGGGCAAGACACTGGATGGACCTGACCCGATATGCAGAAACAAGAGGCCATGAATTTGATTTTGCCATAGCAGGAGCCTGGCGTTATCGGGACTATCTGGTGCGGGCTTTTAATGAGGATATAGGATACGATCAGCTGTTGAGAGAACAGCTAGCGGGAGACCTGTTATCACAGCCACGCATAAACGCAGTTACAGGTGCTAACGAATCTCATTTGGGTACTGTTTTTCTAGCCATGACAGAAGGCGTGCAGGGGCCGGTAGATATCCGCAAAGACGAAGCTGACAGGATTGATAATATGATTGATGTAACCAGCAAAACCTTCCAAAGCCTTACGTTTTCTTGTTCGCGCTGTCACGATCATAAATTTGATCCTATCCCTACTACCGACTATTATGCTATGTATGGTATAATGGAGAGCACCCGTTTTTCACCAGTGCCTGCAGAAAGGAAGTGGACGGGTGATCCTCAATTAAAACAATCACAGCAGCAATTACGAAAGTCAATAGCCGGTAGATGGTTGGCTGATCAACCAGCTTTTGCGGGTTCTTCTTTTCAGCAGGTACAATACCGCATACCTACAAACGCTGGTCCATCTTCTGTTTTGGGCGACTTTAGAAAAAATGATTGGGGCAATTGGAAAACCAATGGATTGGCATTTGCCTCTACTTTGGGCAATCCGGTGTTTGATAAGCAAAAAAATACACTGCTCTACCTGGATGAAGGGAAAGCCAGCAGCCGTGTGAATGGCTTGGGCGTATTTGGTGTATTGCGGTCTCCCACATTTACCATCGCCGATGATTTTCTTAGTGTAAGGGCTTTGGGAAGTGAAGCCACTATCCGAGTTGTAATAAATAATTTTCAACTAATCTCCGATCCGATTTATGGTGGTTTGAGCAAAGGAGTTAATAGTACTAAATGGGAAGATATTGTTATTGACGTTTCTACATGGAAGGGACATAGTGCTTATATTGAGATCATGCCGGGCGATTACGATCAGCATTCATACAGTTTGGCTTCAAATGCTTTTGTGGAGGTGAAATATGTAATGTCCTTTAATGGAAAACTTCCTATTCTGGCGGAAACCGTAGAGGAAGAAATTTCTATACCAAATGCAATAGCACGCTGGCAAAAGCTGGAAAGTACAGAATTTGATATTCGTGTGCTGAACAAAGCATTACAAAAGGGAGTGCTTACAAAAGAGAGTTTGGGAATAAGAGACACAGACATTTCAGCCGGACAAAATATAGTTGATAGTGCTTTTTATAGTGGTGTGTATGATGGTTTCGCCATCAACAGTCCCGTTTTTATTCGGGGTGATCATCAACAGGTATCTGCAGATAAAGTGCCTCGTCGGTTTCTTACCGCATTAAATAGTAATGGATCGGTATACCAGTCTACAGGTAGCGGCCGGTTGGAACTCGCCGAATCTATGCTCAGTCCTGATAATCCACTTACATCTCGGGTAATGGTGAATCGTATCTGGCACCATCTGTTTGGGAAAGGTATAGTGGAAACCGTAGATAATTTTGGGTTACAGGGTAAACTGCCTACGCACCCCGAATTGTTGGATTACCTGGCTATACGTTTTAAGAAGGACAATTGGTCAATTAAGAAAATGATCAGGTTGATTGTTCTATCAGAAACATTCAAGCGCTCAACGGCTGACTCAAAAGACATGCTAAAGAAGGATCCGACAAACCTGTACCTGGGTAGTTTCCCTTTGCTACGCATAGAAGCAGAGGCGATACGGGATGGTTTGTTGATGGCTGGCGGAAATCTTGATGCTACCATGTATGGTCCACCAGTACCAGTTTTCCTCACTTCGTTTATGAATGGACTTGGTAAACCTTCGGAGTCAGGGCCTATTGATGGTGCCGGACGTAGAAGTATTTACCAAGAGGTGCGGCGCAATTTTTTAGACCCCACCATGTTGAATTTTGATCGTCCGATTCCTTTTTCAACTTTCGGTAACAGGAATGTTACTAACGTTCCGGCACAGTCGTTGTTTTTTATGAATGATCCCTTTGTGATATTACAGGCAGAGCGGATGGCACAGTTACTCTTAGCGTCAAAAAATAAAACGATAGAGGAGATTGTTCAACAGGCTTACCTGAAAGTTTTTTCTAGAAACGCTTCAGAAGAAGAAATAAAGGCTGGTGTCAGCTTTGTACAGCAACTCGCTGTTACCCATCAGGTGCCTTTAAATAATATATTGAATAATGTTGTTGTCTGGAAAGACTATTGTCACTCATTGTTTAATCTGAAAGAATTCATTTTTTTAATTTAATGATATGTCTGGAAAACTAAATTCGTTGTACCAGCCGGTAACCCGCCGGGAAATGCTGAGCATTTGTAAATGTGGCTTTGGCTCAGTGGCGTATATGGGGTTGCTTGGTAGTCTGTTTTCTGCTTGCTCACAATCAGAAAAGTCCAAAGAAGTAGCTAACCTGTTAACAAAATCTCCGCACTATATTCCCAAGGCGAAAAATATTATTTTCCTTTACATGGATGGGGGCGTATCGCAGGTAGATTCTTTTGACCCCAAACCCAGGCTCGACAAAGAAAACGGCGAAGATCCCACCGCTAAATTTAAAGTGGATGCTACACAGTTTAACAGTATAGGAAAGATTTTGAAGAGTCCATGGGCTTTCAAAAAATATGGGGAATGTGGTATGGATGTGAGTGAATTATTTCCGCATGTAGCCACCTGCGTGGACGACATGGCCCTAATTCGTTCCATGAAATCGCAGTTCCCAGAGCATACCAGTGCGAATTATTTTTTGCATACCGGCAGTGGTTTGCAGGGGAGACCCAGTATGGGCTCCTGGATCAATTATGGACTGGGCAGCGAAAACAGCAATCTGCCAGGGTACGTGGTATTGGATGGCGGAATGATTCCGCCAGGGGGATTGGATAATTTTAAAAACGGGTTTTTACCAGCGTCCTATCAGGCTTCTATTTTAAGAGCCGGGGCCGAACCGATTGCCAATATACTTCCTGCTGATACTATAAGCGGCTTACAACAAGATAAGCTGGCATTCGCTCGAAGGATGGATGGGACTTTGCTAGGTAAACTGGGCGATGGAGATGCCATTGAATCTGCCATTGCGAACAATGAAATGGCATTCAGGATGCAATCCTCTGTGCCGGAATTGACAGAGTTTAAGAGTGAATCAGAAGCTACTAAAAAGTTGTATGGATTGTATTCAGACGATCCGCATACCCGAAGTTATGCGGCGCAATGTTTGATGGCGAGGCGATTAGTAGAAAGAGGTATACGCTTTATTGAATTGACTTGTCCACAAGCTGCACGTGACAGATGGGACCAGCATGAAGACTTGCAGAGGGCACATGCTGCCAATGCCCATGCGGTAGATCAACCTATTGCCGGTTTATTAAAGGACCTTAAGTCGCGGGGACTGCTCGATGAAACCCTGGTAGTATGGACAGGCGAGTTTGGTCGCACACCTTTTGCTCAGGGGGCAGATGGACGCGATCATAATCCTTCTGCATTCAGTATGTGGATGGCAGGTGGCGGTGTCAAGGGCGGCACTATATATGGCCGCACGGACGATTACGGCTATCGGGTGGTAGAAAATGAAGTATCGATTCACGATCTGCATGCTACCATGTTGCACCTGCTTGGCATTGATCACGAAATGCTTACTTTCCGTTTCAGTGGACGCGACTTCCGCTTGACAGATGTACACGGAAGAGTTGTACATGATATATTAGTATGATGCCAGCAATTGTAATGCTAATGAACATGGGTTGCGACGCTCCGTTCATCTTTCCGTTCTTTGGGCATCATGCCGATGGTTGTTTCGGTTTCACAAATGATTTAAATTCCACTTGTTAATGGAGTCAACTCCTGATATTCTTATATTTCTCGGAAGGTTTCACGCATTGGCTGTTCACTTACCTATAGGATTTGTATGCATTGCGTTGTTAATCGAAGTTTTTTTTCGAAAATCAAATGCTACAACACATCGAACAATTGTAAATTTTATTTGGCTGGTGGCGGCTTTTAGTGCTACAGCTTCTGTATTACTCGGTTATTTTTTGTCGATGCAGGGAGGCTATGATGATGGTACGCTTAATTGGCATAAATGGTCTGGAATACTATTGGCGCTGGTGATACATATTTGTTATTTTTTGAGAAGAGCCAGATTGCAAAAAAAGTGGATAAGCTATAGCCTGCCGATCTCTTTGAGCATATGCACCTTATTACTTATAGTAACGGGACACTATGGGGGATCGCTCACACATGGTTCAGGTTATCTCAACGAATACCAGCCTAGTACATTGGCAGGTTGGTTTGGTGTGGATTCAGATAAAGCGGTGTCAGCAAAAAAAATAGAAACCCTGGATTCAGCGGATATTTTTTCAGATGCTGTTTTGCCAATCATTAGGGCAAAATGTGTGAGTTGCCATAATGCGGAAAAGAAGAAAGGTAATTTGGTGATGCTTACTTATGAAGAGATGTTGAAGGGCGGCGAAGAGGGGCCCGCCTTAGTTCCGGGCAACCTGGAAAAAAGTACTATTTACCAGAGGATCACCCTACCGGAAGACGATAAAAAGTTTATGCCCGCAGACGGCAAAAAGCCATTGACGAGGGAGCAGTTTGCCATACTGCGTTGGTGGATTGAGAACCAGGCACCTCAATCAGCAATGATTAGTACTATGCAACCCGACTCTGCTACGCGTAAAATCCTCACCGATTATTTGGGGATAGCCGAAAGCAATAATAGTCTGGCATTCGAAGCTTCACCATTAGATCCTGCAGTGATCAATGACCTGAAAAAAGCAGGCTTTCTCGTGACAACGCTTTCCGAAAAAAGCAATTTATTACAAGCTACTATTAACAATAGCGGTAAGGACAAGATGGATACAAAGTTGTTAACCGCAGCAAAAGACCAATTGGTATGGTTGAAAATTAGCCATGCAGGAAAACTCGATACAGCTTTGTCTTCTATCGGAGAACTTATCAACCTTCGTAAGCTCACAGTAAATGATAGCGAAATTGCCTCAGATGGAATAGACGGATTGTTGTCGTTGTCAAATTTAGAATACCTGAACCTGTATGGTACAAGCTTGTCCACCAAGGCGGTGGAATCATTACTAACGCTTAAAAATCTTAAGCAGTTATACATCGGTGGTGTGGATATCGATTCTCTTGCGATGAGCAAACTAGTTATTCAATATCCGAAGATTAAAATAATTTACCAACAACCGAACAATGAGCTATCGAAGGAAGTATCGGGAGGTAAGTAGGGCTATACAAAAATAGATTAACAAAAAGAGGTTGCTCATTTGTGCAACCTCTTTTTGTTATTTTCAAGTATTTTTCTATCAAATACTGCGTTTCATTTATTTATTACCTGGCCGTTTTACATTAGAAAGTATATCCCGGATTTTGGGTTAAATTAGGATTGGTAGCATACTGAGGTGATGGTATCGGGAACAAATAAGTGTGCTTGTCCGGATTGTCAGCCGGTTTTACCGGGAATGTTCGGGCGTTCAGGTAAGTGCCGAAGCGGATCATGTCCTGCCGTCTTACCATTTCCCAGGCGAGTTCTCTTGCTCTTTCCGCATAGATATTTTCCAGTGTAAGGTTTGCGGGCGTCCAATCCTGTGGCGAAGCACTGGTAGTTGGATATCCGTAAGCACGCCTGCGGACCATATTTACATTTTCCAGAGCGTTATCCAGATTGATACCAAGTCTCAACTGCGCCTCAGCTTTCATGAGTAAGATATCTGCATAACGAAATACTACAAAATCGTTGCCCAGGTTTCCATCTATATTGGTTTGCGGGTCAGGGAAGTATTTAATATTTCTTAGTCCTGCCATTCTGAAATATGCATTGGCATTTGAAAACAAATACATGGTGTCGAAGTAATTAACCGGAAGGTTTGATTGCTGATCATACAGCATGATAGCATCTTCGGGAGAATTTGAATAGCCGGCCGGAGTTGTATTGCTACTGCCAACCAATACATCTCTGTATGGTGGATATTTTACCCCTTTCACGAATTGTTGACCGAAGAGGAACTGCCCGGAACGCATATCATTAAATGTTCTGTACTTGTTGGAATGTCCGTTCTCCGTTCTGTATTCGTACGTGGAAGTAGTGTCGTAAAAGTCATACAATTGTTTGGTAGTGCTCCAGCCATTATCTCCATAGCCACAGCAGATGTCAAATGTGTATTGCCCCGAACTTGCCTGAATGCTCTTTTGAACGAAATTATGTCCCTTGATTCTTGCTGCATCAAAAGGTACTACAAAGATATTTTCTGTAGACGCTTCCTGTACCTTGTCTTTGAAGTTGTCGAAATAATTGGACATCAGACTATACTTACCAGAATTGATAATCTCGTCACACATTGCGATACACTCATTCCATCTTGGAGTGCCAGTATATATTTCTGCGTTCAGATACAATTTAGCTAAAATACTATTGGCGTAATACTTGGTAGCCTTGCCGTAAGTAGTAAGATCTACAGTAGTGGTAAGAAGCGGTAGTGCGGCTTTAAGATCTGCTTCCAGTGAATCGAAAACCTGTTTTCTTGGAATGTTTACTACCGTAGTTGGATCTTGTTTGAAGTTTCTTACGTAAGGAATATTTCCAAACAAATCTAAACCCTGATAGTAGAACCAGGAGCGAGCTGCTGTTACTTCTGCGATGTCGTTGCTTAAAGTGGAGGGGGCGGGATCCAGGTTGTTTAAGGTATGAATGATAAAATTGCTGGTTCCAACTCCGTTGTATATGTTGTTCCAGCTATCGTTCAATTTGGAATCATCTGCTTTTTGTTCGTGATACCAAATTCTTGCCCATAATCCGCCATCACCCCAATCGCTTCCTCTTGTAGGAATGATCATTTCGTCGGTTGTAAGTTCCTGCTGGTGGTAAATAGCGCCCCACTCCGACACCCCGCGCTGAAATGCCACGTAAGCTGGCGCTTTGCCAGCAGCAATTTCTGCCGGTGTCTTCCAGAAATTCTCATTAACAATTTGACTTGGAATATCAGCATCCAGTTTTGTACACGATAAAGTCGGATATAGCATAATGGCTATCCCAGATAACAATATATTTCTAATATTTTTTTTCATGACTCAATTCTATTTTTCAAATTCAATTCTATTTGGATTCTCCTGATTACAATAACGCACCACCTACTTGAAGGCAATGTTTACGCCTATTGTAAAAGAACGCGACTTTGGATAGAATGCGTTGGCAGCATTATAGGTCAGATCTATAAATGCATTTCCTGAGCCTCCGCCTGATGCATCTGTTGTAGCGATTTCCGGATCCAGTCCTTTATAAGGTGTAATCACAAACAGGTTATTAGCCGCAGCATAGAAACGCAGGTTATCTATGCCCTTTATTTTTGTAAAGTTGTACGATAGTGTCAGGTTCTCGAGCCTCGCATAAGAAGCATTTTCGAGCCAATAGTCAGAAGGAGTCGGGTTGTCTCTCAAGCCACTGGTGATAGCTTCTTTAATGACGTTAACCGAAGGCAGGCTATTATAATTCGCCAGATTCAATCTGGTATTATTAAATATCTTCTGACCCTGCACTCCTCTTAAAAAGGCATTTAATGACCAGTTCTTGTAGGTAACAGTGGTATTGAAACCATAGTTAAACTTTGGATAGGGATCAATATAATGTTGTTTGGCTGCCATGGGATCTTTAGTCGTTCCTGATTCAGCTTCAAATAAAGGCATACCGTCATCATCGTATCCAAGATAGTGAGGCAGTAGGAACGAAAACGGTGATTTACCAATAACCAGGTAAGTGATCGGGTTAGAACTTAAACCCCGTCCACTTGCGTGTCCAACAGGAATATTGTCTCTTCCTACCTGATTACCATCCCATGTACCAGACAAATTGGTAACTTTTGTATTGATCGTAGTTATCTGACCACCTGCAGACCAGCTAAAGTCTTTTGTGCTGATAATATTTGCGTTCAATTGTATTTCTACACCCTTGTTACGCAAGTTTCCAACGTTCGCTAACACATTGTTTACAAAGTTAGGCGGAACCGGTACGGTATAGTAGTAAAGAAGATTGTGGGTTTCATCGTTGAAGTAGCTGATGTTGCCACTCAATAGGTTTTTAAAAACTGAGAAGTCCAGGCCAATATTTCTTCCTCTTCTTTCTTCCCATCTTAAATCCGGATTAGGATTCTGGATGGGTCCAAAACCAACAGGAAAGGGATTGTCGGAACTGGTAGGGTTGTAGGTATTTCCCTGTTGCCCAAGTAATGTGTATCGGGTATAAGGGCCTATTGCATCCTGGTTGCCCGTAATACCGAAACCGGCGTTTATTTTCAGTTCATCCACCCAGTTTACATTCTCCATAAAACGCTCGTTTTTAATACGCCAGGCTGCTGATATGGAAGGGAAGTTACCCCATTGATGATTGACCCCAAATTTAGAAGATCCGTCTCGTCTAATGCTCGCTGTTATATAGTATTTTGAATCGAAATTGTAAGCAACCCTTGCCAGAAACGAGATGATTTTGAATTCACTTTTGAATGAGTTTACCATATTCCTGGAGGTGTTTCCACTTCCCAAAGCATCTGCCCCCGTTGCGTCTACAACAAACTCTCCAGAAGAAGCAGTATAATAGCTGTTTGTAAAATGATTGTATTCGTACACACCAGTTGCACTGATATTATGTTTGCCAAAGTCTTTTAGATAATTGATATGCATATCACCCTTGGATGAATTGGCATTTGAAGTGCTTTTGCTTCCGGCATTTGCATTGTTCCACCCTGGTATTACAGGCAAATAATATTCTCCCTGATTGTTGTCTTTCATAATAGACCCAGTTGCACCAACAATCAAACCATCAAACAAACTATAATTGACAGTTCCATATAATTGTGAAAAATTCTGTTCACTCCTGTTAGTTTTTAGCTTTTGTAACAACAAGGGGTTTTGATAGTTATAGCTAAAAACAGGATTGTCTGTACCGTCAGCAAGTGTGATAGGGAAATAAGGAGGAATGGCATAAGCGTTCAGAAATACATTTCTGTCTACAAGGTCTCTGTTGTTTTGTGTATTTACAACACCCACCTGTATCACCAACTTGTCTTTTAATGCTTTTTGTTCTGCATTGAAGCGCAAGCCTATTTGTTGCCTTCCATTATTAATTACTATTCCCGGTTGATGTAGATAGTTTACAGAACCACGATAGTTGAATCCACCAGTACCTCCGGATATACCTACCGTATGGCTATGTGAAATGGCTTTACGGTATAAAGCGGCTTGCCAATCGTTATTTTCATTGGGGTTTCCGGCATTCAGCGCTGCGGTATCCACTCCTGAAATTTGTGCTGCTGCAGTCAAAAACTCTTTTGTAGAAAGCAATTCATAGGTTCTGGCTACTGTAGAAAGTGTTGCGAAACCGGAATAATCTACCTGTGCCTTGCCCGACCGTCCTTTTTTGGTGTTGATGATAATCACACCGTTTGCACCACGCGATCCGTATATTGAAGTCGCTGAAGCATCTTTTAGTACATCATAAGAAAGAATGTCGCCGGGTGGGATATTAACTATTTGATTGACGTCATCCAATTGCACGCCATCCACCACAATAAGAGGGCTTTGCCCGCCGGTGAGTGATGTTTGTCCTCTCAGGCGAATCACTACATTTCCATTGGGGTCACCATCGGGCCGGGTAACAACCAAACCTGAAACCTTTCCTTGTATCTGGTCCATCGGATTGGTAACAAGTCCTGTTGTAAACTCCTTGCTGGAGATACTGGATACAGCGCCAGTAACATCTTTTCGCCTGGATGTGCCATAACCTACTACTACTACGTCTGTCAGGTTTGAGGATGTTTCAGCCAGGATAATTGTACCAAGGTCAGATCTTCCTTCTACCTTTACTGACTGATTTTCAAACCCAACATAGCTGAAGTTAAGTGTGGCTGCTTCATCTACCTCCAAAGAAAATTCACCTCGTTCGTTGGTAGTTGTTCCTTTGCTGCTGTTATTCACCGTGATGCTTACATTGGGCAATGGATCTCCCTGAATATTGGTAACCTTTCCGGAAACAGTGAGTATGCGCGGTTGGGTTGTGCCGTGGTTAATGACAACAAGGTTATTCTCAAGGAGTTGAAATGTGAGTCCGGTATTTAGCAATAGTTTGTCAAGCACATTGGATAAGGGCATTTCTTTTACATCAATATTCACTTTTGCTTTCTGCGGAATAATCATATTGCTGAATACAAAGCGGTAGTTGCTTTTTTTCTCAACTTCTTTCAATGCCTTAGACAATTCAACATTGTTTAATTTGATGGTCAGATTTTCCTGCGAAAAAGTTTTGGCGGAAATCTGAAGTGCTGTGGTCAAAATCAATAAACAGCTAAGTTTCATAAACAGAAACAATTTTAACCCCGTATACAACAAGGGGTTTTGATTAAGGGATTTGTTTTTTGTCATACCTTAGTATTGGTTTTAATTGTTATAAAAAAGAAACAGGCGCCAACGCCAATTAGTTCCTGTTTCCGCAAGTAAACCGGAGAGAATGTGTGAACATTCTCTCTTTTATTTAGAAATAGTTATAGTGTTTTCGTTGATTGAAAAATTGAAAGGGTAGGATAGCTGTAGAGCCCTTAATATTTGTTCTATATTTTCTTTTTCAAAGGTTGCGGAGAACCGATATTTTGCTACCACAGCGTCTGTAAACCTGATCTTTACATTATGCATCCGCTCCAGTTCTGTTTTGATTTCTCCGAATGTTTTATCGTATATATCCAGCTTTCCCTGCAACCAGGATGTGTCGATGACTGATTGATCCTTGCTGTTGAGGGTTAACGGTGTGATGGAAGGTTCGGTAAGTTTATTTTGTTGATTAAGACTTTCTTCGTTAACTGTCATTTTTCGGATAGGGATCGTTGCTTTTTCATTGGCAGCCAGGAAGAAATTACTATTATCTACATTGCTGATAATTTCAACTTTTCCTTCCAGCAGAGAGGTTTCCATGGTTTTATCTTCTGCATATGCCTTTACATTGAATACAGTACCCCAAACTTTAATATTATATTGCGTAAGCGTTACAATAAAAGGCAAGCCCTTTGAGTGGCTAACGTCAAACAGCGCCTCACCCGTCAGCGATACATTGCGATTGTGGGTTCCAAAATCTTCGTCAACGATAAGTACTGATTTTGTATTGAGTATAACTTTGGAACTATCAGGCAACCATACCGTCTTGGTTTCTCTGAATCCGGTTTCATACCTGGATGTTATGCCGGATGTTACTGTTGCTGGTAAGCCGGGCTCGGATGGCATCTTTCTATTCGTCCAAAATATACCTGCAAAAAGCAATATCCCGGTGAAGCCCGCAGCAATCCAATAAGTGATTTTGCTTATAGAAGCTTTTTTAAGGGAAGGTGATGGGGATGTACCTAGATACTTTTTGTTTACGACAGACTTGAGTTCGTTTAAGGACTGAATGCGATCATCCTCAATAAACATATGGGTGAGCCCCAATACCATTCTTCTGGCATTCTCCACTGTTTCCTGTTCATCCGGAAAGTTTTCCAGGTAAGTTTCCCACAGTAATATATCCGCATCGTTTTTTTCAAAGCAAAAATTGACAAAAGAGTCGTCAATAATCATCTGTTCAAGCGTCAATCGTTCCTGCATAAGTAGGTTTATACAGTGTAGACGGAGAAGCCCCCAGACTTTACCAGGTTCTTTTAGATAAATTTTAAAAATAAAATGGAGAGGAGAATTGCCAGGGTGGAGGAAACAACGATATCTTTCTGCGTGATGCTTGTTTTTAACAGCTTTATGGCCTCAAATAAGTTGTTGTAAACAGACCTGACGGAAATACCTGTTTGTTGCGAAATTTGCTTCGTGCTAAGTCCTCTGTAGAATTTCAGGAAAATAACTTTTTGACAGCGTGGAGGGAGTTTTTTGAAAGCATTCCGAATTTTTTGATTTGTTTCTGTATCCTCCTCAAACCTATGCTCTTTGTATATTTCGTTTTGCATTTGCAGCGAAAGTCTTTGCCGTTCTGTTAGCTCCCGGGCATTCTTCCGGGCATTATCAATCAACTTTCTTTTAAAAACCGTCGTAAGAAAAGCGCGGGGGTTCGTGATGGTGGTTATTTGTATATTCTTCTCAATTAGATCTAAAAAAGTCTGGCTGATAATATCTTTGAGGTCTTCAATAGCCCAACCATATTTCAAACCTATGGTTATGAAATGACGAAAATATTTTTCGTGTAGTTCATAGAACCGTTCGAGTTCTTCTTTATTGGGGACCATTTCTATCGTTAATTAAACAGCAATCAGATTGAGATGGAACCTGATTTTGTCAGTTAATATTGGCTTGGCAATTGAAACAAACATAATCAATTAATGGTTTCTTTCAATGTTACATTTTGAAGATAATTAAAATCCAGCTAATATCAACTTCTCCCAACAATGGTTGATGCTGTTTAAATTATCCACTCTACCGTCCCCCAGTCTAAAAGCCTCTCTCCCCTCACGTCTACTTTTAATTGTCCCCGAGGAGAAATGCCTTTGATAATACCGGTAAACTTTTCATCTTGCTGTTGGAATGCAACCTCTTCGTTTAATTTGTACATCGCTTTTTTATATGCTTCCATCACTTCGGGCAGGTCTCTTTCCAGTTCTTTGTAACTGCTGTCTATGAAATCGCAGAGCTCTTTGGTTAATAAAATAATATCATACGTTTCACCTGTAATCTGCTTCATCGAAACGGGGTTTCGCAAACGATTATCAAATGTCATTTGGTTTACATTCACGCCTATTCCAATCACTGAGTATAAAATTTTATTGGATTGTATGATGTTTTCTATCAAAATGCCGACTGTCTTTCTGTCACCCCAATAAATGTCGTTTGGCCATTTAATACTGATATTTTGTCCAATATGTTTTTTAACAAACCTGTAAGTACCTACCGCTACCGCTGCAGAAAGGGCAAAAATATCATCAGGGGATAAAAACTGAGGTTCTGTAACGATGCTTAGATAGATGTTCTCCCCTTTATTAGCCACCCATTGTTTTCCACGCTGCCCTTTTCCGTGGGTTTGCTCCATAGAAAGCCAGGCAGCACCGTGCTTCGCCATTCGGGCATGCGCCAAGTGCATGGCATAGTTGTTGGTACTGTCAACAGATGATAAAATAGTGAGGGGATGTCCCAATGATTGCATATAGAAATAGGGAATTAATTACTATTTTTGAACAAGTTAGGGATAAGTAATTCAATTAAACTGAAAGAACGATATTCAGATAATAACAAAATTCAAATATACCCGTTTTAACAAATAACGGTAATCTAAATTAATTTCTATTGACATCATTACAGGCGACATCCACACGTCCCAGGCGAGCGGCAAGAGTAACCAGAAATAGCAAACTATTTAAATCCATCATTCACGCAATACAGCAAAAAAAAGGAGAAAATATTATTTCGCTAGACCTGCGTAAAATACCGGAGGCCGTTGCCGATTTCTTTGTTATTTGTGAGGCAAGTACCAATGTGCAGGTAAAAGCAATCGCTTCTGCTATAGAGGACGAAGTACAGAAAAGCATAAATGAAGGGCCGTATCGGCACGAGGGACACCAGGCATTGCAATGGGTATTAATTGACTATGTAGATATTGTTGCACATGTGTTTCAGACCGAAACCCGTAAATTTTACAGGCTGGAGGAAATGTGGAATGACGCAGAATTAATGGAACACCCCGACGATAAAAAATAAATTGTCGGTATAAAAATTAAATACTTTAAGAAGCACATATGACACAGGATAATAAGAACCCTGGTTTCAACCGAAAGACCGAAGGCAGTGGAGACGACAAGGGGCAGCGAAAAGGGCCTAAGTTCAATATATACTGGATATACGGAATAGTTGTACTGGTATTATTGGGGCTCCAGTTTTTTCAGGCTGTTACCCCTGCCGCCAATGTAATCACTGACCTGAAATTCAGGGAAGAGATGTTGATCAATAACGATGTACAGAAGCTGGAGTTGGTCAAAAACAAAGACGTTGTAAGGGTATATATCAATAAAGACAGTTTAAATAAACAGGTCTACCATTCCTTATTGAAAGATAAGTGGGAAACTGTTAAACGTTCGGAGGGACCCCAGTTTCAGTTTGAAATTGCGGATGCAAAAACTTACCAGGGCACCAATCTGGGTGAGTTCTATAAAGACAACCCCCACGTAAAAGAAGTGCCTGTAAATATTGTTAGCGATCCGGAATGGTTTGGCTCGTTTTTGAGCTACCTGTTTCCGTTACTGATGTTTGCTTTATTATTCATACTGATGATGCGTAAAGTAGGCGGTCCTGGCGGTGGCGGAGGCCCCGGCGGTATTTTCAGTATCGGAAAATCGAAAGCGACCCTTTTTGAAAAAGGAACAAAAGTAACCATCACATTCGCTGATGTGGCTGGTTTGGAAGAAGCCAAACAGGAGGTTATGGAAATCGTTGATTTCCTTAAAAATCCTAAAAAATATACGGCATTGGGTGGTAAAATACCCAAAGGTGCCCTGTTAGTAGGTTCTCCCGGAACAGGAAAAACCCTGCTGGCTAAAGCGATGGCCGGCGAAGCACAAGTGCCGTTTTTCAGTATGAGTGGTTCTGATTTTGTGGAGTTGTTTGTGGGGGTAGGTGCCAGCCGGGTAAGAGACCTTTTTAAACAAGCAAGAGAAAAAGCACCCTGTATCATATTTATCGATGAGATTGATGCTATAGGGCGTGCCCGTGGCAAAAATGTGATGATGAGTAATGACGAACGGGAAAATACCTTGAACCAGTTACTGGTGGAAATGGACGGATTTGGTACTGATAGCGGTATCATCATACTGGCGGCTACTAACAGACCCGATGTATTGGATAGTGCATTATTACGTCCCGGTCGTTTTGACAGGCAAATTACGATCGACAAACCGGATGTAAAAGGTAGAGAAGAGATATTCCATGTACACCTGAAACCCATTAAAACCTCCAACAAGCTGGATGTACACAAGTTGGCTGAGCAAACACCTGGTTTTGCTGGTGCAGACATAGCCAATGTATGTAATGAGGCGGCTTTGATAGCGGCGAGAAAAGGAAAGTCTGAAGTAGAAATGGACGATTTTCAGGATGCTATTGACAGGGTAATCGGTGGACTGGAGAAGAAAAACAAAATCATTTCTCCGGACGAAAAAGAAATCATTGCTTATCATGAAGCCGGACATGCTATTTGTGGATGGTACCTGGAGCATGCTTATCCGCTACTGAAAGTAACGATAGTGCCGCGCGGAACGGCAGCCTTAGGCTATGCGCAGTATACGCCCAAAGAGCAATATTTGTATAATACGGATCAATTAAATGATCAGATTTGTATGACGCTGGGTGGTAGGGCAAGTGAAGAGATTTTCTTTGGTAAAATATCTACCGGTGCCAGCAACGACCTGCAGCAGATCACAAAAATTGCTTACTCAATGATTACGGTGTATGGAATGAATGATAAAATAGGAAATGTAAGCTATTACGATCCCAACCAGGATACTTATTTTACGAAACCTTATAGTGAAGAGACGGGCAAGTTGATTGATGAGGAGGTGCGAAAACTGATAGAAATTGCCTATATACGAACCAAGCAGTTATTGACCGAGAAAAAGCAACAAGTAGAGATATTGGCCAAGGAACTACTTACAAAAGAAGTACTTTTTCAGAGCGATTTGGAGCTGTTGATAGGAAAGCGTCCGTTTGAGGAGAAAAAACCGGCAGATGTGGTACATGATATAGCTCCTGCGGATGCCGCCGGCGCCGCTAATAATGGCGTAAGCACCGAATTGAATACTCCGGCGTCTCCCACCACATAATAAAAAACAGAATAGTTAAATAGAGGGTTCCGAATGTATGAAAGCATCGGAACCCTTTCTTATTTTTGTAGGAATGCAGATTGCAAGCGGAAAGAAAATATATTTTTTGTCAGACTTTCACCTCGGAGTGCCGGATCATGCATCCAGTCTCGAAAGAGAGCGGTTGGTTGTGCGTTTTTTGGATGAAATAAAAGGCGATGCCGCCGGGATTTTTATTGTCGGCGACTTATTCGACTTCTGGTATGAATACAAGAAAGTAGTACCCAAGGGCTTTGTGCGGATTTTAGGAAAAATTGCAGAGCTTACAGACGGCGGTATCCCGGTTTGGTTTTTTGTGGGTAATCACGACATGTGGATGACTGATTATTTTCAGAAAGAACTCAATGTGCCTGTGTATTTTGAGCCGAAAATGTTTATGTTCAACGACAAGAAATTTTTTGTGGGACATGGTGATGGTCTGGGACCCGGTGATCATGGATATAAATTCTTAAAAAAAGTTTTTCGGAGTCCGGTATGTCGTTTCCTGTTTGGCATATTACCGCCCTATATCGGAATGGGCATCGCCAATTATTCCAGCAAAAGCAGCCGGGCTGTGACAGGAGAAGACGATGCCCAATTTTTGGGCGAAGACAAAGAATGGCTGATTATATACGCCAGGGAGATGTTGAAAAAAGAACATTTTGATTATTTTGTTTTTGGGCATCGGCATTTACCCATCGATTTTCAGTTGAATAGCGATAGCCGATATATCAATTTGGGGGATTGGATTCGTTACTTTAGCTACGCAGTATTTGACGGAACAAACCTGGAACTGAAATATTATAAACCCTCTAATGAATAGGTTGATATTTATATGGGCAGTAATGTTGGCGATGAGTGCCAATGGGCAAAATGCTGCTGATAAAGATGCTTTGTTTAAGCAGGCAGCTACTATTCCTACTGGTGAGGTTAATAGCTTTACTATTGACAATCTCGGCAATTTCTACATTATTACGCCTGTAGGCTATCTCAAAAAGCTGAATGCCAAAGGTGATTCTCTTAATGTGTTTAACGATATCAGACGATATGGCGGCATCAGTTTAATGGATGTAACCAATCCGTTGAAAATATTGCTATACTACAGGGACTTTTCCACAGTACTTATGTTGGATAGGTTTCTCAATCAGCTAAATACAATAGATCTCAGAAAATCCGGTATTTTCCAGGCAAAAGCCGTTGGTCTTTCTTACGACAACAATCTATGGGTGTACGATGAACAGGCGGCCAGGCTAAAAAAAATAGATGAAGAGGGAAAACTGATGATGGAAACTGTTGACTTACGCCAGGTGTTAACTGTAGTCCCATCTCCCGAAAAATTGATTGACCGGGATGGCTTTGTTTATTTGTATGACAAGAAGAACGGATTATATGTCTTTGATTATTATGGAATGATCAAAAATGAATTACCTATCACCGGGTTAGAGAACGTACAGGTAATGGGCACCATTGTTGTTGGTATCCAGGGTGATAAATTTATTCGTTATTCATTGGGCGACATTCAAACACAAGAAGCCGTTCTGCCACCGTTTATCCAAAATCCATCTTTGAAAGTAATTGCGTCTACAGGCATTTACGTTTATACAGGAAAGGAGATAATTAAGTATACTTATCAATGACGGTATTGTACAAAAAAAACTCGGACAGTTCTGCAACCGTCTGGTGGTGTACTGGTTTGCATCTGCTACTGATCGTTCAGTTGTTGGTGTTTTGCTGTACTGGCAATGTACATCGCAAAAGCAGCAATAGCTGTATCTTTTAATGCATTTACCAATGCTGTCTGTCTCATGAGGGAATCACCGGAGTTAAGGTGATTAGGGATGTGAATTAATACCACAAACATGATCAGCAGGAAAGCCAGCAAATAGCCGGCGAAAGAAACATACCGGTTAAGGATAAAGGACAAAGCCGAAAGGATAAAAGCTATTCCAACCAAATAAACCCACACAATTCCTCCCGGAAGATAGAGCGGAACGTATACCAGCATATTATCCGGTTTGAGAAGATGCTGAATTCCGAAGACAATCATAACGGCTGCCAATATCAATATGGCAACGCGGGAAATCGTTAGGTGTTTCATAAAAAAAGAGCTTTAGTTGCTATTAAGTTACTGCATTTATTTAGTAAAACTCCAATCTAATTTTAAAACTCAAGAGGTGGTGTAACCCATTTTGTTGCACGACCAGGGAAAGAGTATTGTTTCTAAGAGTATATAGTCGTCCCTCAAAAACTCTGCGATACTTATCCAGTATGTATTTTGGTTAAGA
>CAZRYS010000057.1:0-16931 GCA_964604365.1 uncultured Terrimonas sp.
TTTTTGGATAATTGTTCAGCACAAAGCTATTTGTGCTGAACTAAACGGCATTAAAAGCGGATTTATTTACCCGATCCGTTATCACCCATAAGAATGGTGACTGGCGAAGCAAGTGATACGTCATTGGTAAACCTCATTGGGGAAATGTTGAATGGAAATGGCATTCTCTTATCGGTGTCAATTGAAAATGATTTGAGAAAAGGCGTATAACAGGTGTTTGTTTTACGCAACCTGCCAGTTTCTTTGCCAGCATACCGCTTATTAACTTTGGACTTGTAATTACCTGTACCCGGCTTCTACCAGCAAATCGGGGTGTTTATCCTTTAGGTCAGCTATTCCTCTACCTGTCACCCGCGTATTCCAACAATATACCTGTTTAATAGAGGGAATCAAAGACAGCGTTGACAATGCCTTGTCATCTACTTGCGTACCTGTAAGGTTAATATACTCAAGTGCAGATAAAAATTGTAACGCGGAAAGAGATGTCCCCGAGATAGTAGTATAAGCGAGGTGGAGTTTTACCAGGTTTTCGAAACCACCTATTTTTTCAATCGTGTTGTCTGTTATCGCTGTATTATCCAGCTTTAGTGACACAATGTTAGCGGCTATTTTTATCAACAATTCCATTTGAGAATCGTCAAACGCGGGATAATTTACACAACTGATGTCCAGGAGCGTGCTGCCTTGGGTAACCGGCTCCACCAATACGCCCAGCTTTCTCAATACGCCAATAACTTCCGGATCGGCGGCGGGCAGTTTTTTGTCATAGACCGGAGAGAGTGGTGTAATTTCCTCTTTATCGCCGGCTGGTGTTCCAAAAGCTGCCAGCGCATCCCGCATCGCATCCACTGCAGACAATTCTTTTACACGTTTATCTATCGAGGCATCGTTAGCAATCCACCATTGGATGATGGCTGTTTCTGCATTTGTGAGTTGCGGCTGCTTTTTGGGTGGCATCCGTTTTTCATCATCCATGGGAAGCAACAATCGTTTCATCAGCACACTTTCGCCTGGATTACCCGCATGAATAGATAATCCTGATTTACCACCCTTAAATAATAATTTTTGGTTGTCTACACGTAGTCCGCCTTTCACCTTTTTGGCGCCATGACAATTATAACATTTCTCGTGCAAAATAGGCTGCACCAAGTCCGTATACACCACAGCTTCATTGATATCGCTAATAGTTCTTCGCTCAAAATCCAACTCCTTTTCATTTTCTGAAAATAACAGGTACCCATCACCGTGTGTCATAGTTCCTCCCCAATGGCCGGTAAGCATTAATGTGATAAAAAGTAAGGTCAACGATACATGATATACTCTTTTCTGCCCATTTCTTCTTTTCAGCCACCAGCAAAGTCCTGCCACTACCGCCAGTACAATGCCCATCCATTGATGCAATTGTAAGGTTTGTTCATCGTAATTGCCGCTGCGGCTCAACAGCCAGCCGATTAAGCAGGAAACAACTGCGCCAGCAAATCCCCAAGCCAGAATGAATGCAATAGCAATGTCTATTGTATAGGGGATTCTTTTTTTTATAAATGGAAGTTCCAGAAGAAACACCATGCAAAAAAAGCCGATAGGCAGGTGTACCACCAGGGGGTGAAAACGTCCAAAAAAATGCAACCACTGCTCTGCGTTTGTCATAGATACTCAGATATGAACCAGGATATTGCTATCAGGCTATTATGGGTTTAACAATATCTCCTGATACATCTGTCAGCCTGTAACGCCGTCCCTGTGCTTTATAAGTGAAGCGTTCATGATCAATCCCTAAAAGGTATAACATGGTTGCCTGAAAATCGTGCACATGTACCCTGTTGTTAACCACATTGTGTGCAAAATCATCTGTTTCTCCATACACCATTCCTGGCTTGATGCCCCCACCGGCCATCCAAATGCTATAAGCGTTCGGCAGGTGATCCCGACCAAATGCTTCGCGTGTTAGTTTTCCCTGGCTGAAGCTGGTTCTGCCAAACTCGCCGCCCCAAATCACCAGCGTATCGTCCAGTAGTCCCCGTTGTTTCAGGTCTTTCACCAATGCCGCCGATGCCTGATCCGTCTGTTGCGTTGCGCGGGTAATACCACCTGTCAGGTGTCCATGATGGTCCCAGCCCAAATGATACAACTGAATGAAACGAACATCTTTTTCTGCCAGCCGTCTTGCTAACAGGCAGTTATATGCGTAGCTGCCGGGTACTTTCACATCCGGTCCGTACATGTCAAGAATGTGTTGCGGTTCATTACTAAGATCCGTTACTTCAGGTACTTCCATTTGCATCCGATAAGCCATCTCATATTGATTCAAACGACTATCGATTTCCGGATCCTGCCACTTATCCTTTTGCAAAAGGTTGAATTCTTTAATAAAATCAAGTGCCCGGCGCCTGTCCATTCGTTCCACACCATCCGGTGACGATAAATACAGTACAGGATCTTTGCCCGACATGAATTGCACGCCCTGGTGATGCGATGGCAAAAACCCATTGCTCCAGGCAAGATTACTGATCGGCTGATCACCACCACCTTTGGATAACAATACGACAAAGGAAGGCAGGTTGTGATTAAGGCTCCCTAAGCCATAACTTATCCAGGAACCAATACTCGGTCGTCCGCTCAATTGATTACCTGTTTGGGTAAATATAACAGCCGGTTCATGATTAATCTGCTCAGTGAACATACTGCGGACTACACATATGTCATCTGCTATACCCGCTGTATGGGGAATCAAATCGCTGAAATATGTACCCTGCTTTCCATATTTTTTAAACTCCGTCATAGGTGCTGCCAACGGAAAATTATTCTGGTTGGATACCATGCCCGAAACCCGTCCACCACCGATTACACTGGGCGGTATCTCCTCACCGTGCATTTGATAGAGCTTCGGTTTATAGTCAAACAATTCCATCTGGGATGGTCCTCCACTTTGAAAAAGATAGATCACCCTTTTTGCCCGGGGCGTAAAATGAGGATGTACCAACGGTTGATTCTCCTCCAATATTTCTGCTACAGATACACGCTCTTTTGCCCGGGAATTATTGCAGCCCAGCAAACCACCGAGTGCTATACCGCCCAATCCCAAAACAGAGCCACGCAAAAAGTCACGCCGGCCACGATAGTTTCTCATTTTATCAAAATCGTTCATGCCTGTATGTTAGAATATTTTATCATTATTAAATTTCACTGCCGGTTGCTCTATGGTAATATCAACGCCTTGTAATAAACTCATCTGTATTCATCAGTGCCATCACTACATTGGTATAAGCAGCGGTTTCTATCAATCCCTCCTGTTGAGAAGATAGCTTCATCGTAGCATGCCCAACCAGTAGTGTTTTTTTTGCTTTTGCAGGTTGTTTTTTAAATAATCCGTTTTCTGTTTCGTACATTTTTTGCAATAGTTCCACCTCCTTTGCTGCCGGTTTTCGGCCCGTTACTAAACGAAAACCATATGTCAAACGCGCCGATATCGTCTCGCCCCCCTCCTGCTGCATGCGGCTGGCTATAAATTTAGCTGCTTCTATAAATGTAGGATCATTCATTAACGCCAACGCCTGCAATGGCGAACTGGATACCGTTCGTTTTACTGTACAGAAATTACGATCCGGCGCATCAAATATCAGCATATAAGGCGGCGGACTCGATCGTTTCACCACGGTATACATACTCCTTCTAAACAAATCTTCTCCTTCAGATAAGGTGTAAATATATCGCCAGGATTTATCACTTAGAGCTTCCCATAAACCTGGCGGTTGATAGGGATATACACTTGGACCGCCCATTTTTGAGGACAACAATCCACTGACGGCTAAGGCCTGGTCCCGGATCATTTCTGCAGGCATGCGATATCGTGAGCTCCTGGAGAGCAACATATTATCCGGATCATTTTCATACACCGCCGGGTTGATAACAGATTGTTGTTGGTAGGTGGCACTCATAAGAATCAGTTTCTGCAACTGCTTCAGGTTCCAGCCATTTTCTCTGAAGTAAACCGCCAGGTAATCCAATAACTCCGGGTGTGAAGGCAGGGCTCCCTGGTTGCCAAAATCGTCAACGGTTTTCACCAATCCCCGGCCAAAATACATATCCCAAACCTGGTTAACTGCAATCCTTCCTGTTAATGGATTCTCGGGCAAAAACAACCATTTTGCCAGACCTAACCTGTTTTTCGGGAGACTGTCGGGAAACGATAACACAGCAACAGGTGTTCCCGGCTGCACTTCATCACCATAACTATCATACATACCCCTAAGCAACACATTGGTGCTGCGTGGCTCCGGCAGATCTGCCATTACCATGGCTTCTTTTACAGAATCGTATAATGAAGCTAATTGTTGGCGTGAACGAAACAAGTCATTTATCTTCTTTATATCAGGTTTGTCTTTCCGCATTAACGCCGGACTTTTTGACTGAAAAAGATAGGCTGCTTCATTTTCGCTTATAGTATTGTCAAAAAGATAAAATTCGTCCAGTGCAGCTTCTTTCATTGTTTTTTCCAACACACGATAGCCGAAAGTCAATCCGGACAATGCCGAGGTTTTATGGATATCAGGAAAAGAGCGGATGTTTTTGATCAAATGATCATACTCTATGTCAACCGCTTCTTTCTTTCCGTTGATAAAAATCTTTATTCCATTTGCGCGGCTGCTACCGTCATAGCTAACCACTATATGATGCCATTGCCCCACTTTCAATTGCTGCTGCCCTACAACACTTATAGCATCGTGCGGGAAGGCATGCATTAACCTGAAATTTACCTGGTTATTTTTCAACAACAGATCATATCCCTGGAACCCGTAGCGCCGGGGGTCGCTGTGATGAAGAATCGCAGACTCTTCGTAGTGTGTCGCAGGATTCACCCATATGCTGAAAGCAAAGGGTTCATACCGCTCAAAATAACCTAACTCGTAGGGAGCAAAATTCACCATGGTTTCTTCATCCAATACCAATGCATTGCCGCTAATTCCTTTTCCTGCCTTTTCATTTTTACTGATGGCAGATAAAGAAGATTGGGCTGCATTTCGGAAAGAGGCTGTTGATCGAATTCCCTTGTTTGTTTTAATGGTTATGTTTTCCACCTTATCGAAGGAAAGGTGTGCCAATAACTTTCCCTCCAGGGATGCCTGTGGTGCTTTTACCGATTCAGCAGGCTCTTGCTTCTCTAACCAGGCGATTACATGCTTCAGGCTATCTGCGATCTTATCCTGCTCATTGCTGGTCAGCAGCAGCGTGGGACCGGGTACCATATTGTGATAGTTGCCGTAATTAGAACTTCCCAACTCAAACGTACTGTTGAAGAAAGCATATAGGGAGTAATAATCCTTTTGGCTAACGGGATCATATTTATGATCGTGACATTTAGCACAACTCAATGTCAACCCCATGATGCCTGTTCCCAGGGTATTGGTACGATCTACATTATATTCCACACGAAACTCCTCTGGTATAATTCCTGCCTCTGTATTTTGTTTCTGGTTTCGGTTAAAACCGGTGGCCAAAATTTGTTCCTTGGTAGCATTGGGCAGCAGGTCGCCTGCCAACTGCCAGGTAATAAATTCGTTATAAGGAAGATTTTTATTGTAAGCCTGTATCACCCAGTCCCGCCAGGGCGAAGCATCCCGATGTTTATCATCCAGATAACCATGACTGTCCGCAAATCGTGCTACATCCAGCCAAAAAGCAGCCATCCTTTCCCCGTAGCGGGGAGATGCCAGAAAATGATCTACCATCTGTTCGTATGCGTTCGGACGCTCGTTGTTAAGATAATCATCTATTTCGGCTATAGTAGGCGGAAGGCCCGTGAGGTCGAAGCTAACACGACGAATAATTGTTTCTCTATCGGCGGGAGTAGAAAGAGATAACCCTTCTTTGTTTAAGCGGGCTATCACAAACCGATCAATATCGTTCTTCACCGGAGTTTCATCTTTTAATTTTGGTAATGAAGGAGCCACAGGTGCAACAAAAGCCCAATGGGGCTTATACTCCGCGCCTTGTTCTATCCATTTCAAAATAATAGCTTTCTCTTCTGCGGTGAGCGATAGATGGGATTCGGGTGTTGGCATCATGTAGTTCTTGTCCTCGCTAAGTATTCGGACGGCTACTTCGCTTGATGCTATCTTTCCGGGTTTGATGGCTTTTCTTCCACTTTCAGTTTCTTTGTTATAAGCCGCAACTGCGTCATCCAGCCTAAGCTCGCCTTTTTGCTTTTTTTCGTCAGGACCATGGCAACTAAAACACTTGTCAGACAGTATTCTCTTTACATGCAGATTATAGTCCAGTTTATCAGGAAGATTTTCCATTGCCAATTGCACGTCGGCAGGTAAATCTAATTGGGCAGAAAAAATACTTTGTACAGTAACCCCTATTGCCAGCAGCAACGCCAGGATCGATATATTTCTATGCCTTTTGGTCATAAGTTGTTATACCTCCTGCACAAAAAATGAGCAACATTTAACTGTTATCATCCGGCAGAAATCGTTGCCTGAAGTTAACCATTTTTTGATACCGGATAAAACCAATACTCCGGCACGAAATCAATGACAAAAACCAATATCTGCAACTTTCTTAGTTGCCCAATATTAATTGCTGAACCCTATTCGCCGTAGCAAAAAGTTCACTTATCGGGTTTTACCCTTGGGTAACACAATCAAACGCGCAATCTTTTACACATAACTTATTGAAAATTATCTCTCAAAAAATATTATTAAAGTATCAACAATCTAAATAAACATTTGGTAGCAATAGAGTCATCATCATTTTTCCGGAAGGGCGTTTTAATTGTTCATCAAAAAATCTGTACCAATGAACGCCCGCATAACCAAGTTAATCCTGGTTGCACTGATACCGGTAATGGTTACCTCCTGTAAAAAAGAAGACACTCCGGATGGAGGTCGGCCGGATCTTGACATCATAGAAACCGCATCACCAATTCAAAGGGCCGTTCAAAAGAAAATTTCAGATAATATTCCGGGCTTTTATCAGTCACTCCCCGCCCGATATGATTCTACCAGCAAAAAATATCCACTTCTAATATTTATGCATGGTTCCGGGGAAAAAGGCAAAGGAGGTGAAGAATTAAGTCGTGTACTTAAAAACGCTGTTCCCAAACTCCTTAATCAGAAAAAATTTCCACCAAGTTTTGAAAGCAATGGACAGCACCATTCATTCGTGGTTATTTCTCCTCAAACTATTGGGAATTCAACTCCATATGACGTTAATAATATGATCAGTTATGCTGTAGAAAACCTCCGTATTGATGAAGGAAGGATTTATATTATAGGACTGAGTATGGGTGGCGGTGCCGTATGGAACGCTGCCAGCGAATACGGAAACAGAATTGCAGCGGCTATCCCTATCTGTGGCGCCACCGAGGCTACCGAAGCAAAAGCCAAATCAATTGCAAGCAAGAAAGTAGCAATTTGGGCCTTCCATAATACAGACGATAAAACAATAGGGGTGGCTACCACAGATAATTTTATTGCCTACATTAATAACCAGTCACCTTCGGTGCAGGTTAAAAAGACGATATGGGCAACCGGAGGACATGATTCCTGGACAAAGGCGAGTGATCCTGGTTTGAAAGAAGATGGTAAAAATGTTTACGAATGGTTACTACAGTTTAAAAAGTAGCATTTTTTGTTTTTGCTGAGCCCCTGTTTTACAGGGGCTTATTTCTTATCCGTTTCCCTGGCTTTCAACACTTCCGATATTTCCTTTAAAAGCAACGGAAAAGCCGGAGCAGCCATACCGCCATGATCAAAGCCCTGTAGTTCAAATAGCTTTGTTTTAGTATTACCCGTGAGTTTCATCATTCGGTGCAGGTAAGCATTTTCTTCATATCTGCCCAATAATTCCATTTCACGGTCGCCGGTAATCAACAGCATCGGTGGTAAATCTTTTCTTACATGAAAGATCGGCGCATATTCATCAATGGTAGATTGTAGTTCGTTTATTCCTTTTTCCTTTCTGATAGTATAATGGGTAACAGCCTGACCACTAAAAGGTATCAGTCCCGCTATCCGATTGGCATCGATATTATGTTTGGCAAGGTATTTTTTATCGAGCGTTATCATCATTCCAAGATATCCACCTGCAGAATGCCCTGACACGAATATTTTGCGGTCGCTTCCGCCATAGTTTACGATATTTTTGAAAACCCAGGCTACGGCAGCAGCCGCATCCTCAATATAAGCAGGTGCTGTAACGTTGGGTGAAAGCCGATACCCCACGCCTATTACTGCATATCCTTTTCCCATTAAAGCCTGGGGAATCTCCTTCTTCCCCCCGGTAATACCTCCTCCATGAAACCACACAATTGTTGCAAAATCTTTTTTATCCGAAGGATAATACAAATCAAGTTTACATTGAGATGTTTTATAAACATCTTGTTGATTTCCCGAGTAATAACCAATATCGGCTTTGCTTATATATTGTTGACCAAAAACAGCAGGTGCTAAGAACACAAGCACTATCAGTAGCAGATTTTTCATTGTTGGCCTTATTGATTAAAAAACCTGAAGCTCTTATTTATACGATGGTTCAATCAATTGCCTTAACCGAACCGCTGCCGGTTATTTTTGAAGTGACGGTAGCACCACCTTTGTAACCGATATTGCCACTACCTGTGATTCCAGCCTCCAATTTCAAACTGGCGTACACATTAATGTTACCACTACCAGAGGTGGTAACTTTCGCATTTTCGGCTTTAAGATTGGTTGCCTTGATGGTGCCGCTGCCGGTGGTATTGCAATTAACATTGCGGGTAGTGCCACTAAGTTTGATGTCCCCAGAACCGGTTACGCCTGCTTTTACTTCCGGTGCATCCACTTCCAGTTCTATATCACCAGAGCCGGTTATCTGCACCCTGATTTCTCCATCACTGCTAAAAACATCTTCTCCCTTTATATCACCGGAACCATTAACAACAGCTTCCACCAACTCCGGTAACCCTACACGTACCGTTACATTCCGATCGTTCCAAATAGAAAAATGATCTTTGTATTTGATACGCAACTTGCCGTTGTCTACATAGGTTTCCACCAATTCAATAATATTATCATCAGCTTCCACCTCTACCGTATGTTTATCCGATTTTTTAAGAAGTACATCCATCGATCCGGATAATTGCACAGCATTAAATGAACCCACTTCACGAGCCTCCGTAATGGAATTGCCGCTTCCTCTTACGCGTTCGCCATCACAGGCAATCAGCCCGACAATGCCGAGCATGAAAAACAGTTTGTACATACAGATAGATTTAAAATGAAGAAAAAGTCTTCTAGCTCAACAGGGATTTGGCAATGGCACTAATGGTTTTCCCATCTGCCTGTCCCGCCAATTGTTTGGTAGCAGCCGCCATCACTTTGCCAATATCAGCCGCAGACGATGCTCCCGTCTCCTGGATAATTTTAGAAACTATTTCCTTTAAAGCTGCTTCATCCAACTGTTTCGGCAGAAATGCTTCAATCACCTCTATTTCTTCCAGTTCTTTTTGTGCGAGATCCGCCCGGTTTTGTTGCTGGTATATCTCCAAAGAATCTTTACGCGATTTCACCAGTTTCTGCAGGATTTTTATTTCGTCTGCTTCTTTCAATTCACCGCCGCCGCCTTCAGAAGTTTTTGCCAGCAGTACAGCCGCCTTGATAGCCCTCAAGCCTCTGAGTTTTACCTGGTCTTTGGCCAACATTGCCGTTTTTATCGCATCATTTATAGTTAGTTCTAAAGCCATATGTTTTGTTTTTCTTTGCGTGTTTATTGCTTTTCCAGCAGTTCCCTTGATTTCTTGTAAAAATCAGCAGCAAACTTTTTCATTTCTTCTGCTAATTCTTTTTGTTGGGTCGCCCGACCATACGTATCAGCCATTACCATCATCGTCTGATAGAAAAAATCTCCCATTTCATCAATCATCATATCTTTTGTCCACAGATCAATCCGCATAGCCGATTTTTCCTGGCCGTCCCAGAAGGATAGAATCATCGCTTTTGCAGCCTGACTGCTGTCTGCCGTGCTATCTGTTGCGTTCCAGTGGATACCACTAATCATCTTCTGCGGGTCTCGGCTAACATCTATTTGGATCGTTGATTTCTGCATGTATTTTGAAAATTCTGCCAAAGGTAAGAAATCATCCGTTTTGGCAGAATAAACATCAAGGGCAGAAAACCATAGGAATATATATACTTTCAGCGGATAAATGCAGAATGATGCAGGGTGAGCATTCTGTATATTTGGGATATGAAGAAATTGATGTTCGCTTTACTTACTCTTTGGAATTTATCAACAAATGCGCAGGATACTATCCATTTTACGAACGGCTTAATGGCCAACGGAATTCACCGTTATGGTAGGGAAGCGTTGTACACAGATGAATTGGCCTTTCACTTGTACAGTGGTACGCTACAGCAACCAGCTGATGGGGCTGCATTAAGTACAGGAAGCGAAATAAAATGGACTGCTGTCACAGCCGATAGCGTGCATTGTTTTCGGTTGCCCCGCCCGGCATCCGGATTCACCCGTGGATTTTCCAATAGCAGTTACTTACATCTCTCATACACAGCCCATCAGGCTAACACAGCTTTGCTACGAACAACAGGTAGTTCCGCTGTGTATGTAAATGGAGAAATTCATTCCGGAGACCAATACTCGCTGGGCTGGTTGTATATACCCGTTAAGCTGAAGAAAGGGTTGAATACATTTTATGTTCGATCCGGATTTACCACTTCGGCAGCATTAATTTTCAATACCAAACCTGTTGCACTCAACGTCGAAGATCCCACTATTCCAGTATTGGTGGAGGGCAGTGAAGATAGAAACCGACAAGGCGCTGTGGTTGTAATTAACAGTACCGATAAAATGTTATCAGGATTGCAAATAAAAGCTGAGATGGGCGGAAAAACAGTTGAAACCATACTGCCATCGATTCCCGCCAACGGAAGCCGTAAAGTACCTTTCGGTTTTGATGCGGGTAGTATAAGTACAAAAGGAACACATCCCATACTATTGCAACTGGTTCAGCATGGCAAAACAGTGGACAGTCGACAATTAGCACTGGAGATGGTAAGTAAAGGATCTTCCTACAGCGGCACTTTTATCAGTGAAATTGATGGCAGTCTGCAATATTACGGTGTAACGCCACAGGCGGGTGGAAGCAAGCGGGACAATGCTTTATTTTTATCTGTCCATGGAGCCGGAGTAGAAGCCATCGGACAGGCACGTGCCTACCAGCCTAAAGACTGGGGCACCTTAATAACAGCAACCAATAGACGCCCAAGGGGATTCAACTGGGAAGATTGGGGCAGACTGGATGCATTGGAAGTATTGGGCATAGGGAAAAAGCTGTTCCATCCCGATCCTTTAAAAGTATATCTTACCGGGCATTCTATGGGGGGACATGGTACCTGGTACCTCGGCGCTACCTATCCGGATAAATGGGCGGCAATAGCACCCTGCGCAGGATACCCAACACTCAAAGAATATGGATCGCATGATGGAAAAATTCCGGAAAGTACTGAATCGAAGGCAGAACAAATGCTTTTGCGATCCGGCAACCAAAGTGATGTAGTAAAGCTGGCAGAGAATTATAAACCTTTGGGTGTATATATTTTTCACGGCGATTCGGACAGGGTGGTTTCTGTAAACTACGCACGCCAGATGCGGCAGGTACTGGCAGGGTTTCACCCCAGTTTTGCCTATAACGAATACCCGGGCGGCAGCCATTGGTTTGGCGACATTAGCGTAGATTGGGATCCGCTGTTCGGCTTTTTCAAATCTCATACCCGACTAGCGGACAGTGCTGTTAACCGTATCGACTTCAAAACCTCCAGCCCTGGCATTTCTGCTTCCTTTCGGTGGGCTACCATTTATCAGCAGCAACAGCCCCTGGAGTTTAGCCGTATACAGCTTGACAGAAACCTTCAATTAAAATCAATTGCGGGCGTTACAGAAAATGTAAAGACGTTGAAACTGGCTGTGGGTAATTTTGGTGCCGGCAATACAATTCATGTTCAACTGGATGGAACCGGCAGTGTTTCCCATATTGTAAAAGGAGAGACTGATAGCATTTACCTCCACAAAAAAAATGATCAGTGGCAATTGGTTTCAACCCCGGATGCAAGACAGAAAGGACCACACAGATATGGCACTCTGAAGGAAGCATTTAATAACAGAATGATCTTTGTATATGGAACCCGTGGTAATAAAGCAGAAAATGAATGGGCGGTTAACAAAGCCCGGTTTGATGCCGAAACCTGGTACTATCGCGGTAACGGAGCCGTAGACATTATAACAGACAAAGAATATATTGCTGGTAGTTTTGCTGACAGGGGAGTAATCCTTTACGGGAATGCTACTACAAATGCTGCCTGGAACATCCTGCTAAAAGAAGCCCCGATACAGGTTGAACGTAACCGGATTGTTACACCGGGCAAAACCTGGGAGGGAGACGACCTGGCGGCTTATTACGTATGGCCCTTAAAACATTCTACCAAGGCTTCTGTGGGCGTCATTGCCGGAACCGGTATAAAGGGTATGCAGGCTGCCAATGCCAACCAGTATTTTGCCGGAGGCAGTGGCTTTCCCGACTTTATGGTTTTCCGGTTGGCGATGTTGAAAGAAGGCAGCAAAGCGATAGAGTCGGCCGGCTTTTTTGACAATCACTGGCGCATGGATGAGACAAATAGTTTCATCAATCATTAACAGGTCAATGTTAAAAAACCTAAAAACGGTTGATGGTATTCGCTGATTCAATTCTTTAAATACTATATTAGCCCAAATACGCATCATGAGAAAAATACTTTCATTTTATGTGTTGTTGCTGTCATTTTTTACTGCAAACGCACAGGAACAAATATTTGATTCACTCGGCATAGTAGCACCAGGCGCTATATTGAAAGAAGTGAGCAATCAATTCTCATTTACCGAAGGACCGGCAGCAGACAAAAGGGGGGATATCTATTTTACAGATCAGCCAAATAATACCATTTGGAAATATGATGTAAAGAAACAAAACCTTGTTTTGTTTTTGGACAAAGCAGGGCGTTCTAACGGTTTGTATTTTGATGCGAAAGGTAACATCATTGCCTGCGCCGACGAGAACAACGAACTCTGGCAAATAACGCCTGGTAAAAAGATAACTGTTTTGCTAAAAGGTGTGCCGGGAAAGCGACATAACGGTCCCAACGATTTATGGATAGATGCGAAAGGTGGTATCTACTTCACCGACCCTTTTTATGCCCGCCCTTACTGGGAAAGAAAAGAGATGGAAATTGAGGGGCAAAAAGTATACTACTTACCCAAAGGAACGGATACTCCGATAGTCGTCACTGATGCTATCAAGAAGCCAAATGGCATCATCGGTTCTCCTGATGGGCAATATTTATTTGTTGCTGATATTGGTGATAACAAAACATATCGTTTTACTATTGACGGGGACGGTATTGTAAAAGACAGAAAACTGATTGCAGAAATGGGTGCCGACGGCATCACGTTGGATGAGCAGGGTAATTTGTATCTGGCCGGCAGGGGTGTTACGGTGTTCAATAAATCAGGCGTAAAGATTGCACACATTCCAGTACCCGGTGGCTGGACAGGCAATGTAACCTTCGGTGGCAAGAAAAGAAATCTGTTGTTTATAACTGCCAGCAAATCGGTATACACACTAAACATGGGTGTAAAAGGAACAAAATATTGATGTTACGAAACGCTTGATAAAACACCTGCAATCATAGATCAATTCGGTTTTTGACAATAGTCAAAAAGAATGCCGGACCAGCCGCCTAGTTTTGTTTCAAATATTTGATTATGGAACAAAAAATGAATCAACCGTCTCCGGCATTTGTAGCAGCGTCGTGGGCAGCATTACTCGCTGGCACCACAGCTTTCATTACAGGTTTGTGGAATGCGGAAATGGCACTCAATGAAAAAGGATACTATTTTACCGTATTGATGTTTGGATTATTTTCAGCTATTTCTGTCCAGAAAGCCGTACGGGACCAGATGGAAGGAATTCCTGTAACCAATCTCTATTACGGAATTGCCTGGTTCACCACCATTTTATCTATTGTACTGCTTACTATCGGACTATGGAATGCAGATTGCACCAGGGCAGAAAAAGGCTTCTATGCCATGTCTTTCATTCTCAGTCTTTTTGCAGCCATTGCCATTCAGAAAAACACCAGGCACTTAAAAAACGGTCAAAAAGAGGAACCCAAGAATACACCCACCCACAAAACAAATAACCAGGTAGCAGAAATAACCTCTACCTATGTACATAAAGCGTAAAAATTTTTAGTCTTATCAAAGGTTCGGGCATCAAAGGCCCGAATCTTTTTGTTTTACGATATTCCCGTAACGGACTTCCCTTCCAAGACTCATTGCTTAACCTTGTGGGCGGGGCGGACTCGGTTCAAGTTACTAATTCTTCTAAGTCTGTATCAGACAGACATTATATCCCAGGATGGATTTTTCACTCAGTTGATGTGGTAGAACTTTGGTTTAGATATATTATAAAGTACCGTACCTCTCCGTTGCAAGGAGAGGGATAAGAGAGGGACTAACATCTCCCGAGGCCGCCAACTCACTTAGCCTAGCTGGGAGACTCGGGAATTGAGAGTCGCCCCTAACCCAAACCTAAACACGCAGACTCTGCGGAGAATTCAAAGCCACTCAATGAGTGGCTTTGTTGGTTGTTAATTCTATCTTCTCTTTCAAAGGACTAATTCCTTGTATATCTATATCGACAAAAACTTTTCCTTTTTCTTTATAAAAATTAAATTGGTATGTATGCTTATCATTGAGATTGGTTTTTATATGCCTTGTGTAAGCACTTAAAGTATCCTTATATGTAAAATACCATTCATTCTCTCCATAACCATTTGGAATATCAAACTCTTTTTGACCATTATAAATTTGTGTAACTGGAATACTTACCAAAACCTCCATTTTTATTCTTAAATCAGCCCTATCAATTTCACCACTAAAACTAATTTTCAAAGTGTTTTTTTTATTTAAACAAGAACTGAACAACATACAAGTAATTATTAAAAAAATAGTAGAAAAAATATTTTTACTCATCTGATTCCTATTTTAATAATGCTTCTGGCCTTCTTGATAATCAGACCTTAACTTTCGGTAGTTCCTATAAACATTCATATAATTAGCTTTAGGATACTTTCCAGAAGTAAACCATTGAGCCTGCTTACCTTCCCTTACCTCATTATGTTCCAAATAAGCCCGTAGTCACAGACTTACGGACAGCAACTTACCCCATCGCTATCCTGAGTTTGTAACTCAGGATAATCATAATCACAACTAGAAACAATTAAAGCAACTCTATCTCCAGCAGTCCACAATTTTTTCCATGATAATAATCTTTTGCACTACTGTATAAATATTCTTCAGCTTTTTCTACAATACCTGCTTCTACCGGATTGTTATGTATATATGCTAACTTTTGATCTGTAAAATGCTTGCTATATATTAGTTTTGGCTTATTGTCCTGCCGCCAAAATTGATGACTAATATTACGACTATTTGATTCTCCGGCTTTTTTAAATATTGCCAGCATCCATTCTTTTCTGCTTTCTCCCGGATGATCTGTTATTGCTTTTATAATCTGTTTACTGGTATACTTTTTAAAATCCCGTAATATTTCGCTAATATTTTTTGAGGTGGCTGATACCACCAAATGCACATGATTACTCATCAAACACCAGCTATACAGTATTACCCCTTTTTCTTTTTGACAATATCTTATGCTCTCTAATACTACATCCCTGTATTCTTTCCTTGTAAACACATCAACCCATTCTACTACGGCAAACGTTACAAAAGGAATACCTTCTTTATCGCGTATTTTATATCCGCCATCATATAAGTCCTGAGTTGCAAACTCAGGACAGCAGCTTACTTTTTTTATAGAATACTACGGATAGCTTGGGGGAATTAAAACTAGCTTTTTATGTCATAGAAAACCCTGGTCGAAATGAGAACCCTATACATTCCCACTTATCAGTTTGGAATAATAATAGTACCACACAACTATAGATACAAAAAATATTAGACCGATTAACTTATACCATGACCTTGAAAAAACTATTATCAATATTGAACATCCCAAAATTACCAGTGGACTATATAAAAAGACAAAAGAATGTAAAAAGCTCGAAAAATAAAATGAATACCCAAAATAAAATCTAATAGTATATAACAGTATTGGCATTGAAAATATTCCTAAGAATATATATGACAATATCAAGATTGTTTTCTGCATAACTAAATTCTACATTAGAGGAATATGTTGTCATTTACGATTACTAAGTTGATCTAATACCCAATTAATAACGAGAGGGTAAAATAAATTGTGTAAACGTATTAAGCAACTGCATTTAGAGTCGGCATCTGTTGTCAAAGATAGTTAAGAACTGATGGAGTATGAACCCCCAATTTTGGATGGGCATACTCCATTTTTTTTCGATATTTGAAATAGCCATGTAAACCGCCTTTAAGGCTGCCTGATCATCGGGGAACTGTACCTTGGTTTTTGTATATTTTCGGATGCCCCGGTTCAGGTTTTCGATGGTATTGGTGGTATAAATGATTTTTCGGATTTACAACGGGAAATCAAAATAGCTGGTAAGACAGTCCCAATTGTTGCGCCAGGATTCGATGGCATGGCGATATTTATTCCCCCATTTTTCGGATAATTTTTCCAAAGCAGCTTCTGCCGCATCCCGATTTACAGCCCCATAAACGTCCTTCTTATTCCTAGCAACGTTTCCCCAGAGCCTTGTCCCAAGCTGAACGTTGTGCTGTCTATCTAACGCACCGTCCCATCATCCACAACTATATGCTCAACAATTGAATATTTGGAGACGGTGCCAGGAAGTAGTGATCCAAGGTCCAGCGAAATATTTGGAGGCGTGGGGAATAAAAAGATTGTC
>CAZRYS010000058.1:0-16605 GCA_964604365.1 uncultured Terrimonas sp.
TTTTCAGCTACTCTTCTGTTTCAAACGGGTTGCAAAAGTAGAACCTTTTTACTTATTAGCCAAATGTTTTTTGAAACTTTCTTGAAACATTTTGGCTTCTAAGTCATTGTTAATCAGAGAACTATGTTCGCTTCCGAACGGGCGGCAAAGTTAGTTATTTTTTTGTTTTCAGCAAAAAAACTTTGCGTAATTTTCATTTTTTTCAGGCTGCTTTTGCGAAAGAATCTATCCGATTTTAATCGGGGTGCAAAAGTAATCGTTTCCACTTAATTTCAAAATCTTTTTTAAGATTTTTACTTTTTTTTGAAGAACTATTTGATTCGTTTTTTTGAATCGGGGTGCAAAGGTAACAGTTCCTGACTATTTTCAAAATCTTTTTTGAGATTTTTATTTTTTTCGAAGAACTAACCGCCTTTTTTGAAAGCGGGACGCAAAGATATAAATGTTTGAATTACTGCCAAATTTATTTCGGAAATCAGTTGCATTTTTTCCTCAAAAGCAACACAAATTGTTGTTATAAGTATTGCCGACTATGCGTTTGCAGGTTTTCAATTTTTATTGTGTGTAGCAGAATTATTTTTAAAACACACCTCGAAAATCCACTATCGACGATTTTTGAGAAAGTACCCAACCGGAATATTAAACATGGAGTATATATGCTAAACAGCAATTAATGAAACACTTTTACCTAACCCTGCTAGCAATGCTGTGCTTCCATTATTCGAAAAGCCAGTGCGACGCCTCGTTTACTTATGCTATCTCCGGCAATCAGGTTATCTTTTATCCATCGGATTCTACTTCAGGCAAAATACATGTCTGGGCATTTGGCGATGGAGATTTGGGAAACAACATCATAGAAAGCCACTCTTATCTGCCTGGAACTTATACTGTCTCCCATGTCATTGAAGACGCAATAGCCAATTGTAAGGATTCGGTTGTTCAAACTATTAATATAAACTATGTACCTGCTTGTAATAGCTTTTTTAGCACCAACTTCTACCCGCCGAACAAAATGATTTTCCGTCCTCACATATACTTACATGGGACAACATTAACAACATTGAACTGGACAATCAATGGGGTTCCTGTAGCTAGTGGTGGATCAATATCTGACTTTGAGTACAGTTTTTCAACCTATGGTGAGCAAATCATAGAAATGGTAGCTACTACATCTTCCGGATGCATTTCCTCCTATAAAGACACTATCCATAGTTACCAAAAATGTACCCTGAATACCACATTCACATACGAAGCCTCGATGATAAACGCTCAACTTGTCAGCTTCAGCCCTACTCCTTTTAACCCGGCTTTAAAATATGATTGGCGCCTTGATTCAGACAGTGCCTTTTACTTGAAAAATGCTTTTTTCTCCAATCAATATGAATTTCCCGGTTCAGGTGACTACGCCATCAAAATGTTTGTAATAGATTCTGCCAATCATTGTTTTGATTCTGTTACACAAATAGTACCGGTTGCTCTCAAATGCACTGTAGACTTCACCAGCACGCAAAACGCCCTGGGTCAAATTTTGTTCACGCCTTTCGGCAATCAGCCTACTGTAAAACAGGAATGGAGGATATATACGTTAAACGGAAAGGACTCTATCCTTGCATTTGATGACACTCCCAAAACTTACATTCCTATAGACACGGGCAGTGTATTGATTGCATTAACGGTTACTACCAATACAGGATGTGTAGCGGAGACTAGCCGACAGATAAATATTGAAGCAACAGGAAGTTTATCTCCTAAAACGATTGCACTGTTCCCGAACCCTACAACGAGTCAAGTATCTTTCAATATCGTTTCCGGAAAAGAAACTATTGCAAAAATAACGGTTGTAAACACCATGGGATCTGCCGTTCTGCAGGAGCAAAAGAAGATTCATAAAGGAACCAATCTTGTTTCTCTGCCCGTCCAACAGTTGTCTAAGGGACAGTATTTTATCGAAATTCAACACGGTGACCGCGTAGAAAAGTCTGTATTTAATAAATTGTAAATTCCAGTCAAATTTACCTGCAGGCTTCGGGAGTTTTAGTATCATTGCAACTATGCGAATCCTTGCAACTATGCTGTTACTGGCCAATCTGATGCCCGGCTATTGTCAAAACATTATCGGACGATTACCTGCTGGACTGAACGAGGTATCAGGCATTGCACTTTCTTCACAACAAAAAGCTTTTGCATACGTACACAACGATAGTGGTGACGAAAGCAGGTTTTTTGCGATAGATAGCAATGCTGCTTTGGTAACCACTATTCGTTTTAAAGGAGCCGAACAGAATGGAAAAGTGCGTGATTGTGAAGATATAACCGTTGGCAAAAGTGATAAGGGAGATAGAAGGTATATCTACCTGGGCGATATCGGAAACAACTTTGCTTTGAGACCCTTTGTTTGCGTATACAAAATTGCAGAATCAGATATAAAATTAGATAAACCTGAGATAACCGTCAACACCATTCCGGTTTTCCTCAAATATCCCGATGGCTCAAGAGATGCGGAAACCATCATGGTTGACAACCAGGAACGGCTCCTGTACATTGTATCAAAAAGGGAGGACAGTGTGCATGTGTATACCAGTAAGTTAAACTGGACGAAAAACGACACCATAACACTGGAGAAAAGAAGTACTATTTTTTTCCCGGGATCCCGGCCGCAGAAATGGATCGTTAGTGGTGATATCAGTTGGGATGGTTCAAAAGTATTACTGAAAAGTATCAGCAAAGTATATTTTTGGCAAAGAATTGAAGGAGAGCCCGTGTGGAAAACATTGACCCGTCCACCTGTAGAATTACCGTATAAAAAAGAACCACAGGGAGAAGCGATTTGTTTTGATGAAAAGAACACCGGCTACTATACTGTGAGCGAAGGGAATAATCGACCGGTTTATCACTATACGATTCCACAACAATAACTTTTCAAATTTTTGACAACTACATTTTAAGCCACCGTCCCTAGCCCTTAGATTGCTTAACAGGAATAACAGGAAGGATTCAATACAATATAGTTCACACGCAATAGCAGAAACTAAAAAAGGTAATTTAAACAAACAGTTCAATACAAAAAATGAATTCTTTGTATTGAACTGTCGACATTCTCAAATTCTCATGCAAAGAGCGCAAAGTTTTCGCAAAGTGGATGAGGATTCGATACACGAATTCTCACATTCGCATATTTCCACAGTCTCACATTCTACTTCTGATCGCTCATGTATTTCCATGTAAAACTACCGTACGACCACAGCTTGCTGCCTTTAGGAACAATCACTTTTCCTTCGGGTTTGCCTTTTTTATTCTTCTTCACCTCTAATGTGATACGCGTGTAGTTCCCTTTTTCATAATCGTAGCTTTCACCATCATCGTCATACAACATATAGCGACCGTCACTTTTGCCATAATAACGTATTTCCAGTGGTTGCTTGCTCGAGAGATTGAACTCTCCCTTTGGAAACATTGGAATAATCGCTCCATCGCGTACATACACCGGAATTTTGTCCAACCCTGGTTTTACAGTAATCACTTCCTGCTCTCCTGCATATTCTCCTGTGTAAAAATCGTACCACTTGCCTGCCGGTAAGATTACCTGACGTTCTACCTGTCCGGCAAACAGTGGTGCCACCAACAATTCATCCCCTACCACAAACTGATCTTTGATTTCTTTACGAACCGCCTTGGCGTAAGGATTTTCGGTAGAACTGAGTACTCCCGTCTGGTTTTCCTGGCGTATATCAAAACCCGGTAACAGGTTCATAGCCTTTACCGGTGGTGTGCCGTAAAATGCATAGTCGGCATAACTGGTATACAAATAAGGTATCAACTGCATACGAAGATGTGCTATGTCCTGCACCTGGCTGGTGACTTCAGGAAAAGACCAGGGCTTGGTACCATCTGCCCAGGCATTTAACATCGCTAGTGGAGAAAAACATACAGTCTGCATTCTGCGTAACCATTCCTCACCGGTTTTAGAAGCCCTTACTTCCGGCGTCCACAAAACGCCTATAAAAGAGCTATTAACGAGTGCGGTAATAAAGTCGGGGTGACTATAGTAGTCGTTGTAAATGACGTACGGAAAAGAAGACGCTCCTGCATTGGAACCTCTCACCAATCCATAAGTACGGCGGTTGCGACTACGATAGAGATCTGTTGTAAGTTTCTGCATCATCACAGCATAGGTCTGTCTTTGTTGTTCAGCAGTATGTCCGGATGGAAATCTGGCTACATCTGGCCAAAGCCATTCATCAAAACCGTCGTTTTCGTCCATTTTAAATCCACTGACACCTATATCTAATACGTTCTTATTAAAATGATTAGCTATCAACTGTCTAGCTTCGGGAACCATGTAATCGGGTACCAAACCAGTCCATACATTATGCGAAGCTGTATAAGGGACTATTTGCTTTCCTAGTGTACCATCAGGCACTACATAGGGGTTTATCCAAAGATTGGTCTCTACCCCCTGCTTTTTTAAACTATCTACAAGCCGTTGTGGATTGGGAAAGCGTGTTTTATCCCACTCATAACTACAAGGGTAAGCGATACTTTGCCAACCCGGCTCCAACCCTATAACCGTAAGTGGAAAATTCTTTTCTTTATACTGCTGCACTTCCGTTAATACATCCTGCTCGTTATACAAAGTGGGCGTACGATGCCAGAAACCCAATCCCCATTTAGGAGGTAAGCAGCCTCCCCCATTGAAAAGATTATACCGCCGAACGGCATCCATCATAGAAGGTCCGCCGAAAACGATGATTTCTGTCCCTTGCGCTGGCACCAACATTTCTATATTATCAGAATGAGGATTGGCACTCCAATTAGGATTTGTATTCCGATCCCGAACCTCCGGGGGATTCTTGCTATCACGTTGTACCGCTGTACCCACCCACACATCTATATACCTGGCAGAATTAATGAGTACGCCATATCCCTTTGATGAAACATACAGCGGCACCGGTGCATGATTTCGCCCGTCATCACGTCCACCATAGTGATCCATGTGCAAACGAAGTATTCTGCCCCGCTGATCAACGGTTTTAAAATTTAACCCCAAACCAAAAATACGCTCTGTGCTGTCTAATGGAAAATGCAGGTATACTTTTCCGTCAGTTTTGGTAGCATTGATATCTTCACGTTTTATAGGAAAGTCTACAGATCCCATACTAAGCAAAGCATCTTGCCGGGGTGCTACGCCTGCAGCATGATACAAATCAAGCTTTTCGGGTTGCCCTACTTTTGCCTTCCATATACCGGGCGCTACGGACTCCCATTGTAAAGCAGACTGAGACCAACCAGTTACAGTCAGAGCGGCTAAAGCTGTCAATAAAACAATTTTTTTCATAAACTATCTGTTTTTTCAAAAAAAGGTCACATTGTAAAAGATATATAAAAGTTTCAGCAAAGTGTTACACTCACTAACCTCTTACTCACTAACGCCTCTTTTGTGCGGATTTACCCGCTTCTTCTATTACTATCCAGGTATTGCCTTTTGCCGGCAATTTTATCAGTACTTCAGCTTCCCGTTGTTCATCCAACTGAATGATACGTGGCGATCCTCCGGCTACTTGTATGCTTGCCCTTGACTGCAATCCTGTATAATACAACGGCAGTTTCACCTTTATTTCCATATCATTGTCGGTTGGGTTGAACAGCAAAGCATATCCTTTCTGTTGCAACGAGGGGTCTACATGCAGGAAACCATCCCAATCACGCCCTGTAGGCCGACGAAGATGAATAATATCAGCATTTAGTATTTCCCGATATTGAAGATAGTGTTTGATCTTGTGTTGCACTAGCTTTTTAGTGGCATCCGTATCATACAACCGGTTGCCTCTATAACAGGCTTGTACTCCGGCACCGTAGTTTTGCTCCATGTGTGCTGCGTAGGCATCCAGGTGTTCAGAGAGTGGTTCCAGGGTAGCGGCAGCGCCACCACCATGATACTGCACCAGTGGCACAAATGTCCATCCCATGCTGGGTGTTCTTGTCCAGGTACCATCATAGATATTCTGACGCCCCAACACTAACTGCTGTGCCCGTGGCAGCGACCAGTTAACCTCACGGTATCCTATAGCGGTTTTATTGGAGCCCGAAAGGATATAAAAATCCGGAATGTTCATATATACGCCCCGTGCTCTTAACCATTTGTAAAAATCTGTAATCTGCCGCCACTGTTTCCATTGCGAGTCATAGTAACCATCATGACCCGGATGGCTGGTGGAAGCACAAAAATCGCCCGGATAGGAGCCGTCGTGTTCCAGAATATCAAAGCCGGTACGCTCAAAGAAGTTTTTCAATTTTTCAAGATATTCGATGCCCCATTTACTTCCCAAACAAGGTGCATTGCCGAATATGGCTCCGCCGGGTTTGCCAGTCTTCACATTAATCACGTCGTGTTCATCGCTGATCTTACGACTCGACAGCAAAGAGTAACCGCCTATGGCAATACCGCGGGAATGTGCGTAGTCGGCCAGCTCTTTAAACTTATTCAAATTAGCTTCCGACTGATCTTCCATATTTAATCCACTTCCAAAACTCAGTATAACCATTTCGTAACCCGTTTCCACACATTGATCAATGGCGGTTTTTACCACTTCCGGTTGTGTAGACGTCAAATGAAGGAAAATCGGATTCTCGGTTACCCAGGGCGCAAGAGTACGATACATTTTTCTTTGTGCTAAAGTATTGCGTTCCCGATCTGTACCATCCAGTGGCAGTATGTAGGTTCTGAAACTCGTAAACGACACTCCATTTTGCAGGCTCACATTGGGTCCAAGCAATGGTTTACTTTTCAAAATACAGGGCATCACCATTTCGTAATTACTCTGGGAAGTATATTCCGGATCGGGCTCCCAGGCAATTGCCTGATTACCTTCTTCAAATGTGAATCCTCCAAATATATATTCGTTCTCAATATGGATATTCGGTCTTTTCCATTCTTTGGGTACGGCTACATGGTTTTCTGTTTCCGGATGTGCAATAATCTCTGAAGAAAACTCATTCAATTGTACACTACGGCTACCCTTATTGGTTACTACAATCCATTTAGACAGTAAAGGGATATTGTCGAAGATTTCATGATGCACTTCAATGGTCATCTCAGGAAATGATGGATGGCGGAAATACATCACCAACTCTTTGCCCCGGGTCTTCCATTGAGTAGCTGGTGCCCAACGCTTTTTCTTCCAATCAATCTTTTCTGCTATATCCTTTACTATAAACCTGTCAAGGGTAAATGCATTCGCAGGGCTGTACATTTTACTAAGCCATTCCTCCAACAGGTATCCTTTGTCTACCTGCCCACTCAACCCACCAACAGCATACTCAATACTATCGATCGTAACCAATGCCTCTGGTTGTACCGAACGGATAAATTCTTCGCCGGTTCGCATATTCTTAAGACTAATAGTGGTAGCATTGGGAACTACATGAATAGTGCGACTCACCAACCCGTTACTTAATACAATTTGCCTATCGCCCTTTACAAAAATATCTGCGGCCACTGTAGGTTTCTGTACCAACCAATCCTGCGGTGCTACCATAGCAGTATATTTTGGTAATTTCTGAAGGGATGGTTTTAATTGCTGCTGAAAATGACTTTCATTTCTATTCAAAACCAACAGATAATCGGAAGGTACAATTTGCACCGGCGTACCAGGCACCGCCTCCACCAGTACGTTTGCCCAGTTGGCTACGTCTCCGCTGATACCATCTCCACCATCCGTCACAGAAAACTTCAGCAATTGTACGCCACTGATATCCACATTCACTTCTTTTGGAGCATCTCCCTGTTTCATCACACCACTGCTCCATAACTGTTTTCCGTCACCCAAAAGGATAAACTCAACACTACCAGGCTGTATGGATTCCAAACTTCCTCCCACTCCTACCAATCTCCGGGTCGAACCCGGATCCAACGCATAGAAGAAAGTCTTCACCCCATCGGTACCCACCAGCATATCTATATTCTGGGCATTGGGGCGGCGGTTGCGTACATCATCTACTCCTACTGTCGCTCTAAACCGCTTACCATTACCTCCGAGATACAAATGCCCCGTAGCAGGCGCATGCACACTTATACCTGTAGGGAATACCTGACCGGCTATGCGCATTCGTTCTCCCGTCATAGACCTGTTAACCGCAGATTGTAACACACCCTGCTCTATAGCCGAAGTATTTAATTGCGCCAACTCAATCTGTTCTATTTTTTCCTGTGCGCAAAGGCTTACACCCAGGCTAAGGAAAAATGCCAATAAACTAACTCGTTTCATAATCGAATTTTAGTACAAAAAATCCCCGGCTGGAGGTCCCGGCCGGGGAAGTTATCAGTTATTATTTTCTATTGAAGAGGGTCGAAATTACCTCCTTCCCAGCCGCTTGTTTGTTCCAGCTTGGAATTCTTTTCAATATGCGACATTGGAATTGCATAAAAATAATACTCATTTTTAAAGTTTATCGTATTCAGCAAATCCAGGTCACGGAAATTATTATCAAAATAATTATTATAGTCTGCATCCAAATTTACACTACCGTTGTTGTACGCATCGTAAAAAGTATTCTTGTCGCCGCCAAAACCGATCAGGTCTATTATATATCCCTGCCGTTTTGTGCCATTCAACTGACCATACAAACGTCTTCTGCGCATATCATCCGGACGTTTTCCTTCAAAAGCCAGCTCTATCCTCCTTTCTAACAAAATAGCCGCTCTCATTTCAGACTTAGACATTCCTGCCTTTAAACCGTATAAGCCATTTCCTCCGGGTTCAATACCTGCACGTTCGCGTATGGCTTTTAGCACATCATATGCTTCTCCTATCTGATCTACCTCGTTGGCAGCTTCTGCCAGGTTTAATAAAACCTCTGCGTACCGAATTTCAATCCAATCCACTCCGCTCAACTCAGTTTCATTTGGTTTGTAAGACTCCTGAATTCCCTTGCGGGTGAAAAAACCTGTATTGGTGTTGCCGGTCTGCTGACTACCCAAAAAAGTCCATTGAATTCTACCCGGTTTACCTGAAAGTTCCCAAAGAGCGCCGTTGTAGGCTATGGTTGCTCCAAAGCGAGGATCACGGTTTAACCAAAAAGCTTCAGCGTCATACCCGGAAGCAGGATCCGTAATCGGTAAGCCATTCTTCATTGGAAAGGCCGACACAATAGAAAGCGACGGCTGATCTGCACCAGTACAGTTTTGCGCTTCGTCCAGCGGTCGCGTACAGGCATCACGGTTATGTGTAAGTCCCGGGTTATTGAAACGTTTTACCAAAACCGCTTCTGTGTTCGCATTTCCCTCTACAAACCATAAATCTTTAAAATTGGGCATCAAAGCTTTTCCTGCACCAATCAAAGCCGTGTTAGCCGCTTTGTTGGCATTGTAAGCATCGGTCCAGCGTGTTGTCTGGCTTTGCGTTGGATCAAATCTTTCGGAAGCAAAATGCAATAACACTCTTCCTTTCAATGCCAGCGCTGCCCCACTGGTAACCCTGCCGTCTTCAGAACCCAACCATTCACCCGGTAACAACATAGCTGCATCATCCAAATCTTTAACTATTTGTGTAATACATTCAGAAGTTTTGCTTCTGCTCACTTCCAGGTCTCCACTAAGTTCCTGCACATCCAACACCAGGGGTACACCACCATAGCGATTCACCAATTGAAAGTATTGCCAAGCCCGCATGAATAAAGCCTGACCTCGCAAGATATTTTGTTGCCCCTGCGTAAGCGATCCTGAGCCAACATCTCTAAGCAGTATATTGATATTTCTGATAAAATTATAAGGCCAATAATCAATTGAGTTAATAGTAAGTTGACCATGCATAATATTGTCGGACCCACCGGCTTCATCGGACTCAGATGATTTGTTCGTAGGCCATCCGGGCAAATTTTCCACATACAACTGGTTTACATAAGCGGTGGCCAAATTGACATCATTCCATACAGCCGCTTCGGGAATAGCACTAAGATCGGGTTTGTCGAGCACCCGGCTACAACCGGATAGGAATACCGCTACTAATGTTATAGCAGCAAAAAATGTTCTATATTTAGAAAAGTTCATGTCTTTTGTATTTGTTCGATTATAAGGTAATGTTCACGCCGAGTGTATAACTACGACTAATAGGATAAGCGTTGATTCCACCTTCAGGATCGTACATTTTGATCTTGTCTTTCAACAACAACATATTGACGCCATTGAAGAAGATCTTGATATTCTGAAAATGTACCCGTTGAGCGATACTTGCCGGTAGGTCATACCCAATATTCACATTTTTCAATCTTAAGAAAGAAGCATCATCAAGCCAAAAAGTAGAAGCCGATCCTGTTCCTCCATAATCTGAATAGAGCGGATAGGCAGCATTGGTATTTTCAGGTGTCCAATGGTCTTTCCAAAAAGAAAAACTAGCAGATTCTTGTGTAAGCCACTGCGCAGAATGCCAGGTGATGGCGCGCAATTTTTTGTGACCACTCATACCCTGGAATAACAAATCAACTGAAAAAGCCTTCCACCGGGCACCTACAGAAAAACCATAGGTTAACGGCGCAGAAGTATAATCTGAAATAAACTCACGATCATTTTCATCTATCTTTCCGTCGGGAGCATCAGATGTTGCTCCTCTGATATCACGAAAATTAAGCATCCCCAGGCGTGGGGTGGCTCCATTAATCGTGTAGCCAGCAGGCAACTTATCCAAGTCTTCTTGTGTGCGAATAATATCTGTTGCAATCAGCCCAAAAATACCACCTGTGGGGCGCCCTATTTGAGACTGGTACGGACGGATATTACTTGCCTCATCAATCAAAACTTGTTTGTTGGTTGCATAACCAAAGTTGGCTGATGCAAAAAATGACAGCTCTCTGGTAATCGCTTTTCTATAAGACAGATCCATTTCAACACCTCGGGAAGTAATGATACCATAGTTCACAGAAGGCAATACTCCGCCAAAAGTGGATGGAACGCTCTGTACAGTTGGACCGAGAATATCTGTACGTTTGTTGCTGAATAGATCGAATGTAAAAGCTAGTTGGTTTTGCAAAAAGACTGCATCAATACCATAGTTGAAGGTTCTTTTCTTTGCCCAGGTAATAGTAGGGTTGGGAATAGTACCTGGCGTGATACCATTGGTAGCCGCGCCACCAAAAACAGCTCCATTTGTTTTGCGGAAACTTTGTGCCCATTGCAATTGCCCTGTGAAATTATCGATATTGGGATGTATCTGATCATCACCGGTAATACCAAATGAAGCTCTTAACTTCAGATCATTGACAAATGAAATATTTTCCCTGAAAAAGTTTGCTCTGCTAATCCTCCAACCTGCAGACAGCGAAGGAAAGAATCCATAACGGTTTTCAGGTGTAAAATAACGGGATCCTTCATAACGAAAAGAACTTTCAAGGAAGTACTGCGCATCAAAATTGTATGCTACTCTACCAATATAAGAAAGCCTTCCATCTTCCAACTGACCACCCACCACACGAAAATCTTTTGTATCACTGCTGGCAAGCGACAACTGATCCAAAGAAGGAGAAATTACATTCCAGTTGGTGGCTTTAAAATTATGATTGTTTGATTCGTATTGCTCATACCCTGCCATAGCCGATAGTCCATGGCGTCCAAAGTTCCGCTCGTAGTTTGCAAAGAAGTTCAACTGATAAAAATCACTGCTGGAATAACCCTGCGCAACCCAGTTACCATCATTTCTTTCAAATGTGCGTGTTGGATCCAATTGGTTTCCTACAATATGATTACGACTACCTTCTGTGTCAAATGTGTACAATTTGTAAGGCAGGTTCAATTCCTTACGGGCATCGTGGCGCGAATACTTAGCATAAGTACTTCTCAATTGTAATCCTTTCACAAATGGAACGGCATAGGTTACATCTATCTGTGCCTGATAGTTAGTCCACTTTTTACGATTGTAACCGCTATTTCCATTTATTACCTCTCCTGGATGCCATTTCATCAAATTACCTACAGCATAGCGTTGTCCATCTACGGTTATGTAGTCTGGCGACATCTTACCTCTTAATAATGTATTGCGGTACAAGTCTAAGAAATCGTCATTATCGCTATCCCAACGCCAATAGGGTTTTTCATCGTTCCTTACATCAGTATTCATGTTTAAGGAGACAGTAAGATCTTTGGTAACCTTCGCTTCCACCTTTGCCCTTAAGTTATACTTCTGAAATTCCAGATTATCAAAAGAGCCGGTACCTCTGAAGTAGGATCCGCCTATATAATAGTTCACCCGATCAGAACCGCCTGAAAGGTTAAGTGAATGTCGCATTACTGTCGGACGCTTAAAGTACTCGTCGATCAGATTCCATGAATTGTTTTTAAAATATTCCAATTCATCATCTGCATAAAAAGCCGCATTATTCTGATAATTAACATCAGTCTGCTTCAGATAGTCGTTTGTGAAAATTGCTTCATCATAAGCATTTAATGTTGCTGGCACTTTTGTTGCCTCTTCTATACCGTAGCTACCTACATAGTTTATTTTTGGCTTACCGGCAGTACCACGCTTGGTGGTAACAAGGATTACTCCGTTTGCTGCTCTTGCTCCATATATTGAAGCCGATGCTCCATCCTTCAGTACAGATATATTTTCTACTTCGCTGGCATCCAATCCGTCAAAAGCAAATTGATCGGCAATTACCCCATCGATAACAAAAAGCGGTGGTCTGGAACTTCCAAAGCCATCATAAGCACGTACCCTAACATTGGATGAGCGACCAGGCTTACCACCCGTTTGCGTAATAAACAATCCGGGCATCCTTCCTGCAAGGGTTTGGGTAATATTGGCCGCTGGAATCTCGCCTACTTTTTCTGCCTTCATGGTACTGATTCCTTGCAAAACATCAGATTTAGTACGTGAACCGTAACCCACTACTACTACATCCGAGAGCGATTTCTCATTGCTCAGCATTGTCACTACTACAGGTTGTGAACCTTCAATGGTCACTTCCTGCGACTCCATATCTACATATGAAAACATCAGTATTCGATCCTCATTACCTACAGTAATAGTAAAAGATCCGTCTGCCTGCGTTGTAGCGAATGTTGACTTGTCTTTAACCTGAACAGTTACCCCTGCTAATGGTTCGCCTTTTTCATTTATTACCCGGCCATTTACGATTCTGTTCTGCTGAATATCAGTCTTAGGCTCGGATTCTATTATTTCGGAAATAATAAAAAAGCCTGTTTTTTCGTCAAAACGATACTTCAGGCGGGTGCCGGTCAATACATTGTCCAGCAAATGTGCCACACTTATTCGTTTTACGTCCACCGAAATCTTTTTTTCTGCGTTAACTACGTCATTGCTAAACGCAAACCGGTATGGGGACTTCTTTTCGATAGTCTTAAAAAAATCTGACAGCTGTACCCTGTTGAGGGAAAGAGAAACTTTACTGTGTTGGGAATATCCGCCGGCGTGTACCGACATTAGCCCAACTAACATCAAAAAGACTGTTAACTTCATAACTCTAAGGAGATTAGTAGTGATCGGCGGGCATAGAAATTCCCGCCAATGAGCAAGACCATTTTTCATACCTTTGTTTTGGTTTTAAATTAAAAAAAGAGAACAGCGTCAACTGTTCTTTAAATTTTGATTTAGGGGTGAATGCGTCAACATTCGCCCCTTCTTTTATTTTTGATATAGTTTTAGTTTACGCGATTCGTCGTTTACAATTTCATACCGGAAGTATCTTGTTTCTTTCAAAAACTCCAGTACCGTATTTAATTCTTCTTTGTCAAAGGCTCCGGTATAACGGTAATCACGAATCTCCTGATCAACAAATTCTACATTTACGCCATACCATCTCTCCAGCATAGCGGCTATTTCTTCCAGAGAGCTATCATCAATCACCAGCTTGTTTTGTGTCCATGCTATTTCGTTCACTTCCAATTCTCCCTGCACACCTACCTGCGGTAAAACACTAGCTGTATCATATGCCGGCACTGCAACAACTGGATGTCCGGAACTGGCCTTCTGTATGCCTTTCACACTAACTTTCTGCAGAGGATACAACATCACGGTTTTATTACTATCTTCTTTTAGTGTAACTTCTACCAAACCCTTGATCAATATTGTTTCTGCGGTTTTCTCGCCTGGATATGCTTTAATACTAAAAGCAGTGCCTACTGCCCGAACGTTCATGTAAGGTGTATACACAATAAAAGGCAGGTTTGCATTTGGCTTCACTTCAAAATACGCTTCTCCCTGAAGTGTTACATTACGGGCATTTTTGTTGAATCCCTCATCAACACTTACCGAACTTCCGCCATTGAGAATTATTAACGAGCCATCAGATAGCTGGAGGGTTTTACGCTCACCATTTGCTGATGAGTAAGTTATCTGTTTCTCCGGCTTGGGGGATATGGTATAAAAGTAGAAACCTACGACTATTATAACACAAGCAGCCGCAGCCCATTTCAACCAAAAACCTGTACGATGATTTCTCAGCTTTCTTACAGGTTGGGAAACCACGGTTTCATTCAGCTTTTGCCGCAACAAGTCCTCCTGTTGATCCAAATCGGACATGGCGTAATGTAATTCATGATATAGGTCGAAAGCCCGTTCGGCTACCAACCTGTGCTCCGGATATTCGTGCAGGATTTTCTCCCAATAAGCGATATCTGCAGCACTGCTCTTGTTACAATACCGGATAAAAGACTCGTCTGCCAGTAGTTCCTCTATACTCATACGATAGAACAATATTTAAGTTGCTCTATCCCAGAGAGGGCGTTAATAAGCCGTTTTACCGGGTTTTTGTTAATTATTTTTTACTTTTCTATTATCTGGCCGTGGCCCAGAGAGTTTTACATAACAAATACGCCAAACAAAATGATAACAACCAATGCCAGCGTGGAACCATATACCTTTCCGGTGTCCAAATCTCCTTTCAACCTCTTTAATGCTTCGTAGATACTATTATAAACGGTACGATGGGCCAATCCGGTTTTTGCCACGATTTCCTCATAACTTAATCCTTCATAAAACCGGAGTCGTATCAGTTCCCGCTGTCTAGGAGACAGCGCATTGATCTGTTTGTACAATTCAAACCTTATTTGCTGACGTCTGTCATTACTCACTATCATTTCCTCTGCTGAGGGCGAATAACCATCCAGCTGTCCGCTCCAGTCAACCATTTGTTTGTGAACCTTACGACGCTGTTCCTTCAAAAGGAATAAACGTCTTAAAAATGAAGTAGAAATATACGCTTTTACCTGGCGGGCGGGTTGTAATGTTTCCCTTTTCTCCCATAAATACAAAAACAATTGTTGAATCACATCTTTCACCAGATCCTCATCGCCAACTTCCTTTAAACCAATCACTAATAAATAATGATAATATTTCCGATAAAGCTGGATAAACAGTTCCTGATCTCCCTGTCTCACTCCATCCCACAGGGCATCATCATCAGATATCATCAGTTTCTGGTTTAACATCTCAACATAAATGGATTAACAATCGACGCTGCCATACTGGTTTATGCTTTATCTAATAAACTATGGTAAAGCATTATGCAATTTCAGCCGATTCCAAAGGTAAAGAATCGGGTGACAATTGCCAGTGAGTATTTACAGTTTGGTGATACATCATGAAAAAGGATTTCGCCTCCCTGCCTATTTTCAACTTGTCTTGAACTGACAGACTTGCTACTATTACGGGTGACGATTATCAACAAAAAATGCAACAAAAGTCAGTTTTGCGGCAAACCTTCCAGCTTATTTTTACAAAAAACAATACTATGCAAGGCAAAAATATTATTATTACAGGAGCCGCTATGGGACTGGGTTATGCTTCAGCGGTCGACCTGGCTGCCAAAGGAGCCAACCTATTGTTGGTAGACTACAATAAAGATGTCCTGGAGACAATAACAGCCTCTTTGCAAAAATCTTATCCGGCAAGTAAAATCATCAGTTTTGTTGCCGATGTATCCAATGAAGAAGCCGTGAAAAACTATGTTGAGGTTGCCGTAAAGAACTTTGGCACCATTGATGGATTTTATAATAATGCAGGAATAGAAGGCCGCCAGGCTCCCTTGACAGAATATAATTTAGATATTTTTAAAAAAGTAATTGATATCAACCTGATGGGTGTGTATTATGGACTGCGGTATGTAATTCCCGTGATGCAAAAGCAAAAATATGGCCGAGTACTCAATGTAGCATCAGTGGGTGGCATCCGTGGTGTCCTCAATCAAAGTGCCTATGTAGCCAGCAAACATGCAGTGGCAGGTCTTACTAAAAACGCAGCTATTGAATACGGGAAAGACGGAATCCTAACCAATGCCCTGGCACCCGGCGCCATACTAACACCGATGGTAGCAGAAGCATTTAAACAAATTAACCCCGCTGATCCGAAAGCAGCTGAGACCGAATACGCCCAAAGAAATCCAACCAGGCGATTAGGCATACCCGAAGAAGTGGCAAAAATTGCTACTTTTCTATTAAGTGAGGACAACAGCTATATAAATGGACAAACCATTGCTATCGACGGTGGTGAATCCAATCTATATGGAAACGCCTGATCTATAGGAGCTTCCACTTGAAGTTAATTCCGTTTAGTTAAGGTTTTTATTTAAACGGGATGAGATTTATTTCAAAACGTTCAG
>CAZRYS010000059.1:0-15620 GCA_964604365.1 uncultured Terrimonas sp.
TTTTGGATAATTGTTCAGCACAAAGCTATTTGTGCTGAACTAAACGGCATTAAATCCCGATAATTTTGCAGGTGATTTTTCAAGGTATTTGAAGAAGCCGATACAGAATAAAGTAACCATCAAAACGGTTTCAAAATACTCTTGGGCAAACGAGAGAAAGCAAAAGCGATTGTTGAACCCTGGCGAGGCCATCAAATTAATGAACCAACGTTCAGAGCTTACACATTAGTTGCTTATTGAAAACTGATTCTATTTTACCATTCTTTTTCTCTATATTTTTTGTCAGCTTCTCCATCAACATACGCAAACCGTCAACTGTTCCGCTAAAATAATTTCCATCTACAAAACCTGGGAAAAAGCCTTCCCTTATAATTGCTCCTGTCTCCCTATTTGTGATAATATTTTCTATTCGATGGCTATTTTGAATGTGCATCTTTCTATAGACCGGACTTATACCCACCAATATGCCATTGGTATTTTCTTTTTTCCATACTTTCCACTCGTTTGCCAGCGCCAGGGTAAAGTTACTCAGGCTCAGGCTGTCCGAACCAGTCATATCTTCTGTTAAAGTCACCAACCCAATTTCAATAGTCGTTTTCCTTTCAAAAGAATCTATTAAATGGACGACTATAGCCTCTTCCGAGGGTGTATACAGGTCGTAAAAGTCGTTCACCGAACCGGTAGGTCTGGGCAGATCAATTGTTCTTACCTCCTTTTCTCGCGACTGTCTATTACAGGCATAACAGCAACATAAGCCTGCAATTAATAGAACATATAGTTTGCCGAAAGACATTCTTATTAATGTTCTGTTTTCTCTTCCCATATCATGGTCAGGTGTACAAGGGTTTGCACACTTTTTTCCATATCCTGTATACTCACATATTCATGTTTGCCATGAAAAGCCATTTCGCCGGTAAAAATATTCGGACAGGGTAGCCCCATAAAGGAAAGCCTCGATCCATCAGTACCGCCCCTGGCACTGGTGCGGAGCGGAGTAATGCCTGCCCTTTCAATGGCCGCTACAGCATATTCACTCACTTCGGGGTGTTCATCCAACACTTCTTTCATATTCCGGTACTGTTCTTTTATCTCTATAGATCCGATAGCACCAGGGTACTTGCTTAATGTGTGATTGAGCGTTTGCTCCAGCATCGTTTCATACTCACCCAGTTTTCGTGTATTAAAATCCCGGACAATAAAATCTATGGTGGCTCTTTCGGCAATGCCATTTACTCTTACCGGATGTATAAAACCTTCCCGGCCTTCTGTTGTTTCAGGACTGAGACCATTAGTGGGCAAGGCTTCCAGGAAACTACCTGCAACCTTTAATGCATTCACCAATTTATTTTTTGCATATCCCGGATGAGCACTCATGCCTGAAATAGTGACAACGGCGGCATCAGCAGAGAATGTCTCATCTTCAAAAGAGCCCAGTTCGCCACCATCCAGCGTATAGCCAAATTGTGCCCCCAGCTTTTCCATGTCCACTTTATCTACACCACGTCCTATTTCTTCATCCGGTGTAAACAAAACCTTAATAGTACCATGTTTGATATGTGGATTCATTACCAAAAAATGAAGCATATCCATAATAACCGCCACGCCTGATTTGTCATCTGCTCCCAGCAAAGTGGTACCCGATGCCGTTATAATATTATCTCCCAATTTCTGAAGCAGGTACGGATGATCTGCTGTTGTAATCACCTGGCTTTTATCATCAGGTAATACGATATCCTGTCCGCCGTAGTTCCAGTGAATGATGGGTTTTACACCGGCACCACTGCAATCGGAAGAAGTGTCCACGTGTGAACAAAAGCAAATCACCGGAACATTTTTATCAGTATTGGCCGGAAGCGTGGCGTACACATAACCGTGTTCGTCCAGCGCAGCATCTTGCACGCCCAACTCCAATAGCTCTTCCACAAGTAATCGTGAAAGATCTTTTTGCTTCTCCGTAGAAGGAAAAGTTGCAGAAGCCGGGTCTGATTGTGTATCAATCTGTACATACTGTAAAAACCGTTCGGCCACCGTAAACTTATAATCATCAAACATATTAATATAATTTAAAAGCAGATTCTACAATAGAAAATGCCTTATGGAAAATGCTTTAAAAAGATAAAGTAAAGGTATCACCAGTAATATTACCCACATAACCGTAGAAAAAATAATGCTCGCTTTGCTCATATCTTTTTCCACCGGTACTTCCAATATTTTACGGACCCATTTTGTTACCAAATATTCATCATCTCCGATTTTCTCAGGGTCAATATACCGAAGCGCATTGACTCTCTCTATTACCTCCTTTCTGATAGCCAGGTATGTTTCGTCATCCAATTGATCGTAACTTATTCTATAATTTATTCCTTTTTTGTCCAATGCACGGCGAATAGCTACCATTCTCAACAAGCGCCGGCAAGCAAATACAATTATCCAGACAATTGCCAGTAGCCAAAGACTACCCATTTTTACCGCCAGCCCAAACACAAGTATTCCCATGCCTGCCAGAAAAACCGGCTGCAAAAAATATGTCCTTCTTCCAAAAAGGTTTTCTAATAGCTGCCCTCCGTCCAGTGGCGATACAGGCAGCAGGTTGAAGACATTTAAAACAATCAGAAAAAAGCTCAATTGATAATAAAAAGGCTCTCCTGTGTGCCGAAAGTAAAACAACATACCGATTCCGATGATAATACCCGGCACAGGACCAGCAAATAGTGTTATTATCCGTTGTAATTGCGACACCTTCTTAGGTGCGCCGGAAACAAAACCTCCAAGAAAGGGTATAAAAAACATGCGAACATCCTTATATCCGAAATATTTCATGGATAGGAAATGTCCTGTTTCATGGAGCAAAACAATACCCGTGATAATAAAAATCCAAACCGGTTTATCCCTGAAAACAAAAAAATACACCAGAAAATAGGCTAATAAACTCAATGCAGGACGTATAAAACGGGACCACCCGCTTTCCGTCAACTCCATCTCCGGCTTTTTCTTGTCTGTTTGCTGCAATGGCTGTTTTTTATACCTGGTTATTACAAAAATAGCCGGCAGTATCACCTGACCGGCTATTTTTAATTGTTTCAATGCATTATTGATATGTTTCCTTTCCGGTATCTGGTTCCCAATTATCTGTACGGAAAGGATTTACAGGCAACCCGGCTTTACTAAATATATTTCCTATTCCCGTATTGCTGAAGGAGAATCGCACCGCTACCGGATTTTTCACCTGTTTACTGGAAATCACCACAGTATTTCCTTCTATTTTAACATCTGCCGGTACAAATACTTTGTCTTCACCGGCTACTAAAAACTCTGTTGCTTTTTTATCGCCTGTTTTTAGTTGTAGTCCGTCTGCTGCATTATCAAAATACACCGTAATCTTATTCTTATTTATTTCGTGCCGATTATACATCGGGCTTTTATAAACGATGCCTGTTTTTGAATAAGTATCGGATAGTGCCCATCCAGCCAGGCGTTCTCCAACCTGCTTTTTCTGCCGGGGATGAATGTCTTTTACATCTTCCACTAGGTCCGTTATTACCGCCATGCCGGTTTTGGGGTACTCCAATGTCTTTGTCTGTGCTTCGCGTAATAATGCTCCAGTATGTTTATTGCCATACCGGAATGGAGCTATTTGCACATAATAAAAAGGAATCTCTTTTTGCCAGGCACTGCGCCATCCTCCAATCATTGTGCGCATCAGCTTATCATAGCTGTCGTACGTGCCAACATTGCTTTCTCCCTGATACCATATAGCACCGGCAATATTAAAAGCGGTAAGAGGAGCTACCATAGCATTGTAGGTAGAACCGGACAAACTAGGCCACCAGTCAAAATGACTTAGTTTAGTAGCTGCAGTTTTCAGCTCCTCATCTTTTTCTACCAATGCTGCAGGGGTCCATACTTCGGCAGGCGTTCCTCCCCAGCTGGTATTAACCAACCCGATAGGTACGTTCAGGTCTTGCTGCAATTTTTTTCCAAAAAAATAAGCTACCGCACTAAAACTTTTCAGCGTCTCGGCGTTGCATTCTTTCCAGGTGGCAGGACAATCATCCTGCGGATATTCTGACGTAATTTGCGGAATTTGGAAAAAGCGAATATTAGGATTGGTTGCGTTCGGTAATTCTGCATCAATCTCCGGAATACCATTCAAGCTGCTCCACTGCATATTGGATTGACCAGAACATACCCACACTTCGCCTATAAGCACATTTTTAAGCTGGATGGTATTACTGCCTTTAATGGTAACCGTATGGGGACCTCCCGCAGTTGGTGTATTGATGGTTAATTTCCATCTTGCAAACCCTGTTGCCTTTGTGGAATCCACTGTTGTGCTCCAGGAATTAGTAACATAAATCTTCTCTCCGGGGGCAGACCAGCCCCATATAGCCACGGCCGACTGCTGTTGCAATACCATATTGTCAGAAAATACAGCAGGTAACCGAATTTCGGCAAACGAACAAAATACCAGAAAAACAAATACAGGTGTTACCACCAGATTTTTAAAAATCGCTTTCATTACAGTAACTTATTTTAGAGGCAAAAGTTACCAAAGAAATAAAGTCCGGCAAAATGGAATTTAGATAGAACTGTAATTGCAACTATTGTAATATGTAAAAGAGGCATCTGATAAGCAATATCATGGCATTTCTACCACAACAGTCTGCTTCATGCGAAAAGCTACGGGAACTTCCTGCCTTAACGCTGGTTTCCAGGTAGGCATAGACTCAAACTTTTGTTCCAGCAATTCATTCATGTCGTCGTTGCCACCTTTCACTACTTTAGCATAGATAGTTTTGCCCTCCTTATCAATAATGTAATCCACCGTTAGGTAGGCTGCCCGTTGTCCTTCATCTAAAAAAGCAATCAACTCGGTATTCAAGTTTTCCAGGAAACCCTGGAATGCCTTTACACCGCCGGGATACTGCGGTTGATTATTTACAAACCGCGCCAGTTCCGATTCTTGTATGGGGAGTGGTTTGTCTTTGGGAGTCAATATCCTGGGCTTGGCTGCCACCACGCTGGTCGTCACTTTTGTTTCGTTGAGTATATACTGCCCCATCGGATTGAGAACCACAACCGGGATTTGTTTATGCACTTCAAAATACTGATACGCAGACCGAAGGTTTTCTACCAGTGATTTGTAACTGTGGTAGGTTTTCATGAAACGATCCAGGTAGGCTACACTGCGGGGGTTATTGAATTGTACCGGAAATATATGCACGGGAATGTATTCCTGGCCAGAAGCATGTGCGTAGCTGGTGACAATATACAAATCCTCAATCTGGTCGTTGGTTATGGGTATACAGCCCTCGGTAACACAAGATCCGTGGATATAAATATCCCCGCCCGGGTATAGCGAATCGCTGAGCATTCTATCGGATGCATTCGGATAGTTTAAACCGAGCGACAAATGGTAGGTGCTATTGGGTCTGAATTCATTTATATAATAGAACCCTTCTGGTACCTGGTAATCTCCCTGCATTCTTTTAGGTCCGAGAGAGCCGGCCATGGCACAGACCTTATAGGTCTTGAAGAGTTTAAAGTTGTCTGTTTTCTTGCTTTTTACCCACACTTCTAACTGGCTATCCAGTTTAAAAGATCTTATGTATACGTATTTGGCTGGCCACTCCAGCCCCTTTTCCTTAAACTCTTTTTTGATGCCTTCTTCTTTTCTTCGAAACACGTCCGCAACGCGTGCAAATGTTTTTTGATAATCCACAAAATTACCTTGTGCGTAGAGTAGCCCTGTCTGCGAGGATACAATAATTACCAGTAGGAAGGATTTAAACAATTTCATTATTCCTAAAACGCTGTTGCCTGTTTAAAATTCTTAATACCCACAAATATCACACTTTCTTGTCTTTTATTTAGTCGGGTTAACACGCAATTGACAAAAAACATCTCTAATATAACGCAACAACCGGAGCGCTATTTTGTTTGAAGACAATATTTAATTTGTAGGTAATCGATTGATTATAAGTCTTTTAGGTGCCAGGGCGCTATTGCAGTGTATAGATATAAAAAACGGAGGCTCAGACCTCCGTTTTTTGAAAAAAATTTACTTTACTATTGCCACCAAAGTTTAAAACCTTTCGTATCGCCCCCCATCGCGGACTTTGCCTGTTCATAATTTTGTGCATTATTCGACTTTTCAGCTATTGGATATGTTATCCGGTAAGGCACAAAATCAACGTTATCATCCAGTATGGTAGTGGGTGCAATAAAAAAGTCGCTTCCATCTGGCTTTTTGAAATCGAGCCTGGTTCTCTCGAACCATCCCTGTAACCCCTGATTATAGAGAGCAACCCATTTTTGAGAGCCTATTATATTTTTCCAGTTAGCCTGGTCATAAGGATTATTGGCAATAAAAGCATCTACTTCAGATGCTTCGGTTACTCCCCAAAACTGCATACTTGCTTTTATGCCATTTTCATAAAAAGTTTCGGCATTACCGCCAACGTTAAAACCACGGGCTGCTGCTTCGGCCAGTGCAAATTGTACTTCTGCATAGCTCACAATATAGCCGGGAAACGTGCTGCTATAGGTTTTTGAAGTACCCCTCGAATACTCGTTGATATTGGTGAAACTGCCAAGACCATAGGGTTTTCCTACAATGGTGCCGGTTAGGGGAGCGTCGCGTGCATACACTGGCAGGCGTGGATCACCTGTTTCTTTCATGAAGTCTACCAATGTTGAAGACACAAAATAGGCATTCGGAATATTTGTTCCGTCCTGGTCATTGTATGGATACTGGTCCGGAGCCAGTGGCAGATAAGTAAATTTAGCTTCGTCGGCAATAGAAGTAAACGTATTACCGCTAGCTGTTTCTATAATTTGTTTGGCTTTTGCAGCATCCGCATTTACCATCCTAAGTCCAATTCTAATTTTAAGCGCATTTGCCAGTTTTATCCATTTATTGACGTCGCCGTTGTAAATCAATTCTCCGGTTCTGTATGAACCGAATGTTGGATCCAACGCTGCTATCTGCGCATTCAATGTGTTGATCAAGCCATCGTATATGGCTTTTGAGTCATCGTATTTTGAAGTGAGGACTAATTCGTCGCCTCTTAACGCCTCACTATAAGGAACATTGCCATAAGTATCTGTAAGGATCTGGTAAATCCATACTTCCAGAATTTTGGCAATTGCATCCTGATTGGCGGATGCTGGTTCCGGGCGAAGAGCATTAATTCTCAATAACTCCTGAATATTTGAGAGGGGTACGCTGTATGAGGTCCATAATAAGTTATTAGCGGCCTCATCCAACTGGTATTGACTTTGAGTTTCGGTTTGTGTTTGTGAAAAGTATTGAGCATACAGCATTCCAATATTATAATTGACGCCACCACTATACACGATATCCGAAGCGGTTCTTTCTATACCGGTGATCAATTGAAGCGGAGTTACATTTGTTGGTTTGGTTGGATCCTGGTTGATGTTTTCAAAATTTTTGGTGCACGACATAGAGCCGGCGCAAACAAATACCAGCAAAATATATCTGATTTTATGTATTGTTTTCATTTTGACTTTTTTAAGTTTAGAAACTAATATTCAGATTGATTCCAAGGGATCTTACTGATGGCAATGCACCACCTTCCAAGCCTATAATATTAGAATCTGAGTTCAAAATATTGGATGGGTCAACATTAGGTGCATTAGAGGCTATCAGCCATAAGTTTCTGCCATAAAGAGAAACAGTGGCGCCGCTGGCTCTTATTGCCTTGGTTAGTCCGGAAGGCAGTGTATAGCCCAGCCTCAGCTCTCTTAGATATACATAACTTGCATCATATAGATTTGCGGTACTGATTCGAATACCGTAATTGTTTTTAAAATGAAACGGAGCATTTACGTGTACAGTGGTTTTGGTTCCATCCTGCAATACGCCGGTTACATCTACACCGGTTTCTCTCACATTATTATCAACCGTTTCGGCAAGCGTTCCTGAATAAAAGCCGTACATGTTGGTATAAGAAAAGAAATTTCCTCCCTTTTGAAAATCTATCAAACCGCTCAGCGTAAATCCTTTGTATGTGAAGCTATTGGTTACACCGCCTACAAAATCAGGTTGGGTATTTCCTATCACCTGTCCAGCAGGACTCGCCACATACAATCCCGCATTGGTAATCACTTTTTCTCCGTTTTGGTAGGTAAAGTCTGTACCTGTCAGCACAAATAGTGGCTGCCCTACAACAGCAGCGGTAGCTACTGTATTTCTTCTGCGTTCCGTCCCCAGTATGTAACGATCAATTGTAGGATTGTTAGGAATATCCAACGCCAGTAGTTTACTCCTGTTGGCTGCATAATTGACTATAATATTCCAGGCGAAATTTTTATTTCTTATCGGCGATCCACTTACCTGCAACTCCACACCACGGTTCCTGGATTTGCCTACATTGGTATAGAAATTACTATATCCCGAGGTTTGAGAAACCGAAAGTGGAATGATCAGATCTTTGGTTATTCTGTTATAATAAGTGAAATCTATTCCCACCCGGTTGTTGAAGAATTTCAGTTCTAAACCAGCTTCTACTTCATTACTGATCTCTGGCCTCAATGAACTATTTCCCAATGCGGGATTTCTCAGAATGTATGAATTACCGGTAGTACCGTATATTACCGGCGCATTGTAGGCAACATATGTGCGATAGGGATCGGTGTCATTACCTATTTGTGCCACACTGGCTCTTACTTTACCAAAATTCAGCCATTTAGCAGAAGAAATCCATTCTGAAAATATAACCGATAAAGAAGTCGCCGGATAGAAATAGGAGTTGTTTCCTCTCGGTAACGTTGAGGACCAGTCATTCCGGGCCGACACATCCAGGAAAACAGCATTGTCATATCCTAACGTAAGGTTCCCAAATACTGAGTTGATTCTTTTCTGGAATACACTCTCGCTCATATTGACCCTTCCTATATTATTAGTGAGTGTATACAAATCCGGAACAATGAGACCTGCATAGTTGCCATTGTTAATTCCATAGCGTTGTTGCATTATATTTCCCCCAACAGAAGCATCTATATGAAATTTGGTTCCGATGTCTTTGTTGGCAGACGCTATTAACTGGTAGTTCATTTCATTATGATCCAGTGTAGTACGCGAATAAGATCCGGTAGTGTAATCTCTGGCAACACGCTCCTCTTGCAATGTGGTGTATTGATCCAGGAATGCTTTAGCCGAAATATTAATCCAATCAACCGGCTTAAAATCAAAGCCCGCCAAACCATAAATTCGTTTGCGGCTATCTGTTGTAAAATTCCGGTATTGGTGCCAGTAAGGCGTTGTTGCAAATAAAGGAGTAGGGTTAGTTGGCGAGGTTCTGTTCCAACTTACTTGCGAACCGTCAGCAAATTGGTAAAACGCCAGTTTATCCATTTCCAGTTGTCGTTGTCCATACATCGTAAATAACTGTGTGGGATTGTAACCCGAGAACCCCGTTCCTGGTCTGGCGCGGGCAAAGTTTTCAGAATAATTTACACTGGCTACAACATTTAGTTTACGCCCCAGTCTGTGATTTCCATTAAAGCCAATATTGTTTCTTTTCATCAACGAATTGGGCAGTATGAAATTTTGATTCAAATTACTGTAAGATAATCGGAAAGCACCCTTGTCATTACTCCCTCCCACACTAATACTGTTGGTAAGTGTTGTACCCGTTTCGTAAAAGTTCCGGATGTTGTCGGGTTGTGGTGCCCATGGGGTAGTAACCCCGAAATATGGATTCCCCTTATTTTCATCAAATGAATAATACGGTCTAACCAAAATTCCTGTAAGTTCTGGTCCCCAGGACTCGTCTACTCCGTACGCCGGTAGTAAATCATATCCGCCCTTTACAGGATCGTTGTAGGTCGGCGCATTTTTAAACAGTGTTGGATTCGCACTTTGCCACAATGTGTCAAAAGTGCTGGCAACAAAATTGACATTGTTTGTATTGGCGCCGCCTCCGCCATATCGGTTTTGAAATCTTGGCAGATAATACACATCATCCATTTGCACATTCAAATTATAGGTGATCCCTAAGCCACTTCTCTTATTGGAGCCTTTTTTGGTAGTTACCAACACTACGCCATTAGACCCGCGGCTTCCGTATAACGCTGTAGCCGCGGCACCTTTCAACACGCTGATCTGTTCGATATCATCCGGGTTGATGTCCTGTATTGGGCTGCCGTAGTCAAATCCACCACCACCAATTTGCTGGTTATATGTAGGGTTCATCGAATTCCCCATAAAAACGCCGTCCACTACGAACAACGCATTGTTACTTCCGGTAATCGACTTATTTCCCCTGATGACTACTTTTGTAGCCCCCCCCATGGAGCCTGTGTTCGTATTGATTTGAACGCCTGCCAGTTTGCCCTGCAGTGCATTGACAAAATTGGGTTCTTTGGCCGTTTGCACTACATCTCCTTTTACCTCCTGAATAGCGTAACCAACAGCATTGGTTTTTTTTGATATTCCCAGTGCCGTTACGGTTACCTCCTCCAGTTGCTGAGAATCTTCCCTTAGAACTATCATATAGTAGCGACTTGCATCGGTAACAGTAATGACAGTGTCTGTGTAGCCAATGCTGGAAAAAAATAATCTTACAGACCTCAAAAAAGGGATTGAAAATTCTCCTTCGTTATTGGAGATGTAAGTTTGTCCATTTTCAGGAGAAATGGTAACGTTTGCCAATGGTTCATTGGCTTCATTTATCACCTTCCCTCGTATTTCTGCCGTGTCTTTAGATATTGGTTTTCCCGGCGAAAAATTATTGCCTGCTGGCAGACCCAAAACGTTTTGGCGTTTCTGAGTGTTTTTGGCCAGATCAGCATTTGTCTTTTTTTGCCCAATACTGTTTGCGGATGCAACCAACATAAACGCAAGGAGGAAGCATAATTGTTTGTGTAGGGGTTTCATGAATAAATGTTGCAGTTAAAAATGAAATAAATAGAACCGAATAAGGAAAATAGCTTAATCAACTATTGTATAAGGTGAGGAACGCTGTTTCTTCTCAAAATATCCTCAAAGAAGCGACGTTGAGCGCTTGGGATAATTAGTAGAATTTTTAATATGAATTTAAAGTAAAAAAGTCCCGGAAGAGGTTGCAAGCGAATAATTACCACAGTCGTTAGTTTAGTACCACCATTTTAGCGGCTACGCTAAAGTTAAATCTATTGGAGTATAAAAAAAATATGCTTACGTAGCTAAAAAGTATGGTTTTATACCATTTCTTTCCGAAAGTGCTTAACCTGTAGTTAATTCCTACTTTTGAAAAGTAAAGCAATGTGAAATGAAATTGTTGAAATTTATCAAAACCAAAATACTTTCATGAGCAAAATAATAATGGCATTTTTAATCGTAGGAGCCTTTATTGGTTGTCGGGACAAAACGAACCCCTCCATTGTGCCCGAAGAAACGATGAAAACTGTCTTCGAGAAAATAAAAACACCTTTTAAATATGGCGTGGTGCTCGCAGGTACTGACTCTAGCAAAATGGTGGATAGTCCAAGTATTTTCCGGCGCAACAATCGTTGGTATATGACCTATATTGTATTTGACGGGACGGGATATGAAACCTGGCTGGCGGAAAGTGATAACCTGCTGCATTGGGATACAAAAGGCAGGATACTTTCGTTTACCGACAGTAGCTGGGATGCTACTCAAAAGGCCGGTTATATTTCCCTTTTGAGTACAGACTGGGAAAACAACTACACCGCTACGCCTGTCAAAAACGAATACTGGATGTCTTATCTGGGCGGTTCGGCTAAAGGCTACGAAGCGGGTCAACTTGGAATTGGCATGGCCTCTACAACAGACCCTGCTGTAGCAACGGAGTGGAACCGGCTACCCAACCCCGTACTCTCTGCCAGCGATAAAGATGCACGCTGGTATGATAACAAAACGATCTACAAGAGTAGTGTCATCCGCGACAAAAACAAGCTTACCGGTTATCCTTACGTGATGTATTACAACGCTGCAGGTGACAGCACATTCAAGGGGCGACAATTTGAAAGTATTGCAATGGCAGTGTCCGACGACCTGACGAACTGGAAACGACTGGGCGACAACCCCATCCTTACTAAAGGCAGGGGCATTTGCGGAGATGCGCAGGTGGTACAAATAGGGGACGTATATGTAATGTTCTTTTTTGGTTTTGACTGGGCAGACAACAACAATACAGCTTTTGATCGGTTTGCCTGTTCGTATGACCTTGTTAATTGGACAGAATGGACCGGAGAAAACCTCGTTGAACCTTCTGAACCATACGACCAGCAATATGCACACAAACCCTGTGTAGTATACTGGAATGGGGTAGTGTATCATTTTTACAATGCGGTAGGCAGCCAGGGTAGGGTGATAGCGCTTGCTACCTCTCAAAACCTTAACCACTAAATAAACAAGGCGGCAAATTGCCGCCCCGTTAATTTTCTATTCCACTATAACAAAAAGAAAGTTTACTCTTTTTTCTTGAGGTCATTGGTTATTTCTTTAGCCTTTTCTTTTGTTTTCTCTGCACCTTCTTTTACAGCCTCCTTTACATCTTTGGCACCTTCCTTAATTGCTTCTCCTGCTTTTTCAGCCTTGTCTTTTGCTGCATCGCCTATTTGTTCCGCTTTGTCCTTTGCAGCCTCGGCAGCATTTCCTACTCCTTCTTTAGTAGCATCCCATGCATTTGTAATTGCCTTACCGGTTCTGTCAAAGAATTTACCCACTTTACTCACCGTTTCTCCCTCTTTTAGCGTAATGATTTTGCCGTCCGCAGATTTTACGTCTCCTTTTACAGTGATAACTGTACCGTCATCTAACGCAATATCTTTTTCTGCAACCACCCATGCGCCATCTTTAAATACCAAAACTTTTCCCTCTTTGAATGTTACATCACCATCAGTAACAGCATAAGTTTCTTCTACCACCATTTCCGGTTGAGGCGTGACGGTAACGTTGGGTTCAGCTTCAGTTTTTACTTGTGACTCTCCGCAGGAGGCAAGTATAGCGACCAATAATCCCGGTATTAATAACTTTTTCATTTCGTAGTGTTTAATTTGGTTAATGTGTTTATAATTACTCAATGTCATTACAATGAAAAAAAGATGCCAGATTTTTATTTTATTCTGTCTTAACTTTTTTACAACAAAATCATGGAGAGTGATTAGGGATAGTTGGAGTGATAAAAGGTATGAAAAATCAGGTCTGGACTCTCGCTTTTATTTCGTCCGTGCGTTATTCGTATTTTTACTGATAACCTGAACGCCATGTTTAGATTTCATTCCGGCTATTTTATTGCTGCGTTTGTCTTATTTATAGTAGAAGTGTTGATAGCACTGTATGTAAACGACAGTTTTATACGACCTTACCTGGGTGATGTACTCGTGGTGATTTTGATATACTGTTTCATCAGGACATTTTTTAACACTCCGGTGCTGGCTACGACAATAGGGGTACTTGCCTTCAGTTTCTTAATAGAGATTTTACAATACTTTCAAATTGTGCATCACCTGGGATTGCAACACAATAAGTTGGCACGAATAGTTATCGGAACATCTTTTGCCTGGGAAGACCTGATAGCTTATGCTGTGGGGGGTACGTTAATTCTTCTTGTGGAAAAGAAGCTAATAAAGACAAATTGGTAATTTGGCGGCTATCAAAACCGACATTATTTTTATAGTATGCAGCCCCTGATACAACAGCTTCGTCAATATTACAACTTTAGCAAAGATGCACAGGACGCACTTGTAGCCAACCTGGAAGAAATTCATTCTGCTAAAAATGATTTCCTGATAACCGAAGGGAAAACCTGTCGTTATTTCTATTTTTTACAAAGCGGAGCCTTAAGAGGTTATTATATGGCAGAAGGTAAAGAGATAACACATTGGTTTGGATTTGAAAATGATTTTATCACCTCTTTTCATAGTTATATTACGCAACAACCCACTGTGGAAAATATACAGTTTATGGAAGATGCCATTATGTGGCGTATATCCAAAGACGCGTTGGAAAAATTGTACGACCAATACCATGAGTTGGAGCGTTTGGTGCGCATTATATACGAGAAATACTATATCAGGCTGGAGGAGCGTTATGTAAATGCACATTTTAAAACGGCTGCAGAGCGATATAGATCATTGCTGACCGATACACCACACCTTTTGGAGAGGGTGCCACTGGGGTATATCGCCTCCTACCTTGGCATCAGCCAGGAAACACTTAGTAGGGTAAGGGCGAAAATATAGATTGATATACTAACCATAGTGACCATACCTAGCCAGGATACATGAGTTGTGAAGTAAGGAGACTTCGACCTGCGATGAACAGTTGTGGTTGCCGTTGGTTGGAATGTGGATCTATCTGATTTCAAACCAAAATCTAAATAAGACATGTTCAATAGTGCTAATAAAACCTGGAGTATGAACCGGGAAATTGTCTACCAACCTTAAAATACTAATATGAAAGCCAGATTATTATTTTTTCTCCTTTTGATATCATTTAACTTTTCCTTCGCTCAAAAATTTATGCATGGAGCAGGTTTGGGAGCTTCGATCAATTTTGGTTCCCAAATCAATAAAAGCATTCCTTCAATACTTACCTATTCACCACGGCTCAATATTGTTGACAGAGAGAATATGTCTGTTTCAGCAGGGGTACCGTTGAGTTTCGGTTTCGGGTCAGATTACAATCTAAACTATGAAAACGGTTCTGCCGATGTTTCCAATACCACCACATTTGTTGTCAATGTACCATTAATGTTCAACATAAACCTGGGAGCAGGGGCTACCAAGTCCGCCACTAAAAGAGTTGGTTTTTTTGCCGGAGCAGGCTTTGCCTATCAATATGGTTCTTATGCTTCCCAATACTATGATTACGATAACAATGAATATCTAAAATTCAACACTGAAACCTTAGGACCGGCTGCTAACATAGGAATGCGCTTTGCTGTTGGTAAAAAACAAAAAAATATTGAAGGTAGATTTTCTTATATGGGTTCCATTACAGCCTATAAAATTTCCGCTATAGGCATTGCAGCACTCTTTAATTTCTAACCTAAAAAACACAAGTCATGACAAAATATCTTTTCTCCTTGTTAGTACTTTTTGCCCTTTCTTAAAAAGGCAAGTGGCTACTATATACGCTGAACAAAGTTTGAAATCTCAGGAGAATATAAGCAATGATCAACGTTATATTGCTGATGCCACAGCACAGCCCAATCAGTGCGTTTTCGAAAATCGATTCAGTGACTATGTGCTTTATCCCGAATTTAATGCCGTTTAGTTCAGCACAAATAGCTTTGTGCTGAACAATTATCCAAAAATAAGTAGGGAAATATCAGTCTTATGAAGTTTTGCAAATCTTTTTTATTCAGAGGTTTATAGTTGAGGCTACAGTAGCGCAAAAGCCTAATCAGGGCGTTCCGGGGAATTGGGTGTAATAATTCCCCGGCGGCTTTTGCTCTACTATGTTGCTCGGCTAAAGACCCCCTTATTAATTGATTAACTTGTCCGCTACTGATATCAAGGAACTATACTTGAGTTTACAGTAATTCTACAGTCATATCAAGGCGTTCCCGAAATCGGCCGTAATCGTCTCCGCCTGAGGCGAGACAAGTTTTCGGGTGGCTTTTTGCTTTACTTTTTTCCAC
>CAZRYS010000060.1:0-14306 GCA_964604365.1 uncultured Terrimonas sp.
CGATCAAAGCAAAATTTAACATTTGAATGTAGGAAATCCGCAAGGTGGGTTAACTATTTTTCACACAATCGTTCGCTGGGTATAGCTAACGTATATGCCTACTGTCTATTTGCATCAGGAGTACAATTATTTCACAAAGCGAATTTTAGTTCGACACAATTGAAACAATCTTGATCCACTTCTTTTTTTGTTTATACAAAGACCATTTCAAAAATGTCCGTCGAAAGCTTAGCGGTATGCTTCTGATTTCAGTTTTATTGTGATTGGAATATATTGTATATTACTTTCCAATGAATTTATCCCCTGAACATAAATATCTATTATATGAAGGGAAAGGCAAAAGAGAATTGACTACTTTTCTTTTCGAGCTGTTGTACGCAAGGATGTGTTTTTTCGCCTATCGTTATATTTCGGATAAAACAGCTGCAGAAGATATTGTGCAGGAAGTGTTTTTGAAATTTTTGAATTCAACGGAAGCGTTTTCTTCTCTATCGTCAGTTAAAGGATTTTTATATAAAGTAGTACGCAACGACTGTTTAAATTTACTGAAGCATAAAGCTGTTAAGGAAAGGTATCTTTCACAACAGAAGAAAATACAGACAGAAGTCGCCCCGGATTTCGTAGAATCTATTGTATCGGCTGAAGTTACGGGTGAATTAATGGATGCTATTAATCAATTGCCGCCGGAATGCAGGAAGATTTTTAAACTGAGTTATATCGATGAAATGTCTAATGCTGAAATTGCAGTTGCTCTTGCGCTTTCGGTACAAACAGTAAAGAATCAGAAAAGCAGGGGATATACAATACTTCGGGGAGTTTTGAAGAACAAAATCATGTCAGTACTTTCTTTTTTGCAGTAATTTTTTAAAAAAATACAATTCATTTAGTACTCATTTAAGGTTGAGTTGTTTTATATATATAACAAGATAGTGTCAGTGGATCAATATTCTCACAACGAAACATACCTGGTTAAAGTTAGCGGGTGGATTGCCAAATATATCCGCCAGGAGATATCTGTGGAGGAACAGCGGCTATTGGAACTTTGGTTGAAAGAGGATATAGGCAATGAAGCCATTTTTGATCGGATAGTTGATGAACAAAGCGTAAAAAGTGGTTTGCTGGAAATGCAACAGATAGATGTAAGCAAAGGATGGGCAGCGTTGCTGGCGAAGGAGTCAAAACAAACGGTACACATATCATCGCATAAAAGAAAATGGTGGCGGTATGCGGCGGCTGTTTTACTTCCATTAGGATTACTTACTGTGTTATTCTTGAAGCAAAAGAACGAACCTGTTGACGAGGCGATTGTATCTCATTATTATAATGATGTTGCACCCGGAACTAGTAAAGCAACACTGACACTGGGAAACGGGCAGGTAATTGTATTGGATGAGACGGCGCAGGGAGATTTGGGGTTTCATGAGGGCACAAGGATGCAGAATGATTCTGCATTACTCAGGTATGAGGCTCGTGACGACCAGGACTCGGAGGTGACATATAATACTTTTACGACCCCGGTTGGTGGAAGTTATGCTTTGGTGCTTTCAGACGGAACAAAAGTGTGGCTGAATGCATTATCGTCGCTGCGTTTTCCAACACGCTTTACCGGTCAGCATCGTACCGTGATTCTTGAAGGAGAGGCTTATTTTGAAGTGGTAACGCAACCGGGCAAACATTTTATGGTAACAACCGGGGAGGGGATTAACGTTGAAGTATTGGGTACACACTTTAACATCATGAGTTATCCTGATGAAAAGAAGATGATAACCACCTTGCTAGAGGGGAAGGTGGAGCTGAAACGGGAAGGTGATTTAGCTACCTATACCTTGCAACCCGGGGAGGCAGCGCATTACAACAAGTCTGATAGGAAAACACATATATCCAACGCTGATGTTGATGAGGCAGTCGCCTGGAAGAATAATATATTTCTGTTCAACAATGATAATTTAACTGACATCATGCGACGCCTGGAGCGGTGGTACGACGTGAAAGTTGAGTATAACGGCAAAACAAAAGTAAATAGTCATTTTACAGGAGGCGTACGCAGAAGGGAAAACATTTCTAAAGTATTGGAAATGCTGGAAATGACAGGAGGTGCCAAGTTTGAATTAAAAGACAAAAAGGTGACAGTCTTGTCTCAATAATATTACTGCAATTTATGGTGTTGAATAATCCAGGTACAAAGTACCTGTGGGAAATCTATGCTGACCTGCGAAACTCCTTAGTGTGTTTTTCCATTTAAAAATAGATATATGAAACGATTGTGGTCTGTCCGGCATTCCGGTCGGATTAAAAAAAACAAAACTTCTTGCATTATGAAAATTGCTATTTCGTTGATGTTTGCCGTCATTTTTCAGTTGTCTGCGCGGGCCTTTTCGCAGGAAACAAATCTCTCCCTCTCTCTCCGCAATGCACCACTTGAGCAGGTGCTGACAACAGTAAAGAAACAATGCGACTATCTTTTTTTGTATAATAATGAAAGTATACAAAAGATTGATGCCAAAGTTTCTGTGAATCTGAAATCAGCTACAATCACCCAGGTGATGGATGCATGTATGCAAGGGTTGCCCCTTTCTTATAAAATAGTAGACAAAACAATAATCATTACGCCCAGCAATGGAATCGTTGCTGAGCAAAAGAAAAAACAGCATATAAGCGGGACCGTTACAGATGAAGCAGGGAACCCTTTGATAGGTGTAAGCGTAGGCGTGGAGGGATCTGCGAAAGGAGTTACTACAGATGAGCAAGGTAATTTTGCGATGGAAGATGTGGGTGATAACGTTGTTCTTTTGTTTAGCTATATCGGTTTTGAATCACAGCGTATAGAAACGAAAGGCGAGACCTTCATCCGCGTTATTCTTAAGGAGGGTGGATCAGAACTCGGTGAAGTGGTGGTGTTGGGTTTCGGACAGACCCAAAAGAAAATAGCGCAGACTGGTGCGATTGCCTCTGTGGGGACTAAAGAGTTGGCGCAAAGTCCTGTAGCAAATATCACCAATGCATTGGCTGGTCGTTTGCCTGGGCTTATCACCATCCAACGTTCCGGCGAACCGGGTGCGGATGCATCGGCGCTTTTTTTAAGAGGACGGGCCACATTGAATAGTGCTTCACCTCTTCTTACCATCGATGGTATTCAAAAAGATTATGGTGCTATTGCATTGCTGGATGTGAATGAAGTAGAGTCTGTAACCATATTAAAAGACGCGTCAGCTACTGCTCTATACGGGGTTAAGGGGGCTAATGGTGTAATAATAATAACAACCAAAAGAGGAAAGACAGGAGCACCCAAAATAAATGCAAGAGTGCAACGGGCAGTACAGACAGCGATTCGTTTACCAAGATTTGCCGATTCCTATGGTTTTGCCACCTTACGTAACGAAGCGTATCTGAATGAAAATCCGGATGGCAGCTCCCTGCCTTTTTCTGATGAGGCGCTTGAAGCGTATCGCACGCATTCTGATCCTTATAGGTATCCAGATGTGGATTGGGTAAAGGAAATGATGAAAAGTTCGAACCTGACCCAGGCTAATTTTGATATCAGCGGAGGTTCTGAAATGGTAAAGTACTTCGTCAACGTGGGCTATACAGATCAAAGTGGATTGTTTAAAATGGAAAAAATGCCGAGTTATGATCCTAACATTAAATACCAACGGTACAATTTCCGTTCTAATGTAGATATCACTTTTGACAAAAACTTTTCAGTCAGCCTCAACTTATTTGGAGCTATCGAAAATAAAAATGGACCCACAAGAAGTACGGGCAACTTGTTTAGCACCTTGATGTGGGTTCCGCCATTGGCTACGCCCATTAAATATCCGATTGGTGTATATGGTTATTCTACTGTATATGGTGGTGGAAACCCTATTGGAGATGTGGCACAGACGGGATATAAGGAAGCTTTTAACTCTTCTCTCTCCGGTAACTTGTCGTCTACACGTCGCCTCGATTTTATCACAAAAGGACTTTATGTCAAGGGGAACTTCTCCTTCGACGGATACTTCACCAACAATATTGAGCGCGGAAGGATCGGATATTTTGCCTTTTACGAAGGAGGCGATCTGAACGATCTGGAGAGCTACCGCTTTCAGGGAGTAAAAGATGCTCCGCTAAGCGCTCCCTGGTCTTCTACTAATCAGAGTCGGGATACCTGGCTTGATATGTCTTTAAATTACGAAAGAGTTTTTGGTAACAAAGGAGAACACAACTTTACGGGATTTGTGCTGGGTAACCGTCAGCAGCGTGTTATCAGTGGACAAATTCCATATGTAACCCAGGGCTTAGTAAGTAGACTGGCTTACGGGTTTGACAACAGGTATTTTGCTGAGGTCAACGCAGGATTTAATGGAACAGACAATTTTTCTAAGGAAAACAGATATGGCTTTTTCCCCTCATTTTCGGGCGCATGGGTAGTATCGGGAGAAAGATTTTTGCGAAATAGCAAAATAATAGATTTTCTTAAAGTACGGGCATCACATGGATTGGTGGGCAACGATCAATTGCCAGGACGCAGGTGGTTATTTATCGGAGAATACAACCCTGGTGGTGGTTATTCATTTGGTGACCCATCTACCTCAGTGCCTGGCGTAACCGAAGGACCGATGCCCAATCCGTTTGTGACCTGGGAAACGGCAGCCAAAACAAACCTCGGGTTAGAGGCAAAACTGCTGAACAATTTATTAGGCATTCAGGTAGATGTTTTTAGAGAAAAACGATCGGATATGCTTGTTACCAGGGGCACAATCCCGGCAATGGTAGGGGTACCAACGGGCAATCTTCCACCTGCCAATATGGGGGTTACCAGCAATAAAGGCTTCGAAGTTGAACTACGACATCAGAATAGTATTGGTAAACAGATCAACTATTTTATTAACGGAAATATTACATATGCCCGCAATAAGATTCTCTTTATGGACGAGGAAAACAGGGCTTATTCCTATTTGTACAGAACCGGCTATCCTATAGGGCAAATCTTTGGGCATACGGCTACAGGCTTCTTTCAAAGCCAATCTGAAATTGATGCGGCACCTCCTCAATTCGGAAAGTTGATACCCGGGGATATCCGGTATATGGACAGAAACAATGACAAAGTGATAGATGAAAATGATCAGGGACCGATTGGAAGAACGGATGTACCTGAGGTATTCTTTGGATTATCGGGTGGATTCAACTGGAAAAAATTTGATTTCAGTTTCCTCTTGCAAGGGGCGGATAATTTCAACGTAATGTTCTCTGGAAGAGGTGCATGGGAATTTCAGAATGGTGGCAAAGTATTAGCCTCTCACCTAAACAGATGGACACCTGCTACAGCAGCTACAGCTAGCTACCCGGCTATCCATTCCGGTACAAATATTAACAACCACAGAGCCTCTACATTTTTTATGAAAGATGCAGGTTACATGCGTTTGAAGAATATGGAAATAGGTTATACGATCCGTTCAACACGGTTAAATCAATTTACACATATTTCATCTATGCGTTTATACACTAACGGCATTAACCTCTATACGTGGGATAAAATTGGGGGAGACTTTGATCCGGAATCGCCGAGTGGGGAAGGAGCTATCTATCCGCAACAGCGTGTCATAAATTTTGGACTATCAATTGGCTTCTGAGTCTTTATTCAAAAATGTTATTGTTATGAAGAAAATAAAAATGAAACTTAATTATATATCTTTTATTCTAGCCTTACTAGTTTTATTCAGTTGTAAAAAGTTGGATAGCTATCTTGACAAAGCAGAAAGCGGAGGTATGCAGGAGAGCCTGGTATTTTCAACTTATCTGAATACAAATGGCTACCTCGCTGACATTTATGGTAGTATGTTTCATGATGAATGGATGCCGCTGTATGGCTTCAGCTACGGCAATGTTACAGACGAAGCGTATTGCCCTTATCCGCAGAATAATACCATAGCTATTTTTAAAAGTGGTTCTTTGTCTCCTACCGCTAATCCTATAGACAAATGGCAATCGCTGTATTCGTTAATCAGAAAAACGCATATTTTCTTAAGAAACATTGATAATGTTCCGTTTGAGACAAATACCCAAAGAGATGATTTGGCGAGGATGAAAGGGGAGGCCTATTTTATCAGAGCATATAGTTACTTTGAGTTATTCAGACGGTACGGTGGTGTGCCTATTATTGATAGAGTGCTCGAAGTAACCGACGACTTCAACATTGCTCGTAATTCTGCAGAAGAGGTTGTCAATTTTATTGCAGAGGATTGTGATAGAGCTTCCCTAATACTACCACCCACTTACTCATCGTCACAACTGGGCAGGGCAACCAGGGGGGCAGCGTTAATGCTTAAATCGAGAGCGTTGTTATTTGGAGCCAGCCTCTTACATAACCCGGGCGGAGATTTGGCGAAGTGGGAAGCGGCTGCGGCTGCGTCGCAGGCCGTAATGGACCTTGGGGTGTATACCCTGAGTAACAATTATGTAAACTTGTTTCATACTCGCTTTAATGATGAGGTGATATTTCAATCCACGGTTAACTTTAACGCGAATGGCGGTGGTTGGAACGACTGGCAACAACAAAATACGATTCAGCGGGAGTGGGGATGGGCAAATAATCAACCGGCTCACAACCTGATAGATGCCTACGAAATGACCAATGGATTATCTATTACAGATCCTTCATCTGGATATGATGCACAAAACCCCTACCAAAATAGAGACCCTAGATTAGGGCTAACGGTTTACCATAACGGAAGTATATGGAAAGGCAGGGCTGGTGAACCACGTATCGAAACTTTTGTGGGAGGGCTAGATGGAATCTATAATGGTCCGGATGGTGGTCCTCAAAAATATTCTTATACTCAAACCGGGTACTATCTGGGTGATAAAATGCTTGACCCTAACGGCTCTTTGCAACCTTGGCCTGGACAGGTGGGGAGCAATTTTTGGATTTTCATGCGCTATGCCGAAGCATTGCTGAATTATGCAGAGGCTAAGAATGAATCCCTGTCTGCTCCTGACGCCTCTGTGTATGACGCTATCAACGCTATCAGAGGAAGAGCCGGGGTGAATATGCCACCGTTGCCTGCAGGGCTGAACAAAGAAGAGATGAGGGAACGTATCAGAAGGGAGCGGCAGGTAGAATTAGCTTTTGAAAATTTCAGGTTTTGGGATGTAAGGAGATGGCGGCTAGGCGAAGAACTATTTCAGGATATTTACGGGATGAGGATTACAAAACAGCCGGATGGCGATCTTACACATGAAAAATTTGTGTTAGAAAACAGGATATATAAGCCGGCTTTCGATTTGTTTCCTATACCGCAGTCGGAAATGAACAGGAATACAGCGCTTGTACAAAACCCTGGCTATAATTAATCTATTGATTTTTTGAGGTAATGATGAAAACGATATTGATATTAATACTATGCTGTACCGGAATACAACACAGTATAGCACAAAACCAGACAGACTTCAAATACACGATGACCCGTGAGCAGCTCGACTGGCACTTAAGCCGTGCGATTACGATGCAGCCCTTGTCAGAAGAGAGTGTTTGTTTTTATCCACCCTGTAATCCGCCCACCATTTATGATCCCAAAGGATATCAAGATGATATGCAGATGTTGGTAGACATAGAAGCCCGGTTTATTGGTCGGGCTGCGGGGTTATGGGAAGGAGAAGATAGGGTAAATCGTGGTTTCTTTGAGGCTTTCGGAAACACTGTCCAGGATTTACAGAAAGCGTATGCTACTAAAAAACTTCCGAGACCGATTGTACAAGCTTGCATATTTGAAACGGTTTCTACTGAAGTAGATCATGTTGCCATTCCCGACGCCGTTGCAAAAAAATTCGGTATCGCAACACGCAACTTTCGTTACGCGAAAATGTTGTATAAAAACGGCTATGGGGTAGACAATTGGCGCAAAGGTGCTTCCATTCCGGATATGAGCCAACAGGAGACACAAATGTGGTTCTATTATATGGCAACAGAATTCATCAAACGGGGAGCAGAAGCTTTGCATTTCGGACAGGTGATGATTATGAATCGCAGTGACGCTGGAAATGTACATTGGTGGAACCTTTTAACGTTGATCAGAGATTTCGCTAAACAACATAACAGAGGTATTGTATTGTGTGATGCACATACACATGGAGAGTTTTATAAAGACACTGATCAGTTATTGTTTGATTTTCATTCGGCTCCAATACGTCCCATTGAAGTGGAAGGAAGTCACAGAGGTAGAAAAAATGGGGGAGAAGTGCTCATACAGGCGGGCATTCGCGATGTGATTTATGGACGAAGTAAAGGGGGACGAACTTATTTTGGATGGGAATGCAAATCGCTTCCCTACCTGGTAGAGTTTGACAACAATGGCGTAAGCGATCATCCCAATGAAGGTAATGTTGGATGGTGGGTATGGGGATGGGACGAGATCACCTGGTTTGCTTTGCAAGATGAATCCTATAGAAGATCGTGGTTGCGTTATGCTTACCATAGGGTGAGGGAATTGGATAATAACGGCTTTTTACAAATGCCTGGTCTGAAACACTTGACACGGGGAGAGATATACGATATCCCTTGGCCGGATACCTACAGGGCAGCGCACGGAACTGGCGCTTCGTATTATAATCTGGCACAAACCATAAAATCCCTTTGGGGGGTAAAATAAACTTGTAAATACCAACTTAGTTATACTATGTTGAAAATAGGATTTATCTATATAGCTTTAATAGGTATGCATACGGGCTTGTTTGCACAGGATTTGCTGCGCTCGAACTATGAACCTGAAATAGCTATCAAGGGTAAGCGTGTTTCGGGTATGTTGGATCGTTATTTGTCGCGCTCAATGATGCTGGCGCTTTTTACAGACCATGTAGACAGGCCCGGCTATATTCAGCAGATGGAGATGATACGAAAACTTAAGCCAGCCTATCTCAGCCGCATTGCAGGTTCCTGGGGCTTGCCGGAGACCGATCTGCTACCTGGTGGAAAACTATATCATAATACGAAACAGATAATAGACGACGTAAGACGAATATACCGGGAAGACAGCGTGGCAATGCCAATGATTGAAGCAGGCATATTTGAGGCGATCACCTCCGATGTAAATCGTATCGCTATACCCGAGTGGGTGCTACTCGCTTTTGCAGACGATCCGGAAGCCAGCAAAATAAAACCCCGTCGCGGAAGGCAGGTATATTTTAATGCCGATTCAATGCGTAATAACAGCCAGCCAAACTGGTCTGCTCAAACCTGGGTGCCGGATATTAACCGTATACATACCCGCATGTGGTTTTATTACCTGTCATCTATCTTTATCGACATGGGGTGTCAGTCCATTCACTTCGGTTGGTTTGAGTTGATTACTGCGCATGACAGTTTATTTGTAAAAACAGATCGGCTGTTTCAAAGGATCAGGCAGTATGCGAAGGGAAAAAACAGCTTTGTAATATTCAATGCCGATACCGATGGTGTAGCATACGTAAATAATACAAATCGTATTTTGCTCGACTTTGTGAGCAGTCCTCTTAGGCCGGAAGCCACTGCTAACAGTTTTCATCAGTCTCCTTGCGAAGGGGACCCCATGACGGAACTTGATATTCCCCGTTACAACAAAGGGTTGATGGATCAGCGTGGTGGTGTTACCGCAGAAGGTGATACGGTAAAAAACATACCGGTACTTTTTAACATCGATTGGTATGGCGTGAGTTATAAAGGAAAACGACCTGGGCAAATGGGACCGGGAGAGGGCGGTTGGTCTCCCTGGGCGGTAAATGAAAGCATTTGGTTTTATAGTCTGAGTGATGAATGCCAGGCATATTGGCTGGAGAATATTTCTATCGCCATCAAGAACAGTATTGTAGAAAGGGGGTATGTAAAAATTCCCGCTATACAACCTTTAACCTGGTGGGGGTATCCGGTTACCGAATACCTGCTTACCCGTAATAAAAAGCTTGTATCAAATATTAAGAACAGGATGTGGAAACTTGATACCGCGCCATTTTTTACGATCACGAATTTTTCCCGAAAATCGCAACACATGCTGAACGTATCAAATCCTGATCTGACCAGTATTTATTCCTGGCATATTCTTCAGAAGGATACAGGAGAGGTATTGCCGGAGTATACAGGGATTCGATATGTATTGGCCGATTTGCCACCAGGCAACTACCGTATTACGTTGCGCAGAGATAATGCCATGTTTGCTGGACAGGAGGATGTGCAGTTGGTGAAGAAAGAAATCAAAATAGAATAAAACCATTATTGCAGATGAAAACCTTTTCTTTAAAATTTATAGGTGTTACAATAGCGTTTTGTACGACAGTTGGGACTGTGCAGGCACAGCAGCCATATAAAGGTGGTAGCGGAAAATTTAAAAAACTGGTATGGGCGGATGAGTTCAATACAAGAGGATTGCCGGACACGACGCGTTGGAGTTATCAGACAGGACTTGTGCGGAACAATGAAGAACAGTATTACACGGCTGCCCGCAAAGAAAACGCCCGGATAGAAAATGGTTTTCTGATTTTAGAAGGCAGAAAAGAAGAGTGGGCGAATGAGTTTTTCGATCCGAAAAGTAAGGATTGGAGGTTTATGCCAGAAAAGGCTTCCTACACTTCTGCCTGCATTGTAACACAGGGAAAAGCATCCTGGAAATATGGACGCATAGAAGTCAAAGCGAAATTGCCTTCTGGATTGGGCGTTTGGCCGGCAATCTGGACACTGGGCGATAATGAGCCTGTTATCGGTTGGCCAAGGTGTGGAGAAATAGATATTATGGAGTTTGTGGGGCACGACTCACTTCGCGTACATGGCAATGCCCATTACGAAGACCGAACCAGTAAAAAGCATACTTCCAAAATGGGAACGATCAGTAATGTCAAACCCTCCGATGGATTTCACATTTATGCCATCGAGTGGACGTATTCTACTATCGATTTTTATTTTGACGACAAAAAATACCATTCCTTCCATATTGACGATGTAGGAAAGGGGGAGGATAACCCTTTCCGGAAACCCCATTTTTTGCTGTTGAACCTGGCTTTGGGTGGCGCCTGGGGCGCCAGGATTGATCCTTCGGTATTTCCACAACAGTATATTATAGACTATGTGCGTGTTTATCAGTAGTAGCTGTTTTACTTTTTTTGATCATTAATACCATCATCATGTTGATACGTTTGTATGTAGCTTTTTTCTTTATGACATTATCACTTGGATTCTTTGGCTGTAATACAGTTGAAAAACAGCAAGATCCGCCGTGGAATCTGGCTGCCATCGCCTGGACATTCAGAACCCATACTTTTTTTGAAACGGTAGACAAGGTACACGAACTCGGTCTTCATTACCTGGGGGCATTCCCTGGTCAGGAATTGGGCGGAGGAATGGAAGGGAAACTGGAAGTAGGCATGGAGGCAGATAAGAAAAAAAAAGTGCTGGATTACCTGGCAGCTAAAAATGTAAAACTGATCGATTTCGGTGTGTATACACCAGAAGGATATGAAGGGTGGAAGGCGTTGTTTGACTTCGCAAAGGAGATGGGTATCAGCAACATCGTTTCGGAGCCGGCCAAAGAGGATCTGGCCATGGTGGCGAAGCTTTGCGAAACATACCAGATACCTGTAGCCATACATAATCATCCGGCTCCTTCATTATATGCGCATCCCGATACACTACTTGCTGTATTGTCGAGAACGTCAAAGTACATCGGCGCCTGTGCGGATGTAGGACATTGGGTAAGGTCGGGCTTTGATGCCGTTGAATCATTGCGTAAGCTGGAAGGGCGTGTATACGAACTTCATTTTAAAGACATCACCGGAGCTGAAACCGGCGGCGTGGATACGATATGGGGAACCGGTAGGTGTAATATAGAAGGATTGCTGAAGGAGTTGAAACGCCAGCAATTTGATGGGTACCTGGCTATTGAATATGAAACGAACCCCGAGGATAATATGAATGAGATCCGCAAAAGCCTGGACTATTACCAGCAAGTATTACAATCCGAAAAGTAATAAATACCATGCATAGAAGAGAGGTTATTAAAAAGGTACTGATAGTAGGGGGCGGTATATCGTTGTTCTGGTCATGTAACCTTGCAGATGAGCAGCCTGGTGCTGACGACACACTGTTTACGGGAGAAGATGAAGAGTTGATGAGCGGTCTTGCGGAAGCGATCCTCCCGGCTACAGATACCCCGGGTGCAGCAGCACTGGAATTGCACCTGTTTGCTATGAAGATGGTTAGTGACTGTTATCCGCCTGCCGATAATGAAAAGTTTAGAGAAGGACTGCGAGCCTGTCATACAGCAGCAGTAGTGCTTTACAAAAAGAAATTCCCGGACTGCTCCCCATCCGAAAAACAAGAATTCGTACAAAAGATGGAAACGGAGGAACTGGGAGAAGCCGTAGGGCACTTTTACAAAACGACCAAGCAATTGGTAATACAGGGTTATCTGAGTTCGGAGTATGTAATGACGAAATTGAATGTTTACGAACTGGTGCCGGGGCGTTTTTCAGGTTATTACCCCGTAGCTTCTTAAAGACAAACATATGGGTGACAGTAAAAGCAAACAACAGCGTACATTTGACGCAATAGTAATAGGCTCGGGTATCAGCGGCGGCTGGGCTGCCAAAGAGCTGACGGAAAAAGGGCTTAGAACACTGGTGTTGGAGCGAGGGCGGGATGTGAAACACAACGTAGACTATCCTACTACCAATATGATGCCTTACGAATTTGCATACAGGGGGCAGCTGACAAACACTGTCAAAGAAGAGAATCCGATAGCGAGTAAGTGTTATGCATTTCGCGAAGATGCCTTTCATTTCTTTGTAAAGGATAAGGAACATCCTTATATTCAGGATAAACCTTTTGACTGGATACGAGGCTACCAGGTAGGTGGGAGATCCTTGTTATGGGCCAGACAAACGCAGCGCTGGAGCGACTTTGATTTTGAAGGTCCGGCACGCGATGGGTTTGCAGTAGATTGGCCGATTCGGTACCGGGATATCGCGCCCTGGTATAGCTATGTAGAAAAGTTTGCAGGCATCGCCGGCAATAGAGATGGCATTCCGGAACTACCCGATGGAGAGTTTTTACCCGGGTATCCTCTTACAGCAGCCGAGGATTACTTCGCAGAAGTGGTGCGTAAAAAATATCATAACCGACACGTGATTAGCGGCAGATGTGCGCATCTATCCAAGCCGGATCCTATTCACTTTGAGCAGGGGAGGGTAAAGTGTATGAACAGAACCCTGTGTCAGCGGGGCTGTCCGTTTGGTGGTTATTTTAGCAGCAACGCGGCTACCCTGCCATGGGCAGATCGTACCGGTAATATGACCCTGCGTCCTTTATCTGTAGTGAAAGAAATTTTGTATGATGAACAGAAAGGAAAAGCTTGCGGTGTGCGGGTGGTGGACGCCGAAAGTAAAGAGGTGATTGACTATTTTGCCAGAATAATCTTTGTTAATGCCGGTTCGCTCAATACCAACCTGATTCTGCTGAATTCACGTTCTCGTCGCTTTCCCGAAGGGCTGGGCAACGACAATGGATTGCTGGGAAAATACATAGCTTTTCACAATTATAGTGCACGGATATACGCCAAATACGACGGACTGAAGCAATATCGTACGGATGGAAGAACGCCTACTTCCGGGTATATTCCACGCTTTAGAAATGTATATCGCCAGGAAACTGATTTTTTACGAGGATATGCAGCAACGTTATATGCAGGACGAATAGAATATCGGGATACGAAAAGTTTTGGCAAGCCGCTCAAGGAAAAACTACTGACAACAGAATTGGGTCCCTGGCAACTGGGGTCGAATATGATGGGAGAAACGATCCCGAAAGAGCAGAATAGGGTGTTTCTGGATCCTGTTGCTATTGACGCCTGGGGAATACCACAGCTAAGCGTGTCGGTAGACTATGATGAAAATGATGAAAAAATGAGGGAAGACTATTTTAACCAGTTTGCCGAGATGTTTGAAGCAGCGGGATTTCGCGATATTGGAAGAGAAAAAGTGTCAATGGCACCGGGGTTGGATATTCACGAGATGGGTGGAGTACGCATGGGGAGCGATGACCGTACTTCATTGCTCAACAAATGGAACCAGCTTCATCATTGTGATAATGTTTTTGTAACAGATGGTGCATGTATGACATCTACCAGTACCCAAAATCCTTCTCTTACTTACATGGCAATCACTTCAAGGGCAGCAGATCACGCAGTGGAAGAACTGAAGAAGGGGAATTTATAGCGATCCTACAGGAACTTTATCCCATATTTAATGCCGTTTGGTTCAGCACAAATAGCTTTGTGCTGAACAATTATCCAAAAATAAGTATGGAAATA
>CAZRYS010000061.1:0-13829 GCA_964604365.1 uncultured Terrimonas sp.
TTTTCAGCTACTCTTCTGTTTCAAACGGGTTGCAAAAGTAGAACCTTTTTACTTACAAGCCAAATGTTTTTTAAAACTTTATAAACTTTTTTTTTGTGGCGGTCTAACAAGAGCTGTTCCGCGAAGCAGCGTAGAAACATTTCGAATGTTGTTTTGATTGTATTTGTAACCCCCATTGCAATGTACGCTGACGGCATGCCAAAACAGCCTGACAATTGCATACCTCCAATTTGTTTAATATGTTTTATTGAAGGTAAAATTTTAATAGGTGGCTTTCATTATCAGTTGCGATACCGCTATTTTGCGGGTATCAAATATCAAGAGCGCAAAACAAATAGTATTCTCAAAAACTGGAACTGCCAGCAATTCATCAGGATGACCAACTAAAGCTTGTTGTACGCGACACATTTAACCCAACAAGTTTGACGATATGGGAGATTAAAGAGCAGATTAAACGGATCCAACTGCCACCACATACCCCATATTCAGAACCAAGAACACAAACGACACACACCGACAATTAAAAGCGAAAGACGTACAGGTAAGCGACTTAATTACCGATCCTGTTGTGACCTATTTCACATGCCACGATCCGGACAACAACCTTCTGGAGGTTTGCCAGGTTCACCATGGATGGTAATACCCTGTTCAGCTATCGCAGCGTAATGCCAGCATATTTTACCAGGAAAAAACACTGGAAAGAACTTTACCTAAAAGGACTTTTTGTAGGCTCTCGGGCTTAATTTATACCTGTTAAAAAACTGCCGGTTGAAGTTGGAGATATTGTTGTAGCCGCATTCATAACAAATATCGGTAACCGAATGATTCGATTCTGTCAACAATTTGGCAGCCTTTTGCAAACGCAACTCTTGCACAAACCCTGAAAACGTCTTACGCGTATGGTTAGCAAAAAAACGGGAAAAGGAGTTCTCATGCATCTCCGCAATGGCGGCGGCTTCCTGCAGTTTAATATTCTTTTCAAAGTTGGCTGTTATCCAGTCTAATACGGCACAAAGTCTGTTAGATTCCTTTTCGTTGTAACTCACCATTGAAGAATGGGTGATAGGCGTAGTATCCTTAGACTCTGCCATCAACGAAAGAATTTCTACCAGACACAACCAACGCCTGATACCCGACAAACCTGTTATTCTTTCCAGCGCTTTAGTAATGCGTGCATTAGTGGCTCCGCTAATATCCAAACCCGCCGATGCTTTTTCAAAAAGGTTAAGTAAAGACGCGGCTTCTGCCAATTGTAAAAAGTCCTGCCCAAGCGAAGCCTCTGTGAAATGGATGACGATAGAACAAGCTTTACCAGCAAACGCAGGATCATAATAAACCGGGTCGTTTTTGTAAATGTGGGGGATATTGGGTCCTATGAGTGCAAGGTTACCAGGTTTGAAATCAGATATATGATCACCGATGATGCGCCTACCCGTACTTTCTGTCACCAATACTATTTCATACTCCGGATGATAGTGCCAGGGAGTTGGATAATAATCGTAGCTAAATTGTCTGACCACAAATGATTCATCATTACTGCGGGGGAGATGTTCAAGTGCCGGCTTCACTTTTGATTGTTTACTAACATCAAACTTATAAAAAAATCACCGTAACGCTATAATAGTATCAATTATATACCAAAAAGTAGTGGTTTAAGCCTTAAGAAGATATTAGATTTGTCTGGTTACGATTAAGCCATATGACCAGTATTTCCCGAAAAGCGTTTTTACAATACACTGCTGCTGCGGGTGCGGCTACACTTTTATCCGCGCTGGAATCCTTGGCCGGAGAAATGGGACAAAAAAAAATACGGGTGGCTGTTATCGGGTGTGGCAGCGTAAGTAACCGATACATTCCTCACCTGCAATCTTCATCACTGATTGAAATAGTGAGTCTCTGTGATAGTAAACCGGAACGTGCAGATGCCCAAAACAAGCAATACAATGTAGGCGCAAAAACCTACGCTGGCATCGAAGCAATGTTGAAAGGTGTTCCCTTTGACATGATGGTAACTTTGACGGATATGCAGGAACACGGCAGGCTTAACAAACAAGCATTGATGGCGGGTAAACATGTGTGGAGTGAAAAGCCGATGGCGAATACCTATGCTGAGGGCAAAGCACTCCTGAATTTAGCTAAGCAAAAAAATCTGAAAATATGGGGGGCGCCTGCCGTAGTAAATAGTCCGCAGTTCGCCTTCATGAATCAATGCATCCGGGAAGGAAAATTGGGCCGGCTGTGTAGTGCCCATGGACAATATGGACATACAGGACCTACCTGGTCAGCATTTTTTTACGAAAAAGATGGCGGCAGTATGCCCGATCTGGGCGTGTACAATATGGCTACACTAACCGCACTGCTGGGTCCGGCAAAAAGCGTAATGGCGATGCTCTCTATTGTGAACCCGGAAAGAAAAGTAGATGATAAAGGAACAATAAAAGTAGTAGCAGAAGACAATGCTCACGTGTTGATGGATCATGGCAACGGTGTGATATCACATGTAATGTGCGGCTTCAATTATTTTGATCCACATGGACACGAAGCAGGCAATCAAAACCTGCATAGTATCCAGATTTTTGGCGATAAGGGAAATCTTCGCCTGATCGGCTACGATTGGGAAACCAATGGTGTGATTTTAGATGATTCCTGGGATCAGCCGCCTAAATTATTGAGTACTGACAAAGGTGATTATGTATGGCAGGAAGGGGCTACAAAAGTAGGGGAATCTTTGATAAATAAAACAGAGCCGCTGATTACGGTGGAGCATGCCCTGCATGTGCTGGAAGTAATAGAAGCAGCCCGTACGTCGTCTGCCACTGGTGCTAAAGTGTCGCTGAAAAGTACATTCAAATACCCGGTGTTATAACAGACAAGCGAAACCTCTTCTTCATTCGGAAGCTACACCTTCCCATAAAATTATAAAATGAAAAAAAATCAATTAACTCGAGAACAGATGGAAGCCTATCACAGAGATGGCTACGTAATAGTGAAAAACTTTTTGGTGGCTGATGAAATACATAAGCTGCAACAAATCGCCTTCACCGACGGCACGATGCGTAAACATGCATTTGACCTGAACGACCAGGCAGGTAAGAAAACAAAACTCACACTTTGGTATACCCCGGGCAATGATGCCTACGGGTTACTTACCAAAAGTGATCGCATGGTAGATGGGGCCAATGCGCTGATGGATGGCAATAGCGAAGTGTGTCATTTTCACAGTAAGCTGATGCAGAAAGAGCCGAAAGTGGGGGGTGCCTGGGAGTGGCACCAGGATTATGGCTATTGGTATAAAAACGAATTCCTGTTTCCAGACCAAATGATTTCCATAATGATTGCCATTACGGATGCCTACAAAGAAAATGGCTGCCTGCAGGTAATAAAGGGGTCGCATAAAATGGGGCGGGTAGAACATGGCTTTTCAGGCGAGCAGGTGGGTGCTTCCAACCGCTATGTGAAACTGATATTAAAAACGAATGAATTGGTATACGTAGAAATAAAAGCAGGAGATGCTTTATTCTTCCATCCTAACCTCCTGCATCGTTCAGAAGCCAACAATTCCGATCAACCCAGATGGTCATTGATATCAGTATATAACCGGTCTGCAAATATTCCTTACAACGACCCCTCCCAGTCGAGTACGCGACCATTGTCTGCGGTACCCGATGAAGCCTTGTTAGAATGGGAAACGGAAGACATTTCAGATGATGCCAATTTCCTGGAAAAAGAAAAAGACGAAGCATTAAAGTAAGACAGAAAAAGGACTACAAAATACCAGGAAAATATTCTACATATTTTCCTGGATTATATGCTGCTTTCGCAACTCTTTAAGGGTTGCTTTCACCATTTTGTTTGCGACAGCTCTGTAGTTGGCATCCGAGATAAACCAATCGAAGGAACAGGTAAGTTTTCCTGACCAGGACATCTCTTTCTTATCAAATTCCAGCAGATTTAACTGTAGCTCCCGGGTGCTGGTAGTACCATACCCAATTATTGCTTTGTTAATAACAACCGACAATACTTTTCTGTGTTTGGCTGCATCCGGCAGCAAGGCTACCACTTCCTCTTTAAGGTCGCTCTTTTTGTCCACGCAGCATTTAAAGACTGCTTCTGCTGCAATATTGTTATGCTGTAGCGAATCAACAAGAAACTGTTTGTAATATTTAAGTGCGGACTCCGTATCGTTATCACTTATTACAATAACAAAAACCCTATCTAATCCCTCTCCCGTATAAGCCTTTTTTGTTAATACTTTAGCACTTTGAAAACTACAGGCAGAAACCAGGAACATAACGGCCAGTATGTTGAGTTTTTTCATCAGGTGAACTTTGGTATGCATAAATAAAGCGTTGCTGATTTCAACATATTGTGTAAGAAGTGATTTTTATTTAAAAGACCAGATCCCCGTCCGGCATGTAATTTTCCGGAAAAGTGTCCGACCCGTACTGGTTTCATTAACAGACCTTATCCACTCCGGAAGCGAATAATGAGCATTCAGCGTTGTATCAGTGAAACATCTTTCCCGATTCAGGATTCTGATTGCAGGCATTTAGTAGCACCACTATTTCCCGCTATTCGACCCCATTGATTTCATTTTAAACGGAAATTACAAATGTCGTCCCAGGAATTAAAATAAGGTGACAAAATGCCTGAAGAATATGAAAGCATAAAATAATTAACTGGCTACGAAACTTTGTATAAACTCTTTTATCTGATCGCCGGTTAGTACGCCCAACACCCCGGTTACCACAAACTGCACGCCTACGCAAAGGATAATAAAACCCATAATCTTTGTCATAGCATGCAATCCATTAACGCCCAATAGTTTCACTAAGCGTGTAGAAGAACGCAAGGTCAGGAATACGATGGCGGCTACAGCAAGAATACCGGCAGCAATGTATATATAATCCAGCCAGTCGCCCTGTGCTATGGAACTCATCCCTATTACGACAGAAATAGCGCCCGGACCACTCAGGCTGGGCATTGCCAATGGTGTAAAAGATATATCCTGTTTTGCTTTTGCTTCCTTTACTTCAGCCTCAGTATGTTCACTATCCCTGGGCTTAAGCATTCCCATACCCACACCCGAGACCAAAATACCACCTGCTATACGCATACCCGGCAACGATAGTCCGAAAAAATTCATAATAAAAGTGCCTGCTACCAAAAACACCAATAAAATAGCTGACATATACATCACTCCCTTCTTCGCCTGTACGTTTCTTTCTGCTTCCGTATACCCCTCGGTGAGCGATAAAAACATAGGTGCCGTACTAAAAGGATTTACGATGGGCAAGAGTGCCGCAATAGTTCCAAAAATCAATTCCATACCTGAATAATTTTTAGGGTGATTGTTGTTTGCGCGGCAAAAATAATAAAATCATTTATTCTATGGTATATACAACTCCCATCCCATTGACGTAGACACAGAATACAACTCCTAAAAAAATTAAAGGATATACAAATTAGAATTAAAATATTTTTCCTATATAAATCATGCATACTGGTTTTTGCTATCAACAGAATTAAATTTCGAGCTGAGATTTAAAATAGAGCATTAGAATTAAACCCAATTGGTCAGAATATTTCGTTAACTTCCAGTATACTTTACATCAACATTATCCACTAAAAAAATACTTATGAGTGTATTATCCCGTAGAAAAGCACTTAAATCTTTAACGATTGGCAGTGCAAGTATTTTCTTAGCGCCCAATATCCTTTTGTCCTGTAATAATAAACCCAAAAAAGACAAGCTGGGTGTAGCTTTAGTTGGTTTAGGATACTACAGTACCGATTTACTGGCGCCGGCTTTTGCACAAACCAAACATTGTTATCTTGCTGGTATCGTTACCGGTACGCCTTCAAAAGCTGAAGCCTGGCAAAAAAAACATAATCTTCCTGATAAAAACATTTACAACTATCAAAACTTTGATGAGATAGCCAACAACCCGGATATTGATGTTGTGTATGTAGTATTACCCCCTTCGATGCATGAAGAGTATGTTGTGAGGGCTGCCAACGCCGGCAAACATGTGTGGTGTGAGAAACCAATGGCAATGACAGAAACAGAATGCACCCGAATGATAGACGCTTGCAAGAAAAACAAACGGGTACTATCCATTGGTTATCGTATCCAACATGAGCCTCACAACAAAGAATACAGGCGTATTGTGAAAGAAGGGTTACTGGGCAAAGTAACAAAAATAGAAGACGCAGCAGGATATTTCGATGGCAGGACAGATCATTGGAAGCAAAAAAGAGAATTGGGAGGGGGGGTATTATTGGACATGGGCGTTTATGCAATCCAGGGGGCCCGCCATGGAGCCGGCGCCGAGCCCATTGCTGTTGTATCCGCTCAAACATCTACTACCCGTCCTGAAATTTACAAAGATGGACTAGCGGAAACAGCAATAGCAACGTTGGAATTTCCGGGTGGAGTGATGGCGGACATCAAAACCAGCTTCGGCGAAAACATTAATTTCCTGAATATACATTGCGAGAAGGGTAACATCGAAATGCAACCTTTCTCCAGCTACGCCGGACTTAAAGGGAAAAGTCCATTGGGGGAAATTCACTTCCCTTATGAAACACCCTGGCAACAAGCCAATCAAATGGATGACGATGCGTTGTCCATCATCAACAATACGCCTACATTAGTGCCGGGTGAAGAAGGATTAAGGGATATCCGGATTGTGGAGGCTATTTTGAAATCCGCCGCCAGCGGACAATCGGTAAAATTATAATTGCGCCTGAAAATGACACGATTCTTTTGCAAAGAATAATCAATACCCGGGTTTTTCATTAATGAACGGCGAATACTAATTTATAAATATCCCCAAGCACTTTACTCTTACTTCTATTCACCATACCATTCGATTTTTAACTATAAAGAGGAGGCTGTCTCTAAATTTGAGACAGCCTCCTCTTTATTAATGTAAATTCTATGGATTCTGCTGTAACTCTGGCTGAATTAAAATTTGTGCTTCGGGAATGTATTCCACAATATCGTTTGAGTTGAACTCAATAATTCTTTTTGAACCGGTACCAGCCAGATGCCTACCCGGGTATTCAATACTATTGGGGAGCAGGTTCTCCTATACTACGTCACCTTCCAAATCGTAGTCATAGGCTTTTGTAATCTTCACATTGACGAATTCACCGGCTGTTAATTTCTTAGTGGAGTGGATAATAACTTCATTGTCCACTTCCACAGAATCAAATTCCGTGCGACCGATAAATCGCCCGGCTTCTTTTTTATCAACAAGCACCTTAAAGGTTTTTCCTATTTTTTCCTGGTTTTTCCCGTAACTGATTTCCTGCTGCACTTCCATTATTTCCTGTGCCCGGGCTTCTTTTTCTTTGGCCGGAATGTCATCTTCAAAATCGTAGGCCGATGTATTTTCTTCATGTGAGTAGGTAAACACTCCTACCCTATCAAAACGATGTTCCTCTAAAAATAATTTCAGGTCTTCTACATCCTGGCGTGTTTCTCCCGGAAAACCGGTTATCAGTGTTGTACGAAGACAAATACCCGGTATGGTTTCGCGTATCTGATGTATCAATTCATCCATTTCTGCTTTCGTAATCTGCCTTTTCATGGCTTTCAGCATTGGATCGCTGGCATGTTGTAAAGGCATATCGAGATAGTTGCAGATATTAGGTCTGGATTTCATCACATCCAGAATTTCCATCGGAAACTTAGAGGGGTAGGCATAATGCAATCGAATCCATTCCAGGCCTTTTACATCTGCCAATGCATCCATCAGTTTGGGCAGTTCTCTTTTTTTGTATATGTCCAGACCGTAGTAGGTAAGTTCCTGTGCAATTAACATAATTTCTTTTACCCCTTTGCTCACCAATACTTCTGCTTCTTTCACTAACTGTTCGATGGGCTTGCTAATATGTTTTCCACGCATCAATGGTATAGCACAAAACGAACAGGTACGGTTACAGCCTTCGGAAATCTTCATGTAGGCATAATGCTTAGGCGTACTCAGCAATCTTTCTCCCAAAAGTTCTGCCTTGTAGTCTGCTTCAAACTGTTTCAGAATTAATGGTAATTCCAATGTTCCAAACCAGGCATCTACTTCCGGAATCTCTTCTTCCAGGTTGCCCCGGTAACGTTCACTCAGGCAACCGGTGACGTATACCTTATCCAACCGTCCACGTTTTTTTAACTCCACATGATCCAGGATGGTATTTATTGACTCTTCTTTGGCTTTGTCAATAAAGCCACAGGTATTAATCACCACAATATTGTGATCGGATTTTTTGCTTTCATGCACGACATTTATTTCATTGGCACGCAGTTGTCCGCTGAGTACCTCACTGTCAACTACATTCTTACTACAGCCCAGTGTAATGATATTCACCTTGTCCTTTCGAAGTGTTCTTGCTTTCATACAGGCGGCAAAATTACGGTATCCTTACGTAGCCTTCTAAAAAGTAAAGAAAGTTGACTACATATTAATATTTCTAATTGATTGTCAAATGCTTAAGACTGTGTTTATAACAGCTTTATTGTGCAAAACCTTATGTATCGGGCAGGCTTCTGCCATTTCCAGCATCTTCTGCTGCTGTTCCTGGTCCAGCTCAGCCCGAAGTACTATATTTCTGTTAAAGGTGGTAGTGTCCGTATTTCGGTCGGTTTCAAAAGTCACTTCAATATGAATGGCTTCTATCGCCCATTTCTTTCGCTTTGCATACATCTGCAGTGTGACATTCGTACAGGCAGCCAGTGAAGCGGCCAGCAATTCCATTGGATTGGGACCTTTGTCGTCTCCACCCAAATTTTGAGGCTCATCGGCAGTAAACAGATGATGCCTCGCTTTTACAATGGTTGTATACGTATCGGGACCGGTATCAGCTGTTACTGTTATCATAGTGGCTGCATTTCAGATGAAGATAGAAAATTTTATCCTTCAAAGGTCTACCGCTCCGGAAATTTAGAATCCCGTGGAGGAGTAGGGATAAAACGGTAACATCAATTGCGCTTTATGCTTGTCATACTTTTTTCTAAGTTTTTTTTCCTGATAGATAACACTGCTACTGAGTGCACCACTCAACAAGGTTTTTACCCAATAGTTAAACACTGATTTTCGGGTATCTCGTATATAAAATACATAACTGGGACGGCTATTCTTTTTATGAATTACCACGTCGTTTACAAACAAACTTAACAAACGTCTCCCCAAACCTGTTTTGGCTGTATCGGTGCTTTTTACAAGTTTTACTTTCAATCCGTCATAGTAGAAATGCATCTTCCCCACTGCTCCGTATTTATTACCTCTCCAATTTGCAAACAAAGTATCGGCCTGTCCACTGGCTAACACTACATTGCCAAATGGTAGCGTAATTTCGCTGAGCTCCGGAAGTGCGATTGAGGAGGCGTTCAAATGTAAGCTGAACCCGTATAGGGAATCTCTATGCGCTTCCTTGTACACAATTTCATGGGCTTTGGTATTGTACAACTTCAGGCTGCCAACAATAGTAAGGCTGTCGGCTCCATTATCAAAATTACTAAATCCTGTTACTGTCGCATTCAGCTCGTCTATAGGTATCGACGCCCTTTTACCTGTAAAAGCAGACAATACATCTACAATCACTTTTCCATTATCAAGCGTAATGGTGTCTGCCGCTACCGGAATCGAAATCTTTTCCAGCATCTGCCCAAACATGAGCTTCGATATATGCTCCGGCAACGGCAATGTTTTATCTCTGAAAGTAGTAATAAGCACATCTTTCAATAACATATTACCCGCCGTAATTGATGTGGGCGCTGCAACTCCATATCGCAGTTGTTGTAAGACTACTGCACCGCCGGACACAGTTACATATTCCGATTGCCAACCCTGTTTTTCGAAATACGTCTTTTCATCCAGCAGTGGTTTAATACTGAAAGGACCAGCCTCCAATTCCCGGTTAGCGGGTTTCCATTTTATAAAAGCACATTCCACACCCGTTTTCTTTCCATAATATTGTATCGGACCCGTGCCAACTACTATACTACCTAATATCTCGTCTATGCTTTGATCCTTTTGTGTAAAATGAACCATGGTTTCCTTAATATCGCCACCTATGCCTGCTACTTCCAATGAGGTACTATCCGGATGCTGTAAACGTAGTTTTCCTTGCTTCCAATTTCCACTCACTATTCCCGAAAAATATTTTTCGTTGCTCAATAACAGACTTGCGTTTTTAACCCCGGACTCAAACTGCGGGAAGAAAAAAGAAAGCTTCTCATTTTCAAACTGTAGTGAGGAAAGCGTTGCGTTCAGTTGCCTGGCTAGTATCCCATTAGCAGTGTCCGTGGACAAATTTTCTGCGCGAATACTTACCACGGATGCGGCCGTTGCCTTTTTCGCCGCATGTTGATATGCAACAGTAGCAGCGTTTACCACCAACAAATCCAGCGCTACGTTCGGCAGCGAAAACGAGCCACCGGAGTCTTTTTTGCCACTGTCTTTCTGTAAAAGCAGCACCTGGGGCCGATCCAGCAAAAGGTCTTTTACCCGCATTTCGTTAACATCGGTGGAACGCAGCGGAACAGTAGATTGTACCAGTGGAATTTGTACCTCCACATCAGCCTCCTCCGATGCGTGGGTAATATGGATGTCCCTACATTCACTACCTCCTTCACTACTAAAGCGGACGTGTTGAACCGAGACTGTTGTAGCATTATGCGATAAATAAAAAGAATCCAGGTTAACGGAAGCATCTTTCCACTGGATTTTTTTTTCTTGAGAGCGAACTTTATGAACCGTCACGTTGTTGCCTTTAAACCGTACTGATCCCCCCATCGTACTTTTAAATGCTACCGCGTCTATGGTCATTCTGTTGATGTCAACAGTGGGTAGCGAAATTGGTGTTTCCTGTGATGCCTGTCCTGACGGTGAGAGGTCTACTGCTATCTCTTTCACCCTGAAGGTCTCAAGTTGCAAATTGCCCTTCAATAATCTGTTCCAGTTGATTCCGCTCCACGCCAGCTGTTTGCCCATGATACGCTTCTCTTTGTCGTCACCAGCCTGAATATGGAAAGCGTCAACGGTAGCTTTCCGAAGCCCTCCGGTAAGTTGAAAACGGTCCAGGTGTATCGAAAGGGCAGGCGAGTACAACATGATTTTTTTTGTCGCAAACCGTCGTACCGATCTTTCTATATCCACCCAATCGTCGCTGGCGGCGAAATCATTCAGCCGGATCTCAATATCTATATCATCCAGCCTGGCGTAAGAAGCCTCATCTCCAAATGCACGATAAATCACATTTCCATCCTTTATGTGAAACCATTTCACATCCATCAGTTCATTGACTGCATTCAGCGCCGTGTAAAACCGTTCAATCTTTGCAGCTTTGTTATCCTCCCCTTTCGGCTTGTTTTTTCCCTTGTTGTCTACAAAAACAATTTCCGGATGTAAGAGTTCCGCCGCTTCAGCGCTAATTTTTTTCTCCATTAATTCCTCCAGATCAATGTTCTTTAACATCATCGAAGGTGCTTTGAAGGTGAAAATTTTGGGCTCCCGGTTTTGTGGTGTTGGACCAAATACCACATCAGACAAATAAAGGCTATTGTCTTTTAAAAGGAACCGTTCGATATTTAGTTTGAATAAACCGTTTTTGGTAACAAAAGCTATCTTTTGCTGTGATAGTATGATGCTGTCCGTACTGATAGGTGTATCGTCTTCATCAATTACCAGGTTATAGATTTTTATATCTGTTCCATTATCACTAAGCGATTTCACCCCTTTATTATCAGCCAAAAATACCATGCCACTGTCAATGTGAATGTATTTCACCTGTATGCTAGGAAACATCTCCCTGATCGCTGTACTAATCACATGACCTGTATCACTCGTTGGCAACCTTACCTGCTTTTCGGATGTTGGAATTGTTACGATGGGGCGGGTGAGCAGGAGGCTATCAATGATCAGTTCGTCTTTTTCATATAAGGCATTCAGGTTATCGGAAGAAAACAAAAGACGATCGACTGTCACCGAAAAACTTCTATCGTATTTATCCAGTCCGGTGAATGTACAGGAATCAATCCTGAATACCCTATCCTCCCCCGATAGCAGCAGTTGCTTGAACTGCACCTGGTGTCGATTGCTGGGGAAATTCCATTCCTGGTCGGCAATATCCAGCAGCACGTGTTCAGAGGTAAGAAAATGCTGCCCGGAATCTTCTACTGCAAAATTTTTCACTGAAAAGTTAATGCGATTACTATGAAACTTCCCCGGATCCCGAACACTTCCATAAGTAAATGCCGCATTCACCAACGTAAAGGATCGCACAGACAAATGCGATTTTACCTCTTGTAACTTATCAAAAATATCAGATGCATGTACGGTAATTCTTTTTTTTTGAGGCTTATCCTTATTATAGTCGTGTATGCTTATCTGAGGAAAATCTATTGAAAAGCTATCGACTGCTACCTGGGCTTTAAACAAGATCTGTGTCCAGGATTTTATAGAAAAAAATATGGACGGAATCCTAACATCATACCGTGTATCCAACCCTGTTGTATCAGAAGGAGCAAGCTGCGCCTCTTTTACCACAACGCTTTTTTTCAGAAAAGAAAAATCTAAAGAATGGATATTGAGTTCATAAGTACTGTTGGACTCGGTTTTTACGATATATTGTAAGGCTTCCTTAAACCGGTAGGTGACTAAATACCAACTAGCGACCATCGCCAGCAATAGCAATGCCATTATTCCTCCAAACGTTTTTACCCATTTTATTTTCATAACACCGCTGTAAATTTAATTCTAATGCTCCTGATTCTATACTTTTATTTCAGGTATTACTCCATCATGAATGAAGACAGATTGGCGTTTTATGTGTAAATTACTCCCTTGTTTAAAAATTTCATATGAATTCTATTCCATACAAAATACTCTTTCTACTGGCGTTGATAACCGGCATTCAGGTACAGGCACAGCCGGCAGACAAGCCCTTACGCATCATTATGATTGGTGCGCACCCCGATGATTGTGATATTAAAAGTGGCGGTACCGCTATTCTTTTTAGTTCATTGGGCCACAAAGTGAAGTTTGTGTCGGTTACTAACGGTGATGCCGGACATCAGACGGAGGGCGGTGGTATGCTGGCTAAACGAAGGCTGGCTGAAGCAAAAGAAGCCGGAAAAAGATTTGGAGTGGAATATGATGTGTTGGATAATCATGATGGCGAATTGATCCCTTCGCTGCCGGTTCGATTACAGATTATCCGAAAAATAAGAGAGTGGGACGCCGATATTGTAATAGCACCCCGCCCCAATGATTATCATCCGGACCATCGGTACACGGGCGTGTTGGTACAGGACGCCGCTTACATGGTAGGCGTACCCAATGTGGCGCCAGATGTACCTCCATTAAAAAAGAATCCGATATTCCTGTATTTTCAAGACCACTTTAAACGTCCCAATCCGTTTCGTCCGGATATAACAGTGGATATCACCAGTGTTTTTGATAAAAAGATACATGCGCTGGATGCCCATCAATCGCAGTTTTACGAATGGCTGCCCTGGATAGGAGGCTACGTCAACGAAGTACCCAAAGCAGCAGCAGACCGAAAGGCCTGGCTGGCCAAGCGATATGAGCGGCCGGTGACTACGGACATCAGAACTGTATTGGAAAAATACTACAACAAGCAAAAAGCATCTGCAGCCCAATATGTAGAAGCATTTGAGATATGCGAATACGGCACGCAACCGGATGAGGCTACTATCAAAAAACTTTTTCCGATGCTGGGCAAATAACCCCCTTAAGAGTATTCCTGTATCAATGCCGTTTAGTTAAGGTTTTTATTTAAACGGGATGAGATTTATTTCAAAA
>CAZRYS010000062.1:0-12402 GCA_964604365.1 uncultured Terrimonas sp.
AACAATAAATTTTTAAATAATGGAAACAACAAAAGAAACTTTAAAAATCAGCTTCTCCACCCAAAAGGGCGGTGTGGGAAAATCCACGATGACCACCTTGCTGGCAAGTGTGCTTCATTACCGTTTAGGTTTTAATGTACTGGTGATGGACTGCGACTTTCCACAACACAGCCTGACCAATATGCGTGAAAGGGATAAGAGAACCATAATGCAGAACGACTACCATAAAAAGGCAGCAATGAAGCAGTTTCAAACCATCAACAAAAAAGCGTACCCGATTATTAAATGCAAGGCTGAAACGGCTTTGGATAAAGCATCGGAATATACAATCCAATCTGCGGTTGAACCGGATGTAGTTTTCTTCGACCTGCCCGGAACAGCCAATACCAAAGGCGTACTGACTACCTTGAAAAAAATGGACTTTATCTTTTCGCCCATTACTGCCGATCGTTTGGTAGTGGAAAGTACATTGGGCTTTACCAAAGCCTTTCTCGGACTTCCCAAAACGGACGAGGGAAATCCCGAACAAGAGATGTGGCTATTTTGGAACCAAGTGGACGGGAGGGAAAGAACAGGATTGTATGATGCTTATCAAAATGTCATCAAAGAACTCAACCTGCCCATAATGGAAACAAGAATAATGGACAGCAAACGTTTCCGAAAGGAAACAGACGACACAGGCAGTTATGTGTTCCGATCAAGTTTGCTGCCTGCTGAACCACAGTTGATGAAAGCAACGAAAATGGATTTGTTTGTCGAGGAATTTTTAAAAATCACTCATCTATAAAAACAGTAAAGTATGGCTTCAAATAACAAAAACAACGATTTTGAAAAGCCCAATGTTGATGAGGAATACCTTATGAACATCATAAGCGGCGATGAGCTTGTAGCTCCACCGAGCAATAACAAAAAGCAGGATGTACCAAAGGAAACCAAGCCAAGGGAAAAAGCCCGTAACAGTTCATCAAAAAAAGTGAACTATGAGGAAACGTTTTTGGTCAATCGGTTTCCATCGGGGCGTAACGGCAAGGTCGTTTACATACGCCCTGAATACCACGAAAGATTGCTCCGCATCGTTCAACTGACAAGGGAAGAAAGAACAACGCTCTACTCTTACATTGACAACATTCTCGAACATCATTTCAGGGAGTACGGTGAAGATATTACCGATTATTTCAACGAACATTTTAAACCTATTCTATAAGCTATGGAAATAGTAATTGTGATATGCCTACTCATAGTCATTGTCCTGTTATTGCAGGATAAAATTGTAATTCATAAAAGGTCGAAACAAGACCCTCCGCATAAAAAAGTCAACCCGAACTTACCCGATATTATGGGACAGCCCAAACCTGTAGAACGCCTTTCAGTGCCAAACACTGCCACTGAACGCCAAATTCAGGAAAATGAAATAAACCTTGCTAATTTAGACATTGAATACGACGAAAATGAAAACGTAAGTGTTCAAATTCCGCAGGAAGAGCTGGACGAAGTTTTCAGAAATATGCCTGATTTGGAGGAAGAGGAAGAAGAATGGAACAGGTACGGAATATCTGGTGGTGATAACGGTTTTGCCCAAGGGGTTACCTTTGAAGAACTAAACTCCGTGGGGGTGTTGCTCCAAAAAGAAGAATTGGAACCAGCCCAAAAGGAAATAGCGATAGCGATAGTTCAAAAAATACAGGGAACCGAATTATTTAGCCTATTGGAAAATTCTATGGAAGATGCTTCCCGAAGAATAGCCGAGCTTTTGGATAGCACCCTTTCATCTGAAACGGAAGCCGGTTCTTCCACTTTGCGGAAAAGTGATTTGAGTGATTTTGACATTGGGGAGTTTGTGTGAAAGGTGTTGTATTAAAGCCTGAATTTTAGTTTTCAGGCTTAATTAACCTCTTTCATTTCGCTTATATAACCTTCTTAACTCACTACTAAAATTGATAGCAACGTATACCTACAATATTATTCTTAAAATTAGTTATATTCTTTTTTATATCTTTTAAAACTTCATCCTCTGTATCCTCACAGCATTTAAAATAGCCAACAATGCTACACCTACATCAGCAAAAACGGCTTCCCACATTGTGGCCAGTCCACCTGCTCCTAAAACCAATACGATTGCTTTTACAGCAAATGCCAATATGATATTTTGCCAAACAATTTTTTTAGTTTGCTTACCAATGTTGATTGCCATTGGGATTTTGCTTGGCTTATCGTCCTGAATAACCACATCGGCAGTTTCTATGGTGGCATCGCTTCCTAGACCGCCCATTGCAATTCCTACATCGCTCAAAGCTACTACTGGTGCGTCGTTCACGCCATCGCCTACGAATGCTACGGTTTCGTTTTGGGCTTTTATTTCTTTTACTTTATTTACTTTGTCTTCGGGTAATAAATCGCCAAAGGCATTATTAATTCCTAATTTATCGGCAACAAATTTTACTACGGTGCTTTTGTCTCCGCTCAACATTGTGGTTTTTACGCCTAATGCTTTCAGTTTGTCAATTGTTAACTGTGCATCTTCTTTGATGCTGTCTGCAATGGTAATATATCCTGCAAATTTTCCATCGTAGGAAATGGCAATTAAAGTGTAAACAATTGTAGTCGGATCTAAATCATAACTGATGTTGAATTTATCCATCAACTTGAAATTCCCTACCAATAATTCTTTCCCGTTTACACTGGATTTCAAACCGTGACCGGCAATTTCTTCTGTATTTTCTAATTTAATAGTGCTATCAATTTCGCCTACATATTGATGTATAGCTGTTGCAACAGGATGTGTACTTTGGCTTTCTAAAGCGTTAACCATTTTCAAAATTTCATCCTTATTAAATTCCGGTTTTAATACCACTTCTTGAACTTTGAAAACGCCTTCGGTCATTGTACCTGTTTTGTCCATCACTACGTTTTTAATATCGGCAATGGCATCTAAAAAGTTGCTTCCTTTAAACAAAATTCCATTTTTGGAAGCGGCTCCAATTCCTCCAAAATACCCCAAAGGAATACTGATGACCAAAGCACAAGGGCACGAAATTACCAAGAATACCAAGGCTCTGTATAACCATTGACTAAACAAATAATTATCTACAAAAAAATAAGGAATTGTTGTAATTAATAATGCTAAAAGCACTACAATCGGGGTGTAGATTTTTGCAAATTTTCGGATGAATAATTCGGTAGGTGCTTTTTGAGCGGTGGCATTTTGTACTAATTCTAAAATTTTTGAAAGCTTGCTGTCTGTGTAAGCGGTGGTTACTTTTACCTGTGCAACGGTTGTTAGGTTTATCATTCCTGCTAATACGGTTTCGCCTTTGGTTTTCGTGTCGGGCTTGCTTTCGCCTGTAAGTGCAGCTGTGTTAAATGATGCTGTTTCGGATAATAATTCGCCGTCTAATCCTAATTTTTCTCCTGGTTTTAATTGGATAATATTTCCGATACTTACGGTTTCAGCTTTTACGGTTTTTGGTTGGTTATTTTCTAAAACAGTTACATCATCGGGACGTTGGTCGAGCAAGGTTTTAATATTCGCTTTGGCTCGTGTAACCGCCAATGTTTGAAACACTTCGCCAACGGCATAAAACAACATTACGGCTACACCTTCGGGATATTCGCCAATGGCAAAAGCTCCGATGGTGGCAATGCTCATTAATAAAAATTCTGAAAACACATCGCCTTTTCTGATGCTTTCAAAAGCTTCTTTAATTACGGGAAATCCAACAGGAATATAGGCTACAACATACCAAACAATTCGTACCCAGCCTGTGAACCAAGATTGCAGAAACCAATTATCGAAAGCGATGGCTATCATTAATAATGCAAAACTGATAATGGCTGGTAAAAACATTTGAAAGGTAGAATTATCGGTACTTCCGTGATTGTGACCGTCATCATCACTGTGTTCGTGATTGTGACCATCTTCGTTGTGATGCTTTCCCAATAGCTTTTTAGCGTTGGCATCGGTATATATTTTTTGTTCTTGTGCTGTGCAACAAAGCTGTTTACCTTGTGCATCATATTTATGTTTATGTTCCATATCTTTCTTTTTAATATCAAAGTTAATTATAGAGAGCCTGCAATGCTATTGCAAACTCTCCTTTAAGCACTTCTCGCAAATACCCTTACCAAATAGTTTTATCTCGTCAATTCTAAATTCATAATTCCTTTCCTGTGGTATTGTAAAATCTTCTTTACAGGTTGTCTGTTTACAAATTTTACAGTAGAAGTGCAGATGCCAATCTTTATGAGTTTTCTCATCGCACCCATCGTCACATAAGATATATTTACTTGTGTTATTGTCTTGAATACTATGTACAATACCTTTTTCCTCGAAAGTTTTCAGAGTTCTATAAATAGTAATTCTATCTGCTTTATAAAAATGGCTTTCTATTTCAGATAATGACATCGCTATCTGTTGTTCTTCCAAAAAGTCATACACCAAAATCCGCATACTGGTAGGGTTGGTGTTTTTTTTTAAAAGTTTCTCTTCAATATTTTTCATAACAAAAAATTAATGTTCGTGACCTCCTGTATTACTTAATTTTGCATTTACAAAAAAGGCTCCTTTTACCACAATTTTTGCATTGGCAGGAATTTCGTTCACGAAGTTTATTGCGGTATACCCCATGTCGGATACGCCTTTCAGTACTTCTATTTTTTCAAAGTTCATACTGGTTTTTTCTTCCGAATGCTCTTTTTCTTCGCCTTCCTTATGTTCGTGTGCTTCTTCTCCTTCTTCGTGGTGTTCTTCTGCTTTTTTATCGGTTTGCACAAAAATATAGTATTTACCATCGGCGTTTACAACAGCTTCGTTGGGTACAGCAGGAGTTGTTACATTGCTAAGACTGACAATACCAGTGATGTTCATTCCGTCAATTAAACCCTTTTTATTGCCATTTACACGGCAGTGTACGGCTATGGTTTTACTATCATTTTCAAATGATGAACCAATACTAAAAACAGTAGCATCATATTCGGTTGATGGATTGTTTGTTATAGTAAAGTGAATGGTTTGCCCCACTTTTACCTGTGGTAAATCCTTTTCAAAAACCTGTAAATCCAAATGTAATGAACTGTTATCTACAATTTCTATCACAGGCGAAGATACATCTGCATAACTTCCTATCTTGGCAAAAACGTTGCTAACCGTACCATTCAGCGGACTGGTTACGACCAATGCCGATCGTAGATTGCTATTTGATACCGAACTGGGATTAATGCCCATTAGCTGTATCTGCTGTTGTAAAGAAGCTCTTCTGGTTCGTAAGCTATTGAGTTCGGCTGTGGCACTTTGTAAATTTTTACCAGCACCGGCATTGCCTTGGTTCAGTTCTTTTTGCCTTGCCAATTCTTGCTCTGCAAAGGTTATTCTGCTTGCTGTGCTCAAGTATTCTTCCTGCAATTGTATAAACTGCGGATTGGCAATTGTGGCTATTACTTGTCCTTTCTTTACATAATCTCCAATTTGAACTTTAAGCGTTTTTATCACACCCCCATACAATGAAGTTGCATTGGCTTTGTTGTTATTGGGCACTTTTAGTAAGCCGTTTGCCCGGATTGTTGCTGTTAATTCTTTTTGTTCTATTGTACCTAATTGTATGCCTACCGTTTTTATTTGCTCTTCGGTAAGTGTGGCAATGGTTGGAGTTTCTTCTTCGTGAGCTTCTTCTTTTTTTGGTTCTTCTTTTTTTGTGCCGTGGTCGTGACCATCGCCTTCTTTGTGATTACTGCAAGCCGAAAAAGCAAATACTAAAACAACTATTGTTGTTATGCTCCAGATTTTTTTTATAGTGAATTTCATTTTACTTATTGATTGATGAATGAATAAATTTGAATTACGGATTGGTTTACTTGTTGAATGCTTTTCAGGTAATTCAATTCTATGTCGGTAGCGGTTTGCAATGCAAAAAGATACTCTACATAACTGATTTCGCCTGTTCTGTAACCCAATTGTGCAGCTGATACGATTTCTTTGGCATTAGGCAAAGCTTCCTGCTGAAAATAATTGAATTGCTGTATATCTTGTTGATATTGGTGCAAAGCATTTTGCATTTGTGTAGCAAGTATTTTCTGTCGCTGTTGTGCATTGGCTTCGGCTGCTTGCTTACTATAATCCAAAGATTTAATTCGTGCTTTTGTAGCACCGTAAGTAATGGGAATTGAGATGCCTATGTTTACAGAGCTAAATCGGTTTCCGCTATTGAAAAACCGCTCCGTTCCGTTTACATCCTGAAAACCTATCAAGGATTGATTAACGTAACCAATAGTAAAATCGGGTAAGCCTTGCGAACGCTCAACTTTTTTGGTTTGCTCGGCAATTTTAGCTTCCTGATACAAAGATTGAATGCTTGGGTGATTGGCTACGGCTTCATCATCCAACAAATTAGAAACTTGCAAAGGTTGAAAATTTCCTTTTTCTGCGATGGTAAAATCGTCTTTTGTGTTCATCAATGTCTTTAGATTGGCAACTGCATTCTTCAGAAATACTTCATTTTGTTTCAACAATAAATTGATTTCGCCTTTCTTGGCTTCCGCTGTGCTGATGTCGACTTTTTTGGTATCGCCAGTTTTGTATCTAAGTTGTGCTATTTTGATAAAATCATTGTACAAACTATCCAATTCTTGCAACTGTTTTTGATTATGTTGCAAGTACAAAATTTGGTAATAGTAAGTCCGCACCTGATTTTTCAACTCCAAAACCGAAATGTCTTTCTGTAATTCTTTACCTTTTATTTCAGCATTAATCAGTTGTTTTTTTGCTCCAAATAACGATGGAAACGGAATGGTTTGCGATACTTGAAAAGACTGATCGAATTTGGTACTGTTGTATTGCCCCAACTGTGCATTAAAATCTAGTTTGGGTAATTCTCCGGCAGTTTTTTTCAAAGCTTTGCTGGCATCAATTTCTAAAGCTGAAGCTTTAATGGTTTGATTATTTTGAAGAGCAATGTTAATCGCATCATCAACGCTCATTAAACTCTTTGTTTGAGCATTTGCTGTAAAGCTTACCAATGATAGAAGCAATACAATGACAGTTGCTATGAATTTCACTTGAGGTTTTATTTTTAAATTAATTTTTGAATTGAAAATTATATAAAGTAAGGGTAATACAAACAGTGTAAGAAATGTAGCCGTGACTAAACCGCCAATGACTACTGTTGCTAAAGGTTTTTGAACTTCGGCTCCTGCACTGCTACTCAATGCCATTGGTAAAAATCCTAAACTGGCTACGGTTGCCGTCATTAATACTGGTCGAAGACGGATTTTAGTTCCTTCGATTACTCTTTTAAATACATCTTTTATTCCTTCTTTTTCCAATTGGTTGAATGTGCCTATCAGTACAATTCCATTAAGAACGGCTACACCAAATAAAGCAATAAACCCAATTCCTGCACTTATGCTGAATGGCATACCACGAAGCAATAAAGCCAATATACCACCAATGGCACTCATTGGAATTGCTGTAAATATTAAGCCCGCTTGTTTAAAAGAACGAAAAGTAAAATAAAGCAACACAAAAATTAACAACAAAGAAACCGGAACGGCTATCATTAATCTATTACTTGCTTCCTGTAGATTTTCAAACTGACCACCATAAGTAAAGTAATATCCCGGTGGTAACTTTACCTGTGTATTTAGTTTTTGCTGAATTTCTTCTACCACGCTTTGTACGTCTCTGTCTTTTACATTAAATCCGATTACAATTCTACGTTTTCCTGCTTCTCGGCTTATTTGTGCAGGTCCTAATTTATAATCAATTGTGGCAACTTGTGAAAGCGGAATTTGATTACCTGATGAGGTGGGTATCATCAGATTGTTTACATCTTCAATACTACTTCTGTAAACACTATCTAAGCGAACGACCAAATCAAATCTTCTTTCGTTCTCAAAAATCACACCTGCGCTTTTACCTGCAAATGCAGTGCTTACCACGTTATTTACATCTTCTACTGTTATTCCGTAATTAGCTAAGCGAGTACGGTCATATTCTACATTTATTTGCGGTAAACCGCTTACACGTTCTACTTGTGGAGCGGTAGCACCTTGAACAGTTTGTATAATTTTGCTAACCTTTTCTGCATTTAAAGCTAATGTATCTAAATTTTCGCCAAATATTTTTACTGCGACATCTTGCCTAATACCTGTCATTAGTTCATTGAAACGCATTTGTATTGGTTGGTTCTTTTCAAAAAACACACCAGGTATTGCTTCCAATTTTTCATTAATAGCATCAGCTAATTCATCATAAGTTCTACCGCTTTTCCATTCGCTTTGCGGTTTCAGCAAAATCATCATATCAGTTGCTTCGGGAGGCATCGGGTCAGTTGGTACTTCTGCTGCTCCGGTTTTACCCACCACCATTTTCACTTCATCAAATTTTTTAATAATTCTACTGGCTTGCATAGAAGTTTCGATGCTTTGGCTCAATGAACTGCCTTGTGGTAAAATACAATGAAATGCAAAATCCCCTTCTTGTAATTGAGGTATAAATTCGCCACCCATTCTGCTAAATAAGAAAATGCTAAAGGCAAATATGGCAACGGTAATTCCTACTAACCAATATTTTATATTGATGGCTTTTTCTAATAATGGCTGATACATTTTTTGTAACCAATTCATCATTCGATCTGAAATAGTTTCTTTATGAGTAGGATTTTTTGACAGAAACAAGGCGCACATCATTGGGATGTAGGTCAAAGACAAAATCAATGCTCCAAAGATTGCAAAACCTACAGTTTGTGCCATTGGTCTAAACATTTTACCTTCTACACCAACCAACGTAAGAATAGGAATGTACACAATTAAAATAATGATTTCACCAAAAGCTGCACTGCTACGTATTTTTGAAGCTGAGGTAAAAACTTCATTATCCATTTCCTGCTGAGTGAGCCTTTGTTTGGATTTTCTTAAACCTAAATGATGTAGTGTGGCTTCAACAATGATTACCGCTCCATCTACTATCAACCCAAAATCTATTGCTCCTAAACTCATTAAATTGGCACTTACGCCAAACACATTCATTAAGGCCAAAGCAAACAGCATTGCCAAAGGAATAGCGGATGCTACTATCAATCCCGCTCTAAAATTTCCCAAGAAAAGAACCAAAACAAAAATGACAATCAATGCACCTTCTATCAGGTTTTTTTCTACCGTATTCATTGCTCTGCCTACCAAATCTGTACGGTCTAAATAAGGTTCAATAATAATATCATCGGGTAAAGATTTTTGAATAACAGGCAACTTTTCTTTGATACGGTTAACAACCTCGTTGCTGTTTTCGCCTTTTAGCATCATCACTACACCGCCTACTGCATCTACTTCGCCGTTGTAGGTCATTGCTCCATATCGTACAGCACTTCCAAAACGTACATCTGCTACATCTTTAATAAAAATGGGAATACTACCTCCATCATTTTTTATACTTATGTTTTTCACATCATCCAATGAAGTAACCAAACCGATACCCCTAATGAAATAAGCATTCGGTTTTTTGTCAATGTAAGCACCACCAGTATTTTGGTTGTTTTTTTCTAATGCCAAAAAAATATCGGTAACACTTACACCCATAGCTTTCAAACGATTGGGATTTACGGCAACCTCATATTGTTTCAGCTCGCCACCAAAACTATTTACTTCGGCAATTCCCGGAGTGCCGTACAACTGTCTTGCTACGATCCAATCTTGCATTGTACGCAATTCTTTGGCATCGTATTTTTGTTCACTTCCTTTTTTGGGATGGATAATGTATTGATAAACTTCTCCCAAACCTGTACTTACGGGAGCAAGTTCTGGTGTTCCAATTCCTTTAGGTATTTTTTCTTCGGCTTCTTTTAATTTTTCATTAATTAATTGGCGAGCAAAATAAATATCAACTTTGTCTTTAAATACTACTGTAATTACCGATAATCCAAACCTAGAAATACTTCTGGTTTCTTCTAAATCTGGTATATTAGCTATACTTTGTTCAATAGGAAAAGTTACCAATTGTTCTACTTCCTGACCTGCCAATGTGGGACAGACCGTAATTATTTGCACCTGATTATTGGTAATATCGGGCACGGCATCAATAGGTAGTTTTGTGGCACTCCACACTCCCCAAATAATGAGTAACAAGGTCATTATACCAATGACAAGCTTGTTTTTGATACTGAATTTTATAATGTTATCTAACACGTATATCTGTTTAAATTTTTGACAAATAAATTCTAGCCCCTTTGGTTAAGAAGCCATCAGATAATCAAATAACTATTGCGTAAAGTGTGATGCCTGAATTACCTCTATAAATGAAGAGTTATATCGAAAATACATAACGCAAATACGAAGGTGCAAACAACACCCCTATGCCAATTAAAAGCAATACAGTTAACTGAGGCTTGCAACAAACCATCAATAGCAACAAGAAAATCTAAAAAAATTAAACAGTAAATTTTGGCGGATGCCAAATACTTCCGTAGTAATTGGAAATTAAGGTATAATCACGTATTGTGATTTTTTTAGTAATGAAAGCAACTCTAGGATGTCTGATTTCAAACGGTTTGAAATTATAATAAGTAATGCTAATACTGCAACAACTACAATAGCAAAAAGGACTACAATGATCGTCTTTATCTTGATTGTGATCGTGAGATTGCACTATTTCAGTTGTATTACTATTGTCCTCGCACCGATTATTCCCATCGCTGCAAGGCAACGATGAAAGCACCATCAAGTAAAAAGTCAATATTGTAATTATCCATCTCATTATGATGCAAATATAAAAAAATAATTCTTGCAATCGGATTGCAAAGTTCCATATCGTTTAATTGCATCTGTCACACCTTCTTGTAAGCGCTAAATTAACACATTCAAATTTAAAATTTTGAAGAATATTGATTTTAGGGATTTCTGCATCTGTAAGGAAAAAAGTTCGTTTACATTGTAAGCAATGAAAATGCGTATGTAGTTCTGAAGGATTGTACCTTCAACCTTGTTTGTCCTCTTTCCCTATCATACAAAAGCCACCCACTGCCAAACAATACCTCTGACTGCCACTTTCTTATAACGCTCTAATTTCTGAAACACCTTTGTCCCGAAAGTCCGCAAGGTGCGGGATAACAATAACAAATTAATGTGTTTCAATTATGGAAAAACAGAGAAAAAAAGTTTTACTGGCAGCCGTGGCTATGCTGTCAGGAATTGGTGCTTTCGCACAGGGAAACGGTACAGCAGGTATCAACGAGGCTACCCAAATGGTAACGTCTTATTTCGACCCCGCAACCCAATTAATCTACGCCATAGGTGCAGTAGTCGGGTTAATCGGAGGTGTTAAGGTGTACAATAAATTCAGCTCAGGCGACCCCGACACATCGAAGACTGCGGCAAGCTGGTTCGGTGCGTGTATCTTTTTAATCGTGGCAGCTACCATCCTGCGTTCATTCTTTCTTTAATCCTCTAGTTTATGAACAATTACAACATAAACAAAGGCATAGGAAGAACGGTGGAATTTAAGGGTCTGAAAGCGCAATACCTGTTCATTTTCGCTGGCGGACTACTCGGTACACTCATCTTCGTGATGATACTATATATGACTGGCGTAAACTCTTACATCTGCCTTTTTCTCGGAGCAGGCGGTGCTTCGCTGATTGTGTGGCAGACCTTTTCACTGAACAGGAAATACGGCGAACACGGATTAATGAAGATAGCCGCTAATAAAAGGCATCCTCGATACATCATCTGTCGCAAGCCTGTACACCTCTATTTAAAATTCACATCTAAACAGAATGCAGTATGAGAAATGTATCTAAAACAACAACGCTGGAAAATAAATTTCCTTTATTGGCGGTAGAAAACAACTGCATTCTTTCCAAAGATGCAGATATTACCGCCTGCTTTGAGGTTCGTTTGCCGGAACTGTTTACTGTAGCTTCTGCGGAATATGAAGCCATTCATTCCGCCTGGCATAAGGCTATCAAGACCTTGCCTGATTTTACAGTTATTCACAAACAGGATTGGTATATTAAGGAAAGCTATACGCCCAATTTGGCAATCGAAGACCAGAGCTTTTTATCGAAGTCTTACCAACGTCATTTTAATGAGCGATCGTTCCTAAACCATTACTGCTACCTCTTTTTAACCAAGACAACTAAAGAGCGTATGCGTATGCAAAGTAATTTTTCATCGCTTTGCAAAGGTTCGCTGATACCAAAGGAAATCAGGAACAAGGAAACGATACACCGCTTTATGGAAGCGGTGGCACAGTTTGAACGTATCGTAAACGATAGCGGTTTTATAACCCTGCAACGCCTTACTGAAGACGACATTATCGGAACGGACAAAAAGCAGGGATTACTGGAACAATACCTTACGCTATCAAGGGAAGCTGGAACACCGATGCAGGACATCGCACTCGGAACAGAAGAAGTCCGT
>CAZRYS010000063.1:0-12150 GCA_964604365.1 uncultured Terrimonas sp.
CGGCTTTGGGATACTTTTTCCGCAAAAAGTATCGAAGAAAATTGATTGAAAGTTTTGAAATGAATCCGGTTCGAGTATAAATAAAAACCTTAGCTAAACAGCATTAAACGAAGGTTTAAGCAAATAGCCAACTATAGGTAAAATCGATGCTTATATGGTAGACATCAAATAAGCGTACGTGTATATTCGTAATCTAAATCTTTGCCACTGAACCTTTCTTGTTCTCTTCCTTTAAAAATCACCCTCCGTGGTATTGATTTCGGCTTATCAGGCAGCGAATTTTGGGCAAACATACTACAATGAAAAAGCAAACTATTACATCGGTAGTCGTGGCAACTTTCGCAACGGCGATATTGCTGGTTTCCATCGTTTCGATATACCATTTAATGAACGATATAATCAGCCTGTTGGTAGAAAGAAGTGCGGATGACTTTTTTCTAAGAAGTTTCGTAGCGAAGTAATCATATTCCGGTACTGACAATTTCCTCCCTATCAAATACGTAATCAATTTTATGGATACAATTAGTAACCCAACAATAAAAACAGTTGTAGCACCTATCGACAACAGTCGCAGACTCTATTCCATAGACGTGCTAAGAGGAGTTGCCGTGCTGGGTATATTGATAATGAACATACCGGAGTTTTCCATGCCCCCCAGATATTCTGAAGTATTCAGGACGGACATCAGCAGTGTCGATTTTTGGATACGTGCCATTGTAGTGATCTTTTGGGAGGGGAAAATGCGGGCATTATTTTCACTATTGTTCGGCGCCGGTATTCTTTTATTTATAATCAACAAAAAGACGACACCGGGAGTAAGCAGATTGTTATTTTATCGGCGTATGTTTTGGTTAATACTATTGGGTCTCGCTGATGCACATCTTCTGTTGTGGGAGGGAGATGTGTTATATTACTATGGCATAATAGGGATGATTGCCTTTTTATTTCGCAAGGTTAGTCCGAAATATTTAATACTGGGTATCCCGCTGGTTGCCATCATAGAGTTCGCTGTTCAGACCTCTTATTACCAGGAAATGCGGCAAAAACGCTTTGCCTATTTGCAGGTATCAAAAGACTTATCACCCGATCAACGACCTGATGAGCGGCAACAGGAAGCACTGACGCAATGGCGGGAAATAGAACAAACATTTATACCTAATGACCAGGATATAATAGAAAATACGAGGATTATGAAAAGTGATTATGCGACGATAGCTACAAAAATCAGAAAGCAATCGTGGCTTTATCAAACTACCTACCTTATCTACGGTCTATGGGATCCACTCGCATTGATGTTGTTGGGTATGGCACTCTTCAAATGGGGTTTTTTAACGGGGGGATGGACGCAAAAAAAATACATATATACGGCATTGTTAGGGTACGGTATGGGTTTGCCGCTGGTAATATGGGATTTTTGCTACTCTTATACTTATTTCCCTGATCTTTCTGCATATTTATTACACATGGAGCGTCATCCCATAGCGTGGATTAATCTTATTTATCCTGTACAGCGAATTTTGCTGGTGATGGCACATGCAGCAGTTGTAATGATAATCATCAAATCAGGAACTGCTAAGCACTTGATGCAGCGACTGGCAGCAGTGGGACAGATGGCACTCACCAATTATATAATGCAAAGCCTTATCTGTACATTGTTTTTCTTCGGATATGGTTTAAGTTTCTACGACTCATTTCGGTATCACGAGATATTTTATGTGATGTTTGCTATCTGGATATTGCAATTACTGCTTAGTACAGTGTGGCTCAACTATTTTAAATTCGGACCGATGGAGTGGCTTTGGAGAACGCTTACTTACTGGAAGATCCAGCCAATGAAAAAGAAATAAAAACTAATTTGTGTATTACAGTCAAAGTCTATTGACAAAGTAACCTATTTTAAGTTTGTTTTCTCATGTAGCGCTAGAAACGCAATCGGCTTCTTTTCCAGGAAGCCTTTTTTGTGCCCGATTTATTCATTTCTGTTAAGAAGTGAAAGTTTCACTATAGGGGAAAAAAGAATTGTAAAGTCAACCGGTGCTGATAAATTTAGCCAACAAGTCAAAAATAATCTGATGCCGATTGATCCGGGATTCAATGCCGTTTAGTTAGCAAAATAGTGTCGTATTTAGAAATCATTCAGGGTACTATTGCAAAATCACAGTAGCACGAAAGCCCAATCAGGGCGTTCCGGGGAATTGGGTGTAATAATTCCCCGGCGGCTTTTTGGATACTTTTTCCGCAAAAAGTATCGAAGAAGAATAATTGAAAGTTTTGAAATAGATCCTGTCTGTGGCTTAAATAAAAGCCTTAACCAAGCGGCATTAGGTTTGGGTTAAACTTTCACGCGGAACTACCTTACCGACGAAATCTGTCCGGAAGTAGTAATTCCGGCGCTTATTGTCACTATTCCATTTCTGCATATTCTTTACCTTTGCCACCTATTTTTCAAATATGAAGATATTAATGGTATGCCTGGGTAATATTTGTCGCAGTCCTTTGGCTGAGGGTATTATGCAGCAAAGGATTGAGGAAAACCAATTGAATTGGGTGGTGGATAGTGCAGGCACGAATGGTTATCATGTAGGAGAGCGTCCGCATAGATTATCTCAAAAAGTGGCACTGCAAAAAGGCATTGATATCAGTGGTCAGCGTGCAAGAAGTTTTAAAGCAGAGGACTTTAAGAAATTTGATCTTATCTATGCAATGGCCGGAGACGTTATCGATGAAATGCATTGGATTGCAGGAAGTAGTTTTGACGAGAGCAAAGCTATTTTATTGATGAACGAATTGTATCCCGGAAAAAATAAGGATGTACCAGATCCATGGTATGGACCCGAGCCGGGTTACCATGAAGTGTTTGATATGATAGACAAAGCTTGTGACGCCATAGTAGCCAAATACAGTAATCAATGAATAGTCGGAGAAACGACAACCAACAACTAAAAAATTTATGAGCAAACCCTCACTTCCACAGGGTACCCGGGATTTTGGGCCAGATGTGGTTCGCAAAAGAAACTATATCATCAACACCATTAAAACAGTGTTTGAATTGTACGGATTTGCACCGCTTGAAACCCCGGCAATGGAGAATCTGGATACGTTGATGGGGAAATACGGCGAAGAAGGTGATAAACTTATCTTCAAAATCTTAAACAATGGACTAAGTGATCCCAAGAATGTAGAGAAAGCAAAAGCTGCCTTCGAAAATGTGCTGCAAGGAAAAAATGATAAAAACCTCACAGAAAGGGCACTAAAGTACGATCTCACCATTCCTTTTGCCCGTTATGTGGCGATGAACCATGGCCAGCTCGCTTTTCCATTCAAACGTTACCAGGTACAGCCTGTATGGCGTGCCGACCGACCGCAGCGGGGCCGCTACCGGGAATTCTACCAGTGTGATGCAGATGTGGTGGGTAGTAAGTCACTGCTGAACGAAATTGAACTGGTGCATATTTATGCCACCGTTTTTGCTACAATTGGTATACCGGTTGAAATTAAAATCAACAACCGGAAAGTGTTAGCAGCGCTTGCGGAACGCTGTGGCTGTAGCGATAAGTTAACGGATATAACGGTTGCTATTGATAAGCTTGATAAAGTAGGACTGGAGAAAGTATTACTCGAACTCGAGGCGAAAGGGATTGATCAAAGTCAGATTGACATTGTTAATAGTTTTCTGCTGATAGATGGCACCAACGAACAGAAGCTGGAGAAGTTGACAACATTATTGGGGCACACTCCATTGGGGGCGGACGGCATTGCGGAATTAACCTATGTTGTAGGCTATGCTGAGCAACAAAACCTGGTGATAGATTTTACATTGGCTCGTGGACTCAACTACTATACAGGTAGTATATTTGAAATAAAAGCAGTAGGCGTGCAGATGGGGAGCATCGGCGGTGGTGGCCGCTATGATGACCTCACCGGTCTATTCGGCGTTCCTGGTATTCCCGGAGTCGGTATTTCCTTTGGTGTGGATCGTATCTACGATGTACTTGAGGAGCTGCAATTATTTCCGGAAACTGTTTCGCAGGGTACCAGGGTGCTGTTTTTTAATCTTGGTGAGACGGAAGCTAAAAAAGCTTTTGAGCACATGCAAGGATTGCGCAATATCGGCATTGCCTGCGAACTATACCCTGAACAGGCTAAGTTCGACAAGCAGTTTAAGTATGCGGACAGAAAACAAATAGTATATGTGGTAATGATAGGCGGTGAGGAGCTTGCCAATAATACCTGCAATATTAAACACCTGGCTACGGGGGTACAAGAGACTATAAGTCTCTCAGAATTAGCTGGTTACAATTTTTCTTAGCGAACTATTTGTCACAGGAATGTAAGTTTACCGTTTGCGTAAACCGGTTTTCCCAATTTCGGTGTAATAAAGAACCGGGAGCTGTTAGTTTTGAGTCCTGATTTCGAAACAACTTCCGGTAGTTCTTTAGAAGTGGAAAAATCCTTAAAAATCGAAATCTAGGGCCCTTCTGGTTTTTCTGTCATAACCGGTGACAGTTTTTACGGATCGCGCCCGGCAACCCACCTAATTATTACAGTCATTTTACAAATCCTCTCACCTGCTTTGCGTAATATTGCACCGAATCAAAACGCATGTTGATACTATAGCAATGTGTGTATCATTAACTACCGTAGTGTAATAAACAAAAAAGCATGAAACCAGTTACAGCCAATTACCTGAACGCAATCGTATTAATAGCAGCCGGATTGTATGGGTATTTTTTATTACCGTTAGGACCGGGAGAAAATAAATCAATTACTGCACTAATTCCGGCTTTCAGCGGAGTGGTGTTTTTGATACTAGGTGCCATATGGGCGTCCAAACCTAAGCTGGCAGCACATATTGCTGCAGTGTTGGCCCTGGTGCTGGTCATTATGTGTTTGAACCGGTTTATGAAAATACCAGAATGGGGTCCCAAAAAATATGTTTTTCTTATCTGCATATTCAGTAACCTGCTGGCATTAATCATTTTTATCAGAAGCTTTGTGCAGGCAAGAGTGCTTAAAAAACAAGCATAGTAAAGCCATTTTTCTACTGATGGAGACTCCGGAAACGGGGTCTCTTTTTTTTAACATACAGCCGTAACACTACTTTAACACGATAATGCATTTTTGGTAGAGTTTTGGATATACAACAATACAGTATTTGTATTATTCACTTAAAAATGCATTCATATGAAATTCAATCTGAAAAAAATGGTAATGATGGTCTGTATGGCTACGTTTCTGACAGTCTCTTTATCAGCTATTGCACAAGACGATAAATCGCAAGCAAAGACACCTGAAGAAAAAGCAAAAGTGATGACGGAGAAAATGAAAAGTAAACTGGCGTTAAATGATGAACAAGCCGCTAAAGTAGAAACCGCCAATTTTGATTTCATCTCTAAAAAATTTGCCTTGAAACAGGCAGATGACAAGACAGGGTTAGATGACAAAATGAAAGGTCTGCAAGATGAATATAATGCGGCGATGAAGGGTATATTAAACGAAGAGCAGTTTAAGAAATTTACAGAAATGGAAAGCAAAGGAAAAAATAAGGACAAATCCTAGGCTATTCATTTTGAGGATTTATTTGAGTTCCGGAACATGTATATTAAATTAGATACATATTCCGGAACTTGTTTTGCTACTAAGAATGGAATTAATTTAATTTTACTTATTTACTAGATCCCTCTGAATGCATTAATAAATATATCCAGGAATTCTGCTCTTTCATTCAAATACTTTTTAAGTCGAGAGACATCACTCATAAAGTCTTCGTTTCCAATCTTCCATATTTTCCAATCTTCGTTTCTGGAGGTATGAATGTTAAAAGCATACTCATCTACAAAGTCAAGTAATTCCTCAAAGTGGGTCGACCTATAATCCGACCATTTTTCCTGCAATAAAGAAACAAATACAGGGTCGTATAAAAATCTTTTGAAAAATGGTGTCCCGCTGTGGGTGCCACCCCAGAAAAACGGACGTTTCGGATCTGCAAAGTGACCTCCAACTCCCTGGTATCCGTAGGCCCAATCAAAGTCCCAAATTGGCCCCATTGTAAATTTCCCAGTACTAGTTTTATGCATATAAGTACTTTTCGGATGATTGGGCTCTTCATTATCGGTCAGTAAGTGTACAATCAGAAAATCTGCCATGGAAGAAATATCAATGTGTTCTTTATATTCATTATTAGGAAAGGTTTCTGCTGCTACCAATTCAGTCATTATATCAAAAGCTTCTTTTATAGGACTTATCTCAGCTTCGGATTTTAAATCTGGACTCTTAATCATCACTGGCAAGTCATAATGGCTAGATTTGAATTGGAAGTCTTCATCATAGTTCACATCAAGCTCTAACAACCATCCATCCTTGCCTATGTTTACCCGGTTATTTTCCACTTCTATTTGTTGCGTAAAATTGTAGGAGCCTGCATAAGTTCCATTTAGCGTAACATTCACGGGAACAATGGTGTTTATAAAAGGAGTTTCTAATTGGCGTCCAATTTTCATTGCCACAGCATTTAACATAAGTGTTGGGTCAATTAAATTTGCTAATAGAATCCAGTCCCGTTCCGCAGATAATCCAAACATCTCTGATTTGGTAGAGAGCTTTAACCTAAAGGGTTTCTTAGGCATTGCCCAAGTGCTGTTTCCCCTGCCTCTTATTTGTGTCGCACCTTGGTAATCAGGATATTTTTGCTTTCCGTCAATTGTCAAGGTTGCGTTTATGTAGTGGTCTTTGGAGTCGATGGGTGTACCACCCTCTGTGCTGATATAAATATGTGGCAGGCTGTCTGGCTGCCAATGTATTTTTGCATGATACTTTTTGAGGGTACCGTCATTTAGTTTAGCCGTATAGGTTACCGCATCGGTAAAATCTTGAGCTGTTACTCCTGCTACTTGTTCCGCGTCTTCTTTGAACAAACTCAATCCTGTTGTCGTGAAAGTTGGAACGAGTACTTTCCGGTAGACTTCAAAGGCACTGGCAATCAATGAGTCCTCCTTGATTTCAAATTCAATATCTTTCAGTAAAGATTGGTTGTGTTCTTTTGATATCACAAACTGCTGAATAGTTGGTATTATCTCTTTTTCGATATCAACATTTTTCTTACAAGCAATCAAAAACAAAAAATGCAAGGAAAGGAAGAGACTGTGTTTTGGTTGAATTTTTCTCATCGTATAAAAATAGGAAAAATAAAATATTAAAGTCTTGGTTTTAGTACACTATCTTTTTTTAGAAAACCCTATTCCGAACTTGTTTTTTGTAACAGAATACTCGACTGTTCTTTATACCACCATTCATGATTTTTGAATATTTCTTACTTAAATGTTTGATTTTGAACGAAGAAAAGGGAGGTCCGGTCTTTGATAAACAAGCGAATATAGTCGGCATAGCCACTTCAAAGTTGAGAGCCGCTACAAAAACGAAAAAAGTAAACTATGCGATAAGGCTGTCTCATGCGCTTGCACTAGCAATGATCAGTAACCGACAATCTTATCAAAAGTAAAAGTCTACAAAGGATATTTTTTGACGTTCAGAATCTACGGGTATTAAAAATCCGTGCCTGTATTGCCTTTTATAGAAATACTTTGCAATTTTACTCAGTGCCAATCCTGATTTCAGGTAGCGATAAATGTAGTAGTTTAGTGTTTATATAAAAGCACATTTCAATGAAATTGAATCGCAGTATTTCAATAGTGGACAGACGTCGGTTTTTAGAGAATATAACAAAAGCCGGTATATTGTCCATAATCCCCGCAACAGTAGTTCGTGCTGGCACAATAACACAAAGTGTTAGTAATGATCAGGGTGAGAGTAGTGGATTGGTAGAAGTGGGACCCTATCTCCAATGTGTAACCGCTACTTCTGCCACTGTGATGTGGGTAACCAAACGAAATTGTTTTAGCTGGGTAGAGCATGGCGAAGGAAACTACCTAAACAAAAAGGCATTTGGATATGTAGATGGCTTAATTCAGGGGAACAACAGGGTTAACAAAATTCAAATAGATCAACTCACACCTGGTACATTACAACGGTATCGAATTGTATCCGTTGAGGTATTAGAAGTCAAAGGATCGCAGTATAAATTTGGAGAACCGGAAGTAGGGAAAATATTTGAGTATAAAACACTGCCCGAAAAAAGCAGTACGGTTAAATTAATAGTGTTTAACGATCATCACGAGATATCGGAAACCATCCCGGAAATGATTTATCGGCATGGATACCAGGGCAACGATCCGGATTTTGACTTTGTGGTATTTAACGGAGACGTATTCAACAATACGGAGAGTGAGGAACAAGTAATTAATCAGTTCCTTAAACCTTGTGTAAATACTTTTGCGAAGAATCTGCCTTTTTTATTTGTTCAGGGCAACCACGAGGTACGGGGGGCGTTCTCCCGGCATATCAAAGATTATTTCGATTGGACGGAAGGACGTTTTTATCACAGTTTTCGGCAGGGTCCTGTTCATTTTCTTGTCTTGGATTCAGGCGAAGACAAAACAGACGATAACTGGGAGTATGGTGGCATGGTGGCTTTCGACCGCTACCGGGAGAAGCAAAAGCAATGGCTCGCTAAGGAAATTCAGCAAGAGTCGTTCAAAAAGGCACCATTCCGGGTGTTGATTATACATATATCGCCCTGGCATTCTGGCAACTGGCACGGCACACTACACTGCCGCGAACTGTTTGGATCTTTACTCAACCAGGCGAAGATCGACTTACAACTTTCTGGTCATACCCATCGGTACGGTCATTTTCCTGCAGATGCCGATCACAATTTCCCGATATTAATAGGTGGTGGCCCTGTTAAAGGAAACCGAACCCTTATAAAGCTAAAAGCAGATCAAAAGCTATTACAGGCTGATATGATACGCGATGATGGCGAGAAAGTAGGCAGCGTGGATATCAAGGCGAGGTGATTTAGAAATGCCCCTTGATAATTGCATTCTGCTCATTGGTTCCTGCCATGTTTTTAAGGCTATTGTCTATCCGCAATAGGAGGTCATTATTGTCGAAAGCGCAAACAAAAGTTTGTGTATGCGGACTTTCCACATACCGAAAGATTAACAGCAACGTGTTTTCATCTTTCCAACTATAAGAAGCGGCTACTTTAAATACAGGCGTTCCCTCAGAAGGAGGAATTGTACCGGTAAGAGATGGACCTCTTTTATGAGTCGTACTGTAAGTCCACTTTCCTGTTTTTAATGGTATTATGTCCTGGTATTTATCGTCTCCGAATGTTACAACCAGTTGTTTCTTTTTAATATCGAAGCTAATGTAGCCTATACCTTCACTATTGTCCTCCAGGGTAAACCTCTTTCCTGAAATGGCTGTGGGGGTATTGGAGGTAACAGAAGAAGGAACAGCGATCGTCTGCTTTTTTGTTGTCTTCTGTAGTTCCTTTTCTGCTTTCTTATTTGTCATCGCTGAGCCTTCTTTCAGGGAGGGCAACAGGTGTTCCCAGACCAGGTTCATAATGCTCTGCATATCGGGGGTTTCACTGGTAATAGCTACCACCGCCTGGTATTCCGGTAGTACGATAATGTATTGACCAAAAGCGCCATCCGCACGGTAGGCATTATTTCGTGCGCGCCAGAACTGGTAACAATATCCCTGCGCCCAATCGCTGGTAGCTTTAGCATGTATTGCGGTGTCTGCAGCGTTTTTAATTTTAAAACTGGTGGCTTCGTCTACCCACGTGGCAGGCAATATTTGTTTTCCATTCCATATGCCCCGTTGGAGATAGAGTTGTCCGAATTTTGCCATATCCGCTGTTTTCAGTCGCAGCCCCCAACCACCGGCATTAATACCTTCGGGATTCAGTTCCCAGTCGATACCACTGATTTCCAGTGGGTCGAAAAGACGGGGTTTCAGGTAATCTATGAGTTTCTCCCCGGTCACTTTTTGAATAATAGCACTTAGCATATAAGTGGCTGCGGAGTTATACAGAAACCTGGTTCCCGGCGTGTCTGCAATTGGCAACTCCAGAAAAAATTTTGTCCATTCTTTTTGTTGTAGCATCCTGCCGGTGGGATCCGGCGATTGGCCGACAGACATCGTGATCAGATCTTTTATGGTCATTTCTTTTAGCAGCGTACTGGCTGTATCAGGCGTCAACAGTGGAAAAAAAGAAACAACCTTATCGGAGAGGCTTAGCTTGCCTTCGGTAACTGCTAAACCTATGGCTGTAGCGGTAAAACTTTTACTAACAGAATACATAGTGTGTACGAGGTTGGGAGCATAAGGTGTCCACCAGCTTTCCGCAATGATATTGCCATTTTTTATTAATATGAAACTATGGAATTCATTATTACTCCTGTTTGCCGCATCTATAAACCGACTGATCGCCGCTGATGATACTCCCTGTTTTTCGGGACTACTTTTATACAGTTGAGCATTGGTCTTCGTAGCAATTACCAGTAATAAAAAAAGCACTGTTTTTTGGTAAATGAATTTCATATCGCATCGTATTTAGGAGGATTAAATCTAAGCATTTCCTCTCTCATTCGCTTTTTTTATTCAAACCCAAAGCGAAGATCCAGGTGCTTGTCTCGCCTACTTAAAAAATAACCCCGGTGAAATCGAAAACATTTTTTAATTAAACACTTAGGTTTCTTCTTCGATATTTTTTTCGGAAAAGTATCCCAAAGACCCATGGGGGACACCCTGATGTGACGAATGTACTACTACTGTAGCATCATCTATCGTGCCCCGATAAAATAGAGAAAATTTGAAATCCATTTTTTTATTTCAAGTCAGCATCCACACTCACAGGGCTTTCGATTGTGTACTAATCATTAAACCTCTGATAAATGCTCCTTTCTACTTTCGAAAAATGTATTGTTGTATAAGTCAATTCTATAGTATTTTGCAGTATGTTCCGATTTCTGGTAATAATGGCGTTGATTGTTTATTCTGGTTGCAAAAACAAACCGCAACCAGGCAGTGAAGTGCTGGCGTTAAAAGAAATGAATGAGCTGATAACGGTGGAGTATGTAGTAACTAAAATCATCAAGGCAAACGATAATAAAACCTGGTACAAACCGGGTGACAGAAAGATACTGATGACATGTGCTGCCACGTTGAAAGCCGGTATTGATTTTTCTGCCATTACCCCGGAGGATATTGCTGTCAATGGAGAATCAATTAGTTTGATGTTGCCCCGCGCCAGTCTTTTCTCCATTAGCATGAAACCCGAAGATATAAGAATTGCCTATGAGGAAGTGGGACAATTCCGGTCCGGTTTTAGTGCAGCAGAACGGGATGCCCTGGCTGTGCAGGCGCAAGCACAAATTGAACATAGCGTAGATTCGCTGGGTATACTGGCTACAGCCGAGAGTAATGCTACTTTATTCGTAAGTAATTTTTTGAGAAAAATGGGATATCGTCAAATCAGTATAAATTTTGGCGACGGAGCGCCTGTTCAAAAGTTAAATTGAAATGATGCGCTTATTGAAAAGATATATCGGGCTAATCATTTTTCTGGGCATATGTTTGTTATTGTTAATTGTTTTCAGAAAACAATGGTTACCCTCATTGTCTAATATCTTTAAAGCGCAACCGGTAGTAATCGATGATACGCCTATTCTTATTAGAGAAATCAATGAATTGGCACAGTTGTGTACTATCACCACCTATAATGAGGTGATAGCCGATTCGGTAACGGTGGTCAGAAAAACGCCCATGGAAACCTTATTGCCCGATTTTTCCGGATTTCAGGGACTGCCAGTTACAGCGAAACGTTTGGTGGTTATCGGCAAAGGCAAAGTTGTGGCAGGAACCGATTTGAAAAATATTGATGCAGCCGATATTTTTACACAAGGAGATTCAATTTTTTTACGCCTACCCCGGTCGGAGATATTGGATGCTATTATGAATCCCACGGATTTTGAGATATTCAGTGAAATGGGGCGATGGGAACCTGATGCGATAACAGCCGTGAAAATAAAGGCACGGGATGAAATGGTGCGGTTGGCATTGGAGCAGCAGATATTGGAAAAGGCGGACAATAGAAGCAAACAATTGCTTGAGAATTTTCTTTTTAGTATTGGTTATAATAGGGTAGAGGTGGCTGTTGGTAACTAATGGTTTAACCCATATTCAATGCCGTTTAGTTCAGCACAAATAGCTTTGTGCTGAACAATTATCCAAAAATAA
>CAZRYS010000064.1:0-10104 GCA_964604365.1 uncultured Terrimonas sp.
CGCCTAAAACTCAAATTTATCTAAAAAACTTTGGATCTTAACACAGAATCTGTGATTTCGGCTATAGTACCCTGAATAATTGCTGGATAGGAAGCCATTTAACATTAACTAAACGGCATTGCGTTTGGGTTAAAAAATGATGGACAATCGTCCATCATTTTTTGTTGCTGATCGCCAATTGTGAGGTATCTGATCCAACGGTGTTCCTTCCGGTTATTCCACCCAACCTTGAGGGCGGTGCACAGGACTTAACACCTGTACTATCATTCGCACAACTTACTGCTGATACTACCTTGTTATTGCCCTCTCCACAAGAGAGCAAAAAAATAGAAAATATTATTACCAATTTCATCGCTATCAAAAATGCCGCAAAGCTGCATCTAAAACTTTGCGGCCATTATTAGTTTACAAACCGGATAGCCTTAGCGCTGCAGTATCCTGGTATTTATTAATCAGTGATTTCAAGTCTGCCTTCAAATCAGTTACTAGTTGATCATTCTTTTTGTCCTCATAAATATTCTTCACTTCATCCGGATCCGATTGCAGATCATACAGTTCCCAATAATCCAGCCCACCATAAAACTTCACCAGTTTATAGCGGCTATTGCGAACACCAAAATGCGGGTATACATGATGCGGCTGTGGAAACTCATAGTAGTGATAATAGATACTTTTTCTCCATTCCACTTTTTCACCCTTTAAAACTGGCAATAATGACTCTCCCTGCATACCTTCCGGTACTTTTATACCAGCTGCGTCAAGTATAGTAGCCGACCAGTCCTGCCCTATAGCAAAATCTTCTATAACACTGTTAGGTTTCACCACGCCAGGATAACGCAATACAAATGCTGTACGGAGTGACTGTTCGTAGATAAAACGTTTGTCAAACCAACCATGTTCTCCCAGGTAGAATCCCTGATCTGACGCATAAATTACAATCGTGTTGTCAGTAAGATTATTATCATCGAGGTACTGCAATACCCTGCCTATATTTCTATCGAGGGAGTTGGCTGTAGCCAGATAGTCTTTCAAATACCGTTGATATTTCCACTCCACCAGTTCTTTTCCGGAAAGCTTCTTATCATTAAATTCTTTAGAAACTTTCTCATAATAGGCAGAGAATACTTTTTTCTGTTCGTCGTTAAAGCGGCTATACAAACCATTTCTGGCATAGTATTCAATTTGCTTCTCTTGCTCGGGTGTGATTTGTACACCTTTGTAGTAACGCTCCTTTATCGTTTTCTTTCGCTGCTCTAAAGTTGCCGGATCTAAATCATATTCCACATTCACCTTCAGATCTTCTTTCAACCGCATCGTTTTATCAATGGTCATATCCTGCTGCGCTGCAGCTTCCCTTCCCTTATAATCATCATAAAAAGTAGTGGGTAAGGGAAAAGTCACATCGTCATATGCGCCGAGATCTTCCAACGCAGGAAGCCACTCCCTGTGTGTGGCTTTTTGCCCCACCACAAGAAAAAAAGGTTTTTCTTTATCACGTTTGTCCAACCAATCAACCGAAAAATTAGTGATGAGGTCAGTTACGTAGCCTTCGTGACGAGTGGTGTCATAATTTGTACTGATAAAATCCGGATTATAATAATGCCCCTGTCCGGGTAATATATTCCAGTAATCCAATCCTTTGGGAACCGAGCCAAGGTGCAGCTTTCCCACCCAGGCTGTTTGGTAACCACTCTGTTGCAGTAGTTCGGGGAAAACATCCTGCGTAGCATCAAACTTACGCTCATTCACTGTATATCCGTTTATATGGCTATACTTCCCCGTTAGCAATATCGCACGACTAGGACCACAAATAGAGTTGGTGATAAATGTGTTTTTGAACAAGGCACCTTCATTTGCTATACGATCTATATTAGGCGTTTTAGCCAACTTGCTACCATATGCACTGATAGACTGGTAGGCGTGATCGTCAGAAAATATAAATACAATATTCGGACGCTTTGCTGTTAACTCCTTTTTTTCTCCACAGGAAAATAATGCCAGCAAACTGGTAACAGTTAATAAGAGAAGAGACTGTTTTGATTTCATACTGATCATACTTTAAATTAATGAAATGTAGCAGGCTTTCTAAGTCCGCTGCCTTCCGTTTGAGTTATTGTATCACCGAGATCTTTTCTGGCTTCGCCGGCGATGTCCAAAAGACTTTTCAAAATTTCAGGATACTGTTCTTTCACATCATACCGTTCTCCGGGATCATGTGTGAGATTGTATAATGCAATTGCTACCGGTTCCGCCTGAGCTGTGGGACCAGCCACGCCCCCATTTCCCGGTATTCCCTTTTCGTAAGACTGCGAGGGATGTGGCAAAACCAACTTCCATTGTTTGTACCGAATACCTTCCAGCCTGTTATTTCCATAATAATAATAAAAGATTTCTCTGTCTCCGGGTTGATTTTTATCCTTTAAAACATTCAAAAAACTAATACCATCAATCTTATGACCGGGCAATTTTGCACCAGTGATACTCGCCAGCGTAGGCAATACATCCAAATGACTTACCAACTGGCTCCCAACAGTTCCGGCTTCTACAACTTCTGGCCATCTCACCAGAAAGGGTACACGCAATCCACCTTCCCAGGTACTCCCTTTCCCTTCACGAAAAGCTCCACTGGAACCTGCATGGTTACCAAAGCTTCGCCATGGACCATTGTCACTTGTTACTATCAGCAATGTATTTTTACTGATACCATTCTTCTCCAAGGCTGTAAGGATGGCACCCAGTGACCAGTCCAGCTCCATAATTACATCTCCGAAAATACCGGCACTGCTTTTCCCCTTAAACCTTGCAGACACCCCCAACGGCACATGTGGCATGGGATGAGCAATGTATAAGAAAAACGGTTGCTTTGATTTAGCCTTTTCCTCAATAAATGTTACCGCTTTTCGGGTAATTGTAGCCGTTATTTCATCTTGTTTCGCCAACGAAGTTATTGAATCAACCTTTTTATTACCATCGTACCAGGGTACAAACGGATGTTTAGACTTCCGGTGACTTGTATCTGTCACAAAACTTCCATCATAATCTACGGGCCACATATCATTTGAATAAGGGATTCCATAATAACTATCGAAACCGTAAGCCGTAGGCAAATATGGAGCCCTACTGCCCAGATGCCATTTACCAAGCATTCCGGTAGCATATCCTTTCTGTTTCAACAAAGATGCTACAGTCGTTTCAGAAGGGTTTAAGGCATGTTTTGTCTGGGGCATTAATGCACCATGAATGCCCACTCTATTGGGATAACAACCTGTTAACAATCCAGCCCGGGAGGCGCTGCAAACGGGTTGTGCAGCATAAGCATTCGTAAAACGTACCCCCTCTTTTGCCACCAGATTAAAATTAGGTGTTGGTATCCCATAACCACCATAGGGCTCGATATCACCATACCCCATATCATCCATATTCACAATAATGATATGGGGTAAATTGGTTTGGGCAAAACCTCCAAACGACAATAGCATCGATACCAGACCTGGCAGTATTCTAAAGATGTATTTAATTCTTTTCATGATTTTATCTTCCGGGATATGGTAAAGGGTTTCCGGTTTTTTTATCAATAGGCATCAAAGCTGCTTTTTCGGACAGTTGATCACCCAATAGTTTCACCAATTCATCAGCTAATAGAGGCTCTTTTTCGGCCAGATTAGTTTTCTCACCAATATCTTCCTGCAAATTATACAAGTATCTTTCGCCATTACGTTGATTGTAAATCAATTTCCATTTTCCTTTGCGCAATGCACTGTGATAGTTTATACCAGTACCATCTGGACTGCGCCATTTATTAGGATAATGCCATAACAACACCCGTTCATTGTCGATTTTAGCAGGGTTCTTTATTAATGGAACGTAACTTCTCCCGTCAATTGTCTGTATCGGTTTTGCATTCTTAATACCAGCTATATCCAGTATTGTGGGAAATATATCTTCGGCTATGACATACTGTTGTGTAGTAGAACCTGCTTTTGCCACACCATCATATCGAATGATCAGCGGCACTCTTACACCACCTTCGTACACCGAACCCTTGCCTACGTTCAATGGTGCATTATGCGTATGGGCGGTAGATCCTCTTGGTGGTGTAAGCGACAATCCGCCGTTGTCGCTCGTAAAAATAAATACTGTATTGTTATCTATCTTTTTTTCTTTAAGGTAAGCCAATAAATCGCCTACGCTTTTATCTACACCTTCTACCAACGACGCATATTTGGCTTCTACACTATCCAAACCGGCATCAAGATATTTTTGCAAATATTTCTTATCGCCTGTAATGGGTGTATGTACCGCATAATGACCGAAGTTGAGATAGAAAGGTTGTTTCTTAGTCACCGGATACGCTATTGCCTTGATCGCTTCTTTTGTTAAAGCATCAGTGAGGAATACATCTGTTTGATAATAAGGTTCCAGATCAGGCACCGACTGCCATGTCCCTTTCCCCGGAAGGTTTCCATATTCTTCTTCGGGAAGATAACTCTGCGGATGTCCGGCTGCATGCCCTGCAATATTCACTATAAAGCCAATATTGTTGGGGCTTGAAGCAGGTGTGCCACGCGATCCCCAATGTGCTTTTCCCACATGTATGGTGAAATATCCATTGTCCTGTAAAATCTGAGGCAATGGTGTACCATGAAATGTGTTGGGTATACCTGGAATAGGACTAAATCCATTTACATTCCAATCAGGAGACTCCAATTGATCGTCTGCAGCATCTGTTTTGTTATCCCTTTTGGGAGATGTCCAATTAGTAATCCGGTGGCGCGCCACATTCACCCCGGTAATCAAACTCACCCGGGTAGGCGTGCATACAGGTGCTGCATATGCATCAGTAAACACTATTCCCTGCTTAGCCAGCAATTCGATATTGGGCGTATGATATTTACGGTTATTCTCTGTTTGCTTTCCCGAAATAGGGAACGACAAATCATTCCAGCCCAAATCATCTACCAGAAAAAAGATAATATTTGGCCGGGTAGATTTTGATTGTGCCCGAACAGACATCAACGAAACCGAAAGAATTATCGTTAATACACTTTTAATTGTCATATCCGTCGTTTTGAGCCAGGTTAGAATTCTTATCTATTTCACTTTGCGGAATAGGATACAGTACTTGATGGGCTTGAGCCGCCTTACCCCTACCCTGTGCCTGACTGATATAGATTCCTTGTCTGATCTGATCCTGGCGATGTTTCTCTTCTACAATAAATTCCCATCTACGTTCCCTGAAGATAACATTTCGAAGTGATTCTTTAGACGCGAAATCAGAAAGATTGAAGGACGTAATACCAGCTTTTTCACGAATCCGGTTCAGCAGATCTACCGATTCCTGACTGGGACCACCAATCTCATTAAGAGCTTCAGCAAGTGTCAACAAAATATCGGCATATCGCAGTACCGGAAAGTCATTACCACTGCTATTGCCTATTGCTGTCAGATCTTCTTTAAATTTCAAATTTCTAATATCATTTGCACCGAGTGTCACTAATACGCCGTTTGTATTATAATACTCTGTTATGAATGCATTTCTTCGAGTATCGTTTGGGGCAAAAGAATTGTATACACTGTCAGGTGTCTTGAATTGCGTAGCGTAATTATCTTTTGAATTTCCCTGCCAACGATATCCGGGAGGTACAGCATGTGAAATATAATTGTCTCCCAGTCCCGACACAGCAGTTCTTGGCTGCACATAAATAAATTCTTTGTTGTTTTCGTTTTGTATTGTAAACAATTCAGATCGGTTTGTGGAGCCATCAAACAAATCATACACATTCAAGCTTACTACTTCTCTGGCATAGTCCCGGGCCTTTTCCCAGTTTTTTCTATTTAAATAATACTTAGCCAATTGCGCATAGGCCGCACCTTTAGTAGCACGACCTTTCTCTGCAGATACGGGCAGATCAACAGCAGCTTCGGTGAATGATGCAATAATAAAATCATCAAACGCTTGCTGAGTAGCGCGGGAAGGCCTGTCTGCTGCACTGGTACTACTCGTAGTAATCAGAGGAACAGGACCAAATAAATCGTGAAGGATTACGTATGCCGACGCACGAAGATACTTAGCCTGTGCCAATATACTTTTCTTCTGATCTTCATCAAAATCTATATCCGGCACCCGATCCAGCACCAAATTGGCTCGGTATACAGACACATAGTGCAAACCCCAGGCTTCGGAGAAAAAACTATGCGTAGGATTCCATGAAAATTCCTCAAAGGGTTTTGCCAATGCTTCCAAACCACCGGCACGATCATATATAGTACCGGTCGGTATTTCTGCCATAATAAAATAATTGCGGAATGTACGCCGTTGTTCAGATGCATACACCGCATTTAGTAATGCGTTGGCGTCATTAACATTATTAAAATAGTTGGATGCACCCAACGACGAAAACACAGATTCATCCAACGCATTTTTCTCGCAACTAATAAGGGAAAATGATATCAATATATAAAACAGCTTGCGCATACATTAAAATTTAAAGTTTAAACCAAGAGTATAAATTCTTGCCAGCGGATAGGCATTATAATCAACACGTACATTAGACGTTCCAAAAGAACTGGCTTCAGGATCGAAACCCAGGTACTTAGAAAAAGTAACCAGATTCTGCGCTACAGCATACACCTGTGCAGATTTAAAAACGTTGCTCCGTTTCAAAGGAATATCGTAACTAAATGTTAGATTTTTCAAGCGTAAAAAAGAAGCATCTTCTACCGCTCTGCTATTAATAGTACCACTGGCATCAACATAGGCAAAAACCGGCGCCAAACCAGATGGATTTTCTGAACCAGGGTTATCTACGGTCCATCGATCGGTATAAGAACGTTCCAGCCTGTTTCTACGGAAGGAAATAGGATTTTCGGATTCGGAAATATTTATATTAAGAATCTTACCACCCTGTACGCCCTGAAAGAAAAACGAAAGTGAAAAATTCTTATACGTGAATGTATTATTGATGCCATAAGTAAAATCGGGAAATGGCGATCCCAATACGGTTCTATCTGCAGTAGTAATAGCCTTATCGCCGTTAACATCCACAAACTTCAATTCTCCGGGGGCAGACAATGGTTGCGGCTCATAAGTTTCACCCTGTTGTACAATTCCTGCCACCTGGTATCCGTAAAATGCATTCAGCGGTTGTCCCACTTCGATGATACTGAAATTATTAAAGAAGCCGGCACTTCCCTGGTATATCCGTGGTAAACCACCAATGTCCGTCACTTTATTTTTGACTACTGAAAAATTAAATGCTGTTTGCCAACCTAATTTACCATCAAGGTTTATCGAGTTCAATTGCAAATCCCAGCCACTATTAGACATGCCTCCTACATTAGCCAAAGTAGTAGAAAAACCGGTGGTCCAGGATACAGGAAGTTCCAACAACAGATCGGTTGTTTGTTTAGAAAAATAGTCCAGGCTACCTGTCAAAAGATTGTCGAAAAGTCCAAAATCAACACCCGCATTAAATTGCTTTGTGGTTTCCCATTTCAAATTTTGATTGGCTAGCTGTGTGGTAGAAATTCCTATTTGTGGTGTTTCATTAAACAAAGCCTGCCCCACAGTTCCTAACAATACTAAAGAACGATAGTTCCCTATATCCTGATTCCCTGTTGTACCATAACTGGCTCTCAGTTTCAGATTTGATATCGCTGTTATATCTTTTATAAAATCTTCTTCTCCAATTTGCCATCCAACTGCAACAGAAGGAAAATATCCATATTTATTGCTCTCACCAAAACGGGAGGAGCCATCTGCACGGAAATTAGCCGTCAGTAAATACTTGCCATTCAGGTTGTAGTTGATCCTACCCAGATAGGAACGTAACTGGTTTTGATTTCTATTGGTGCCAAGGGTAAAAGTATTCCGCGAACCTGCTGCCAGATTATCTGTAAAAAAAGCATCAGTAGAAAAATCCTGCGCTGCAGCTTGCAGTGTACTATTTTTAAAAACCTGATAAGTATAGCCACCCAATACCTCCAGTCCATGATTGTTAAGCTGTTTTTGGTAACGAGCTGTAAGTTCTATAAGACTATTAGATGCCTGCACACTTCTTACATTAGCAATACCATTAGCCGCCAATCCTCTTCTGGTATTTCTGCTGATATAAGCATCTCTTCTGGCGTTCTGTTCATCTGTTCCTGCATTTAACTTTACAGACAGTGATGGCAAAATGTAATACTCCGCAAATACATTTCCAAATGTGCGGTTAGTGGCCGCTTTATCGAAAACCTCATGAGCCAATCCCAATGGATTTTCGAGATTCACTACAAAACTTTGCGCATAGGTTTTACCGTCAGACTCGTATACTGGCAATGTAGGGTCCTGGTATATAGCCGAGTTGACAATACCAGCTCCTTCATTGATGCTAACACCATTAGGTACGTAGAGATCATTGATCTTACTTGCATTCAGATTTACCCCAAACCGAAACTTATCACCTGTATAATTCAAATTTACCCTGCCTGTATATCTTTTGATACCAGAACTTAAAATCACACCTTCCTGATCGAAGTAATTTAAAGATGCATAATATGAAAACTTGTCCTGTCCACCAGAGAAATTAAGTTGATGATTCTGGCTGTTTCCTGTTCTTAAAATCTGGTCCTGCCAATTGACACCAGCTCCGATATTATTTATATCTGCAAGACTAAATTCAGGCGCTGCTCCGGTAGCTGTACGCAAATCGTTGAGCAAATGAATATATTGATCCGTTGACAACACTGGTACTCTTTTAGCTACTTTTTGCAAACCACCTTCCACCAGATAATTTACCGAAACCGGACCCTTAGCACCACGTTTGGTAGTAATCAATATTACACCGTTAGCTCCCCGGGAGCCATAGATAGCGGTAGCTGAAGCATCTTTCAATATTTCTATAGAGGCTATATCAGCCGGATTCAGCGCATTCAACGGATTTCTTCTTACGGGTTCCGATGCAACGGTGGATGCCGGCGTAACCGGTGCGTTATCAATCGGAAAACCATCAATTACATAAAGAGGCTCATTGCTGGCATTGATAGAGTTAGCACCGCGTATCCGGATGCTCACTCCTCCACCGGGTTCCGATGAAGCTTGTGTAACTTGTACACCTGCTGCTCTACCAGCAATCAAATTATCCACAGAGGTTAATACACCTCTATTAAAGTTTTTGGGGGTGATGGACACTAAAGAACCCGTGATGTCACTTTTCTTTTGCGTACCATAACCCACTACTACAACCTCATCCAACTGTCTGTGATGCTCATCCAGCGTAATATTTAAATTGTCGCTTACGGCTACTTCCAAAGTAGCAAATCCGGTAGCAGATATTACCAAAGTAGTTTCTGTCTCCGAAATAGAAAGGATAAACTTTCCCTGGGCATTGGTAACAGTAGTAACACCAGACTTTTTAGTCGTTACAGACACTGCTTCAAGGGGTTGATTGTCCGGTCCACTTACAACGCCTGCAATGGTTCTTTGTTGAGCGGAAAGTTGACCTGCGTATATTATCAATATTGATAACAATAGATAGAACTTTTTCATTTTCACTTTATAAATTATTAAATTTCAATACTGTTCAACAGGTAGCAACGTATAAAATGCATGCTCTGGTAAATACATATATGTATTACCAAATACATCAACCAAGTCTCAAAGCCTGCGTTATAGGCAGCTTATAACTGTCTTGATAAAATATGAGAAGAAAATCTTACGAAAATCAACAACAACAGGTAGAAAGAGAATAGGAGTCAAACATTGATAAAACACTCTTTATTTTGATAGACAACAGCATAGTTTTTATTATTTAAAACGACTACTGACAAGCGAAATTAGTATACTCTACTGTTTTAGTAGACTTTGCGAAATTAATAGATAGCTTTGAATTATGCAAAATTTTAAGCCTTTTTTATTCTACTATTTTAGTAGGGTAATATATTTTACATAAATTAAATACACCCCAATGTCTGATACACCCTCTCTAAATAAAAAATACAGTGACTGAAAAACTATGTGTGACACGGGTTTTGAAAAAAACTATAATGATTTCGATTATTTCAAGTTGAATGCCGTTTAGTTAAGGTTTCTATTTAAACTGTGGACCGGATCTATAGCAAAAC
>CAZRYS010000065.1:0-9708 GCA_964604365.1 uncultured Terrimonas sp.
ATCGATCAAAGCAAAATTTAACATTTGAATGTAGGAAATCCGCAAGGTGGGTTAAATGTGAAGGACCCATAATATGGTCACGTTGGTTTGTAAAGGTCTATTGGAACTTTTGATGTAGTTTATTGTTTTTGTTTTTCAACAGTGTATTAAAGGGACTCTGGGCTGTTGAAATACCTACAGTCATTCATTCAGGATCATCATCATTTAATGCGGGTATGGTTTTGCCTTTTACCAGCCAGGCTACTGAAAAAAATATCAGCATGATTGTTTCCATCAGGTATATAAAATAGTAGGGTAACCATTTTACTCCCGTTAATAAAAATGCATAGACACCCAAAACTGCCAGACCGGTGAGCATACCCCATCCACAAACCAGGTAAAGCTTTCCTTCCCGATCGGTTTTTAATGCTTTTGGTTTGTCGGGGTGTCTCCTGAAGTTGATAATACATAAAATTCCCATTGCCAGAAAAAATAAGGCCGCAAAAGTCAGGTGGATGACACCGGCACGCCTGGAAGTTACGTAAATATGAATATTGTCGGTAATGGGCTGTGCCGAACTCGTTGGAAGGGCTACGATCCCCAGGGCACAGATGGCTGCGAATGTAGCCAACCGATTATCTGTCAGCCAGTACCAATAGTCCTTGTCTCTTTGCAACGGGTATCCCCGGTAGCAAAACAGAAAAATGGATACCGCCACAAGAATGCCCGTAAATATGGGGCCTGCCGCAGTATAATAGAAGTGACTGATAGATGATTTCAAGCTGCCGCCGGCACTATAGGGAAGGCTTTGGGCATCGTCAATAAAACGCGGATCATTCATCAGGTCCAACCCGTTAATGATTGCATTAACACCCCAGCATAAAAAAGGAAGTGATAGCCCGAGAATACCTATCAACTTTCGAATAGCATGGTAAGAGATGATATAACTGGATGCCCCCATATGACAGGTTTTACAGATGAAAAATTATTTATATTAATTAACAATCCACCACTGTCTATGTTACCCGTACAAAAATAACTTCCGGGTATTACCGGTAGAAGGATAACATCTCCTTGAAAATGATATTCACTTTTTTAACCGGAATGTCTTGATCTGGATCGATCAGTAAAATTTTCATCCTTGCCCTTTTTTCCTGCAGCAGATCAGGGTGTGTCATTCGACCCCCTTCCACAAAACCGATATAGGGCTGTTTCAACTTTTTATGAATCCATAAGTAACACATCATTTTACCATCGAAATAATAAAATGGCAGTCTGTATTTCCATTCCTCCGTAATACGACTATCCAATGCAGGAATAATTTTCCGGAAATATTCGAGACAGCTTTTCAGAGGCTCCTCCTGTTCCTGAAAAAAACGGTCTATAGGTCTGAGCATATTGAAAGATAATAAATAATATCGAAGCGCCTAAGCGTGCATTTCAAATTTTTCAGCGACTGGTGAGATACGCTAGTTGTCAATTTAAGATGCATTGGAGGTAAAAAGCGCAACATTCGCTTTCCTGCAGATAGAGGCAGACACATAGCCTGGACAATCGCCCGGGCTATGTGTTTCCGCCGACCATATGAAGCAATGTGACAATTATATACACCCTCTGCCGGTAACTTAACAATAACATTTTGCAAAACGGTGGATCCTGGTTGTTTTGCAGTGTGCCACGGTCGGGCTCATTTGACCTGCGCATGTTTCTAATGCAAATCCGATCCTATCAAACGTATAAATTCGCTGCGGGTTTCGTTTTTCTCAAACTGGCCAAAAAAAGCGGAGGTAGTAGTAACAGAATTTTGCTTTTGTACACCGCGCATCATCATACAAAGGTGTTTGGCTTCAATCACCACCGCCACTCCCAGCGGCTGCAATGCTTCTTTAATAGCGTCCAGTATCTGTGTGGTCAGGCGCTCCTGCACCTGCAGGCGACGGGCGTATACGTCCACAACCCGGGCTACTTTGCTCAATCCGGTAATCCAGCCATTGGGTATATAGGCCACATGCGCTTTCCCAAAAAATGGCAGCATATGGTGTTCGCACATGCTATATAACTCAATATCTTTTACAATGATCATTTCACTGATCGGCTCGTGAAACTTGGCTGAATTTAATATAGCCTGTGCGTCCTGCTGATAACCTTGTGTTAAAAACTGCATAGCCTTCGCCATACGTTCCGGTGTTTTTAATAAGCCTTCCCGTTGTGGATCTTCTCCCAGCAATGCCAGTGCTTCAGTATACGTGCCTATCAGCGATGAGGTGGTATGCTCGTCGTATTGTTCGTTTTTCTTGTATGCCATACTTTTCTTTAGTCTGTAAACAAATGAGTTATGCCGGATATTCCACAAAATTACGTGGAGTTTCAAATAGCCTTACCTGAATTTCCTTTGCTTCATCAATATGGGGCCGCAACAGGTTGTATATTACGATGGCAATATTTTCCGCTGTAGGGTTCAGGTTTTTAAATTCTGCCGTATCAAGATTCAGATTCCGGTGATCAAATCGTTCTGAGATTTCCTGCTTAATGAGATCTGATAAAACTTTCATGTCTACCACAAAGCCGGTTTGGGGATCAGGCTCACCAATTACTTTCAGCTCTAATTCGTAATTATGTCCGTGATAATGAGGGTTGCTACATTTACCAAATACCCTGAAATTTTCTTCTTCAGTCCAGGCAGGATTAAACAGCCGGTGGGCAGCATTAAATCTTTCCCGGCGGTAGACAGCTACTTTATTACGCATATTTTTTATATATCAGATTGCAAAAATACAGATATACTGCTTGCGTTAATCCCTAAAAATAAACTCGCCGATGATATTGGTGCAGGAAAGGTTGCCGCCAGGTTTGTGTAACACCTAATATAGTAAAGGTTCTTGATGTTCTAAATAACTTCAATTTGTATTTAACAAACCGGGAAACATTACTTGTCAAATGACAAGACAGACCAGCCTCGCTAAATATTAGTTTTGAAACGCAATAGAAATGCGAAGAGCAATGGTTATGAATACAAATCAGCTGAAACAGGATATTCGATCTGTATTTGATGATGCGATCGAATCGGTACGGGATACAGATGATCAATATTTAAACGAAACACCTTCCGAGGGAGGCTGGACGCCCGGACAAGTAGCAGAACACATAGTTATATGCAGCCGGGGCATCCCCGACAACCAGGTGGCAACGACCGATAGGAATATCGATAAAAATGTAACCGCATTGAGTGATATTTTTTTAAATATGGAAGAGAAGACTAAAGCCGCTCCGAAGGTTACGCCAGGAGCCCCGCCACACCACAAGCGAGATCTGATAGCTGCATTGGAGGCGAATAAGGGAACGATTATTGCGATCATAAATAATGAAGACCTTGGTCTGCTGTGTTTGGGTATGGAGTTTCCCTATATGGGATACCTTACCCGTTATGAATGGCTGCATTTTGTGCACGTGCATACAAGAAGGCACGTCAACCAATTAAATAATACAAAACGTCAACTGAAACAAGCGGACCGATCATAATTACAAAAAATATACACTATGAAAGTCAATCAAATCTATGTCAACCTTCCGGTAAAAGATATTCAACAAACAAGAATCTTCTGGACAAAGTTGGGCTTTACCATCAATGAACAGTTTTCCGATGACAAGGCTATATGCGTCGTATTGAACGAAGAAAATATTTTTGTGATGTTTCTTAAAGAGGAATATTTCAAAACCTTTACTAACCGGCCACTGGCAAAAGGCGATACTACACAGGTACTGCTGGCCATCGGTGTTAGTTCAAAGGAGGAAGTAGAAAATATGGTAAACACAGCCTTGGAGAACGGTGGCTCCGGGTATAGTGAGCCTCAGGATCAAGGTTGGATGTACCAAAGAAGTTTTTCCGACCCAAATGGGCATCAATGGGAAGTAATGTTTGCAGACATAACGCAAATGACGCAATAATATACTATGAACTAAAAATTAGAAAATGACCACTCAAAAATTTAACCCGGTTACATGGTTTGAAATCTATGTAGACGATATGGAACGCGCCAGTAAATTTTATCAAAGGGTGTTTAAGTATACTTTTCAGGATATGTCTGATCCGACTAGTCAAAGTATGCAGATGCGGACATTTCCAGGTGAAATAGAAAATGGAGGTGCTGCAGGTACGTTGGTAAAAATGGATGGCAGGAAAGCCGGTGGCGGCAATGTTATTCTTTACTTTGGTTGCGAAGACTGCGCGGTAGAAGAAGCACGGGTGGAAGCCGCAGGTGGCAAAGTGATTACACCTAAAATGCCCATCGGTGAGTTCGGTTTCTGTTCAATAGTGGCTGATACCGAAGGCAATAGTATAGGACTTCACTCTATGCAATAATTTTGCCATCGCACTTTACTTGCTTCCAATACCAATAGTCAGCTATGAATCCTGAGAAAATTGTTGTTAATGTATTTGTGGAGCGGCCGGTGACAGAAGTTTGGGAAGGATGGGTCAATCCGGATATTGTAAGAAAGTGGAATATTCCCTTTATCGATTGGTATTGTTCGCTGGCCGAGATTGATTTTAGGATCGGGGGGCGTTTCTGTTTTCGTATAGAACACATACAAAAAAAGGAAGTTTTTTTGTATAAGGGGCAGTATGCTACAATCGTACCGTATCAATTGATTGAATACACACTTGACGATAAGCGAAAAGTGTCCGTAGAATTTCAACACATCGACCAAAATACCATTGTTAGGGAGACGCTCGATCCTGAGGAGGGCACATCTTTTAAAACCCAACAGATATTCTGTCAATCGATCCTGGAAAGATTTAAAAAATATATAGAAACAACAGCCGTAAAGTAAAGAATCGGGTGTTACAGTTTCAATAACTGCTTGGGAAACTTTTTTTTAACTTTTAAAATATCAGCAATGGATACACCAACGTCAAAACAATTAAATGTGGTAGTGCCGGCATACCGCATGCATACGCAAAGTTTTTTGAATGTACTGGATGAGATATCAGAAAAGGATGCACTGATCCGGGTCAATGGTCAAACCAATCACATGGTATGGATGGCCGGAAACTTCGTGAATGCGCGATACGAAATGGGACGGGTATTGGGGCTTAAAGAAGAAGATCCTTTCGGCGAGCTTTTTTTTCAGGCAAAAAAACTCGATGAAAGTTTTTCCTACCCAACATTAGAAGTGTTAAAAGGAAACCTTCATAAGATATCACCCCTCGTTTACCAAAAATTGCTGAAAATAACAGACGAAGAGTTGGCTACTATCTTCCCCATCGGCATGGATATACCTTATGTGGAGGAGAATGTGCTGAACTATGTTGGCATGAGCTTAGGACGGGCAGACTACCTGTGTGGTCAAATGGGACTGATGCGAAGGATTCTTGGATACTCCGGCATGAAATATGATTTGGATAATAGTCTAAAATACTAGCTTGGGATGCTTCCTTTTGCAAGCGGTTTCAAACCGATAAATGGGATTAACCTCTACTACGAGTTATATGGCGAGGGCACGCCAGTTGTATTAATACATGGCGGTGGTGGTTCCATAGAATCCGATTGGACGGAAGTGATTTCAAGGCTTCGTCGCCATTACCAGGTATTGGGGATCGATCTGCAAAATCATGGCAGATCGGATCATAGGGCAATACCAGAAACATTTGAGCAGGACGCCATCGATGTGGTAGCATTACTCAGAAACCTGGGGATTGAAAAGGCCGCTTTTATCGGTTTCAGAAACGGGGGCACCACGGCATTAACTATTGCACACCTGTTTCCGCAGATGGTCACCAGGCTTGTTGCAGCTTCCGCACTCTGCAAAAGAAATGGCATGCCAGCCGGTTTTTTTAAGGGAATGGAACAGGCTACAATTGAACACATGCCCCAGGCACTAAAAGATAATTTCCGGCAATTGAACCCGGATCCGCAGAAACTGCAAAACATGTTTGAAAAAGACAGTCAACGTATGATTCAATTTAAAGATTGGGACGACAGTGTAATCCGCAGCATTAATCACCCGGTTTTTTTGATTGGTGGCGATCAGGATGTGGTAAAGCCAGAACACTTGCTGGAAATGCATATGTTGCTTCCCCAATCCCGTCTTATGCTTCTCCCGGCCCAGCATGGCAACTATTTCATGGCAAACGAAAGAGGATACATAGATCACCTGTTGATTGACTTTACTATACAACAAGTGGAACTGTTTTTAAACAATTAGAAAATGGCACATTTAACGATTGCCCAAATGCTCATACGCAAACCTGCTTCCATCGTCTTTAATGCATTCATAGATCCGGCAGTTACTGCCCACTTTTGGTTTACCAAATCCTCCGGCTTATTGAAAGAAGGTAAAAACTGTAACATGGGAATGGGAAATGTACAATGCAAAAGAGAGCATTACTGTATTCAAACTGGTTCCCGAGCAACTTATCACTATTTCCTGGGCAGGCGGGAAAGTTGATTTCATATTCCGACCGGTCAGCGCCGGCACCTATGTGAAAGTTGCTTACTACGATTATCCTGGAAATGACGATTTCATTAAATCCATTGTTGATAATGTAGGTGGCGACGGTCTTGGACGGTGCCAAAGATGAAAGTATAATGCGATTTGACTATTCGTCAGCCGAGTATATGCATCCATACCCGATTGTGTCGTCTTCTAACCGGAAGGAAGTCAATGTACGGCGATAGCCTTCGCCCTCAAAATCATCCAGCATGTTCCAGTGGTCGGTTAGTTCGTCAGACTCCAGTACAAAAACAGAAATATCATTACCCTCTTGAAAAGGCGTGTAACTAAATACGGGATAGCCCAGCGTTGGTCCAAAATCCCTGTATTCTATTTTCCCGTTAATAGTTGCGGGTGCCCAGTTGCCCTTGATAGATGCCACAATAGAATGGTTGGTCTGTCCGGGAGCAAGTGTGCCATACGCAATAAGATACCGCTGTGGTTGGAACTTTCGGATAAAGCTGATTTCAAGTTCTCTTAACAATGAACAGTCCACGTTTCCATTTAGTAACGATGCAACATTTGCCCGGCTATTAAGGCTGGCGATCACAGCGTTCAATGTTTCTGTAGTCAATAGCGGCATTGCGGGGTTCAATTTAGAAAAAAGTTTCAAAAACGGATATGATTTCAAAGAAATTTTAATAACGTGACCCTATTCTATTCTTCGTTTGATCATTATCGTTAATAAATAAACTAAGTATTTTTGATTTATGTCAATTCACTCGCAATATGTTAATATCAAATCTCGTTTGACAATTTCAAAATTTGTCTTTTGAAAAGTCTATTTTTCTTCTACAGTATTTTATGCTTACCGATTATTGCAACTGCACAATCTATTTTTACTATTGAGCCAGGGACAGACGTGGCTATTGCGCCAGGGACTATTTTTCATGCAGGAGGGCTTTCCTTAACACCTACGACGCCTTTTGCCATGAATAACTTGAGCCTGGTCCGGTCGCCTAGTTTGGCACAAACTACCTCTAATCCAGCGATAGAAAGATCATACCGTTTTGTTGGTGCTGCACCTGCATTTAGCGGAGCGATATTATTTCAGTATGATGACGGAGAGTTAAACAGCATTCTGGAGTCCGAATTACAACTCAACATATTTAACGGTACAGCCTGGCAGGCATTACCCGACTATACAAATGACCCTATCAACAACACGTTGTTCACCCCGTTTATGGATGGTATTGCTTTGCAGGAATTATCCCTGGCGAGTGTGAACTTTTCTTTACCATTAAAATTTGGTCACTTACAGGCATTCCGCCAGGCTAAGTATATACGGGTAGAGTGGAGCACGCTGCTAGAGTGGAATCTTTCACATTTCGATATCCAACGAAGTTGGGATGCGATCAATTGGATTACAATAAAAAATGACATTCCAGCCGGTAATACTTCACTTCGCCAAGTCTATCAGCACCTGGACAACGATTATAGTACTCAACGGTTGTATTATCGGATAAAAATTGCTGAAAAAGATGGAACTCACTCCTACTCGCCCGTGTATGTATTAAGTGAGGATAAAAGAGGAGAAGACTATGTAATATTTCCGAACCCGGTTCTACATAGTTTTAAAATTCAAACGGATGCGGCAACTTCAATTAAACAAATTCTTTTATTTAATAATGCAGGAGCATTGGTTAAAACCTGGTCGGAATTCCGGTCTGACTATTCCATACAAGATTTACCCTCGGGCATTTATTCTTTGCTCATCCAAAAACAGGATGGATCCATACTAAACAAACTCATTGTTAAACTTTAATTCATGATTTTTATGAAAAATCTTTTGTTTGTATTTTTTCTGGTTTGCAGTACGGTTACTATGGCACAAATGGGAGTAGGTACAACCAGTCCCAACAGTTCAACCATTCTTCATTTAAATGCCAATGATAAGGGCGTATTATTACCAAATGTGTCACTGCTAAATGCCACGGATGCTGTAACTATTGCAAGTCCGGCAGTGGGATTGTTGGTGTACAATACAAATGAATCTCTCGCCACGGGTTCAGGTTCTGGGGTAGGGTATTATTATAACACAGGCACTCCTGAGAGTCCTAGTTGGACAAGATTAGCAACGGGATCTATTAATGTGGCAAAGTACATTGGAGCAGCCGGCTCTCAATATGTGGTGAGTCTTGGTGATTTTGAGTTTCGCTATAGCAGCAACACTACCAAAGGTTACCTTCAACTGAAAAGTACGACAGGTGGGAATATTTCAACAAATATTATGGCAGTAGAATCATGGACAACTGAGGGTCACGGCGTTAATGTTTCCAGTATATCCGTAGGAACTGGCTGGACAAGTATTGGGACAACTATTGGTCAAACAGGAGAAATAAACACGGTGTATATTAACGTACCATCCAAAAATGATGTGTACAGAGTAACAATAAACCTTTTTACAGGACCAATTGAAATGCTGCTGGTGGAGAAATTTTAGATTTGGTTTTTGTAGTTATTTCTCTTTCAAAAGTGTTGAAAATGGTATTTCTCTGCATGTATTATCCCGGTTTATGCAATAGACATTTTAATTGTCAGCAAAAGATTAAGTTATTTAAGCATAACCCCGTTTTTGATAGTCACCTATTTGGTTATTACAAAACATGAGTCAGTCATAGCCTGCAAATTGCTATAAATCTTATGCGCTCTACCATTTTTTTCGTTCCTTTTGCTTGTGCAAAACGAACCCAAAAGCACACGTCATAACCTGTCTCGCCTCAGGCGTAGACGATGTACGGCCGTTTGGCGACCGATTCGATCAACTACATTACTGCTGTATACTCAGCTAAAGTAATTACATCTACATCGATGATTGTCAAAAATACTGACATGAAAATAGACACCAAGAAAAATCCTAATGCATAATCCCGGATCAATGCCGTTTAGATAAGGTTTGTATTTAAACCGCAAGCAGTATTTATTTCAAAAATTTCTGTCATTTTTCTTCGATACTTTTTGCGGAAAAAGTATCCAAAAGCCGCCGGGGAATTATTACACCCAATTCCCCGGAACGCCCTGATGTAACTCTTGTACTACTGTAATTTCAACGACAGTACTCTGAAATTGCTTATCATGAAGATATTTCTGCTTAACTAAACGGCATTAAATCGCGGATTGAATGCCGTTTAGTTAAGGTTTCTATTTAAACTGTAGACCGGATCTATAGCAAAACTTTCAATCAATTTTCTTGATACTTTTTGCGGACAAAGTATCCGCCTTCGGACGGACAAGTTC
>CAZRYS010000066.1:0-9132 GCA_964604365.1 uncultured Terrimonas sp.
TAGAGCATCTGACTACGGATCAGAAGGTTTTAGGTTTGAATCCTAACGCGGTCACTAAAAAGATTGACAATCAATTAATTATATAGACTGGGGGAACATTTGGGGGTAGGTTAGTTTAAAAAGATAACCTTTATTGATTGTTCAATTATTGAACTTAATAGGCTACTAAGTAGCCTATTTTTATTTCATTCAATTTTACTTGACTTAATAAATGATCTAATTGCATTATCAATTTCTTTCATCTCCTTTTCCGAAAAATCTAAGGCATTTCCACGTGTGTTTCTCCCCAAAATTTTGAGTTTATAATTCTTAATGTGTGGTAGAAAGGCGGCAAAAAATGGGTCCGCTTTTATATACGTCCAATTATCGCTACCGGGTATTTGCTTCAAAGCAGCATTTACCAGCTTCTTTTCTTCGCTAGTAAAATCTACAGGATTTCCTTTAGAGTTCTTTCCCGTAGCTTTCCTGTGAAAATTCTTTATCTCCGGCACTAAGATTTTGAAGCTATCAATTTTGATATACTTCCAAACAGGTATGTTTTCAATAAGCATTTAATCTAAGCTTTAATTAAAGGTACAGATGGATTGTTAAATTATGTATTTCGTGAATAGCGTTATTCTTGGTTGGTTAGGACCGGGTTGCCCCGGTTTCGCCGCTTTACGGCTCATCAGCTAACCTGTATTAACTTGGCGAAGTCTATTGTTAAGGCGAAATCTTTGGTTGGGTTACCGTTCAACACTATGTTGAACCCCAGGATTACTGAGGATTAAATAATAATGATTGCAATTGGCTTGTATCCGCTTCTGGATGTTTAAAATGCATTAAGTCATACAGAAAACAGTCAGTATCCGGTTCACAGCCGCTTTTTTCTGTTACGGCTTGCTGGGCATCCTCTAGCATAACACCTCGATATGAACATTCATCCAAATTGCAAGTATGCCCTTCCTCGCGGCTTATAAAGAGACCAACCAGAAGTATAAATATTAGTCGTTTCATTTTAATTGGTTTGGTGTTGGCATTAGTTCTGATTAGCAGGATCTGTACCCTTCGCAAGCTCTTCTATAGACCGATAAAGACCAAAAGGTACAACGGGAGGTTCTGACCCAAATTGAGAGTAAAATAAATGGGGTGTCTCCTGTAAAAATGGACACAAAGAACATTTCGGCAGTGGTTCGTCCTCGTAGGGGCAAACAGTCCTGAATTGGCAATAATGGCACGGGTTAGTGGTTATTGTTTTATTGCTCATATAAAATTGATTAAAAGTTTGAATGTTATTGAACTTGAAAGAAAGCCGGGAGTAATCCCGGCTCAATGGTTAGGCTAAGCCAATAGCCTTGTTGACGACCAAATAATATTTTTTACTGAATATCCAACCGGCACCACATTTTAAATGGCTGTTCCATTTACCGCCCAGATTTTTAAGAATGTCTTTGATTGGCTTTGTATCACCAACTACTGCAAAAGCCTTTTCGCTGTAGTCTAATATTTCAACGCTTCCAGGAGCCGCGGAAACGGGGTTAACTTGTTGTCTGGTTTCTTCCTTAATAAAATACCTACCCTCTCCTGCTGCTTGTTGTAATTTCTTCAGCACGCTTTCCTCATTGCGTATTATTAGTTTACTGATACGCCAGCCGCTACGCCTAGCCCCAATGTAATAACCTTCTCCCATGCTGTACTTCTCCCGGTGTTCTTCACCTTCTGTTGCTAGGTAAGCTGTATCCGGACAATTTAAAGCGGCTTTGCGCATTTCAGGGAATAGGTCCCGGGTATGAGTAGAGAAAGCCAGGATAATAACCTTTGTAGAATGAGAGGCGAAATAATCAGACATTGTATCGCTGTCATCTTCCATTAATTCAGCTATAATCAAAGCTTTGACACCTTCAGGTATAGATGGTAAAATCTTACTACCTGCTTCGATGGCTGTCGCCTGGGCTGTATTAGCTTTTTTTTCTGCCTGTTCCTTATCTGCTACACGCTGCTTTTCCAATTGTGCAACCTCGATAAGTAAATTACTTAACTCATCTTCTCCCATTACTTCACCTTCATTGTAATAGGTCCCAATTCCAAATTTTTCACTCACCAATCTTGGATGCTCAACAGTTGAAAAGGATTTTTCTTTAATGTCAACTACCTTGTAAGTAGTACCCCAGCTATTTGTACTAATATCGTAGCACACATATTTGATTTGCATTTCATAACCATAACCCAAAAACCGGAATAATTGACCTGGTTTAATTTGATAGGGTGCTTTTTCTTCAATCTGCCCGCCTTCGTGCATGGCATCAAATTTGGCTAAGGCTTCATAATGTGTATCATTGATTAGTTTTTCAGTTGCCTTACCTGATACCTTCATTAAACTATGAGATTTAGCGGTAAGCGGCATGTAAGTGAAAGATCCATCTTCCCGACCTTCTACAGCTACAGCGGTAGAGCCAATAAAGCCGTCATGGCGTTTTAATGTTGTTATTTTCCAATCTTGTCCAGCAATATTGACGGTAGTTTCACCCTGCCAGCCGTGGAAGCCTTTAAAAATTCGTGTGTTCTCTCTTGTGGTAAAATGTTGTAGATTTGACATACCATTAAAAATTTAGAAATTAAATTTTAGCCGGCTGTTGGCGCAGCCGGTTTTTTATTCTGTTAATATTAGATCCAACTATTCATGGATATTCCCACCAATTATTTCAGCTTTTGTAACAATTCCAATTTGATTGTTATAGACAAACGAGTTACCGTTGGAGCAAATAAACCTTTGCCATTCACTCTTAGTTTCTACAAAGTGTTTTAGCCAAATGTCTGGCCCAGCTTTGGGGCAGGAAATAAAGTTGTCAGGGTTACATAAATGAAAAGAGACAATAGCCATTTTGAGGTCTTCCAGGTTTTTATATCCTGTATCGGCTAAGAAATTCTTAAGCACATTATTAACGAGTTGCTTTTCACGGCTGCTAATTTTTGCAACCCTGGATTTTGAAGTTTTCATACCATTATAAATTTAGTTTTAAAATAATGGGCTGTTGGCGCAGCCTTTTTGATATCTATATTAAAGATAGTGAATCTTTTTTTGTCCACCTAATGATATTTTATATTTTTTTACCAAAACAAAACCTTTTTATGTTATTACGGATATTACATAACAATATCCGTCAATACATATACTTTGTATTTTCTTTAGAATCGAATTTCCAGAATGGAATAAGATCTCAGAGATAGCCATGTTTATAATTAGCTATTACATTCTGTCTTCTTATGCCAAGTAGCTTTTTACAAAAGCGCATTCCTTTGGATCTAATTTTGAAAAACTGACCCCACCCGGTCAGGGATTTGCGTTTCCTGTAGCGCAAACGACCCCCGTATTAAATACACTTAGTCATGGGAGTTATATTCACATATTGTTAGTTTGTTTTTGCGCTTTTATAAATTATAATTGGTAATTTTATTATCGAAATGTATAGGGGCGTTTCAAAAGAAAAATTCTTGTTCATTTAGCGCGAACTACTGAACCCCGCAGATACTCTCTCAAAATCTTCGTATAGTTCATCAGTTGGCTCAATAAAAATATCACTGATGATAAAAGACTCAGCACTTCAAACTGCTCCTTCGACTATCCAACAACAGCCAGATTATTCACCCTTTGGATTTGAATTGTCGGACCCTCCTGAATTAAAAGATCTCTATCAAACTGTATCGGAAAAGTTTGACATAGGCTCGTATGGTGATTTCTCAAACGCTATGAGAACGGTGGACGACAGAAAAAGCTTCTATGATTTGATTTCCGAAAAAGGCTATGATTTGGGAGACTATAATGAATACGAATCAATCTTGTCGAAAACTCCTGGTGACAGGTTGAGAAAGCTTTATGATGGTGTGTCAGAGGATTTTGATATAGGCACATATGATGAGTTTTCGAAAAAGATGAATAGTTCAGCTTCACGTAAAAAATTCTACGATAGTGTAAGCAACGATTTAGATATCGGTTCCTTCAGTGAATTTGAGGCGATTGTGACCGGTTCTTTAAACGCCAGTAATGCTGGAGTAAAACAAACTAATGATCCTCTTGAAGGATTATACAAAGGGTTGTATGGTGATGGAACTTATACAAAAAGCTTTGATGAATTCAAGACTAAGTATAGTAGCCGAGAGAACATAGACAAATTGTATGAAGGATTGTTTGCGGATGGTGATTACACCAAAAGCAAAGATGACTTTTATAAAAAGTATTTCTCTAAAGCTTTGAGTAATCCAACGTCAGCAAAAGATCCTTCTCCTTTTGGATTTGAGGCTGGTATAATTGATTTCAGAGATCCTTATGCATCGTTAAAAAAGAGCGCCGGACATATCCAGGTTGGAGATCAGAAAGTGGATATATCCAATACGTTTGGACCATTAACTGCTGAGAATATCGAAAAGAAATCTATTGAACTGGCTGAGCGTGTAAAAAAGGGGAAAGTCACAAAGAATGAAATCAACTCTATTTCTTCGATATCGGGTTTGCCTGTAAAGACTGTGTCATCAATCATTAGCAACCAGGAAGATTTTAAATATTACGTAAATGAGGCGAGGAAGGGGAAACGTATTGAACACTTTAAAATGTTGGATGCGGTAGCCTATGATGGTTTGAAGGGTTATGCCATTGATCGGGAACAGTTAATTGGGAATCCTGCTTATGCAGAAGCATTACTGGTCAACTTTAAAGATATTCATGATCAGGAGATCAAGCGGATTAATTCAGAACATCCTTTCATGAGGATCAATGCAAATGCTCCTGTCAATGTTCCCCGGGAGAACTCACAGGAACATTCAAAGAAGATTGATCGTGAGAATCGCATACATACAAGGATGCTGGACAATTTAGGTACGCTGGCAGCTAATCAATATGCAAGAGTGAACCCAACTAGTGATCCTTTGGAAATTGGTTTGGAGTATGAAAAGCTGGCTAATCCGGAGAGATACAAACTGCGCTTAAAGGCAGGAGGTTCTCCTCATGACCGTGATATTTACCAGAGAGGCATTGAGGCGTTGTTAGCTACAGGCAATCCCAATGCGATTGCTTTGGCTGAGAAAGATGAAACCTTAGCGGATGATATTTACCCCGATAAAAAGAATGCTGAAGTTTATCATAAGCTTGGGGCCGTACTTTACAAGGATGGTAAGAACAATAAAATGTTTAATAAAAATCCTTCTTCTAAAGAACTTGAAAAGGCTGCTGAAAAATTAAGTCCAGAAGATAAAGCACATTTTTTTAAACATATTCTTCCTGTTGAAGAAAGGAATATTGGAAGTAATGTTCCGGTATCTGGTGCACTGAATAAATTCGCAGAAGGTGTTATCACCTCTACTCAGGAAATAGGAAATTCAATTAGGGATATTCCTATTCTCCCTGCAGGCATTGAGCGTACTGAAAGTGACCAGGCAAAAGACCTTCTTTCTCAGGCTCATAATACGAGGTATCAGAATGTGGGAGAAAGTCCGGAAGCTTTAGCCACAATTAAATACCTGAAAGAAAAACCTACACTTACCGAAGCTGAACAGAACCAGTTGGAAGAATTGGAGAGTTATACTAATATACGATCTACGGCAAATGAAATATTTGATGGTATGGGTAATGTAGGTGGTCAGGTATTTATCCAGGCCATAGGCACTAAAGGATTGGGAGCGGCATTCACCAGACTTGCAGCTGGTGCCGGCATGGTAAAGACAGCCCGGGCAATTAAAGGCTTATCAACTGAAGAGATGATTGCCAACGCTGCTACAGATATAGGGATCTCAAAATCGACTATCACCAGTTTTGCCGGAGCTATTACAGCCTTTGCAGCTTCATATGATGGTGCAAAGAGAATGGCATTAGAGTTATTTCCTGATGACAAAGATGCTGACAAGAGATTGCTCTACAGCAATATTGTTGCGGCTGCTAATGCTGGCTCGGAGAGAATATTTAAAGATGAAAAAATATTAGATGCTTTCTCTCGAAATCTGGCGCCAGGAGTATCTCGCCTGGTTGACAATATTTCTGTTGGTTCCATGTCAAAATCAAGCTTGGTTCCCAGACTAAAAACCGTATTCACAAATGGGTATCGGATGGTGGGAGAAGGATTTGTGGAGACAAATAAAGAAGCCGTTGAAGAAGCTGTTGCCAGTGGCGCAGAGAGTGTAGCAAAGTTGATATTAGCACCCTCCAAATTTAATGAGAAGGAAGCGTTTGATGACGTCCTTAGTGCTTATACAAGTATGCTTCTTCATGGTGGTCCTGTGGGTCTTTTGGCGGGCATAAGAAATGTCAGAGCCAGTCATGCAGGCATGAACCTGATCTCCCGGATTGGTGTGGATCAGAGCCTTACCAATGATGTGAAGGAGGAAATTAATAGAGCATTTTTAAACGGAGAATTATCACAGGTTGCATACGACAGCAAAATGAAATTGCTCAACGATGCTATTGCCATCAATACCGTAAACATGCCAGCGGTTAAATCAAGTGGTTTGACCGAAAAAGCCGGACAAAAATATATGGCTGCAATGCTGCATGAAAAGAACCTGGAGAATGAAATTTCTCAAACCGATGATGTTGTTGTCCAAAAGGTGCTGCAAGAAGAAATAAAAAAATCTGAGGATTTGAGATTCCAGTTGTTGAAAGGAGAAAAGACCGTTGATGAGAACTATGTTCCAATTGATAATACACCGGAAGCTATTGAGGCTGCTAATCCCAAAACTGAAATACCAACAGAACCTGAACACTTCAAATTTGCTGAAGAGGTGCAGGAAATGGCTCCATTGGTTATAGAAGAAAATATAGAACCTGCAGTAGATGCTGTTCGTCTAACTATTGAAAAAGGACTTTCTGCAAAAGCGCCTGAGGTTGAAAAGAAAGACTATAAGCAAAAAGTTAAGCCAGTTACTACCGCTTTACGTAACATGGCAAAGCAGATCAGAGAGTTTGAAATGCGTGATAGTTCTGGTGAAAAAATTACCGGGGCTATGATGGACATATCAGCTATTCCTAGGAAAGTATTGGCCGAAGGTTTAGAAACAATGGCTTTTGCTATTGAAGGCGGTGCATCATTAGCACAAAGTATTTCAGATGCAGTGGACATGATTAGGTATCAGCATCCCGATGCAAAAGAAGCTGAAGTGCGGGATTTTCTGGTAAACCAAATGGAAGGTGCTTTTGAGACAGGCTCTCCCGCAAGAGTTACCAAGAAAGGAATTATGGCTAATGTGCAAACAGGAAAAATTACTGGTGAGAAAATTGAATTAACACCCCGTCAGGCACTTCATAAACAGATTAAAGATCAGGCTCGCGGTGCACGAATTGGCTACCGCTCTGGGAAAGCAGATCAGAAAAGTGCTACCGATGCTACGACCACACAGGTAAAGGGTTTACTTACCGATGCCAGGAATAAAGGTTTTATAACTTCCAAACAATGGGAAACACTATTCAACAGGGCAAATAAGATTGGCACTAACCAGAAGCGATTTGACCGCTTCTCTGACTTTGTGGAGAAGGTATTGTTAGATGCCGACTATGAAGCAAAATTGAATACTGCTATAAGCCTCCGTAACAAAATAAAATCCGGCATCAGTACTAATAAAGACCGTTCAGCTTATACCAGACAAACAGTTAAACAGTTTGGCAAAATCGATCCTGCTAAGGTTGAGGATATAGATATTTATAATGCTATAGCATCCCGTATTACCGGAGTGGCTGAGGGTGTGAAGGTTTCTACCAAAGAAGGTCGACCAGTCACTAAAAATGAGAGCTTCAATATCGACAGTAATACAATTGAGGCTTATATCCAATCTTACGAGAGATATGCTAGCCAGGAGGCTAAGAATAAGTTTGCTGAAGATTATGCTGATTTGGTTGCAGCCGGTGTGATAGATCCGGTTTCCATGAGCTTGAAAGAAATGAAGGATCTGGTTGATGCCATTAATGGAACAAGTTTGGATGCTGCTCAAAAGGCTGTGGAAGCATTTGAAGCCAAGCAACAACGATTGGAAGCACTCCGAAATGTTATTGAGTATAATAGAATAGCATTGGAGACTGATCCGGCTAACAGCAAAAAAGAAAATGAAATCATTGAAAATATCAAGCAACTGGATATAGCAAACATGGATGCTGGAACCTTGGCAGTTCTGAATGACATCATAAACAACATTGTTGTCAACAATGATTTTACTGGTTCGGAGAAGCTTTCAATAATTGCCGATACTCAGAGAAGCATAAAGGCTTCAGAAAAGGCAATTGCTGATTTTGGTATTACCAATCTGGGCAGCATACGGAGTACATTACTTCAGGGCTTTGGCAGTATGGCGCAACTGCATGACTTCATATTCAAATCTACCAGGCTGGCATCGCAAATACAAATGCATTCTGGTGTAGCTGCAATCTTTGAAGGGCATGCCCGGGCTCAATCATTACAGAATACCACACTCGATGCTGAGAAAAAGCTGAAAAGTAAAAAATCAAAGCAACCCGTCAATGTTTATCGCCGTGGTGTACTGGCATATGTAATGAACCATTTTGGTGGTACGCCAGAAGAAATGCAGGCTGAGTTTAATAGAACCAAAGGGCTTATAAGACAAACTGGTGAAAGGCTGATGAAATCTGATGTGGATGCTGAGAAAAGAGAGGGAGAATTAGTGCTGCAGGTTTATGATGAACTTTTAAAAACGGCTGACAATGCTGATCAGGTATTACGTAGGTCTTCTCCTGAGAATATTGAGATAATCAATTTTTGGAGAGGACAGTTTGATAAACGCAAAGCGCAAACGCAGGAGAATGCGGAACTCTTCAATAACATGATTTGGGAAGATGTGGAGAACTACACAGCCACAAAAATGAAGAACCTGGGTGGTCAGGCGGGCATGACACAAGAGGAAGTGAAAGAAGTATTTACCAACAATTATATTGGAGATAAGGTCACACAGCAGGTTGCCGGTTCCAAACTTCAGAAGACCAGAAGTTCAGTACTACCTACTGACAAAGTTTTGAACCTGGATTTTGATAGAGTTCAATCGCAGGTGTTTTATAGGACCAATTATGATGTAGAAACCAGTGCGGCTATTGAAAAAGTAAAAGCTTTCTTTAGTGATCCAAGGTCCAGCGAAATATTTGGAGGCGTGGGGAATAAAAAGATTGTC
>CAZRYS010000067.1:0-5201 GCA_964604365.1 uncultured Terrimonas sp.
TTTTGGATAATTGTTCAGCACGAAGCTATTTGTGCTTAACTAAACGGCATTGAATATGGGTTGAAAGAAGCAGAATATCTCCTTACAATCTAGCTCACCTATGTTGTATACAAATGCTCAGAGCAGTTTTTGTACAAGCACATTTGCCACCCGCTCGCCATCCATTGCGGCGCTTACTATTCCGCCTGCATATCCGGCTCCTTCACCACAGGGATAAAAATTTTGCCACTGCGGATGGGCTAAACCGACCGGATCCCTCGGAATTCTTACTGGTGAGGAGGTTCTGCTTTCGGTGGCCACTACTATGGCTTCGTTGCTGTAATACCCACGCATTTTTTTTCCAAATGTCTTAAACCCTTCTTGTAAGGCCTTGTAAACAAATCCCGGTAATACTTCCTTCATCGAAACAGACTGTACACCGGGTATATAAGAACAATCCGGCAAAGTAGGGGAATGCCGGTCTTCCGAAAAATCTACCATTCGCTGCGCTGGTGCCACAAAGCCCCCGCCACCGGCATTGTATGCCTTCCGTTCAACAAACTGTTGAAAATACATGGCCGCCAGTGCACCGTGTTTATTAAATTGCTGCACATCCTTTTCTTCTATATTCACCACCATACCACTATTGGCAAAAGGATTATTTCTTTTAGAAGGACTCCAACCGTTTACCACCAATTCGCCGGCGGCAGTAGCTGCAGGTGCAATGATCCCACCAGGACACATGCAGAAGGAAAATACACCTCTTTCCTGCACTTGCTCTACAAGACTATAAGAGGCGGGGGGAAGATAAACCTGTTCTGCTTTATCTGGCGTATGATATTGAATGGAATTAATCAATTCTTGCGGATGTTCAATTCTTACACCCAAAGCAAAAGGCTTTAGAAAGAGTTGTAACTGCTTTTTATTTAACAGTTCAAAAATATCCCTGGCAGAGTGCCCTGTTGCCAGAATGACTGCGTCGGCCTCAAAAGTGGCACCATCGGCCGTCACCACTTTTTTAACAACATTATCATCTACCAGAAAATCAACTACTTTTTTTTCAAAAAGAAAAACACCACCATGTGCTTCTATAGTTTCACGCATAGCGGTTATAATATCCGGCAGCTTATTAGTACCGATATGGGGATGCGCATCATAAAGAATGCTCTCCTCGGCCCCAAAGTGGCAGAAGAGGTGTAATACCCTATTGATATCTCCTCTTTTATTACTTCTGGTGTATAATTTCCCATCGCTATAAGTACCCGCACCGCCTTCGCCAAAACAGTAGTTGCTCTCGGGATTGACCACTCCCGATTTGTTGAGCAATGCAAGATCCCGGCGTCGATCTCTTACGTTTTTTCCCCGCTCCAGAATGATGGGTTGGATACCGGCTTCTATTAAATGTAAGGCTGCAAATAGCCCGGCGGGGCCGGCACCCACAATAACTACTTTATAGGTACTATTGTTTACATTCTTAAAATGAAAGGACATTTTTTGCCTATCATGATAAGGTTCGTCAATCAATGCATCTACACCCAGGTTTATCCAGATCTGTCGCCCTCTCGCATCGATCGATTTCTTCTGAATATGAAACCCTGCGATGCGTGACTCTTTAATACCACAAGCCGCGGCTATCTGGTTTTTGATTATGGTCTCATTTGCTGCCGCCCCAGGAAGCAGCCGGAGTGAAATTCTTTTTATCATTGAAGGTTAGGTATTTATCCTAAAACTTTTTTTCCGGATTCTACACTAAAAAGGAAGGTCATCCTCTGTAACGGGTGTAAAACCAGTCGCTCCGGGAAGTTCTTCTGTATTGTTACTGGCATTGCCCAGGTTTACAGATTCTATCCGCCAGGCATCCAAATTGGTAATGTAGTTCACTTGTCCGTTCTTCTCCCACCTGGTACCCTTAATATTAAAGTGCACCTTAACGGTCTCTCCTATATTAAAACGATCAGGCAAACTGGTTCTGTCCTGAACGCATTGAAATTTAGCATAATTGGTTATCAGCTTTCCTCCAATATCATCTGTTTTTTCTATCACAAATTCCCGTGTTTTAAAGCTGGAAGTTCGCTGAACCGTTTCGTAGCGGGCTATCAATTTTCCCGTAATCTCATAACTCATTGTAAATAATTAAGCGACAAATTTATAAAGTTATCGCACTTAAATTTGTTTTTGTTTTGGGCTAAAAAAAAGTTACCTTTCAAAAAGACAACATCTACATCACATTTAATCCGTATGTCATTTTTACCATCCTACAAGAGCCTATGCCAATCTTACAGCGAAAGGTTGACATCCGCAACTGAATGACTTCAGTTTGTTTAAAATCGTAAGCTTTTTTTCGGGCTTACAGGAGGTAAATATTGTCTGAGTGATTACCAGCCTGCTGTATTTTTTTTGTAAAAAATAGTCAGGAAATCAACCTAATCCACAAACAACTTAAACTTGCTAATGGTGTCAACATTAAAAACTAACTTTTTTAACCCTTTACAAAAATCTTGTACGCTTTTTGCTACTATGAACTTTGAAAAAGGGAGAGTCTTTGTTTAACTATTGCCTATAATATGATACTAAAAAATCTTTTTATTCACATCATTTATTGCATTTTTAAAACAAGAAAAAAATAAAAAACCATGAAAACCAACACCAATGCAGCAGAGAAGAAAAGAAGAGAATAAAAAATTTTTTTTTCAACAGTAATATATTGATATTCGCCGCCCTACCCTACTTTTTGGTCTATGTACCAAAAACAGAAAACGTAAAATTTAAAATTCATAATTCAATTATAAACTGCTTGACAGATAATGAATAAATCATTCGAAATCGTATGGCAAAACTGTCTGACTATTATTAAAGATATTGTAGAATGGCAACACTATAAGACCTGGTTTCAACCGATCAAACCCGTAGCGCTTAATGAAAAGATTCTCACCATTCAGGTACCCAGTCAATTTTTTTATGAGTACCTCGAAGAACATTATGTGAATTTATTAGCAAAAACATTGACCCGGGAATTAGGTAAAGAAGCAAGGCTTGAATACAGAATTATGGTAGATAGCGGAAATGAAAAAAATCAACCGCTTACCATGGACGTTCCAACACACGGTTTCAAGACATATTCTAATAATGAGATGGACTTCCCGCTAGTAGTAAATACACCTGTTAAAAACCCATTTGTAATACCGGGATTGAAAAAGATGCAAATTGATCCGCAACTCAACGCCGCTTATACGTTCGATTCCTTCATAGAGGGAGACAGCAATCGTGTGGCCAGAAGAGCCGGAAAAACCGTTGCAGAAAAACCCGGTACTACCTCCTTCAATCCACTGGTGGTATATGGTGGTGTAGGATTAGGCAAAACTCACCTGGTACAATCTATCGGAAATGAAGTAAAAAGGCTTCACCCAAATAAAATAGTATTGTATGTGAGTTCTGAAAAATTCATCAACCAGTTTCAGGACCACAGCCGTAATAACGCGATCAATGATTTCATTCATTTTTACCAAATGATTGACGTATTGATTGTGGATGATGTTCAGTTTTTCAACAGAGCCGAAAAATCACAAGATGCGTTGTTTGCCATCTTTAATCATCTACATCAAAGTGGTAAACAATTGGTGCTTACTTCCGATAAATCGCCTAAGGATCTGGAAGGCGTACAGGAGCGTTTGCTTAGCCGGTTCCGATGGGGACTGAGCGCTGATATGCAACTGCCGGATTATGAAACGAGAATGGCGATCCTGGAGAAAAAAATGAAGAATGATGGGCTGGATATGCCCAAAGATGTGATCCGGTATATTGCTTTTAACATTCAAAGTAATGTACGGGAACTGGAAGGGGCTTTAATTTCCCTGCTGGCGCAATCATCTCTTAATAAAAGAGAAATTGACCTGGAACTGGCAAAAAAGGTATTGCGCAATTTTGTGAAAACCTCCTCCAAGGAAATTACAATTGAAACCATTCAAAAAATGGTATGCGACTATTTCAACCTTCCGTATGAAAGGCTTTTGCAAAAAACCCGTAAAAGAGAAATAGTGCAGGCACGCCAGATAACTATGTACCTGGCAAAACAATTCACCAAAAATTCGCTAAAAACAATCGGTGAACATTTTGGTGGACGCGATCATACAACGGTTATCCACTCCTGCCAAACGGTGAAAGACCTGATGGATACCGATAGCCTGTTTAAAGAAAGTGTGGTAGACTTGCAGCAAAAGGTACAGTTGGCAGCAATGTAAAACGAGATCCCCGAAAATATTAAAAGGCCTTCCATCGGAAGGCTTTTTGTTTTACCAGGTTACCTTATCTCAAGATTTTAACAGGTATTTAATGCCGTTTAGTTAAGGCAAAAAGTTATCAGATATATTCAATCCGGCTGTAGAATTGTTCTCATTGCTATTTCTTTTTACTTTTTTATGGAAAAAAGTAAAGCAAAAGCCACCCGAAAACTTGTCTCGCCTCAGGCGTAGAAGATTGCAGCCAATTTCGGGAACGCCTTGATATGAGGGTAGCATTACTGTAAACTCAACTATAGTTCCCTGATATCAGTAGCGGATAAGTTAATCAATTAATCAGGGGTCTTTAGCTGATTATGCAGTATCACAAAAGCTTAATCAGGGCTTTCCGGGGAATTGGGTGTAATAATTCCCCGGCGGCTTTTGGATACTTTTTCCGCAAAAAGTATCAAGAAAAATGATTGAAAGCTTTTCCATCAATCCCGTCCTTGATTTTAAAAAAATGACTACACGGAATTGATTATTGTACCAAAGAACAGTGCCGTACACAGCCAGCATCCCGGATAATTTAAAACCCAGTCTCCATAAAAAAATTAAAAATTTGGAATTATATAAAAATTATTTAATTTAAAGTTCGCTTTTAATCCTCTGTAATTTGATTACCTGTAATTATCCAAACCCGCACCAACAGTTTTAGTGGCTTTCATTTATTTCTCTGATAACAATCTGAATGGGATGTCTTTGTAATATGTTGAAAACATATATGGGACTGAGAGGGCGAAGCTGTATCCGTGTGGAAACGTTTAGAAACGCTTATACACGGATAAATCTATTCGCATTGGCGCTATAAACAATACGAAATATATTATACTAAATATATTATTTTCAATATTTTGCAAAAACCAGAATAACAGACAATAACATAAATACAATCGTTGGCAGTAATTTAACCGCACATTCTATAGACACCTTATGACAAAGGAAGAA
>CAZRYS010000068.1:0-3941 GCA_964604365.1 uncultured Terrimonas sp.
CAACAAGAATATTTTCGGTAACGTCATTGGAGTAGTTGATTTATTGCGTACAACGATTGTATTTATGTTATTGTCTGTTATTCTGGTTTCTGCAAAAAATTGAAAATCAAATATTTAGTATAATACATTTTGTATTGTTTATAGCGCCAATGCGAATAGATTTATCCGTGTATAAGCGTTTCTACACGGATATTGCCGTAGCTCCGCCCTCTCAGTCACATGTCTGTGGACAGAAACCGATCATCCCAAGGTTATACCAGAAAGGCAAAAACAAAGTCCACTATAACTAATGTTACAGGGTTACTGAAATTAATTATAATGAGAACATTAAGGTAGTAGATATTTTGTGTAACTACAAATTTCGATCGCTTGGATGTAAGTAATTATCCAACCGGGTGGCTTTTAACGGCACGGGTCGTTTTATTACTGGTAGTAATATGGTGCAAGTTTTGCTTGTGCAAAAATAGACGCAGAGCTTTAGCAATATTAAGCAGCCCTTGGCCAGCCCTTCTTTCCCTATCCTTCGGCAACAAATTTCCCAAAAAAGTAAGCATAGCTCCTGTAATAGGCTTAGTTTTGCTCCGTTTTAAACCATTTTTCGAAGATAATCCTATAAATTATGTCTTTAATAGTAGTTGGCTCCATGGCATTCGATGCAATAGAAACGCCTTTTGGCAAAAGCGATAAAATTGTAGGTGGTGCAGCCACCTATATTGCCTGGAGCGCCTCCAACTTTACCCGTCCCGTAAAACTGATTTCAGTAGTAGGAGGAGATTTTCCTGAGGACGAGCTGAGTCAGCTGGAAGCCCGCGGGGTACAACTAGAAGGAGTACAGATTAAAAAAGACAAAAAATCGTTTTTCTGGAGTGGCAGGTATCATATGGACATGAATACCCGCGATACCCTGGAGACACAACTGAATGTTTTGGGCGAATTCGATCCGGTGGTACCGGATGGCTACCAGGGGGCTGAGATTTTAATGTTAGGCAACCTTTCTCCTTCCGTACAATTAAGTGTAATTAAGCAGATGCAGAAACGTCCTAAGCTGGTGGTGCTGGATACAATGAACTTCTGGATGGATGTGGCGTTGCACGAATTGGAAGAAGTGTTAAAACATGTGGATGTTTTACTATTGAACGATTCTGAAGCCAGGCAGTTAACGGCGCAGTATTCGTTGGTGAAAGCGGCAAAAGAAATTGGTAAAATGGGTCCTAAGTTCGTAGTAATAAAGAAGGGGGAACACGGCGCCTTGCTATTCAATAAAGATCATGTGTTTTTTGCCCCTGCACTTCCGCTCGAAGAAGTGTTTGATCCAACCGGTGCCGGAGATACTTTTGCCGGCGGTTTTGTAGGGCACCTGGCCAGCAGCAAAGATTTTACGTTCGATGGAATGAAATCAGCTATAATTGTTGGGTCTGCTATTGCCTCTTTTTCTGTAGAAAAATTTGGGACGGCTCGTTTGAAGGAGCTAAAAAGAAGAGACATAGAAGAACGGATACAACAATTTGTAGAATTGGTGAATTTTGATATTGCCCTGGTGAATAAATAGCGTAGTATGGCATTGATTTTACCCGTAAAAAATGTATTGCCGGAAATAGGTGAAAATTGCTTTCTGGCACCGAATGCTACCATTGTGGGAGATGTGGTAATGGGCAATGATTGCAGCATATGGTTTAATGCTGTAGTAAGGGGCGATGTAAATGCTATCCGCATTGGCAACAAGGTAAACATTCAGGATGGGGCTGTAATACACTGTACATACGAGAAAACCCAAACAGTAATAGGAGACAATGTTAGTATCGGTCACAATGCAATTGTGCACGGATGTACGGTGCACAACAATGTATTGATTGGAATGGGCGCCATTGTAATGGACAATGCAGAAATAGGAACTAATACCATCATAGCGGCTGGTGCCGTAGTACTGGAAGGAACAAAGGTTGAAGCAGGATCTATTTATGCTGGAGTACCGGCCAAAAAAGTGAAGGATGTATCGCAGGAACTGATCAGCGGAGAAATCAACCGGATTGCTAATAATTACCTGATGTATAGCAGTTGGTTTAGTGAGTGAGATAGATAATTATTCTGCAAACTGAATTCCGTTTCATCGTAAAAAGATAAAAATAATATTATAAATGAAAACGACCCCTTTTACCGACACACATGTGAGTCTGGGAGCTAAGATGGCAGAATTTGCCGGTTACAATATGCCCATCAGTTATTCCGGCATCAATGATGAGCATGCCGCTGTGCGTAACAATGCAGGTGTATTTGATGTCAGTCATATGGGTGAATTCGTTTTTAAGGGCGAAGGAGCATTGGATTTGATTCAAAGAGTAACCACTAATGATGCGTCTAAACTAACCGACGGTAAAATACAATACAGTTGTCTTACTAATGAAAATGGTGGCATTGTAGATGATTTGTTGGTGTATTGTATTGAGCAGAACAAAGTGTATATGCTGGTGGTGAATGCTTCTAATATCGAGAAAGACTGGGAGTGGATTAGTCAGCACAATACCGATAACGTAGAAATGCATAACATTTCAGACAAAACCGGGCTGCTGGCTATTCAGGGACCAAACGCTACTAAAATCATTCAGTCGCTTACCGATCAGGATATTTTGAATCTGAAATACTACAATTTCGTAAAAGGAAAATTTGCGGGGATCGACAATGTGTTGATCAGTGCCACCGGATATACCGGTGCGGGTGGGGTAGAGGTGTATTTTGAGAATAAAGATAATGATGCAGCAAAAATCTGGGAGTCTATTTTTGAAGCGGGCGCTGCATATGGCATCAAGCCGGTAGGGTTGGGTGCCCGCGATACATTGCGGCTGGAAATGGGATACTGCCTGTATGGTAACGATATCGATGACTTCAGCACGCCGCTGGAGGCGGGCTTGGGCTGGATCACCAAGTTATCCAAAACCTTTACGGCCTCCGAATATCTGCAGAAACAAAAATCAACCGGGGTTGAGAAGAAACTGGTTGGCTTTGAAATGCTGGACAGGGGCATACCCCGCCACGACTACGTCATCCGGGATGAAGAAGGCAACCTGATTGGCAGGGTAACTTCCGGTACGCAATCGCCTACGTTGGGCAAAGCGATTGGTCTTGGATATGTGGCAACAGATTTTGCAGGTCTTGATAGTGAAATATTTATAGATGTAAGAGACAAATCTTTGCGGGCAAGGGTGGTAAAATTGCCTTTTGTACAACAATCATAAGTCAAATTCGTTAGTTGTTTGCGGGCCTGCCTTGTGGGTAGGTGTTTGATAGCGTGTAAACCAAATCTGCAAACATGTCACTTATTCATTTAACTACCTTTATAAAGGCACCGGTAGAGCGGGTTTTCGATCTCTGCCGCAATACTACCATTTACAGAAAAGCCCTGAACAATGGCAATGAATCTATTTCGGCCAGCGCGGCGGACATTCTAATAAAACAGGGAGATACGCTTACTTTTTCTGCCAAACACCTGGGTAAAGTGCGGGCGCTGACGGCCAGGGTGATAGAAATGGATGTGCATCAGAAATTTGTAGAAGAACAGGTAAAGGGTGACTTGAAGAGCTTTCGCCACGAGCACTATTTTAAACCCGTAGACAATGGGACCATATTGATAGATATGGTAGAAATAGAGGAACCCCGCGATGCCATCGGCGGTTTTCTGGGGCGGTTTTTTATGAAAAAATATTTTGAGAAGATATTCAGCAAAAGAAATCAACTCATCAAACACTACGCCGAGTCAGAAAAATGGCGTACGATTATGGGTTAATAGAATATTGTCTGGAAAAAGTGCGCTCGCAAAGAGCGCAGAGCACTTCGCGGAATATGCAAAGACAAAAAATTGCACCTTTAACCCGCTTTTAATGCCGTTTAGTTCAGCACAAATAGCTTCGTGCTGAACAATTATCCAAAAATAAGTAGGGAAATATCAG